>NZ_JARVRD010000010.1:0-64592 GCF_030209845.1 Agrobacterium sp. fls2-241-TYG-188a | reverse complement strand
CCTCGCCCTGATTGGCACGATCGAGGACTTCCGCAAAATTCTTGCGAGCCTCACTTATTTTGTAGCTGGTCTGGGGCATGGCGACCTCCGAGTTGATGATGGGAGCGACAATATCATGGGATATCAAAGCGTACAATCAGAACGTACGTATAAGACTTGATAAGGGGTACTTATCGATGGTTATAAGCTCAACCATCAACCATACTCACTAATGAATCCTAATGGATAGATAGCTTTCGTTAAGAATTTATATACCATAAATTCAAAGGCTTACGACATCGCAAAAGTCAGCATGAGAATCCAGATGCGATCGGCTTATGCCGCAGGCATTGTGCTGACGCGGCTGGAAGAGCGCAGCGCCTTCAGCGGTGGCAGTCGCCGGTGCGCCACAAAGCTGTGCGGCCTTTCGCTGGGCTTGGGTTGTACGATGAGGAGGCGGGAGCAGTCTTGTGCCGGATCATCGGTTCACGTTAAGGGATGCTAAGGAGGAATCATAATGAATCAGGGTTTTGACCGCTGGCACCCATATGACGAAACGACATGGTCGTACCAAATTTTTAAGCGGTACGATGATCAGCTAGGCACGATTGGAACCGCCCATCTCAATGCCCTGAAATTTTCCTACAAAGTTTTAAAGGAGAAGGGCGCTACTTGGGGAGACCCTGCAGTCTCCGCATTGGAAACCGGTGAAAGGTTTCTCAGCTCATTTAAGACCGTAAAAGATTGGTCAGATAGCTACAATCTGTTCGACAACTGGGTGAATCTCAATACCATCGTGGCCTGTGCCGCGAATTTAGAGACCTATGTAGCCGCTTTGGTCGATCTCGGAATAAGGTCCGATCCCGGTCTTCTATTTGGTGCTCCACGTTCGATCGATGGTGCAAAGCTTTTGAAGAATGGCGGTGCAAAAATTGACACGGATCCGCATGTGACCTCATGTACGAAGGGCGATTGGAGTGCGCGTATCGCTGGACTCGAAAGGCTGTTTGGACCGATGGACCCTAAGATAAAGTGTCATCACAGTGCGCTCGAGGACCTGCGGAACATCCGTAACAGAGTGGGTCATGCCTTCGGTCGGGACATAAGCAATGCGCGCAATCATGGCGCGCGTGCTTTCCACGACATGGAATGTCTGACAAAAGAAAAAGCTCATGGTCTTGCCAGCGTTTGTAGAGCTGTCGCACGCGAGCTAGACCGCCACGTTCTTTATCAGCATGTTGGAGATTTCGAGACCATACGTTTTTTTGCTTCGTACCACACCGACAAGCCAAACTTGAGTGCGATGAAAAGAGCGATTTTGCTTAAAACAGCGCTGGGTCAAACGGGAGCGCAACTAAGAAGCAAATCGCACCTGGTGGGATTGATCGAATACTGGGACGCGATTTGATCTGCAAGTGATCGTCACCGGAACGGCGCAGAAGGCCGCAGGCTGGATACGTGGCAAAGCCATAGAGCGCGATCGCCCTCAGGCGATGGCCCAATCAGTCAGGTCAAGACCGTTGCAATCGCATTCAGCGAATCGCAAAAACTTTGGAGAAGCTGCCGCCCCTGCATCGGAGCCGGCACATTTTCGTCGACACCTGCTCGGAGTTTGCCGCTTTCGATCCTGCTCGTTCCGAGGTGAGCGTCGGCAAGTCTCAGATCATAAATACCAAATAGTGGCGACATCACCTTCTTAGCCTTGTCGTCCTCGATGTGCCGTGAAAGCATCTTTTCAAGCAGCTTCAGGGAGGCCGGACGGTTTTCGTTTTTGTCGAGATTTACAGCGATCATCAATGCATCCTGGTTGAGACGCTCGACAAAAAGGCGCGTCACGTCCTTCGATAGCTCCAAAATTCCACTCTCATCCACCGCTACGAACCGATGGATTTTCTTGAGCAACGAGGGAACCGAGGCATGCGGTAGAAGCAAGGGTTTGTCGTATTTGGCAATGAAGGCGTCATTCACGAGGCCCAGAATCTTTTCGATTTCGGCTTCCGGCGCCTTCGTGTCGGGGATCTGCAGCATCATTTGAACCGAAAACAGCTCTTTTGAGTTTCCGCCCTCGGGAGTCACGCTAAACGCGCTCCAGATCCGTTGTTCAGCTTGCGGAAGCTGTCCGATGTCTTTGGCAAAAACGACCACGAGACCCAAGTCATTTATCCCGAAGTGAACTGCGGCAGCTGCGCCAATTGCGCCTGTCTCTCCGGTGTACCAACCAAATTTTGAACCGCGATGTCTGAGAACGCTGTCTACTACAGCTGGATCAAAATACAGGTAGGCCATTTGCGGGAGCTGTTTTGCGGTCGTCCGATTGCCATCAACGTCGATGACGAACGACGCATTGGCTGGTTCTGGATCACCTCGAACTCTTGAACTTACAACGCCACTTAGAACCCACTCCGTCCTCCACAGCGCGCCAAGCGTCACGAAGCTTCCTTCCGGAAAAGGATACCTCCCTGCCCTGATATAGGCCTCCCTCGTTTCCGCACCGTCGGTCCGAATTTCTTCAGACTCGAATGTGAAGTCGGGCCGGGTTTCGGTACACCATCGGCGCTCGTAGTAGCTCGAGCTATAGAGATCCATGTTGCGAGCTGCGAGGTAGTCGACGAGATACTCTTTCCGTATTTCAAGCAGCTCCGGCTTGCCGGATGGGTCCCGACTGATACGCGCTACTTCCCTGAACTGATCTTTTGGGCAAAGCCAGGAATCATTTTCGCGGATGAGGCGAAGGGCCACCACAAGATCGTGATGAAGGTGCCAGATTTCAGCGTCGACGTCGTCCAAGGATTGGACGATGACAAGACGCAGACCCAGTTCGTTGCCCTGCCACGTGCGAAACAAATCTACGGGGCGGTATTCCCCGTACTCGACATAGGATCGTTGCGGTTGAACACCCAGCTCGTCCCAGCTTATCTTCTCTGCGTCGGCACGTTTGTCTTTCCAGACGGCGGCAGTTCCAGTGCCTGCCCAAGCCTCATACTCTGCGATTTCGCACTCATCCGTCTTGCTCTCTCTCCTCACGACCTGATGGAGGGGGATCCAGGCTCTCCCTTGAAACGGAGAGATGTCATTGAGCAGGAAATGCTTTTTTTCGAACTGCATGCAGATGGCGCCCTTTTTTTCGTTTATGCGGTCTCTCCGAGAGAATATTTGGATCATTTGGCACGGCAGCATAAATGACAAGTTACGGGATCCGCGCTGGCGAGAGAGGAGTCCTGCAAGGTGGCGATCTCCCAGAACGACTTATCCGCCTCGATCGGGAGAACGTGCGCTACATCGGCCCCGTGCCGGACCCGCATCGTCTCGCCGGCAAGTTGTTTGACCACCATCAGGACCTTACACGTATTCGCAAGCGACGGGCTCTTTCGAGGAAAGCTCGCTCTCCACCTTCGAGAATATCGCAAACTGACTGTCGTATGGATGCTTCATGGAGCCCACCGCACGTGTAGGTGATCGGGGGGAGCCCATCAGCGACGTGGGGCCCGACTTTCGCGATGATAACTTGGTCTGCATCGGTATTAACAACGAGATTGGCGTTATGCGTCACGATGATAACTTGCCGTTTGCTCTTAGCAGCTTGAAAAAGCCCAACGAGCTCGTTGAATATCGACTGTGGATCGAGATTTTCTTCCGGTTGATCGATGATGAGGGGACGGTCGTCCGCATCGTCAAGAGCGAGGTATAGAAGCAACAGGATGATGCCGCGCGTTCCTGGAGACAACTTCGTGATATCGGTCCCATCATAGTCGATGCTGTAACGAAGACTAATATGCTCAGTGCTATATAGCCACTGGGCAAAGTTTCGGGACCATGTACGATACCCCTGATCTCCTTTTGGAACTTTCGAGGCGGCTAGGAGCTCGTCCTGGTATTTTTCCTTGAACGAAGTCATTGCGTCGGAGATGTCTTCTACTGCGCCCTTCTCCCACGTTGCTGCAAAGTGAGGTGTTGCCACTTTCTGTAGCGAGCCCTGGCCCGCAAATGGAGGTTTTCTTCCATCAATCAATTCCTCTCCACGCTTTGCCCATCGACCGATGTCAGCGATGCGGTTGACAGAAAAGGAAAGCTTATGGACCGTTCCCCCTACGGCGGAGAGTTTATTCATCAGGGGCGCGTATAGGCCTTTAAGCACCTTTTCTTCGCCTAAAATCGCTTGAAACACCCGCAGATAACCATTTTCGCGCTCTGCAACGAGTTGTGTCGCGCGGGCTTTCGCACCTTCGCAATCAGAAAGCTTTTCCCTGAGGGACTGGAGCGCTTGTGTCTCTTCAGTTATCTTGCTCGAGAGCGCACTGAGGCGATCGGCGGTCTCTTTATCTGCGGCAATGAGCTTTTCCAGCCGCTTTATCTCAGCTTCGAGAGTGGCCAGCGTCGTTCGCTCTAGGTTGGCGTCGTCAGTGAGATATGGCGATCCGTCCACTAATTCTGTAGGGATACTGCCTTTCATTTCATTTATAGTACGTTCGGCGGCCTGCTGTTGTTTAAGAAGAAAATCATCTACGTCGGTCGGGTACTTCAGAAGGAACCTATCCCACTCTATTTTGTCCAGCTGAGCTGAGCCGTGGCGCTCTTTGAGGCTTCTCAGCGCTTCAGGGGCTTGGTTGGTTCGCTGGTCCTCTACCTCGTCAAAGATTGAAACGAGAGAAGCCTTGCGATTTGCAAAAGCTCTGATCTTCGAGCGCACATTTT
This sequence comes from Agrobacterium sp. fls2-241-TYG-188a, assembly GCF_030209845.1. Classification (NCBI taxonomy): domain Bacteria; kingdom Pseudomonadati; phylum Pseudomonadota; class Alphaproteobacteria; order Hyphomicrobiales; family Rhizobiaceae; genus Agrobacterium; species Agrobacterium sp. fls2-241-TYG-188a. Next base: position 59,921 of record NZ_JARVRD010000010.1, on the reverse strand, counting down.
CCGCAGCCGAAATTAAAGCAGCGAGACGGGTCGCCTCCTTGTTCGAACCTTTCGGAATCAGCCGAGTTCGGTCGGCGGAATAGCGCTCGATCAGCTTCGATTTTTCCAGCACCTGAGTCTTTAGGCTCCCCACAAGCTTGTCTTTTTCCATCTCGATTCCGATACGTTCCGAAATGGTTGTTAGTGCCGCCTCTTCTCGTGCACGGGCATCCCGATATCGCGACGCCTTGCGATCAAGAAGATCGCTGAACGTTACAGCGCCATCGCGATCCCGACTTGGATGGGCATTGAAAATGACCCGTTCTATTTCATGGAGCAGCGCATCTGTCATTCCGGTCGAAGAACATAGATCATCGACAAACTGCTGCGAAAGATATCTTACGCGTGCGTCCCCGTCCCAGATCTCCGAAGAAGGTTGATCAAGAAACCGGAGTTCTGACTCACCTCCCGCTTCCCAATATACCTTAACGTAAGATCCCTGGAGACAGCCATCCTCGTTGGCGCGACTGATGAACGATTTGCTATTAGTGGTCTTTGGGAATGCATCACATCCCATCGCGATGATGTCCGCCAAGGCTGTCTTACCTGATCCGCGTGCACCGATGATTGCAACAAGGCCGGGATTCAGATCGATTTCAGGCGTTTGTGCCCAATCAGCACCTTTAATCTCCACTTTAGAAATCACCTGGGAGGGGCTTGCACCGATGGTGGGTGAATGGCCGACATATGCACGTCGCGGCTCGATACAAGCCTGCTTGAGTGCATCGAAAGACGCATCACCCTTGATCCAACAAAACCGGTTTTGGTCGGGCATCCCCACCCGAGGAATATCATGTGCGTCAGATCCCCATAATGTTGGTTTTAGGGCTCCATAGTTCTTGCTGATGAAGTCCGAGTCGCAATCGTCCTTCAGCCCGAGCCAGAAATCACGATCCTTTGGATTGCCTGAAAAGATGATGTCAGCAAATCTTTCGATGCCCCTCCGTAGTGTCGCGTCGGATCCGTCCCGGAGCCCGCTTGCTCCGTCGGCACCTCCCGCAACAGCAACCAGGATATTCTCTTTCGCCCAGTTATTGTTCAAGGCGTTCCGCAGGTCGTCTAACGAGACCTTATATTGCTCCGCGCCATGTTGAAGTGCAGCGCGATCTTCAACTAACAGCGGGTTGAGGTGCCTACCCAACCGAACTAATTGGGGAACTGTACATCCATAGCCTTGCTCATCGACGGTGAAGGTTAGTCTTCCAAGAATTTCGTTCACTTTCTCAACGTGATCCGCGTCCGATGGATCGATAAGAAGATGCACATTGACGAAGTTGTTTCGCGATGTGCCGATCGCGAGGCGCATCTCGATATTTGGAAAAATGAGATTGCAGTTGGGAAGACGTCCAGCTTCTTTTGCTGCGCGCACGTTCTCGTATGTTGCCATACTATAGTAATCGGTTACACCGATTACGGTGAGAGAGGGAGTGATGCTCTCCAACTTATCCAAATACTTCGGCCATGGATCTGCGCCAAACTGGTCGTTCAACAAGGTACCGGGCGCATGGATGTGTGGCTCCCACCGTAACCAGTCCGCGCCTCTATTAGACATGCTAGATCATCCCCACTAAATCCATCTGATGAGATAACCAATTTTGGATTTGTTTCTCAATATAAAGTTGTGCCCGCGAGACTTTTAGGTGGCTTGATTTTAGTCGCCACCTCACCATCTGCTCCTTTCACTGCTAACCCTGTTGATGCGGGGGCACGTCAGTTGTAAGCGATGCCCCACTCCCACATTGAGATCGATGTCCTGATCTGTGATCAACTCTCCTTGGACTAGCAAAGGGAGTTTCTCCATGGAGAGTACATTGGGGGTTCTCACGAGCAGGAAGTCTGGACGTGAGCCGCATCGGCACTGGCCGGATGACATCAAGGCGCAGATCGTTTCGGAGAGCTTGAGACCCGGCGCGATGGTGAATGAGGTCGCAGAGCGACACGGCTTGAAGCCGAACCACCTCTCCACCTGGCGGACGATGGCGCGGCAGGGCAAGCTTGTACTCCCTGCACCCGTGGATGCGGTAGAGTTCGCAGCGGTCATCGTCGATCCACCTGTTGCGGAGCCGCCGTTAAAAAAAGCCAGCCGTCCCGAGATCATCGTTGGCGGTGTCACGATCCGTCTGGAAGAAGGCGCGTCTGCCGCCCGGATCGCCGCTGTCGCGCGTGCCTGCGCTGGTCCGATATGATCTTTCCGTCGAACCGGGTTCGGATCATGGAGGCGACCAAGCCTGTCGATTTCCGCAAGGGTCACCACGGCTTGGCCGCGCTGGTAAAAAACGAGCTGCACAAGGACCCATTCACGGGGACGGTCTTCGTATTCCGGTCGCGCAAGGCGGATCGGTTAAAGCTGATCTTCTGGGATGGCAGCGGTTTGGTGATGGCCTACAAGCGGCTGGAGGAGCATGCCTTTGCCTGGCCAGATATTCGGGACGGCCTAATGACCTTGGGACATGCGCAGTTCGAGACCCTGTTTGCTGGGCTTGATTGGCGTCGGGTCCGCTCCGTCGAGACAAAAGCGCCAACGGCAATCGAATAGGTGCGTCACGATGACTCGGTTCGCAAGTTCCGGGGGCAAGACAACGTCCAGACGATATTGCTGCCCTGAAGGCGCTGCTAATCGCAGCGCAAACGCGTGAAGCCCGCAAGGATGAGCGGATCGAACGGCTTGAGAAGCTGGTCGCTGCTTTCAAACAAGCCGCCTTCGGTCGTAAATCCGAGAAGTCTGATCCCGAGCAATTCGACCTCGCACTCGAAGACGTGGAAACGGCCATAGCGGCCTTCCACGCCGAAGACGAGGCCGACTGCGCTCCGGGTAAGGGGTCAGAACAAGAGCAGTCCGAAATCGTACGCTAAGGGCGAACGGAATGAGAACTTATGCGACCCGCCGCAGCCCAGCTGGAAGGCGGAGCGATCGAAATCCGTTCGGCATCTGATGTTCGGCATCCCATGTGTAGATGCCGGTAAGGTTGATATGTTCCCAACTGAGCGGCGATATGTGTTTCAATAGAGTATCAGGAATGTCTCGCCCCGCTCGTTTCAGCTGTGTGACCGCGCGATCAAGATAAACCGTATTCCAATGCACGATCGCACTGACGACGAGATTGAGCCCCGAGGCGCGGAAAGCTTGGCTTTCGAACGACCGGTCACGGATCTCGCCTCGCTCGTGGAAGAACACAGCGCGTTTCAGCTTATGGGCGGCCTCTCCCCTGTTGAGACCGGCTTGGCATCTCCGCCGTAGTGCCGGGCTTGAGTACCATTCGATCATGAAGAGCGAACGCTCAATCCGACCGAGTTCGCCGAGCGCCTTCGCGAGATGGCTTTGCTTCGGAGACGCAGAAAGCTTCTTCAGGATCGTAGACGGTACCACGGACCGCGTCGTGATCGACGCCGCGAGATGGAGCAGATCGTCCCAATGGTCGAGAATCAGGGCGGTGTTGATCGGCGCCCCGATATGGTTCGACAGCGCCGGATATGCACCGCTCTTTTCTAGCGTGTGGAACTTCCGGTCTTTGAGATTGCGCAGTCGCGGTGAGAACCGCTTTCCGATCAAGGCGAACAGCCCGAAGATATGATCACTGGCACCGCCCGTGTCGGTAAAGTGTTCCTGAATGTCGAGCACCGTGTCCTGGTCGAAGAGCCCATCGAGCACATAGGCCGCCTCGCTTTCGGTCGGACTGATGGGCAAAATGCCGAAGTAGCCGTACTGATCTGACAGATGGCTATAGAATTTCGATCCGGGCTCGCTGCCGTAATGCAAATTGATGTCGCCGCGCTTTGCAGCCCGGTCGCTCGTACGGAAGAATTGGCCATCGGACGACGACGTTGTGCCATTGCCCCAAAGGCGCGAATGCGGATGCTGGGTGTGGACATCGGTGATGCACGCTTGCGCCGCGCGGTAGGTCTCCGATCGGGCATGGAATGTGCGCATCCACCCAATCTGGTGAGCGCTGATCCCCTTGGAGGCGCCCGCCATTCGCTTTGGGCCGAGGTTCGTCGCATCGGCCAGTACACCAGCGAGCATGGCAGAGACATTTTTCGGGATGTCGCCGGTGCGAACATGCGTGAAGTGATCCGCAAAGCCGGTCCATTCATGCACTTCCCTTAACAAGTCGGGAACCTCGACCAACGGATACATATCGCTGATCTCGGCATTCAGTTCCTCTGCTGCCACGGGGACTTCGCCGACGGTTGGTGTGACGATCAACTTTCCGGCCTCAAGACGAACTCCTTCGAGCTTTCCGGATCGTGCTCTGTGCGCAAGACGCTGCAGGTTGAACTCGAGCATCTGGCACGCTTCAGCAAGCCACTGCGCGCCGTCGCCTTGGACCCCCAAACCGAGACGATCTTCTTCCTTCATCGTGATGAATGTCGACCGCGGCATCAGATGCTCGTCAATCGGCCGGAAAGATCGGCTGCCGTCGACCCAAATGTCCGCAGATCTAAGCGCGGTCTCGCAAAGCCGCTAGCGTTGCGATCTCGTAGAGACGGCGATCAGGTTTCCCTTGTTCGAGAATAAGCCGTCGATCAGTTTGGCTGAGATGGGTGAGCGGCACGCGATCAGGGAGTGTCCGCCGCTTCTCGGCATAAAGCCGTTTCAGCAGCGCAATTGCCGCCAGAAGCGGGTCGTGGCGATGCGCCGAGCGAAACGTGAAGGCCTGAAGAAATGCACCAATGTATTTGTGGACGGTCGCGTATTGTTCGGCTGCCACGGTCAACGGCGGTGCCTCGTTGTCGTCGACCATCGACTCAAGCTCAGGCTTCATCCGAAGCAACCGGTCCCAACCGACTTTTTGGTCGAGAACATCCAATGCGTTCCGACCATAGTCGTTGGCGGACTGCAGTGCGGTGATCGTATCTAGAAACATGCGCAGCGCTTTGGCGGTATTCGCTCTGCAGTCCATCTGTCGCTGCTTCTTTCGATTGTTGGCTTGCGAGAACAATTTACCCATCAGCTTGATGAACATCGTCACCGCATCGTCCGTGAGCTTCTGGCAAAGCTTGATGACTTGGGCCACGATCAGAGCGTGGCGACGGCTGGCGTTGAAGTCGTTGGCAAGCCAGGCCGGCGTTGCGTTGCCCTCCCGGATCATCTGGTCCCACCGTCCGGATGACACGCGCGCCTGCAGTTCTGGATCGATCTCCAGCCGCCGCAGAAAGGCTTTCCGCTCGGTCAGCCCGACGAGGTTCGACGCGGCCGGCGCTTCTGGTGCCGAACGCAGCCAATGAAAGCGGGTCTGGCCGATCGACGGGTCAACCTCTAACAGCCTATCCAGTGATTGAAGCCTATCGAGTGGGATGTCTTCAATCAGGGTTCTTTCTGCTCGCCGCCGGGCTATGGCACGGCCGGCAAGGCCGATGCGTTCGATCGTGTCGATCGCCGGCAGAAGAGCGCCGCGTTCGCGAAACGCGGCGACAGTCGAACTGGCTATCGCAGCACCGTCGTCGAACATGGTCGCCGCTTGAATTGCCGCCAATAGCGCGGCGCGGCGATCTTGCAGGGTCGCGCTTCTCGTATCCAGATACACCATTAGCCGCGCCATATGATCCCGACGGGTTTCTTCGCGGCGTGCATAGAGGGTAAATTCGTCTGGAGCGGCGCCGATCTGATCAGCAACATACTTCAGCATGGCGCGAGGCGGAGTTTCTTCTGCTCCAAGCACTCGACCCGGGTATCGCATTAGACATAGCTGGATGGCAAAGCCGAGCCGATTGTGATTACGTCTCCGCAGTGCAATCTCCAGGCGATCCGCCAATGACAACGAATAGTGTCGGATTAGGTTATCCTCGTCGACTGGTATGTCGACAAGCTTCCGGCGATCTTGATCTTTAAGAAGCTTGCGCTTTGCCATCGCCCGACTCCGTTGATGAGCAATCTGCTCGAAGCGTTGTCGAGTCGGGCCGGACAGAGAAATCAAAATTGGCGCATGTCGGTGGCAATCCACAGAGATCGGATGTTGCACATCGGATCTACGGCATCGTTCCGGTTTCGTTCGACCTTAGCGTACGATTTCGGACTGCTCTTGTTCCGACCCCTACAAGCCTCGGAAAAACCGAATCGGAAAAACAACTTGAAAATATTTCTGAGCAGGCTGCCGAGATGGGTCAAGGTCAGTGACGAATCGAATGCCCCGTCCGTGAAGCTGAACCTTCTGGCGAACAAACAAAAGTCCGTTCAGATCACTCTTGACCCGACGAATGAGGAGCACCTCGAACCCAATTGAAGGACGAGCCAGGGCACTGACGCAGGGCCTGACGATCAAGGATCGCAACCTGGTTGTTCGACATCAGCGCCACATGCACCCGACCGCGATCTCGTTTGGCGGGAGTGCCCTCGTTTTGCATTCTCGATATGTTCGCCGAGATACGTCGCCCCCGGCGATCTCTGTTGCCTTACATAACCGGCGGCCGGCGGTGGCGCCGCCTCGATCCCTATGACGCAACGGCTGCCCGCCTTTTTTCCGCCGCCGACCGTTGGTCGGCTTTGCATCGCGAAGTCAAAAAAGGGCTAGCTGCCGTCCTCCATTTTATTCCGGCCTAAGGGTGCGTCCGGATCGCCTCCGGTCAGTTGGCGGCTGTCGAGATCGCGATAGGCGCGATCTATACGGCGAAAGGACATCTCACTATGACAACAATTGGCACCTTCACACGTACCGACTTCGGTTTCACTGGTCGCTCGAGACCCTGACAATTGCATTTCAACCTGTAACCATTATTGCCACTGGCAACTGCTCTGAAAGCGATCCAGACTACCGTGTGTATGCCAGCGATATCGAAGTTGGTGCGGCTTGGACCAAGCAGACTTTCCGCGGAGGGACCTATGTTGCAGTGACGCTGGATGATCCAACTTTGATAACGCCAATCTCGTCCTGGCTCACGGAGATCGAGGCTGGCGTTCTTGAACTCGTCTGGTCGCGTTCCGCTCACCCTGTGTAAAGGACCCTACGGCAGCTTCTCCCGTGCAGTTGGAGAAGCTGCAACAATGCTATTTTCTACTCCGCGCCTTTCGCCACGGTTTCGACAACCACAGATCAATATAGTTTAAGATATTCAACAAAAAAAAGCTGACAACTAGCTTTGTGCACGACTAACCTGAAGAAATCGATTCGGGGGTGAAAGTGTTCGTAAGGGCGGTTAACGGCAACTGCGCGTCGTGGGGCGTCGGCAAGCTGATTGGGAGGACGGGCGACGAGTGTTCGGTGGAATATTTCGATAGCCCGACTGCGCCGACAATTCTCGTACAAATTCCCGTCATCGACCTAAAGCCAGCCGCAATACCAGAGCAAACACGGGTTTATTACCTAAATCCGTCAATCGGCGCATGGGAGATAGGCCGGTTGCTCGATGACCATGGCGATGTTCAAATCGTCCAATTCCCGAACAAGAACACGCGACATCTCAACGTAATCGACATTCATGTGCGGTGGAGCAAGCCTATTGTCGACCCGACGCCTTTCCTCGCCAGTCGCATTAACGAGAGTCCCCGGTTCTCAGATGGGCGAGCAGCTTTCACGCGCAGTCAAGTGACGCAGCGTGGTGCGTCGCTTGGAATGTCGGCCATCCTCTCAGCGGCTATTGATCTTGAAAGCCATCAGATCGAAGTTGTGCGGCAGGTGTTACAGGATCCGGTCCAGCGCTATCTGCTTGCCGATGAGGTTGGCCTAGGAAAGACGATCGAGGCCGGACTCCTCATTCGGCAATGCTTCCTAGATTGTGGCAGCAAGGCCAAAATCGTAGTGGTCGTGCCCGACGCACTGACCGAGCAATGGCGTACGGAACTCATCGAAAAATTCTACCTTGATGCCGCACTCGATCGGAATGTCTTCGTTCTTCCGATGAGCAAATCGGACAAGAGCCGAGATCTCCTTCAGAACGCTGACATGCTGGTCGTAGACGAAGCTCATCATCTCACGCGCGCCACGGACCACCCGGCCATCTTTAATGCAATAAGAACGGCCGCGCTTTCGGCCGAGCGTTTACTGTTGCTGTCAGCAACCCCTATTCTTCACAATGAAGCGAGCTTTCTCGCGATGCTGCATTTACTCGACCCGGATACCTATAGGTTGGACGACGTCGACGCCTTGAAGAAAAGAATCGCTGGGCGGCAGGAACTCGCGGAGGCTGTTGCTAGCCTAATTCCGGAAAACGCTCTTTATCTTGATTATTCGATAGACGTTATCTCGAACCTTTTTCCTGATGATGTTGTTCTGCAAAACCACGTCCGTCGACTCCGCGAGGCGATAGGAACGATGCCGATGGAGGACGATCCTGAGCTCATCGAGGCGATAGATCGCACGCGCGCTCATCTAAGCGAAATCTATCGCCTTGACCGACGCATCTTAAGACATCGTCGACGAAACGTCGTTGGGTTGACCCCCGACCGAGCAGGAGCGGATATTTTTCGCTACCAAAGTGAGGACAGAGCAGCGTTTACTCGTGCCTTGGACAACTGGCGTTTCAAAGAAGCGTCGGACCTGGACGGCAGAGACGACGGGGCGTGGACAAATCATTATCAAGAGTTTCATAGGATGTTGGAAAAGGCATCCGAGTACGCAATTCCAGACCCAGCCGCCGTCGATCTAAGCACGCCTGCGTCAATCGGTTCTACCATAAGCCGGGGCGGGATCTTTGATGATCGATATCGTGCCCTGTCGGAAGCCCTTGAGCGCTTAGTTTCGGGGCGCTTCAAATGCGTCGTCTTCTGCAGCGACGTCGCCACAGCAGATGCTTTGGCCAAACGTCTTCGGATCAATCTTCGACGTCCTGTTGATCGCCATGACCAAACAAGCGACCAGTGGCGGCAGTTCAACGACGATCCAGACCACTGCGTGTTGATATGCGATCGAACAGCGGAAGAGGGACTAAACCTTCAAGGCGGGCGCAAGGTCGTCGTGCACTACGACACGCCGTTCAATCCCAACAGAGTTGAACAGCGTCTTGGTCGCGTTGATCGTTACGGCTCGGGACAGACCGTACGTTCTGTAGTGCTGGTTTGTGAAGACGATGAATTTCAAGTGGCGTGGACAGAGTATCTCGAGAATGCTCTCAAAGTCTTCCACCGCTCGGTTGCAAGCCTCCAATATTTGATCGACCAGACAGTACGTGACCTAATTCCCGCTCTTTTCAACAGCGGTACCGAGGCGTTGCAGGATCTCACACTGCGACACGCGGGGGACAAAGGAGTTGTCGAACAGGAGTTTAGGGCGATAGATCAGCAAGATGCCCTCGATGCGCTCTCTACACCTTCGTCAGATCTAGTGGATAGGCTGAGCGAAGTAGACGGCGATTGGAGCCAGATAGCTCATGACACAACGCTTTGGCTTGAACGCACGCTCCTGTTCGAGCGCCTAGTTGCCGCTGGACTGGACAAGAAGGATCACACAGCACCTTTCCGATACCGCTTTGCTACTGGTGGATCCCACACGCTCATACCGCTGCAAACTTTCATGGACGCATGCTCCGACAGTGTCGACCTTGCGCCGGAAACCAGATTTTCCCGCGTCGTGAAGACCTTTCCCAATACCTTCCAACGCCGGACTGCGATCAGCAAAGTAGGCCGCAGTCAGCACACGCGCTTGCTGCGGTATGGCGACCCTTTTCTGTCGGGCCTCTCGAGTATCACCGACGCAGATGATCGCGGTCGATCGTTCGCAATGTTGCGTGTTGATCCCAGTTACAAACCGTCTCAATCTGCAGATGTCTTCCTTCGATTCGATTTTCTCGTTGAGGCAAATCTTGAACCACTCGAGGCCGTGCTAGCCAAGTACGGCAAAGCGGGTTCTGCGGCCCAATCTGCACTCCGCCGAAGGGGTGACATCGCACTCGCTCCCGCCTTTTCCTCGATTTGGCTTGATAGCACCTTTGCTGAGGTCACTAACCAATCCCTCAGAGATGTCCTCCAACGTCCGTATCAACCTACAAAGGGAACGAGCCACTACGATATCAACGTAAATCCGTATCGTTGGCCGCGTCTGGAACGCTTCGGAATAGATGAGTTGACCCATTGGGCCGATTTCTGCTCGAAGTCGAGGGCTGCAGCGGAAGCTCATCTCCGAGCAAATAGAGATTTCATTGAAAGATTGAGGCTCGCAGAGCGAAGTGCCGCCGAAATTGACTATCGCCGATTGAGCCAACTCGAAACTCGTTCCCGACGCGCCCTCACAAATGACAAGAATTCCCTCGCATTCGAGCGCGACTTGGCGGCGGCGATGATCGAGGGGATAAAGCGGCCACACATCCGGTTAGAGACCATCGGGGCGGTATTCTTGACTGAGAACTCGGCACTAGCTGACCAACTCGGTGGCGGCTCATGAAAATGGATTTCGCTGGCCTTGAGGAAACGCTTGCTGATCTTGATCGCGCAGATCTGTCGGCAGGCGGGATAGATGGCATATTCGATCGCATCTGCCAGATCCTTAGCGAATCCCGAGCGGCGGGCCGACTCGTTGCAGTAGACGATATGGCGGCGCTCGCTCGGCACGTCCTGCGCCGAGAAGGCCAGAAGGGGTCACGTTTTGCAAACCTTCGCGTTCCGATCGACAAAGGCTGGCCAAACGCAAGCCAGTGGGCTCGGTACGGGATCCGCCTGCACAGCGAACGCGATGGGTTCGGCATAATTGACGCTCATCGATGGGAACCCGAGTGGCTTCATGAGACTGACAGGCCTGTCTTCGAAGACGTATTCAAAGAGTTCAATGTAAGACGAAACCTACAACGGCCGATCGATCCTTTTCTTGGCGAAGTCAGCGGGTTTGACGAGTATGTGTCTCCTGGTCAACGGGAAGCAGTGCGCAGTGCCTTGCTGTTGCCGCCCGGAGAGACGTTAATCGTCGGGCTCCCGACGGGATCAGGGAAGAGTTTCGTCGCCCAAGCGCCGGTTCTTGCAAATGGATTCGAAGGAGGGTTGACGCTGTGTATCATCCCCACCACAGCTCTAGTGCTCGACCAGGCTCGGCAAATGGAACATCTGCTGAAGCGGCGTTATCCGTCGCGTGCCGTGCATCCGCTGGCTTGGCATTCCGATCTTACCGAAGACTCTCGAAATACAATCAAGTCCGCGATCCGTGAGGGTCGGCAAGGCGTCCTGTACTGCTCACCAGAAGCGGCCGTCGGAGCGTTGCTGCCTGCACTGTATGACGCTGCCCGTGCTAGCTTGCTCGCATATCTTGTCATCGATGAGGCACACCTTATCAGCCAATGGGGAGATGGTTTTCGCCCGGCGTTTCAAATGTTGGCAGGTATCAGACGCGGATTGTTAGGTGCATGCCCTACAACGCCGTTCCGTACGATACTAATGTCGGCAACACTTACCCCCGAGACTATTGGAACAATCGACTCTTTATTTGGCCCTGCCAAGAACGTTAGCCTTGTCTCCTCTATCTATCTTCGACCGGAACCTCAATACTGGATCCATAGAGAAGACAACCAAGAAGCAAAACGGCGCAAGGTGTTGGAAACGCTGAGGCACGCGCCGCGTCCCTTTATCTTGTATGTTACAAAACAGGAAGACGCGAAGAGTTGGCTGACAATTCTCAGGGGACAAGGCTATCGACGCGTAGCGTGCTTCCACGGATCGACGTCTTTTTCCGAACGGAAGCGGATAATAGATCAATGGGGGGATAACGAACTCGACGGAATAGTGGCCACTTCAGCCTTCGGGGTCGGAATCGACAAGCGCGATGTGCGAACCGTCTTGCATGTGACAGTGCCTGAAACAGTTGACCGGTTCTATCAGGAAGTTGGGAGAGGCGGACGTGATGGCTGCCATTCCGCTTCGTTTCTCATCTTTGGGGAATCGGATCTCCAAGTCGCAAAATCGATAGCTTCTCCATCCCTAATCAGTGACGATCTCGCCTTCGAACGGTGGCAAGCCATGTTTGGAGAGAGTACAAAGCTGGATGAATTCGGTCTCTTGCTCGAAATCGATTTGGGCAGTGTCCCTGAGCGCCTGCGGCAGGAGTCCGATTACAACCAAGCTTGGAACATGCGCACGCTGATTATGATGGCGCGCGCAAATATGATTGAGCTCCGTTCTCAACCGCCCCAGCGCTTTGCCGAATTCGAATCGCTCTCTCAAGATACAAGCGATGTTACGGATGAAGGGGGCTGGCCTGAGTATTTTCGGCATACAATTGTGCGCTTGAAGCTCATGGAGCATCTCGAAAAAGCCGAGTTTACAACGGCAATCGCCATAGAGAGATCTCGCGCATTTAACGCATCGCGTAACGGCGAGCGATTGCTCCATGAGCTCCTATCGGGAACAGAAGAATTCTCAACATTGCTCGATCGTCTCTACCGCAATCATTCACCGGGGCGAACGGTTGTGGTCTCCAAGGCATGCGGCGGTTGCCCCGCTGATCGGGCCCAGGGACATATTAGCAATTACTATGCGGAGCCGATCGCGATGGGCATCGCCGGTAACCACACCTTTGACATGAGTGCGTGGACGCGGCGTTTTCCGCACCTTGATCTCAGCCAGCCAGTATTACTTCTTTCTCCTCAATTGTTGGACGACGCCACCGCATATTCTGTTCTCGAGGCCATGGTTTCAACTTTCGGTATTCAAGAAATCGGCGTCGACCCCGGATATCGAATGCGGGAGACGCGGCTGAGGTCTCTTCATCGGCTAACTCCAAGCGGTCTCTTGTTCATCCAAGATACGGAGGAGGAAAGCCGCCAGTCGGCCCGTTATCACTTGCCCCGTTTGACCAAATCCGACGGAAGCATCAATAAATTTCTCTTCGACCTCATTAGACCGCTGCACGTCATTTTAGCCGCACGCACGGCGTCTGATCCCCATCATCCATTACGCAATGTTGGTGATACAGGAACAAACACTCTGAATCTTGACCAATTTCTACGTGGAGCCAGGTCGTGACTATACTCAATCAGCAGAACGACGGGCTGTTCAACGTACTCATCGTTTTAGTGCGCAGTATAATTCGCTTTTCGCCCCGCGACGAAGAGCAGTTGCTTTTGAGTTGCGGCGCCAACTTGGACAGCGTGATATCCACTCAACTCGAAAATACCGTCTTGCGTTGGAGAGAACTTGGCCTTTTTTGCAAGTCGGATGGCGTGATTTCGCTAGCCGAACCATATCGGACCATGCTGGGCTCTAAGCATGACAAAGCAGAAGAGCGACTGCCAAGAATAGCGCGAGCCGTCGTTCTCGATCCCGAAAACAACGAGCGGTTCTGGGACGCCGAAGGGGCGAAGAGTGCTGACTTCACTCGAGCGGTCGCATGGATGCTGGCGCAAGATGTGTATACACTCCCTCAATCCTCGCGCGAATTGGAGGCGTTGGTCAATGAGCAGTTGATTGATCCGACTGCAATCACGATCGTGCAAAACGACACGCGTTGGAACGGCTTGAATTCTTGGATGCCATTTCTTGGATTTGCGCGCGAAGCAAACCGCTGGGAAGTCGATCCGACCGAAGCGTTGCGCGACGTCCTTCCTGATGTCTTTGGATCTGCACCTCGTTTGATTGCCGGAGAATTTCTCGAAAGGATCGCCCTTGCGCTGCCAGTTCTTGATGGTGGCAAATACCGTCGGGAGGTCGAAAGTGTGTTAAAGGAAAGCAATTGGCCAAAACCGGAGGCGGGTACCCTTTCGACATCTCTATCACGGGCACTTCAACGCCTGGAACGAGAGGGTACACTGCGACTGCAGCAACTCAGCGATACTGGCGAAGGTGCCACACTCACGGGTCGCAATCGGCGGCGCTGGCGAGATTTCACGCACGTTGAGCTTTCTAGACGGGGATCCAAGTGATGTTGGAAGGCTACTGGCCGGCGGCCGACGAAGTGAACGCATGCATCAAGAACGAAGCTGAAACCGCGGATGTTTCAATCCTTCTGGCGGTGCATCAACCAACGCCGTTGATTGCTCGCGCTGCGGTTACAAATCGTGAGTCAGTCGTCACGGAAAAGCAACTCCTAGACTTCTTTCTCACTGATGATGTCCCGAGTGGTTACATTCTTTGCCCGATTACCGGTGCATCTGGCGCCGGAAAGTCGCATGTTGTTCGATGGCTCGACGCGCAACTCCAAAAGCTTAACCGGTCGGACAAATACCTTGTCATTCGAATTCCGAAAAGCGCAAGCTTACGGAAGGTCGTTGAACTTATCCTTGAACCGCTTGCCGACAATCCGCGCTACGCGAAGCCGCGTGATGAACTGAACCGTGCGGTGGCCGAGGTTGATACGAACCAGGTTATAGTTCGTTTCGTGGCCGAACTTCAGAATGCATTGGCCGAAAGAGCCAAGGACTTGCGTGCGCAGCTTTTGCAGGATGCGAGTCGCGGTCCGGAACTGAGACCGCTAATCGGCCATGCGGACGGCTTGCCAAAGCTATTCCGTGACGCTGTGCTCCACGACCACTATGCCAAGACGGTGTTCAGTCGGATCATAGGCAGAGCGATCAAGGGCAGGGACGAGGAGAGTATTGGCGGCGAGGCGGACACGCAGTTCTTTCCTGAGGATCTGCTGTTGCCCGAAGATGTGGCAATAAGCGACGCGGCGCATCCGGTTCGACACTACTATCTTTCCCAAATCGCGGTGGCCGACCCGGAACGACGTGATGCAATCGTAAAACTTCTTAATTCAGTCGTTGACCACGCTATTGGGCACGTCTTCCGCCTCGAACAAGCTAGCGGTGGCCTGACCCTACAGGACATCATCCTGGGCGTGCGCGAGACGCTTCATAGTGATGGGAAAGACTTGGTTCTCCTGGTCGAAGACTTCGCAGCACTTGCTGGAATTCAGGAAGCCTTATTGAACGTCTGTATTCAAGAGGGTACGCGCGATGGCAAAAAAATCTACGCTACCATGCGTACCGCGCTTGCACTGACGGATGGTTATCTCACCTCTCGCGAAACAATCCTCACAAGGGCGCAGCGGGTCTGGGCAGTTGGACAAACCCAACAAAGTAACGAGGAGATCACAGACTCTGCGGTGGAGATGATTGGGGCCTATTTGAATGCGGCGCGTTGGGGGCAAGCCGAACTTAAAGCAAAGTTTCAGCCTGACAAGCGGACCGCCTCGCTAACGGACTGGCTCCCAACTTGGGTGGATGAGAGCCAAGGTGAAGATGCGGCGGGCCGCCTAGAAGCATTCGGTTTCTCCAAGGCGGGCGATCCCTTATTTCCCTTCAATCGAAATGCAATCTCGCGCTTGGTCGGCTATCATTTGATGGAGGCAGGTGGCCGTCTGGTGTTTAACCCTCGCCGTATTATCAATGAGATCCTCCGTACCACTCTCCTTGATCGCGATTTATTCCTGAGAGGCGAGTTTCCTCCTCCCCAGTATCATGGTCTGCAGCCGAACGGATATCTCGCATCACTCGTACGGCAAACGAACGCACAAGAGTCAACCAAACGCCGGCTTCAGAGCGCATTGTCGATCTGGGGTGGTGATGCTTTGGATGTTCAAACCCTTTCGCGTGTTTCGCCAGTAATCTTCGATACTTTCGGCCTGCCAACTCCGCAGGAAATTACCTCTGCTAAATTTGAGAGGCAGTCAGAATCTGCCACTGCAGCAGCGGCGGTTGCTCCACTGAAGGCCTCTTCACAGTCCACGCAGGTAAAAACCACGAACGAGCAAACGACCCAAGACCGGGTTCTGACTGAATGGCGGGGGAAACTCGACCGATGGGCAACTAACAATGAGCGCCTCTCTCAGGCGGACTCAAGAGCGTTGCGAAACGCGATCGTTTCTATGCTTGCTGCCTCAGTAAATTCGACCCGTCTCAGACTTCGAGATACTGAGATTCAGGCCAACTCGCTTTTCATTGCAGGCTCATTTAGCAATCCGAACGGCGGCCTTGTGCTGCTCGTTTGCAAAGAACAAACGGATGAGGATGGTACGCTTCGCGAAGCCTTCCTGGCGGTCCTCCGTCACAAGCATCACGGAAACCATTGGGATTATCCCGAGGGTGATGACGACTACATTGCGGCAGTCAACCTTATAGAAGGCCTTCGGAAGCAACTGGAGCCAATCCTCATTGCCGATGCGCGAGGGGCGGCGAGCGCCATAGGCAATGCGCTTCTTACTCAAGCGCGCATTTGCGGAATGGAGCCGCCTCTAAAGGTGTCTAGTCCCGGATCAATCCTCGCCGGAATGTTTGATCCCGCCCGCTCTTTCGACAGCGCGAGTGTTGAACCGCATTGGGACCAACTCCGCAATCATGCCCTAAACGGAACGGGAAGTCGCCCGATTCGTAGTTTGTTGCAGGATGCGCTCCGGGACCGGTGCGTCAGCTATCAAGGCGATACCGGACGCAAGGCGTATGCAGTGGATACGCCGCGGCTTTTCGATGCTCTAACGATGGAAGCCGAAGATCGGCCGAAGGTGATGGAAGGGATACCCGACGAGGTCCGTACATTCCTTCCCACGATCTCTGATGATCGGATATGGAGTCGCATACAGGGAGTTTTGGGATTGATCAAAAGATTCCAGCAAGACGTTGGTGAGTTCCTTGCCGACGAGAAACTGGACAAAAACCAGTTTATTGCCGACGTTAAAGACGTTGTGGCACTACTCCATCAGACCCAATGCTGGCCGGCACAAGCCAATATCGAAATCGTTACGTTCGAGCGGGATCTCGCCGAATTTCAAGGTAGCCGCTATGCAGAACTGGTTGGGGCTGCATCAATACTGGACGGTTCGACACGGGATGATTTGCCAAAGGTTCTAAACTCTCTTGGAGCGTTGGATCTTGGATTGATTAACCGGACGTTATCGTTCCTCCAGACTGTTGAGAAACTCGTATCTCAAGCAACTCCACGCGTCGTGCGTCAGGAAGAAAGCCGTCGTCAATCTGATCCTGCCATCGTTGTCGCCGAAATCACCGAAGTGTTTGATCGTATTATCAACGCCGATCTCGCCGTGGAGGCATGAGATGACCGAGAATTTGCCTGCAACGTTATCCGCGCTTCGAAAACGGCTCACATCGTTAAACGCAATTGCGTCAGACGTTCAAGAAACAAGCCTCCTCACCGGGTTGAAACAAGACCTGACCCGCGAAGTCGAGGCTCTCGATCGCGCACTCACGCAGTGCAAGGTTCTTACGTCGGGTAGCATAAAGGTTGATATACCTAACAGTTTAGCAGTTTCACGGTCGCGAGCATCCGCAATGCGCGAAAGCTTTGCAAAGGATTCCAACTCGAAGTCCCTGAAGAAGGGAAGTCATTGGTCGAATCTGATCAAGGCGCTAAGTGACGCAACCTCTGACCTCGGAAATGAGGCTCGGGCCAGTTGGAAAGACTACCGAGATAAGAATTTTACGGGTGACGCACCGGCCGTCTTTCTACGCCGGATGGCGGGCACCGAGAAAAACCAAGACGTCTATCGCCGTTATGAAGCGAAATACCAGGCGCTCAGATCTGCATTCGACACGCTGCCACAAAAGCAAAGCGATATTGATCAAGCTCGCCTTTTGGCCAAGGAATTGACCGAGCTTGCCGGCGAGTTCGACTTGACGGTTCCGGCTGACGTCAAAGTCTTTCTGGATAAAGTCCAATCAGGGGGTGCGCCGCTGGACCACCTCAATCAAGCAGTCATAAACTGGCTGAAGGAAAACCATGCTTTTGAAAGCTACCGTATCGTTCCGAGTCGTTTATGACTGCTGATATTAATCTCCTCACGGCAGTTCTTGATAGCGTTGAGCAAATAGAAGCGCGGTTGCTCAACTGGGGGGCTTGTCGACGGCTATCTTTCTGTCGGCGATTTGTCCGAAATTATCGATCCTATTCTCGATGATCCAAACAGGGAAGCAACGAGTTACTTCAGCGCGGCGGAAGTGATCACTGCGTTAGTCGATCGCGCACTCTTGTACAATGCCGGTGACGCTCAGACGCCGCGATACCGATCCCGCATGGCGGAGGCCGTGCGCCTCAGCTTTCGCCTTCGGCAGCTTTTTCCAAGACACCAGGGACCGACGGGCTGGCGGATGGCCCCGACGCTTGTGGCCGATTTCCGGTTCCTTTGGCGCCGCCGCCGTTATCCGGACCGTCATCTCACATGCGACGAAGCATTGAAGAAAATTGACGAAACGCCTCGCGATCCCGTCGCGCGACGTGCACTGACTGCCCTGCTACAGAGTTACGGCCCGAGATTGCGGCTCGCGGAGTTTCAGGTGCAGGCCACTTCTAGGATATTGTCTAGTTTTGCCGCCGGGCGGTCAACAGGTACTCTCGTCAGCGCCGGCACGGGTAGTGGCAAGACGCTTGCCTTTTACTTGCCAGCTCTCTCCAGAGTTGCTGCCCATATTGAGGCTGATCCATCGGCGGCACGATGGGTTAAGGTCTTGGCTTTGTACCCCCGAAATGAACTTCTAAAGGATCAATTTGCGGAAGTTTATGCACAGGCGCGTCGCCTCGATTCAATGCTCCTCAGCAGAGGCCGTCGAAAAATTCTGATTGGTACGTTCTTTGGCCCCACGCCGACTTCCGCGTCATATGCGCATGAAACGCGCTCAGGGTGGCGTCAAACGGGCACTGGCCTGATTTGCGACTACGTTCGTTGCCCCACCGAAGAGTGTAGGGGTGACATGATGTGGCCAGACGTAGATCGTTTCGCAAAACAGGAGCGACTTTGTTGCACCGTATGCGGCAACTCGATCGAAAGTGATGAGATCGTTCTCACCCGTGAACGGCTGAAGCGCGATAGCCCGGATATTCTCTTTACGACGACAGAAATGCTCAATCGGCGGATGGGTGACGGTGACTCTCGCCATCTCTTTGGGATTGGCGACCGGGCAATTCGCCCCGTGGAGATGATGCTGCTTGACGAGGTGCACACGTATGCCGGGTTTTCAGGATCTCAGGTTGCGCACTTGATTCGGCGCTGGCGTTCGATCCTGGGCCGAGCGGTCTCATTTGTTGGGCTTTCGGCAACGCTCAAGGACGGCGAAAGGTTTTTTGCGAAGCTCACAGGTCTAACAGAAGATGCGTGCTTTGAAATTGCGCCTGCGGCGAGTGAGATGATTGCTGAAGGGGCGGAATACATGCTCGCCCTCCGCGGTGACCCTGTATCGCGGACAGCACTCCTCTCAACAACAATTCAGACGTCGATGCTGATTTCGCGAATGCTCGACCAACCATCTGTCCGCAAAAGTGGGGGCTTGATCGGAGAGCGGCTGTTCGTCTTTACCGATGACATTGATGTCACGAACCGGATGTACTTCTCTCTTCTAGACGCAGAAGGAAGAGATCGAACTGGTGCGGTAGACCAAAGACGAAAGCCCGGAGGGGGACTTGCGACGCTTCGTTTCCCAATGACCGTAGAAGCCCGCCAACTAGACGGTCAAGACTGGCGGATGGCGACAGAGATCGGGCATAGCCTCCAGCCGCCCGATCGCAAGTCCATCGGACGCGTTATGTCGATGGATCCAGGTGTCGGCAGCGATCATGACGTCATTGTTGCAACTGCAGCATTGGAGGTAGGTTTTAATGATCCCCGCGTCGGGGCTGTCGTTCAACACAAGGCCCCGCGAGACGTTGCACAATTTCTACAACGCAAAGGCCGGGCTGGACGATCACGACAGATGCGGCCATGGACGATCGCTGTCCTATCAGATTATGGTCGGGACCGCATCTCGTACCAGAACTATGATTTGCTCTTCGATCCAGAGTTGCCTGCGCGCTCGCTTCCGATCAAAAATCGCTACGTTCTTCGAATGCAAGCGGTTTACGCTATGTTCGACTATCTAAGCCTTTCGACATGGGCTGATCGCTCAAGTATCTGGCAAGACCTTGCAGGACCCGGCAGCAATTCCACAGTTCGTGATCGACAAAGACGTCTCGCACGTATCTTGCGTCGAATCCTCGTGTCGCCTGTGGAGCAGGATCGGCTGGCCGATTTTCTGCGGCGGTCGCTAGACGCCGATCCCGGCGATATCCAGGCGGTGATGTGGGAAAAACCACGTCCGCTCCTCACCGAGGTAATCCCTACGGCCCTTCGCAGACTTGAGAGCAATTGGCTTTGGCGAGGACAGGAAGGCGGGGAATTGTGGCGACGGAACGCACCTCTTCCCGAGTTTGTGCCTGAGAACCTTTTCAGCAATCTGAACCTTCCTGAGGTCCAGATTTACCTGCCACCCCCAACTCGTCCGGGAAACGATAACGTCGTAGCTATGCCGATCGGGCAAGCGATGCGCGATTTCGCGCCCGGACGGGTCTCAAGACGCTTCGGCTTACGGGACGAACGAGAGCGCCATTGGATCGCTCCACCGCAACTCGACACTGCAATAGAACAGGCGCTACGCTTGGAAGATTGCGTAGTTGCGGAGCCTGCGGGTTCTTGGTTGATCGAAGTTTCCGGTAATGCTGTCCGCATCCCCGTCTACCGGCCACGCCGTTACCTTGTGGCAGTTCCACCGCAGTCGGTCGTGGACACCTCGAACGCGCGACTGCGGTGGCGTACACAGATTGTTGCTCGCATGAACGGGCAGACGTTCGCAATGCCGCAAGGCAGTGGTTGGACGCAATTGGTGGATGACCTCACATTTTTCACTCACCAAAGCCAGAGTCCAATCGAGATGCGACGAATGGCGCTCGGAAGTGATGCAAGCATTCAGTTTCAAGATGGAACAACAGTTCGGAAAGAATTCCACTTTCAGCACGATCAGCTGTCAGCCGCGCTGGGCTTTGCACTCAGCGTAGACGCCGTGCGATTGAAACTCTCGATACCGGAGGATCTGTGGTGCGAAACTGAGGCAGCGGGGACACCGCTCGACCGCGCCTTGCGCACCGCCTATTTCCATCACGAGGCAAGAAACGGTGCCTATCTCGCCGCCGTCGACAACCCATTTGCAAGGGACTGGCTAGCGCACCTCCTTATCGCAACGCTGACTAATGAGGCGATCGCTAAATCAATCAACATAGAACAAGCAAGAAGCAATCTCGAAAGGGGAGAGGCAGACCTCGATCTCAATCAGACGCTTAACATTCTTTTCCAATCACCGATCGTCGACGACGCGAATGCCATTGGGAATCAACAGGACCGATTGCGCCAGGAGCTTGCGGTGCACCTTGCCGATCCCAGGCTGGTCTCCAGCCTGTTATCTCTGTCTGGCGTACTGTTTCAGCCTAGAGACAACTCTTGGGAAGGATGGTTGCGGAAGCGATTTGCCTCAACTGTGGCTGCCGCAACAGTTCACGTTATCCAAAGTCTATGCCCAGACATAGATACAGCGGATTTAGTAATCGACATCGATCCCGGTCCACGGGAGCAGCTTGATGTCTATGCCGGAAATGCGCCGAGTGAGGTTTGGATCAGTGAGTTGTCACCCGGTGGCAACGGGCACATCGAGGAAATACAACGCGTTTATTCGGAAGATCCGCGTCGGTTCTTCACGTTAATGACTGCGTCTCTCCGCGACAACGATTTCGCGCTTACCGATTTTCAGCTACGCCGATTTGTTCGAGATGCGATCACTGAGGCGATTGATAGCCCTCTTGCTGAAGCATTGGGAGATATGCGAGGCGCGACCGGTGCAGAAGCGACCCATCAAGCATTCTCTCGCCTCAGGCATGTGCTCGCTGAGCGAGGCTACATCACGTCGCACGCGTTTGTCGTGGCGCTTGCCAATCGAGTGATACGGCCGGGTTCAAGCCAGGATACCGACCATTTTCTGTTTAACGCACTCGCCCTATGGGATGACGAAGAGGCTCGCTTGGGCGTGGAACTCGACTCAAGAGTTATCGCTTACCGTCTTTCACGAGGCGATCAACTAGACGAGGCATTGAACGCGATCGGCATCGATGCACCGAACATCAACCCAGAGCAGTGGCGCTACAGTGCGATATACGGACTGCTCTGGCCTCGGGGCGCTCACATTAGACAGGCCGGTTTGGGAATCTATTCCAGCTTCTCTGAACTTCCCAGCCCTGAGCCTCTGCTCGTCAGGCCACACTTGCCTGAGGCGGCCCATATTGTAAGTTTGACTGATCCGTCGTGGCGCGAGAACTGCCTCGAGCACCTGGCGGTTGGCGGTGCCGTAACGTTGATCTGCTCCATCTATCAGAGCGAACTGGTTGCAGACGCATTATCGTTTCTCGCTACCAACCCCGTGCAATCGCAGTATCTGTCTGTCTTCGCTCGAACTCAAGCGATTCGGCGCGTCGGAGACCAATTTGAGGTGGATGTCGACATCGCGGAGGCTCTGCAATGACATTCACGACACGTCGCATTTTTAAGAGCGCGGTGACCAGTCAGAATCTCATCCGCGAACTGATTCAACAAATGATCCTTTCGGAGATGCTAGCCGCCAGTGGTCAACGGGTTTGGCTGGTAAGTCCTTGGATCAGCAACGTGGTCATACTCGACAACCGTGCTTCCGGGTTTACATCTCTTAATCCCGATTGGGGTGAGCGGGAAATTCGGCTTGTTGAAGTCTTGATTTATCTGATGTCGCGCGGAACGTCGCTCGGTATCGCAACCAGTTTTGACAAGCATAATGATCCGCTCCTCGCCCTTCTCGAAGACGGCGTAAAGGAACTAGGAATGTTGGAGAAGCTCACGGTAGTCAGGTTAAAAAAACTACATACGAAGGGCATGCTAGTTTCTCGAGGTTTTCTGACAGGATCCATGAATTTTACCTATAATGGTTTGGAAATAAACGACGAACACGTGATTTACGATACTACTCCTCAGTCAATTGCGCAGGCCCGCCTCGCTTTCGAATCCTATTTAGAGCGAGCGATTTGAGATCATGACAATGTTAAACGAAGGGTGGCTAGAGGAATTTTTTGCGCCACCCAATGGACTGGCTTGGTCAACCATCTCCGACGGTGCGGAGCCCGCAGACGTTGCTGAGGTTCTTAGACCCTGGCTTGCCCTACTGGGAGAGGCTGATGGAAAGGCTCCGTTAGTCCTCCCATTTGTCCGAGATGGTGGGGTGACAGGATGGTACGCGGTTGCGCAACGCGCCGACCGCAGTGATGAGTTGCGCGATCTGCTTATGGCGTGGTTCGGGCTCACTTGGTTTTCCCGATTTGAGATCACATCATCCTCGATGGCGGACCCCTTAGCCGCGATTCTGCGATCGGCGTTCGGAGCAACCGTCTTTCGTTTCACGGGAGGCGGCCCAGAGCAAAATCGTCGGATTTCTGATGGTCTCGTCACGATGGCCGGAGTTCTATCGAGAAAGCCGGCGACAGACGCTTTAGTAAAAAGGCCAATTGGAACGGTTCGCGCAGAGTTTGACCGCGCCTTGTTGCTGCGTGATGAGACTAATGCGACTGCCCTTCTCGAAGAGTTGCGGGACGCCGGTCGTTTGAGCGATGAAAATCTCCGCTACCTCGAGGTCCGGTTTCGCGCCGGCTTGGGCCTCTGGAGAGAAATTGCACACGATCATTGGCTCATCAAAAACCTGTCGGACCTCGCTCTCCCGCCGCAGATTGTGGCCGATCTCATTGAAGCTCTTTACCGGATGCATCTCGATGCAGTCGAGAAAACTGAGGACCCGGATGCGCTGAAAGCGGCGTTTGTCGAACATCTTGGGGGAAGGTATCCACGGCTATTCGCATCGCGCCGCGGCGTGCGGACAGAGCGCGTCGTTAAGGCGTTTATACTTTACGAGCAGTGCCAAGACACACCCAACGCTCTGATCCTAGGAGAGTTGGCCGATCTGCTTTCTCCGGTAGAACGGCTGAAGCCTCCATTCGATGCGATTATTGCACTTCCATCCGCCGTCGAGGACCCGGTTGATCTGTTGTCCGTTGCCGAGGCGGCCTTTAATGATCATCAACTTGATAGGGCGTTTGTGCTTTTTTTGGAGTGCCCGCCAACGTCTCGGTCATTAGCCCGTGCTGTTATGTGTGCAGTGCTTATTGATACGCCGGAAATCACTGACAAGTTGGCCTCGGCAATTCGAGGCGCGGGCAGTCTGTTCGAAGCGCTTCCCTCCAAAATAAGAGCCAGCTACGAAGCACTATCAGATCGTCACCACCAACCAATCATCAACTCGGCGGCTGCCAGTGAGACCGCCGCGACGGTTCGGGCCACTGACTGGCTGACTTGGGCTCATGGTCTGCAGTTGGGGGATCGAACTCCGCCTCCTGCAGATGCCGCCATCACTTGGGAGACGTCCTCGATACTTGGGGACATCAATGCCGCCAATAATTTCGCCGATGCAATAGGTTTCTTGACCAGCGATTTTCAACTCGCTCGCCAAGTGGTGCCAATCATTTACGCGGCCTTCGTCAACGACCTTTCCATGGGATCGTCCGCCAGACCGATCGCTATCAATCTGTGCATGATTATCGGTATGGATGAAAGCCTATCGAAGGTGGATCTTGCTCTTCTGTACCAGCTTACGGTGGATCTCACGTCGTCAAGTATGACGACCCAAGAATACCTATCGCTTATCGAAATTGTTAGCGAGGTTCAGGAGCGCGTAGCCTCCTATGTTCATCTAGCGTGGGCTCTCGACATGGCTGAAGCTCTGGCGGTGACGTCCACTCCCTCGGAAACCGCACGCGCAGCACGAGATCAATTCTTCAATCTGGTTATCAGGAAGGCTCAAGGATTTGCCCACCGATTGCGGCACGATGAGCGCCAATCATTCATAACGCTTTCGCAAGACTACGCGGTCGATTTTAATGCTCTTGGCCTGGTTGCGAAAGTCGATGAAACCTCGGAAGAGCAGAAGCTTCCTAGTCTCAATGGCAAGACGATTGGTATCTATACACTTGTGGAAGCAGCTGGTGCGCGTGCTAAAAGCGAACTGGAAGCGATCTTCCCGGGCGTGACGGTCGTTTTGAATGGCGACACGGTTGCGACCGAAAAGCTAACAAACCTAGCAGCGAATGCAGACTATTTTGTTTTCGCGTGGCGTAGCAGCAGCCATGCAGCATATTACTGCATCAAAGACGCTATGGGAGGTCGGGATTTGATACTCCCGCAGGGTAAGGGAACAGCCAGTATTCTTCGCGCAGTTATCGACTCAGTCAAATGACAAAGCCTAGAGCGAAAAGTTGAGCGCATTCCCACTCTAATCGGATGTCAGGTTGGTCGACCTGCAATGCTACGTAGCACGAAGTAATATTCGGCTGGTTACGCGGCTAGCCGATCTCAGCCTTCTGAACGAAGAAGAAAGGCCACGGCCTCATCGAAAGAATGGGCTTGGAACGTCGGTAGGCTTTCAGCCTCAGATTCCCACTTCGGCTGAAACCCGCTGGGTATGTAGATTGTCGTGACGCCCGCTTCGTTCGCCGGCTGAATATCGCGCGTAAGCTGGTCACCAATCACATATATCCTTTGATCGGCCGATGCTAACTTCTTCACCCTCTCAAACATGCGTACCGTTTTAGGCGCTTCGAACACTCGATAAATGAACTCGCCGAGTTGGTGAAATTCGATCGTACGTACGACCCTCTTACGACTTCCTTCGGTGAAAACTACCAGTATAGCTCCAATGGACGAGAGTTCTCGCAAGCCCCTGGAGACCCCGGTAAGAAGGACGGGCTGTTTTGATATGTCGGCGATAAAGTCGCTCTCAATCTGGCTGACTACGGAGCGGTCTAGACGGGAAGCGTCCCCGCGGGTCCAGGCTTGACGCGCTGCCTCGCCATAAGGCATCCCCCGGAGGCCAAGCGCCAGCGCGTCAACTAGGAGGCGCGGTGGATAGCGAAGGCCCAAATGGTGCTGCTGAGCAAGCTGCTGATCGAAGGTCCGTACGAATTCAAGTCGATTTTCGACCGGCCCCGCGAGCCCAGTTGTCTTCTCAACGGCCCCCAGTAGGCTCAGTTGTGCCGCAGCAAACACCCCATCAGTGTCCCAGAGCGTATTGTCTGCATCGATGAAAACCAGCGGTGCCGTCTGGAGTTCATCACGTCGTGCCGCACGGCTTAACAATTGCTGTTGTGGGGACATCATTTCCACCGGTTACACACACAGTCGAATTCGGTGTTTCGATTCGAATCAACGAATTAGACTCCTTTTTCGCTGACGGGACAAAGGAAAATACAAGCGCGGTAACGATGATCCATAGGAACAGCGCCTTGATGGCCAATGATTGGATCCGCTGAGCCGGTTCTAGGAACCTCACCTTGTCGGCGACTTTAGCTGCGATCAGGTAGGTCTCAGCGATATAGTTCTTTATATACTCAGCTTTCAGGTCAGCCGAGATTTTCTTAGGATCATTCTGATCGACGAACGCCTTTCCCCACTGGTCTGGTTGAGTTCGCGATATCCCTATCCAGAAGAGCATCGAACTCGGCTTTTTGTCCTTGGCCGCTTCCCTAGGATATCGGAAACGCGTTCTAATGGCATGGAATGTTACCAAAGCTCCAGCGGTTGCGAGTAGCGCGAATGCGGCGAACAGCGTGTAGCTTAGGAAAACGAGCACACTGTTCATCGACGGCCAGCGTTCGGTCCAAGTAATCATCGAGACTGGGTAACCGTCAGCTAGGCGATTGAATGCCAGCCCGGAGAAGGCGGACATAAAGGTCACAATGGTCAGTAGCCTAGTCGCCTTTCCGTCCTGATAATCCGTCTGGGCTGTCACCTCATCGAGAGATTCGCGGGCGAGCTTCAACTCAGCATCGAGCGCAACCGGATCCGGTGAGAGACTATCGAGTTGATCAGCGATGATCTTGACCGCTTCTTTGGCGGTGAGCGTGCGGAGTTTTCCTGGGGCGCGGTTATCGTCGACGCGAGGAAAGAAGGAAATATCCTGGTAAAAGAAAGCCTGCCAGACGGCCCGAATGCAGCTTAGGGTTTCCTCTTTCGCTTGTGTCATGCTGGCATCAGCCCCAATCGCCGGTCTCGGTTGCGGATCCAAAACAGGACTGGAAGCGCGGCTACAACCATGATCAATTTGCCCATAACCTGTCCAGCCAGAAAATCGAGAGAGCCGAAAGCCAGCCAAAGAAACATCACACTGTCGACGACGAGGCCGGCAACACTGCTGGCGAAGGCCGCTTTGACGAGACCTTTTCTCTGCAAAGGCGTGAAGACCAGCAGGTCGACGAGTTCCGACATCAGGAACGCGCTCGCAGATGCCAGCGCAAGCGCAGGTGCCGTAAAGGTCGTCGACAGGAATGCACCAACGATGATTGCGCCGATCGCCCACATCAAGCCCAAGCGCCTCTGAACAAGATCGCGTAGCACAAGGGCAAGGCCCACCAGAAGCACACCGCTAGGCGCAGTCAGGCCCGGTCCCACAGGTATGAGGCATGGCCCGTCCGGCACGCAGACCGTGCCGACGTGGCCAATCATATAGTTGGCAAGCGGGATACAGGCGGCGAAGCCTGCCAAAAACACTGCACCTTCGATCAATTGCCGGTTTCGCGAATTCATCCCGCTCTCCACTTTCAAACTTCTTGCGCCACGAACTTTTCGTATCCCTTTGCCCGCAATTCGCAGGCCGGGCACGTGCCGCAGCCGTGACCCCATTGATGAAGCGCGCCGCGCTCACCGAGGTAGCATGTGTGGCTGTCCTTCACGATTACATCGACCAGCGCTTGACCACCGAGATCCTTTGCAAGTTGCCATGTCTCGGCCTTGTCAATCCACATCAACGGCGTATCGAGGACGAACCGCTTCTCCATGCCAATATTGAGCGCCACCTGCAGCGCCTTGATCGTATCGTCCCGGCAGTCCGGATAACCGGAATAGTCTGTCTCGCACATACCACCGACGATATGCTTCAGACCTCGACGATATGCCAATGCTGCAGCGAAGGTTAGGAAGATCAGGTTTCGACCCGGTACAAAAGTGTTCGGAAGGCCCGATTCTGCCATCTCGATCTGCATGCCGCTCGTCAGGGCGGTATCGGAGATTTCGCCCAATGCGGCGAGAGAAATCGTATGATCTTCGCCAAGACGATCCGCCCACAGAGGATTGAGAGTGCGCATCTGAGCCCGCAGTGAATCGCGGCATTCGAGCTCGATACGGTGACGCTGGCCATAGTCGAAGCCCACCGTCTCAACGCGCTCAAACCGATCGAGTGCCCAAGCAAGGCACGTGGTCGAATCTTGGCCGCCCGAAAACAATACTAACGCCGTCGACGACATGGTAGGCTCCCCGTTACTCACCCTCATACTCCGCCCAGCAGGCCGGCGTCTCAAACACCTTGACCGAGTTCAACTCGTCGAGGAGCGGTTTGACCTTTTTCCAGATCCACACCGCAATATTCTCTGCAGTCGGGTTTTCGAGACCTTCGATATCGTTGAGTGTATGATGATCGAGGCTTTCGAGAACCGGTCCGAAGACCTTCTCCACATCAAAAAAGTCGATCACAAAGCCGGTCTTCGCATCGACAATGCCTTTCAACTGCAGTTCGACACGATAAGAGTGCCCATGCATGCGGTGGCACTTATGCGTCGACGGCACGTGTGGAAGACGGTGAGCCGCCTCGAATGTGAACGCTTGGGTGATTTTCATGGGATCCCGATCATCTTGTGGGTTTGAAGACTTAGGCGCCAGCGCGGGTTCTCAAGGCAGAACGCCGTTACGGCAGCAATGTTTTCCAACTGCGCAGGGCCATCCATCGGTTGAAGAAAATAATGCTCGAAGTTGAGGTCAGGGAGATCGTTCGGAAGCAATGCGGACTGCGGGTAGACGAGCTTCAATTCGCTTCCCGTTCTCAGGTTAAACGGCGCCCCAGCCTTCGGGCTGACGCAAATCCTGTCGATGCCTTCAGGGGGCTCGATAGTTCCATTTGTTTCGATCGCGATTTCGAAGCCGTGATCGTGAACCGCCGCAATCAATGCCTCGTCGACCTGTAGAAGTGGTTCGCCGCCCGTGAAAACGACATAGCGCCTGGTTTGCCCGCTTCCCCAGGTGCGGGCGATAGCACTCGCGAGTTTCTTTGCATCGCGAAACTTGCCGCCGCCATCGCCATCGGTTCCAATGAAATCGGTGTCGCAGAACTGGCAGATCGCTTTATGGCGATCCTCTTCGCGTCCTGACCAGAGGTTACAGCCGGCAAAGCGGCAGAAGACGGCCGCTCTTCCGGCTTGGGCACCTTCACCTTGGAGCGTCTTGAACAGTTCTTTCACTGCGTAGCTCATTGGGGATCCACCGCCGTCCTCTGGCTTGGTTCTTCAGCGATTGTCTGGCCCTCGTTGCGCCTACGTCGAACGTCGGCGCGGACGATGCCGACCAGATATTGGGCGAGCGTGACAATGTCTCGGTTGACGTTTTGAACCGACTTCCAATGGCGCTTGTCCTTTTCCGCAAAATTCCATTCGCCGGACGTCCAGGCGGTGTTGTCGACCAAACACGAAAGGCCCTTGGCAAAATCATCGAATGCCCGAGCGCCGTCCAGCAGGACCAGGATCTCCATGACATAGCCGAGCGACATGATCCCCGCGCCGTGGACAAGGCGCGACGTCTTGGGGGTGTGGTTCTTCCATGCGTCCTTGAAAACAAACTGAACAGCTTGGTAGAAATCACTGATCAGCTTGAAGCAGAGGTCGGCGCCGTCGGGTTCGCGGATTAATTCACGCATGACGCCGTCGCTCAGCGAATTAATGATGACGCGCTGGATCGCCGTATCGCGAATGAGACCACCGGGATTAGTGTGTTGGTAGATCTGACCTTCGAGCGAGGACGTCTTGTCATAATTCAAGCGAGCGGCGATATCGGCAGCAACCGAACGATCGCCAAGCCGGCGCGGCAGGCCGGTGACGGTCGGCAGCAGTTCATAGATCAAGGATTTTGGAAGCGGCCGCGTATTGTTGATCAGCACAAATTGACGACGAAGTTCCTCGTCGTCCCGGCAGATGATGGCCGAGACAAAGACCTGGAAGTCCTTTTCGTGAACCTGGCCGAGTGCGGTCAGTCGCTGCTGGCCGTCGACAACCATGCCAGGCGCGCCCGCGGCAGTGTCGATCTCGACCATGCACCGGCCATCGTCGCCCTCTTCGCTGATCTCAACATTACTCGTGAAGGCCACGACGATCGGGTTTGGAAGGATCGCCTCCGGCTTTTCCAGATAGTCGCGGATCTCACGGATATGGCCCGCAATCTGCGGACGCTGAAATCCGCTCAGTCCACCCTCAGCATCGCGCGCAACACGCTCGATAACCGCGAATTTCTGCAATTCAGACGCTAGCGCTGCAAATGAAAGAACCGTGTGCGCTTCGCTCTGTCTGGCTCTGATCGCTGGAAATTTGAGTATCGTCATTTCGCCCACTATTACTCGGGAGTTGGTCAACAAGGGCGTTGTAGACACCCAGATTATGAATTCCGCGCCGCTTATTACGGTTGCTCGCGCGAAAGATCACCACTTCGATCGAAAGTGATGAACAGATAGGGCAGGCGCAGCGCTTCCACGGTTTGTCGCTCAGCGTCCGCTTATATCGATCTCTCAGATCTTTGACGGCTTTCGCACCGGGCAAATCGCCAATCGTTTCGCCCATGACAGCCGGCGTTGCGTAGGCCAGTACCGTATCAAGCGTTTCTTCGAGTTCGGCTTGCCCGCGGTCGTAGGATCTAAGCGCTGCAAGTGCGTCTTTTTCCATCGCGACAAGCTGCTCCTGGTTGAGAGCGCCACGTTTGGCGAGCCTCATCAACTTGGGATTTTCGAGTGCCTGCGGTACCCGAATGGCCGTGTAATAGTCGAGTTTGCCTGACTTGTTCGGGAGATAATAATTCGACTTGGCATCCTTGAAGGCGCGGATCAAAGGTGACGTCGTGTCGAAACTCGTTACATTGAAGGGGCCGAACGTATCGATCTCGTCAGCCTTCGCAAAGCCAAGGATATGAAGACGTGTCTCTTGCGGGATCACGTCACGGATTGCAGCAAGGCATGCTTTGATCTGCGAAGCCTTTAACGGGACGGTACCGCCGAGCGCCAGGTAATCGTAGCCCATCGCAACCAGTCGCCGAGCACCTTCGGCCATGCTTCCGGGCGACCATCCCTGGATGACGCCCATTGGCGTGAACCGACTTGACATGTGATGGGTCGAACCGCGGAACGCCGACGCGTTCTCAAGAGTGATCTCGAAGCGCCGGCGCGCTTCTTCGGTACCGCCCTCGAAACCTTTGAGGCTTTCGTCAAAGTCAAAAATGATATGGTCGACGGAGCATCCGTGCGTAAAGCGTGCATCGTCGTAAAATTCGGCGGTATCGTCGGGCGTGTAAGGTGGCTTGTCTTCTTTGTGATAAGTGAAGGCCCCGCAGTCGCCAAATATTGGCAAGCTCTCAAACTGCGGCTTGTCGAGACGCAGGAACTCGCGGGCGCCGACCCGACGAAAACGCATCGCCTGAGCTTCGGTGTACTTACCTCCGACGGCAGCGCCCCCCACAATTCCACGGGAAACTAGCATCCCCTTATAGGGAGCATAGCCCATAATTTCGTGTGGGTAAGCGTCATCCCAGTAAGGCACGCGGTTCTCCGCATATCTGTCGCGGAGGAAGTCGTAGTTAGGGTCAACATGATCGAGGCTATCGGCAAAAATGAACTTCATCGGCTTGGCCTTGAGAGCTTACGGTCGAGTTGAATCAAGTGGTCGGCTAATTTGCTAATATGCTGGGGCGTACCCTGAATATCGTTCCAGGCCAGCCCCAAATTTTCCCACGCCCCTTCGGTCCAGGCGCAGTAAGGCTCCAGGCGTTGCAGTGCCTCGCGGACTTCAGCGTCGGGATCCTCCGAACTGTCGGCACGAAGCATAACTTGGTCCATGAGTGACCCCATAGCCTTGATACCAGCGGAATGCATGAGGCGGCTCTCTGACGGGCTTTTCCCCCAAGCATGAGGGAATGTGTCCCTGACGGCTGACCAATACAGGGTCAGTGTCTCGTACATTGCATCCGGGTTCGCGGTCTCTGGCAGATGTTTGTACTGGCTCAGTGCGCCAAGCGGTGGGCGGAGATTCTGCTTAATCGCGGCGATCAAAGCCGTGTCACTGACAACACTAGATTCGTCGCCGGTGTCCGACGCACGTTTAATCAACTTATAGAACGGCGACTTGGGTTGCCTATTCAACAGGTTGCACAACTCACTTGGAAGCCTATTAACGGCGAGATCTTTTGGAAGAAGAGAACCAACTTCGGGTAGAAGTTCATTTATTAGACGTACGTCGAGCGCCTTTACCTTGTTTACCAGGATGAACTGCTCACGATGGATTTGGAGATCGCGCGACACGAAACCGATCACCGGTACTGGAAACCGACTATTCTTAGCCTTCGCAAGTGCGAGCGAACGCTGCTGGCCATCCACGATCCATGCTGCCCTATCGCCTTCGGTCCGAAATGGAATTGTCAGCGTGCCTGAGACGCCTACCTCAGCCAGACCGTTTGGCTTCGGTCCTCTGGAAGGTTCAAAACGGATTTCAGGCGATAGAGCGAGTGTGATCGCATTCGGGAACAAAACCGGCCCACTATCCAGAAATTCAACGATAGATCTTACGTGACTGCGAATTTCTTTGCGTTGAAAGCCTTTAAGCTCTCTCTCATCGCGATGAATTCGGCTGATGTCGGCAATTCGCGTTAAATCCGATCCAAAAAGGAAAAACGCATAAACATCGATTCCCTCACCTTGTTGCGTCCTGACTGCCCGCACTACCAAGCTCTCAAAGTCTTCTGTCATACGCGCTTCTCCTCGTTCCTCACCTCTGCCGCTAAACGGGAGAACCGTTTTTGCTCACATGCAATAGAGAGTTCATCGCGAAACACCCGCAGAAGTTTCGTGGATGATCCATTGGCGCTTTCCCAATGTTGCCGCAGAAGATTTTTGATTTCTGGATCGGAACACCGGCTACCTGATCCGCGCTTCGGTGTGCCGTAGCCTCCTAGCGACGTCTCAACTAATTTCGCCTGCTTGCTAAAACTCGAACGTGGGTACCGCAAAAGAACAGTCTCGGCAAAATGCCACAGTGCTCGAGAAGCAAAATCAATCTTCGTTCCACGGAACGGGCTTTCGGGACCATCCAACCGCTCATCGTACGGCACGACGCTGGTGGCGATGCGCCGTGTGAGAGGCAGTTTCTTTGAGCCCGTGAAAATCCGGAGCCGCTTTAGCTCATCATCCGCTAGTTTTTCTAGAATCGGTTCGACCATTTCGAGATAGGTTGAACTAAGAGCGATTAGTATGAGACCGGCGTTAGACCTCAAACTGGAATGGATGATGTTATCGTCGACGAGTTGTGCCCACCACGCTGCGCTTGAGACAGGTGGTGAGACATGGCTCAAAACAAAATCCGGCGAACCAGGAGAGACGGTCAGATCATATGGAGCGACCAAATCATCCGGGCGGACGAATCCTAGGCCTGCGGAGATAACGTATAGCTGTGCACCCAGTAGGTCTGCTGTGACTTTGGAAAGTGAGAAAGCGCGGCCGCTATAAAGATTCTGCGCCGGTGTCGCTATGGAGACCGAGGCCACACGCCTCTTCCATTCAGAAACGACATCTTCTAGCGAGCCATAGGGAAGATTCCTCGCCGCCGTATCGGGGGGGCAAATGTGCCGCTTTTTGTTGGTGCAAGCAGTTATGATCACATGCATCATGCAGTTCCCGGCGGGGCGCGTCGGCCACGAAAAAGTCACGCACGCAATAACTGCGCCGGTGAGGGAACGTCAACAGCAAAAACTGCGGTGTGAATTTTCTCCGGCTGGAAACTGCAGTGGCGCTCCGCAGACCGTCATGGATACTGTGGGCTAGGAATGCGTGATAAATAGACTTGGCGTGAGGAGCATCGAAAGTGGGTGGCGCTGACGAAGTTTCGCTACAGTTGTCGCAGCGTTCTCTCTTTTACCTTTCCAATGCCTGCTTGATGGATTGAGGCACATAACCACACGCGAAGGGCGTAAATGTAGCGTGACACTTGCACAGGCCATAGTCTATCGTCTCGGGATGTGAGCGAGGGGTTGGATACAAGGTATGCAGGTGAATACGCAGGAACTGAAGAAGTTATATTCCAGTGATTTTCAGTTATATCTCGAAGAGGAATGGGCAGTCACCTGGCGGACGAATTATCTTCGTGACCTGACCCGGGCAAAGAGCGCTTCCCGTGAAGAGTGGTTAACCCCTACATTTCAGGAATTCCTTTGGAATCAAAACTCGGTGGCCAATATTGGTCCTGGTCGCTCAGTAACGGTCACGTCCGCCTATGAAGATACGGAGTTGGCCGAACTGCTCTATGACTTAAAAAATGAACCGAGGCCGACAACACTAATTGAGCGTGGGAAAAGGCTGCAGAATGCCTATAAGGCTGTCCTTTCAGCCGTATGGCAAAAGCACAATGAGCGTAGACCACGAGCACGCATCATCAGACTTCTTGCGATGCTTTATCCTGATGACATGACGTGTCTCATGGACGAAGGCCGGATCAATTCGGTCCATGGCCTCATACAAGCTGCCGACCCAGTAACGGATTTCATGGCGCGCCACGCCTCTGTGCGCGAACGCATTGTAGAAGCCATCGGTGCTCCGGATAGCGATGCGGCGAATGTGGGCCAGGCGATATTTGCTTGGTTTCTATGGCAAAAGATAGTGAAGGCACCGAGCACCGGCACGGTCGTAACACATAAGGAAGATGACGTTTCCACCGATCTGCCGCCTCTTTATCTGATGCCTGCAGACGCGCAACGAAGAAGCCTAACCTGCGTCCAAGACAATGTCCGGCTTTTGGTGACGGTAGTTCGCGAGGCGGAGCACGGAATTACGCGTGAAGACCTCGTGACGACGATTCTCAGTGATGCCACGCAACTAAACGCCAGCAGTGCGGGAAATATCATTTCTCAAGCCCTGGGAGGCCTTGGTCTTCTCCAGATGGCAAATGGAACATACACTCTGACGGATTTAGGCAGGGAGCTGCTGCTCTCATCCGATCATGCGTCTGTTTTGCGCGGCCCACTTGTCGGGCGCGTTTTTGGAATGGGCCACTTATTGCTCCTGCTTAAAAGGCATCCTGAAGGCATCGGTCGCACGGAGGCGGCGGGGAGGCTGCAGGCGTTGGTACCCAGTTGGACCACCAAGATGCCCGGATCACACATAATTTCCTGGGCGAAGCTCACAGGAATGGCTTTAAGCGAGACCGTCGATGGGGTCGCGAAGCTCAAGCTAACGGAGGCGGGGGAAGAATTTGCGCTCGCTCTGCCTGACGACTTTGAGTCCAAATGGATAATAAGCGGTTCGGAGGATATCGATGCTCTCGAACCGGCTCTTAATTTAGACGCCGACAAGGCTTCGACGCCCTACGCTGTGGGAGACATTTTAGCTGACGGATGTTTTTTCCCCGGCGAACACGTGAGACGTGCACTGGAAATCCTCAAGCGTAAGAAAAATCTCCTTTTGCAAGGCCCTCCGGGTACTGGAAAAACTTGGTTGGCAAAGCGCTTGGCATACGCGCTGATCGAGGAAAAAGACGACACTCGCGTTATGGCCGTTCAATTTCAGCCTTCGATGTCATACGAGGATTTCGTGCGTGGATGGCGTCCGGATGGATTGGGTGGTTTAAAGTTAGCTGACGGAGCGTTCCTCGAGGCTGTTGCACAAGCGAATGATGAGCCTGGGCGCGCGTTCGTCATCGTCATCGAGGAAATCAATCGCGGAAATCCTGCTCAGATCCTAGGCGAACTGCTGACTCTGCTCGAAGTTGATAAGAGGGTGAAGGAAGAAGGGCTGCGCCTCGCGTACCCCAGAACGACGGAAGAGAGAGTATTCGTTCCGCCAAACCTGTATATCGTTGGAGCGATGAACTTGGCCGATCGGTCATTGGCGCTAGTAGACCTGGCTATGCGTCGGCGATTTGCCTTTGTTAGCCTGGAGCCCAGTCTTAACGATGCCTGGAAAAAATGGTGTCTCGACCTAGGGGCAGATGCTGGGTTCCTCGCTGATGTAAAAGGGCGGATCGATGAGTTGAATGAAAAAATTGGAAGCGACAGTCAACTTGGGTCGCAATTTGCGATTGGCCACAGTTTCGTTACCCCCCCTGCAGCGCTGGAAAAAGCTCCGCAGGCAAATTGGAAGCTCTGGTTCAACGAGGTCGTCGACACCGAGATCGCTCCACTTCTTCAGGAATATTGGTTTGAAAAACCTGCTTTTGTTTCGGCCCTTGTCGAAGATCTTCGGCTGGTCGAGTGATGAACCAGGCGATGTGGAAGAGTGCGGCAGGAATCCCGATCAGAAACCTATGGGTTTTGCTGACATACGCGGCCGGTCTTGCGCAATTTGGCGATCTGGTAGAGGGGGATGTGGATGACGCGACGGAACTCCCCGATCTTTTGGCCCGGTACCTGTGTGATGCGGTAGAGCGTCGTCTCAGACGCAACCTCTCTCTCGCTTACAGGTCAGATGAGCGTGCTCTGACGCGGGTGCGCGGTCGGATCAACTGGCTCCAAACGGAGACACGTGGGCTGCTTCAACAAGGGCGAGTGGCATGCCAGTTCGAGGAATTCACGTTTGATACACCCCGAAATAGGCTTGCGGTTGTCGCGCTCAGATCTGCTGCGGCCCGCATACGCGATACCACGACAGCGGACCGCTGTCGTAGGTTAGCCGGGGAATTCGCCGCAAAAGGTGTCTGCACTGTCAGGCCCACGGCAAGCGAACTACGTAGGGATGCAATTGCTCGTCATCAGCGCGACGATTTTCACATGGTCACCGTCGCCAACCTCGCGCTCGATCTCGTCTTGCCCTCCGAAGAGGGGCACGAGGCGAAGATCAGTCGGCTAGAGAGAGACGAAATTAGGCTTCGACGGATATTTGAAGTAGCCGTTGCTCAATATTACTTCCGCGAGTTTCACGGCCGTGACGGATGGACGGTATCTCGGCAAAAGCGGATAAAGTGGAAAAGTAGTGCTCACTCAGAGCGGGCCCGCGCGCTTGTTCCTGGAATGATCCCAGATATCAGGCTGGATCAGGGGAGCGCGCGAAGAGTCGTGATTGATACAAAGTTTGCTAACGTCCTTACGCCAAAGTTGCGAGGAGGGCATAGTTTTGTGCCGGCCAACATCTTCCAAATCTTCGCCTATCTCGCTTCACAGTCCGGTAGCGGTAGCCCTCTTTCTGACGTAGCAGAGGGAATTCTCCTATACCCATCGGTCGGCGTTGATATCGATGAATATATGACCGTTCGTGGACATAAGATCCGCTTCACCACCGTTAATCTTGCTGCAACGAGCGATGAGATGCTTTTCGAGCTACGGTCCAAGATATCAAGCTAATCATCGCACTGCTTATATTTTCTCCATCCTGGTGTTCAGCAAGTCATTGGCAAATCCACGTATAAGCAACGCCTCTACAGTGCTGATCAGTCCTTTCGATACTTCATAGGCGCTGACGTAACTAGCTATGTAAGACAGTTGAACGTTAAGTTTGCCGATACGGCGGTGCTGCTCCTCATAAGGGCGATATCTAACTTTTTTACTTGGATGCTCTACCACTTTGATTTGCTGATAGTCTTTGCGGTCGCGATTGAAGGCTAGGTTCATCTCTTTCCAAAGTGTCTGAAGGACAGCTTTCCCCACGTAAATTGCCCGGCCTCGACTATCGTAAAAGATGTATATGCCGTGGGATGATCTCAGCCGATCCTGGATACCGGCGATATACGGATGTTGTCCAGTATCAGTCTGAGAAGAGAACATTTCAAACTTGACCCCATGGCTTGAATAGACGGGGTCTAGGCCGTAGAACTCGATGATAGGTCGAATTGCTGCTTGTTCAACATCAGTGACCGCCTTTGCGGCTGCCCTATCGATGAGATCAGCCACCTGCAACGGAGTTAGGTTTGGCTTTTCGGCCAGGGCACCTAGCTTCTCTGCGGTGATGTTGAGATGACTAGCGATCTCCGCACGACTGACTGTCTTAACGTCCTGTTGCGCCGCAAGTCGCTTTCCCAAAGCTGCGATAAGATCTTCACCACGCATAAACGCTCCATCAACTGTTAGGTCGAAGTAGCATCACCGCAGTTGACGCATCTTTAATCGGCACGGCTAAATCATCATGTTTTGAAGCGCTCTAGGAATCGTTTGGCTTGGTGCGATGCAATGGTGTAACAATGGCGGCGGCCAGCAAAAGACACGGATTTATCGCGGCAGCCCGGTTTCTAGGATGCTGCGAACAAACCGATTCACTGTCGAGATAGGCGAAATAACCCTCTAGTGGCGCTTGGCCTGCGACTAGGCTCAGGATTCACAGAACAATCTAGATTTCAATTGCTTAAGAAATGGGAGACGGGTCCCGGGTTCGAATCTGTTCAAGAGCGCCATAACCCACCTGCTTTCGGACGAACCTGCTTTCCAGAGGGTGCGGGCCTTCCTCCAGACGCGACTAGGCATCACCTTATAACGGCAACGCGGTGTCTCAGGAAACGATCATCCCTGTATTGACGAGACGATTTTAGCGACTCAGAGAAATACGATGACTGGTGGTCTCCGCGCTGTTGATTAGTCAAGCACGACGCCTCTATAGTAAGCCCAGAGATCAGGGTCACGAGAGATAGACTCACTGTCGTTATGCATTTCACCTCGGCAACGTGAAGCTTTGGGACCTTTTTTACTGAAAATTGCGCGCCTTCAGCTTCAGCATGTCGATGCGCAGTTGCGGTATGGACATGTTCCTCGCTGGGCCGAACTCTTCAGGTTGCCTTACGGGTGGAGACCGCCGCCTGTAGCGAAACGGTCGTCGCACCCTAGCCTGGCATAACGATCCACCCCGTCTATTAACCGTGATCGAGCCTCACGCTTGTACATTGAACGATGTGTCTCCGTTGAGGTGGCTAGAAGTAGCCACAAACATCTGTATCCATATCCGTGAACAGCCATTCTTTTCGAAGGGAAATCATATGTCCAAGGTTCTAGTTCTCTACTACTCCGCGTACGGTCACATCGAAACGATGGCAAACGCCGTCGCCGAAGGTGTGCGTTCCGCAGGCTCCGAGGCTGTCGTTAAACGGGTTCCTGAACTCGTTCCTGAAGACCTCGCCAAGTCTTCGCACTTCAAGCTTGATCAACCGGCCCCAATAGCTGCTGCCGATGAGCTGACTGAGTACGACGCAATCATCATCGGCTGCGGGACTCGTTTTGGAACTGTTGCCTCCCAGATGCGCAACTTCTGGGACCAGACCGGTGGCCTGTGGGCGCAGGGGAAGCTGGTTGGCAAAGTCGGATCGGTGTTTACGTCGTCGGCCACACAGCACGGCGGGCAGGAATCCACTATCCTCGGCTTCATTCCAACACTCCTACACCACGGCATGGTAGTCGTGGGACTTCCCTACGCATTCCAGGGGCAAATGGGCGTCGAGGAAGTTAAGGGCGGCTCGCCATACGGCGCGTCCACGATTACAGACGGCGACGGTTCTCGCATGCCGTCGCAGGTCGAACTTGACGCTGCCAAATTCCAGGGCGCTCACGTGGCGAAAATCGCAGCGAAGCTCTCCTGACCTCAATAGGGTAACAACAAGAATTCTCCCGACTGAAAACAGACGAAGATAGCCATGGCGAAACCTTGGCTATCTTCGCAGCATCGTCGTGAAGCCGTCACGCCTTCATATACATTCTGTGCCAGTATCCGGCCTTGCTCATTGTTAATTCCGCGCCTTCACATTCAGCATGTCGATATGCTCGTCCGTTACCGTTCTTTGACGGCGTCGATGAGTGCCTTTTGTTTCGTGCCTGGCGTTGCCAGCTGTTTGATTGTCTCGGCGATCTAAAAGGTCTCTTTGAATTTCGTCTTGCCCATGATTCCCCACGTTGCTGATCCGAGCTCTATGGGGGGTCATGAGAGATTTGACGCCCTGCGTTGATTAAACTGTGTGAAGCAATCTCACCCGACAGCTCGGCGCATTGAGTTATCGTCGATGGCGTCCTTTGAGTAGGGGTTATCAGTACGCCACTCGATATTGATCGAGTGTACGATCGTGTTGTGAAGGGTCAACCTTTGGAAGACTATCGTCTCGACACTAGGTGAGTCAGCGATCAATGCTGATTTTTAGGCGCTAAGGCTGGGCTTGCAACGGCTGTCGATAGTATCGACCGTTTGGCTTGATGACGTTATAGTTTCAGGCTCAGACTTCTCGACAAGGACTGCTTGAGCTCGTGTTGGTGGATAAGCTCTGCACGTTGAGCGCGCTCAACGAGACGGGCAACGTGCTTGATGTGCTCGAGTTTTAGGTTGATTTCGGGTCCTAGCCTTAATTGGTCTGGTTTCAGGTTGCGTAGGGCGGCGCTACCAAAGCGCTGATCGAGAGCACTTGCGATTGTCTGTGCTTCGGTGATCGCCTGCTTGCCCTCTGGCGTGGCGCGAAGATGCGCCAGGAATGTCGGCCTGTCTTCATGCGCCAGACTGTCAAACTGCTGAAGAAGGGCTTGGCTGCGTTCTGTCAGGCCTGGGACTTCGACAATGTCCTGGCGCTCACGTTTCCAGATTTCTGACTTGCGCTCTGCCTCCAGGCGACGCTGCCAGGTTTGGGCGGCAGATGCCACGTGGCTGCCAAGCGCCTGGGTGAAGTGACGGGCAAGCTTGCGCTCCTTGTTGTCACCGAGAAGGCCAGACTTGCCGCGCAAGGCTCCGAACTGCTCAGGGGTCTCGATGAGCGAACTGGCAAGGACTTGCCCGTCAATGCCTTTGTCTGCGATTGCGGCACTGAGCGTTGCTGCCGCCTGTTCAGGATCGCGGTAGACCTGACGAGCGACCGAGCGGGCGGCCTGCATGTCCTGCTGCAGAGACGGCTTTGCTTTTTCACGGGCGATGTCTTCGACGGTGCGATCGTAGAGACGAACGGCTGGAATGAGCGGGGCGGGAACGTCTGCGGGGACAACGAGGCGCGCACCCTGATCGACTTGATCGTGTTCCAGACCGTACGCGGCGTCGAGGGCGTTGAAAGCAGGGCCGGCCAGATCAAGGGCTGGCTCCTCGTCAGCCTGCCTGCGATCATGCGGCCGATCCTGCGTCTGGCCCACCGGCCGCCCGGTGAGGTGCTGGACGGCATGCGCCACAGTTGTCGTGACTTCAAGTTTCATCTGATCTGTGTCGTTCACCTTTAGTGTCAGCCCGCGCCGCTCGGCAAAGACGTTGGTATAATCGAGCGTTGTTTCCTTGGCACCGGACCGGCTCATGCTGGCCACCACCTCCTTCATGTCGGTCAGCTCATCGCGACCGGCATAGAGCTTTGCCTCATGACGATGGCGGGTCATGGCGACATAGGCGAGATGCCGGTCCATGGTTGAGGATGCCATGACGAAGGACCGGTCGACGGTGGCACCTTGGGATTTGTGAATGGTGGTGGCGTAGCCGTGATCAAAGCTTTGGTAATCTTTGACGGGTAGGAAGAGAACACGGGCGTTGTTTTGCCCGCTGGCAGCCCCGTCGAGCCGCAATTGTATTGCGTCCGGCTCGACGGCCTCGACTGTTCCCAGCATGCCGTTTTTGACGCCGAGATGACGGTTGTTTTCCAGAAGAAGAATACGGTCGCCGGGCGCAAAGGAGCGCTTGCCATTGACGGTCTGATAGACGATCTCACGGTCACGTTTGTCGCCGGAACCCCTCGCGAC
The DNA here is from genome assembly GCF_030209845.1 of Agrobacterium sp. fls2-241-TYG-188a. Lineage (NCBI taxonomy): Bacteria > Pseudomonadati > Pseudomonadota > Alphaproteobacteria > Hyphomicrobiales > Rhizobiaceae > Agrobacterium > Agrobacterium sp. fls2-241-TYG-188a. Next base: position 18,438 of record NZ_JARVRD010000010.1, on the reverse strand, counting down.
GTTCACGGTCGACGCTTTATCGTCGCCGACGCCCAGACCGCTGCCCTTCGCCAGCTGCGCTTTGGCCTGAAGCGCTTGTCTGATCCCATCATTGAGAGCGCGAACATCGATGCGGCGATGGGCCAGGGCAATGCGGGATGCTGATGGATGCTGGTTGATATCGGCAAGATAGTCAGCCACGAGTTTTTCGCGCGCCATCTCCCGGTCATCGGCAAACACAACGCTTCCCTGTTCAGCGTAAGCTGTCAGTCCATCACCGGTGCGGTGGGTGGCGAACGCCACCGATGCCTGCCGCTGCCAGTCCTGTGTCTGCCGGCGGATCTCTGTTAGTTCGACCGATCCGACGCGCTCGGCAATTGCGCGAAACGGCGAGCCGGCACCGATGGCTTGAAGCTGCTCGTGATCGCCGACCAGAACGAGCTTGGCACCACGCGCTTCGACTTGCCTGACGATCCGCGCGAGCTCACGGCTCCCCACCATGCCGGCCTCATCGATGACGAAGATGTCGCCGTGGCCAAGCAGGTTTTTTCCACTGTTCCAGCCATACTCCCATGATGCCAATGTGCGAGCAGCAATGCCGGATGATTGCGTCAAGCCTTCGGCTGCCTTGCCGGCAAGCGCAGCTCCATAGACACGATAACCTTGCGCTTCCCAGGCATCGCGTGCAGCCGCCAGCATGGTGGATTTGCCCGCACCGGCAAAGCCGATCACGGCGGCGATCTGCTGGCTTGAGGTGATGTGACGCACAGCTGTCCGTTGCTCGTCACTGAGCTTGCTGCCATTCAAGAGGGCATCCTGATGATCAAGCGCATCGTTGACACGATCTGCTCTGACACCACGGCCATTGCGCTCTGCCATCCGCAGCGCACTGGCTGCCATGGCATGCTCGATTGCGACCATCTCGCGTGTCGAATAACGCGCCAGTTCGTCGTCCTGCCCGGGCTGCAACTCGACCAGTTGCGGTGAGGCCATGACGGCAGCAAGCGCGTGTTGGAAGCTGTGATTGTCGTTGATGTAGCGATGGAGCGTTCGGGCGATATCGTGACGGGTAAACACACTTTTTTCGTCAGTGATAAACCGCAGGACTTCGTCGGGTTTGCGTCGGATGAGCGTAGCGTTTCGCTTTGCTGCCTGCTCCTCCAGCCGGGTGCGCGACACATCGAGACCGCGTCGTTGCATCTGGCTGGCATGCACGCCCATATGTTCGGTTGGCTCGATCGACAGGCCGCGCTCCAGATGTGAGCGATGATCGATCCGCGCATCAAGGCCAGCGCGCATCAAATGTCGGTTCGCATGCTCTGCAAAGGTCTGGCGGATATCGCGCATCTGCAGGTGAGAAGTGGGCAGATCATGGGCGAGCAGCCATTTGTTCTCGCGCTCGATCAGTGTTTTGTCGCCAAGGCCACCAGACGTCACTACCCGCGTGGTCATCATCAGATGGGCGTGGATATTGCGGGTATCGCTTTTGCCTTGGGGCACATGGATGGCAAAGTCGATGGCGGCGCCATAGTGGTTGGCGAGATCCTGTGCGAAGGCACGCGTCAGCGACAGACGCTCCTGCTCACTGAGCTCATGGGGAAGGGCAATCTCGAACTCGCGGGCCACGCGCGCATCGCATCGTTTTTCTGCTGCCTCTGCTGCGTTCCAAAGAGCTGACCGATCCAGCGCCCAGTCTGCGTCGACATCGTCGGGTAGAACGATCTCGCAGTGGTCGACGCCTTTCTTGGCGGTAAAATCATGGGTGAGACCATCGCGCTCATTTTTCAGAAGACTTGCAGTGCGGTAGGCGATTGCCGCGACGGCACTGCGACCACCTGATCTGGAAACTGGCTTGCTGCTTAGATGGTAAATCGCCACCGCCACCTGTCCTTTCGCGGTCCTGACAACCAGCTGGGTGAGGAACGCAGCAACTCGTAAGTGCGCCCTTGTGCCTTAACCGGGGGTAGCTGTGGGGAGGTCGGTATTCAACTAGCACAAATGCCAGTGGCCAATTGGAGAGGGGTTTCCTTAAATGCCGTGCTTTGACCCACAACCAAGAGGGAGAGCAGGGATGCGCAAACCCATCGAACAACGGATCAGACAACTGGAAGAGCAGAAGAAGGCGCTGCAATCGCGGCTGGAGAAGCAGCAGCGGGCGGAGACGACACGGCGCAGGATGCTGCTCGGATCCTTCCTTCTGGAACGGCTGGAGCAGGACGGAGATCGGTTCCCATTCAACGATCGGGACGGGCAACCAAACCTCAGACAATGGCTAGTTCACGAGTTTGCGGCCTACCTCGGCCGCGATGCTGATCGGCTTCTGTTTGTCGATCTGTTGTGGCCACAGAATGACACCAACACGTCAGCACAGTCCCCGAGAGGCACTGGACTGGACGGCTCCGTCGATGAGGCTGCACTGACAATTCGAGGTGACGCGCAACGCTCTGCGAACGACGACGGAGGCACCGTACAGTCATGACGGCCTGGGGCTTTGTGAAGGCGGTTGTGACTGCACCATTTCTGGGAGCCATCTGTGCAGCGATCGGCTGGGTGAATGCGGGCACGATCATCTTCCTCGACTTGGTGATCCATTGGGCCCTGGGCGCGGAGCAGGGACTGATCAGTCAGGTCCTGCTGGTCGTGGCAAAACACCTGCCGCTCGTCTTCGGGGTGCTCGGGTTCATGGGAGCATTCGTCTTCGAGGTGCCGGTGCAATCCGTGTTCGGCACGGCACGCTGGGCAAGTGCAAAAGACATCGTAACGATGCGAGGACCTACTGACACGGATGCAGGAGAGCAAAGGTTGTGACGGTCTGATAGCACGTGCCGCCAACCGGCATCTGGGCAAGTCCGATCGCGAGGCATCGGGCGTCTTGTCATCGGCGCAGCGGCACACACACTTCCCCGACAGTCCGCGCATGAAGCGGGTGATGGAGCGATCAGATTTCCAGTTCATCGATCTGAAGCAGAGGACGCAGTCAGTATTCCTGGTACTTCCGCCCGACAGGCTTGCGACCTTATGCACGGTGGCTGCGATTGATGATCAGCTTGAGCCTGACGGAGATGGTGACGACGCGCACCGGCGCATCACCATTCGAGAGCAGCATCCCGCCAGAAGTGGCCGATACGACACTCGGCAAGCAGAAGAAAGTCGCTCCCTTAAACAAGTCCGTTCTTTTTCTGCTCGACGAGTTTGCGAGCCTTGGGCGACTTCAAGCTGTCGAGCGTGCCATGGGGCTGATGGCGCGATATGGCGTGCAGCTTTGGCCGATCCTGCAGGACATTCATCAGCTTCGTTCGCTTTACGGCAAAGGTGCCAACACCTTCCTTGCCAATGCCGGCGTAATGCAGGTGTTTGGTGTGAATGACATCGAGACCGCCGAGCTTGTCGCACGCTCGATCGGCAAGCGCGACGCGCATTACATGACGGCGTCTTATGGTGAGGGCAAGCAGACGAACTCTCAGCATATTGCAGCTCGCAACCTGATCAATGCCGACGAGATTATGCGACTGCCGGACGACAGGATGATCCTTCTTCTGCAGGGTCACTATCCAGCAAAACTCAACAAGATCCGGTACTACGAGGATAAGGAGTTCAAAGGATTGTTCGAGCGGATTTAAGAACGATACAGGCGAAGAGAAAGCGACTGGCATTGCACGTCAACGCGCTTCAGCAAGCAACGAGAACGGGCAGCCACTGCGACGGAAGATGGAGGGCGATGATTGAGCCTGTCCTGACGGGAACGCGCTCTCCCATAGCGCCGAAGTGAGCGGCAGGATAGGCGCGCGTCTTGCTCCCACGATAAAAGGGAAACGGCCCATAGTCGATCAAGACGTTCGACGATCAACGACAAAACGAGAGCCGCGTGGCAGTCGGTATCATCATCTTTCTGCCTGTCGGATCCCGACCTCTAAAAGTTGACTAGCACTTTTGCCATTTGATGAATGTTGCGAAGCGTATAAGGTCCACAGATACCACCAGCGCGATGAGATCGCAGCGATAATCGGAAGCCAGTCAGACCCCGTTCCCATGATGAAATCCTCCCTCGATCATATCCCGCATAGAAAGCAGCGAGAGCTCGCCCGTGCGCTGGAGATCTTGCACGAGGAGTTCGAGGATGCGTTGAACGAAGGCACCGCTGACTTCAAGAAGCGCGGGCGCATTCTCAAAATCATCCTGTTCGGTTCCTATGCCCGCGGCACCTTTGTCGATGAACCGCATACGATGAAGGGCTATCGCTCGGATTTCGATTTGCTGGTGATCGTCAACAATCGCAAGCTGACGGATCATGCTACCTACTGGTACAAGGCCGCCGACCGGATCATTCGTGACAGCTTCATCGAAACGCCGACGCAGTTCATTGTGCATTCACTGCGCGAGGTGAACACGGAGCTCAAGAAAGGCCACTACTTCTTCTCGGATATCCGCAAGGAAGGGATCGTTCTCTACGAGCTGGACGACGAACCGCTCGCTGAGCCGAAGCTGTTGACGGCTGATGAGCGGCTTCAAGTTGCTAGGGAGTCGTTCGAAAGTAGGGGGCGGCTTCTAAAGCAGTTTTCGGAGGGAGCGTCTTTTCACATCACTAGAGGAAACGTTGACTTGGCGGCGTTTGACCTACATCAGACGATTGAGCAGGCCTACACTTGTGTACTGTTGACGCTCACTAATTACGCCCCGCCATCTCACAACGTGAAGTTCCTGCGATCGCTTGCCGAAGAGCAGGACCTGCGCCTTGTGGAAGCCTTTCCACGCGATCACCATCGGCAGAGAGCCTGGTTTAACACGATCAACGAAGCCTATGTTAAAGCTCGGTATTCTAAACATTTCGAGATCAGCGAAGAGGCTCTGGTCTGGCTAGGGGAGCGAACTGACCATCTCCTGGAATTGGTAAAGGTTGTCTGCGACGAGCATATCCAGAAGCTGGACGAGGACGTCTCGCGGGGAAAGACATAACACCAGATTTCGATCAGGATGCTGGCTTATGCGTTCTAGTAGTCGAGGCCCGCGATCCGCCGGGCGATTGCATTTCGTGCCGATGGTATGCGGCGGATCGTGTTCACGATCCCGTTTCGGACCGTACAGGCGGCGGGCGATCGAAGCGTAGCAAGTCTTGTCATGCGATCGGTAAGCCGGACAACAGAACGTGCAACCTTCTGTCGAGCATCAGCCCAGGCCAAAAGCGGGGTGCGATCTCCGTTCATCGCATGGAGGAGTGGGTCGGCAAGCGAAACGGCATCCTGAATGCCGGTATTCATGCCTTGGCCGCCAGCAGGACTATGAACATGCGCGGCGTCGCCGCACAGGATGATGTTGCCGGAAATGACGTTGGCTGCCAACCTGTGATGAACATGGAAACGTGAGCTCCAGATGACATTGTTGATGCGGCCAGGCTCACTGGATGTACCGCGTTCATCAAGCAGTCTCTGAATGAACGACATGTCGGGTTGTTCTGGTGGTTTGCTGGCGGTCGCAACAATTCGATAACGGCCATGCGGCAGAGGCGCCACCACCATCAGTCCTCGCGGGGCAAAGAAAAGATCGACCTCGGAGCGGGCGAGCGGCCAGTCCATGTCGACATCAGCAAGAACAAACTCTTGCCGATACGTGCCACCGACGAATGGTATCTCGGCTTCCTCTCTGACTTTGCTATGAAGTCCATCGCATCCGACCACCCATGAAGCATGCATGTCGATGTTTCCGGCCGCACTCTTCAAATGCGCGACAAGCCGATCCCCTTGTTGGGCGACAATGTCGAGTTCGGTCGCCCACTGTACCTCAACGCCGACCTCTTGCAGACGAGCGCGCAGAATGGCTTCGGTTTGCTCCTGTGGCAGCATAAGCGTGAATGGATAGCGTCCTGGCAGTTCACCAAAGTCTATGTCGAGTAGCAGCCGGTCACGATCGCGAACGCGAAACTTCGGCACGATGATGCCCTCCTCAAGCAATTTTGCCGTGACGCCAAGTTGTTCGAGGACCTGCAGGGTCCGCGCGTGGATAACGGCGGCGCGCGATGTATTTGCGCCATGAGGTTGCCGGTCGATGACGATTACACGAGCGCCTCGCTGCCTTAGGGCAATCGCCAGAGACAGGCCGGTTGGCCCAGCGCCGATGATCAGGATTGGAGACATATCGGCTGACATACGGCTACACCTCGCTCGAAAATGTAAACAGATGTTTGCATGGAAAGTCTAGGATGTAAACATGTGTTTGCATAAAGTGATCGCTGATGGCAGGGTAGGCTCATGAATCAGTCGAGCAACAAACCCAAAACCCTCAGGTCCCAACCCACGAGAGATCGCATTCTGGCAACAGCACGCGAATGCTTTTCTCAGTTCGGTTTCGAGAAAACGACGATACGCACCGTTGCGTCCGGCGCTGGCGTGGCACCTGCAATGGTCATTCGCTACTATGGCAACAAAGAGGGCCTGTTTGCAGCGGCTGCCAGGATCGACCTGCAATTGCCCGGCTTAGGTGGTGTCGCGTTCGAGGGGATGGGGGAGTTGCTGGTCAAGCATTTTCTCGATCGGTGGGAAGGTGCGCTCAGCGACGGGCAGTTGCAAGCGCTCCTGCGTGCAGCGATCAGCCACACGGGCGCACGGGAAGAGTTAAGCCAGATTTTCGAAAAGCAGTTATGCGCTGCAATCGATCGGTCCGGCGTCGATCAGCCGAGTACGAGAGCAGCACTCGTTGCATCACAGATGCTTGGTCTGGCGCTTGGGCGATATATATTGGAGCTTAAGCCACTTGCTACGATGTCGCCGGACACGATCACCTCGCTCTTTGCGCCGACGATTCAGCACTATCTTTCGTTTGAGATTCCCGGGTAGCCCCTCCAACGCGAAGCATGGCGTTGAAAAGAACAGTTGTAGAGGAGGGACTTCTGCAAGGCACACGCGGCTGCGCGGGCTGAGTCAATATCACAGACCACCGCAGCGCATGACCGCAGGCCCCGCTTATCGGTAGATCTGGAGCAACTGGGAATGATCCCTGGCGAGCCCGCTCGGATATCGAGGCGGTCGAAGTATTCTGGGATCAGGCTCTCATCCCAATTTACAAGATCATGACCTGGTCTGCATCCGACGCCGCAACAACATGGAATGCAGACTTAGGGAAATCAGCCATCAGATCAGCAAGTCATCCGCGACACTATCGATCGTCTCGGGCTTAGCACTGGTTCATGTTCAGTCGGCTGATCATATTGTTGTAGTCTTGCAGCAGCGAGTTGGCATCCTGCTGCTCCCGCGATTGCATCATCTGGAACTGGGAGCGTTGCTGCTTATCCTTTTCGTAGGAGCCGTCCTCTGTCCTGCTGATGATCTGCCTTCCGGACGAGAGATAGGCGTTGGCTCTTGACATGATGGCCGAGCAACCCTCGTTGCTTTGCTGTCTGATTTTATTGTCATAACCGGTTGCCATAGTATTGAACTGGTCAAGCGACGCCTTCAAGGCTTCTTTTTTGTCGCCAAGCCCAGTTCCGCTCAAGAAGCCGGAGGCGAGATCCATGCTGTCCTTGATGTGATAGACCATTCCAATCCGGAAATAGGCGAGCGTGTCTTTTTCCGTGTTGTCGAAGGCGGATTTGATGCGGGCGCGGTCCTTCGCCTCTATGGCATTGTTGTAGCTTGCCTGGGCGGTGGCCAGTTCTTCCATAGCGGCGATATAACCGGGCTGTGTATCGCGGCCATGCGCGCCCTTGTCGCTCAGATAGGTTTTGGCCTCGATGTAGTTGGCCATGTTGCGATCAAGCGGGACTGCGTTTGCCAATGCATCGGAATAGGCTTTTGCTGGCCCGTCGAGTTCGGGCATATCGGGCTTCATCGCGCGTGCCTTGTCCAGGTTTTCCTTAATCCGGCTCATTGGCGATGAAGACGGGAAGAGAAGATTGTCCTCCTTCTTCTTGCCGTCAAGCACGGGCTTTACGGCGGTTTGGTAAGTTGCCAGATCCTCAGCGTAAGAGCGTTGAACCGAATTGGCGACCTCCACATAAGCATTGTACTTTTGGATATCTGCTTGCTCGCTTGCCGTTTGCTCTTCGTTGGTCTGGCCTGATTGGGTCGACGTGCTGTCATCGCAGGCCGAGAGCAGGATCAGGGATGCGGCAAGGGCTAGCGAGCGGATCAGGGGTTTGGAAAGTCGATGTGATGTCATTTCGGTCCTCATTTGCATTCTGAGGAGATCGTTAGTTTCGGCGCTCGCTCGTAGTCGATGTGCCGCCTAGCTTTAGGATCCCGCTCACGTCGAAGCGCCTGTTCGGTATCTTGGGATGAAGGCGCAGAGACTGGTCGCTTTTGAACCGATCGCTTTTTCAAGACAAGCATAATGAATTTTTTCGCTCTTTTCGCGGACGGGGGACGTCTTGCTGATGAAGAAGAAGTGACGGGTGAGGATTAGCTGGAGGACCCAGATTGCCGGGCCATTTGGCCGTTGCGTCCGGCTTAAGGTTTTCTGTGACGCTGACGCGAGCGTCGGAGATGACTTTGTAGCGGAGTTGGATCACCGGGTTGAAACTAACGGTTCTGGTTCACAGCCTCCGATCCTCTCGGTCAAACATTCAAATATCTCGCCGTTTTATCGCCAGAAATGAGCGGGGCTTCCATCGAATGAAAATAAAGGTGAATTCCGGCCGGCTTGGTCTTTGGGTCTTGCCGATAGTTGGCACGTTCGCGACGTGTGGCACCGGCTTTGCCGCCGATGGAAAGTCACCCGGTCCGTCAGAGGCTTTGTTCCTGATTCAGATCATTGTTCCTGTATTCGTTGGCAGATTGCCCGGCGAGGCTGTTTGACGCCGCTACGTTCGATGTAGAAACGTCTCTGTCTACTATCACCGATTGATCCTGGACGAATTGTCAGTTCTTTACAGCACGCGCTCCAGGCGACGGCATGATTGGATCGCGAAACTCACCCAGAGGCTTCAATCGGGTTCCCAAACAGATCAACTGGTGAAGGCTCAGGCGAACTCTTCTGCGCGGACAGGCGGCCGGCAAATGAACGCGGGCTATCTGCTCGTCCAGCCCACAGCGCGAACTCGACCTTTTCTCCTGCCTTTATGTCGCGGTCTGCGATGAAATACCCGCGGTGGTCAGGAGCGGTGTCGTGTCCGGCTTTTTCATTTTCGAACAGGCAAACCTCTCCCGGCCTCGACTTGTAAGCCATTTGAGCGTCCTCTTTTTGAATTTGGTCTGTAGATTAATGGTCGGGCGTCTTTGTCGTGATGATATGGGATTTAGCACCGTTGGCACCAAGAGAGATCGGTACGGCTATTTTGCAGCTATTGGCACCCAGATGGCCGAAGTATCGTCGCCATACGCTGTAGCGGTCCCGCCCAGAACACATGTGCCGACCCAGGCGCATACGACTGCATCCAAGCAATCCTCGAAGGCTTTCAGTTCATAGCCTCGCGAGGACGGGTTTGGTAAAGGCAGAGCGGATGCCACGCCCTCGATGTGATGGTCCAGCAATCTGACGATGTCGGTCCAGACACTTAAGAGCTTGTGCCGACGATCTATAAGGCTGTCCTCTGGCCAGTATTTACGAGATTTCGCGTGCTTGTAAGGAAGCCTTCGGTTTGCTTTGCCAGTTCGATCAGAGCCGGATGCGGATAGACTTCGATGAGAGCAGGAAAAGACGCTCCGGATGTCAGGAGGGGATAGCCTGCTCGTGCAAAACCCAAGGTCAGGTCGTCACTGAGCTTTCCGGGCCGGCTCTGGCTTGGCGTATGCGTACCGGCATGCCTCGATCCATAGAATGAAGAAATCGCGTTATCGGAAACGCGTCGTCCAGTAATGGGGTCAGTCGACAAAGGCATGTCGATTGCAACGACACTGACTGGCGACGCGGTGAGGTCGGCCGTCTTCGAAAGGAGAGCATTCGGGTCGGGCTTCGAACCGCGATGTCTACCCACTTCCAAATCCTGATCAGCAAGAAACGCCTGGTAAGACGCTGCGACCCGAACAAGTCGCCAATCAACGCCGTCATGTTTTACCAGAGCTACGCCACTTGGCTCAGTAAACGTCCATGCTGCATCAATGCCGAGAACTGCTGTCATAGAGCGTCGTTATTCCACGTTCACACTGCTTGCGCCATCTCAAGCGTCTCGTTTGCCACACGTTGAGCTTTATCCAATAAGCCTAGCAGCTGATCCAAGCTGTATGGCTTTGGCATGAAGACCCACTCTGGCGCGACGTCGGCGGTTACATCGCGACCCGACACGACAATGACCTGCGTTCGTGCAGACACGCCTGACACCATACCGGCGAGATCGATGCCGGTGAGGTGACCTCCCATGTCGACGTCAGTGACTAATGCGTCAAAAGACGGATTGCGTCCGACTGCCGCGACAGCTTCAAGAACGTTCGCGGCCTCGACGACAGCGTACCCGTCGTCCTGGAGTGCCTCAACCAATATCAACCTGATCAGAAGATCGTCTTCTACGACGAGCACGGTACGCGGGGACATGTGTGGCTCCAATAGCTATCGGTTACTCAACTTGTCCACGCCCGTTTCGATCATCCCTGTTAAGCAGTATTTGCGAACATATTTAATTAAATCTGAATGACCGGGCATGCACTTGAAAGCTTATGGGTCTGCCATCACATGAACGTAGCAAGAACATTCATAGGAGCCGTCATGACGACGTCTGGTGAAAAGCAGCTTTCTAAGACCGCAATCCGCACCTTGTCGGCGATAAATCAGTATCGCTACCAGCGGCGTTCCGGTCGTGTTTGGCTGGTTGGCGACAACCGTATATCGGCCTCAACGGTTACCAATCTTGAGCGAGAAGCTTACGTAAGAGAGGTCACCTCGAACGGGGTTCCTCGCCTTTTTCTTACCGAGCAAGGCAAACGCGTTGTTGGCGGTGGGGCTGAGTAAAGGTGCAGGTGCTTTAACACCAAATGAGCACTCTGCTCCCGCCGCGGTCGTCGCGCTGTCAGGGAGCCTTTGAGGACTTGTGCGCTTGTTGCCTGCCGCAGTGCGGTCTACCGGACGACCAAAGCATAATCTATGAGAGTGCTCGCTTTAAAAGATACGCAAAAGTCTTAATACTACCTCCAAATATACGCTTGGAGATCATGTATTGGTGAAGTCGGAAACCTTGGTGAGAATTGGCAGTCTATTGAAGGCGGCGCCAGGAATTCCGTGATGGGCCACCAAGTTTAGATCCGGTGGGCGGTCATAGCAATTTGCCTGACCTTATGCCGTTTTGCAGTCTCTCTGTTTATAGGTCATATGATAATGGAGGGTCGTGAAGGCCACCAATACATCGATCTGTCGACACAGGTTCATGGGAGAGGTGGCATCCAAACCCTTGCAGCAGGATAGCTTATGCGCATCTTTCTTGTTCGTCACGGCGAATCTCTGGGTAATCTGGACGAGCGGGCTTACAGTCAGTTTGGCGACCACAATGTCCCGTTGACGCAGTGGGGATATCGCCAGGCCAGTGAAGCTGGATCTGTGATCGCAGCCTATCTTGCAGGACTGACCGAACCGGGGTCAAAACCGATACGCATATGGTATTCACCGTTCTTGCGCACGCGTCAAAGCAAGGACGCTTTACTTGCGGCCTTGCCTGGCGAGCGCATCGACAAGGTCCGGGAGGACTATCTCCTGCGGGAACAAGATTTCGGCCTCTTCACGGAAATCTATGACCATGCTGAGCGCAAGCAGAAGTTTCCCGACGAGTTTGAGAAATGGGCGAGGCTACGCAGCAACAGCGGCAAGTTCTATGCCCGACCGCCCGATGGCGAAAGCCGTGCGGATGTGGCGCAGCGGATGCGGCTTTTTCTGCAGACCATTATGCACGAGGCGCGCCACGGCCACGACAATGTGGTGATTGTCGGCCACGGCGTCACCAATCGTGCCTTCGAGATGAGTTTCCTTCAGCACCCGGTTGACTGGTTTGAACGCTCCGTCAATCCCGATAATTCCGACGTCACACTCATCGAGGGGACTCGCGAAACCGGATACACCTCAAAGCTACTACACCAGTCGAGTGATCGTCAGCCTGGCCAGAACGATCTGCAAGATGTGTATGGTGCGCAAATAACGCTTAGGTCAGGACCTTAGTCGCAAAAGAGCCTCGTTGACCGCTTCAGCTCGCAGATCTTCATATTCGAGACGTGGCGCTGCGAGCGTAACCGCAATCCCCAGCGGTCGTGCGAACGCGCAGGGATCGTTGAGAGATTGTGGGTCTGCTGTCAAAGCCTGCCTTGTCAAGCTTTGGACTTAGATTACTGGCTAAGACGGTTTAAACCCGGGGTACGAAACCGACGCTGAAGCCAAACAGCCGCCCGACTTTCTCAAGGGTTTCAAGCGTCGGATTTGCTGTACCACTTTCAATCTCGGCGACCTGGCGTCTGGTCATCGACAACATCGTCGCAAACTCTCCTTGGGTCAGCCCGAGGCCCTTACGAATTTCCGCAACGGCAGCAGGCAGGCGTAACGTGCCTGAACGTGCCCGTTCAGCAAGATCATGGCGGTTTTGAAGTACTTCTTCTTTGGTTGGCTTTTTCCACCGCGGCATGACGCGTCCTTGCTCAGTCTTTTGATAGGGAATCCTGAACGCTCTGCGCGATTTCCGCGTAGCGGCTCATAGCGCGTTCAACAATATCAGGCGGCGCGCCCATGTCCTTCGCAATACGGGGTACTCGTTGGAGACGTTCTGCGAAGTCGTAAAGCGCGCCGGCGACGGACTGTCGATCGTCGTTGTTTGGAAAAAGAAGAGCGCAGATTTCTTTCCAGTCAGGAAGATGATCTCGGCCAGCATCTCGCATCAATGCCCATCGAGTTGAGCGGATAATACCTTCTCTTGCCAGTTTCATTGGCGCGAAATCAAAAAGTGGAGATAGCCTAACCGTGCCGTCTTCACATTTGGTCAGAGCGGAATTCCGGCCGTGGTTATCCGGATTGCCGAGTGCCAGGTTGGCTATGTCACGCTTGAGGTATTCAATCGTGTCCGCAACAGGATCTGTGCAATATTGTCTGAGGCTGTCGATATAGGCCTCGTGCGTCCCGATATATCCGAACTCGGCCACGCCGATCGTGGACACAAGGCTTTCCTGGCCCAGTCTCACTACATTTCCAGTCCTGCTACGCGCTCTGTCAAATCGGGGGATAATTAGTACACCCTCGGCATAGATGGATGGTTCGGCGACATTCAGCCCGATGTTTTGAGCGATCTGCGAATATAGGGCTTCGCCTTCGAGAATGATCCGATCGGCTGGATCGTTGCTACGCACAAGCTTGACAATAACGTGGCGCACGGCTTCCTCGTCGGTCACGAAGCTGTCGGGGTAATACAGACCGTCAGCCGCCTGAGTCATCGAGACTTTCGGCCATTCGCCTTGCAGGCCGCTTGAGCCCGACGCGAGCATGGCGAAGCGGTCTGCAACCTCCATGAACCGCTCTGAGCGATCAAGTATTTCGGCTTCGGTAACGCCTTGGCGCTGCACTGCTTTCAGCCGAGCCAATTCCATGTCGACCGCTTCTTTGAGCCGGACATTGCCAATCCCGCCTGTGGCTGACCGGAGGAGTAGCGGAAGGTCAGAACCGCGAGCACCCTCGTTCAGTCCGAGGTGTTCTGCCAGCTTCCTTCGCGCATGCCCTTGGGGCATCAGATCAAGAAGGAATGGTGGCCATGTCGTACTGTATCGATTTTGAAGATCGACTGGATATTTCACAGAAAGGGCGCGATAATCGCGCGCTGCGTTTCCGGCCGCGTAGTCCGCCGATGCGTGTGTGATAAAGTAGTCGAGATCGTAGTCAACGATAGACGCGCTGTGATATCCAGCGGTGTCGTCGCGGAGTTCCAGCGTGGCGGCTTCATGCCACGTTCCATCAAAATGAATTTGAATGGTGAAACGCATCTATTGATCCCTTTGATGGGATCATAAACCCAATAACTCCTTCAATCAACCCTGTCTAATGGGTCTATTAATCGAACTTATAGGTCTCCAAATTAAGTTGACACGCCGGTCATCCCATTTGAGTTTTTTTGGGCGGCTCGAGACTATCGACCTTCCGAAGCTTGGGAAAACGCGCCGCCCAGATGGCTGCGATCATAAGGGTGCCGATTCCTCCGATGACGACGGAGTGCACCGCGCCGAAAACGGATGCCATGCTGCCCGCGCGGAATTCGCCAAGTTCGTTGGAAGCCCCGACGAAGACCATGTTGACGGCGTTGACACGGCCACGCACCTCATCCGGTGTCCACAGCGCGATCAGCGTTTCACGAACATAGACCGACACCATGTCCGCTGCGCCCATCACCACCAGCGCAGCAATTGACACCGATGGCGTAGTTGAGAGCCCGAAGACCATCGTCGCGGCACCGAAGAGGGCGACGCCTGCAAACATCATCACGCCGGCGTGGTGGCGGATCGGACGAAAGGCCAGAAAGATCGCGACGACGATCGCGCCAATGCCCGGTGCCGCGCGCAAGAGGCCAAGCCCCCACGGGCCAAGCGTCAGCACCTCCTTGGCGAAGATCGGCATTAGCGCGACCGCGCCACCCAGAAGTACGGCGAAAAGATCGAGAGAGATCGCGCCCAGCACCACCTTTTCATGAGAGATGAACCGGAAGCCTGCCAGCATGCTTTCCAGCGTCACCGCGCGTGGTGGTGTCCGCTGCTCAGGCTTCCTGATCATGAATGCAAGGATAGCCGATAGCGCAAACAGCGTGAGTGCGACCGAATAGGATACAACCGGGCTTGCGCCATAGAGCAGGCCACCGGCAACCGGCCCGAGAATGGACGCCAGTTGCCATGACGATGAATTCCAAGCAATCGCATTGGGCAGGTCGCTTTCCGGCACCAGATTCGGCGCAAGCGACTGTACAGCCGGACCCATGAATGCCCGCTCTATGCCGAACAGGATGAGAATGAGAAAGACGAGCGACGGCGTAAAGGCATGCGCCAGGGTCAGTCCCAGCAGCGCTGCCGCGCAGGCACAGGCAACGAGTAGGCAAAGTGACATGATCATGCGGCGATTATAACGGTCTGCGACCGTTCCGGTCACTAGAATGAGAAGCAGCGATGGCAGGAACTGAAAAAGCCCGATCAGGCCCAGATAGAACGCGTTGCCCGTGACCTCGTACATCTGCCAGCCGACCGATACGCTGACGATCTGCACTGCAAAGGCGGATAGGAAGCGCGCGGAGAAAAATTGCCGGTAGGCAGGATGGCGAAATGCGCCGAAGCGGCTTTCACCGGCTAATAAGGACATTGTGGTGATCTCTTACAGAGTGGGTGGTGTCTTGGGTGGTGACCGTGATGTCATATACTACGAGATGACAATGCGCTTTAGCGGCTGAAGATCCTCGCAAGCAAGGAGAAACCGTTTTTCGCGTTTCGGCGACAGGCTTCTCTTGATCTCTATTGCCCAAGGCTTTTTGCCTGGAGGGGTGAGTAGAAGATCGATCTCGGGGCCGGCCGCCGCCGCTGTTGGCGCAACGCTACAACGGCAGCAGTGACCTCAAGAACGGTCAATCGCGGCTAATTGTGACGGCGCAGCTTTGCGCTCTCATCCGTATGGCCTTCGACTCTAGCGGAGACGGTTCGCATGGTGTCGCGTATTCGTTCGCACAGTAGTCGTACGCGCAGAGTTTGCCTTGTGTCACTATGAGTCAGTAGCCAAACATCCCCTGTTTGGACGACCGGACTGCCCGCTACGCGGGACAGCGACAAATCCGCGTCGCCGACAAAACAGGGCAGTGATGTAATGCCCATACCCGCGCGGGTAGCTTGAAGCCTCGAGCGCATCTCGGAGAAGAGGACAGGAGTTGCGGCCATTTCAATCTCGTCTGGTACCCAGTCACTGGGAGCGACTTCGCCAGGTCCAAGCAACCAAGCCAGAGACGACGAAAAGCCGTCTTGTCTGTTGGAGCTTTCGTAAAACGCCGTGTGGAAACCGCAGAGCTTGCTTCCATACAGGCTTTCCGGCGGCGACCCTTTTCCAAGAACGACGCGCAGAGCCACATCCGCTTCCCGGTTGCTCAGGTTGGCAACCGTGCCGGTTCCGATGATTTCGAGCGCGATGTCCGGATAAGTGGACCTGAACTCCGTCAGGGTCTCCATCAAAAGATCGGTCGCAAATGAGACTGGGAGGGTGAGGCGCAGCGGACCAGATACGCTCTGGTCGCGAGCGAAAATCCTTCCCTCGATCTTTGTGGATGCCTCCGACATCTGCACGGCAAGATCCACAATGTCGGCACCCGCTGACGTCAGCCTGTATCCGGAAGGCATCTTTTCGAAGAGTTTGGTCTTAAGCCGCTGCTCCAGACGGGCAACGCCCCGAAGCACCGTTGCGTGGTTGAGGTTTAGCTGCTCAGCCGCCGCACGCACCGTGCCGCCTTTTGCTACAGCAAGGAACATTCGCAACTCATCCCAATGATCCATGGTGCGTTTCTTCACATCCCTTGTGTCTAATTCCCTAGTTTATCCTCAGGATACAGCTGTTGTACACCAGTAAGGTAAGAGAGACATGTGAATTCGCACCACTCAGCTAATTTCGCCAGTTATTAAATGATCGCTCCACATGAAGGATTATGATGCATATTCTTGCCAAAACACAGGCAACCGTTCTTGCCATTCTGCTCGGTACAGCCGGTGCCTCGGCTCAATCCCTCTCCGATATCAAGCCCTCTCCCGAGCCGCTTGTGCTTCAGAGCCAGGGTAGTTTCTTCGTCGGTGGGCGGACTGTCAGGACCGAGAGCGCCGGCTGGGGCGACCTTAAAGACATCTTCGGAGAGAGCTTCGAAGCAGGCGTGTTGTCGTTGATCAGATGTACGTCCAGTTCCAGACCCCGTTGAAGCCGACGCACCCTCCGATCGTTTTCATGCACGGCGGGCTCCTCTCTTCAAAGCAGTGGGAGACGACGCCGGATGGTCGCATGGGCTGGTTCGAGTATTTCACGCGGCAGGGATTTCCCACCTATCTTGCCGAACAGACGGGCCGTGCACGTTCGGGCTTCAACGGTACGATTTTCAACCAGGTGAAAAACAAAAGTCTGCCACCTGAGGCGCAGCCGAAGGTTTTTCTTGGCACGTCGAGCATGGCCTGGAAGGTGTTCAGGTTCGGTCCTGAACTTGGCAAGGCCTGGCCGGACATCCAGTTCCCTGTGGAGGCTATCAATGAATTTTCCAAGCAGGTGATCCCTGACATGATCGAGACACAGGTGCCGAGCCTGCTGGGCGAGTTGATTGAGCCTGAAACGAAGAACCCGACGGTCGCCAACGTTGCTGATTTGGCCGCGGATCTTGGGGGTGCAATCCTGGTAGGCCACTCGCAGTCGGCGGGATTTCCGACTCAGGCAGTCCTGAAGGGTAAAGGTGGTATCAAGGGGCTTATTCAGCTTGAAACCGGCTGCTTCTCCAACCTGACTGACGAGCAGGTCAAGGCGCTGGCCGAGGTGCCCATTCTCGTGTTGATCGGCGATTATATGGGCAGCAACCCAGCCTCGGCCTGCGAAAAGGAAATGGAGCAGATCAAGGTAGCCGGTGGTGATATTACCTTCCTCTCGTTGCCCGATGTCGGGATTAAGGGCAGCACGCACATGTTCATGCAGGGCCAGGAGAATATCAGGGTCGCGGACGTCCTGATCGACTGGATCGACGATCACGTTGCTCAATAGCGACAGGGCCCATGTCTTGGGGATGTGCTCAATTACGCTGAGGCTTCGATCTTGTTCAAGGAATTTGCCATGGTAAGATCTTACCATGGGCCTGATTGCTCTCGGATGGCAGCGTAAGCCTCGGCAGCAACTGGGTTAGGCAGGCTGTAGGCGGAACGCCGGTTGCCCTCACGATCAAGTTTCAGGTCACGGTCGCTCAGAACGCGATTGAACTGCCTCTTGCGATCCTGGGAACGCAATATCGGTCGGCTTGGGGTCACTGCGCGAAATCAGCGGCTCGAAGGGATACCTGGCGCCCGTGGTGCTCTTGCAGTCTGTCAAAGCTGCGTTTGCCCCATACTTCCATCAGCAAAACGCTCCTCGCTCTGTGCATCCTTCTCGATGGTCACATCACGGGATTGCAGGCGATAGCCTGTTCTGACCGAAAGTGGGTGAGGTATATTATACCTAATTATACTAAATAAATACATATTATTTATATTTTATACTGTATTTACAGAATGATTTACCCATTTACGGTTTGCTCCGCGATTTGGGAGTCATGCCGGTTAGCCGGTGGTAGGGATTGGTGCAGACTTATTGATAAAAAAATATAAATTAGTGCAAGATCATCCTTGGAAAGGGATTGAGGCGCGGATTTGTTTGGAGTGCATTTGTTTGCGAGGACCGATAATTCCGGCTGTACTAAATAGATGATTTTATAGGTTTTTTGATTGTGCGAAATTAAATGGCAGCGAATCCCAAGGGGCATCCAGATAGGAAAAGGGCGACAATAATTAGCGGCGACCAATTATAATAACAGTATCATGATACTGTTATTATAATTGGTCGCCG
>NZ_JARVRD010000011.1:0-178310 GCF_030209845.1 Agrobacterium sp. fls2-241-TYG-188a | reverse complement strand
CCGACCCTGAATGATGTCGTCACGGATCGGCTGATTGTTCCGATGACAACGGGAGGGGCGCCAAATGGTTTTGGCACCACTCCGAGTTAAATTGTTACGTGATTCAGGCGGCCCACTGTCGCCGCAGATCGGTGTCAGAGGCTTGTCCGCCACGCAAGTCAAACTGGGCCAGCAACTGATTAAGCGCGGCAGCTTCTCGCGCAAGGCTATGGCTGGCCGCGGTGGACTGCTCGACCATGGCTGCATTCTGCTGAGTTCCCTGGTCCATCACGTTAACCGCGGTGTTGATCTCCTGCAGTCCGGTGGACTGCTCACGAGATGATTCCACGATCGCATTGACATGACGGCTTATTTCTCGAACCTCGTCGACAATGGTGTCGAGTGAGTTTCCTGTCTGCTTTACAAGGCTGACCCCAGTCTGAACTTGCGAACCGGACGCAGCGATCAGTGTCTTGATCTCTTTTGCAGCTGTCGCTGAACGTTGAGCGAGTTCGCGAACTTCCTGTGCAACGACTGCGAACCCTTTGCCTGCTTCACCGGCGCGAGCAGCTTCAACACCGGCATTCAAGGCTAGCAGGTTGGTCTGGAACGCGATCTCATCAATAACTGAGATGATGTTGCCCATTTCACCTGCGGATTTCTCAATAGCCATCATGGCCTGCACCGCGTCTTGCATCAACTCGCCCGAGCGTTCGACCCCGCTTCGCGCTTTTTCAACCAACTTGCCTGCGTCGTCGGCGCGTTTGGCTGAGTCCCTTACGGTCGTGGTGATCTGTTCCAGCGCCGCTGCCGTTTCCTCGACAGATGCAGCCTGCTGTTCCGTGCGCCTCGACAAATCGTCAGCTGCAGATCTAATTTCATTTGCGCCAGCATCGATGCCAGCCGCGTTCTGTCCAACGGATTTGAGAACCGAGTAGAGTTTCTCGACAGATCCGTTGAAATTAGAGCGAAGCTCGTCGAGCGTGCCCGTGAATGGAGTACGGATTCGGTGAGAGACATTGCCGTCGGCCAGAGCTTCCAGACCACCGCGGAGCGCGTCGACCGCGAATTTCGTGTTCGCTGCATCTTCCGCTTTCTGTCTCTCCCGTTCCAGTCTCTCGTTTTCAGATAAGACACGGTCAGCATTGGTCTGTTTTTCAAGCCGGTTCTTTTCGATTGCATTGTCACGGAAAACCGCGACTGCCGACGCCATGCTGCCGAGCTCATCACGTCGATCGGCACACGGAATGACCTCATCGACTTTTCCAGACGCTAGCGACAACATCCGTGAGCGCAGACGCTCGATCGGAGACGTGATCTCGCGTTTTGTGACAAACATTGCCAAGAAAAGCGTTATTGAAAAAACTCCGGCGAGGGTTAAAAGGGTATAAAGGATCGTATCATTCGTCTTGTCGGAGAGTTCCGCGGACCTGATCTTGATGCCATCGCTAGCGCCATTGATCCACGTTCTCATCTCACCGATTGTCGTGGCAGTTTTCTCGTCAGCCTGAACAAGGAGCGCTTTTGCCTCCTCATCTCGATTGGCCGATCCTGCCGCTACCGCCTTGTCGGTAATCTCGATGATTGATTCAGCCTGAGACTGGAGAGCACCGAGCGTCTGGCTCTCTTCCGGAATCAGACTTTCGGCATTGTCGATCAGTTCGTGAAGTCTTGTTTTGCTCGCAGCGTAGTCATCCGTCGCTCTCTTCATTCCCGCTGTACCAGCGTCGTAGAGAAAGACCTGATATGCGTCATAAACGATTGCGACCAGGCGCTGGCTGGCGATCGCCATATCGATCTCCGCGTTGCCGTCATTGGCGATGAAGTCTGAGTATTCGGTGTCGGCGGATTTAAAGTTGCTTGAGACATAGAGAGCCCCTCCAATGCCGATCAGGCATGTGGGAAGGACCAGAGACAGGACTTTCGTCCTGATCCGGAGGTTTTGCATGAGGGACATGGGAACACTTCCATGAATAGGGGTGGGAGACGCAAAAAAAACGGGGTGGACATCATCGTCCGCGTTTCAGAGCGGCTTCTGCCGTTCGCGCCTCTACCCCAAGATTATGGGAGATAATTATCAGTTAAAGAATTAAAGTGTTATTAAGCTTATTCTGGGTTGAGTTGTGGGCTTTTCGCGGTACTCAAAGCAACCCTAAATAAACACTTCCTGATGTAAGGCGATGTCCAAGGAGGTGGCACCAAGACCGTTCGGGTGTCGACTGGGTGAATCGAAACGGACGCTTCGGTTCATTTGGAAGAGCGCCTGGCGAAACACGCCGGTATTGGCATTGACGGTGGCTAGATATCATCATGGACAGGCTGGGCGGCATGCCGCTGGGGCGCCCAGCAAACCGGAAGACGTCGCAAAACCCGATTGCTTTCCTCCTTCACACCGCACAGCTTTGATCACTCGGACCGAGTAAAAAAATCGACGGAGGGACGGCGTGAAGACGATTACCACCCAACCCAGCTTCGTCATAGCCTAGACGCCTCAGTAAACCGCTCCGTGGATGAGAGCACCTTCATATCCGTCATATCTTGAATGCTAATGCATTTATGCGATAGGTGGCGGGTCGAAATCGCTAGGGTAGGGTGCTTGGACAGGAATAACAGCAAGTCAACTGAGGTTGGTGAAAACCGGGGACGTATGGCTGCGACGCCTGGCGAAATCACATCTCTCGGTTATCGGGACGTATTCTGGCGGGTCTTCGCCGGGTTTACGGAAGATCGCGTCACGTTGGTTGCAGCTGGCGCGACCTATTACCTTCTGTTGGCTCTGTTCCCTGCTTTGGCCGCGCTCGTTTCGCTCTACGGGGTCTTTTCCGACCCTCTGACCATCGCGAAACATATTGCATTTCTATCCACGACGCTGCCTCCAGGTGGCTTTGATATCATCGTTTCCCAGCTCGATGCATTGTCACAACAGAAGAATTCCACTTTGAGTTTTGGCGTGATTACCGGCTTCATGGTGGCTCTATGGAGCGCAAATAACGGCATCAAGGCACTCTTTGAAGCGATGAACGTTGCCTATGGTGAGAAAGAGAAGCGCGGTATCATCCGGCTCAATCTGAATTCGCTGGGCTTTACTTTTGGCGCTTTGGTCGTTGCCATAGCGTTGATTATAACAATTGGTGTTGTGCCAGCCATTCTTGGTTACCTTTGGCTCGACCAGTGGACCGAATTTCTGGCCAAGATCGCCCGTTGGCCTTTTCTGCTCCTGATTGTCGGGTGTGGAATTACAATGATGTACCGCTACGGGCCGAGCCGCGAAGCTGCCAAGCTGCGCTGGATCACATGGGGTGCAACGTTATCGACCCTTCTCTGGCTGGCTGCATCATTCTTTTTTTCACTCTATCTTGAAAACTTTGCCGACTATAATGCGACCTATGGCACCCTTGGTGCTCTGATCGGTTTAATGGTCTGGACCTGGATATCGGTGATCATTCTGATCTTGGGCGCAGAGCTCAATGCCGAACTCGAACATCAAACAACCATCGATTCTACCACTGGCAAGCCAGTGCCAATGGGGGAACGGGGAGCCTATGTCGCGGACACCATCGGTGAGCAATCGAGCTGACCTGCCTCTCATCATGTCCTTCAGTCCGGATTAAGGCCCGGCCATCTTGGATTTTCGCGCAATCATTGACCGGTTGGTGCTGAGAGATGGGCAACGGGGCCATGTTCATCGAACACTCGGGTCAGGCCGTTCTGATGGCGAATGATGTTGACCAGGGATCGCAGGCCCGGATGGCCATGGCGGCGACTGTCGTAATAGACATGGAATGGTTCGCCCGGAGAGGCATGGTCTGCCAAAACAACCTTCAAGTCGCCGTCCCTGATCTCATCTGCAATTCTGGCCTCCAACAAATAGGCTAAGCCGAGGCCAGCCTTTGCTGCCTTTATGGTGGTGGCCGTGTCGTTAATGGTGATCGAACCTGGCACTCGCAGCCTTATATTCCTGGTCCCATCAGATAGCTCCCATTTATAAGCAGAATTATCTCCAAGGAGGAGTTGGAGGCAATTATGTTGAGCCAGGTCGTTGATAGAGTTCGGTGTGCCTTGGGCCTCAAGATATGCAGGCGATCCCGCGACCACCCAGCGTTGTGGGCCCGATAGGGCCAAGGCAACCATATCCTCCGGGACGTTATGGCCGTAGCGAAAGCCCGCATCATAACCCTCAGCGACAATATCGATCGGACGATCCTCCACGACGACAGTAATCCTGACATCTGGGCATATGCGTGCGAACTCTGGCAGCGCAGGAGCGATCAGCAAATGGGCCGCATCAGCGAAGGCATTGATGCGAAGCTCGCCAAACCTTGCCGCGCCAGGGACGTTGAGCGAGTGCAGTGCTGCGCCGATGACGTCAAATCCTTCAGTCAGTCTGGAAGCGAGTTCCACCCCCAGGTCCGTCGGCGCCACGGCCCGGCTTGTTCTGTTGAGAAGTTTTGCTCCAAGACGACTTTCCAGCCGCCGCATCGCATGGCTGGCGGCCGAAGGGGTTACCCCAAGTTCGATGGCTGCTGATTTGAAGCTCTGCCGCCGCACGATGGTCGTGAAAAGTCTCAAATCCGCCAAGTCGACGCGCTCGAATAAATCCATGATGTTTCTTTTTCATCGTAAGAGTGAACGAAGTTCATCATAAAGCATGAGGCTTTGGAGCTGGCAATTGCTATGACATTGCCCGAGGGCTGTGAGGAGGAAGTAAAATGTTCGACGGGTTTGTTTTTAGCGACCTCAAGGGCAAGCGTGTTCTTGTGACGGGTGGCTCAACGGGAATTGGCGCTGCGATTGTATCGGCGTTCGCGGAGCAAGGCGCTCGGGTCGCCATTCACTTTAACGAAAGCCACGATGCCGCCGCTGCGCTTCAGGGCAAGCATTCCGAAAACACAGTGCTGGTTCATGGGGACCTTGGCGCGCCGGGTGTCGGCGCACAGGTGGTGGACGAAGCCTCCCGTCTTCTGGGCGGGCTTGACGGCATCATCAACAATGCTGGCGGCATGTTGGGAAGAGTGCAGACTACCGAAGTCAGTGCCGAGCATTTCGACCGTGTTTTGGACCTCAATGCGAAGTCACTCTGGGAGGCAAGCGTCGCGGCTCATCGACATCTCGTTGCGTCCGGGGGTGGGTTCATTATCAACACGACGTCAATCGCGGCCAGAAATGGTGGCGGTGGCGGCGCTGTCCTTTACGCAGCGGCAAAGGCTTTCGTCAGCAGTTTGACCCGAGGCCAAGCCAAGGAATTCGTCAAGGACAGAATACGGGTGAACGCGGTCGCCCCCGGCCTGATCCAGACACCATTTCACGATCGGTATACGTCTCCGGAAATCATGGCTGCCCAGCGAATGACCATTCCCATGGGACGGGAAGGGACGCCGCAGGAGTGCGTTGGAGCATTCCTCTTCCTCGCCTCAGAGGCTATGTCCGGATACATCACCGGGCAGGTCATTGAAGTCAACGGCGGACAATTGATGCCATAAGGAGATAAGACATGAATTATAGAGAGTTTGGTAGAACGGGACGATCTGTCTCGGAAATCGGATTTGGTGCCTGGGCGATTGGCGGCTCATGGGGTGATGTGTCAGAGGCGGATGCTCAAGCGGCGCTTAACGCTGCCTTGGATGCAGGCACGACATTTATCGACACCGCCGATGTTTATGGCGATGGTCGATCCGAGAAGATCATTGCTGATGTGTTGAAGGCGCGCGGTGGTGAACGGCCGTTTGTTGCCACCAAGGCAGGCCGTCGCCTGTCGCCGCACGTATCCGAGGGTTACAACAAGGATAACCTGACCATCTTCGTCGAGAGGTCGCTCAAAAACCTCGCAACGGATTGCCTAGACCTTGTTCAACTGCACTGCCCGCCAAGGGAGGTGTACTACCGTCCTGACGTTTTCGAGGCCATGGAATCGCTGATCAAGCAGGGGAAGATCAGAAACTACGGTGTTTCCGTCGAGAAGGTCGAAGAAGGCCTGAAAGCGATCGAATATCCGGGTGTCGCGTCCGTCCAGATTATCTACAACATCTTCAGGCAGCGGCCTGCCGATCTTTTCTTTGGCGAAGCCAAGCGCAAGGGTGTGGCTGTCATCGTTCGTGTTCCGCTTGCATCCGGTTTGTTGACGGGGAAGATGAGTGCCCAGACGAGTTTTGCGGCCGATGATCACAGGGCATTTAATCGCAATGGAGAGGCGTTCGACAAGGGTGAGACCTTCTCCGGCGTGCCTTATGAGGTTGCGCTTCAAGTTGTCGAGGATATCCGCAGGCTTGTTCCCGGTGACGCGACAATGGCCCAGTTCGCTCTTCGCTGGATCCTCATGAATTAGGCTGTCACCACGGTCATTCCAGGGGCCAAGAACGCAGCTCAAGCCAATGGAAATGCTTCGGCAAGCGGTATTAAGGAAATCTCGCCTTCCACGATTGAAGAACTCAAAGCTATCTACGAAAGCCGCATCGCACCCTACGTGCATCAGCTTTGGTAAGCGGTCTTCTGGTGCCTTGGCATATAGACCAGAACTAGGCTCGTTCGATGTGCCAGTCCCAGCGCATCGGACGTCACTCGCTAAGATGGTAGGCCGATCCATTCATTTTGCGGTTTAGGAGATCCGTAGCAATACGCGTTCTAAAATTGTCGCTGAAAGGTGTGTATCGGCAATGCAGCTTTCCCCACCATGGGCGCTGAAGGGTAACCCAAGCCGGACAGCGAAAGATCAATACGTGTCATCATCTTGCTTCAGAATAGCTGGAGTTATCCCTCCGCGCCGACAGGGGTAAAACTTGGAAGCCGGATTACATCCGGGAACTCAAGCCACCTCGTCGGAATGGTGGACCAGTTTCGAAGGACCACAGCTTTGTTTTTCACGCAAGTTCATGGGCTCGCCATTAAGAGCGATTGTCGATTTCCATCAAACCCGGTTAGATCCGAATTGCTTTCGACTGGAACCCAAGTTCGGCAGCTGTTGTTGAAGTAGCGTAAGCGGTATGCGCCGCTTCGATACAGAGACAGTCCAGCTTCTAACGCAACACCTGTTTCAACCGTAGAGCTTTGTTCGGACGCAGTGTAACCTTCATAATTGGTTTAGGCGCTTGAGGCTCTATCGTCGCCAACCGAACTTTTTGCAGTATGACGGCTAAGATGGCGACAGCTTCCATCATCGCAAACGCGTTGCCGATACACACCCGAGGCCCGGCTCCAAAAGGCATATAGGCGTAACGGTGTCTTGCTTTGGCTGCCTCTGCGTTGAAGCGATCGGGAACGAATGCTTCGGGATCCGACCATATCGAGGCGTGGTGATGAACCGCGTAAATCGGAACGATTATCACGGTGCCAGCTGGTACGAGGTACTCGCCAAGCTTAAAGTCATGCAAGGCGGTTCTCGTGATGATCGGGGCAGGTGGATAAAGCCGCATCGACTCCGAAAAGACCTGGCGCGTATAGATCAGCTTAGAAACGTCTTCGGCTGTTACCGAACGCCCTCCCGTTACCGTATCGATCTCGGTCAGAACCTTACTTTCGATGTCGGGATGTCGGGCGAGCAGATCAAATGTCCATGACAGACCGAGCGCGGTAGTCTCATGGCCCGCCGTAATAAAAGTCATGAGGTTGTCGACGACCTCATCATCGGTCATCTTTCTTTCTGTCTCGGGGTCGGATGCGGACAGCAGCATATTAACCAGATCATGCCGCTCGTCAGGCGTGCTCCGTCGCTTCTCGATAACGCCCAGAAGGCTCGTTCGCAGAAACGTCACGGCTTCGTCCGCTTTGCGGCGCCCTGGATACGGCATCCATTCCGGTGCGTGCAGAAGGCCGAGCGCAAAACTCCAGCCGGTGGGACCCAAAAAGTCGGAAATGCCCGCCTCGACACGATCAACATCGATACCATTGCCGCCGGACATCATCGTCTCGACGATAATGTCGAACGTGGTGCGCATCATCTCATGGCCGATGTCCAGCGTACTCCGACTTTCCCGCAGCCACCGATCCCGGGTCCGCTCCGCAGCGGCAATCATTGCTGGCTGAAGCTCAAAAAGCTTCTCATGACGAAATGCGCCTGCGACCGACTGGCGTTGCCATTTCCAGTGCGCGCCATCCCCAGTCAACAGACCTTGGCCCAGCGCTGGCCCGAGGGTCCGTTGCACTTGATCCCCCTTCCAAAGGCAATCGGCATTCTTGACCAGAGCTTCATGGATAAGCGCCGGGTCGGCAAGATAGACCTTCATCTCTCCCGCCATCTTGGTGAAGACAAGCGGTTCCGTGAAAATCTCAGGTGGGAGTGCGTCCAGAGGGTTACGAACAACAGCCGCAAGCGCCTTTAGCGTTGATTGGTGTGTCAGCGGAAAGCTCTTCTTCGGTCCATTACTAGTCTTGCGAGCGGTGTCCATGCTGTGGCTCCTTGATTGCCAACCGGCAATACAGTACTTGTCTAAGGTAGGCGCCTTAGATAATTAAGGTGGGCACCTCATTTTTGCAAGGGGTAAGTTAGTTGAAGGCGGAGGTCGACGTGGGAACGACAAAACGGGTGAGCACACGGGATCGTATCCTCGACGCTAGTCTAGTTCTTTTCAACGACAGGGGACCGGACCTCGTGACGACGGCCGAGATCGCACGCGCCGTCAGAATCAACGAGGGCAACCTCTATTACCACTTCAAAACAAAGGCGGCGATTTTGGAAGCATTGTTTCATAGGCTTGAAGGTGACGCCGCCTTGTTCATGAAAGAAGCCGCTGTCAGTGCCTCCGGCCAACCTGGTGTCTATTCACAGTTCATGCGCCGTTGGTTCTCAATTGTCTGGGACTACCGACATATGTTCCGTGATCTACCAAGAATGATTGCGATTGCACCTTCCCTGCTAGAACCAGCTCGGTCGCTCAGTCTTGGAATGCGGGTCGTCGTTGAAGCCGCGTTGCGCCAGATGAGTGATGCACACCGGATTAGCGTTCCTGACCTTGAGGTTCCACAGCTGCTTGCCAATGTCTGGATCGTCTCGACCTACTGGCCGATCTATCTCACCCTACAGGAGGGTGTCGAAGACCTTGGGCCGGAACATCTCGACTGGGGGTTGAAGCAGGTTGCGAGCTTGTTCAAACCCTATCTATCCGACGAGGCAAAGATTGAGCTGGAAACGATGCTTGGACTCTCGTTCAAGAGGGTAGCGATGGATTAATGGACCCGCATACGTCAATGACAAAAGGAGTCTAGGTCGAAAACTAAAAATTTCTGTCAGCTAAGATGCCGACCCAAGGCAATCCCTATTCGATCACCGGCGCCACTACTGAGTTGGATAGACACCAGATCCATCTACTGGCACGGAGCCGCACCGTGGTCCCCTTTCGGATACCTCGGCAGCCACACGGCGAAAATGCAACTGCAGTTCATTGGATGGCCCCAGTAGAACTCAAATTGACTGTTGAGTATTCTCTAGCCTGTGCCCCGCTGTGTTTCTCGCATGTCCATGCCTGAAAGACGCCGGGCCTTCCGCGTACGACCAGCTCTGAGTCGACACCCTACTTCCAGCTCATGTGATCTGCCGCGGTGCATCCGAACGGTGCTCTGTCTTCACCGAAGCGTCTTTTCAGCTGATCGCAGCCCCATCGGTTCAGCGGTACAGGCATCACATTGTTGACGTCCATGCTAGGAGATTGAAATTGTGTGGGTGAGGTCTTCACATACCAGAGCCAAAAAACGGCACAGGCCGACAATCAGCAAAAGCAACGTCTCGAAGAAAATTTGCAGTCCTTTCCAAGCTGGCATCATCTTCTTCTCTGCAATGACTGCCGGCGCTTGATCGATTCCAATTTGATTTGCGAAGGACGCCAGTGCCGCGTTTCGCTCTTCGTCGGTCAATTTCTGCCGCAAGCACGGCATATCGATGCTAGCGTCTACAATACACAGCGAAGTATCGCGGCATGGACGAGTCGATACCCACAAAGTGAAAGCGAGAACGAGAGCCCCAGACTGAAGAAGTTGCTCGCCGAGGCCATACTGGACAATGCGATCCTGGAGGATGTCGCTGCAGAAAAATAATGATGCCTGGTGTGACGCAGGATGCGCTGGCTCAAGTGTGAGCGCGGGATCGACTGAGCTAGGGTCGGGCGTCCGCGAATCCGCCAAAGATTTTGCGCATTTGTGAATTCAGAATTGTTCTAAAACAAAGTCATTGAAATCCTAATGGCCCTGTCGGAAATAGCTGACAAAATTTGTCATGTATTGCGGGGGCCGAACTTGATGCCGAATATGAGAATGAACGTCCGACAGAATCAACAGCGCCAATATCTTTCGGCGACGGCTCTGGGCGTAATCTTTTTGGTCGGGGCGACGCCGGTTTTTGGTCACGAGGCTGAAGAGAAGGAGACCGGCACCACTGTTCTGAAGACGATCGTGATCACCGCTGACGAGCAGTTGAAGCACGCACCTGGTGTATCGACGATTACGTCAGACGACATAGCCAGAATGCCACCGGCCAACGATATTTCTGAGATTATCCGCAAGATGCCGGGCGCCAACCTTACCGGAACAACGGCTTCGGGACAGCGCGGCAACCAACGCCAGATCGAACTTCGTGGTATGGGACCGGAAAATACCCTTATCCTGATTGACGGCAAGCCGGTTCTTTCGCGCAATTCTGTTCGCATGGGCCGTGCGGGCGAGCGCGATTCACGCGGCGATACGAACTGGGTTCCCGCCGAAGCGATCGAACGGATCGAAGTTATCCGCGGCCCAGCCGCCGCCCGCTACGGTTCCGGTGCTGCTGGCGGCGTGGTCAACATCATCACCAAAAACCCTACAAAACTTTCCGGCTCGGCGACCACATATTTAAGCGTTCCGCAGCATTCCGAGGAGGGCGGTACGCGGCGCGGCAGCTTTATCGTCGGTGGACCGATTTCGGATACGATGTCGTTCCGCCTGACCGGCGGGTATGCCAAGACGGACGCGGATGATGCCGATATCAACGCGGATGCCAACGTCACCACGGATCCCGCCGCTGCAGGTCGTGAAGGTGTTGTTAACAAGGATATACGCGGCCTCCTTACTTTCGAGCCGACCGCCGATCACGCCTTCGATCTAGAAGCAGCTTTCAGCCGCCAGGGTAACATTTTCGCAGGTGACCGTCAGCTCTCTGCCGTCAATCCCACGTTGACGTCGATGATCGGAAAGGAAACCAATGTGATGAAACGCGGTACCCTTTCGCTGACGCACAGGGGGAACTACGACTTCGGTGATTCCAATAGCTATGTGCAGTGGGAGCGCACATTCAACAAGCGCCTTCTCGAAGGTCTCGCCGGTAGCTCCGAAGGTGCAATCAACACAGGCGAATTCGGCACGAGCCGTCTCGATAATCTGACGGCGAAATCCGAATGGGATATCCCGCTGGAAATCGGGGTGCCGCAGACCGTGACGCTGGGTGCGGAATTCCGCGGCGAATGGCTGGACGACCCGGTATCCACGCGTCAGGGCGTCACCACGGGTGTGACGATCCCCGGCGTATCCAACAGCGGACGCGATCCAAAGAGCAACGCCTGGATGATCGGCCTCTATGCCGAAGACAATATCGAGGTCACGGATGAACTGACCCTCACACCGGGCCTTCGTTTCGATCATCATAGCGAGTTTGGCGCAAACTGGAGCCCTAGCCTTAACGCCTCCTACGAACTGACGGAAACGGTATCGCTGAAGGCCGGCATCGCCAGAGCTTTCAAGGCACCAAACCTGTTCCAGCTGAACCCCAACTACGTCTATTTCTCAATGGGCAACGGTTGCCCAGTCGATTACCCGAACCTCGGTAACGGTTGCTATGTTGTCGGAAATCCCGATCTCGATCCGGAAACATCGATCAACAAAGAAATCGGCATCAATTATACCAACGACGACGGCTGGAATGCCGGTGTCACCTATTTCCATAACGACTATAAAGACCGTATCACAGCCGGTGTCGTACCGGAGGGTGTGTCGAACAGAGCCCAATATTTCCAGTGGTACAATGTTCCCGAAGCTGTGGTTTCGGGACTTGAAGCAAATCTTGCAGTACCGATCAATGACGTACTGACCTGGTCCACCAATGCGACCTACATGATCGAATCGAAGGACAAGCAAAACGGCCAGCCGCTGTCGCTTGTGCCTGACTACACGATCAACACATGGTTGGAATGGCAGGCGCGTGAGGATCTGCAACTGACGCTTTCCGCGACCCATTACGGCAAGACCGAATCTCCGAAATTGCTGGCAACCACGGGCGCCACCGTGACGAATCCTGACCCTCGCGACCCCTATACGCTGGTTAATCTGGCGGCGAATTATGACATCAACGAACATTTCCGGCTCGGCGCCGGTGTCAACAATATATTCGACAAGCGGGTGTTCCGCGAGGGAAGTGGTAACGATGCCGGTGCAAATACCTACAACGAGCCCGGCCGCACGTTCTATGTATCGTTGACGGCGAAATTCTAGGCCTTCATAACCAAACCCGCTTCGAAACCGTCCTCATGGACGGTTTCCCCGCGTTTCAGGCATTGCGATTTCAGGAGCAGCGATTGAGCGATACGGCCTATATTACCGACATCGCGTATCTCCCGCGCTTCCACAGGGAGCACTCCCCCGCCTGGCTTGTCGCAACGTTGACAGCCTTGGGGTTGGCTTCGCCACCGGTCCGCGGCGCACGCTGGTGTGAGATCGGTTGCGGCGATGG
The DNA here is from genome assembly GCF_030209845.1 of Agrobacterium sp. fls2-241-TYG-188a. Lineage (NCBI taxonomy): Bacteria > Pseudomonadati > Pseudomonadota > Alphaproteobacteria > Hyphomicrobiales > Rhizobiaceae > Agrobacterium > Agrobacterium sp. fls2-241-TYG-188a. Next base: position 165,652 of record NZ_JARVRD010000011.1, on the reverse strand, counting down.
TTTTGGCGCCTGCCTGCTTGCCGCCGCCAATCCTGATACGCATTTCACCGGTATCGACATCAATCCTGTGCATATCGACGCTGCGCGCCAGCTGGCATCGGAAACGAGGCTTGTTAACATCGAGTTTCATCTGCTGGATATTGGCCGTGATCAGCGAAAAGCCGCACCGTTTGAATTCATTATTGCCCATGGGATTTATTCATGGGTTGCGCCACAGACCCGCGACGCGATCATGCGCTTCGCGGCGCAATCGATCGCACCGAGAGGTGTGTTCTATCTTCACTACATGACACAGCCGGGTGCTGCGCCTTTCGCCCTTTTCCAGAGCATTTTCCGCCAGATGGTGGCTGCAGAAAACGGGCATATGGAACGCGGGATTAAAGCCGGGCTCAATCTTCTCGCAAAGCTCAAGGCGGCGAATGCCGGTTTTTTCGTCGCTCACCCCGCCGCCGCTTCGACGCTGGATCATCTCGCCAAGGAAGAACCGGCCTATATCGCCCACGAATATCTCAATGATCATTTTGCCGCGTTGCACGTTGCGGAGGTGATGAAGACGGCCTGGGATGCCGGATTGCGTCTCGCCGGCAGCGCGACGCCCATCGAAAATATCGACGCGCTGTCCGTTCCCGGGAGCGTCATGCCAATCCTGCAGGATATAACAGACGGCGCTTTGCGGGAAACGCTGAAGGATGCGGCAAGAAACCAGTCGCTGCGTCGTGATCTTTACATGCGCGAACCGAGGCCTTTGGATCCTGCAACCCATACGGCCGCATTGAACGATATGGTTTTTGGGCTGCTGCCTGGCGTGCCGGTTTCGGACACGTGGAGGATCGACACCCGCATCGGCCCGATCGAACTGCCAGCCGCCTATGTTGCGCCGATACTTTCGAGCTTGTCAAAGAAGCCAGCATCATTTGCGCAATTGCAGCATGCCGGGCCGAGCCTGGTGCCAACAGGACTTCTGAACCAGATACTGCACGCGCTCATGGGCGCAGGGATGGTTCACCCCTTGCCAGGCACGAACGCCGATACTACGGCCTGCGATCAATTGAATGCCATTCTGGCCGAGAGGATCCGCACCGGAACGAAGGTCCCGGCTTTTGCCGCACTGGAGTTTGGTTCCGGCTTGCCATTGAAGCTAACCCAGCAGTAAACCGGCACCGACCTATTTTAACAGAGTGAGGGCGCGGTCGCGAGCTGCTGCAAAACCGTTCAAATCTGCCCGGAACGCGACAGCTTTCTTATTGTCGGGGCTTGTTGCGATAAGGCGAAGCTCGGTTCCCATGCGCAGTTTCTGCAGGAGATCCTGCTCGATGACGGCTGCGGCGTGGCAGCCGTATTCGCTGCATCCCTGGATCGACAGAGAGGTGACCGGAGTCCCCTGATCGACGGCGATCTTTACGCCGTTTGCAATATCGATGCTGAAGGGAAGGGTAATGACCGCCTGGACACGGCTGGCATTAACCGGTGTCAATTCAATAGATGCGTCCTGGCTTGTACCTTCGAGCGTTAGCGGTTGTCCGATGACGCAAACTCTCTTCATGTTGATGACGCCACAGGTGAGTTGCCAGCTGCCATATGTTTCGCTGACCTGACTGTTTCCTTTGGAAGTGCCGGGGCCATTCGGCCTTGCGTCCTTTTCCTGCGCCGATGCCATGTCAGGCAGTAGGGCAACAGCAAGCGTTGACAGGAGAGCCATAACAGGTGCGATCTTGCCGATGCGGGCGGTTCGATGCTCCATTTTCCCAATTCGCCGGGGATTGCGTCTTGCCCAGAGATCGGAGGCTTTTGTCAGGCAATCCTCGAACTTTGCATCCACCTTGGCGGAAAGGGAGAAGAGGGCGGTTGCTGCCGTGTAAAGTATCACCGCTTCGGCCTTTTGATCACGCGCAGCACCCGACCAAACGGCACGCCAGTATTCGCGCTGACTGAGCATGCCGGTCGTGCCTGCACGGCCCGTTCGGACGGCAGGCACAACGGTATCGACAGTCTGTCCCGTGGCAAGACGGAATATCTTGACTGCCTTGTCGGGTGTCAGTTCGGCGATATCGCGCGTCGAGCCGATAACCGCGATGTTCTCCAATTCAAGCTCACGTGCCGCATCTCGATAAAGGTCCCGTCGTGAGGCTTGTGATGCACCAACGATCGAAGCAGGGGCGATGAGCGGATTGATCAGGTTGACGGCGGCGTTGAGTGGATTGCGCATTTGCAACAGGGGGTAAAGTGCCAGTAGGCTCTGGACTTGTGGGGCGATCGCACCGATCGGCATATAGGCGATATTGCCGTTCTGAAACGCTGCCTCGACCTCCTGCACCGACAGGCATACCGGTATGTCGGCGTCACTGCAGGCCGTTTCCAGCTTGCCGTTATCAGGTCCACCGCCAAAATGGCCGTGCATCAGCACCTTGTAGCCGGCCATGGCGACCAATCGGGCCGAGTGGATGAACCAAGGCGCGGTCTGCAGACGTGGTGAAACATAGGCGGGCCAGTCCAGATCTGGCCTGATCGTGTTCCTGGATACACCCTTGATGGAATTCCTTATCCCGTCGGCGAAACCTGCAAGCTCACCCGCTGTCGGACCGCGATACTGGATCGTCATCAGCAACGCACCGATCTGGATCGGATCGCCCTGCCCTTCAAGGATGATCGACACGGCATCGCGTGCTTCATCCATTGTCAGAGGCCGGCTTCGTCCAGGTCCAGGCGCCGTGGTTGCGATATAGCGCGCAAGGCGCCGGTGTGGATCTGCGTTGTCGCCGATTGCAGCCAGCCGTCGGGCGTTGCAACTTGGTGTGGGAGCAGCATCCAACTGATCGGCAGGAGTGAGCTCCAACGGCAGGGGCGAGATCACCCCTTTGCCATGCCAGGCGTCACCTGCTGACTGCGTGCCGCGGGCCACCTGTCCGGTTTCGGTCGGCGAAAGCAAAGCGTCCGTCTCGACGCTGAAGGCGCGGACCCTGAGGCGAAGCGCTTCGGCCAGCGGCGTCGGTCGCATCCCGCGGCCCGTTCTCACAAGAATGGGATCGTTATAATGATCGCGAAGCTCACCCAATATACGGCTGACGGCAGAGACCTGCATGTCAAGGCTTGCCGCCGCGGCACTGACGCTGCCTTCGCGCAGAAGTGCATCCAGCGCAATCAGGAGCTTGATCCGCGACATGCGGGAACCGGCGCCTACTGTCGTCATCACTGAGCCTTTATCCTTCGCCCCCATTCATCACCTCTCGTAACAAACGCCAAATTGCAGCTACGGCAAATTAGAATAATTCAAAAAAAACTTCGTTGACCGTCTGACCGGGTCTACATAACTGTACCCAAACGCTCAACTTAAATAATCGCATCACGACAAATGTGATTTATCGCGATGCAGCATAAGGATTGATCATGGCTGTCTTCTCACGCCGTGCCGGTATTACGACACTCGTCGCAGGTATCGTTTCGCTTGTTTTCTCCGCAGGTACGGTCACCGCGGCCGACATCACCATCCAGCATGCGAGTGGTGAAACCGCTTTCAGCAAAACACCGGTGAAGGTGTTGACCTACGACATCGCAACGCTCGACACGCTGACGGCGCTCGGTATCGAGGTTGCCGGGGTGCCCGGTGGCAACAAGCCGGATTATCTTTCGAAATATGCAGGCGATGGGGTCGTCAATATTGGGACGCTGTTCGAGCCGGATTACGAAGCTGTTGCTGCAGCGCAACCAGATTTGATTGTCGTGGCCGGTCGCTCACGCGCCAAATATGCGGAACTTGCAAAGATCGCACCAACCATCGACATGACGATCCCTCCAGAGAATTTCCTCAGCGAAGCCGAACAGAATGTGCGCAAGCTCGGCACGCTTTTCGGAAAACAGGAACAGGCTGAAGCGCTTCTGGCAAAACTGTCGGCATCGAGGGCCGAATTGAAGCAGAAGTCCGCAACTGCAGGCAAGTCGCTGCTGGTACTGACCACCGGCGGCAAAATGAGCAGTTATGGCCCAGGCTCGCGTTTCGGCATGCTGTTTTCTGATTATGGCTTCCAGCCGGCGGAAGCGACAGGTGTCAAGGGGACACACGGCAATCCGGCCTCCTATGAATACATCCTGGAAAAGAACCCCGACTGGTTGTTCGTCATCGACCGCGATGCCGCGATTGGCCGCGAAGGCGCAGCAAGGACGATGCTTGACAACGAGGTTGTCGCGCAAACGACGGCCTGGAAGAATGGCCATGTCGTCTATCTCGACGCGACGTCCTGGTATCTCGTCGGCGGCGGCATTACCGCCATGCAGCGGACACTCGACCAGCTGCTTGCGGCCGTCGATAAGAAGTAATTGGCGGGTTCACTATCCGTCTGTGCAGAGAACCGCGCCAAAGCGCGGTTCTCTTAGTTGATAGAGTATTAAGCCGTCGTGAAATCTCTCATCCTTGCATTGCTGCTGATCTTCTTAATGGCCGCCGTTAGCCTATTCGTCGGCGTGAGCGCGGTGTCGCCGTGGTCCATTCTGGACGGCACTGCCGACCAACGACAGGTGATGATCCTTCTTGCCAGCCGCGTGCCGCGCACGGCAGCGCTTGTCCTGGCCGGATCGGGCATGGCGATCGCCGGTACTATTCTGCAGATGTTGGCGCGCAACCGCTTTGTCGAACCGTCCACGACCGGAACGGTGGAATCCGCCGGGCTCGGTATGCTGGTCGTGCTGCTTTTTGCCCCCGAAATGCCTGTCATGGCGAAGATGCTGGTTGCCGCAGTGTTTGCGCTTGCTGGCACCGGTTTATTCCTGGCTGTGCTGCGCGCCATACCATTACGCTCCGTGCTGATGGTGCCGCTGATCGGCATCATGCTGGGAGGCATGATCAGCGCCGTGACGACATTCTTCGCCTATCGTTTCGATCTTCTGCAATCGATGGGCGCCTGGGCCAATGGCGATTTTTCAGCCGTTCTTCGCGGGCGTTATGAAACGCTGTGGGTCGCGTTTGGGCTGACGATTGCGGCATATGTCGTCGCCGACCGTTTCACCGTCGCCGGAATGGGCGAAGAATTTTCGACCAATCTGGGGCTTAATTATCGGCGGGTCATGGCGATCGGGCTGTTCATCGTCTCGACGGTGACGGCAAGCGTGGTAGTGACCGCCGGTGTCGTGCCGTTTCTCGGCCTTATCGTGCCCAATATTGTCAGTATGGCGATGGGTGACAACCTGCGCAAAAGCCTGCCTTGGATTGGTCTCTGTGGCGCCGGTTTGATCCTTGCCTGCGATATTGTCGGGCGTACGATCAATGCGCCTTTCGAGATACCGGTTGGAACCGTGCTCGGCGTCATCGGTAGCCTGTTCTTCCTCTATCTGCTTTTGAAGAGGCAAAGCCGTGTTGCCTGACGAAATACGCAGAACCTCCCGATTAATCCTCCTATGCCTCGCGGGACTAGCGCTGATAAGCGTTGTGGCGTTCATGACGCTTGGTGCCAAGGGCAGCTGGTCCTTCGTTTTGAGTTTTCGCGGCACGCGGCTGGCGGCTATGCTGATCGTTGCATTTGCGATTGCGGTTTCGACCGTGCTGTTTCAGACGATTACCGGGAACCGGATACTGACCCCTGCTCTGATGGGCTTCGACGCGCTCTATGTGCTTTTGCAGACGTCCACCGTCTTCCTGTTTGGTGCCGTCACGCTGACCGGGCTAGATCCGCGTCTCATGTTCATCGTCGAAGTGGCGATCATGGTAGGGTTTTCGCTCGCGCTCTACCGGCTTCTGTTTGGCACCGGTCGGCATAATGTGCATTTGATCGTTCTGATCGGTATCGTGCTGGGCGGGCTGTTCCGCAGTCTGTCTGGCTTTCTACAGAGGATCATCAGTCCCGAAGATTTCATCGTGCTTCAGGACCGGCTGTTTGCCAGTTTCAACCTAACGGATTCGACGCTGGTCGGCGTGTCCGCGCTTTTGATAGGCTTGGTGACGATCGCTATCTGGCGGATGTTTTCTGTATTCGACGTGATGATGCTTGGCCGCGATACGGCGATTGCGCTTGGTGTCGATCACAAGGCGATGACGATGAGGATACTTGCTCTCGTCTCGATTCTGGTGTCGATCTCGACAGCGCTCGTCGGGCCGGTGACGTTTTTCGGGCTGTTGGTAGCGAACCTTGCCTATATCCTGATGCCCGCCGCGAAACACCGAATCATATTGCCTGCCGCGGTTCTGGTGTCGATTATCTGTCTCGTAGGCGGCCAGACAATCCTTGAGCGGGTCTTTGCCTTCGACACGGCTCTTTCAATCATCATCGAATTTGCCGGTGGGTTGTTCTTCATTCTGTTTCTTCTGAAAGGTCGCGTTAGATGATCGGCATTTCCGGTGTCAGCAAATCTTATGGCCAGACGATTGTCGTTGATGACGTGTCGCTGACACTGCCGAAAGGCGGTCTTACCTCGATCATAGGGCCGAACGGGGCGGGAAAATCGACGCTGATGTCGATGATCGCGCGGCTTCTGCCTATCGATCGCGGCACGGTCATGGTCGATGGGCTGGACGTTGCGCTGACTGCGGGCGATGCGCTGGCAAAACGGCTGTCAATCCTAAGGCAGGACAATCATCTGGCGGCGCGGCTGACGGTCTTCGATCTCGTTTCCTTCGGGCGTTATCCCTACAGCCGGGGGCGGCTGACGGTCGAGGACCAGGGACATATAGAGCGGGCACTCGCTTATCTGGGATTGGAAGAGCTGAAGCACCGGTTTCTTGACGAGCTTTCCGGCGGCCAGCGCCAACGTGCCTTCGTCGCCATGGTTCTGGCGCAGGATACTGACTACATGCTGTTCGACGAGCCACTCAACAATCTCGATATCCGACATGCGGTGGCGATGATGAAGCTGTTGCGCAATGCGGCAAAAGATCTCGGCAAGACGGTGGTCGTTGTGCTACACGACATCAACTTCGCCTCCTGCTATTCCGATCATATCGTCATCATGCGTAAGGGCAGGCTTTTCAGGCAGGGAGAGCCGGAACAGATCATTCGCGAAGACATCCTCATCGAGACCTACGAAACTGACTTCAAGGTGCGGGAGATGGACGGCAATCGCATCGCAACATTCTATTGAGAGCCGATCAAAACCTGCGCGGGCGACCACGTTTTCTATGTCGCTGTTTGAGGCTGATCGGAGCCCCCTGAACGTCCTGTTGATTTGATAGCATCTGTCACATCAAGGCGTCGGACCAATGAAGCGTTCACGGTTTACGGAAATACAGATCACTGGAGTATTGAAGGAGTGGAGGCGGGTGCGAGGCAACGCGATCCTTTAGGATATCGCTGCAAAAAATCGGTGATGCCCGATGGGACGCAACGTTGGCTGCGGGGGTCCTGTCGTTTGAACATGCGATATTGCAGCGTGCGGCCTGACGATGCGGCCAGATTGAAAAAATCAGGACTCTCTCTAAAGGAAAGATTGGCCATGGGCCTATCGCATCCTGCGCAGTTATACGAATTGGGCATTCCCTCTTCTTGAGATTACCGATCAGTCCACCCGTCCAGCGTGAAATCGAAAAGTCTGCTGGGCTATAATGTGCGTTGTGTCCGGAAACGTCTTCTGCGACGTAGCAGACCCCATCTTATCCATCACAGGACTGCTGGCATTCTAGGCACGGCAAGAGGGGAATAACATGCCCGTTGGCGAATTCGCGCTGTCGAAGCTATAGAAAGAGTCGGCAGCTCAAGTACGGAAAGCAGACCCTCATCCGCTGATCATCTAATTCGATGTTGATGAGATGACCAGCGGTACGCTTTGAGCGTACCCGATAGCCCATAAAGCTCTAAATTTAAAGAAAGAAAAGAGATTGGCTGGGGAACCTGGATTCGAACCAAGATTAACGGAGTCAGAGTCCGTCGTTCTACCGTTGAACTATTCCCCAACGCAACGAAGTGGGGTGTCCCGCTTCGTCATGGGCGTCATATAAATGATTTGCTTTACTATGCAAGTCCAAAAATGCGACTGGCGATTAAATTCGGCGGTGATCCTGACTTTGCACAGGACAGCTTTCGCACTGTTCGGAAGCGGGTCGTCACTGGAGTGGTTTTCGTGGAATCGGTTGGCTCAGCTGCGTCGCGTGTCCACTAAAATTAGCCGAATGAAAATCAGGCGCTGCACGGAAAGTCATACTAGGGGCGTAAGAGTTTTCGCGGGCCCGCTCTTTGTATGAATGCCGCATCTTTGAGCGGCGGCATTCCGCCCTTTGTTGCCAGCGCTGCACCGTGAGCCGCGGTTTCAAGTGCTCTATGCCCGTCGCGGAGGACCAACATTGCGACCACCGGCCTGGTTTTAGCCTGAGTGTGTTTTGCCAGGCAACTGACCGACCTTGAAAACACGGCACCGATCGCTTCAATCTTCTCCTGTGCCACGCGTGAAGTCGAGGACCATCCGGCCGTCGACCTTGCCTGCCTTCAAACGCGTGAAAATGTCGTTGATGTCTTCCACGGGAGCTCTTTTGGTCTCGGTTTTCACTTTGCCCTCCAGAGCAAAGGCAATTGCCTCCTCCAGGTCGCGGCGGGTGCCGACGATAGATCCGCGAATGGTGATGCGTTTTAACACGATGTCGAAAATCGGTGTTTCGAATTCACCTGGAGGCAATCCAACAAGGCTGATGGTTCCCTTTCGGCGCACCATCTTGATCGCCTGTGAAAATGCCGCGGGCGACACCGCAGTCACCAGAACGCCATGTGCACCTCCGCCCGTGGCAGCAAGCACCTGGTCGATTGCGCCGTCGTCACGCGCATTCACACATAGATCGGCGCCGAGATCTCGCGCCATGTCCAGCTTGTCGGCGCTAATGTCGATTGCCACCACTTTAAGGCCCATGGCCTTTGCATACTGGATGGCGACGTGGCCCAATCCGCCGATCCCGGATATTGCGACCCATTCGCCGGGCTTGGCTTCGGTTTCTTTCAGGCCCTTGTAAGTGGTTACACCCGCACAAAGAATTGGTGAAATGGCGGTGAAGTCCACATCCTTGGGAAGCCGGGCGGCGAAGGCAGCAGATGCGATGACATATTCGGCAAAGCCACCATTGCGGCTGTAACCGGTATTGTGCTGATGCTCGCACAAGGTTTCCCAGCCGGTTTGGCAATATTCGCAGCGCATACAAGCATCGTGAAGCCAAGCTACGCCTACCGCGTCGCCTTTCTCGAAGTCAGTGACGCCGGGACCCAGTTCGACGACAACCCCCGCCGCTTCGTGCCCGGGAATGAAGGGTGGAGTTGGCTTAACAGGCCAATCCCCGTCTGCAGCATGAAGATCTGTGTGGCATACGCCACATGCCATGACCTTGACCAAAATTTTCCCTTGGGCCGGGAACAGGAATCGGCACGCATTCGATCTTCAATGGCTTGGTGAATTCGTGAACGACTGCCGCTTTCATGAGTTTTGACATAGAAGCCTCTCCCGCTATCTGCGTTGGAGCCAATTCTATTCACGGCAGAGAGTTCTTCATTGACCGATATCAAGTCGGTAGCAGCGGCTTAGATCTGGCTATAGCCTGCCAAGGTGAGCGGCGAGGTGTAGCCCAAAGAGCAATGAGCCGGGAGCCCCCGGCTTGCTCCCCGGTGGCAAAAATGCGTTTACGCTGCAGATGACATCTGTGTGAGTGATTGGGCAGGCAAGAGCTTCAGGACTTCATTGGCGAAAGCGTCTGCATTGTGCAACGCCTTGTCGAGATTGCTCACCTGAGTGGGGGACATCATATGCAGATAGCCGCTGAACTCGAACATGTCGCGAAAGGCGGCGCGCTCGATGATGGGCGTATCAAGAACGTGCACATTCCGCTTTGCCAGAAGCGCCTTGGCTGCCAGCAAGGCGCGCGTCGTCACCATCGAGTTGACGCGTGAAAGAACGACCGAGTGTGGGATCTTGATCGATGCACGATCGTCCAGATAGCGCAGCAGTTCAAGGACTTGAGCGCCGCCCTGTGCATCCATGGTGCTTCCTTGAACAGGGATGAGGACATGATTGGAAAGACCCACTGCCGTTGCCAGCAGCGGTGATTGCGCGCCCGGCAGGTCGATGATGACATGGTCGAACTTTCTGCGGCTGTCTAGCACATGTTGCTGCAGGCTGGACGCGGAAACATAGGTTATGACCGACAGGTCGACGCGATGATCGGCGCCTTCGCGCCACTTCGACAGCCAACGTTGTGGGTCGGTATCGATGACGCAGACCTTCAACCCACGGCGAGCAAATTCAGAGGCAAGCAGCAAGACTGCCGTCGTTTTGCCTGCGCCGCCTTTTGTATTTGCAAATGTAATGACCGCCATAATCCGTTCCCGTAATGGGTGCGGCGATCATCGCCCATTTCAAGCTCCAGAATCATGGACCTTCGCCAATCATTGGGGAATATGGTTAAGAGTTCATAAAGAAATCTTACCAGATTTTTAGCGGCGACGGTCCTCGGCAAGAATCTCTCGGGCAAGCTGGTCGAGCGGTACGACCCGGTCCACGCCGCCGTGCGCGATGGCTTCCTTAGGCATTCCGAAGACGATGGAGGAGGCTTCGTCCTGGGCTATCGTGAAGGCGCCTGCCTGATGCATTTCGAGCATTCCGCGCGCGCCGTCGTCCCCCATTCCCGTCATGATGACACCCATCGCGTTGGAGCCCGCCGAGCGTGCGGCCGAGCGGAAGAGCACGTCTACGGATGGGCGGTGACGAGAGACAAGCGGACCATTCCTCACCGAGACATAGTAGCGTGCTCCCTGCCGTTCGAGAAGCATGTGCTTGTCGCCGGGCGCAATCAGGACATGCCCGCGCAAGACCGGATCGCCATCCTGCGCCTCCTTGATCTCGACGTCGCAGATCGTGTTGAGCCTTCTTGCGAAGGCGGCGGTAAATTTCTCCGGCATATGCTGCACGATGACGATGCCGGGCGAGTTCGCGGGCAACTTTTCAAGCATTTCGCGCAATGCTTCGGTGCCGCCTGTTGAGGCTCCCACGCAAACAACCATTTCCGTCGTCCGCGCCATGGCTTTGCCGGTGGGCGGGGGAAGGACGGCATCGGCCGTCAGTTTTGCCGTTGGCGCGCTGGCGACCGCACGTCGAGAGGAACGGACCCCGGTTACCCGCGCCTGGGCTGCGCTTTTGACGACCTGGCAGATGCGCTGGCCCGCCTCCGCCAGATGGTCGGCGGCGCCAATCCGAGGCTTGAGAATGACATCGACAGCACCGGCTTCGAGCGCTTGAAGAAGTGTCTCGGAACCCGCTTCGGTTAATGATGAGCACATGACGACAGGGATGGGATGCTGCGACATTATCTTGCGCAGAAACGTTATTCCGTCCATTCGCGGCATTTCGACATCGAGCGTGATGACGTCAGGTACATCTTCCTGCATCTTCTTTGCTGCCATGAACGGATCGGAAGCTGCCCCGATCACTTCGATGTCCGGATCGGACTCAAGCACAGCAGTGAGTGTCTGACGGACACTTGCGGAATCGTCAACGATCAGAACACGCGTTTTTTTTGCCATATGACTCTGCTATTGTTTTATGAATACGGTGTTGGCAACCTGCTTGATAGGTAGATTTATTCCTGTCACCGTTTCCGAATGGCCGATCAGCAAGTAGCCCCCCGGCATGAGACATTTGCAAAGCTGTGTCAAAACATGTGCCTGTGTCTTTTTGTCAAAATAGATCAGGACATTTCGACAAAAGATGATCTGATAGGGATCGCCGACATTGTAGCTTGGGTTCATCAGATTGAGCCGGGCAAACCCGACTTTTGAGCGCAGTCTGGGGGTTATTCTGATGTCGCTACGTGTCTTGTCTTTCGGCATCATCACATATTTGCGGACCATTTCTTGCGGGACAGGATCAATAAGCTCACGCGAATATATTCCGCTGTGCGCTTTTTTCAACACGTCCGTCGAAAGATCGGTCGCCAGTATATGATAGTCCGAGATGACTTTCCTCTCCACTGCGTCGGCCATGACCATTGCCATGGTATAAGGTTCTGCCCCTGTGGAACAGGCCGAACTCCACGCACGCACCCTTTGGTAGCCCTTGTCAGCAAGCGCTGGCAAAGCGACGTTCGTCATGAAGTCAAAATGGTTTGGTTCACGAAAAAAGTCTGTCTTGTTCGTCGTGACGACGTCGATCAGAAAGACCGCTTCCGTCTCCATGCCGCCATGTCGAAACAGGTAATCGCAATATTCGCTGAAAGTCGGGTAGCCCGTTGCTCTCAACCGCTTACGAAGGCGCCCCTCAAGCATGGAGCGCTTCGTTTCCGGCATCTTGATACCGCAATAATTGTATATGAACTCCGACAACTGGCGAAAATCGCGTACACTGAGAGCGTCATCGAACATGGTAGTGGCAAGGGCATTCAAATGCGATTACTCCATTACGCTGCGCGGACCGGTCCACTGATGACCTGGCTGAGACTGCCAGCTTCGGTCGAGAATAGTTCTGCAAGGTCGATGATGACGACGAAGTCTCCCTCGCGCCTGACGACGCCGGCGATGTAAGTCGAATTCCAACGGATACCGATGTCCGGCGCGGTCTCGATTGCTTCACGGCTGAACGGCGTGACTTCGAAAACCTTGTCGGCCACAAGCCCCAGAGCCAGCACTTTCTCCCCGATTGGAATATCGAGAACCAGGATCCGGGTGTTTTGCGTTTTTACCGTTTTGCTCATGCCCAGCCGCAGGCGCAGATCGATGACCGGAACGCCATGTCCTCGCACATCTCTGAGACCCAGCAAGTAGTCAGGCCCATTTGGAATTTTGAAAGCTTCCTCATGGTCGAGAATCTCGCGAACGACATCCACGGGGACGGCGAAAACCTCATCACCAAGACTGAAGGTTACGAACTGGGTATCAGAAGATGTGCTGGCCATGTTTTAAGCGCTTTCCCGGAAATCCGCGTCGTTTGCGTCAGGCCCGCCCATGGACATATCCAACGCAAAGCCCTTGGCGCGTGCTTGTTGTGTTCTGACGGTATTGTCGGATGACCCCTTGCCGGTTCGCGTCATCTGAGCCGGGCTGTGTCTGACGAATTCAGGCTGCTTTGAAACGGCCTTCGCTCTCTGGCCATTGGCCTGGTTGACCTTGAAGAACGCGATGCTGGCCTGGAGTTCTTCGGCCTGAGCCGCAAGTTCTTCCGACGTTGCCGACATTTCTTCCGAAGCGCTGGTGTTCTGTTGAGTTACCTTGTCAAGTTGCTGGATAGCTTCGTTGATCTGGCTGGCACCAATATCCTGCTCGCGGCAAGCTGCAGAAATTTCAGCCACGAGTTCCGCCGTTTTGCGAATATCCGGAACAAGACGGTTCAACATTTCGCCGGCGTCCGAAGCTGCCCTGACGGTGTCGCTGGACATAGTGCTGATTTCAGCGGCTGCAGCCTGGCTGCGCTCCGCAAGCTTGCGGACTTCAGAGGCAACAACGGCAAAACCCTTACCATGTTCGCCAGCGCGTGCTGCTTCGACAGCGGCGTTCAAAGCGAGGAGGTCTGTCTGCCGCGCTATTTCCTGGACGATTGAAATCTTCTCGGCAATGGTTCGCATGGCAACGACGGCCTGACTTACGGCTGCGCCGCTTGCTTCTGCGTCGGTCGACGACTGACGTGCGATCTTTTCTGTCTGGGCTGCATTTTCAGCGTTCTGGCGGATATTGGCAGCCATCTGTTCCATCGATGCAGATGCTTCTTCCGTAGATGACGCCTGTTCTGTGGCGCCTTGGGACACCTGTTCGGAGCTTGCAGACAGTTCCTGGCTGCCAGAAGAGACATTTTCAGCAGCAGAAATTGAATCGGCGACGACGCCGCGCAAGCGTTCGATCATCGTATTGACGTGCTGAAGCAGCTCGCCGATTTCGTCTTTCGTCGTAACAGTAGCTGTTTCGGTCAAGTCGCCATCGGAAACCTTCCGGACAACATTGATCGCTTTCGTCAGGCCACGGCTGATACCGATTGCGATCCAAAAGGCAACGACCGTAGAAATGATTACCAATGCAATTGAAACACCAACCAGAATGTTGCGCGACTCCGTATATTGAGCGTTTGTCGCCTCGTCTGTCTGGCGCAAATCTGCGGTAATGATGCCCGTTAGCGCATCAAGGTTACGCAGCAGATCTTCGGTGAATTTCGCGCTCTGGTCCATGGAAATGGCACCAGCACGCGTATTGCTTTCTGTCGTATTCTCTGTGGCGAGCGCAAGAATTTGGTCCTGAATAATGACCCAGTTGGTATAGATCGCGGCAAACTTCGCTACGCTTTCGCGGATAACGGCGTTATCCTGTTCTTCGAACTCTGCGACTTTGCTTTCGATCTTGCGGCGCTCCTGATTGACCGTTTCCCGATAGCCGGAGATTTTCTGTGGGTCCGTATTCAGAATAGCGTTTTTCTCCGCGCGTATGGAGGACGAAACGCCTTCGGTTAGAGCCGTCAAATCTTGGAGGTTTTTCGCAGGGCCCTGAACAATCTCCGTAATTGCGGAGTTCAGAGATGAGAGGTTGAGTATGGCCATCGTTGCCATGCCGCCGGACATGGCGATGATGAAGGCAAAAGCCAGCGCCAATTTAAGTTTAATGGTGAAATGCATCGATCATTCCTTGAAGAAAGGGGGTAACAAGATAATTTATCTTTTTTGCTTCAGAGCGACGTGACGGGTGACACATTCATCCACACACTCCAGGAACGACGATCATCGTCGCTTGGTTGTTGCTCCGAGACGCATTTCTCGGAGCAACGGTTTTAGCTTGCAGATCACGCGCTTTCGCGGAAATCCGCGTCATTCGCATCAGGTCCACCCATCGACATATCCAGAGCAAAACCCTTGGCGCGCGCCTGCTGGCTGGCGACCGTATTGTCGGGTTTACGGACCGGCGCAGCTTTTGGTGCTGGACGCGCCTGTACCGGTGCGGGGCGCATTGGTGCTCTGGCCGCAGGGACTGCGTGTCTGGCGCCTGCACGTTCGACCTTGAAGAATGCAATGCTGGCCTGAAGTTCCTCAGCCTGCGCTGCGAGTTCCTCTGACGTTGCCGACATTTCTTCCGAAGCACCGGAATTCTGCTGGGTTACCAGGTCAAGCTGCTGGATTGCTTCGTTGATCTGGCTTGCGCCGATGTCCTGTTCGCGGCAGGCCGCCGAGATTTCAGAGACGAGTTCCGCGGTCTTGCGGATATCGGGAACCAGACGGTTCAGCATGTCGCCAGCTTCGGTTGCAACCTGAACTGTTTCCCCAGAAAGCGACGAGATTTCTGCTGCCGCAGCCTGGCTGCGTTCTGCAAGCTTGCGAACTTCCGAAGCGACCACCGCAAAGCCTTTTCCGTGCTCACCGGCGCGTGCAGCCTCAACAGCAGCGTTCAGGGCAAGCAGGTCTGTCTGGCGAGCAATTTCCTGAACGATGGAGATTTTTTCGGCAATGGTCCGCATCGCGGTTACTGCTCGGCCCACTGCCTCGCCACTTGCTTCGGCGTCCTTGGAAGACTGGCGAGCAATCTTTTCTGTCTGCGCAGCGTTGTCGGCGTTCTGCTTGATGTTGGCCGCCATCTGTTCCATCGAAGCCGATGCTTCTTCAGCGGAAGATGCCTGTTCGGTTGCACCCTGCGAAAGCTGTTCCGAGCTTGCAGACAATTCCTGGCTGCCGGAAGAGACATTGTCGGCTGCGGCCAGCGCATCTGACACGACGCCGCGCAGACGCTCGACCATGCGCTCCAGCGACATGCCAAGGGTATCCTTGTCAGAAAGCGGCGTTGGCGTGATTGTCAAATTGCCATCGGCAATCTCGTTGGCAACACCTGCCGTATTGCGCAGATTTCCGGTCATGACGTTGATGCGGTCGACGAGGTCCTTGATTTCGTCATTCGTCTTGATGTCGACATCCTGATCCAGATCGCCGACGGAAACCGCTTCCGCAACGACCATGATCTTGCGAAGGCCACTGCTGATGCCCAGTGCGATCCAGAGTGCCGTACCGATCGCGATGATGACCGCCGCGATGGATGCTGAAATCAGCAGCAGGCGCGTATTTTCATATTCCGTAGCAGCAGACTGCTTTGATTTCTCAAGACGCGTGCGGTTCATTTTTACCGCTTCGTCCAGCTTCTGGGTCAACGCATTGGCCGCCTCGCGACCCTCTCCGGAAGAGTAAGCTGCTGCCCCGGCCGTATTGCCTTCGGCGACCAGCTGACGGACCCGCTCATCGCTTTCCTCGAAGCTCTTCGCTGCGTCCTGTATCGAAGCCCAGACCTGCTGCGTTTCTGGCGAGGCCGTTTTGGCCATGTCGTTGACGAGCGCATTCAGTTGCTGACGGCTCTCGTCACCAGCTTTCTTGAAGCTCTGAATTTCCGCAGCAGATGTGGAAAGAATGATGTTCTTCTGTATGCGTATAACGACAAGGGAAAGCGCATTTATCTGGTGCGCCTTGTCGAGACGGACAACTGTTCCATCTACAACATCATCCATGGCTTCCTTTGCCACACTCAGACTGTAGATGCCGTATCCGGCGGTGCCTGCCAGCATCAAGATTAAAAATCCAAATGCGACAGCAAGTTTCATCTTAATAGTAAATCGCATTCTAGAATTCCTTCGAGAGTTCGATGACATTGTTGCGAGAGATGCCCTTGGCGTTCGCGTCAGCTTGTGACGTGAAAATTGCGCTGAGATTGGGAAGGATCACGAATTCGCTTCCCCTCTTTATGAGGCAGTTGATGTAGTCGGGTCGCCACCGCATTCCCACGCTTGGTGGTTGTTCGCTAGCCGTTCTGGAAAAGGTTGTGACCTCATAGACCTTGTCGGTCCGCAGGCCGACCAGCGTCCTCTCACCGTCGAGCGGAAGCTCGATGACGATGATGCGGCTGTCGATCGTCTTCTCAGCCGCGCCCATTCCAAAGGCTAACCTGATGTCGGCGAGGGGAATGACCTTTCCACGAAAATTGATGACGCTGGCGACAAACGGTTTGCTGCCCGGCACCGCCGTTTCCGGCAGGAGGTCGAGTATTTCTTGAACGAGAACCGCCTCGATGGCGAATGTCTCACCTTCTATGCTGAAGGTCAGGACCTCAAGGTCCTCGCGCTCGCGCCAGATATCTTCTGGTTGTTTCAAAAGAGGCTGGTTCATCCGGCAAAACGCATCTGCGCCTCCTGTTGTTGTCCTGCAGTTACGAGATGTCCAACATCGAGAATGAGAGCGACGCTGCCGTCTCCTAGAATGGTCGCGCCAGAGAAGGTCGCGACATCGTGATGAAGTTTCGACATGGCCTTGATGACCGTCTGGTGGTCACCGATGATCTGATCAACGACGAGGCCGACGCGCTCCGAGCCGGTGGATATGACGACCACCTTTTGAAACTGGTCCGGTGTCGTACCCGTCTGGAAGAGTTCGCGCAGCCGTATAAACGGTACAAGGCTTTCGCGCAGGGATATGAAGGAACGTCCTCTCGATTTGACATCATTCTCTGGAGACAGTTCCAGGCATTCTTCAACTGCCGAGAGTGGGATGACGTAGCAGCCGGTGCCGACACGCACGAGAAGACCGTCGATAATCGCCAGGGTCAGCGGAATGGCAAGCGTGATCTCTGAACCTGCGCCCGGTGCGCTCGTCACATTGATCGTGCCGCGAAGAGCCTCGATGGTCTTTTTGACAACGTCCATTCCGACACCACGGCCGGAAAGATTTGTCACTTGCGCTGCGGTAGAGAATCCCGGTTCGAAAATCCGTTGCAGCAGTTCCTGATCGGTCAGCGTAGCGCCGGCCGCGATAAGACCTGAGGCTTCCGCTTTCGCGCGGACCCTCTGGCGGTTGATCCCGCGGCCATCGTCACGAATGGTGATCGTGACATCGCCGCCTGTCTGGCGTGCAACCAGCGTAACCTGGCCTGTTGGCTTCTTGCCTGCGGCGATACGCTCGTCCGGTGTTTCAAGCCCGTGGTCGCAGGAGTTTCTGACAAGGTGAACAAGTGGATCGGCCAGACGCTCGATCACCGCCTTGTCGACTTCAGTGCTTTCACCCTCTGTGACCAGCTCGATCTGTTTGCCGGTCTCGCGGGCCAGATCGTGAATCAGGCGGCGGAAGCGGCCAAAAAGCTGGGTAATCGGCACCATACGCAACACCATCATCGTATCGCGTAGTTCACCGGACAGGCGTTCGACATCCTCGGAGACGGCGCGGAGCTGAATGTCGACACTTGTATTGGCAAGCTGGGAGAGGCGTGACTGGGCAATGACCAGTTCACCGACCCGGTCCATCAATTCGTCCAGGCGTTCAGCCGGAACGCGGACGTTCTCGGCGCTCTTGTTCTGCTTGCCGTCGCCGCCGCCCTGTGGCGCGGCTGCGTTCGCCTTTGCAGCTTCCTCGACCGGTGCCGGTGGTGGAACGATCTCACTCGAAACCGTAGCTTCAGACGAAATTTTCTTCACCTCGATGTCCATGTCGTCCATGACGAATATGAACACGTCATCAATGGCAGAACGAGGCTGGTCCGTGGTCAAAGTAACCGACCAGGACAGATAGAGATTGGCAGGATCAAGGAGGTCGAGCGTTGGAATGGACTGAGTGTTGACGGTGATGACGCATTCGCCAAGTTCCGCCATCTCATCCAGCAAGCCAAGCGGGTTCGTTCCGTTCGCCATTGCATTTGCTGGCAGACTGAAGTCGATCTGCCACGTTGCGGTCGAAGGTTCTTCCGCCTTGGCAACGACAGGCGCTGCCGCACCGGCATGGGATGCGGCACCATTGCTACCGACAGCCGCTTCGAGTTTTGCCAACAGCCTGTCGCCGGTCTCGGGAAATGCGGTTGCCGGATTGTCTACCAGACGCCGCATGTGATCCTGTGCTTCGAGCACGGCTGCGATCAACTCGCTGGTGGCCGGTACTTCACCTTTGCGTACACGGTCAAAGGCCGTCTCACAGTGGTGAGTGAACGCGGCGAGCGCCTCAAAGCCGAACATGGCTCCGGACCCCTTAAGGGTATGCAGGCCGCGGAAGACGGCGTCGATCTGTCCCTGATTGGAAAGATCATGCAACAGATCCAGCAAGCCACTTTCGATCTGTTCGAAAAGCTCGGCTGCTTCTGTCCTGAAAACCTGAATGGGGTCCAGTATGGTCATCTACCAAGAACCTTCCTGACAATTTTGACGAGATTTTCTGGATCGAATGGCTTCGTGACCCAACCGGTGGCACCCGCAGCCTTCGCCCGTGTTTTCATGTCGGCATCGGATTCGGTGGTCAGAAAGATGATGGGGATGCCCGTGTGAGCGGGCGACTGCCGCAAGGCTTCGATCATTTCCAGACCGTTCATGTTTGGCATGTTCAGGTCGGTGACAATAAGATCGAAAGAGCCGCTTTTCGCTTTCGCAAGACCGTCGGCGCCATCAACAGCTTCCGTGATAGAATAGCCCGCATTTGTCAGGGCAATCTTGGTCGTCATTCTGATGCTGGCAGAGTCATCGACGGTGAGAATATTGGCGCTCATTGAATTTCCTTTCCATGCAGCCAGAAGAGGCGAGTGGCCTCGTCCATATTTGTGAGAAACCCGCCACGGCGAAGCGTGTCGATCACGCCGGGGGAGGCCGGTTTCGTCAGTGTGATGTATTTGCCTTCAGCCCGCGCATAGAGCCGGGATGCTTCGATAAGCTGAATAAAGCTCAGATCGACGTGAGCATCGTCCGGTATCTCGACAGTCACAGCGCTGTGCGTGCTGAATGCGTCGAGAAGGCTCTCATGCACAGCGGCGATGCCGCGTATGGAAAGAGAGTTGGGTAAGGTCAGCATTTCCGGTGTCATTGGGGGGAACGTCCTTGATTGCCAATTAGATGGATCGTGACGTCCAGTCGCTTTGTTCAAAGATCGCCGTGCAAAAAATTTCCCTATCGGCCGAGATATCGGCGGTGGAAATTCCGAAAAGTTGCCATTCGACCAGAACCCGCTGTTTTCGAAGCACAGGTTCTTGTGCGCAGCAGTTGAAGAAAAACTTCAACCGCTCCGCTCACACATCGGAGACGTGACAACAATGCAGCAGCGCTCTTTTCGCAAAGGCGAAAAAGCGTTCAAATCCAGTACATGTTTGAAAATCGAGCTGGCATCATGCAACTCGTTAGATAGTGCGCGCTGCTTGACGCAGCTTTTGGTTTTTTTAGTCGCCTATCATTGGCGTTATTAGTATTGTGCTGTTAGTTAAGACGCAGTTAATCTGGGTTGCGATTAGTCGTAAGGCCTTTAATGGTTGTAATGATATTGCTTCAATTTGTTGAAAAATGCTCATATGTCTGGTTTTCTCTACCAAAGATATACACTTTAAAAAATGATTATTGTTTAGAAAAGTTGTATATTTTAGTCAGTACACCTCGACTTGATGTCTTTTGACTTCCCCTGATCTTGGCCGCCGCGCTCCGCAATCTGTCCGTCCGGAGGGATGATTTTGAAGTTGAATTCTGCGCAAGGGGAAATCTCGGGGTCGGTGCGTCCAACTCGATTAAAATAGCCGCTATCGCACTCTTAGGCATCCCGATAATTTCCGGAAAATACTATAACGGCTTGTTTATAAACAATAAAAAATTCGCAGATTTTTTATTCAGATGTGCTGTTGCAGAACCGATATCTTTCGCATAGGTTTTTACGGCAACGTTTCAGTGAGGGAGGAGACTCATGCGCATTCGTTCTATTTTGGCCGCTTTGGCGGCCAGTGTCATGCTACCGGCAGGTATGGCCGGAGCCACTGACCTCGAGGTAACGCATTGGTGGACGTCAGGCGGCGAAGCCGCAGCCGTCGGAGAACTGGCCAAGGCGTTCGATGCAACCGGAAATAAGTGGGTTGATGGTGCGATTGCTGGTTCTGGCGGTACCGCACGCCCAATCATGATCAGCCGTATCACCGGCGGCGACCCGATGGGCGCTACGCAATTCAACCACGGGCGGCAGGCGGAAGAACTCGCTCAATCAGGATTGATGCGTGATTTGACCGATGTTGCTGAAAAGGGGAAATGGAAGGACGTCATCAAACCTGCCAGCCTTCTCGAGAGCTGCACAATTGACGGGAAGATCTACTGCGCGCCAGTCAATATCCATTCCTGGCAATGGCTGTGGCTTTCCAATGCTGCTTTCAAGAAGGCAGGTGTAGAGGTTCCGAAGAACTGGAACGAATTCGTTGCCGCGGCACCCGCCCTTGAGAAAGCTGGTATTCAACCGCTGGCTTTGGGCGGTCAGGCCTGGCAATCAAACGGTCTGTTCGACACTCTTTTGATCGGTATTGCCGGCAAGGATCTTTATGAAAAGGTCTATAAGGAGAAGGATGCCGAAGCTGCCGCTGGCCCTGAGATGAAAAAGATCTTTGAGGCTGCGGACGTCGCGCGCAAGCTGGCAAAGGGTTCGAACGTTCAGGATTGGAACCAGGCGACCAATCTTGTCATCACCGGCAAGGCCGGCGGGCAGGTCATGGGAGACTGGGCGCAAGGTGACTTCCAGCTTGCCAATCAGAAAGCTGGCGTGGATTACACCTGCTTGCCAGGGCTTGGGCTGAATGAAATTCTCACGGCCAACGGCGATGCGTTTTACTTTCCGCTTCTGAAAGACGAAGCGAAATCCAAGGCGCAGGAGGTTCTGGCCGAGGTGATCGTAGCTCCCAAGACGCAGGTTGCTTTCAACCTCAAGAAGGGATCGCTCCCGATACGAGGCGATGTCGATCTTGCCTCCGCCAATGACTGCATGAAAAAAGGTCTCGACATTCTGGCCAAGGGCGAAATTCTGCAAAGCACCGATCAGCTGATTTCTGCAGACACCCAGAAGCAGAAGGAAGATCTTATGTCGGAGTTTTTTGCAAATGCATCGCTTACGCCTGATGCAGCGCAAAAACGCTTCGCCGAAATTATCTCGGCTGCCGACTGATCTCCGTCTTCCATGATTGCTGTCCGACAGGGCCAGCAATCATGGACACCTCCTTGCCAGGCGTTGTGATGTTCTCATGCATGCCTGGAAAAGTGCTGCGGGATAGCTGAATGCTACCCGCTGCACGATCAACCCCAGTGATTGATAAGGAGTGGCACATGGCACTGAAAAGCCATTCTGGTCGTCCAAACCAGCTATTCCGCAATCTCAATTCGAAGATTGCATCTATCCCCATGATCCTGACCGCGATGGTCATTTTTCTGGGCGGAACGATCTGGACAGTCGTTTATTCCTTTACCAATTCGAAGCTGCTGCCGCGGGCGAGCTTTATCGGACTTGAACAGTATGAGCGGCTGTGGGCTGCGCCGCGCTGGATCATTTCCATTCAGAATCTTGCCATTTACGGCATTCTTTCCCTGATTTTCAGTCTCGTCATCGGCTTTGTGCTGGCGGCGCTGATGGATCAGAAAATCCGATTTGAAAACACGTTCCGCACGATCTTTCTTTATCCTTTCGCTCTTTCCTTCATCGTTACCGGCCTTGTCTGGCAATGGTTGTTGAATCCGGAATTCGGCATCCAGTCCGTCGTGCGTTCACTCGGCTGGGAGAGCTTCACCTTCGATCCGCTCTACAATTCACAGCTGGTCATCTATGGCGTCCTGATTGCGGCGCTCTGGCAAGGCACGGGCCTTGTCATGTGCCTCATGCTGGCGGGCCTGCGCGGTATCGACGAGGACATATGGAAGGCGTCACGGGTCGACGGCATTCCCATGTGGAAGACCTATATTCTTATCGTCATTCCCATGATGCGCCCTGTCTTTATCACCACTCTGGTGATCATCGCCAGCGGCATCGTCAAGGTTTACGACCTGGTCGTGGCGCAGACGAGTGGTGGGCCTGGCATCGCCTCGGAAGTTCCTGCCAAATATGTTTATGACTACATGTTCCAGGCACAGAATCTCGGGCAGGGCTTTGCCGCCTCCACCATGATGCTGCTTACCGTCGCAATCATCATCATTCCTTGGGCTTATCTCGAATTTGGAGGGCGCAAGCGTGGCTAACATCTCGACGCTCAACACTGTCGCTGCCGGCGCAGATGCCGTTTCCAAAGATCTGCATGGACCGCGCGGGCGCAAGCCGCGTAAGCGCCTGTCCCGCCGAAACATCATGCTCTACGGCACGCTCACGCTCGCTGCGCTCTATTACCTTCTCCCGCTTTACGTGATGATTGTCACATCGGTGAAGGGAATGCCTGAAATCCGCATGGGCAACATCTTTGCTCCGCCCCTGGAAATCACGTTCGAACCCTGGGTGAAGGCTTGGGCCAACGCCTGTACGGGGCTGAACTGCGACGGGCTTTCGCGCGGCTTCTGGAACTCGGTGCGCATCATGATCCCATCGACCATCGTTTCGATCGTGATTGCCTCGGTCAGTGGTTATGCGCTGGCGAACTGGAAGTTCAAGGGTTCCGAGCTGTTCTTCTCGATCCTCATCGTCGGGGCGTTCATCCCTTATCAGGTGATGATCTACCCGATCGTGATTGTTCTGCGCGAATTGGGAATATACGGCACCCTGAGCGGCCTCGTCATCGTCCACACGATTTTCGGCATGCCTATCCTGACGCTCCTGTTCCGGAACTACTTCGCCGGCCTGCCGGAGGAGCTTTTCAAGGCGGCGCGTATCGATGGCGCCAATTTCTGGCAGATTTATTTCCGCATCATGGCGCCGATGTCGCTGCCCATTTTTGTTGTCGCCATGATCTTGCAGGTGACCGGAATCTGGAACGACTTCCTGTTCGGCGTCGTGTTCACCAGACCGGAATATTATCCGATGACAGTACAGCTCAACAACATCGTCAACTCGGTTCAGGGCGTGAAGGAATATAACGTCAATATGGCGGCGACCCTGCTCACCGGTGCCGTTCCGCTGTTCGTCTATTTCGTTTCAGGCAGACTTTTTGTCCGCGGCATCGCCGCTGGCGCAGTCAAGGGTTAAGCTTCATGAATAAAAGCGTTTCCATTCGAGATCTGTCCCTTTCATTTGGCGCAGTCAATGTTCTGTCCGATCTCAATCTCGACATCTATGAAGGCGAGTTTCTTGTTCTTCTTGGCTCTTCGGGCTGCGGCAAATCCACTTTGTTGAATTGCATTGCCGGACTCCTGGAGCCAACGGAAGGGCAGATTTTCATCAAGGACCGCAACGTTACCTGGGAAGAACCCAAAGACCGCGGCATCGGAATGGTGTTCCAGTCTTACGCGCTCTACCCGCAGATGACGGTCGAGAAGAACCTGTCATTCGGCCTGCAGGTCGCCAAGGTTCCCAAGGAGGAGATCGACCGCCGGGTCAAGCGTGCCGCCGGCATCTTGCAGATCGAGCCGCTTTTGAAAAGAAAGCCCGCCGAACTTTCCGGCGGTCAGCGCCAGCGTGTTGCTATCGGCCGCGCCCTTGTTCGTGATGTGGATGTGTTTCTGTTCGACGAACCACTATCCAATCTCGATGCGAAACTGCGCTCCGAGCTTCGTGTGGAAATTAAGCGACTGCATCAGGCGTTGAAGAACACGATGATTTACGTCACTCACGATCAGATCGAAGCGCTGACCCTTGCGGACCGTATCGCCATCATGAAAAGCGGCGTGATCCAGCAGCTGGATGACCCGATTTCCATCTACAACAAACCGCGAAACCTGTTTGTCGCCGGCTTCATCGGCTCTCCGTCGATGAATTTCCTGCGCGGCGAATTGGCCGAGCGAAACGGCAAGGTGGAGTTCGTGGCAAATGGGGTCAGTTTTACCCTTGATGGATATGACGCCTCAAACCCTCTGAAAGCGGGTATTCCCGCTGTGCTGGGTGTTCGCCCCGAACATGTCCGGGTCGACAGCGACATAACCGGCGGCGATATCCACGACGCTGTTGTCGATATCGAAGAGCCGATGGGAGCCGACAATCTGATCTGGTTGAAACTCGCCGGTCACACGCTGTCTGTCCGCGTCGGCGGTCACAGACGTTTTTCGCCTGGCACAAAGGTCAAGCTGGCCTTCGACATGTCCATGGCCTCTCTCTTCGATGCGACGACGGAAGAGCGCATCTAGAAAATTTCAATCCACCAGACACAGCCCCAATGTCAGGAGACACAGATGACGAAACTTGGCTTCCAACTTTACAGCGTGCGCAATTTTCCGCCGCTATCCGAAACTTTGAAGAAACTGTCGGCTGCAGGCTATGCGCATGTGGAAGGCTATGGCGGTATTTACGGTGGCATGGACGATGCCGGGCTGAAAGCATTGCGCGATGATCTCGACGCGAACAATCTTACCATGCCAACAGGCCATTTCGGCCTCGACATGCTCGAAAAAGAACCGCGGCAGGCACTCAATATCGCAAAGATCCTCGGCGTAGAAACGATCTACTGCCCGCATCTCATGCCTGACCAACGTCCTTCCGATGCCGCAGGCTGGCTCGCATTCGGCAAGCGACTTCAGGAGGTTGCAAAGCCCTATCGCGAGGCAGGGCTGGCATTCGGCTGGCATAATCACGACTTTGAATTTGTGAAGCTTGAAGACGGGTCGACGCCGCAGGAGCAGATATTTGCCGGCGGTCCGGAGCTGGAATGGGAAGCGGATATTGCCTGGATCATCCGTGGCAAGGCTGATCCGCTTGAATGGATCGAACGCTATGCCAGCCGCATCACGGCTGTGCATGTCAAAGACATCGCCGCAGTTGGGGAAAATCAGGACGAGGATGGTTGGGCAGACGTGGGCCATGGCACCGTAGACTGGAAGGGCCTCGTCGATGTCTTGAAGAAGACGGCAGTCAAATATTACGTCGTTGAGCACGACAATCCCAAAGACGCAGACCGGTTGATCACGCGATCGATCGCGTCGTTCAACAATTACTAAAACGACCAATCTGGAGTGTCATATATGGCCGAGGAACTTGGCGTCGGCATCATTGGATGCGGCAATATCTCAACAACCTATTTCTCGCTTTCCCCTCTATTCAGGGGCCTGAAAGTTCTCGCCTGCGCAGACCTTAACCGCAGCGCAGCTGAACTGCGCGCCGAGGAATTCGGCGTAAAGGCGCAATCCATTGAGGAACTGCTTGAAAACAGCGAGATCGATGTGGTGGTGAACCTTACCATCCCCTCGGCGCATTATGCGGTCTCTAAAGCAATCCTCGAAGCAGGCAAACACGTCTATTCGGAAAAGCCTCTCGTTCTCACGCTGGAAGAAGGCGAGTCGCTGCGCCGCCTTGCTGCCGAGAAGAATCTGGCCGTTGGTTGCGCCCCCGATACGTTCCTGGGTGGCGCACACCAGCTCGCCCGCAAATACATCGACGATGGCAAGGTGGGTCGTATCACCTCCGGAACCTGCCATGTCATGAGCCCAGGGATGGAAATGTGGCATCCCAATCCGGGCTTCTTCTTCCTGGCCGGTGGTGGACCAATTCTCGATCTAGGTCCTTACTACATCGCCAACCTGATCAATCTGATCGGTCCGGTAAAGCGCGTCGGCGCGCTGACGTCCATGGCAAACCCGACCCGTACGATTACCAGCCAGCCGTTGCATGGCCAGACCATTCCGGTCGAGACGCCAACCAACATCCATGCTTTGCTGGAATTTGTGAATGGTGCGACGATAACCCTGTCTGCCAGCTGGGATGTCTGGTCTCATCGCCACGCCAATATGGAACTGTACGGCACCGAAGGATCGATCTACGTTCCGGACCCCAACTTCTTCGGCGGCGTCGTGGAGGCCAGCGGTCGCGACAAGGACATCCAGCCGCTCGAAAACTGGGATCATCCTTTCGGCATCGCCAATCAGGAAAGCCCACAGGGTGCTCGCGCCAATTATCGTACGGCGGGCCTTGCGGATATGGCGATTGCATTGACGGAAGGGCGCGATGCGCGCTGCTCTCTGGAGCGCTCGCTTCATGGCATCGATGTCATGACGTCTATTCTCAAGTCCGGAGAAGAGGGGCGCTTCATCGACCTGACGACCACCTGCACCCAACCCGCTGCTCTTGGAGCCGAAGAGGCTCAATCCCTGCTGCGCTAAGAAAAAGGGCGCCGGGGCAACCACTCACGGCGTCCTATCTCTAGGGATTTAGCAGATCCGTGCGGATTGCCGCTTTCAGTGGAAGATGATCCGACGCAATCCGTGACAGTGCACTGTCGTGTGCTGTCACGTTCTCGATAAGGCCGACGCGGTTTGAAATTATTCTGTCCAGCGCCAGGACTGGCATCCCCGACGGAAAGCTTGGAACCGCAGGCGGTAACGCGCCGAAGGCATCACGCAGTGTATTGAGCGACGAACCGCTGCCCAGCCTCCATTCGTTCAGATCGCCGAGCAGAATTGTCGGCTGCTCTTCTCTCGTCCCCAGAAGTGCCAGAAGCGCCTTCGCCTGTTGTGCCCGAGAGTGTCGCAAAAGACCGAAGTGGGCTGCGATGATGCGAAGTGTTCCGCCTTGCTTGAGCTCGAGTTCCACAACAAGAGCGCCGCGTGGCTCCAGACCCGGCAGCTTGAGGGGATGCACATCGCGCACGGCACCCTCGCGAAAGAGCACGACATTGCCGTGCCAGCCGTGGGCCTTGCTGGCCGCTGCAATGGGAACAGGCGTAAGTCCACATTCGCGCTCCAGTCGCATCAGGTCAAGCAGCCCCGTCCTTTCGCCAAAGCGGCTGTCAGCTTCCTGAAGGGCTATGATATCGGCGCTGATTTCCTTGATGACATGGCAGATGCGATCCGGATCGAACTTTCGATCACGACCGACGCATTTGTGGACGTTATAGGATGCAATGACCGGAGACGCGTCAGCGCTTTTGTTGTCGGACTGGCTTTGGCGTTTTTTCCGGTTTCGAAAAGATGTCATCAGAACGGAGGAGAGGCTTTCGGGCTTCGCGCGCATCAATATCCTATCTCGCATCAATAATTTCATGTCCGTGCCTGTGCATTTGGCCAGCAACCCCGTCTCTTGGTTTCTAGAGATAAGGCGAAGCCAACCACAGAACCCGTTCGAAAAGCCGCAAAACAAATGGTCGGGCTCGTAAATCTTCTAGCTTCACCGGATTCGCATTTTCCATGGCCTGGGCCATACGCTCCGAGATCGCCTGAGCAAACCTGTCATCGATAACTTCGATGTCCACCTCAAAGTTCAATCGCAATGAACGCGGATCGAGATTTGACGATCCGACGTAAGCCCATCGCTCGTCGATGACGAGAAGTTTGGAGTGATTAAACGCGCCGGCGCCGCGCCAGATCCTGCACTGGTTTCTCAAAATCTGATCGAACTGCGCCGTCATCGCGTAATCCACCAGCTTGAGGTTATTGTTCGCGGGAACGATGATATCGACCTGCACACCTCGTCTTGCTGCCGTCGTCAGCGCAGAGATCAGTTCGCGATCCGGAAGGAAATATGGAGACATGATGCGAATGGACGAACGGGCAATGGAAAAGGCGCCCATCAGCAACTTGTGACTGGTCTCGATACTGTTATCAGGGCCGGACGCGACGACGCGACCGACGACTGGCGAACCTGGTTTGCTTTCGGGAAGTGTGACATCCCATACCGGTCCGTCCAGCAATTCGCGGGTGGCAAAGCGCCAGTCCTCTGCGGCGACCGAAAAGAGATCGAAAACCAGCGGTCCCTTGACCTTGAAATGCGTGTCGCGCGAATAATTTTCCGGAGAAAACTCCGCTGTGAACCCCTCCCGAATATTCATGCCGCCGGTAAATGCCAAACGGCCATCCACGACGAGGATCTTGCGGTGGGTTCTCAAATTCGCATAGGGCAGGCGCAGGCCTATGATGACGTTGCCGTTGAAGACGGCTGCCCTTACATCTGCCTTCTCAAGGCTTGGCATGATGCTGGGGACGGAATAGCGGGCTCCCACGGCATCGACCAGAACACGCACCTCGACGCCGCGATCGCGGGCCCGCGACAGTGCTTCTACGAAACGAAGACCAATCCGGTCCTGATCGAAAATATACGTCTCCAAAATAATGGACCGTTTGGCGGCGTCTATGGCATCGAGCATTTCTCGATAGGCGATGTCGCCGGATGGGAGAACGTCGATTTCGTTGCCGGTCGTCAGGGCATTGCGGGTGACCCTGTCGCCGACATTCTTCATGGAGACGAAACGGCGGCCGAAGCGTTTTGCGACGAGCGCGCTATCGGCATCGAAACGAGCTACCCGATCCATGATCGTGCCGTGCATCAGAGACCGTTGCTGCCCTAGCGCACTACGCCGGATACGATTGATTCCAGCAATGCCATATATGACCGCGCCAATGACGGGTGACAACACGATGACGCCGACCCAGCCTAGAGCGGTACGAACTTCCTGCTTCGTCATGGTCGCGTGAATGGCCGCACTTGCCCCCATGAAAAGCGATAAGGCTGCCAGCAAATG
The DNA here is from genome assembly GCF_030209845.1 of Agrobacterium sp. fls2-241-TYG-188a. NCBI lineage: Bacteria > Pseudomonadati > Pseudomonadota > Alphaproteobacteria > Hyphomicrobiales > Rhizobiaceae > Agrobacterium > Agrobacterium sp. fls2-241-TYG-188a. Next base: position 136,427 of record NZ_JARVRD010000011.1, on the reverse strand, counting down.
GGGCCAGTAGGTGGTAAAAAGATCAATCATATGAGGAGTATAGTGCAGTTGACCTGCGCTGCAAGCGGACAGCTTTGATCTACGGTAGCGATGCGTTAAGTGTTTGTAAGCTATGATGGCCACAGAATTTGCAGTGAAACTCATGCTCAGATGATCATCAACCTCACCCTATCCGCTGGTAATTCCAGGCCGCTGACCCCTCTACGGGCTTGTAATCAAACCGAAATTATCTTACCAACGTGCGACATCCTGCAAATCGGTGAAACGCCATGCGTTTGAGACATATTGCGCTTCTTGCCTGCACTGCCCTGATGCTCGCAGGTTGTAACGAAACGCTCGAGACCGTCGAGCGGGACGTTTCCCATGTCAAGAATAAGGTCGACTACCCCCTGTCTGCGTCCATTCTGGCGGAGATGGACAAGAAGAACATGGATCGCAATGCGCCGATCCTGATCCGTATCTTCAAGGAAGAGGGCAAGCTCGAAATATGGAAGGCCAAGCGCGACAACCGTTTCGACGTAATCGCGTCCTATGACATTTGTGCCTGGTCTGGAAAGCTCGGTCCTAAAATCAAGGAAGGGGACAGACAGGCGCCGGAAGGTTTTTACAATCTGACGCCAGGTCATCTCAACCCGAATTCCAACTACTATCTGGCTATAAACACTGGCTTCCCCAATCGTTATGATCAGGCGAATGGTCGCAATGGCACCAACCTGATGATTCACGGTGCCTGTTCGTCATCGGGCTGCTATTCCATGACCGATGCGCAGGTTCTGGAGATTTACGGCTTTGCCCGCGATGCCTTCAAGGGCGGACAGAAAACCGTCCAGCTACAGGCTCTTCCCTTCCGCATGACCGCGGAAAACATGGCGCGCCATCGCAACAGCGAGCATTTTGAATTCTGGAAGATGCTCAAGGTCGGCTACGACAATTTCGAAGTCACGAAGCGTCCGCCTGAGGTCAATGTTTGCGAGAAGAAATATGTCTTCAACCAGCAGCTGGAAGGCGGACAGTTCAACGCATCTGCTGCATGTCCGAAGATGAGCACGCCGCCGGCTCTTGCCAGCGCGCTTGCGAGCTACGAAAAGACCTACGATCTGGCCTATACCAAAGCCGCCAAGAAACTTGACGGCATGGTCTGGTATGATCCGAGCGAGGCTGAACGCAAAGCACTGGTTGCCGAAAAGCGCAAGGGACGGGAGCCTGCCTATGCGCCAACTGGCTCTGCGCTCAAGGCCGGCAAGCTTATGAAGGAAACGGAATTTGCGGCGTTGATGGAGAAGAAGGCTGCCAAGGGGCTGACCGCTCCAGCAGCGACGGCCATTGCGTCTTCTGCCAATCCACGCGCCACAGTCGCTCCGACAATTGCCGCTCCTCAACCCGCTCCAAGTGCTTCAGCATCGACAATGATGGCATCTGCAGCGCCTTCAGCTTCCGGCCAACAGGTCGCAGCTGCGCAAAGCGTGCCGGTTCCAGCCGTCAATCCGTTGGCATTTACGGCGCAGCAGCCAGCTGAAGATGCCGAGAAAAAGCCGTTCTGGAAATTCTGGGCCAAGGAATGACCCCAAAGGCTGCGAAATTCTACGATTTAAGGGGGCTGAAATGCCCCCTTCCTGTTTTAAAAAGCCGCAAGAAATTATCTGCGCTGAACGAAGGCGATGAGATTGTGGTGGAGACGAGCGATCCGCTCGCCATCATCGATATCCCTCACATGTGCCGTGAGGATGGAAACATATTGCTTGAAGCGGTCGCGACCGATGATGGCCACAGGTTCCGCATCCGCAAATCCTGAAATGGACAAAGCCTTCAGACTCCGCGCTTGTTGCCCCACAACAGCACGTGCAGCTGCGGCAGGACCCGTACGTCAAACCAGCGATCATCGCTGACCTTATCCACCAGCCATAACATCCGGTCCATCACGCCATCGATGTCGACAATTGCGTCATCGTCATCCGGTGGTGGCGGCGTGTGGTTTCCTGGCTGAAGATAGACAGGAAGATGGGGGTAGCGGGCCGAAGCGCTTCTGGCATAGGCGTAGTCGGTATCGTCAAATATCACGAGTTTCAGCGCGATTTTGGGGCCATGACCTGCGGCTTCAAGACAGTTGCTGAGCGCTGCCCAATCCGTATCCATCCCACTGGACGGTGGCTTGGGACTTAATACGAGATAATCAAGCTCGGCAAACCAGTCCTTGGCGATGCTGCCTTGGGTTTCCAGCGCGAACCGATAGTTTTCACGATGTCCCCTGGCAATCAATCCCCTCAGTGGCTGGATTGCCGGGTTTCCGCCAGAAAGGGAAACGGTCAGTGGCACGCCGCCCGACAGCCGTGTTACCTCTGCCCAGATTTCATCACTGGACATGGGTTTCCAGTCACCCCGGTATTCGCTATCGACAGCATGGAGCGTATCGCACCACGAACAGCGATAGTCACACCCACCGGTGCGCACAAATACGGTGGGCAGACCGATAAGCAGGCCCTCTCCCTGAATGGTCGGGCCGAATATTTCGCTGATCCGAACAGGGGCGTCGCTGATTTCGCTCATTGTCTTGGCCCGGGACGGTATTCGGCCCAGGTCTTTGCGGTTTCGCTGACCCTGACGGCGCTCGTTTCCGGCAGGCGCTCCTTGCACCAATCATAGAAATGCTGGGCCAATCGCTCTGCCGTGACCATATCGTGGCCCAGCACATCGTTAAGGTGGCGGTGATCGAAACTGGCATCGATGTAGTGCTTCAACGGTGCAAGTTCATGATAATCGCGCACGAAGCCGTGCTCGTTCAATTCCGCGCCCGAGAGTTCGACCTCAACGATGTAGTTGTGGCCATGCAGCCGCGCGCACTGGTGATCGGCAGGCAATCCCTTTAGCTGATGGGATGCGGAGAAATGAAATTCCTTGGTTATCCGAAACATCATTGCACCTCGCGGGCGGCATATCCGCTGGTAGCAGCCATCCAGAAATCCGGATCTTCGTAATCCGTGGGATCGGCGACGCCGGCAAGATGAAACGCCTCCCGCCGCTCCACACAGGTCCCGCAGCGCCCGCAATGCCGCAGGCCGCCCTTGTAACACGACCACGTGTCGGCAAAAGGCGTGCTGTAGCGGGCGCCGTCTGTCACGATGTCCGCCTTGGTAACGGTCACGTAAGGGGCAAATAATGTGACGTCTGCGTAGCCATCCAGCGCGTGTCGCTGCATCTCGTTGAAGCTGTCGATGAAGCCGGGGCGGCAATCGGGATAAATGAAATGATCGCCGCCATGCACGGCAATGGCAACAGCCTTGGCTTGCTGAGCCGCAGCAAGACCAAACGCGATGGTCAGCATGATTGCGTTTCTGTTGGGAACGACAGTCGAACGCATGGTTTCTTCGGCATAGTGCCCATCTGGAACGTCGACATCATCCGTCAGCGCCGATCCCGTCAGATGCGCGCCGATTGTTCTGATGTCGATGATGTGGTGTGGAACGTTGAGACGGCTGGCGCAAAGAGCCGCGAAGTCCAGTTCCTTCTTGTGACGCTGGCCATAGTCGAAGGAGACGAGGGCAACGAGTTCATGTTCCGCGGCAATTCTGTGCGCGAGCGAAACGGAGTCCAATCCGCCGGAGCAGATGACGATAGTCTTCATAATCAAGGATCCCTTGTTTTGACCGGGTGGGCTGCGACCGGATTTACGGTGCGGCTTCTAAAGCAACTCGGGACCATTGTGAAGAGGCGCGTCGATGATGACGTGCCTCTTCGATGTAGGGGGGGCTATTCTACGATGACGGAAACGGTGTTGCCGGTATAGACGGCGCGCATTCTCACGCCTTTGCTGTCGATGGAAGAGAATGTGCCGTTGATGCGGTTTGCGGAGAGCACATCGAACCGCGTCCCTGCAGCTGGAGTGGTGCCCGCAAAATCGATCTCAAGCACGGTGTTTCCAATGTCAGCCGAGCCAGCAACATGCAATGCGGTCTTGGCCGGGTCGAGCGAAAGCTTTCCGTTGCTCTGGACGTAGTTACCGGATACGGTAACGGCATCAGATGCCGCAAGCTGCAACGTGCCATCAGAGACGCGAACGCTTCCCGCGCCGAGAGCTTTGGGAGATGCGGCAATCAATGTGCCGCCACGCAGTTCGGTACCGCCGGAATAGCTATTGGCGCCACTCAGCTCAAGCGAGCCGGATCCGCTTTTTATCAGGCCGCCTTGGCCTGAAATGTCATTCGACCAGCGATCCCGCGCATGAAAACCGCCTGCGGACGCGTCCATATCCACGGAGACATCGCCATCGAAAGAGCCGTAACCTGCCGCCGCGGCGACGAGATTGAGGCGGCCCCAGCCATGGCTGTCATCAAGCAGCGGGTAGCCCGATTCTATTCCGGTCGAAAAAAGTACGGCTCGTCGTTGCGCAGCATCGAGATAGGGAAGGCGGGTTTCAAGCAGCACTTCAGCGCCCTCCGGCACGATCATGGCGACATCAGGCTTCGCCGGATTCCGGGTGAATGAGTAGGTCATCCGCTTACGAAAATTCGCCTTGTTCTCGATTTCGTCGGCAAAGCGATCTGTAGCGACCGTTTCGCTGTGAGCAAAATCATGCAAGCTTTGACCTTCAGGAAGCATCTTCTCGAAATAGGCGTGAACCTCGTCGTGAGCGGCTTTCTTCAATCCGGCGACCTTGGGGTCCTGCAGGACGGCCGCAGCAATGGCCGTGGCGGTGATCCGGCCACCCATGACGTCGAGCGGCGAATGCATTCCCGCCACAATGCGGCTTTCTCCCAGTTGGGATGCTTTCGTCAGCAATTCGGAAAAACGCTCCGGTACGGCATAGGCGTAGGCTATTGCCGCAAGATAAGCAGCATTGGTGTGCCCGCTTGGGAAGCCACCATCTTTTGCCCGGCCACGGTTTTCACGCGCATACCGCAGCGCCGGAACGGTAACGTCGGGCTCGGTTTCGTAGCGCTCGAATGTGCGGTCGCCGATGGTTTCGGTGCCGGTTTCGATTACCTCACCCTTCGCATTCATGCGCCATGGACGGGGTGACGAATAGAAATATTTGGACGGTGATGTTGTCCCTTCAGGGCCGCGCATCACGGCCATGAAGGCAACGAAATTTTGCAACTGCGAGTCTGGTGAGCCTGCTTCGGTTCCCTTGTCGTCCTCCCGCCTGGTTATGACGTCATTGACATTGAAGTCACCAAGCGTGTGGTTGATTGTAGTGGTCGCGCCGGCACCGTCTCTGTACCAGCCCGCCAACGGCCCCAGACCTTCAATAACGCTGTAACTTTGAGAGCGGCGGTCATTGAGATAGGCATCCAGCGCTGCTGCATCGGTGCGATTTTTGCCTGTAACGGAAAGCACGTAGCGCATGTTTTCCGCCCATATATCGGTATCGACGACCGTTGCCTTGCTGAAATCCTTCGGGCCGTGGCCATTGGCGCCGCCGTGTGCCCAGGCGTCGTCGCCAAGAGTCCAGATATGGTTGAAACCGGACAGTATGTTAATGACCGGGTTGGTCTGATCGCTATAGGCATCAACGGCTTCCCCTTGCGCATTCTTACCCGTCTGGTTGCGATAGTTCTCAGCAACGGGCAGCGGATATTTGACGAAAGGGGACGGTATCGAAACGCTGTAGCCGGCGCCTGACGGCAAAGCGAGGTCGGAAGCCAAGGCCGGGGTCACAAACCCAAGCAAAGTGACCGATGTGACGACAGCGGAGCGAAATATCGGGAAGGGAGCGAGAAGACTGGCCATCATGGCCTCCTTGAAACATCGAATGCAATGCCGAGGAGCAGATCAATGTTTCCATCCGCCACGGCTCGGCCGCGTGCAAAATGCCCAGCAATTGTGACAGCTTGTTTACAGCGTCGGTGGTTCAGACAGCAGAAGCGTTCACATTGAGCGCCTGCTGCCATTTCAGTCCCTTGCGCTGGCCGACACGGAGCTCATCCGGTGACGACCAATCGGCAGCATCATTGGACGGTTGGAGGTGGGGTCAACTATGACACGGCTTTCTATTCCGAAAACATCGCGGACGGTGTTTTCGGTCAGGACCTCTTCAGGTGTGCCGATGCTGTGCACACGTCCATTCGCCATTGCAACGAGTTGATCGGCATAGCGCGAGGCGAGATTGAGATCGTGCAGAACCATGACGATTGTCGTCGCGCGGGCCTGGTTGAGGTCGGTCAGGAGATCGAGGACTTCCACCTGATGATTGATATCCAGAAACGTTGTCGGCTCGTCGAGCAACAGGATGTCGGTTTCCTGGGCAAGGGCCATGGCTATCCAAACACGTTGCCTCTGCCCGCCGGAGAGTTCGTCGACGGACCGTTCCGCCAGATCGAATGTCCCCGTTGCCTCAAGCGCTGCAGCAACGGCGTCGTCATCCTTGTTTGTCCAGCGAGACAGAAGCCCTTGGTGAGGGTGGCGGCCTCGGCTGACGAGATCAGCCACGGTTATGCCTTCTGGAGCAACGGGCGATTGTGGAAGCAGTCCCAAAGTCTGTGCAAGTTTGCGGGGAGAGGTGCTGTGAATGGATTTTCCGTCAAGCAGGACATGACCGCTGCGCGGTGACATGAGGCGAGACATTGTACGCAGAAGTGTTGACTTGCCGCAGGCATTGGCACCGACGATGACGGTGATCTTCCCGGGCGAGACGGAAAAATCCAGACCATCCAGAATGATCGTGTCGCCGTAACCAGCAGAAAGACCGCAGGCATTGAGAGAATGGGCAGTCAAAGCGAGCCTCCGGATCTATTGGCGCGGATGATCAGGAAAATAAGATAGGGTGCGCCGAGCGCCCCGGTCACGACGCCGACTGGGTAGCGGCTGAAAAGCAGGAACTGCCCGGCGTAGTCTCCAGCCAGAACAAGCACTGCGCCGACCAGTCCGGCGGGAATGAGCGGCGAGTTTCCCGGCCCGACGATGCGGGCAGCGATGGGGCCCGAAAGAAAGGCAACGAATGCAATTGGTCCTGTCACGGCCGTTGCGAAAGCGATCATCCCGACGGCGGCCACGATGACGAGAACGCGCGTTGTCCCGACCCGCACCCCCAGGGCAGCTGCCATTTCGTCCCCCAGCCTCAGGGCCTCCAGATCGCGCTGGCGGCTGAGAAGAAGGCCACCGAAAATGACAAGTGAGAGCAGGAGCGGAGCAGCCTGTGAAAGCTGCGCGCCGTTGACGCTGCCCGTCAGCCAGCGCATTGCTTCCTGTAGGTTCCATGCGGGCGCTGTTGAAAGAATATAGGCGATGATACTTTCCAGCATGGCGGAAACACCGATGCCGACAAGAATGAGGCGTGTTCCGGCCACACCATTGCGAGAGGAAAGGCCGTAGACCGTAAGCGCAACACCAAGCCCGGCCACGACCGCGAAGACCGAAACGATCGGTCCTTTCAGCGATAGAACGACAATTGCAAAGACCGCTGCAGCACTTGCCCCGGAACTGATGCCGATAATGTCAGGGCTGGCCAAAGGGTTTCGAAGCATGATCTGGAAAGCCACGCCGCCCATGCCGAAGCTCAATCCAGCAAGGACGGAAAGCAAGGCCCGCGGCAACCGCAACTGGCCGACCGTAAAGCTCGCGCCCGCGACATTTTCCCCCAATAGAACCCTGAGGACGTCAGTGGGCGGGGTGAAGGACTGGCCGAGAATGAGCGTTAGCGAAAAAATGGCGGCGAGCACCGATACAAGCAGCGCAATGACCGCCGCGCGTCGTCGCGCATGTCTCGTGCGTTGTGCGACGATCAGACCTGTGATTGTTGTTCGCGCCGTCATAGGTCACGCACGCGCTGGCGTCTTACGACCCAGATGAAAAAGGGGGCGCCGATGAGGGCGGTGACGATGCCGACGTCCAGTTCGCCCGGGCGGGCCACGATGCGCCCGACGATATCTGCGGTGAGCAAAAGGAAGGCGCCGCCCAAAGCCGAAAATGGCAACAGCCAGCGATGGTCCACGCCGACAAGGAGGCGACAGAGATGTGGTACGACAAGTCCCAAAAAGCCGATTGGCCCACAGACTGCGGTTGTTGCACCACAGAGCATGATTGCGCCGAGCGCTGAGACGGCACGGGCGACAGCAACGCGCTCACCAAGGCCAGCCGCAAGTTCATCGCCCAGTGCAAGTGAATTCAGCTTTCTGGCTGACAGCAGGCTGATCAGGAAGCCGACGGCCAGAAACGGCAGGATATGGGAAATGCGGTCGAAGGTTGCGCCACCTACACCGCCTATCTGCCATGAACGAACACCGCCCGCGATATCGTTGCGAGGCAGAACGACCGCAATGACCAGAGAAGAAAAGGCAACGGATGTCGCAGCACCAGCAAGCGCGAGCTTAAGAGGTGTTGCTCCACCGCGGCCAAGCGACCCGATGGTATAGACGAAAATCGCGGCAGCACCCGCGCCTGCAATCGCTGTCCAAATGAAGGCGTTACTTGACGCCATATTGAACCATGCGACGCCGATGACAACCGCCAGCGATGCTCCCATGTTGACCCCAAGAATCCCCGGGTCGGCAAGAGGATTGCGCGTTACACCCTGCATGATGGCACCCGAAAGCGCCAATGCCGCACCTGCGATGAGGGCAAGCAGTGTCCTCGGAATGCGCACCGCCACCGCCGCCTGTCCGATGTTTTCGACCTGTCCATGCAAGGCCGAGACGATATCCGCCCATGCGACATCACGGGTCCCGATGGCGACGGAGAGAAGGCATTGAATGGCGAGGGCGGAAACCAGGACCCCAAGCCAGATCGACCTGACGCCGTTTGATCGCTTCAAGACAACATTCGACCCGCGCGACTTGACAAAGCTGCCAGTCATTTCGGCTTTCCATCCGCTTTTGCGACAGCATCTGCCAGCAGCTTTACATAATCCTTCAGGACCCAGGAAATCGACAGCGGGGTGGGGTTGGCCGCGGTACCCAACGGGTTTCGTCCCAGCATGACAATCGAGCCATGCTCGACAGCGGGCATTCGCGACAGCAGCGGATCTGCCTTGACCGCGTCCAACAGCGCCTGTCCACCATAGGTTACGAGGATATCGACATCGTCGAATGTATCCACACGTTCAGCACTGACGCTGGACGAAAACTGGCCGGGCCTCGTTGCGTCCCTGACGCTTTTGGGGGAACCTAGACCCAGATCGGTAAAGAATTTCACCCGTGTATCATTGGCCGTGTAGAAGTTGACCGTGCTGAGATTGCCGCTGTCGAGATGGGTTACAAACATAGCCGATTTGCCCTTGAGTTGAGGCACATCGGCAACCACGTTTGCGATTTCCTCTTCCGTATGCTTGATCAAGGCCTCGCCCTCAGCCGCCATTCCCATGCCGGCACTGTTGATGCGGATCATCTCGCGCCAATCTGTCGACCAGGCCGATTCCGGGTAGGCGATAACCGGAGCAATCTGGCTCAGCGTATCGTAGTCCGATTGGCTCAGCCCTGAATATGCTGCAAGGATGACATCCGGCTGCGTTCCGGCCACCGCTTCAAAATCGATGCCGTCACCCTCATCGAAGAGGACGGGTGTCTTGGCACCAAGCGATTTTAGCTTCTCCGCGACCCATGGAAGAAGGCCATCGCCGTCATCATCGCCGAAATTGGCGGCGGCAAAACCGACGGGTACGATCCCCAGAGCGAGCGGAACTTCATGATTTGCCCAGGAGACAGTGGCAACGCGCTCCGGCTTTTTCTCAAGCGTTGTCGTTCCAAAAGCATGTTTTATCGTTAGCGGGTAGACGGTGCCGTCGGCTGACCATGCCGGAATTCCGGCAGACAGAAACAGGATTGCTCCAAACAGGGACGCAATTGCGCGGAGGCGTCGCAACATCAGCCAGACTTTCTTCATATTAAAGTTGACTTCAAGTCTCAGCTTCATAGCTTGAGGTCAAGACTGTTGTTCGACGCACCGGTAGAGGGGAATGAAGTTTCCGTGGTTTTTTACAAAACCGCAGAAAATTACAATACCGGATGATCCCACTCAAGTTATCAGCGCTGACGAGGGGCAGCCGCATGTGTTGGCCGCCAAGGGTCAGCAACACTATTCCGGATTTCGATCATGATATTTGACACGACGGGCGCGCGCAAAAGCCGATATTTCAAGGCTGTTTTGTTGGGATGCACGGCTCTCGCCGCATTTTCTCCCTCTCGGCTTGTTGCCCAGGACGCAGCAACGCAGGGCGGCTCCACCGTACTCGAAAAGATCACCGTCCAGGGTGGCGGCGGCGATGATGACGACAATTCGATCGTAGCCCGCAAGACAACCGGTGCCGGAAAAATGCCGGGTGAGGTGCTAACGACACCCGCGTCTGTTTCCGTCATCACCGCCAAGGAAATCAAGGAACGCGCTGCGACCAGCGTCGAGCAGGTCGTGCAATACACGGCGGGTGTTGTGACCGATTTCTATGGCTCGGATGATCGCTACGACTACTTCGATATCAGAGGCTTTACGCCCTACACATACCGCGATGGCCTTTCCATTGGCCGTACCTTTGCGGGCATTCGTGAAGAACCCTATGCCTTCGAGCGTATTGAGGTCCTCAAAGGCGCAAGCTCGTCTTCATTCGGCGCGGCGGAGCCAGGTGGATCGGTCAACTACGTTACCAAGCTGCCCAAAAGCGAACGGTTCGGTGAAGCCTATGTCACCGGCGGCTCTTACGCCCACAAGGAAGTCGGACTGGATTTTGGCGATAACATTACCGAAGACGACACGCTGTCCTATCGCCTGACCGGGCGCCTGCAGGATGCAAACGCGGAATATGACTATTCGAAAGACAATGAGAAATTCATCATGGGTGGCCTGACGTGGCGCCCGACGGATGTCACAAAATTGTCCTTCGTTTTTGACCACCTGAACCGCGACGGAGTGCCTGGCAGTGGCGGCCAGCCGCTGGGCACGGACTTCGACAGAGACGCGTTTTTCGGTGAGCCCGACTATTATTTCAAGAACACCAACCGCAACACATACAGCCTGATGTTCGACCATGATTTCGGCAATGGTCTGAGCTTTGGATCCAAGGCGCGGTATAGCAAGTCCGATGATGGGTTCGGAAGCGCCTATCTCTCGAGCACATCGACGAACGGCTCCAATCTCGCGAATCGTTACTTCTTCGGAAGCGACAAGGGGTCGGAACAGTTTATTATCGATGCCAACCTGATCTACGAAGCGAATTTTGACAATGTCGAAAGCCGCACGCTTGCCGGTATCGAATACAACAAGTTCAAGTCGCAGACCTATACCCTGTATGACCCGAGCACACCTCCCATAAACTGGGTCAATCCTGTCTTTTCCGGTGGCCCGGCTTCAACGGCTCCAAATTCCGGAACTCTTGCGGACCAGAATAACAAAAGCATCTATTTGCAGCAGGATTTGACGTTCTCGGATCGCCTGACCGCAAGTGTCGGGATGCGCAACGACTGGTTCGATCTGAGCGAAACCAATCTGGCGGCCAACAGCAGCGGTAACCTTGTGACCAGCAGTTCTGGATCTGCCAACCATTCCGAATTCACTGCCCGGTTTGGCCTGAGCTACAAGCTGACGGATGAATGGGCAACCTATGCAAGCTATGCGGAGTCCGCGGCACCTCCCGGTACCGGCACAGAGCCTACCACCGGCAAGCAGTATGAGGTTGGTGTGAAATACCAGCCGGAGGCGTTTCCGGCTCTGATTACCGCGTCTGTCTACGATCTGACCAAGGGAAATATCACCGTCTATGACAGCGTGACCTATTTGCCTGCGTCTGTCGAAAAGGTTCGTCATCGCGGCTTCGAACTGGAAGCGAAGGCGGAACTGACGAACAATATCAATCTGGTGGCGGCTTACAGCTATATCGACAGCAAGATCGAGGAACCGGGCGGGGCTAATGACGGAAACCGTTTGATGCGCGTTCCCAAGCACCTGGCTTCCGTCTGGGCGACATATACTCTGGAGGGAGAAGGCGCCCGCGGCGACATGACGTTCGGTCTTGGGGCCCGCTACTCAGGCAAGTACTTCACCAATCTCCAGAACTCGATTGCATCGGAAAGTGCTGTCGTGTTCGATGCGGCATTCACCTACAAGATCAAGGAAAACACGATGCTGCAACTCAACGCCAGCAACCTGTTTGATGAAAAGCATGTTGCGAGCCAGGACAGTGGCGGCGTCTATTACAATCCTGGACGGACAGTTCTGGCGACGCTTCGCCAAACCTGGTAAATCACGGGAAGCATTTTGCGGCGGGGGATATGCTCAGTTCCCCTGCCGCATTCGACGCCATGCGGCAGGGGTGGCACCTGCGACTTGCCGGAAGGTCTTGGTCAAATGGGCCTGATCTGAAAATCCAAGTTGCGCTGCAATGGCGGCCACGCTGAGATCGCTTTGCTCCAGCATCTCCTGGGCAATCCCTATTCGTTTCGTAAGTTGCCATTGGAGCGGTGTCTTGCCTGTCGTCTGCTTGAAGACATTGGCAAACCAACTTTCCGAAAGCCCGACCGCTTCGGCCATTTCTCCCACGCTCATGCGATAATCCGCTCGCTCGTTGACGACAGCGATCAGCCTGTTCATTTGCGCCTGCGTGAGACGCGCGTTTGCTGGCTCAAGCTCATGACTGTCCATATCGAGGTTCAACAAGCCAGTGACGATGCTGCCGACCAGACTTTCCGCGAAAGCAGCGTGTCTGGACGGGCTTGAAACCTCATCCACCAGCAGACCCGCCAGGGTCTCGATGGCTGCAGCGTCTTGGATTTCTACCGGGCGGCGCAGAGCCGACAGAGCCAATGAAGCGCCGAGTGACGGCGTCAGATATTTCAGCAGCCTGTCTCTGTGAAGGTGAATGTCGAGATGCGAGAAGCGATGAAACGATGTGAAGCTTGTCCAGAGAGGCACGCCCGCCGGCACGTAAATGGCCCGCTTCATAGGCCGATATTGTAAGTTGTCGCCGCCTTCGAGATTCGTCATGCGGATATGGGAAGAGACGTCATTGAAGAAAATGACGATGCGCGGATCGGGAGAGAGATAGTATCCCGTTGCTCCCGCATGTCCTTCGGCATCCCAGAACACGCTGACCAGCCCATCAAGTCCGCGCCATCGGGCAGGTGCCAGCGCCCGGATGCCGTCGGTTGATGATGTCATGGAGTGGAGATAGGTCACCGTGTTCTTTCCGCTGTTTGATCCGCGCAGGGCCGCCAAGGAGTTTCGAATAGAAACCTGGCCAAAACGATAAAGCGCGGCGTGAAATTATGACATCAATAATCATGTTTTAGTTTTGTGGCAAGTATGGACCATGTATTTGGCGGTTTGGGCGCGTGGAACCAAACCGATCTCTTTTCGGTTGTTCGGCCACACAGTCAGCTTTCCGGAGATTGTTTGTTAAACGCGTTGCCCACGGTGCCGCTGTTGGAGCTCCACACTTTGCCTGTCTCAAGCTTTGCGCAGGAGAGGGAAGGGGCAGGCCCAAGCGCCTGAGCGATGCGAAGCGCGATGACAGCTTGCTGCGAAACAATTGCTTTAACATTAGATTTCAGTCTACTTATCCAAAAGGCAAAAAGTATGAATAAAGATATGGCGGCATCGGGTAAGGATAACCCAAAATGGCGTCTTATTCGGCAGGATGACGCCGAAGCCGGGAAACCGACTTTCCCCGAACTTTTTTTCGACCTTGTTTTCGTTTTTGCCCTCATCCAGCTTTCGCACACGCTTGCAAAAGATTTCGGCTCGACGGCCCTTCTCGAAGCAGGGCTTTTGATTCTGGCGCTCTGGTGGCTCTGGGTTCAGATAACCTGGCTCACCAATCTCCTGAATACAGAGGCAGGGCTGGTGCGCCTGTTTCTGTTTTCGGTAATGTTCGCGGGCGTTCTGCTCGCAATCGCGCTACCCAAAGCGTTTGAGGACCAAAGCCTCATCTTTGCGGTAATCTATAGCACGATGCAGATCATGCGCTCCCTGTTTGCGCTTTATGTCTTCAAAGGTGTCGACCACGAAAACTCGCTGACATTCGCCCGTATGGCGCTGTGGCTCGCAGTTTCCAGTGTCTTTTGGATCGCAGGGGGGCTGGCGGGCAGTCTGGGAGCGCAAATTGCGTTGTGGAGCGTTGCAATTGGTATCGAATATCTTGGTCCTATCGCCAAATATTATTTCCCCGGACTGAAAACCGGGAAGGATGAGAAACTTCACCTTTCAGGCGAGCATCTGGCCGAACGATGTGCACTTTTCGTCATCATCTGTCTTGGCGAAACCATCCTGACGACGGGCCGCACGGCCACCGACTACATGAATTCCAGCCTGACCTTCGTCGTTTTCTGTTCAGCCTTTGGAAGTACGGTTCTGATGTGGTGGATCTATTTCCATCATGGGCAGGAAAAGGCTTCCGAGAAGGTTGAAGAGACGGAAGAGCCGGAGAAAATTGCTCAGAACCTTTTCAGTTACGGGCATCTGCCAATCGTCGCCGGGATCATTCTGACAGCAGTTGGAGAGGATTTCAGCCTCTCTCACAGCTACGAACATTCGACCTTGCGGGAGGCGTCCGCCATTGTGGGTGGGCCGATACTCTTTCTGGCGGGCAATATCGGCGTGAAGATTGCCGCGTCCTACATCAGGCCTGTTTCGCATTTTGTCGGCATCGCCGTTCTATGCGTGCTTCTTCTGCTTCAGGGGATGCCGCTCTACGCCCTGCAGATTTCTGCCGTCAGTGTGCTTCTCCTCGTTGCAGGCTGGGAGTATTTTGCGCTCAGGAAACAGGCGCCGACCGTCGCTTGATCGGGCGGGGCGATCATTCCGTGTTGAAGTGGGCAATGAGTTCTGCTGTGTTCTTCACGCCGGATGCCTTTATCAGCCGCGACCGATGCGACTCTATGGTTCTGGTTGAAAGGCCAAGCTCATCGGCGATTGCCCTGTTCGTCTTGCCTTGAGATACAAGAGCGACGATCTGCTGTTGGCGATCGGTTAGGTGCAGTCGATCCTGTGCGAAGGGTCGTGACAGGGGCTGGAAGCAATAGAGTGCCTGCGCAAATGGATCGACCGGATGGCGTGTTCGGCCATGAACCTGGCACCAGAAGCGCCTGCCATCGCTGGCCGTCATGATGCGCTCGTCGTAATAGACCTGTCCTTCGGCGAGATGGACCTTCCACATCGCGCCAGTCCGCACGAAGTCGGCGTGCTTGGGATAAAGCCGAGCGAAGCTCTGATCGATCAGATCACGCTTGGGATAGCCGAACAGTCGCGCAAACTCTTCGTTGCAATCCCGGATGATGCGATGTGTGGCATAGACCATTGGCACCGGCATCTCCGCCAGCGCAAAACGTTGATCCTGAGCCTCGTCCCTCATGAAGTCTCCCCCGAATTTGCAGTATAAATACGGCTAACCGGGCGGCGGAATCAAGCTTACCTTTTTTGCTCTTCCGCCAAATCGTGCGGGGGTAAAGGAGGAGACATGAGAAAGCTGAAAGCGACCGCAGCGGAGGCGCTGGCGGACGTCTTGCGAGACGGCATGACCATAATGTCGGGCGGGTTCGGCCTGTGCGGTATTCCCACAAGCCTGATAGAAGCCGTTCGTCTTTCCGGCGTGAAAGACCTCACGGTCATATCCAACAACGCCGGTGTTGACGGTTACGGGCTTGGCGTCCTGCTGGAAACGAGACAGATCAGGAAAATGATTTCGTCCTATGTGGGGGAAAACAAGCTGTTCGCTGAACAATTCCTGTCCGGCGCGCTTGAGCTTGAATTCAACCCGCAGGGAACGCTGGCCGAAAGAATTCGGGCGGGTGGCGCAGGTATTCCTGCCTTTTTTACCAAAACCGGCGTCGGCACCTTGATTGCCGAAGGCAAGGAAGTCCGTCGTTTCGGCGACAGCGATTACATCATGGAAACCGGTCTGTTTGCCGATCTGGCAATCGTTCATGCCTATAAGGGCGATAGCGAGGGCAATCTCGTTTACCGGAAAACAGCCCGCAACTTCAATCCGGTGATGGCAACGGCGGCAAAGCTGACTGTCGCCGAGATCGAGCATCTGGTGCCGCTTGGGGAGATTGACCCGGATCACGTGCATACCCCCGGCATTTTCGTTCAGAGACTGGTGCATGTGCCGAACCCGGCAAAGCGGATAGAGCAGCGCACCACAAGACCCAGATCGCAGAAGGAGGCTGTGTAGGATGGCCTGGACACGAGAACAGATGGCGGCACGGGCCGCAAAGGAATTGCAGGACGGCTTCTACGTCAACCTTGGAATAGGCATTCCTACCCTTGTCGCCAACTACATCCCGGATGGAATGGAAGTAACGCTGCAAAGCGAAAACGGAATGCTTGGCATGGGCCCTTTTCCTTTTGAAGGAGAAGAAGATCCAGATCTCATCAATGCCGGGAAACAGACGATCACCGAACTTGCAAAGACGAGTTATTTTTCCTCGGCAGACAGCTTTGCAATGGTGCGGGGCGGGCATATCGATCTTTCGATACTAGGGGCAATGCAGGTCTCGCAGAGTGGCGACCTCGCGAACTGGATGATCCCGGGCAAGATGGTAAAGGGCATGGGCGGCGCAATGGATCTTGTCGCCGGCGTCAAGCGTGTCGTCGTGGTGATGGAGCACGAGGCTAAGGGCGAGCCGAAATTGCTCAGCGAATGCAATCTTCCTCTCACCGGCGCCCGGGTTACGGATCTCGTCATTACCGATCTCGGCGTTTTTACGGTTGCCCGCCAGGGACCTCCGAGCCTCACGCTGATCGAATTGGCTGAAGGTGTTTCTGTGGAGGAAATCCGCGCGAAGACCGAGGCGTCGTTCGGTGTTGCACCAGAACTCGTGGCGCGCGGATGAGATCTTCGTCGTTTAACGAGCCGACTCCATCATCCATGCGCCAGTTGCATGGCCGTTGTGAAACCTTGTGTCTTATCGAATAGCTGGAGGTGGCTTATATTCCAGTCATCGAAACGACGTTGGGACCGAGACTGGTAGCTGACGTCAAGATACCTCACGAAAGGGGATCATCATGAACGTAGCACGCTCTTTCAACAATTGGCGCAAGTATCGTCAGACCGTAACCGAACTGGGCCGTATGAGCACACGCGAGTTGCAGGATCTCGGCATTAGCCGCGCAGACATTCACAGCGTTGCCAGGGCATCCGTCGGCCGTTAATCGCTGATTGTCTTTACAAATTGATTACATCGGCGCCTGCGGCAACGCGGGCGCCTTTCTTTTTCGCAGCCGTATTCGAAGTCATGCGAAATTTGCATATCTGCGCTGCAATGAAATCTATTTATTAGGCGGTCAAAAACGATATGTTTGTCTCATCGAAGCGATGCACCTCCTCCCGCAAAGCTTCGAATTCAGACGGTCCATCCTCCTCCCAGGGTCGTCTGTCGGAACAGCGACACTCCTCCTCCCAGTCGTTGTTCGGTTTTTTTCGGAAAGCCTGCCGCACCTCCTCCCGCGGCAGGCTTTTTCGTTTTGACGCTTTCGGTTCAAAGGCCGAGATCCAGCTGATGCAGGGGAAATGCTTGTTCGGTACTGAGTGAGGACAGCGTGACCCCAAGCAGGCGTACGGGACGCTTGAAGGGATAGACGGAGGACAGCAAGGCGTCGGCTATCTCGAGTACCAACTCGATGCTCGATAGTCCCTGGGGGACAGTCCTGCTGCGTGTCGCCTGTGTGAAGTCTGAATACTTGATCTTGACCGTGACCGTCTTGCCGGTGATGTCGTGTGCTTCGCAGTAACGCCAGATTTTCTCAGCAAGAGGACGTAATTCAGTTTGGGCAGCGTCCAGCGCATCAATATCCTGCGCGAACGTATCTTCCGCCCCTACCGATTTTCGGACCCTGTCAGCCTTGACCTGTCTCTCATCGATGCCGCGCGCGATACCGTAAAAATAAGGTCCGGACTTCCCAAAATGCTGCTGCAGGAACTGAAGGCTTTTCGATTTAAGGTCATGCCCGGTTTCTATTCCATGACGCTTCATCCGTTCGGCGGTCGCGGGGCCGACGCCGTGAAATTTCTTGACCGGCAGAGCCTCCACAAAAGCCGGGCCGTTCTTCGGTGTAATGACAGCCTGGCCATTGGGTTTGTTCAGATCGCTCGCCATCTTAGCCAGGAACTTATTGTAGGAAATCCCGGCCGACGCGTTGAGACCTGTGACAGACTTGATCCTGGCGCGAATTTCCGTCGCGATCTCAGTGGCGATCTCCATTCCCTTGAGGTTTTCGGTCACGTCCAGATAGGCTTCATCCAGCGATAGTGGTTCTATGAGGGGCGTGTATTCCGCGAATATGGCCCGGATTTGCTGCGAAACCTGACGGTAGACTTCAAAACGAGGAGGTACGAAGATGAGGTGCGGACACTTCCGCTTCGCCGTTACGGAGGGCATCGCGGAATGGACGCCGAAGGCTCTTGCCTCATAGCTTGCCGCTGCAACCACGCCTCTAGCGGCCGATCCGCCGACTGCAACAGGCTGGCCACGCAGTTGCGGATTGTCACGTTGTTCCACGGAAGCGTAAAACGCATCCATGTCAACGTGAATGATCTTTCGACTGGAGTGGGTGACCATGTCACTCATGGTTGGCAAACTGCGATACCGGCTGGAAACAAAAGAAGAACATAGCAGCATTCTGCAATATGTCCAACCAGCCTTCAGGTTAGCAGCGCACTATTTTAAGGTCAGTCACGCTGTCGAAGGAGCGCGCAGCCCGTCCATTACAAGGCGCACCAATCTGTCCGCGCGGTCACGCCAGTCGGGACCTTCCGGAATGGAATATATTCCAAAAAGCGCATTCAGTACGTCATCCGCTATGATGTCGGATTTTATCAGGCCGGTCTCGACAGCTGCCGTTATCAGACGGTTGAAAGTCTGGTGCAACAGGGTTGAACCCTCGGTAAAGAGTGTCGAGTTGGATGTGAACAATAGTTTCAGGCTGCTCGCCATGCCGCGTTTTGCAGCCATGTAGCTGACGAAACAATGCATCCACTCTTCGAGCGCCAGATCAGCCCGTTTTTTTGCCAGCAGCTCTGTTGCAGCCGTTGCGAGAATTTCCAGTTCGCGCCTGTAGACCATCTCGACAAGATGTTCGCGGGTGGGAAAATGCCGGTAGAGGGTGCCAATACCGACGCCTGCTCGGCGCGCTATGTCTTCAAGCGACGCGGTAGAGCCCTGTTCCGAAAATGCCAATGCCGCGATCTCGATCAACTTTTCCCGGTTTTTCCGGGCGTCGGCGCGTTTTGGCAACTCGGAAGGCGCTGAAAGGGATCGCTCCTTCGACACTTGAATATTACTCCATGCGAAAGGACTTGACGAATGAACGTAAGTCGCTAAGTTAAACGGAGGCGCCTCCGTTTATTTGGGCGCCAACCAATTCATAGTTCAGTTCTGGGGTTGCTGTCATGCACAAAGCACAAGTTCATCCCGGGAATGCCGGAAGACGTGGAACTAACCGAAGGTCAAACGGATTGGGCGTTTATCTGGCGTCGCAACGCAGGAGCTAAACATGATACGACCCATCACCACTATCCTGCATAACGACGTGGACGAGAACGAGTTCCCTTCGCGCCCAAGCGCAAATCAGAGCTCTCCCGAGGCCATGGTCCCGAAGAAGGCTTTCTCGACAGACGATTCTTCCACTATTTTGGGCTTTGCATCGCAGATAATGAACGAGGGTGGGCAGGTGGCTTTGTGCACACTTGTCGAAATCCGCGGTGGATCGTCACGTCCGCTTGGAGCCCACATGGCCGTTGCCGCCAATGGCCTCTACTGCGGCTATGTCTCTGGCGGTTGCACCGAAGCGGCTGTTGCTGCCGAGGCGCTGGAGGCAATCAACAGCGGTCATGACCGGTTCATGATGCTCGGTGAAGGATCGCCTTTCTTCGATATCGTCCTTCCTTGCGGCGGTGGCATCACGGTCGCCATCCATGTTCTTAAAGATGCCGCTCCGCTGCGTACAGTCCTCGAAATGGTCAAAGGTCGCAAGGCTGCCCGCCTTAGCTATAGCCCTAGCGGGCAACGTCTGTCGGTTGGAGAAACCCACCAGAAGGCGGGCTGGGGCGACGACGCCTTCGTCACCTGTTACCGCCCTGCCGTTCGCGTCGTTCTGTCCGGTCGCTCCCTCGAAGTCGAGATGGCGGCCAGTGTCGCGAGAGCTGCAGGGTACGAAGTTTTTCTACAGGATCAGGCTGGGCCCGACGGGTTCGACATCTCCCTGATCGATGACGACACTGCGGTCGCGCTTTTGCAGCATGATCTGGAGCTGGAAATGCCGGTTCTAGAAGCGGCGCTGTCAAAAACGCCCTTCTATGTGGGCGCGCTTGGCAGCAGCCGCACGCATGAGAAACGCACGGAAAGACTGCGAGATGCCGGCGTCGCGCCCGAGGTCATCAGTAAGGTCAAAGCGCCGATCGGTTTGTTTGGAAAGGCAAGGGATGCCCGATCTCTCGCACTGTCGGTAATTGCTGATATCGCAGCCTGTCGCCAGGCTGCTCTGTCTGCAAGCTAGCATCCCTGCTCGCCGCACGCCTGGCAGGCGTCGGCGTCAATAACTCATGAATGATCTCAATCACCCCGTGGAGACTCATGTCTTACGGCCACGTCACCGCCCATGCGCGGATAATGGAGATGTCCTATGCATTTCAAGATTAACGGAGCATCGGTCGAAGTGGAGGCGGATATCCGTACCTCCCTGCTCGATCTCATGCGAAACCATCTGGGTTTTACCGGCACAAAAAAGGGATGCGATCAGGGTGCCTGCGGTGCCTGTACGGTACTTGTCGATGGAGAGCGTATCAATTCCTGTCTTGCACTCGCAGTTCAATATCAGGGTAGAAGCATCACGACCGTCGAAGGGCTCGCAAGCGATGGCCATCTGCATCCCTTGCAGAAAGCGTTCATTGAGCATGACGGTTTTCAATGTGGTTACTGCACACCCGGCCAGCTCTGCTCGGCCATCGGCATGGCCGGTGAGATTGATCGGAATATTCCAAGCTCCGTTTCGAAAGATTTGAACGGGGCGAGTGTAGAACTCAGCGATATCGAAATCCGTGAGCGGATGAGCGGTAATCTCTGTCGATGCGGAGCCTATAACGGCATTGTCGAAGCGATTTCCGAAACCCTGCGTGACAGCTCGTCTGCATCCGAAGCGAGGGCCCGGGCATGAATATCTTCTCTTTCCACCAGGCGTCGGATGTGGCCTCTGCCATCGCGCTCAAGCAGTCCAGTGCCTCTACGAGATACCTTGGGGGCGGCACAAATCTCGTTGATCTCATGCGTGAAACGATCGAGCACCCCGACACGCTCGTGGACGTCTCGCATCTGTCTTCTACGATAGAGCAAGGCCCGGATGGGCGTTTGTCGATAGGGGCAGGCGTCAAAAACACCGCCCTTGCCGCCAATGATATCGTGCGGGCGCAGTTTCCTCTCCTGTCGCGCGCCATCCTTGCTGGTGCAAGTGCGCAAATCCGTAACGTCGCGACCGTCGGAGGCAACATTCTGCAGCGAACGCGTTGCCGGTATTTTTATGACAACGCCGCACGCTGCAACAAGCGTGAACCTGGAGCGGGCTGCGATGCCCTGGAGGGCTTCAATCGCTATCACGCCATCCTGGGTGCATCGCAAAGCTGTGTGGCCACGCATCCATCGGACATGTGCGTGGCGCTTGCAGCTCTTGATGCGGAAGTTATTTTGGATGGACCAGAGGGCCAACGCCGTATGGCCTTGCGTGACCTTCATCGTCTGCCCGGGGACAGACCGGATATCGAGACCGAGTTGAAGCCGAATGAACTGATTACGTCGGTCGAAATCCCCTCGCATTCATTTGGCCAACGCGCTGTCTACCGCAAGGTCAGGGACCGCGCCAGCTACGCCTTTGCTCTGGTGTCCGTTGCTGCCATGCTTAACGTAGATGAGGCTGGGGCGGTGCGAGATGTCAGGGTGGCGCTTGGTGGCGTCGCTCACAAACCATGGCGGGCTTTGACGCTCGAGGGCAGGCTGAAGGGCGAAAAAGCCACCGCCGAGAACTTCCGCGCAGCCGCAGAGGCCGAACTCGCGGATGCCGTGGGCTTAAGAGACAACATGTTCAAGATCGAACTGGTCAAACGAACCATCGTCGCAGTTCTAGAAGAATTGAAGGGAGAGAAGGCATGAGTGCCGAGACCCGCATCCAGACAGAGACAAGCAAGCCTGGCCGTTGGCAGCCAGCGATTACGGCCGACCCGATGCTGCGCAAGCACGGAGCGCTTGGTCAGCCCGTCTCCCGCATAGAGGGGCCCATGAAGGTACGGGGTGAAACGAAATTCGCCGCGGAATTCCCATATGACAACATGGCCTATGCGGCACTGTCTTTCAGCACCATCGCGCGCGGTCGCATCAGCAGACTGGACGTTGCCGCAGCAGAAGCCGCCCCTGGCGTTGTGCTGGTTATGACCTACAAGAACGCACCGCGCATGAAGGCACCATCGCTGATGATGTCTTCAGCCACTGCGGCTGGCTCAAGTGATCTCCCCGTCATGCAGGACGATGAGATTCACTGGAATGGACAACCCATCGCGCTGGTACTGGCTCAGACGCAGGAGCAGGCGGATTATGCGGCCTCACTTGTGAAAGCCGAATACACGCTTCTGCCGGCTGTCACCTCCTTCGAAGAAGCCCGGAAACATCCAAGGAAGCTTGATAATATTCTCGGGCAGCCGCCGATGCTGGAGATTGGCGATGCGCAAACCGCGCTGGCGCAGGCCGATGTCAAGGTGGATGTCGTCTACAGGACACCGCGCCATAATCACAACGCCATCGAACTTCACGCGGCGACCGTGCTCTGGGACGGTGATCGGCTGCGTGTTCATGATGCCACGCAATTGCTCGATCTGACGGCTGGCCAGCTGGCGGATATTTTCGACATCGACACTTCCGACGTACATATCACGTCGCCTTATGTCGGTGGTGGATTCGGCGGGAAATGCCTTTGGGACCATCAAATTCTGGCCTGTGCCGCATCCCGGCTGGCCGGGCGGCCCGTCCGCATCATGCTTTCACGCGAAGGGGTCTTTCGCATCATCGGCGGACGAACCATAACCGAGCAACGGGTCGCCCTGGGTGCGCGCGCAGATGGCACGCTTGATGCGCTGATCCACACCGGCACGGCGGCCATGACGTTGCATAATGCCTGTCCGGAACAATTTACCTTTCCGGCACGCCACCTTTACGCATCCAGGACGTTTCACATCGCGCAGGATGTGGCCGACCTCGATATGCTCGTTAACACCTTCATGCGGGCACCGGGCGAATCCGTAGGGACATTCGCTCTTGAATGCGCGCTGGACGAGCTGGCGGTCAAGCTCGAGCTCGACCCTATCGAACTGCGTCGGCGGATCGAACCGAATGAGGATCCGACGACCGGAAAGCCGTTTTCGTCGCGCTATCTCATCGAGGCCTATGAGAAGGGTGCCGAAAAATTTGGCTGGAACCTGCGGAACAGCGCCCCGAAACAGAGGCGCCAAGGTGAGTGGTTGATCGGAATGGGCTGTGCAACGGCGACATATCCCTATCACCGTTTCCCCGGTGCGGCGGCGCGGTTCAGGATGACCGCTGACGGCAACGTCACCGTATCCACCGCCGTTCACGACATGGGAATGGGAACCGCGACCGCACAGGCCCAGCATATCGCCGCAAGGTTGGGAGTTTCTCTTGATCAGGTGACTTTCGAATATGGCGATAGCAGTCTGCCGCGTGGAATTATCGCTGGAGGTTCGACACAGACCGCGTCGATAGGTGGTGCCATCGTGGCAGCAACTGAGGTCTTCGTGGAGGAACTCCTCAAGCTTGCGGGTAACGACTCGCCTTTGGCCGGGCTGTCGCTTGCGGAAGTCGAGCCCAAAGACGGCGGTATCGGCCATATTGAGGACGGAGATCGCTTCGAAAGCTACGGTTCTATCCTTCGAAGGGCAGGTCGTGAGGAGCTCGTGTGTGAAGCCGAGGGACCAGCACCCGCGGAAATGGGGGCCTTCTCCATGCATTCCTATGGCGCACAATTCTGCGAAGTGCGCGTCAGTACGGTGACAGGCGAGGTTCGCGTCTCGAGGTTCCTCGGCTCCTTCGATGCAGGGCAGATCTTGAACGCGAAAATGGCGACGAGCCAGTTCAAGGGTGGGATCATCATGGGGCTGGGCCTGGCATTGACAGAGGAAACCAATTTCGATGAACGCACCGGTCGCGTCGTAAACGCGTCGCTTGCCGATTACCATGTGCCTGTGCAGATGGATGTGCCGAGCATCGAGATCCTCTACACCAACAAGCCGGACCCCCAGGCTCCCATGGGTGCACGCGGTATTGGCGAAATCGGGATCACCGGTGTCGGCGCAGCAGTTGCCAATGCTGTCTATAATGCCACCGGAATCCGTATCAGGGATCTTCCGATTACGCTCGATAAGGTGCTTGTTGGTCTCTGACAGACGGAAGTGAAAATCGAGTGGCGGGGTTGGGTCGCATCTGTTGCATCCCAACCCCGTTTCTGTAGTCAGCAGTCAGCCGAAAAAACCTGCGTGCCGCCGATCCAGGTGCTTTTCAGCTGGTAGTCGTTCGTCAGGATCAGGAAGTCAGCGTCATATCCCTGCTTCAGCTGGCCTTTGCGACCGGCCAGTCCGGCAGCCTCGGCTGGGTAAAGGCTTGCCATACGAATGGCTTCCTCGATTTCGAGGCCGAGTTTCCGGTGAACGAAAAGAACAGACGAGAGCATATCGATGTCAGCACCCGCCAGCGTGCCATCGGCGAGCGTCAGGCGACCGTCCTTCCGGTAGATCTGGCGCCCATTCAATGTCAGGCCTTCAAGATTGGTGCCAATTGTGGACATGGCGTCTGTAACAATGAAGATCCGTCCGGGTCCCTGTTTGGCCCTCAGCGCAGTGCGCATCGCTGCGGGGTGGACATGAAAACCATCAGCGATGATCCCGGCTGAAACAGTGCTCAGTTCGAGAGCGGCGCCGACGAGACCGGGTGAGCGGTTTTCGAGCGGGCTCATCGCGTTGAAAAGGTGCGTTACGGTACGCGCTCCCGCTTCTACATAGGCTTCTGCCGTTTCAAAGGCAGCATTGGTGTGACCAAGACTGACGATAAAGCCGCCCTCTGCCAGTGCCTTGACCTGCTCCAACGTCGTGTTTTCCGGTGCGACCGTAATCATCAGGGCGTCGAAGCTTTTCCCGATTTTCAAAAGACGCTCGAGATCTTCCTTTTCCATAGCCCTTATCAGGTCTGGGTGATGAGTGCCCTTGCGGGCGACAGAAAGATGTGGGCCTTCCAGATGCAGCCCTATAAAGCCCGGAATGCGTGCGGCTTTCGCGTTAAGGCCAGCCTCTATAGCCGCTGCCGTAACCTCACGCGTATCTGTAATCAAGGTTGGCAGGAGAGCGGTTGTGCCAAAGCTTGCATGGGCCGCGCAGATCTGCCGGATACCCTCGACAGACCGGTCATCGTTCAACATCACGCCGCCGCCGCCATTCACCTGCAGATCGATGAAGCCGGGAACAATCAGCCCGCCAGCCGTGTCGACGGTTTTCACGCCTGAAGAAAGCTCGCTCTGCGCAGCAATGCTGATGACCTTGCCATCTTCAACAAGAAGCGCGCTTTCTGCGATCCAGTCCTGGCCGTCGAAAATTCTGCAATTGGTAAAGGCTTGAACCATTATCAGCGTGTCTCCGTGACCTTCTTGAGGGCAACCGGGGCATCGGGGTTGAACCCGCGCGATCGGGACCAAGCCTCAACGAACCCGTAAAAGGGCACAATCAGGGCAAGCGAATCGGTCAGCGGATGGCCGGTTTCAACAAATGGCAATCTACGGGCGTGGCTCGCTCCATCTGCGGTCACGAAGGCAAGGGCACCCTTTTCTGCGAGACTGTCGGCTGTCGTCAGAACAGACATCAACGCCGCATCACGCGCCGCAAAAGTGACAACCGGAAAGCGGCGATCTACCAGTGCCACAGGACCGTGAAGCACCTCGGCGCTGGAATAGGCCTCGGCGTGCATTTCCGAGGTTTCCTTGAACTTCAGCGCAGCCTCGCTGGCGATTGCCAATGAGGGGCCGCGACCAAGCATGTAAAGCGAATCCGCGTCTCCCAGCTCCGCTGCGAGATCTTTCCAATCCAGCGTGATGGCCTGATGTAGCTTTTCGGGCAGTTGCCGGATGGACCGTTGCAGATCCGAATCGACTGTCCATTCGGCCAGAACAGCAAGTCCGGCCAATACCGAGTTGAAAAAGGATTTGGTTGCCGCTACCGCGAGCTCTGGCCCGGCATTGATATCGATGGCATGTGCACAGGCATCCGACAAAGGCGAGGGCCGCGTATTCGTCAGCGAGACCGTCAGCGCACCCGCCGCCGCAGCCGATTGGGCAAGAGCAACGATGTCAGGACTTTTTCCCGATTGCGATACCGAGATCGCGGCCGCTTTGTCCAGTTTCAGCGATTTGCCGTAAATGGAGGCAAGCGAGGGGCCGATGGAGGCCACGGCGCGGCCTGCCTGCTGCTCGATGGCGTATTTGAGAAAGTGGGCGGCATGATCCGAAGAACCGCGCGCGATGGTGATGAGAAAGGCGGGATCAAACGCCCGCAACGCCTTGCCGGCAGCCTGAAGGTCATCGCTGGCACTGCTCAGCAAACGGCTGGCTGCATCGGGTATTTCATCGATTTCCTGGCGCATATGCGTGGGCATGGAACTCTCTTTTCCTGTATCGGCGGCGGCACTCAGCCGTCCGTCAGTGTCATTTCAGCTACGAAGTCGTAGGCGTCGCCCCGATAGAGCGATCGCGTCAACTCAACCACGCGGCCAGATTCCAGATAGGATATGCGTTCGATGGCGAGCCCTGCCGACCCCTCGGGAACCGCAAGCAAAGCTGCATCCTCACGCGATACGTTGCAGGCCGAGATACGTTGTACCGCACGCACAGGCCGGTTGCCGCTACGGTGCAATTCGGCATAGAGCGATGTGCCCACCGCTGCGGGATCGGGCAGTATATCCGATGCCAGGCTTGCTCTCTCTATGGCAAGGGGCAACTCATTGGCGATGCGAAGACGCTCAAGACGCGCGACCATCATGTCGACCTTGAGACCCAGCATCATCATCTCGTTGGATGACGGGTGGAAAAGACCTCTGGCAAGCCATTCCGAGCGGGTAACATATCCCCGTCTGGCCATGTCTTCGCTGAAGGATGTCAGGCGAGACAGCGGTTGCTGCAGGCGGGAAACCGGCTTCATGACGAAAGTGCCAGAACCGTGCTTGCGGCTAAGCAAGCCGTCCTTGACCAGATCGTCTACTGCTTTTCGGACAGTGACGCGGCTGACATTGGCAAATTCCGCCAGATCGCGCTCGGGAGGCAATGCCTGCCCATGGGCCAGTTTGCCGGAAAGGATCGCACTTTCCAGCGATTGCCGAAGCTTGACGTAAAGAGGTCCCGTTCCGTTGGATTGCAGATCGTCAGGGGACAGGAAATCGGACAAGGCTTCCGTCATGCCACTCCCCCTTCCACACCTGCGAAAGCGGCTTTTGCCAGCGCAATCGAGCCTGCCAGCGCATCCTGCGCAGGCTGGACAAGACGTTGCTGATGGCGTGGGGCCAGATACTGTGCGTAGAGCGTCGACAACCCGCCCAGAAGACAAAGTCTTCCGCCGTGTGTCAACTCGGACATGCGGTCAAGCGAGCGGTCAATGAAGCGGGCGGATTGCTCCAGAATGCTCAAAGCGGCCTTGTCGCGGTGGGCACCAAATTCAAACACAAGGGGGGCATAGCGACCATAGTCGCCCGGTTTTGCGCTTTGAGAAAATGCGACCATCTTGCGGGGATCGGACTCAAACTCTTCAAGCAATGCCTGCGTAAGTTCTGTCCGGGCAGAAATTCCGTCGTGGGCCAGCAGGCTTTCCTGCAGAGCCATCTGGCCAAGTCGCGCGCCACTTCCCAGATCACCGAGATGGTAGCCCCAGCCGCCGATGGAGCTGACTTGCGAGCCGGACCGGGCAATATAAATCGTTCCGGTCCCCAAGATCGCAACCGCGCCATCTCCGTCACCAAGAGCGCCCTGCAGCGCGATCAATCCGTCAGACTCGATGATGGACTGGTGGAATGGCAAGCGCGGCATAACGTATGCCACGGTGTTCTCGACATTGTTTCCCGCAAGTCCGAGATAGGCGTCAGCATCTTTTAGCAAGCGCGGATCAAGACCTGCATCTTCAAACGCCGCTTTGGCGGCTTGGGCGATGTTTGATATCGCCGTGTCTGGCGCGGTCATGATGTTGGACGCGCCGCTTCTGCCACGACCAAGAATTCTGCCGGTTGCGTCTGCGACTGCTGCCCGGCAACTCGTGCCGCCGCCGTCGACTCCCACGAGATATCGCTGCATGAAATCGTCTCCTGCGAGAAAGATACCAAAAAAATACCAATTTCCAAGTCGAAAAAATAAAGTTTTTGTAAAATCCATTTTCTCCATTTTTATCATCAGGTTATGCTTTTGACTAACTCTTAGGAGGCTAATAAATAAATCATTTCTTAAAAGACGCTGGACAATTGGTATTTTTTTGGCATTAAATTCCAGCGCAGGGAGTTTTTTATGAGCGCAGGCGGAACTGAGGGTTTGCACGATAAGGCGAGGGGGCTCGACACCATGGTGCCGGGCGACGTCCTGTCGCTTTTGAGTTCAGGACAGCAACAGGCTGCGCGCTCCGTCGACGCAGCCCGAGATGCCATTGCTTCAGCGTCACAGCTTGCGGCCGATGCGATTTCGCGCGGTGGTCGGCTCGTCTATGCGGGAGCGGGCAGCTCTGGCCTGATGGCCATGGCTGACGCTTTGGAGCTGCCTGGAACCTACGGGATAGAGCGCGAGCAGATCGCTATTCTTTTCGCTGGCGGTATCAGCAATCTGTCTGAAATGCCGGGTGCGCCTGAGGATGATATCGAGCAGGCGCGGATAGATGCAGAGGCGGTCGTTGGGGCAGGAGATTGTGTCGTTGTTATCTCGGCGAGCGGCTCGACACCCTACGCGTTAGGCGTCGCTGACTTCGCTCGTCAGAAGGGCGCAAAGGTTATTGCCATTGCCAACAATGCGGCCGCAAAGCTTTTCGACAGAAGCGATGTCGCCATTCTGCTCAATACTCCACCGGAATTCGTTGCGGGCTCGACCCGGATGGGCGCGGGCACGGCGCAAAAAATCGCGCTCAACATGTTTTCGACCCTCATGGCCATTCGCCTGGGGCATGTACATGACGGCCATATGGTCAACCTGCGCGCGGATAACCGAAAGCTGCTTGAGCGGGCAGCGCGCATTGTTTCCGATGTCGCCGGTGTGAGCATGGACGAAGCAGGACGTTTGGTGGAAAAGGCGTCCGGCTCCGTCAAGGTCGCGATCCTCCTTGGGGCGGGCGCGAAAGACAAGAATTCAGCCGAGAGAATGCTCGAGACAAGCGGCCAGAACCTTCGCCGTGCGCTTGAGCTGATCGGCGGATAAGACTGCAACAACCATAGTTGATGAACGCCGTGGCGGCGTTACACCAAGAGGGAGAACAAGAATGACCCGTAATCTCACAAAAGCCCTGGCCTTGGGAGCAAGTTTGCTGGGCTATGCCGGTCTAGCCTCGGCAGCGGACGTAACGCTGACGGTCGAGAGCTGGCGCAATGACGATCTGGCGATCTGGAAAGACAAGCTCATACCGGCATTTGAAGCAAAGAACCCCGGTATCAAGCTCGCGTTTCAGCCAATGGCGCCGACGGAATACAATGCCGCATTGAATGCCAAGCTGGAATCCGGTTCGGCGGGCGATCTCATCACGTGCCGTCCTTTCGATGCATCGCTTGAGTTGTTCAAGAAGGGCTATCTTGGCGACCTGACCAAGAATCCTGGCATGGAAAACTTCTCGAACGTTGCGAAAACGGCCTGGTCAACGGATGATGGTGCCCAGACGTTCTGCGTGCCGATGGCCTCGGTGATCCATGGTTTCATCTACAACAAGGACGCTTTCGAGACACTCAAGATCGAAGTGCCGAAGACGCAGGCGGAGTTCTTCGCCGCCCTCGACAAGATCAAGGCTGACGGCACCTATGTCCCGATGGCGATGGGCACCAAGGATCTTTGGGAAGCCGCAACCATGGGCTATCAGAATATCGGCCCTAACTACTGGAAGGGCGAAGAAGGCCGTCTGGCGCTGGTCAAGGGCGAGCAGAAGCTGACTGATGCTGCCTGGGTCAAGCCCTACGAGGTTCTAGCGAAGTGGAAGGACTATCTGGGCGACGGCTTCGAAGCGCAGACCTATCCCGATAGCCAGAACATGTTCACCCTTGGTCGCGCGGCAATTTATCCTGCGGGCTCATGGGAAATCTCCGGCTTCAACACGCAGGCTCAGTTCAAGATGGGCGCATTCCCGCCACCCGTCGAGAAGGAAGGCGATACCTGCTACATCTCCGACCACACGGATATCGGAATGGGTGTAAACGCCAAGTCCAAGCATCCTGCCGAGGCTGCCAAGTTCCTCGAGTGGGTCGCATCTGCGGAATTTGCCGATCTCTACGCCAACGCACTGCCGGGCTTCTTCAGCCTCAATACCACGGCTGTAAAAATGGCTGATCCTCTCGCCCAGGAATTCGTCTCCTGGCGCGAAAAATGCAAGCCGACGATCCGCTCGACATACCAGATCCTGTCGCGCGGCAAGCCGAACCTGGAAAACGAAACCTGGGTTGAATCCGCCAACGTCATCAATGGAACGGATACGCCTGCCGTGGCTGCTGAAAAGCTGCAAAAGGGTCTCGACAGCTGGTACAAGCCAGCAAAATAAGTCTGACGGAGCGGTGCATGGCGGAGGATATTCGCCATGCACCCAGCGCGTCACAAACCTATTTGCTTGTCAAATCTGACCTATGGTTTTCGTTGGGCCGTATCCGCGCCCGGTTAGCCTATGTCATGCTCGACTTCCCATCTGACAGTTCGGACTGATCCCATGAGCGCCGAGAATAGTTTCAACGACGAAAGAACAAGCCGGCGGCCATTCCGGTGGCATATCCTTGTGTTCATGCTTCCGGCGTTTCTCGTTTACACGGCGGTGATGATCATTCCTCTGGGCAGCACGCTCTGGCTTTCCTTTTTCAAGGAGGTCGACGGGCAAAGACTTTTTGTCGGGCTTGAGAATTTTCGGACACTGTTCTTTGAAGATCGCTGGTCGGAGAGCTTCTGGAACGCACTGGTCAACAACGTCTATTTCTTCATCATCCACATGCTCGTGCAAAATCCGATCGGCGTCGCGCTGGCCGCACTTCTTTCACTGCCCAAGCTGCGCTTTTCGGCCTTCTATCGTACGGCAATACTCCTTCCTACACTTCTGTCTTTCGTGATTGTTGGCTTTATCTGGAAGCTCATCCTGTCGCCGCTTTGGGGAATAGCGCCGACATTGCTGGATTTCGTCCATTTGAAATTCCTCTTTGCGCCATGGCTTGGCAGGCCGAATTCGGCGCTCATTGCCGTGTCTCTGATATCTGTCTGGCAATATGTCGGTATTCCCATGATGCTGATCTATGCAGCGCTGCTCAATATTCCCGATGAGGTCATCGAAGCTGCCGAAATGGATGGCATCACTGGCTGGAGCCAGTTCTGGAAAATCAAGCTGCCGCTTATCCTGCCAGCCATTGGCATCATCTCGATTTTGACATTCGTCGGCAATTTTAACGCGTTCGACCTGATCTACACCGTGCAGGGCGCGCTGGCCGGGCCGGATGGATCGACTGACATCCTGGGAACGCTGCTTTATCGCACCTTCTTCGGCTTCCAGCTCCAGTTGGGTGATCGCTCCATGGGTGCGACAATTGCAACCGTGATGTTTCTCATCATTCTTGCCGGAGTGAGCTTCTACCTTTTTGCCATTCAGCGCCGTATGCGCCGCTATCAATTCTAAGGGGCGTCGGAAATGTCTAAAGCACGCTCCTCACTCGTCCGCACCGTTCTGGCCCACGCCGTCCTTCTTTCCTACACGGCCATCGCGCTTTTTCCGGTGGTGCTGACGATCATCAATTCCTTCAAGTCGCGTAATGCCATCTTCCGCAATCCCATGCAGGTGCCGTTACCTTCGACATTCGATCTCGTCGGTTACACCACCGTTCTTGGCCAGAGCGATTTTATGCAATACCTGCAAAATTCGCTGATCGTTACGGTGGTTTCGATTGCGCTCGTGCTGCTCTTCGGCGCGATGGCGGCATTTGCGCTGTCGGAATATCGGTTCAGGGGCAATACCTGGCTTGGCCTCTATATGGCGCTCGGCATCATGATTCCGATCCGCCTTGGAACGATCGGCATCCTGCAGGGCATGGTGGCGACGGGTCTGGTCAATACGCGAACTGCCCTGATCCTGGTTTACACCGCTCAAGGTCTGCCGCTTGCGATCTTTATCCTGTCGGAATTCATGCGAACGGTTTCCGATGACCTCAAGAATGCGGGTCGCATCGATGGATTGTCGGAATACAAGATATTCTTCCGCCTTGTCCTGCCGCTTATCCGCCCCTCCATGGCAACGGTTGCGGTCTTTACGATGATACCGATCTGGAACGACCTCTGGTTCCCTCTTATCCTCGCGCCCAGTGAGGCGACCAAGACCATCACGCTCGGCGCGCAAATATTCATCGGTCAATTCGTCACCAACTGGAACGCGGTCCTGGCAGC
The DNA here is from genome assembly GCF_030209845.1 of Agrobacterium sp. fls2-241-TYG-188a. Taxonomy (NCBI): domain Bacteria; kingdom Pseudomonadati; phylum Pseudomonadota; class Alphaproteobacteria; order Hyphomicrobiales; family Rhizobiaceae; genus Agrobacterium; species Agrobacterium sp. fls2-241-TYG-188a. Next base: position 103,853 of record NZ_JARVRD010000011.1, on the reverse strand, counting down.
CTTGTCGTTGGCAATCGCACCTGTCCTTGTTCTCTACACCATATTCTCGCGGCAACTGATCCGCGGCATCACGGCAGGAGCGGTCAAATGAGCCAAAAACCCCTCAAGGTTCTGGTTGCGGGTCTCGGCAATATGGGCATGAGCCATGCGCTGGCCTATGCCGCCAATCCCGGTTTCGAAATCGTCGGGCTCGTCAATCGTTCCAAGCCGGTCTTGCCTCCAGCGCTTGCGGGCCACGACATACTGCCGTCTTTTGAAAATGCGCTGGCGGACCTGAAGCCGGATCTTTGCTCCATCAATACCTATTCCGACAGCCATGCCCAGTTGGCCATCACGGCGATGGAAGCGGGCTGTCACGTCTTCGTGGAGAAGCCGCTGGCGACGACCGTTGCGGATGCCGAGCGTGTGGTTGCCTGCGCACGCGCCAATGGTCGCAAACTCGTTGTCGGATATATTCTGCGTCACCACCCGTCCTGGGTAAAATTGATCTCACTCGCTCGCGATCTCGGCGGGCCCTATGTTTTCCGCATGAACCTCAACCAGCAATCATCCGGCAAGACCTGGGAGACACACAAGGCCTTGATGCAGACAACGCCTCCCATCGTGGATTGCGGCGTGCATTATGTGGATGTCATGTGCCAGATTACGGACGCAAAACCCGTTTCGGTGCGCGGCATGGGCCTGCGGCTGTCAAATGAAATTGCGCCGGACATGTACAATTACGGCCACCTGCAGGTGACTTTCGAGGACGGCTCCGTGGGTTGGTACGAGGCCGGATGGGGCCCGATGATCTCCGAGACTGCTTTTTTCGTAAAGGATGTCATGTCGCCGAATGGCTCCGTTTCCATCGTCATGGACCCGAACGCCAAATCGGATGACATCGACACCCACACGAAAACGTCGACAATTTGTCTCCACAAGGCCGAGACAGGTCCGGATGGCCGTTTTGCCGAGCCCGATCAGTTGCTGCAAATGGACGGCGAGCCCGGCCACCAGGAACTGTGCGACCGGGAGCAGGCCTATGTCCTGAAGGCTATCCGCGAGGATATCGATCTCGACCGGCATATGAGCGATGCTGTCCAATCGCTGCGGATCTGCCTTGCGGCGGATGAAAGCGCGCGAACCGGCCGTATGGTCGATCTTTGAATCTGGAGAAAATCCTTGGGTAATCTGACACTCAAATCCGTCGCAAAATCCTTTGGCACCGTGGAGGTGCTGAAAGGGATTGATCTGGACGTCAAGGAGGGAGAGTTCGTGATCTTCGTCGGGCCATCCGGTTGCGGTAAATCCACGCTGTTGCGAACTATTGCGGGGCTTGAAGACATCAGCTCCGGCGAGATCATCATCGATGGTCGCGAAGTCTCCGCCGTGCCGCCCGCAAAGCGCGGTATCGCCATGGTCTTCCAGTCCTACGCGCTTTACCCGCATTTGACGGTGAAGGATAATATGGGTCTCGGTCTCAAGCAGGCCGGCACACCGAAGGATGAGATAGAGACGCGGGTCGCCAATGCATCCTCCCTTCTGTCGCTAGGCCCTTATCTGGAGCGACGTCCGGCGGAGTTGTCGGGTGGGCAGCGCCAGCGCGTGGCCATCGGCCGCGCCATCGTGCGGGAGCCGACGCTTTTCCTTTTCGATGAACCCCTTTCCAATCTCGACGCGGCTCTTCGCGTGCAGACCCGCCTCGAAATCGCGCGTCTCCATCGGCGGCTAAAGGCAACGATGATCTATGTGACGCATGATCAGGTCGAGGCCATGACTCTTGCAGACAAGATTGTCGTTCTCAACGCCGGGCGCATTGAGCAGGTCGGCACCCCCATGGAGCTTTACAACCGCCCAGCCAATCTTTTCGTTGCCGGGTTCATCGGGTCCCCGCAGATGAATTTGATCGATGCCGAGCGGTTCGGTGAAAGCGGCTACAAGACACTGGGCATTCGTCCAGAACATATTCTGCTGTCACGCGAAAGCGGCACCTGGCCTGGAAAGGTCGTGCATGTCGAACATCTGGGTGCCGATACCATCGTCTACCTCGAGAGTGATGCCATCGGCCTGTTGACCGTGCGCCTGTTTGGTGAACATGCCTATCACCCGGACGATGTTGTTTACGCTTCGCCAAGCGGGGACGCCACACATCGTTTCGACGCCAACGGCAATGCGGTTCGATAGTCCGTCTTTAGCGCCACTCTTATCGCATCAGGTCAATCATGGCTGAAATTTCGCTGGAAGTCTGCGTCGATGATGTCGCGGGCCTGAACGCCGCCGTCGAGGGTGGAGCGGATCGGATAGAGTTGTGCAGTGCTCTTTCCGTCGGCGGACTGACACCGTCCGTCGGCTTGATGAGTCTGGCCGGGCGCTCCCCGGTGCCATGCTATGCGATGATCAGACCCCGGGCCGGAAATTTCGTCTATTCCAAGGACGAACTGGCCGTGATGGAAGACGATATCAGGTTTGCCGCTTCCTGCGGCATCGCTGGTGTGGTCTTTGGAGCAAATCTGCCAGACGGGCGTCTCGATCATATTGCTCTGCGGCAGTTGTCCGAGGTCATATGGTCCATGCCGCGCACCTTGCATCGCGCCTTCGATCTTGTGCCTGACATGGCCGAGGCGATTGAAATCGCCATTGATTGCGGCTTTGAGCGGATACTGTCCTCCGGGCGCGCTGTAACGGCTCTTGACGGGATCGCCGATTTGAAAGCCGCGATAGAAATCGCTGCGGGTCGTATATCCCTCATGCCGGGCTCTGGCATCAATCTCGACACGCTCGGCCCGGTGCTTGAGGAGTTGCACGTGGCAGACATCCATTCGTCCTGTTCCTCCAGTGTAGAGGTCACCGATCCAGCCGTCCTGGCTTTCGGTTTTTCTGCTCGGCAGATGAAACAGACCGATGTCGCTTTCGTCAGGGCGATGAAAGAGCTGCTCACGGCAGCTTCTTAGCGGAGCTTACGGACAGTTCTGCATAAAAATGGCGCACGATCAAAAAATGAGCTTGACGTGTCGCGCTTTTACGGCTTGATTTGAACCAATGTAAAATTGGTACGAACCAATGAACGAAACATCCAGCATTCTTGGTCCGGAAAATGCCAACTACGCACTCGAGAGACTGCGGGAACTGATCACCGTCAGCGCGTTTGGGCGAGACGGGAAATTGCCGACGGAAAGAACGCTTTCCGAGCGCCTGGGCGTTGGTCGTCGCGAAGTCAGGCGTGCTCTCGAAGTATTGGAAGCCGAGGGGTTGATCTGGCGCAAACAGGGCGCGGGCACCTTCCTGGGGCAAAAGCCGGATAGCTGGAGCGATCATGCCGCGAGCCTGGTTTCCGGGACCAATTTCATGGAAATCATGGAGGTGAGGCTACGGCTGGAGCCACAGCTGGCGCAACTTGCCGCAATGCGGGCCAAGCCCTCCGACATTGCAAGAATGCGCGAGACGTGCCTCAAGATTTACGAGCGCACCGATGCCGACTGGCGCGAACTCTGGGATGGCTCGCTGCATCGGCTGATTGCGCAAAGTGCCGGAAACCAGCTGTTCCTTTCGCTGTTCGATGTGGTCAATCGCGTACGGCAGGACCCGACGTGGCAGGCTGTGCGGGAACGCGCCCGCCGCCTCGATCACACCTTGCAGGAGTCGCGTGATCAGCACGCCGAAATCATCGATGCAATCGCCGAGCGTGATCCGGCCAAGGCGGGTGAAGCCATGCGCAATCACCTGCTGACGCTCCAGGAGAGGCTCGTTCGCCAGACGTCCATGGACCATCTGGACCATCCATCCAAGGGAGATGCTTGAAAGACGGCGTAGGGCTCTCCTGCGCAGAGGTAGAACCGGAAAACCGGCTGCCATAACCGACCAGAGGAACAAGAAGATGAAACGACAGATGACATTTGCTGCCAGCTTGCTGGCGGCGGCACTTCTTTCGACGTCGCTGCAGGCCGCGGAACTTCGTATCGGTTTGCAGGACGATGCCGACGTGCTGGATCCTGCTCAGTCCAGAACCTTTGTTGGACGGCTGGTTTACACCAGCATGTGCGACAAGCTTGTCGATCTAGACAACAACCTGTCGGTCGTTCCGCAACTGGCGACGAAATGGGCCTGGGGCGACAACGGCAACACGTTGACCATGGATCTGCGCGAAGGCGTTGTCTTCCACGATGGCACGCCTTTCAACGCGGAGGCCGCCGTCTATACGATCGAACGCAACATGACCATGCCCGAATCCCGCCGCAAGAGCGAGCTCGCATCTGTGGCGAAGGTAGAGGCGACGGGCGCGTATCAGATCAAATTCACGCTGAAAAGCCCGGATGCGAGTCTGCTGGCGCAGCTTTCCGACCGAGCTGGCATGATGGTTTCGCCAAAGGCTGCAAAGGAACTCGGAGCGAATTTCGGTTCCAAGCCGGTGTGTGCCGGACCTTTCCGGTTTGTCGAGCGCATTCAGCAGGACCGCATCGTTCTGGAGAAATTTCCGGACTACTGGAACAAGGACAATATCTTCCTCGACAAGGTCACGTTCCTGCCTATTCCGGATACCACGGTGCGCCTTGCCAACCTTCGCGCAGGTGATCTCGATCTGGCAGAGCGGATTTCCGCGTCTGACGCCGCTTCCGTCAAGGATGATCCGAAGCTGACCTATGGCGAAGTGGTCGGCCCCGGTTACATGGCAATGTATGTGAATATTGGCAACGGTGCTCGCGCCGATAATCCGTTTGGCAAGGACAAGCGGTTGCGGCAGGCTTTTTCGCTGGCCATTGATCGCGAGGCCATCAACCAGGTTGTGTTCGAAGGAACGGCGCTGGCGGGAAATCAACCCTGGCCATCCACCAGCCCCTGGTACAACAAGTCTGTTCCGGTGCCTGCGCGTGATGTTGAAAAAGCCAAGGCATTGATGAAGGAAGCAGGCTTCGATCGCTTTGAAATCGAGTTGCAGCACGCCAACAACACCACTCAGACCCAGATGATGCAGGTCATTCAGGCCATGGTTGCCGAGGCAGGTTTTGACGTGAAGCTGAAGGCGACGGAGTTTGCGACGCTGCTCTCCGAACAGACCGCGGGCAATTACGTCCTATCTCGGTCTGATTGGTCCGGTCGTTCCGATCCGGATGGAAACATTCATCAGTTCGTAACCTGCAAGGGTGGCATCAACGACACGAAATACTGCAATCCAGAGGTCGACAAGCTGTTGAACGAGGCGCGCGCTTCCACCGACAATGCCGTGCGCAAGGAAAAATATGACGCAGCCACCAAAATCCTCGATGAGGATCTGCCGCTGATTTATCTCGGGCATCAGGCTTACCTTTACGCGACGTCGAAGGCCGTTACCGGTTTTCAGCCTTCGTCCGACGGGATGATCCGTCTGACCGGCGTGAAGAAGGGCTCATAAGAGACGACTGTTATCCCGGTGCGCGGCGAGCTGCCGCGTATCGGGGTCATCGATACCCGGCCTCGCCCAAAGGATCACCTTCATGCATATCTATATCGGCAAGCGGCTTCTGGTGGCCATTCCGACACTGCTCATCATTTCCATCTTTGTCTTCTCCCTGCAGAAGTTGCTCCCCGGCGACCCCATACTCGCCATGGCTGGAGAAGAGCGGGATCCGGCGGTTATCGAACTGTTGAGAGAGCGATATCGAATGAACGATCCTCTCGTCTTCCAGTATTTCTACTGGCTTGGCTCCGTGCTTCAGGGTGATTTCGGAATTTCGCTTAGAACGAACCAGCCCGTTCTCGAACTGATTGCGCAAAAGCTTCCTGTCACCATCCAGCTCGCGCTGATGTCGATGTTCTTCGCGCTGATTATCGGTGTGCCCATAGGAATACTTGCCGCTGTCAAGCAGAACACATGGATCGACTACCTCTCCAACATCGTCGCCCTTTCCGGGCTTTCTATCCCGAATTTCTGGCTGGGGATCATGCTTATCCTGCTGATATCGGTGCAACTGGGATGGTTGCCCGCGTCAGGTTACGAATCGATCTTCGTTGATCCCGTCAGGTCTATCCAGACCATGATCATGCCCTCATTCGTGCTGGGCAATGCGCTGGCGGCGACGTTGATGAGACATACACGCTCCGCCATGCTGTCGGTGATGAAATCGGACTACATCCGCACCGCCCGCGCCAAGGGATTGTCGAACTGGCAGGTCATTTTCAGTCACTCGTTCCGCAACGCCCTTTTGCCGATCATCACGCTTGCGGCGCTGTTGTTCGGCGAGCTGCTGGCAGGTGCTGTCCTGACCGAACAGATTTTTACCATTCCGGGCTTTGGCAAGCTCATCGTCGACGCCGTTTTCACGCGTGATTATGCGGTGGTTCAAGGCGTCGTGCTCTGCACGGCAGTCGGCTTCATCTTGATGAACCTCTTGGCGGATGTCGTCACGGTCTTGCTCAATCCACGCATGAGGACTGCGATATGACAGTTGCCATCGACGTCGCCAACGTGACCAGGAAATCGGAAAATCGCGCCTGGAAGAAAATGAAGCGCAACAAGAGCGCCATTGCCGGGTTGATCATCATATCCTTTTTCGTGCTGCTGGCACTTGTTGCACCGCTTCTGCCGCTTGCCGACCCCTATGCCACGAGCTGGAGCGCCATTCGAAAGGCACCGTCCATGGCGCACTGGATGGGTACTGACGATATTGGAAGGGATATTCTGTCGCGCATGATCTGGGGCGCGCAGGCTTCGCTGATGGCAGGGGTTATTTCCGTGGCCATCGCCGTTGCAGCTGGCGTGCCGCTCGGACTTGTGTCCGGCTATTTCGGCGGCTGGATCGATCAGGTGATCTCGCGGATCACCGAAGCCTTTCTTGCCATGCCATTTCTCATCATGGCGATTGCACTCGCCGCCTTTCTGGGGCCGAGCCTTGGCAACGCCATGATCGCCATCGGTCTTTCCGCCATGCCCGTCTTCATCAGGTTGACGCGGGCCCAGGTCCTTGCCGTCAAGAGTGAGGACTATATCGAGGGCGCACGCTCGATTGGCCTTGGCCACCATGACATCATGCTGCGTTACATTCTGCCAAACATCGTGCCGCCAATCATCGTGCAGGCAACGCTCACCGTCGCCACAGCCATCATCGCCGAAGCCAGCCTTTCTTTCCTAGGCCTTGGACAGCAGGCACCCGCGGCCAGTTGGGGCTCGATGCTGAATGTGGCCAAGAACTACCTCTCGCAAGCGCCCTGGATGGCCATGTGGCCGGGCGCTGCAATCTTTCTCGTGGTCATTGGCTTCAACCTGCTGGGTGACGGCTTGCGCGATGCGCTTGACCCCCGTGAACATTGATATCTACGCACCGAAGGAAACAACATGACTGCATTCACAACCCGCCCAGAAATCCTCGGTACGTTCGGGGTGGTCACATCCACGCACTGGATTGCTTCCTCGGTTGGTATGAGCATTCTCGAAAAAGGCGGAAATGCATTCGATGCTGCCGTCGCCACCGGCTTTGTCCTGCAGGTTCTGGAGCCGCATCTCAACGGCCCGGGCGGCGATATGCCTGCCGTGATCTATTCCCGCAAGAAGGACAAGGTGGAGGTCATCTGTGCGCAGGGCCCTGCACCTGCCGCGGCAACAATCGACCACTATAAGAGTGAGGGGCTGGATCTCATCCCTGGCGACGGCCTGCTTTCGACCGTCATCCCCGGCGCGTTCGATGGCTGGATGCTGATGTTGCGGGACTATGGTTCCATGAGCGTGAGGGAGGTGCTGGAGCCAGCCATTTACTATCTGGAGAATGGCCACCCGATGTTGCCGCGCGTATCTGCATCGATTGCCGGGCTTGCGGAATTTTTCGAAAAGGAATGGCCTACATCCTATCAAACCTGGTTGCCCGGCGGGGCAGTCCCGCAGCCGCTTTCCAATTTCAAGAACCCGACACTTGCTGCGACATGGAAGCGGATCGTCAACGAAGCGGAGGCAAAGAGAGACCGCGAAGCTGGCATCGAGGCGGCACGAGACGCGTTTTATCGCGGTTTTGTCGCCGAGCAGATCGCGGATTATCTCAAAGACGCCGAGGTCATGGATGCCAGCGGCAGCCGTCACAAGGGCGTCCTCACCGCAGACGACATGGCCAACTGGCGCGCGACAATCGAAGCACCCACGACTTATGATTATCATGGCTGGACGATTGCCAAGACGGGCCCATGGGGGCAGGGGCCGGTTCTTTTGCAGTCGCTGGCGCTTCTCAAGGGCATCGATATAGCCGGAATGGATCCCGCCGGTACCGATTTCGTGCATACGGTTGTGGAAGCAATGAAGCTCGCCTATGCGGATCGGGAGGTCTATTATGGAGATCCGGAATTCGCGCAGGTGCCAACGGAAACCCTGCTGTCTGACGCTTACAATGACGAGCGTCGGCGTTTGATCTCGTCCCATGCTTCGATGGAACTGAGGCCCGGCCTCGTTCCCGGTTTTGACAACCAGCGCGACCTGACACTTTCCATGCTCGGTTCGATGCAGGGCACCGGCGCGGTTTACGAGCCAACCATGTCTCATTTGACAGAGAAAAGGGGCGATACCGTCCACATCGACGTCATCGACCGCGAGGGCAACATGGTTTCCGTCACGCCGTCCGGTGGCTGGTTGCAAAGCTCACCCATCGTGCCGGGTCTGGGCTTCTGCCTTAATTCTCGTGCGCAGATGTTCTGGTTGCAGCCTGGGCTGCCAACGTCTCTGGAGCCGGGTAAACGCCCTCGCACGACGCTCACCCCATCGCTTGCGCTTTACGAGGGACGGCCCACGCTCGCCTTCGGCACGCCGGGCGGCGACCAGCAGGACCAATGGCAGCTTTCCTTCTTCCTGCGCTATGCCCATTTCGGGCTCAATCTTCAGGAGGCCATCGATATGCCCCTGTTCCACACCTCCCACTTTCCCGGCTCTTTCTATCCGCGAACGAGGCAGCCGGGTAATGTGATGATCGAAACCAGCATCGGCCAAGGCGTCCTGGACGAATTGCGCGGCCGAGGACACGATGTGACACCGGCAGATCCGTGGACGGTCGGACGATTGACGGCCGCGCGGCGCGATGCTGACGGTCTTTTGCGCGCGGCGGCAACTCCCCGCCTGATGCAAGCCTATGCCGTGGGACGCTGACCATGGATGACAACGCCCTTTTAGAAAAAACTGCGGTACTTAGCGTAAAAAACCTGACCACCTCGTTTCGTGTCGATGGCGAATGGAAGACGGTCGTGCGGGACCTTTCTTTCGAGGTGCGAGCCGGGGAAACGGTCGCAATCGTAGGCGAGAGCGGCTCTGGAAAGAGCGTCACTTCACTCTCGCTCATGCGCCTCCTCGATCCGAGAAACAGCCGGATAGAAGGCTCCGTGTCCTTGAACGGGAAGGATATTCTCAGCCTTTCCGAAGGAGAAATGCGCCACGTACGGGGCAATGACGTTGCCATGATCTTCCAGGAGCCCATGACATCGCTCAACCCGGTTTTCACGATCGGGAGGCAGATTTCCGAAGTGCTTGTTCGCCACAAGGGGCTCAACACGCTTCAGGCCCGCGAAGAAACCATCCGCCTGTTGGAAAAGGTGCGAATCCCGAACGCGGCCAGCCGTTTCGACGAGTATCCCCACCAATTCTCGGGCGGAATGCGCCAGCGCGTGATGATTGCCATGGCTCTTGCATCGCGACCGAAGCTGCTGATTGCCGATGAGCCGACAACAGCTCTGGATGTGACGATCCAGGGTCAGATTCTCGACCTCATCAAGACGCTACAGGAAGAGGAAGGAATGGCAGTCCTCTTCATCACCCATGATATGGCGGTGGTTGCCGAAATTGCGGACAGGACCATCGTCATGTTTCGCGGCGATCAGGTTGAGACTGGGCAAACGGCTGATATATTCCATCGTGGCGCTCACCCCTACACCCGCGCGCTGCTGGCCGCGATACCGAAACTCGGTTCGATGAAGGGGCACGAGAAACCATTGCGGTTTCCATCGGTGGATATGACCACAGGTGTGGTCGGACAAAGCATCGAGGTGGAAGATACGGTTACGGGGGGCATGACGCCCATTCTTTCGGTCAAGAACCTCGTCACACGTTTTGCCATTCGCTCGGGTATGTTCGGTCGCGTCACCGGCGCTGTCCACGCGGTAGAAAATATCAGTTTCGATCTCTTCCAGGGGGAAACCCTATCGCTTGTGGGAGAGTCCGGATGCGGCAAGTCAACGACCGGCAGGTCGATCACGCGGCTGGTCGAGCCATTGTCAGGCGATATCTCGCTTGATGGATATGACGTTCTCAAACTCGATCCATCGGGGCTTCGCGCGATGCGCCGCAGCGTGCAGATGATCTTTCAGGACCCGTTCTCCAGCCTCAATCCCCGCATGACCGTTGGCGCGGCAGTGGCGGAACCGATGATCAAGCATCGCACCGCAACCTCCGCCGAGGCGAGAGAGAATGCGGCTGACTTGCTTGAGCGTGTCGGCCTTTCGCCCGCAATGATGAACAGGTACCCCCACGAATTCTCCGGTGGGCAGCGGCAACGGGTCGCGATCGCCAGAGCATTGGCGCTCAACCCGAAAGTCATTGTGGCAGATGAGAGTGTGTCCGCTCTGGATGTGTCGATCAAGGCTCAGGTGTGCAATCTGCTGCTGGACCTTCAGCAACAGTTCAAGATCGCCTTCCTGTTTATCAGCCATGACATGGCGGTGGTGGAACGCGTGAGCCATCGTGTCGCTGTCATGTATCTGGGCGAGATCGTTGAAATTGGTCCCCGAGCGGATATTTTTGCGAACCCGCAGCACCCCTATACGAGGAAGTTGATGGAGGCAGTGCCCGTGCCCGACCCAGCGCGAAGGGGCATTCGTCGCAATGCCGGAGCCGAGGAGTTGAAAAGCCCGATCAGGCCGGTGGGCTACGAAGCGCCGAGGCGTGAATATGTCGAGATTTCGCCCGGACATCTTGTTCTGGCATAAAAACAAGGGCGCGCGCAGCGGCCGAAAAGTGCCTATGCCTGACCCTGAATGCTATGCTTAACTCATTGTTAAGTATAGCACTAAGCTTTTAGTCAAATTCGATCTTAATCAGATTTTTGCCTTATATTTTCATGATTGCCCGGCATAACTGTCTTCAACGAGCTGCGCCTTAAAAGGCAGTTCCACCAATGCCAATGCCCCTATCGTTAACGGGGTGGACAAGTATGGAGTTTGAAATGTCCCGTGGTCTGAATTCTTTCGGAGCTGTCCTGCTCGCAACTTTCGCTGCAACGCCGGTCTTATCTGCAGACTTGAATTCTTATGAAGCGCCGCCTGCATATAACGAGCCTGCCAGCACGTCCTGGACCGGCGCTTATGTCGGCGGACATATTGGTGCGGCCATGCCAAGAGCCAACCCGTTCAAGGGTGGTAAGGGCCTGGCGATCGGCGCGCAGGCAGGTTACGATTACGATCTCGGATCTGCTGTTGTCGGTGGCGAAGTTGAAGCATCGCATCTCGGCGACACCGAGGTTCGGGTTCCCGGTGGCCATTTAAAGGAACGCTGGCGTGCAGCCGTCAAGGCGAAAGCCGGTGTGAAGCTCGATCAGACGCTCGTCTATGGAACGGCTGGCCTCACCGCGACGAGCCTGCGTGATGCCGATGGCGTCACCGGTCCTGACAGCACCAAGGGTGGCTACCTCTTGGGTGCAGGCGCTGAGCACCGCTTCACACAACAGATTTCCGGCAAGGTCGAATATAACTATGTCTCGACCAATGATGTGCGCACATTCGCCAATGGAAGCGCATCCCATACGGATCTGAGCGATCACGTCGTCAAGGGCGGTGTCAACTATCGCTTCTAAGCGACTGTGGTCACTCTCTGCATAATCATGCAACTGAGCAGCGCGCCCTTGGCGCGCTGTTGGCTTTTCAGGGCGCAGTTTTATCGGATTCTGTCGAACGATCACCAAACAGGGCGTTTCTATCCGCGAAGATGACGCGATGTGGAACGTTGATCGCCTAGCCCCGTTTGCTCTTCACAAAACAGGAGAAAACGTATGGCCAATAACGACGATGACATCACCAAGGTTTGGGAACTCGCAGATAAGATCGGGTTCTGCATGTTGACGACAAGCACGGGAGAGGATCTGCGCGCACGGCCCATGTCTGCCTATTCCGAGCAACTGGAAAACGCCTTCTATTTTCTGACGGATGTGGCGAGCCACAAAGACGAGGAAATTGCCCGTCATCCAAACGTCTGCCTGGCCTTTGCGGATTCCAAGGGGCAGAAATACGTCTCGATCTCAGGTGCTGCAGAAGTCCAGAACGATCGTGAAAAGATCAAGGAATTGTGGGCAACCCCCGCAAAAGCGTGGTGGGACGACGCGGATGATCCATCAATCAGGATCCTTAAAGTGACTCCTACCTTCGCGGAATATTGGGACAGCCCAGGCACCGTGATCAGCTACATCAAGATGGCCGCTGCCGCAGTCAGCAATACGCGGCCAGATATGGGCGAAAATGCCAAAGTAGATATGTAAAGAAAAAGCGGCCAGTTATCTGGCCGCGGCTTCCTGCATTTATGACGGTCATAAGAGCCAAGCCGCCTAGGCGGCTTGGGCGTTACCCTTGTAAGAATGGGACGAAATTCCGCTGCGATCGAGTTTGAAGCGCGAAATGAGACGTGCAAGCGTGTTCACTTCATCGTCAAGGCGGTTTGTGCCGGCAGTTGATTCCTCCACCATCGCGGCATTCTGCTGCGTGACCTGATCCATCTGGTTTACAGCGCTGTTGACTTCCGCAAGGCCAGTGGACTGCTCCTTCGACGCCGTCGCGATCGAGTGGACAAGGTCGTTTATCTTCATGACGTGACTTTCGATCATCGAAAGGGCCTCACCTGTAGCCGTCACAAGTCTCACGCCTGATTGAACTTCTTCCCCTGAGCGATGAATGAGATTCTTGATATCCTTCGCCGCACCGGCAGACCGTTGGGCCAACTCACGAACCTCCTGTGCAACGACAGCAAATCCCTTGCCTGCTTCGCCAGCACGGGCAGCCTCGACGCCTGCATTCAGTGCGAGAAGGTTCGTTTGGAAGGCGATTTCGTCAATGACATTGATAATCTGCCCGATTTCAGCGGAAGCGCTTTCAATCTTCCCCATGGCAGAGACGGCATCCCGGACAACGGCACTGGACTGCTCAGTGCTGCGCCGGGCTTCATCAACCATCTGGCTGGCTTCGTGAGAGCGATCCGTTGAGCTTTTTACCGCAGAGGTGATTTCTTCAAGAGCCGCTGATGTCTCTTCGAGTGAAGCGGCCTGTTGCTCAGTACGTCGTGAAAGATCGTCCGAAGCGGCGCGGAGCTCGCCGGTCCCGCCGCTGATGGTGTCGATGGAGAATTTGATCTCTCCAAGAACGGATTTCAAACCCGACATCGTTGAGTTGACGTTCTGCTGCAGCTCGTAAAAAACGCCCTGGAAACTGCCACGCATTTCCTCTGTCAGGTCGCCCTCGGCCAGCGCCGCTACAACGCGCCGCGTTTCGGCCACACCTCTGTCTACTGAGGTGACAAGCTCGTTGACGCTTTTTGCGAAGCGGTTGAGGTCTGGGTTGGCATAATCTTTCTCAATCCGTCGGGTGAAGTCACCTGCAACCGCTGCCGCAACGACAACGCCGATGCTGGACTGAAGATCTGCACTTTTTGCCTGCAAAGCTGCTTCCTGTGCATTGAGGTCACGGACCTTGATGCCGTTTTGTTTGAAGACCTCGACCGCGCGCGCCATTTCGCCGATTTCATCCTCCCGATCCGCAAGCGGTATGTTACTTTCAAGATCACCTTCGGCAAGCTTTGCCATACTGCGTGTGAGGTTGCCGATCGGTTGCGCGATGGCTTTCGCGCCAAAAAACGCCGAACCACCCAGAACGATAATGACGAGGGCGCCCATGCCCAAACCTATCTGGAGCGCAAGCGCCTGCGCGTTGTCCATATCGACGACTGCGGCATCTGCTCTCTTTTTCGTGGCGTCGACACTTTCGTCCAGCAGACCTCTCATCTTTTCCGCTATGCCGTTCATTTCGGCTGCATCACTGCGCTCGGATGGCATTGGGGAAACATCAGGAGTAGGACGACCCAATCTCGTCGTGATCGCTTGCGAAAGACTTGCAAACTTTGTCATCCAGCTTTGATTAAGCTCCAATATCTTTTTTGTGCGCTCCACATTGGCCGGCAATGACATGTGGCTGAGCGCAGAATTGAGATATTTTACCGCTGAAGAATGGCGTTTGCTGACGAAGTCTTTGAAATTTGCCGCTTCCTCTGCCGTTTGTGCAAGCCGAAGTTCGGACATTCCTGCGATCATGCCACGGATAGATGCTTTCGCATCCACGAGATCGCGCTAGATTGTCAGTTGCGTCCGCCCGAAATCTGAGCTTCGACTGACCGACGAGCCGCCCAGCCATATTGCGCCGAGCATCCCAATCACCATGAGGATGCCAATCGCGGACATAGCGGAGAGTTTGGAACTGATACGTTTCAGTGAAATCGGATTGGGCATACACTGTTCCTCCGGCGGAGACGTCAGCTTTCATGCCGCCGTTATCCAGCCCTCTGAAATAGAATTCATTCTATTCGCTGAATTGTCGGCGCCGACGGACACGCAGTCGCCATGCACCTTCCAGTTGCTGAAATATATTAAAGAATGGCTTAAAGAAATGTTACAGTTTTATGACAAGACAAGGTATTTCCTTGTTTGTGTTCCGCACGCTATTCTAATACGGCCTTCAATCTGAACTGTTAGGTAAGAGAACTGTTTTCTTTAATAATAACATGATTATGAATATGGGACTTTCCCGATTTTTGTAGCGATATTCACATCAACATATTGTTAAATATGACGGCATCCCTATTTTCTCAGGAAACTATACTAGCATGTTTCAAGGTTTCTGCGTTGAGACCAGATTGTTGATGGAGATGTTTCCCTTGAGTACGCCTCGTTCCAAGTCGGTTCGCCCACTCTCAATTTGAACGACCGTATAAAGTTTTTCACTTCTAAATTGACTCGCTTCATTGGTGGTCGTGCCTCCAGCCGGCGCCGCGTCGATCTCCATAAATCGAGTTCTTGGGAAGACGCGACGATGCGAGCGTCGCCAGTGGTGCGTGCAGCAACGACAATTTCTTCCCTGCCCGGGGCGTTTTGCCACCGCGGGTCGTCTTCGGCCGCAATGGGTATGAGGCGATAGACATTGAGGACGGTATCTTGCGACGGTCCCGCCGTTGTCTGTGCGTCGTCAAACTGCGCCTGGCTCTCGACCGATTTCCCAAAGCTGGTGTGACTTTCGCCAGTTGAGACGACGCTGCCTGTTTTATTGCTGTCGCCAGTATTGTTCGACATGGGAAATCTTCCTTACGGGTGGGGGTGCGTCACAGTAAGGCCTGTGACGCAAACGATATAGGAAATCAGACCGTCGTCAGATCATGATCTCGCCGCCGGTAACAGGGATAACGGCACCCGTCATGTAACTGCCTAGGTCGGAGGCGAGCAGCACATATGCTCCGGCCAACTCAGCCGGCTGGCCAGCACGACCGATCAGGGTCTTTTCGCCAAACTTCGATGCTTTTTCAGCCGGCATGGTGGAAGGGATCAAGGGGGTCCAGATCGGGCCCGGTGCGACCGCGTTCACCCGAATTCCCTTCTCGGCAAGCATTTCTGCCAGACCAGCGGTGAAGTTCGAAATCGCGCCTTTCGTCGATGCATAGGCCAACAAAGATTGCGAAGGCTGTCGAGACTGGATCGAGGTGGTGTTGATGACCGAGCTACCGGCCTTCATGTGTGGCACGGCAGCCTTTGCAAGGTAAAACGGTGCATAGATATTGGTACGAAATGTTTCGTCCCACTCTTCTGCTGAGATATCTTCAATCGACGCATAGGTGCGCTGGAAGGCTGCATTGTTCACGAGAATGTCGATTTTTCCAAGTTCACTCACGGTCTTCTCGACCAGCGAGCGGCAATGCTGCTCGGATTTGATGTCTCCAGGGGCAAGAACAGCCTTTCGTCCGGCTTCTTCGATCCATTTTGCGGTGTCTTTGGCGTCTTCATCCTCATTGAGGTAAGAAATGACGACGTCTGCGCCTTCTCTCGCAAAGGCAATAGCGATCGCCTTACCGATACCGGAATCTGCGCCAGTAATCAGTGCGACCTTACCGGAGAGTTTTCCATCGCCTCGATAGGAGTGCTCACCATGATCTGGAACAGGCTGCATCTTGACAGTCTGGCCTGGTGGCTCCTGCTGTTGCTCGGCAAAGGGTGGCATGGGTCTGCGGCTATCGGACATAAAATTTCCAATCAATGGTGAAATGGTTACTCCCATCCTAACCATTGTTGACGCTATGAGTTCCGATATGACTTCGTCCCGTGTGTTACAGCCTTGCTCTTGTAGAGCGAGCAGTGGACAGAAGCAGGCTTGTTTCACTTCCGGTTATGCCGGGGACAAGCCGGATGCGGCGCAGCACCGAATCGAAATCACTCAAGGTGGCGGCACTGAGTTCGACGATCAAATCCCATCGTCCGTTGGTGGAATGAATTGCCGATACTTCCGAAAAGCCGCCGAGGGCGCGGATCACCCGGTCTGTCACATGCCCCTCGATCTCAATCATCATAATACCGCGCACCGCCTCTCCCATGGCATCGCCACGCAGAATGACAGTGTAGCCGATGATATCGCCACTGTGTTCCAGGCGTTCCAGGCGAGCGCGGACTGTCGCCCTTGATGTGCCCGTCTCGACAGCAAGGTCTGAAATGCTTCTTCGCCCATTGTGACGCAGCAGTGTGATGAGTTTTGTGTCGAGTTCGTCCATGCTGATCACTTTGAAAGTTAAATTTGCCGAAACGATAAGTCACTTATCAAATTATGCCAATATTTATCATTCAATCTGCCACACGCACGTGATGAGATATCTGTGTTTCTCAAATATCTGGAGTGGGTTCATGGAGTGCAGATTGATAGGGGTGCCGCTGCAGATCGGCGCGGGCCAGCTCGGCTGTGAAATGGGCCCAAGCTCCCTTCGGGTCGCGGGACTGAAACCGGCATTGGAGGAACTGGGGCATACCGTCGTGGATGTAGGAAATGTCGCGCCCGCAGCAATGCGGGATTTTTCCCATCCCAACCCGGCGGTTCATCATTTGTCGGAAACGGTCGCTTGGACGGAAGCATTGGCGGACGTCGCGTATCGGCAATCCGAAAATGCCATGCCGATTTTTCTTGGCGGCGATCACGCCATATCCGCCGGAAGCGTGACAGGTGTTGCGCGCCGGGCGGCAGAAGCGGGAAGACCACTTTTTGTTTTATGGCTGGATGCGCACACCGATTATCACACGCTGGACACGACGCGCAGCGGAAATCTTCACGGCACTCCCGTGGCTTATTATAGCGGCAGGCCGGGATTTGACGGCTATTTCCCGCCGGTCACACATCCGGTCGATCCTGCCAATATTTGCATGATCGGTATTCGCAGTGTCGATCCTGCAGAGAGTGCCGCGCTTGGCGAGACCGGCGTGACGATCAACGATATGCGCATGATCGACGAGCATGGAGTGGGTGTGCTGTTGCGTGCGTTTCTGGAGAGGGTTTCGGCCGCAAATGGCCTTCTGCATGTCAGCCTGGATGTGGATTTTCTTGATCCGTCCATTGCCCCTGCAGTCGGCACGACAGTTCCAGGCGGGGCGACATATCGGGAGGCCCATCTCGTCATGGAAATGCTGTGCGACAGCGGGCTCGTCTCAAGCCTCGATCTGGTGGAGCTCAACCCGTTTCTGGATGAGCGGGGGCGTACCGCGCGCCTGATGGTGGATCTGACTGCGAGCTTGATGGGAAAGCGCGTCATGGATCGTCCGACCCGAGCGGCTTGAGGAGGGGCACAGCAATGGCACAAGTAGCAAATCTCAACATCGTTCCCTTTGTCAGCGTCGACAATATGATGAAGCTGGTGCTTCATGTGGGGATCGATACGTTTCTGCGTGAACTCGCTGTCACCATTGAGGAGGATTTTCTCAGATGGGAGCAGTTCGACAAGACTGCGCGGATAGCATCGCACTCGAAAGACGGCGTTATCGAGTTGATGCCGACGAGCGACGGGACGCTGTACGGGTTCAAATATGTAAATGGTCACCCTAAGAACACCCGGGAGGGCAGGCAGACGGTAACGGCATTCGGCGTGCTGTCCGATGTTGGCAATGGCTATCCCATGCTGCTTTCGGAGATGACGATCCTTACTGCTCTGCGCACCGCCGCGACCTCCGCCCTTGCTGCCAAATATCTCGCCCGGTCAAACGCCCGTACCATGGCAATCATCGGCAATGGCGCTCAAAGCGAGTTTCAGGCACGCGCCTTCAAGGCAATCCTTGGAGTCGATCATCTGCGACTTTACGATATAGACCGGTCTGCCAGCCTTAAATGCCTCCGTAATCTTGATGGGCAGGGTTTTTCGATAGAGGTCTGTGATACTGCGCAAGATGCCGTCGAGGGCGCCGACATCATCACGACAGTCACTGCAGACAAGCAATATGCCACGATCTGTACCGACAATATGGTAGGGCCGGGGGTGCACCTGAACGCAGTCGGTGGCGATTGCCCCGGCAAGACGGAATTGCACAGGGACATATTGCTCCGCTCCGATATCTTCGTGGAATATCCTCCCCAGACTCGTGTGGAGGGGGAAATCCAGCAGCTTGAGAAGGATCATCCTGTTACCGAACTGTGGGAGGTCATAGCAGGACGTGCGTCTGGCCGAACCTCGGATCGGCAGATCACATTGTTCGATAGCGTCGGTTTCGCTATCGAGGATTTTTCAGCACTGCGTCACGTCCGTTCCAAACTGGCGACGACGGGGCTGTACGATCAGCTGGATCTGCTCGCTGATCCCGATGAGCCACGGGATCTTTTTGGGATGTTGCTGCGGTGTGAGGCATTGCAAGCCATATGAACAGCACCACCGAAGCGGCGTCACCGTGCTGACGCGCGCTTTTTGCGTGCAAGCATCTGCTCTCGCCAGATCGTAAACAGGCCAGCGGCGACGACAATGGCTGCGCCGACAACCATGTGCGTGCTGAGCACTTCACCGTAAAGGCTGACACCGAGGATGGAGACAAGTACCATCTGGTAGTAGGAGAATGGCTGAACCGAAGCGGCGTCTGCAAGCTCGAAAGCACGGATCAGCAGGTAGTGGCCACTCATGCCGGTCACACAAAGCGCCAGCATCCAGCCCCAGTCATAGGGTGCCATATGCGTCCAGAAGAATGGGCCGACTAAGGTCAGCGCGAATGCGCCTGGAACCCCGATGTAGAAGAAACTCGTCATCGCTGTGTCCGTGCGGCTGGCGAGCCGTGTTAGGACGCCGTAGAGGCCAAGCAGCGCTGCAGCTGCGAAACTCACGATCAGGATAGGGTCAAAACCGCTTTCATCCGGCTTGAGGATAATGAGAACACCGAGAAAGCCGACCAGGATAGCTGACCAGCGCTTCCAGCCGACTTTCTCGCCAAGGATCGGCACCGAAAGTGCGGCGACGATGAGCGGCGTGGAGGCGAGGATGGCATGGGTGTGCGCAAGGCCTACGAGCGAAAATGATATGATTGAAAGCACGATCTGGACCGCCAGAACGACGCCCCGGCTTACCTGGAGAACAATGCGATCTGTTGATATCGCCTTGCGTAAACCACCGCTCGATCTCGCTGCGAGGATAATGACGAACAGGGCAAAGGCCCAGTACCGCAGCATGGCCACGAAGACGGGCGGATAGGCAGAGCCCAGGTGCTTTGAAATGCCGTCTTGAACGGCAAAAATCGTGAAGGCTGCGAACGCGTAGAGATAACCTGCGGATTGAGGTGGCATGGACTCAAGTGCTTTTCAGGGGAGGAATGAAGGTGCTTCAAGTTCTAGACGATTATCAACCGATCGGGAACCGTCAATCTCTCAAAACTTGTCGCTATCTCCCTGTGCCCGTCTGTGGTGGCAGATGGGTGCGCCGCTTTGTCTTTACCTCGCAGATTTGGCAGTGGCTTGGATCGCTTTCTCGAATTCGTCTGGCAGCACTCCGACAGCCGAGCGGATCATCATCTTGAGAAGCTCCTGCAATGTCTCTTCGCGGCGAATTTCCGGTGTGAAGAAAGAGGCAACCAGCCCCTGACCGGCGAGGAGATGAGAGATGGCTATGGAGTGCATGAAGAATGTCAGCGGTATGTCTTCCGAGCGGATCAAGCCGAGCGCTTTGCCCTCCATCAGAAGCGGCATCGTGACATTCTGAAAGGGCTGGATCAACGTGTCCCTGACCAGTTCCTGCCGCTCGCCCGGCTGCAACATCTCCTGCAGGATGAAAAGGCCGTAATCCGGTGTGTCGGCGCTGAAGCGAATGAATGTGGCATAGACGCCCACCAGCTTTTCCGGATAAGGCAGCGCTCCAGTAGCCAGAGATTGCATTTTCGATACGCAATCTGTTGCGGTCATCTGCAACTGTTGCAGGCACGCCTCCCACAAAGACTGTTTGGAGCCGAAATGATAATTTGCCAACGCAATGTTCACACCGGCCTGCTTGGCAAGATCGCGTATGTTGACGCCATCAAATCCCCGGCGCGCAAAGCTTTGCAGAGCATTGGAGAGAATAGTGTCCCGCCCGGTTTCCTTACCAAGCCGCGGCCTGCCGGATTTTGCTCTGGCGGGCTCGGGGTTCGGTTTCTTCAACGGCGTGCTGCTCATGTTGCTGCCTTGTCTGTATGCGTCGAGTTTTAAAAACGATACAGAAACAAGACCCTAAATCCTACATTGAATAAGCGAACAGGCAGATGTTTCACAGCCTTATGCCGGATATGAGTATGGCAGACATCTGAAATTCAATCGTACCAGCAGGGTTGGGTTATGGCACAAGGATGGCGCACGACGCAGTCCCTTCACCGAGTGTTCATGCCTGGCACACTGTCCGATAACGCTGAACAACCGTCGACAGGACTTGATCAACGGGCTGGGCGTTCCAGTTGTTTGAGAATATCTCAACCTCCTGCGGACCCAAAAAACCGGCTTTCTCGATCATCGTTCTAAAGCCTTTGAGGTCTATGACGCCGTCTCCCATCATGCCGCGATCATTCAGCGGATCCTTGGTTGGCACCAGCCAGTCGCAAATGTGGTGCGCGAGGATTTGTCCATTTCGACCCGCGCGGGCGACCTGTTGCTCGAGCTCTGGATCCCACCAGACGTGATAGACGTCGATGGCGACGCCAGTGCCCTCTCCAAGCCTGTCGCAAAGATCAAGCGATTGCCTCAAAGTGTTGAAGCAGGCCCTGTCAGCAGCGTAGAAGGGGTGTAGAGGTTCGATAGCCAGCGGCACACCAGCCTTCCGTGCATAGGGCAAAAGCTCCGCCATGCCGTCTTCCACCATCTGGCGGGCACCCTTGATGTCCTTCGATCCTGCTGGCAAACCGCCGACAACCAGAACCAGACAATCGGCCTTCATCGCTGCGGCCTCATCCACCGCTCGCTTGTTGTCCTCGATTGCGGCTCTTCGACCTTCCTCGTCTATTGCTGGAAAGAACCCTCCGCGGCAATGCCCGCTCAGGCCTATGCCGTTTTGAGCCACGATGCGCGCGGCCTCATCAAGGCCGACGGCGTGGATCTGGTCCCGCCAGGGAGAAATTGTCGTGATGCCATGCGCAAGACAGGCGTCGACAAGCTTACCAAAGGACCCGCCCTGTTTGATTGTCGCGAAGTTGATGGAAAGACCCTCAAGGCTCATGCGGCTACCTCCCTCTCCCGAAGCGTATGAAATGTTTCGCGGGCCGCAATATCGCTAACGCCAAGCCCTTTGGCGGCCAGAACAGTGTCGAGCGAAAGGCAGCCTTTCTGAACTGTCAGATAGGCGCGCTTCTGTCGTTCGTGGTAAAGATCTGCGTGAGCGCCAAGCCATGCGGCATTCTCGTTTTCTGAAGCGCCCTGCATGCCGTCCACATAGTGATGGCCGTTGCGTTCGACATGACCGAGGTTGAGGACGGCTGCCAAGGCCAAATCCTGCTGAACTGCGATGCCAGCCTGCGTGGTCAAGTCTTCAGCCGACATGAAATAGCCACCAGCACTTTCGGCATTCCATTTCTGCACACGCATCTTGTTGAGAAGCGACCGGTAAAAACCTTTGCACGACTTCGAGGAGACGCCGAGATAGCCCTGTTGTCTGGCTCTGATAAACGCATCCGGGCTATCGTCGGACTCGTCGATTTCAAGTGCCACGCGTCTGGCAAGGTGTGTCACCGGTTCAGATAGCGCTGTCGCGCGGTTGATGGGTTGCTCCACAAACAGCAACGAATTGCGCAACCGGGCAAGGGCAGGCTCCTTTTCGATGCGATCCATCAGCTCAATGACAGTTGCCTCGTCAGGGAATTGTTCATTGCCATCCAGCGTGACCCTGTAGTCTTCAAGTCGATCCAGAACGGCTGCGATCTCTTTCAAGCGCTCCGTATCCTCCTGCGGTCTGCCGGAAACTTTCAGCTTGAAATAGTGTACGCCGTAAGCCTGTATCTCTTCACTCAGGCATTCCGGCAAGCCGTCATCCCGACGAGGTCCAACGATCTGTCGAGGCGTCAGCGGATCGAGGTAGCCAATCGTATGGCGCAGGAATAGCCTTCTCTCTGGCGTGATGGTCTGAAGAAAATTGCCGACGTCGAACCCTGCAAGATCAGGCGTCGTTGACAGATCTATGCCCGGTAGATTTGCCCTTAGTGCATCCGGTAAGGGCATGTCGCGCAATCGGCAAAGACCGTCCAGAACGGCGCGGTCTACCAGTGCCAGCCCGAACGACGCAATCAGGCCATTCAGCCCCTTCGCTGCAGCCTCTGTGTGCTGTTGCGGCTCGAGTGCTGCGTGAATGCCAAAGGCGCTGGCGCAAGGTGCTTCCAGCACCAGCTTGACTGCGAGATGGACGGAGCTGCGCAATTGCTGCTCGTTGTCGGCATTGCTGAGGGAAGGATTCTTGTCGAACCATTTGGGAACCATCAGTTCAGCAGCAACACCGGTTGCGGACCGTCCTTGTGAGTCCTCCACGATGATCGAGAGAAATATTTGCGCAGCTTCGGTGACCGTTGCTGCTCCGAAGCGGAACGGCATCCGCATCTTGAGGCGACGCTCGAATACCGAGGCATCCCGTATCTTCAGGATTGGAGCGTCTGCCATTTCAGTGCACGCCTCTTACCGCCAGAAACGACCTCATGCGGCGTGCCGCATCATCGGGATCTGCCAGAACATTGGCCTTGTCTGCCAGCCGAAAAAGCTCTGCCATATGCAGCGTGGAACGCGTGCTTTCCTGACCGCCGACCATTGTGAAGTGATCCTGCAGGCCGTTGAGATAGGCCAGGAAAATCACGCCGGTCTTGTAAAAGCGGGTAGGGGCTTTAAAGATATGCCGAGACAGCGCCACGGTCGGCTCGAGAATATCGAAGAACTCCCCGCTTGCTCCCCGCTTCAGGCTTGCCAGAGCCTTGGACGCTGCAGGAGCTATCGCATCGAAAATACCAAGGAGCGCATCGGAATGTCCTTCTTCGTCGCCCGCGATCAGTTCCGCATAGTTGAAATCGTCGCCCGTATACATGCGAACGCCCGCCGGAAGCCGGCGGCGCATGGCGATCTCCTTTTCCTTCGACAGGAGCGAGATCTTGATGCCGTCGATCTTGTCCGCATTGGCCTCGATCATTTCAAGGCATGTGTCCATTGCAACATCGTGGTCGCGGTTGCCCCAGTATCCTTCAAGAGCGGGATCGAACATCTCGCCCAGCCAGTGAATGATGACCTTCTCGTTCGCCTTGGCAAGAACGCGAGCATAGGTCTCCAGATAGTCATCGGGTGATTTTGCGCTGGCAGCCAGTGCACGGCTTGCCATCAGGATGACACGGCCGCCTTGCCCCTGCACGAAATCGAGCTGCTCCTGATAGGCCTCGACAATCTGGCCCGGACTATAGTCCGATCCAGCCAGACCGTCCGTGCCAACGCCGCAAGCGATCAATGCATCTTGCCGGGTGGAGGCTTCTTTCAATGCCCTGGATATCAACTCTTGCGCCTGCGGCCATGCCAGCCCCATGCCGCGCTGGGCGGTGTCCATGGCTTCTGCAACACCCAGCCCCAAATCCCACAGGCGATGTCGGAACCGAAGCGTGCCTTCCCAATCGATTGCTGGCGTCAGCCACGGGTCATTATCCGCGAAAGGATCTGCCACGACGTGCGCTGCGGCGAAAGCGACGCGGTTGAAATCACTCGCCTTTCGTTGTTCCAGCGCGATGGGCGTGCCGGTCATGCTGTAGCGTTCGATAGAGCGATCCGGGCGGGGCAGGTTGATTTCGGTCATTTGCTCCTCCTCAGGCGATGGCGGGAACGTCGAGCCAGCGGCGTTCCTTCCAGGATTGAAGCCCGAGTTCGGCAAGCTGTACGCCTTTGACGCCCTCCATCAGCCCATACGGCCAGGCATCGCCATCGACCAAGTGGCGGATGAACATTTCCCACTGAGCCTTGAAGCCATTGTCATAGACGACGTTATCCGGGACCTCCTGCCACGTCTTGTAGAAGTCGATGGTCTGCGGCTGGTCCGGGTTCCAGACTGGTTTGGGTGTGTTGGTGCGGTGCTGTGTCCAGCATTTGGTAAGTCCGGCAACCGCAGAACCATGCGTGCCATCCACCTGAAAGGTCACGAGATCGTCCCGACGAACACGCACTGCCCATGACGAATTGATATGGGCGATGACCCCGCCTTCAAGCTCGAAGGTCGCATAGGCGGCGTCATCGGCATCAGCCACATAGGCGTTGCCCTGTTCGTCGAAACGCTTGGGGATGTGGGTCGTGCCAAGGCAGCTGACCGCTTTGACATTGCCGAAGAGGTTATCCAGCACGTAGCGCCAGTGGCAAAGCATATCGAGAATAATGCCGCCGCCATCCTTGTGGCGATAGTTCCAAGACGGGCGTTGGGCCGGTTGCCAGTCACCCTCGAATACCCAGTATCCAAACTCGCCGCGAACGGACAGTATCTTTCCGAAAAAGCCGCTGTCTCGCAGCATTGCGAGCTTTCGGAGGCCCGGCAGGAAAAGCTTGTCCTGCACCACGCCGTGTTTGATGCCTGCGCTCTCAGCCAGTCTGGCAACGACAAGCGCTTCCTCCATGTTGTCGGAAATAGGCTTCTCGCAATAAACGTTCTTGCCAGCCTTGATGGCCTTGGTCAGCAGGCTCCCGCGCATCTGTGTCGTGCCGGCATCGAAAAACAGCGTGTCGTCGGGATTGGCGAGTGCGGCGTCGATGTCAGTCGTCCAGCGGGCGATATTGTGTTTCGCGGCAATCGCTTCGATTTTCTCGCCGTTACGCCCGACCAGTATCGGATCGAGCATAACCTTCTCGCCGCTCTTGAGCGTGACGCCCCCTTGATCGCGGATTGCGAGCACGGAACGAACGAGATGCTGATTATATCCCATACGGCCGGTAATGCCGTGCATGATGACGCCAATGCGTTGCATGAACCCTCCTCCATGAGCACCCCACTCCCGTCAGGGCACATCATCTGGTTTAATTTTGTAACCAATTGGTTATTTGTGATTCCGAAATGGCTTTTCTGTCAAGCGGTTTTTACTAGGAAAAATGAGTGTGAAAAATCGTAGTGGGCAGACCCAATGCCTTCTCGGCAGCAGGCGTTGCATTCTCTACCTTCGCATGTGCGAAGGTAGAGGAAGTTGATCTTGTTCAATTTTCTGGAATGAGGATCAGAGTGGCCGCAATGCAGCAATCACCGTGTTCACAATGTGCTGACCCCATCTTTCGAGTTCCGCCGGTGCCGCCAGATCTCTTTGGAAGATGGTAGAAAGTGTGAAGCGGTTAGACAGATAGAAGTAGCCAAGGGAAGCGATTGTCAGGTACACATCGACAGGGTCCAGTCCCGGCCTGAAATCGCCGGTGACCTCTCCCCGCTTCAGCACATCCTTTAACTCGGAAATGAAGTTCGAGTGCATTTCCGGGATGCTCTCGGATTGGCGCAAGTATCTGGCCTGATTGAGATTTTCGGTTGCAAGGATGCTGAGGAATTCCGGGTGATCCAAGTAGTAGTGCCAGGTAAACAGCGCCAGTTCCTTTAGGCCCTCCATCGGCTGCTTGCGGGCCAGATCAAGCCTGTGTTCGGCATTGCGGATGTGACGGTAAGCGTCTTCCAGCACCGCCAGATAGAGCGCGTCCTTGTCTCCAAAGTAGTGATAGATCATCCGTTTGTTGGTGCCGGCGCGCCTTGCCACCACGTCTATGCGCGCGCCTGCCAGACCCTTGGCGGCCACTTCCCGTCGTGCTGCCTCCAGAATGGCAGCTCGGGTGCGCTCGGGATTGCGGGACTGCGTCACTGTCTTTTTTCGACCGGTGGTCGTCTTGTCTGCCGCTTCGTTATCGCTCTTTCGAGCCCCTTTTTCTTTGAAATCATCCATGTGCAATGGCCGCTTGACAATGTTGCTAATCGATGATCCCATGTAACCAGATAGTTATAAAACGGCAAGCGCTGTTTATCTTCATCATTCAATTTGGCAGTCAATTAGGGAGGAGTTGCCAATGTCCGTGATGCTCAAAAGACGTGCCGTGGTCTCGGCGGGACTTGCGGCCATGTCGCTGGCGGTGGTGGGTGGAGGACCCGCTTTCGCACAGGCAGCCCGTTTGCGACTGCTGTGGTGGGGCTCGCAAGAGCGTGCCGATCGCACAAACAAGGCCATTGCCGCTTACAAGAAAGCCAAGCCCGATCTTGATATCGCGGGGGAATTTGCGGGTTGGTCGGATTACTGGCCGAGACTTGCAACACAGGTTGCCGGTCGAAACGCGCCTGACCTCATCCAGATGGACTACCGCTATATCTTTGAATATGCCCGGCGCGGGGCGCTGGCTCCGCTCGATGAATATGTCGGCAAAGCTCTGAAGATCGAGGATTTTGGAACGCCCAACATCGACTCTGGTCGCGTGGACGGCAAGCTTTATGGCATCAACCTCGGTGTCAACTCGAGTTCTGTTTTCTTCGATGCCGCCGCCTGGGAAAAGGCAGGCGTCAAGGCGCCGTCAGCAGGCCAGTCCTGGGAAGAGTTTGCCAAGAATGCCGCCGAGTTCGGCAAGAACAAGCCCAAGCCGGGATATTATGCGACTGCGGATGCAAGCGGTGTAGAGCCGAGCTTTGAAAACTGGCTGCGGCAGCAGAACAAGGCGTTGTTCAGCGAGGACGGCGGGCTCGGCTATGATGCAAAGGATGCCGGCGACTGGTTCGCCATGTGGGCGGATATGCGCAAAGCCGGCGCTTGTGTCCCCGCAGACATTCAGGCGCTCGATCAGTTGAACATTGAAAGCAATGCTCTGACGACTGGAAAGGCCGCCACTGCCTTTGCTCACTCCAACCAGTTTGTCGGATATCAGGCAGTCAACAAGGCAAAGCTGTCGATAACCTCCTATCCCAAGGTGTCCAAGGATTCTCCTTCGGGCCACTATCTCAAGCCATCCATGCTGATGAGCGTTGCCAAAGGCAGCGCCGGGGTGGAAGCGGCCGCAGAGTTTATCAACTTCCTGGTCGCCGTACCGGAAGGCGTGGATATTCTCGGGGTCGAACGCGGCGTTCCGGCATCGGAGTCGATGCGCAATCAGCTGAGCCCCAAGCTCAACGACGTCAGCAAGGCGATGGTGGACTATATTGCCGAAGTTACGCCTGGCGTCGGACCGCTGCCGCCATCTCCGCCTCCTGGAGCTGGTGAATTTGCCTTCGTGCTGAAGCGCACCTCTGAAGAGGTTGCATTTGGCAGGATGACGCCAGAAGAGGGCGGCAAGCGACTGGTCACGGAAGCGGAAACAGTTATCAAGCGGAAGTAACGAGCAATGGCGTTTCGATCCGATGTTATGGTGCGGGAGGGCCGACAGGCGGCTCTTCCGAAGCAGAGCGGTATTCGAAAAATTTTCGACCGCAACTTTCACGCCTACATGTTTCTGCTGCCATGGTTGATTGGCTTTTTTGGTCTCACCCTGGGGCCAGCTCTGGCATCCCTGTATCTCTCCTTTACCAATTATGACCTGCTGCAATCGCCGGATTGGGTCGGCGCTTCGAACTATGTTCGCATCGCCACCGCCGATCCGAAATTCGCAGCCGCAATGAAGGTGACCTTCACCTATGTTTTGCTATCGGTACCATTGAAGCTGATTTTTGCCCTGATGGTAGCGATGGCTTTCAATCGCGGCATGAAAGGGCTGACGCTTTACCGCGCCGTGTTTTATCTGCCATCCCTTCTGGGTTCCAGCGTTGCCATCGCCGTTCTCTGGCGCCAGCTCTTTGCGTCGGATGGTCTGGTCAACATGGTGCTGTGGCAGCTGTTCGGATATGAAGGTCCAAGCTGGATTTCCAACCCCGACTACTCCATCTACACGCTTGTCATTCTCTCTGTCTGGCAGTTCGGCTCGCCGATGATCATCTTTCTGGCTGGCCTTCGACAGATCCCGCAAGACATGTATGAGGCAGCCGAAATGGATGGCGCGGGCAAGATGCGCCAGTTCTTCCGCATCACGCTGCCGCTTCTGACCCCTGTCATCTTCTTCAACGCGGTCATTCAGACGATCGATGCCTTCAAGGCGTTTACCCCCGCATTCATCATCTCCGAGGGCTCGGGCGGTCCGATCAATTCGACGCTGTTCTACACGCTCTATCTCTATCAGGAAGCTTTCGGGTTCTTCCGCATGGGCTATGCATCTGCCTTGGCGTGGATACTCGTGGTGATCATTTCCCTCTTCACGGCCTTCTCTTTCCTCAGCGCGCGATATTGGGTGCACTACGATGACTGATGCGGTTACCTCACTGCGCCCGGGGCAGGCAGTACAACGCCCCGTCTGGAAGTCCATACTTCTTCATACCGCATTGATCGCAGCGTCGATTGCGATGATGTATCCAATCCTGTGGATGATTTCAGGCTCGTTTCGCCCGCAGGACGAGCTGTTCGGTTCATCGTCCCTCATCCCGTCGGCAGTCGATCTTGGCGGCTATATCAGGGGCTGGACGGGGCTTCAGGTTTCCTTCGGCCAGTTCTTCTGGAATTCCTTTTTCATCGCCGTTCTCGCCACCATCGGAAATGTCGTGGGTTGTTCGCTGGCCGCCTTCGCCTTTGCGCGCCTGCGGTTCGGGGGACGGAACTTCTGGTTTGCCCTTATGCTGGGCACGTTGATGTTGCCGTATCACGTGGTGCTCATCCCGCAATATATCCTGTTTCTGGAAATGGGTTGGGTCAACACATCGCTGCCTTTGATCGTGCCGAAGTACCTGGCCACCGATGCCTTCTTCATCTTCCTGATGGTGCAGTTCTTCCGTGGTATTCCAAGAGAGCTGGATGAGGCCGCCGTGATGGACGGCTGCAGCCCATTCCGGATCTACTGGAAGATCATGCTGCCGCTTTCCCTTCCGGTTCTGGCGACGGCAGCCATATTCTCTTTCATCTGGACCTGGGACGACTTCTTCGGCCCGCTCATCTACCTCAATGATATCAACACCTACACGGTCCAGCTCGGTCTGCGCTCCTTCGTGGACTCAACCGGCAGCTCCGATTGGACGGCTCTGTTTGCCATGTCCAACCTGTCACTGGTGCCCGTCTTCCTTTTCTTCCTCTTCTTCCAGCGGCTCCTCATCGAGGGCATTGCGACCACCGGCATGAAACGCTGATACATCAAGGCTCGATCATGAAACCAGTTCGATTTGCGACAATCGGTATCAACCACAATCACATATTCGGTCAGACGAAATGCCTGTTGGATGCGGGCGCCGAACTCGTCGGCTTCCACGCCATCGAGGATGATCTTGCTGCGGAATATGCGCAGACCTTTGCGGGCGTGGCACGCATTGATGATAAACGCAGGCTGCTGGAAGATGGGTCGATCGACCTCATCATCAGTGCCGCCATTCCAGATGAACGAGCCCCACTTGCCATTGAAGCCATGCGCGCGGGCAAGGATGTGATGGTAGACAAGCCGGGCATGGTCACGCTTGCTCAGCTTGAAGAGGTGAAGAAAGTTCAGGCCGAAACGGGCCGGATTTTCTCGGTGCTGTATTCGGAGCATTTCGAAAACAGAGCAACCGTGAAAGCTGGTGAGCTTGTCGCAGCCGGGGCCATTGGCGAGGTTGTCTCGATCGCCGGCTTCGGCCCGCATCGATTGCGCGCGTCAACACGACCTGACTGGTTTTTCGAGCGGCAACGTTACGGCGGAATCCTCGTCGATATTGCTTCGCATCAGTGCGAGCAGTTCCTTTTCTTCACCAATTCCAATACGGCAGATGTCCTCTTTGCCCGGGTGTCCAACCGCGCCAATTCCCACGCACCGGGTTTGCAAGACAGTGGTGATATCCATCTGGCGACGAATAATGTCGATGGCTTCATCCGTGTGGACTGGTTCACGCCGGAAGGCTTGCCTAGCTGGGGTGACGGGCGCCTGTACATCACC
Organism: Agrobacterium sp. fls2-241-TYG-188a; assembly: GCF_030209845.1. Lineage (NCBI taxonomy): Bacteria > Pseudomonadati > Pseudomonadota > Alphaproteobacteria > Hyphomicrobiales > Rhizobiaceae > Agrobacterium > Agrobacterium sp. fls2-241-TYG-188a. The sequence continues at coordinate 73,472 of NZ_JARVRD010000011.1, read as the reverse complement.
GGCACGCAGGGTGCGATAGAGGTTCGCAAGAACGTCGATATTGCCGGGCGTGATGGCGGCAACCACCTGTTCCTGACCGACAGAGAGGGGGTGCACTACTTTGATTGTGCGAATGTGCCTCTTCCCTACGGTCAGCAGCTTCTGGCCGATATTCGCAATCGCACGGAAACGGCAATGCCGCAGGCGCGGTGCTTTGCTGCGATGGAAATCGCCTTGAAGGCGCAACAGATCGCGGAGGGCCAACATAATGGCTAAGCGCTACAGGGTAGGGATCATTGGTTGCGGCATCGGACGATCTCACATTGTCGAGGGATATGCGACCCATCAGGACAAATATGAGGTGGCCTGCCTGTGTGACCTTGATGAGAAACGGTTGAACGCGGTCGCTGACGAATTCAATATTTCTAAACGCACTCGCTCATCGGATGACCTGATGTCGATGCCCGACATCGACATTATCGACATCTGCACCCCACCCGCCATTCACACGAGCCTCATTCTAAAAGCCTTGGCATCCGGTAAGCATGTGGTCTGCGAAAAGCCTTTGACAGGCTCACTGGCAGAGCTGGACGAAGTGGTTGCGGCCGAAAAGATCGCCAAGGGCAGCCTAATGCCAATCTTCCAGTATCGCTATGGCGACGGAGTGCAGCAGGCGCGTCGCATCATCGAGAGCGGACTGGCTGGAAAACCCTATGTCGGAACCGCAGAGACACTTTGGAACCGTGACGCCACCTACTACGACAATCCATGGCGCGGGCGTTGGGCGACCGAGCTCGGTGGTGTTCTGATGACGCACGCCATCCATCTGCACGACATGCTGACATACCTGATGGGACCCGTGGACCGGGTTTTTGCGCGCACGGATACGCGCGTCAACGCCATTGAAGTGGAGGATTGCGTTTCCGCCAGCCTGCTCATGGAAAACGGTGCCCTGGTTTCGTTGACGTCCACCCTGGGTTCCCAGGAGGAAATCAGCCGCCTGCGGTTGGCCTTCGAGAATGTCACCTTTGAAAGTAACCATGCGGCCTATTCACCGGGGGACGGTCCTTGGCGCATTATTCCTGCCAATGAAGAGGTGGGCAAGAAGATAGAGGCCCTCGTTTCGGAGATGGCACCCGTTGGCAGACGGTTCAATGGCCAGATGGAAGCCTTCTATCACGCGCTGGAAAAGAACGAGCCGCCGCCTGTCCGCACATCGGACGCGCGTCGGTCGCTGGAACTCGTTACGGCGATTTATCACTCGAGTGATACGAATTCGGATATCCGCCTTCCGATTGGCTCCGATCATCCAAAATACAAAAGCTGGCGACCCTGATCGCGGGTGGAGAACAATATGGCAAGCAGCATCACTCTGGAAAAAATCGTCAAGCGCTTCGGTGCCTTTCCCGTCATCCACGGCATTGACCTTGTAATCGAGCCCGGCGAGTTTACCGTCTTTGTCGGCCCCTCGGGCTGTGGCAAGTCGACGCTTTTGCGAATGATAGCCGGATTGGAGGAGATATCGGACGGCGATCTTCTGATCGATGGCGAGAAGGTCAACGAAACGGCTGCTTCCAAACGCGGCATCGCCATGGTCTTTCAATCATACGCTCTTTATCCGCATATGAGCGTGTACAAGAACCTGGCTTTCGGCCTTGAAACAGCCGGATATAAACGCCCTGAAATCGAAGCTCGGGTCCAGAAAGCGGCCGACGTGCTGCAAATCGGTCCGCTCTTACAGCGCAAGCCGAAAGCGCTCTCGGGCGGCCAGCGCCAGCGCGTTGCGATTGGCCGGGCGATCGTGCGAGAGCCGAAGATATTCCTCTTCGACGAACCGCTGTCCAATCTCGATGCAGAGTTGCGCGTGCAGATGCGCGTGGAAATCGCCAAGCTGCATCAGACGCTTGGCAGCACCATGATCTATGTAACACATGATCAGGTAGAGGCCATGACCATGGCCGACAAGATTGTCGTGCTGCGTGAAGGGCGTATCATGCAGGTCGGGCGGCCGCTCGATCTTTACAATCAACCGGCAAATCAGTTTGTGGCTGGCTTCATCGGTTCGCCAAAAATGAATTTTCTGACGGCAAGGCTGGTCTCCAGCGATCCATCCCGCAGAACGATTGAGGTGTCTGGCCAACAGATCGTTCTCGACCGTTCGCTGGAGGCAGAAGATGGTGAAACCCTGACACTCGGCATCCGCCCGGAGCATTTCAACGCGCACATCCAATCTGCGAGTCTAGGTGAAGGAAAGGTCCAACTGGTCGAGCATCTCGGTGGGTCGACGGTCATCTACACCACCACGGCGGATGGTCAGGCTGTAACCGTCTTGCTGGAGGGACAGAAACAGTTGCGCATAGGCGAAACCGCTCCGCTCTCCTTCGATATCGCCAACGCACATCTTTTCGGCGCCGACGGCCGCAGGGTTTGATGCCGGGAGCGTTGCCTCGCAAATTCGAGCGTTAAGCAGCCTGCCAGTGAGTGTGCGGCTGGCGAGACGAGGCTGCGGGCAGGGTGACGCCTGACGAAGTGAGGATTTAGCATGGTTGCGTCGTTGGCCAGACGAATGAGTTTTGACGAAAGCGCAGAATAACCGCGCCGACCTATGAAGTCCCGCTCTGAACAGAGAGCTCGATGGTTCGTGCGGTTGCTACCAGGCGGCGTAGTCTATCGCGCCGGCGCAACTTTTCATTCTTGAAAGAGTAGGTTTTTTTTTAAGTATAGTCGAAAAATCCCGCGTATGCCGGGAAACGCAGCCGGAGCGCTGGGCAATTTCAACACTACGGAAAGGATTTAGGCGTATCTATGTCAACGACGTGGCATCGTGCTGCATTTGGCATTCGCCGCTCTCGAAGATGAGAAATCAACCAACCGGTGTTCAATATGAAAATCAGCAATATATCGATTTTGAAGAAAGTGAGCCTGGTGGTTGCGCTCATGGGTTTTTCAGCCTTCGCCATCACCATTGCCGGAACTCAGGGACTTATGTCACTGGGCGCGGCACTGAAAGATACCGGCGCGAAGGAAGAAGCCGCGCGAGAAGCAATGGATTTGCGCATCGACGTGATTGCGATGAGCCGCTTGACCTACCAGCTTGTCCTCGCCCCCGAGAAATCAGCCGATTTTGCAGCCGATACCGAAAAGCGTGCCAAGGAAATGCTGGAGCGCCTGCCGAAGATCGCGGCTGCAGCGGATGAGACCGAAAAGAAGCAGCTCCAGGATATCGGCGTTGCGCTTAATGCCTATTTCGACAAGATCCGCGCCCTTGTAAAACTGGCTTCCGGTCCGGCTGTGACCACCGATACCATCAAGGCTGGCCTCAACGACAGCCTGGAAGGTCAAAAGGCGGTGACCGCAGCAATCAAGGTTTACAGCACCTATTCCGGCAATGCGCTGACTGAATCTCGTGCGCATGCACTTTCTGTATCGAGCTTTACGATGATCGTCCTGATCACGACAGCAGTCGTATCGATTGTCGGCGGTGTCCTTGCGGCGCTTGCGGTCGGTGGTCGCGGCATTTCGCGTCCTGTGCGCATGCTGACCCAGCGCATGAGCAGCCTTGCCAAGGGCGACCTGAGCGAAAAGATCGAAGGTGTCGATCGGCAGGACGAAATCGGCGAAATGGCCCGCGCTCTGGAAATCTTTAGAGCAAACGAAACGCAAATGCGCGAAATGGAAGCCCAGGAAGCCGCCATCACCGCGCAGAGCAAGGATCTGCAATCCTCCATCAGCGGTATCGTCGCCGCTGCCGCTGCCGGTGACTTCTCCAAGCGTATTGCCAAGAGCTATGAAGATCCTGACTTGCAGCGTTTTGCAGAAGGCGTGAACGAGCTGGTCGTAAACGTTGATCGCGGGATTACTGAAGTGCGCCGCGTGATCGCTGCGCTCTCTGAAGCTAACCTCACACAGGAGATGAGTGGCAGCTACCAGGGTGCCTTCGCCGAACTGCAAACGAACGTCAACCAGACGCTCGCCACCCTGCGTGGCACCATGCAGACGATCCGCCAGGCCGCAGGGACAATCACTGATAACTCCGGCGAGCTTTCCTCCTCGGCAAATCAGCTTGCCCGTCGCACAGAGCAGCAGGCTGCTGCCCTGGAAGAAACCGCCGCTGCGCTGGAAGAAATCACAACAACGGTCAAGACCTCGACAGCTCGCGCCAACGAAGCGACGCAGATGGTTCGCGAAACGAAGAGTAGCGCAGGCAAGTCCGGCGATATCGTTCGCAACGCTATTGATGCCATGGGCCGTATTGAGCAGTCCTCGCAGAAAATCGGCCAGATTATCTCCGTTATCGATGAGATTGCTTTCCAGACCAACCTGCTTGCCCTGAACGCCGGTGTCGAAGCCGCGCGCGCCGGTGAAGCGGGACGCGGTTTCGCCGTCGTTGCGCAGGAAGTGCGTGAACTTGCTCAGCGCTCGGCAAATGCCGCGCGGGAAATCAAGTCGCTCATCAACACGTCCGCGGATGAAGTAAAGGGCGGTGTCTCCCTCGTTCTGTCCACGGGTGAGGCGTTGAAGGAGATCGAAACTCTCGTCAATCGCGTCGATGATCACGTCACGACTATTGCGCGGGCCGCCGAGGAGCAATCCACGGCCCTCACCGAGATCAACAGTTCGGTCAACCACATGGACCAGATGACCCAGCAAAATGCTGCAATGGTTGAAGAAACGACTGCGGCCAGCCAGGTTCTGGCAGATGAGGCGCGTCAGTTGAGAACGCAACTTGAGCGGTTCCAGCTGGAAAGCAATGGTCAGACAGAGCATCGTTACCGCGCTGCGGCCTGATCTTGCTCGATAAAACTCAAAACGTGGCCGGGAAATGAGCTTCGCACTGTTTCCCGGCCTAGCTTCATCCAGGTGATGAGTGTCGCTAAAGCGCTGGCAAGGGCCGCCTGATCAAGCGGATACTCTAGTTCCTCGGCTTAATCGTGCAAAAGGGACGTCCATCCTCGTTCATCGGCAGGCTTTCGGGCCCTGTGCGTTCCTGTCCCCGTGAGACCGCAGGGAGCATTTCGGTCACCTTTAAGCATGGAAGACGGACACTCGGGAAAATCGGCCACATTGAGAAAAAAGGCCGGATTGTCCAGGTGGTCATAGATTCGCTCGCATCGCTCCCTCAATACTCATCTCTTCCAAGAAAAACGGTATATTAACTCGTCATCCATAGATTGACCAATGGCCAATGCTTCAGGCGTCCTATGACATGTGAGCAAATGAGAGCAGTATCTGAAGTGCTGAATTCATCGCTCGACAGGTGCGGATGCCGGGATGCGACGAAACACCAATGTCAGGAAACCCGCGGGGCGGCTCCGCAGGAATATGGGATCGTAGACAGATATGGCGATGAACGGCACCACGTCTTACGATCCACATCCGCGTGAGGAAGCAGGCGGTACGCACAATCTTATGCGACTGGCACTATTGTTATGGCGCAACATCCTCTTCATCATCCTAATCGGCATCATTTGCGGGGCGCTGGCGTTCGGCGCTTCGCTGCTCATGCCGAATTACTACATAGCGACGTCACAGATATTGCTGGATCCGGAGGGATCGCGCGTTCTTGAGAGCGATCTGCCCGGACAGCCTCGCGCTGTGGATTCCCATGTTCTGAACCAGCAATATATTATCACCTCGGCGCAGGTCTTGTCGCGTATAGTAGAGAGCGAGAAGCTTTACGACGATCCAAAGTTCGGGGCGGCTAAGCCTTTTTATCCGGACAAGGAAAGCCGCAGCAATCTGGCGCTTGATGCCTTGAGAAAAGTCACGTCCGTTTCCGCTGTCGGACGCAGCTTCGTCGTCAACGTTTCCGTGAAATCGGACAGCCCGCAACGGGCGGCCGAACTCGCTAATCTCATTGCCACGACCTATACGCAGGTCCGCGTTGAGATGAACAGTGACGTGTTGCGCCGAACAGGCGGTGGACTTGCCGCCCAACTCGACCAGCTGCGCAAGGCCGTGGAAGACGGCGATCGCGCCGTGCAGGCATACCGTGCGGAACATAATCTTGCCGATATTCAGGGCCGACCAGATGTCGAGCAGCGCATTGCCGACGCCAATACGGAAATTTCCAGACTGTCCGCGACAGTCGCCGAAAGCGAGGCGCTGGTGGCGGAGTTGAACCGCGCCAGAAACGACAGTCAGTATCTGCGTTCAATCCCAGACACGTCCTTGACGCCTGCGATCATTTCGCTGCGCGCGCGTTATCAGGAAAGTCGCGAGGAGGAGCAGGTTCAGGCTGCCTCTCTGGGTGCCCAGCATCCATCCCTGCAGGCTGCGCGCGCCCGTAGCCAGTCGCTGGCGAATATTCTTGATGAGCAATTGCGCAATTTCGCGACCGCGACGTCGGGCAATCTGGAGCGCCTGAAAAACCAGTTGGCACTGTTGCGCAAAAACGCAGATGCGCTGAAGACAACACTCAATAGCGACGAACAGACGATGGTGCGTCTGCGCGAACTGCAGCGCAAACTCGAAAGCGACCGCGCGGTCTATGAGGCCTTCCTGCTGCGCACCAAGCAGCTGTCGGAACAGCAGGGCACTTCCAATGAGAACCCGCAGATCATTTCTAGCGCCGAGCCTCCTCTGCGTGCCGCAGGACCACCGCGTGCCTTGATCGTGGCGGGTGGTGGAATTCTGGGTCTGATGCTGGCCGCTGGCCTCCTTGTTGTCCGCGATCAGTTTCGCAGCCTGCCCTACGAGCCGCAACGTCTTCTTCGCAAGCCGCGCAAGGATGTCGACGCGGAAGCAGACAGAGAGGAAGGAAGGCAGGCTCAATTGCCACCGCCACACATGGACGAGGAACGTCCTTTTCCCAGCACTGCGCAGACAAGCCGACTTGTTCGGGAAGTCGACACCAAGTCGTTGAGCGCATCTGCGGGTGACGACTTCAGCGCCCTTGCCCGCACTGTGTCCTCGGGAATGAGCCCGGGCAACAATCATTCCATCCTCGTCGTTTCCACAGGTGTCAAAAACCGTGCGCCTTACGCTGCCTTTAATCTGGCGGCAGAAGTGTCAAAGCTGGGACGCAGGGTTTTGCTTGTCGATGCCGCGGCGCACGATCCATTGCTCACAGCGATGCTTCTGCCGGAAGCAGCGGATCGGCCGGCGCTGGACGCACCATATGCTGTCGAGGCCTTGCCGTGTCTGCACTTTGCCGCGATTGACGGACGTGGAGGCCACGGCGTTTTGCGCGATGCGCAGGACGAAAAAGGAGAAAAATTCGATTGCATCGTGGTAGATGGCGGTGTGGCAACAAAATCGAGCATCCATTCGGGTGAAAGCCACGTATTCGACGAAGTATTCCTCATGCAGCACGAGGAAGATACCGGCAGTGTCGTGATTGCCCTCGTTTCACTGGAGGAAAGTGGAATGGAGGACATAAGGCTTGTCCGGATGACGCATTCCGGGCTGCAATATTGAGGAATGAAATTGGCTGAAGACAACAACCGGGCTGCTATCAGGATCCCTTTTCTACAAGGTCGATCCTTTTCCGGCATGAATGTACTCTTCAATATGGGGCTTCGTGGCTCCACGCTGGTTTTGCGTTTTGCGCTTTCCTTCTACATCGTCAAATTTATGGGGCTTGAGGCTGCCGGCGTGTACGGCCTTGCGCTTGGCGTCGTCAATGCCGCCCCCGCGGCATTGGGCTGGGGCCTGAATTATTTCATCTCTCGAGATGTGAGTGGCAAGACCTCCGGTGTCGCAGGTCTTTACATGAAGACCCGCTTGCTTGTGACGGTCACATCTCTCGCCGTGATGACGGCTGTTGTGCTGACAGTCGCCTTCTTGCTGGGTCATTCTGTAACCCCGCTCTATTTCCTCATTCTTCTGGTCGTCTGGCTGGAAACGATTTCCTGCGACATTCACGTGCCCTTGATTGCGCAGGAAATGTCCAGTCAGGCAAATGTGCTGTTTTTTCTAAGGACCTCATCCTGGATCGTGCCGGTCATCGGGCTTGGCTTGGCATTTCAGTCTCTTCGCACAATCGAAGCGATCATGACCGCTTGGAGTTGCGGTTATATTCTGATGTTCCTGGGGCTTGCATGGTTTCTGCGTGGCTGGCCCATCAGGCGTATTTTTCAGGCGCCGGTGCGGCTGCGCTGGGTTCGCAAGCGGATGCGTCGGGCATGGCTGATCTACATCAGCGACATGAGCAATGTCGGCCTCGTCTATGCTGATCGATATATCGTTTCACTTTTGCTCACGCTTTCCTTGACCGGCGTCTACACATTCTATTGGTCACTGGCCAATGCATTGCAGACCTTGATCTCGACGGCGGTATTGCAGGTTGCGGTTCCTGTGCTGTTCAAGGCCTACAATACGGGATCGATGAGAGAGTGGCGGGAAGCGATGGTCTGGCAGTTCACAAAAACCGCTGCCGTCGCCTTTGCTCTCGGTCTCGCCATATTTTTGAGCGGCAATATTCTTGTCCACTTCATGAATATGCCGGAACTTGGAGAGCATCAGGGAATGTTTGCGCTTCTGCTGCTCACCGCGGTCGTGCGCTCCTGCACCGACCTGATGGGTCTTGGCCTCAACAGTTTGAGAAAAGACGCCCATTACGCCTTCGTCAACCTTTCCAGTGTCCTACTGTCGATCGCGATGAGCGTCATTCTGATCAGCTCCTTCGGCTTTATCGGAGCGGGACTTTCCGCCTTTTTCACCGCGCTTGTGACGGCGTCCATATCCAGCACATTGCTGTGGCGAGCGTCGCGCCCGTAAGCAAAGATATTTGAGTACCAGACGAGTTCAGCGAGGGTTGGGGAACCATGGCATCTGATCAGCCGAAGCATTCAGCAATACGCCGCCTGTTGAAAAGCCTTTACCACGCCACCATCAACAGCCTGCCAATCAAGCAGGCCACCCAATTGCAGTACTACAGATATCATAAGCTCTGGCCTGACCTCGATAACCCGAAGACACTGAATGAGCATCTCGCCGCGCGGAAAATAGCATGGACAAGCCCGGCATCCGATCCCCGGCTGATAATGCTCAGCGACAAGATTGCGGTGAAGGCACATGTGGCCAAGGTGCTGGGCGACAAATGGGTGACGCCGACCCTCTGGCGTGGTAAAAATCTCGATGATTGCCCGCCTTTGCCGTTTCCCTATGTGATCAAGGTCAATCACGGATCTGATCGCAACATCTTCGTCTACGGGCCGGAAGATCTGGTCGGTGCTAAGGAAAAATGTGCGGCCTGGCTGGCAGGGCGAACGGCGTGGAGGCTGGCGGAAGAGTGGTATAACCACATCGATCCGGAAATTTTCATTGAGCCATTCATCGGCGACAATGGTGAGGCGCCAGTCGACTACAAGCTGTTCTGCTTTGAGAACGACATCCCGTGCATACAGATCGATACCGCACGCTTTTCGGATCATCGCCGCTGCTTCTACGACGAAAACTGGAACAAGCTCGATTTCGGTCACTATTATCCATTGGAGCTGGGTGAGTTGCCTCGTCCTCCGCATCTGGATGAAATTCTAGCTGCGGCACGCACTCTGGCACAGGGGTTCGAATTTGTTCGCATCGATTTCTACGACAAGGAATCGGGCCCCCTGTTCGGCGAAATGACTTTCAGCCCAACCTCTGCCTTCGGGGCATTCAGGCCGCCATCAACCGATCTGTGGCTGGGAAAATTCTGGAAAGACAAGCCGGAAGGCACGTTTCAAACGGGCGATAACTAAGCTGCGAGGATAATCTCAGCGTGCTGCCGCACTCAATAGCACCGCTTCCAGACGTCCATAATAATCGGATTGCTCTGCCGTGCCTTTGAAGTTCGCTATGCCGGGAAACAGAGTATCCCGCTGTTTCCACCATTGCTCCTGGCCGATCTCGATAGCTTTGGTCAGGAGATCGGCCAAGGCGCCGGGCTGGTCCGGGTCGTAGAGCCAGCCGGTCTGGTTTTGATTGATGATCTCGGTCGTTCCGCCCCGCATCGTGCCAATTACCGGAAGGCCGTAGATTGGCGCCTCGATCAATATGCGGCTTTGCGGTTCGTGCCAGCGGGATGGCAAGACCATCACATCGGCCTGCCGATAGACATTTTCGGGAGGAACAAAGCCGGTAAACTCAACCGCCTTTCCTGCAGCCCTTTTTTTCAGTTTTTTGACGTCGTTCTCACGGCCTCTTCCCGCCAGAACCAGCCGGGCATCGTTTTTATCGCAAACGGAGCTGAACGCCTGCAACAGATCCCCGATGCCCTTCTCTTCGGAGATTGCGCCAAGATAACCGAAGGTGAATGTTTTCGACTTTGGCTCCCGTCTGCCAACCAGGCTGGTTTCGAAACTGCTTTCTGCCGCATTGGTGTTGTGCATGACGTGCCATTTGGCGTCCTGAAGCAGGCCATTGTCGGCGAATCTTTGCCGCAACGCCTCGCTGACGGCAATCACCGTCATGCCCGACCCGTTTAGTGACGACACGCGCTGCTTGAGAAGAGAGCAGTCGAAACAGGGACGCTCACAGTTTTGACCATTGCGAAACATGCTGGTCTTGGGACAGAGCAGGCCATAATCCCTCAAATGCAGGCAAATGGGTACATTTGCCTGGCGTGCCGCAATGAACAGGGCAGGCTGCATATAGGAAGAGTTCTGCGCATAAATGAGGTCGAATTTCTCCCGTATCAGAAACTGCGTCAGTTCTTGAGGGCAGACTGCACCCAATGCCGTGCGCAGGTGCCAGCCTGCGCGTCTTATCAACCCGACCGAGGATTTCCGCGGCAGCGGGAGATAGGTATTGTTCCACTGAATTCGGACCAGACGGATGCCACCGGGCAGTTGCCTCTCACCGGTCGGGGCAACGGGATCGCCTGCCTTGCCGAGTGCCAATACCGTGACATCATGGCGCTGCCCCAGCTGGACCGCGCCAAGCCGCGCAGAGATTTCCGCGCCACCCTCTTCCTGGGGAGCAAACGTCTGCGATACGATGCAGATCTTCAAATCCGCTGCCCTCTGTCCACGACAAGTGCCTTTGTTGAGCTTCAGGCCCACTTATGCCGTTGCAACCATTTAAATATATTGAACAACAGTCAGGTGTATTCAGTCCCGCGTAGAACTAAATTGCTTGGAGACGTAGTGTGCATCTGCAAACAAGTCTTCCCCTGATATCGCGGAAGATAACATTTATTATTTTCCCCTTACATTTCATATTATTAAGAATTTTGGGCTTTAAGTCACGGTGAAAGAGCAGATCGCATTCGATGCTGTATCATGAATGAGGGGATCATGAGGATTCTGCACGTCTTTGAGACCTTGCCGGGCGGCCCCGCGACCTATCTGAACGAAACGGTCCCGGCTCAGATCGCAGTGCTGGGTGAAAAAAATGTGAGGCTACTGGTTCCCGACGCTCATGTCAGCTTTCTAAAGAACATCCCTCCCTCCTGCGTCTCCACCTTCGCGCGGAAAAGACGATTAACCGCGCTTCCTGCGCTGGGTGCCGCAGTGGCGCGACAAGTCAGGGAATTCAGGCCTGATATCGTCCATGCACATTCCACTTTTGCCGGGGCAATCGTCAGGGCGATCAGCGCGCTACCGGGACAGTTTCCGCCAGTCGTCTATTGCCCCCACGGCTGGGTGTTCGACATGCAGACACTTGGCAACCTGAAATATCCAGCCCGATGGGTCGAGAGGGCCCTGGTCCCTCTTTCGCGAATTATTGTGGCCATCTCGGACCATGAGTATCAGCAGGGCCTCAAGGCCGGTATACCCGCGGATCGTATGAGGGTGATCGAAAACGGCATATCGTCAAGACCGCCAGAAAGTGTCCCGGCCCAGTGGAAGGACGAACGCACAAAAGTGCTCTTCGTTGGCCGCCTGGACAGGCAAAAAGGCGTGGACGTTCTTCTTGAAGCTGCAGCCTCGCTTGGCGAAACGGCGGTCTTTCGCATCATTGGTGCACATGTCACAAATCGGGACCATCTCAAGCAGGCTACCCCGGCAAATGTCGAATTCCTGGGTTGGAAGTCTGCCGAAGAGATTACGGGTCAAATGGCGGTTTGCGATGTTGTTGTAATGCCTTCGCGCTGGGAAGGCTTCGGGTTGGTTGCGCTCGAAGCAATGCGCGCTCATAAACCGGTTATCGCATCTGCTGTCGGAGGTTTGCAGTCTGTCGTAAGTGATGGCGTTACCGGCATTCTCTTTCCCGCTGGAGACCACGTGGCGCTGGCGCGAGCCATCTCATCACGCAATCGAGAAAGCTGGGCACGAATGGGTGCGGCTGGATATCAACGCTTCATGGAGCGGTATCGCAGCGAGCGGACGAATCAGGAGCTTATGGACCTCTATCGCACCATTGTGAGTAAACCTTCCGCTGAGAGCATTAGCCGCATATGAAGAATTTCATCAATGGTCGCTTCTTGTCTCAAAAAACCAGCGGCGTGCAGCGCTTCGCGCGCGAGATCGTCAAAGCATTGGATGAACATCTGATTGCTTCGGGCTCTCAGGAAGAATGGGTCTTGCTGGCACCTGCAAATGCGGAGCTCGACCTTAAACTGTCGGCCATAAAGCAGCGTCATGTCGGCACTCTTTCAGGACATCTGTGGGAACAGACCCAACTCTTTGCCGCCGCCCGTGCCGGTCGACTGGTGAATTTGTGCAATAGCGGCCCGATCCTGCACAGCAGAAGCCTGACCGTCATCCATGACGCGATGATCTTTCGCACACCGGAGAATTTTTCCCGTTCCTACCGGGCTGTCCACGGATCGCTTGGGCATATTCTTGCGCGCAGAGGCAAGATCGCGACGGTCTCGGAATTCTCGCGTCGGGAGCTGGCGCAAACAATCGGCGCGACTGATGTTTCCGTTATCCCCAACAGCTGCGAGCATATGGCCAACATTGTCCCGGACGAAACCGTCCTTGGACGCCTCGGCCTTGCTGAAAACGCCTATCTGCTTTTTGTGGGCTCTCCGACACCCAACAAGAATATCGGCCGCGCCATTGAGGCCATCTCATCCATGGGAGAACGGGCTCCCACATTCGCTATAGTCGGCGCAGCTGCCTCAAGTGTCTTCAAGGATGATGCCAGCGGCGTTGGCAAGGGCCCGCAAAACGGCCGCGTGGTATTTACCGGGCGGCTTTCCGATGAAGAAATTGCGGCTCTTTATAAAAACGCGACGGCTCTTCTCTTTCCGAGCCTTTATGAGGGATTTGGAATTCCACCGCTGGAGGCAATGTACCTCGGATGTCCGGTCCTGTCTTCGAATATTGAACCAGCACGCGAGGTCTGCGGCGATGCCGCTCTCTATTTCGATCCGAATTCGAGTGCTCAGATGGTTCAATCGATCGACCTGCTTTCGGAAAATCCCCAGCTGCGGAGCGAGATGATCACGAAGGGCGGGGTGCGGGCAGCACAGTTTTCCTGGAGCAAGAGTGCAAGCGCACTCCTCGCTGCTATTTCGCGTGCTTGATGTAATGTTTACGTCTGCTGAAATAGTATCCAATCATCAGCCTCGCCAGCCCTTTATCAAGAGCGAGTGCGTCATGGAGAAAATGCGAAACCGATGAAAATCTGTATCGTCGCACAGACATTCGCACCTCAGGAGGAGGGGGGTGCAGAAATCGTGGCACGCATGTGCGCGGCAGAACTTTCGCGTTATCACGAGGTCATCATTCTTTCTCTGGGGCTCGAGGGCGATGCGGTCGCCCCGCCCGGTGAAAGCGTCAACAGTGATGGCATCAGGGTCCTTAGAATAAACTGGCACAACAGCTATCTGCCTGGTCCACGCAAACCCGCAGTAGGTAAGCTTACCAAGCTGGCCTGGCATATTCGGAGCGCCTTGGGTGCCACTTCGACACGGGAAATGATGGAGTTACTGGCCCGGGAAAAGGTCGACCTCGTCTACGCGCATAATTCCGCTCGTATGCAGCCGGCGATCTTTGCGGCCACAAGTGCGCTGAATATTCCGCTCTGCCTGCACCTGCATGATTATGCTCTGCTTTGCCCAAAATCGAGCATGTTCCGCAGTTCCGGAAACTGTGCAAAGCCTTGCCTGGAATGTCGTATTCTCACCTCACGTATCAAATCCAGCAATGGCGACGGTGTCACGGCAATTTCGGTCAGCGACGCATTGCGCCAGCGATATTTGAAAAACGATGTTCTGCCGAATGCGGATTGGCATGTACTGCTCAATGCCAATCGAAGCGAGGCGCTGTTCCACGCCCCGCTGGTGGGACGAAAAAGTGGCGTGAGCGAGCGCTTCACCTTTGGCTATCTCGGCGCGCTGGCAGAAGAGAAAGGCGTCGAAGATCTTATTTCCGGATTTCTCAAGCTCTCCAATCCTGAAAAGGCGACACTGTTGATCGCCGGTCGCGGTCGTGAGGACTATGTCCAACATTTGAAATCACTTGCTGGAAACGCACCTGTGCAGTTTCTTGGATTTGTCCCGCCGGAAGAAGTCTACAGGCTTGCTGATGTCATTGTCGTTCCGTCTCGCTGGCACGAGCCGCAGAGCCTGATCCTGATGGAAGCGGCGACTTATGGTGTTCCCGTCATCGGAACCGAACGGGGCGGCACCCCGGAAATCCTTCGCGATTTGGGAACCGGCTGGTGCTACGATCCCGACAGGGAAGGGGATTTGTTAAGGGTACTGGAAAAAGCGCTGGCAATCGGTGTCGATCGGTGGTGGATCGAAAGAGATACGCACTTCCCCGGCATAGAAGGGTTCAAGGGAACGTCCGAATCCTCTCAATATTATGAAAAGCTCAACGCTATCCTGGTGGCGGCACATTCAGGCAGAAGGCCAGCGTCCGATCTTTGAGCCGTAGCGTGAGGGACCGTGGCGCCGCAGCGTCAAGACTATCTCAAGTATTGTTTAATATCGCTCAGGCATTGTCACAGCGCGTTTCGCAAGGGTTGGGGGTCAAGGGGGATGAATGCCATGGTCGGTCTGCATGAGATAAAGGGAAAGAACGCCCAGATCGCTGCGGATTACCCCGTGACATTCGCAGATACCGTTGGTCTTTTCAGGCCGGCAGATGCGCAGCTGGTTCCCGAAAATTCCTCCTTGTTGGGTCCAGAGATGACGGATACGGCGGTATTGTTCGTCGGCTCCTGGGGATTTGAGGAACTCTGCGCGCGCAAATTCTGGCAACGACTTGCCGTCGAGCTTTCAAAGCGCGGGATGGCGAGTATGCGCTTCGACTATCCCGGAACCGGTGACGCCCTTGATCGCGCCAGCTATGATGCTGGTCTTGATATCTGGCTCAAAACAACACGGGCAGCTGCGGAAAAGCTGAGGGCACTATCCGGCGCGGATCGCATCTTGTTTGTCGGGCACGGCATTGGCGGCGCAATCGCGTGGAATGTGGCAGAGCAATCGGGGGGCGTTGCGGGTCTGGCCCTTGCCGCACCCGCATTGTCCGGTCGTCACTGGTTGAGAGAATTCGTTGCTCTAAGCCGGATCGCCAATCAGGGATCGATTCCCAACACCGGTACCAGTGGTCCGTCCATGGGAGAGCAGGTCATTCCCGAACCGGTAGCGGCAGGCCTGCGCAAGCTAAACATCGCATCGGGCACAAAGGCACCCGCAGCCGACATATTGCTGCTCCAGCAGGAAAACCGTCACGCTGATGTGGAGTTTGCCGAGCACATAAAGACGCTTGGCGTAGACACCAGAGCCCTCGTGTTCGAGGGCTATGATCGATTCATCCGGGATGTGCTGTTTTCAGTGCCACCGACCTCCGCCATTGAAACACTGGCCGAGTGGGCTGCCGAAATCGCAAGTAAAACCCCTTCGATAAGACACGGTCATGAGCCATTCGCTCTGCCAACAACCGCTGCCCTGCAAGGGGAAGGTTTTCAGGAAACGCCCGTGCGGTTTGGACAGGATAACCGCCTGTATGGCGTCCTCTCGGAGCCAAAAGGTCCACGCACCGGTGCCACCGTGCTTGTTCTTCCGACCGGCTATGAGCGTGCGTCCGGCTGGGGTCGGATATCTGCCAAGCTTTGCAGGGATCTCGCAAAGTCCGGCGTGCCAAGCCTGCGTTTCGATATGGCCAACATCGCTGACAGTCCAGCAGTTCCCGGTCGACCGGAGCAGATCATCTACGGGGAAGGGCAACTGGAAGATATCGATGCCGCCATGCAGTTTCTGGAAGAACGACGTCTGTTCCCCGTCGTCGTGACCGGGCGGTGCAGCGGCGGTTGGGCCGCGTTCCAGAGTGGTGTCAGGGACAGACGTTTCAGTGGTGTGGTGCCGGTCAATGTTTTCGATTTCTATATCCCGGACGATGCCGATGTAGAGGCATTGCTGATTTCATCGCGTCAACCTCTGGCAAGCTATGGCGCGAAGCTGATGTCGTCCACATTCTGGCGCCGGGTCCTCAGTGGCGATGTTCGGGTCAAAAATGGCATAGTTAATCTATGGGCGATGATTGTTGGAAAATTCGTGTCATTCACGACGCCGCTCATGGTGCGCTTTCCATTCCTCTCCCCGCGTTTCGCAAAGCTCTCGCAGGATTTCAACGCCATTGTTGCCAATGACACGCGGATGACCATCATCTTTACCGAAGGTGATATCGGCGCCGCGATGCTGGAAACGAATTTTGGCCCGCGTGGACGATTGCTGACCAGCCGCTATGGCAATCCACGCATCGTTTACATCGCCGATGCGGACCATAACTTGACGACGGCGGAAGCGAGGCACGCCTGGGCAGATGAGGTCAGACTGATCGCTCTGCAATTTCCGCCGGAAAGCAAGGCTGGATAGAATTCACTCACCGGTGAAGGCAGCCGAACGGCGGACGAAGGTTTTCGTCGCAAAGTTGGACTGGATACGAGCGACGCCGGGTACGGTCGTCAGAAAATCGAGAAGCTGCTGATAATGCGCGAGATCTCTGACCATGGCGTGAATCAGGTAGTCCGAACTGCCACTGGTTTGGTAGCCTCCCACCACCTCGGGCATGGATGCGACGCTGTGCTCGAATGTCACAAGGGCATCCTTGATCTGCCGTTCCAGCGTGACGGATATGAACACGCCCATGTTCCCCAACAGGCGGTTTTCGTCAAAGACTGCTGTATATCCTCTGATAATTCCCTGTTCCTCCAACTTGCGGACACGCCGCAGGGTTGGCGAAAATGACAGGCCTATGCGGTCGGCAAGATCACGCCAACTGATGCGCCCATCCTCGCTGAGGACATGCAATATTTTCTGGTCGAAGCTATCGAGTTCCATCATGGATCAAATGATCTAACCTTTTGTCAAATTCTAGATCAAACGATTGAAGATGGCAATTAATGCCACTCTGTTTGGTTTTGAATCGTAAAGGATGTGGTGTTACCGTTCATATGCAACCTGAGTGATTTTTCATCGGTTGTAGCGCTTCAGCCTTGGAGGAGGGGAAAAGCGCAAATGGCTCTTTCCAAGGAGGTGGAAAGTGACTGCATCAGGCAAACGGCGAAGCCCAGATGGCATCGCGGCCTTCGTTAGGGAGGCCGTATGATTCTCAACGAATCTCAGCAGCAAATCAAAGACATGGCTCGTGCCTTTGCGCGTGATCGATTATCGCCGGGCACAGCCGAGCGAGACCGCGAAAGTCGATTTCCCGCAAAGGAATTGCGGGAAATGGGTGAGCTGGGCTTTCTCGGAATGCTGGTTGACGAGGACTATGGTGGATCCGATGTGGGAGCCGTTGCCTATGCGCTGGCTCTCGAGGAAATCGCTGCGGCAGATGGATCGTGCTCAACGATCATGAGCGTGCACAATTCGGTTGGATGCGTGCCCATCCTTAAATTCGGTACGGAAGAGCAGCGAAACCGTTTTCTCCCGAAACTGAGCATCGGCGAATGGATCGGCGGCTTTGCACTGACCGAACCCCATGCGGGATCAGACGCCTCCAACCTTAGGACTCGCGCCATTCGCGATGGCGACGACTACGTGATCAATGGCGCAAAACAATTCATCACGTCCGGCAAGAACGGTGATGTCATCATCGTCTTTGCCGTAACCGACCCACAGGCGGGCAAGAAGGGTATCTCTGCCTTCATTGTTCCCACGAACACACCAGGTTACGAGGTTATAAGGGTCGAGGAAAAACTTGGCCTGCATTCCTCCGATACCTGTCAGCTTGCGTTCACGGACATGCGTGTGCCCGCATCGTTGCGGCTGGGTGACGAGGGTGAGGGATACAGGATCGCGCTGGCCAATCTCGAAGGCGGGCGCATCGGCATAGCCGCCCAGGCGGTTGGCATGGCGCGCGCCGCCTTCGAGGCGGCGAAGGATTATTCCAGTCAGCGAAAAGCATTCGGAAAGGCAATCAGCGAACATCAGGCAGTTGCTTTCCGGCTTGCAGACATGGCCATGCAGATCGAGGCTGCCCGGCAGCTGGTTCTTCACGCCGCAGCCTTGAAAGAGGCAGGCGAGCCCTGCCTTTCGCAGGCATCCATGGCGAAGCTTTTTGCATCTGAAATGGCGGAGCGTGTTTGCTCCGACGCCATCCAGATCCATGGCGGCTACGGCTACATGGCCGATTACCCTGTCGAGCGGATCTATAGAGATGTTCGGATATGCCAGATTTACGAAGGAACGAGCGATGTTCAGCGCATGGTGATTGCGCGCGGCTTGTGATGGTTTCGACCGTTTGAGGAGGCGGATGTTCTGTGGAGGAGCGGAAAGCAATGACGGAAACGACGAGCGGCTTGAGCCTGCATGTGCCGGAACCGGCGGTAAGGCCCGGCGGACAGCCGGATTTTTCCAACGTCAAGATACCTGCAGCCGGTGCCGTGCCACGCCCGGACATTGATGCAGCACCGGAATCCATGCGCGATCTGGCCTATTCGATCATCCGCGTTCTCAACCGTCACGGAGAGGCGGTGGGACCATGGGCGGGCACGCTATCCCATGAGGAGCTGCTGATCGGGCTTCGCAACATGATGCGGCTGAGAGCATTTGATGCCCGCATGGTCATGGCGCAGCGGCAGGGCAAAACCTCGTTCTACATGCAGCATCTGGGTGAAGAAGCGGTCAGTTGCGCCTTTCGGAAGGCTTTGTCGAAGGGTGACATGAACTTCCCCACCTATCGGCAGGCAGGTCTGCTGATCGCGGACGACTATCCGCTCGTGACCATGATGAACCAGATTTTTTCCAACGAGAACGATCCTCTGCACGGTCGGCAAATGCCGGTTCTCCATTCGGCCAAGGACCATGGATTCTTCACCGTTTCTGGCAATCTGGCAACGCAATATGTGCAGGCGGTCGGCTGGGCCATGGCGTCGGCCATCAAGGGCGACACGAAAATTGCTGCCGCATGGATCGGAGATGGCTCCACGGCGGAATCGGATTTTCACTCGGCCCTCGTTTTTGCTTCAACCTACAAAGCGCCGGTCGTTCTGAACATCGTCAACAACCAGTGGGCAATCTCCACCTTTCAGGGAATAGCCCGTGGGGGCTCCGGCACATTCGCAGCCCGAGGCCTTGGCTTCGGCATCCCGGCGCTGCGCGTGGATGGCAATGATTATCTCGCCGTTCATGCGGTGGCGAAATGGGCTGTCGAGCGGGCTCGCCGTAATCTTGGTCCCACACTCGTGGAGTATGTGACGTACCGTGCGGGCGCACATTCCACCTCGGATGATCCCAGCGCATATCGTCCCAAGACCGAGTCCGAGGCATGGCCACTCGGCGATCCCATACTGCGTCTGAAGAACCATCTCATCGTGCTTGGCGCCTGGTCAGAGGAGCGTCACCAGCAGACGGAGGCAGAGATCATGGATGAGGTCATCGAAGCGCAGAAGGAGGCGGAAAGCCACGGCACGCTGCACGCCGGTGGCAAGCCTTCCGTTCGCGATATCTTTGAAGGCGTCTACGCGGAAATGCCTGATCACATTCGCCGACAGCGCCAGAAGGCGGGGTACTGACATGACAAGAATGACGATGATCGAAGCTGTGCGCAGTGCCATGGACGTTTCCATGGGACGCGATGAGAATGTCGTGGTTTTTGGCGAGGATGTTGGTTATTTTGGCGGCGTCTTCCGCGCCACGCAGGGGCTTCAGGCCAAGTACGGACGCACGCGTTGCTTCGACGCGCCCATCAGCGAGTCCGGCATCGTAGGGACGGCAATCGGGATGGCCGCCTATGGTTTGCGCCCATGCATCGAAATCCAGTTCGCGGATTACATGTACCCTGCTTACGACCAGATTACGCAGGAAGCAGCCCGTATCCGCTACCGCTCAAATGGTGATTTTACCTGCCCCATCGTTATCCGAATGCCGACGGGCGGTGGTATTTTCGGTGGACAGACGCACAGCCAGAGCCCCGAGGCGCTTTTTACCCACGTCTGCGGCCTGAAGGTAATCGTTCCGTCCAATCCCTATGATGCCAAGGGATTGCTGATGTCTGCCATAGAGGATCCCGATCCGGTCATGTTTCTGGAGCCGAAGCGGCTTTATAACGGGCCGTTTGATGGTCATCATGATCGGCCTGTCGTGCCATGGTCCAAACATGATCTGGGCGAGGTGCCGGAAGGTCACTACACCATTCCAATTGGCAAGGCAGAAATTCGCCGCCCAGGTACACAGGTTACCATTATTGCCTATGGGACAATGGTGCATGTGGCTTTGGCGGCAGCGGAAGAGACGGGCATCGACGCCGAGGTGATCGATCTGCGCAGCCTGCTTCCACTCGATCTCGATACCATCGTGGCATCTGTTGCAAAGACCGGCCGTTGCCTCATGGTACATGAGGCAACGCTGACCTCCGGCTTTGGAGCGGAGGTCGTTTCACTCGTTCAGGAGCACTGCTTCTATCACCTTGAAGCCCCGATCATCCGGGTTGCCGGATGGGACACGCCTTATCCCCATGCGCAGGAGTGGGACTACTTCCCCGGCCCCGCCCGTGTCGGGCGGGCACTGCTTGAACTGATGGAGGCATGACCATGGCCGAATTTGTTCTGAAAATGCCTGATGTGGGTGAGGGCGTCGCTGAGGCAGAACTTGTGGAATGGCACGTCAAGCCCGGTGATGTCGTTCGGGAAGACATGGTTCTTGCGGCGGTTATGACGGACAAGGCGACCATTGAAATACCCGCACCTGTGGCGGGAACCGTGACATGGATTGCCGTGGATGTTGGGCAAACCGTTGCCGTCAAGGCACCGCTGGTTCGCATCGAGACAGAGGAAATCAGTGGCGAGGCTGCCGAAACGCCTGCTAACGTGACGATGCCTGCTGCCTCAGAAGTCGCCAAAGTGCCAAAGCCCGAAGTTCAGGCCGCGCCACCGCCATTACAGTCAGTGCCGCCAAACGCGCCACTGCAAAAGCCATTGGCCTCTCCGGCTGTGCGGCGGCGGGCATTGGACGCCGGTATCGATCTGCGCCAGCTCGCTGGCAGCGGACCTGCAGGGCGGATCACGCATGATGATATCGAGACTTTTCTGGCGGCAGGGACCCGTGCTCCAACTCCATCCGGGCGCAATCGGAAGACGGCAGTCGAAGAGATCAAAATTACCGGTTTGAGGCGCAGGATCGCGGAAAAGATGGCTCTTTCCGTATCCCGCATTCCCCACATTACCTATGTCGAGGAAATTGACGTCAGCGATCTGGAGGAATTGCGCGCGAAGATGAATGCGGCACGTCGGCCAGAACAGACCAAGCTGACGATCCTGCCCTTCCTCATGCAGGCAATTGTCAAAACGGTGGCCGAGCAACCTGCGATGAATGCGACGTTTGACGACGCTGCCGGTGTGATCAGCAGACATGCCGCCGTCCATATCGGCGTCGCCACACAGACGGGAGCTGGTCTGATCGTGCCTGTCGTTCGACACGCAGAAGAGCGAGGAATCTGGGAATGTGCTGCCGAACTTTCGCGGGTGGCGGAGGCGGCAAGGACAGGAAGTGCGCAGCGGGAGGAACTCTCCGGCTCCACCATTACCGTCAGTTCGCTTGGCGCGCTTGGCGGCATTGCTTCCACGCCACTGATCAACCACCCGGAGGTCGCCATCATAGGTGTGAACAAGATTGTCGTCCGACCGGTTTGGGATGGCAGTCAGTTCGTACCGCGCAAGATGATGAACCTTTCTTCCAGCTTTGATCACCGCATCATCGACGGATGGGATGCTGCGAATTTCATCCAGCGCATCAAGGCACTGCTTGAAACGCCAGCCCTGATTTTCATTGAAAGCTGAGGCCGACATGAAAGAGATATATTGCAAGCTTCTCATCATCGGTGCAGGTCCAGGCGGTTACGTCTGTGCCATCCGCGCTGGCCAGTTGGGCATCGATACCGTCATTGTCGAACAGGAAAAATCCGGCGGTACATGTCTGAACGTGGGCTGCATTCCGTCCAAGGCGCTGATTCATGCCGGGGATGAGTTTTACAAGGTTCGCCAGATGGCGGCGGGCCGCACTCCGCTTGGCATCCGGCTACAGCAGCCCAGCCTTGATCTCGGTGAAACAATGGCCTGGAAGAACGGCATCGTCGGTCGCCTGAACAACGGCATCGCAGCCTTGTTGCAAAAGGCCAAGGTGAAGATGCTGGAGGGGACCGCGCAGTTTCGCGATGGCAAAACCGTACTTGTTGAAACGGAAACGGGCGCGCAGATTGTCAGGGCGGAGAACATCGTCATTGCTACGGGGTCCGCACCCGTAGAACTGCCTGATCTTCCCTTTGGGGGAAATGTTCTGTCTTCGGCAGAGGTATTTTCGCTGGACGAGGTGCCTGAGAGCATGGCTATCGTCGGTGGCGGCTATATAGGGCTGGAGCTTGGCACCGCCTTTGCCAAGATGGGATCACGCGTCACCATCGCTGAGGCAACGCCCCAAATTCTTCCACAATACGACCCCGACCTGGTGAAGCCCGTTGCAAAGCGACTTGGTGAATTGGACATCACGGTCCTGACCAATGCAGTTGCAAGGAGATATGACGCGACCGCCTCTGCACTGGTTGTTTCCGACAGCGATGGCAAAGACATAACGCTAGCCGTCGACAAAGTGCTGGTTACAGTTGGAAGAAGGCCGCGAACCGAAGGCTTTGGTCTAGAGGAGCTTGGCCTTGATATGGCCGGGCGCTTCATCCGTATCGATGAACGCTGCCGCACCTCCATGCGCGGTGTGTTTGCAATAGGCGATATTACGGGCGAGCCGATGCTGGCTCACCGTGCCTCTGCCCAGGGTGAAATGGTGGCAGACATTATTGCCGGTGAAAAACGCATGTGGGACAAGCGTTGTATTCCCACCGTATGTTTTACCGATCCGGAGATCGTCAGTGCCGGAATTTCGCCTGCCGAAGCGCGCGCTCAGGGCATCGACGTTGCTGTCGGGCAATTTCCTTTCAGCGCCAGCGGTCGCGCCATGACAATGGGGGATGAGGCAGGCTTCGTGCGGGTCGTCTCTCGTGTGGATAACCATCTGATCCTCGGCATTCAGGCCGTAGGCGCGGGCGTGTCTGAGCTGTCCAGCACCTTTTCGCTCGCCATCGAGATGGGCGCTCGCCTAGAGGACGTCGCTGGAACGATACATGCCCACCCCACCCGTGGCGAAGCATTTCAGGAAGCTTCGTTCAAGGCGCTCGGCCATGGTTTGCACGGCTAGTTGCAGGGTGACATCAGAAGGAGGCGACAATGACATCCATTGCATTTATCGGGCTCGGCCACATGGGTGCGCCGATGGCAGCAAATCTGGTCAAAGCGGGGCACATTGTGCGTGGCTTCGATCTGGTGCCGGATCTGCTTGAACAGGCAGCCGCAGGCGGTGTCCTACCCTGCCACTCGCTCGAAGATGCGGTCGATGGATGCGATGTCGTCATCACCATGCTGCCTGCCGGCAACCATGTGCTGTCTGTCTGGAGCAGTCTGGTCTCTCTTGTCCCTGCCGGGACGTTGTTGATCGACTGCTCCACGATCGATATCGAAAGCGCCCGTTCAGCGCATGACTTGGCCAGCAACCACGCCTGTCCTTCACTGGATGCTCCGGTTTCCGGCGGAACGGCGGGTGCACAGGCCGCCACGTTGACATTCATGGTCGGCGGGCAATCAGAAAGCTATGCCCGAGCAGAACCGTTGCTGCAGGCAATGGGCAGGCGGATCGTCTTTTGTGGAGGACCGTCCTTGGGGCAGGCGGCAAAAATCTGCAACAACATGATCCTTGGGATATCAATGATAGCCGTCTCGGAAGCCTTTGTTCTCGCCGACAAGCTAGGGCTTTCTCAGCAATCCCTGTTTGATGTTGCCTCTGTGTCATCCGGTCAATGTTGGGCATTGAACAGCTATTGCCCGGTGCCAGGCCCCGTTCCATCTTCACCCGCCAATCGAGATTATCTCCCGGGGTTTGCGGCGGCTCTGATGCTGAAAGACCTGTCTCTGGCACAGGACGCAGCGCGAATGAGCGGTGCAGAAACACCGCTCGGTAGGGAAGCGGCAGCGCTCTATCAAAGATTTCTGGACACGGGAGGAGGCGGGAAGGACTTTTCCGCGATTATTCAGATGCTTGGCAAAGCATAATAGAAACCGGGATAGGGAAGTTATCCCTGTCCCGGCAAAAATTTCTTTTTGAAAAAGGTGGTGTCAGCAATGGCCTGCGCGAACGGAGGCAAGATTGATGATTTCTACATTTGAAAGGTCAACGTCCATCTCGCTTTGCAGTGCGGACTTGAGAGCCTGTTTTGCGACGTCGATATACCAGCTGGCGGAAGGCGCTCCCAGGGAGTCGGCGACACCTTCTGCGTAAGTCAGCATGTTGATGAGAGTGAGAAAGTCCTCCTGGCGTTCATTAATCTGGGCGTCAGTGTTCATGGAAGTCATCGGTAAACTCATCGTATGTTGTTGCGACAAATTCACCCTAACGGCACCGATCCCATTTCGCGCGTTGCAAAACCGTTGCACACGCAGAACTTGATCATGCGGCACACCATTCGCGTTGCGCTTAATTAGTAATACATTTTCCGGAAAAGCGGCGTCGCGTTGAATTGCCATTCCATGTCGACCGCTGGCGCCAGATCACCTTGCATTGCCTGGATCAATTCCAGAGCATCGAGCCTCTTCTGGTCGATCCAACAAATGTCCACAACCGCTTTCAGCCTGTCGAAATCCATGTTCGCCGCCTGGGCGATAGCTTTCCATGTCCGGCGTTTGAAGAATATTTGGCAAGCGGCGTCATTGAGCAAGTTGTACTCCGTTGCGTTCACCATCTGCTTTTGGAGCATCCTGGCGAGGGTGGCCTGTACATTCACCAGTGGAAGGCTTGTGGCTGGATAACCAAGCTCTGCTGGACCATAGGTCAAGGCCACATCTGCATCGTCTACCCGTTTGCAGGAAGCGAAATCCTCAAAGATCCTGCCGATGCCGACCATTCCGAAGGCCGCGCACTCTGCTGCACGCAGGGCGCCCATGCTGGCGGCTCCAAACACGCGAACCTTATTCGAAAGGGCGTATAGGAGCTCCTTATGCCACACGGGCGCTGCCATTGCGAACTGTCCGTCGATGATACCAATGGCGGTTGCTCCATCGGCTAAGGCACGCATGACGTCTCCTTGGCAGGCGGGCGGTCGAAAATCGATATCCGGGGCAGCATAATCTCGAGCGTCTGGCAGGCTCGGTCCAACAAAGATAGTTTTCATCAAAGAGCCTTGGAAAGTGCGCGGCTGCCAAACCGCCGATGCCGATCGCCATCCGGGTTTTCCAACTGAGGGGCGACCACTTTCACGACAGAGGCCGGTAGCCAATCGGGGGCTAGATCGACGGCGAATAGGTCGCAGATGCCACGTTCCTGAAGCCTGCCAAGGACGGCCTGTAACGATTGCTGGGTGGATGTCGAACCGAGAACCGGCAAATCCTTCAAGCCTCTTGTGGCAATGGAATCCATCGCCTCCAGCGTTGCGGTATCTGCGGGCTGCGAAAAAATCTCCGGAAGAAGATCATCTCTGGCGCCGGCAATGAACGTCATTCTGGATTGCACCGCTTCCGTGATTGCTCTCATGGCGGCAATTTCGGGAAGGGTCGAGGCGCCCGCACCTATGGTGATGTCCACATGGCGTATGGATCGTGGATAGCTCCGGTCTCTGGGACCGAGAAGCGCTACGACGCAAGGTATCGCCAAATCCGTCGTAATGTCGAATAGGGATATGTCGAGACCTGCAGCGGTGATCTTGTCCAGGGCTTCCCGCAGTGCCGGGGCACAAGTTGCCGCGGTGTCTATTGCCCCTTTATATCGCTTGGCAGCGGGCGTTACCTGCCACAGCGTCAAGGCATCGCGCTCTACACGCTCCAGCAAGCCATGCAGGACCGCTTCGTCACGTGTATTGCCCGAGGCAAGGCCGTCGGATGATTGCCAGTATCTGGACGATGGCACTGTGCGGTCGAGATGGATTGCCTCATAGGGAAGCCAAACAGCGTCAGCGTCGAGGAGATGGGTGCCGCGAACCCAGCTTGATTCTTCGTCTGGCGCTGGGGGCTTTGAGTGAGACAAAAGCAGGCAATCCAGCGTATCGACAGTCTGCCCCTCTTTTTCGAGCATCAACGGGCTTGTAACGCGCAAAAAGCAAGCGGGATTTGTGGCAACCGCCCGCTCAATTGCCTCCATCGCTGCCGATGTCTTGGCTGCTTCGTCATCGATACCCTTTCCTTGGGCGATCACGATGGCCTTGGCGTTGGGAGCATATGCGCACCAGACGGCGATGCCGATATCATCCAGGCCGGTCTGTCGGGCAAGCCGCGTAATGCCCAACCGCGACAGGAAAGGCGAAACCCGTGAAAAGGTTTCGCCCGCAGAGCACGCTCGATAATTGTCGAGCTGCAAGATCAGTCTTGGCCTTCGTGGATGCCGGTTGCAATAGGCGATGTCGACGAAACCGCAATCGCCAGATTAACACCCTTGGTCAGTGTTACGCCCGAAGCGCGCAGAGATGCCGCAGTCGCCAGCTCGTCGGACAGAGGAGCTTTGATAGCAGTCACGGTTCCCGCCTTCAGATCCGCCAGCCAAAGACCATTTTCGCCTTCAACTCCAAAAACAACTGCCTGTGTCATTAATACTTTCCTTTAAAAACCGGCCCTTATGAGCCCTTCGCGATACATTTCAGTCTGCCACGGTTCTTTGTGAGGAACGACCGCCAGCCAACGCTCCAAATCAAAACTTGGATTGTCTTCGAAGACCTTTGCTCGATAAACGCGAGCTTTGTCAATGTCTCCCATCATCCCACAACATGCTGCAGCCAGACGGGCGGCCAGGCGCTTGCTGGACATGCGGCCAATGTAATCCAGTGCCTGCTGATATTCCTCGAGAAAGTAACTGGCTCCTGCCGCAGTCCAGAAATAAATGTCTGGCGATATCGGGTTGAGAGAGATGGCTTGCTTGATCTTGACGATCGCACTCTTTGGGTCACTGTTATGGATGAGGCTGTCAGCATGGCTGCATAGGACATCGGCATATTGCGGGCTCAGGCTTTCAGCCTCAGCCAGCGCGGCGAGGCTTTCGTCGATTTGCCCCATGAAAAGACGGCTTACGCCGAGCTCCTTGAAGCCGCTGGCAGATCCACCATTTTGCTTGATAGCGTTGTCCGCAAAATACTCGGCTTTCTTGAGCAGATCGTCGTCTCCTCGCGCTGTCAGTATCCACTCCATGGTAAGTGTACGTGACATGCCCGCCAGCGCTTCTGGCAGGTCGTTGCCGTGGTCCAGGGCCTCTTTGAAATATTTCCTTGCGCGGCGGGTTCCGGGCAGGCTGATGCTGGAAAGGGATTGCAATCCCTTGAGATAGAGAAAATAGGCTTCAGGTCTTCGCGAGAAATCACCCACGGCGCTTTGATGCGATCCAATTCGAGACATCAGTTGGTTTTGAATGGCCTGAGCAATAGTAGTGCGGTGTGAAGCAATTGAGACAGGCGAAAGCTCGAAGCGCTCTGCCCAGATGACCTCTTCGGTTGGCGTGAAAATCAGTTGTACGAAGAGATGGGTTTCGTTTCGCCGGCTGTCGAGTGCATAAACGACATTGTGCTTCTCCAGCACGGAAGCCTTGTCTTTCGATGCCTGTATTCGCTCCGAAGTATATGGTGCCACCACCGAGACAAAACGACTGCTGCAAAGTCCAATCGTCAGGTCTTCGATCAGCGCGTTTGCGACCGATCCCTCCCGGCTCGCCTCTTTCGACGTGTGCGGCGGAAGAAGCGCGATACGGGGCTGCGTGGAATGGTTTACATCATTCCTTCCAGCGGCGGCTGGCGCAGAACTGGCGACGACTGCGGGAACCGCTTCACCGGACTTTTTTGTTCCCAGTTCGGCTGATAGCAGGTTCCTGATTTCATGATCTTGAGGGTCGGCTTCCAGCAGAAGGACCGCAGCCCGCCTGAGGTCGGCATTGGCCTGTGGCCTTAAAACGGGGTCTACCGCCAACGCCAGGAATTGCCCTCGAAGACCACTTAGAAGTCGAAGGCGAACATCTCTGGCCCAGGTATCCAGAGCAGTCTTTCCGCCCCCGAGTGAGGGAAGAAATTGCATGGCGACCGCACTGCAGGCCGCTTGAAAACGTTCCAGTGGCGACGCAAGACCGTTGAACTCGAGATCGCAATGCAGAACCTCCCTGTTCAACGAGAGGCTCATGGCTTCAACCGAGATGATAGGCGCCGCAATCTCTTGAGTCGCCTGCGCGAAACGACGCAGAGTCGAGCGCAGATTCGTGGCCGCAGCGTCACGGTTTCCCGGCCACAGGAGCTTGGCGATATCGCGTCGTGCGACCGGTTTTCCCACATCGTACAGATACGCGCAAATCAGCAAGGACTGGGAAGGAACGTTTATAACGTTGCCGTTTTCGTCCTCGAGATTGCATCTACCCAGTGTTGCCAGTCGCAGTGGCATGTCGATCAGTGCGCGCTAGAGGCGGAGGCTTCGGCGTCCTTCTGCGTCTCGACGGCGCTGCTGTTGCCGAGCGATTGAACGAGCTCAAGCACGCGGCGTCGTACACGGGCGTCTTCGATGGCCGAAAATGCCCTTGCAAGCAACACACCCTCTTTCGAGTTCATGAATTGCGACAGGACGCTCGGAGCAGCGAGCGCTCTGTCTTCGGAGGCTTCTGGACCTCCTTCGAAGAAGTAGGAGATATGAACGTCCAGCAACTCGGAGATGTGCTGGAGACGGCTGGCGCCGACCCTGTTCGTGCCTTTTTCGTATTTCTGGACCTGCTGGAAAGTGATTCCCAGCCCGTCTCCGAGCTTTTCCTGGCTCAAGCCAAGCATGACGCGACGCATACGAATGCGCGACCCTACATGTATGTCGGTCGAATTGGGTGATTTCTTCATGATGCGGATGCCCCCTGGGACGTGAACTCTACGTATGATTGCCAGAAATTTTCTTGATCGCAACTGGTCGACAAAGAAAATACAGATAAATTCGAGATGTAGCTTAATATTGGGCAGAAGCTGCCAACTCGTTCATTTCAACTTTACAAGTTAAATGTCCGACTCTGCAGATAGACTTTACCGTCGCGCCTGACGCTGAATAGCTGCAGGCGGGATTGGTTGCAGTATGTTCATCAAGGCGCCGTATGGCAGCAGCAGCACAAAACCCACGAATACCTTGACCGACAGGTCACCCAGTGCCCAGGACACCCAACGCGGCGCTTCGCTGGTGAAAATGCCGAAAATTGGCGCATGTTCGATAGCGAATGGATCATTGGCGCCAAGAACGCTGAAAGATGCTGCGAAGGCCAAGGAGAAGAAAAGGGCGGTATCGACGACCGAGCCGAGCATCGATCCCGCCAACGGGGCCTGCCACCAGGTTTGACGACGCAGCCGATTGAAAACGAAGATATCCAGCAGCTGGCCGATCAGATAAGCCGTTCCCGAGGCAATCGCGATCCTTGGAATGGACGTCCAGAAGGAAAGCGTCACACCAACGACGAAGCCTGCCAGAACAACCCTTCGGGCGACGGCCGGACCGAATTGCCGGTTGGTCAGATCTGTGATGAGGAACGCGACGGGATAGGTGAATGCACCCCATGTCAGAAGATCGCCAAGATTGATGCCGAACAATGTGCCAGCGAGTGGATGCTGAACGAGAATGTTCGATGCGACGACGATGAGGGTCATCAGGCCAATATAGGCCAGTGTAGAGCGGAGGTAGGGCATTTTTTTATCCTGGGTGATGCCACCAGTTAGAGCCAAAAACAAGCGAAAGGCTTGAGCGGCAATTGCCAGTCAAGCCTTTCGAAAGTGCATGTTGTTGTAGCAGCGATTAAGCGGCTTCAACAGTCTTCTTTGCGATCTGACGACGCAGCAGACGTGCGCGCATCGAGAGATCATTCTCGCTGGACTTCAGTAGGAACGCGTCGAGACCGCCGCGATGCTCAACGGAGCGCAGAGCAGCTGCAGAAACGCGCAGACGGAAGCGCTGGCCGAGGGAATCAGAAATCAACGTTACCTGGCACAGGTTCGGGAGGAACCGGCGCTTGGTTCTGTTGTTGGCGTGGCTGACGTTATTGCCCGTCTGGACGCCCTTGCCGGTCAATTCGCATACACGGGACATGGGTACACCTATTTGTTATCGTCTGTTTCACCAGTGGCCCGCTACCCGGCAAAATCCGGTGAGCAATCCAACTGGCAATGATTGGAAAGTTGCGGTTCTATAGTCAGACAGGAACTTGCAGTCAAGCCGCCCGCTCTTTTTTGTGAGCGATTTCGCCGGTTTTCCACGTTACTCCGCTTTTTTATTGCCATAACTCGGCGTATATCATCGCGGCAGTGGACGGCATTTCCTGTCCGTCGAGGTGTTAACGCAATGAACGTCATAGCACAAAGGTTTTTCGCAGGTATCGCTCTTACGCTGGGAAGTCTTTCCCCGGCCTTTGCAGCAGAATCGCAGCACGATAGTGAATACAGCATCAATCTGGGCCTTCTGCCCATCGCGAGGGCTAATTTCTCGACTCGCATGGAAGGCTCGACCTACTCGATATCGGGTTCTTTCAGCTCGGCGGGAATAGCCAGCGTGCTGAAGGACATCTCAGGCAAGACGATTGTGTCCGGCGCCAAGCGTGGCAATCGTCTGCAGGCGAACGAGTATTCACTCGTCTACAAGGACGGCAAGAAGACGCGGACCTATGATGTGCAGTATCGAAACGGCAACGTCACGTCCACGACCGTAAAGCCTGAGCCGAAGTCGCGCCCGGACAATTGGGTGGATGTGAAGGATCGGGACCTGCGTTCGGTCCTTGACCCCATCTCTGGCCTGATCTTCCCGGTAGGCGGTCGTATCTGCCCCAGTCGGCTGCCAATCTATGACGGCGAGTCGCGGCTGGATCTGGTCTTGAGCTCAGGCGGTACCAAACCCTTCGCCACCAACGGATTTACTGGCGATGCGATTGTGTGCAACGCGCGCTACGTGCCCAAATCCGGCTTCCGCAAAGGACGCAAGGACATCGAGTATCTGAAATCCATTTCCATGGAAATCTGGTTCGCCAAGGCCAATAACATGGATGTGTATGCGCCGGTCTATGCGCGCATTCCGACCAAGGTGGGCCAGGTCTACATCACGGCAACCAAATATGGTGGCTAGCGTCGTCAGCCCGGTGACCAGCCGGGCGGAGCCATGACGAAACTTTCGAAGACAAAGCCCGGAGCCACGGTGCAGCCCACCAGCGTAAAGTCACCGAGGCTCTCTGCAGCTTGCCAGTGATTGGCTGGGACAACCGCCTGCGGTCTTTGGCCATCGAGAAGGAAAGGACCGAGCTTAATTGTCTCAACGCCCTTTCCATCCGCGCTCAGGTGAAGCGCCAGCGGTGCGCCCGCATAATAGTGCCACGCTTCCGCCGCATCGATCACACGGTGCCAGTGCGACCGCTCACCCTTTTTCAGCAGATAGTAGATTGCGGTCGAATGGCCGCGGCCATCTTCCGGCCCGTCACGAAAGGTCTGACGATAGTAGCCGCCTTCAGGGTGCGGCTCCAGTTGCAATTCGGCGATGATGGCATCGGCGGATAGGTCTGCATATTGCATCAAAACTGATCCTTGCGGGCTCTGATTTCCGCAAAGACCTCAGCATCCGAGGCATCGGGGAGACCCAATTGCTTGCGGATATTGGCATCGGCAACGCGCATGTAGGGATTTGTCTGCTTTTCGAGCCCGATGGTGGTGGGTATCGTGAACTCGCCCTTGCTTCTCATATCCTCAACCGCACGCGCACGTTCAGTCAATGCGGAATTCTCAGGATCAACGGTAACCGCGAAGCGGGCATTGGCGAGCGTATATTCGTGCCCGAAATAGACTCTGGTTTCGTCAGGCAAGGCCATCAGCTTCTGAAATGAGTGCCACATGTCAGCTGCTGGGCGCTCAAAAAGACGGCCGCAGCCCATGGCGAACAGGGTGTCGGCAGCAAAAAGCAATGCGTCATCGGGAAAATAGTAACAAATATGTCCGGCAGTGTGGCCGGGCGTTGCTATGACCTGAACACGCCGCCCGGCCAGTTGAAACTCATCGCCGTCCATTGCGGATTTGTCCAATCCGGGAATGGCAATGGCCTCGTCGTGGGGGCCGTGAATTTCGCAGCCGTATTTTTCCTTCAAGGCGAGATTGGCTTCAACATGGTCCATGTGGTGATGCGTGGTAAGGATATGGGTAAGCTTCCACCCACGGCGCTCGAGCGCAGCGATGATGGGGGCCTCCTCCGGAGCGTCGATAGAAACGGTGATCCCTGTCTCGCCGTCGTGTAGCAGGACGCCGAAGTTGTCACTGCGACAAGAAAATACCTCTATTTCCAACGGTTTCATATTCCTCTCCATCTTGGACTTCCAAACCAAAGGCGCCTCTTATGTAAACCCACCCGCCTTGAAGTCCAACGGGGGACTGCTACATTCTGCTGATGAACACCGATATTGTCGATCTGCGCGAATTCTACCATTCTCCGCTTGGCCGCTCTGCCGAGCAGGCGATCACAATGGCGCTTTCAACGCTCTGGCCTTCCTTGCCCGATGAGCGTCTGGTCGGCATCGGTTATGCCGTGCCATTTCTCGACCGGTTTCGTCACGATACGGAAAGAACCTTCGCCTTCATGCCAGCGGGGCAGGGGGCGGTTAACTGGCCGGCGGGGGAACGCTCCGCCACAGCCCTCGTGTTTGATGAGGAATTACCTCTCCCGGATTCCTCCATAGATCGCATACTGATGGTTCACTCTCTCGAATTTGCAGAAAATCCTCGGGAGACACTCAAGGAATTGTGGCGTGTGCTTGCGCCAGGTGGACGTCTGGTCATCGTGGTGCCGAACAGACGTGGCGTGTGGGCCAGAATGGAGCACACGCCCTTCGGATCAGGGCGGCCATACTCGCGCGGCCAGTTGACGACCCTTCTCAGGGAAACAAATTTTACGCCGGGCGCTTCTGCGGAAGCCCTTTTCTTCCCGCCATCGAAGGTTCGATCGGTGTTGAAGTTCCGACGCTATCTGGAAAGCACCGGCAGAAGACTTTGGCCCGTCTTTTCGGGCGTTATCATCGTTGAGGCGCAAAAGCGTTTGTATCAGGGCCTGCCTGTCACTCAACGGGCATCACGACGGGTGTTCGTGCCGGTTCTTGCGCCGCACGGAGTGCCCACGACCCGGACATCAAGCGAACCGCTAAAGCCGCGCTGACACTCGACAAATCTTGCGTTCCGGTCTAATGCCCCAGGCATTATTTTGCTGGGTCCTCCGGCGTTTTTCAGAAGGTGATGAAATGAGTGCAGAGCCGAACCAACCTGTTCCACGTCCGGGCATTCTGGATATCGCTGCTTATGTTCCCGGCAAGGAACATGCAGAGGGGGTAGCGAAGGTTTACAAGCTCTCCTCCAATGAAACACCGCTTGGCCCAAGCCCGAAAGCCATCGAAGCCTTCAAAGCCGCAGCGTCAAATCTGGAAATCTACCCGGACGGTCAGGCTATGGCCTTGCGCCACGCCATTGCCGATGTCCATGGCTTGAATGTCGCCAATATCATGTGTGGCAATGGCTCTGACGAGCTGCTGGGCCTTTTGTGCCATGTTTACCTGGGCGCTGGTGATGAGGCGATCATTACCGAACATGGCTTTCTGGTCTACAGGATCCAGATCATGGGCGCGGGCGCCCAGCCTGTCACCGTCAAAGAGAAGGATTGTGCCGTCGATGTCGATGCCATCCTCGCGGCGGTAACAAGCAAGACGAAAATGGTATTCATTGCCAATCCTGGCAATCCAACGGGTAGCTATGTACCCGTTGCAGAAATACGCCGTCTGCAGGCTGGCCTGCCCAAGCATGTCATCCTTGTGCTGGATGCTGCCTATGCGGAATATGTCCGCAAGAACGACTATGAGGCTGGCCTCGAGCTCGTCTCAGGCAACGCCAATGTCGTCATGACGAGAACCTTTTCAAAAGTTTATGGGCTTGCTGCGCTGCGTGTTGGCTGGATGTACGGCCCTGCGGCCATTATCGATGCTCTGAACCGAGTGCGCGGTCCTTTCAACATGAATGCGCCCGCCATTGCTGCCGGTGCGGCCGCGATTCGCGATCAGGCATTCATGCAGAACGCGGTGGCGCATAACCTTGAATGGCTGGAGAAGCTCACAGAGGCATTCACGGCGCTCGGCCTCGTTGTGACACCATCGGTGACCAATTTCCTTCTCATTCATTTCCCCGATGTCGACGGCAAGCGAGCCGCAGATGCGGATGAGTTTCTGACCCGCCGGGGTTACATTCTGCGCGCTGTACGCGGATACGGTTTTGCGAATGCATTGCGCATGACGGTGGGCTCGCAGGAAGCCAACCTTGGCGTTATCGCCGCTCTGAAAGACTTTATGGAGCAAGCTTGATGGGCAGCGTATTGTTTGACCGTATTGCGCTCATCGGCATTGGCCTGATCGGCTCTTCCATCGCGCGTGACATAAAGGACGCCGGTCTGGCGCGTGACGTCGTTATTTCGACGCGCAGTCCCGAAACGTTGAAGCGGGCCGAGGAGCTGGAGCTTGGAACAGCCTACACCATATCGGCTGCGGAGGCGGTAAGGGACGCAGATCTCGTCATCATTTCGGTGCCTGTCGGCGCTTCCGGCAGCGTTGCGGAGCAGATAGCTCCCAATCTAAAACCCGGCGCGATCGTGACCGATGTTGGCTCCACGAAAGCCTCGGTTATTGCGCAGATGGCACCTCATATGCCTGATAGCGTTCATTTCATCCCGGGGCACCCCCTGGCAGGTACGGAAAAGTCCGGCCCCGACGCTGGCTTTTCAGGGTTGTTTCGTGATCGCTGGTGCATCTTCACGCCCTTGGCCGACACTGATCCAGACGCCCTTGCGAGATTGAAGGCGTTCTGGGAGCAGCTCGGCTCACGAATCGATGAAATGGACGCCGAGCATCATGACAAGGTTCTGGCGATCGTTTCACATCTTCCGCATATCATCGCCTACAACATAGTCGGTACGGCTGACGATCTTGGTACGGTGACCGAATCGGAAGTCATCAAATATTCCGCATCCGGCTTTCGAGATTTTACCCGTCTGGCTGCGTCCGACCCAACCATGTGGCGGGACGTATGTTTGCACAACAAGGATGCCATTCTTGAAATGCTGGCCAGGTTTTCCGAGGACCTTGCCTATCTGCAACGGGCGATACGGTGGGGAGAGGGCGACAAGCTGTTCGAGCTCTTCACACGCACGCGTGCCATCCGTCGTTCAATCGTGGAAGCCGGGCAGGATGTGGATGCACCTGACTTTGGCCGTCACACGCTGGATGCCAAGAAATAGGCTCTCTGATCTTTTCGGTGGCGCGTCGGCAACGGTGCGCCACCGCTCGCTCGTAGCCCTCAGATCGGGGGAATTTTCCCGAGCGGTATGAAGCCGCTGACCGTTGCCCGGCCACGGTCGACAACCAGATCGACAGACGCTCTGTCTCCTCCGCCAGCAAGGGCACGAAGCAGTTTACGGGCGGTGTCTATGGTCGATTGGAGTTGCGGCAGCGCCTGCTTGGCATTGTCTGCCCAATCGCCCAGTTTTTCGATTTCCAGCTTGAACTGACCTGACAGGTAGCCCTGCTCGTCAAAGGAGAACGGACCCGTCAGCCGCATGGTACGTCCGTCGCCGATATCCAGCATCAAGCGGCGCAACTCTCCGCTGGCGCCGTAGAGGCCGGAACGATCGCTGCCATCGATCATGCCTGCCTTGCCTGCAAGCGTCAGATCGGCAATGGCATTCAGCCTTGGCAAGAGTTGCGGCCAATCCTTGATGACGGTGGAGGCATCCGTCAGGGTGACTGCGCCATCAAGATCGGCACCGTTCTGGCGCAGGTGAACTTCCGTTTTCGCAGCATCGAAATTGATCGTCTGGGCCGTGACGGCGGAAACCGCCGAAGCTTTCAGCCCGTCAATCACGAGCGATGTCCGGTCGATGCCTTTCAGCTTGGTGACAAGGCTGGATTGCAGGTTCGCCCATTGCGCGGACACGCTGAGGCCATGGCCGGTCTGTATTGTCGCTGGCGAGTCCAGTTCCCAGACGATGTGGCCTGGAGCATAGATCTGTGCGGCAGACCGCAACGCACCGAAGGATGCCGACATGTCGTTGGCGGTATTCTTGACATCCACCTTGGAGCAGAAAAGACCGATACGGAACGGGTAGCCCCTGAAGGCAATGTCCGAGCACTCGCCCGTCACGCCTGCCGCGCCACCGGGGGCAAGAGTCCGTATGACGGTTTCCTGCAGGCGCTGCGCCGCATAAAACCAGCCTGCCGTGTAGATGGCGGCGACCGCAATGATCCCGACACCGAGAAAAAGGAATTTTCTGCTGGTTCGGGATTGGCTTGACGCTGCCATGATGATCTCCAATGGTAGACACAGGTGATTTGGTGTGGCTTGCGATATGGACGATTTTTGGGTCTTTGGCTATGGCTCGTTGATGTGGAACCCCGGCTTCCCGTTTGAGGAGCGCCAGCAGGCGCGTCTTTACGGATACCGGCGGTCTTTATGCATACGGTCTAATCTCTACCGTGGTACGGAAGAAAATCCCGGTCTGGTGCTGGGGCTGGAGCGTGGTGGCTCTTGCCTGGGGGTTGCCTTCCGGGTTGCGCAGGAAAACCGTGCGCCAGTGCTTGATTATCTGCGGGAACGCGAATTGGTCAGCAATGTCTACAAAGAGCGCGTGCTCTCCGTAGGACTGGCCGACGGAAGACGACAGATGGCGCTGACTTACGTCGCGGACCGTCAACACCCTCAATATATTGGCGATCTCGCCCTTGAAGAGGCGGCCATGATCGTCAGCAATGCGTCGGGGCGTTCGGGGCCTAATGTCGATTATGTCTTCAACACCGTCGCGCATTTGCAGGACATGGGAATTCGCGACGCGCTGCTGGAGCGTGTGGCCTCCAATGTCAGGAAACAGGCGGGCTAAGCGTTCAGGCTGATTGGTTTTGCCGGAGTTCCGCCAGTCGCTTGGCAGCCGATGGGGGCATCGGAAGGTCAGGGTTATCGCGGGCGGTGTCAAGAAGAAGCTCGTCACTCGCTTTTTCGGTGACTGCAATCAACTGCTTGAAAAACACATCCGGGTCTAATCCTGGCTCTATCGGAGGAAGGATGCGAACCGTGAAATGGCCAGGATAGCGCATCGTCGTGTGACGCGGCCAGAAAAGTCCGGGGTGCATCGCAACCGGCACGACAGGTACCTTCAGGTCGCGGTACAGCCTTGCAATGCCATAACGATATTCAGGTTCGGCACCGGGCGGTCGGCGCGTCCCTTCCGGGTAGATGATCAGTTCCCGTCCCTTTGCCATTTCTTCGCGAGCGCGATCCATGACCTTCAGCATGACCTTTCCGCGTGCGGCACGGTTGACGGGGATCATACGCTGCTTTGCGACATACCAGCCAAACAGCGGTATCCACATTAACTCCCGCTTCAATATGTAGACCGGGTCCTTGAGGTTGGGAAGGAGCGCATAGGTATCCCAGAATGATTGGTGCTTGGGTGCGAAAATGCAGCCAGTTTCCGGAATGTTTTCCAGACCTTCTATGGTGAAAGTCGTGCCGACGATCTTTTCCATCAGCCAGTGATTGGATCGAGCCCAGGCCTTTGGAATCTCAAACGCCAGCTTACGCGGCACCAGGAAATAGATTGGCGTCAGCACAATCATCCTGACGATGAGATTGAGATAGAAGAGCGTGTTGAAAAGAATGGAACGCAGTCTGAGCATAGAAAAGGCTTCCCCCGGCGCATCCGTTTCAGCGGAAGAAAGCGAAATCCGATGTCGTGCGCAGGGCTGAACGCCTACACGAAAACAGGGTATCTCAGCAAGACCAATCCAGCGTGCGATGTGCTATAGTCAGTTGGACTGAGGCCCGCTTCTCAGGCCATTGCCCTTGCCCAAGCCGGTCAGATCCCGGGTGGCCGCGGCTACGAACTTGATGTACTCGGAAATCATCGTCCGCACGACGTCCGGATTCGCAAACCAGTTGGTGCGGGCGAGATCCGAATTGATCACGGGGTAGGCGATGAATTGCGTTTCCGGGCTGGAACTGCGCAACTCGTGCAGGCTTCGGTGCATGTGGTAGTTGTTGGTGACGACAACGACAGAAGCGTAGCCCCTGTCCTTTATCCACTTAGCGGCCTCGCTGGCATTCCCGATCGTGTCCACGGCCTGATAGCCCATGTCCACACAGCAGGCGAAAAGATCGGCCGAGCTCTGCGTCATCTTGCGAATCTGGGCACGCGTCGTCGATGGATTGACCCCTGAAATCAGCAAGCGCTTGCCGACACCGTCGCGCAGCAATCCGACAGCCTGATCGATCCGAAGATAGCCGCCCGTCAGCACGATAATACCATCTGCCTTGGTTGCTGAAGGGGGACGCATAGAGGCAACCGAGTCTGCAAACCAGAGAAAACCTCCGAACACAGCGCCCGCAATCACCATGCAGATCAGGATCGTCGCCCTGACGAACCGACGCAAACGCCCCTTGCGCGAAAACCAGCGGTTTCGCGGCGTCGGAGTCAAATCGTCATCCGGGTCTGTACGACTCATTGCCATGAGTTATCCGTAAGCTTGGATCAAGGCAAGAAACAGGTAGCTTCTTTCCGCTGGCGGTATCTGCCGTCATCAGACACCCTCACTCTTTGACGGGTCGGAGCGTACGCGATCAATATCGTCAATCGTCCGGATCACTGTCATTCGAGCCGTGACCGTCGTCAGCAAAGCAATGATCAGCATGGTGGCGAAAATGCCGATATAGCCCTCCAGACCAACAGAGAAGGTGCCAAAAAGAGCGCTAGCCTGATCGCTCTGCGGTGTTGCCAGTGAACGGGACTGCCAGAAACCCGCAGCAAGAAACACAAGGGCAGCCAGCGCACTCCCGGCTCCGGAACCTTTGAGGCTGATTTTCAAGAAGTGTTTTTGAAACTCCCGTGCCACAAAACTGCTCTCGGCACCGACGAAATGCAGGACTTCCACGATATGACGATTGCCGGACAGGGCACCGCGTGTCGCAAAAATCACGGTAAGCACCATGGCGCTGAAGACCAGTATCAAGACGCCAAGGCCGATCATGACAGTCGTATGGGCCATCGAGACGAGGCGGTCCACCCAGGTGCGGTGGTCATCCAGGAATGCCTGCGGAATTTCCGTTTTCAGCATGGCACGCATCGCTTCGAAGTCAGGTGGATTGTTTTCGTCGATCGTGATGATGACGAGCCTGGGCACCGGGAGTTCCGACAGATCGAGGCCTGCGCCGAGCCACGGCTCAAGCAGACGGCTCGTGGCGGCGTCATCCATGATCGTTCCCTCGCGCGTGCCCACGAAAGAAAGCGCAAGATTGCGTGCCTTGTTGAGTGCGGCATTCATGTCGAGGCCGTCTTCCGGCTTGATCTGAATGGTGATCTCGCGCGAAATCTGGCTCTGCCAACTGGAGGCCGTGGCACGCACCATGCTCACGGCACCCAGCGTCAGGCAGGCAAGAAATGCCATGATCGCGATAACGACGATCAGCGCATTTCCCTGAATGTTGGAAGGCGGCAAGATGGGCGCCATTGGCCGAATGCGCATCTGCGGCATCTTCGGCGCGGCCATTTGCGAGGGCTTGAGGGCTTTACGGCTCATCTCATTCATAAACGTCGAGCCGCCCTTCCGTCAAAATCATCCGTCGTGCGTCAACCTGATCCATCAGGCCGAAGTCATGGGTGGCGATGACCACTGCAGTGCCAAGGCGGTTCAACTCAAGAAACAGGTTCAGCAACCGCTTTGCCATCGGAGGGTCGACGTTACCCGTCGGCTCGTCCGCGAGAAGAATTTCCGGCTGATCCATCAGAGCTCTGGCAATCGCCGCGCGCTGTTTTTCACCACCGGAGAGAATGGGCGGCAGCACGTTGATTCGCTCACCAAGGCCGACCCATTTCAAAAGCTCGATGACATCGTTGCGATAGGCGCTCTCTTCCTTGCCGCGTACACGAAGCGGAAGCGCCACATTTTCATAGGTTGTGAGATGATCGAGAAGCCGAAAATCCTGAAACACGATGCCGACGCGGCGGCGCAGCAGCGGCAATTCGCTGCGGGGAATGCGGGAGACATCGCGGCTGAACATGCGGATATGCCCGCGTGTGGGCTGCAGCGACATCAGCAGCAGGCGCAGAAGCGTCGTCTTGCCAGCACCCGATGGTCCTGTGAGGAACTGAAACGAACCCTTTGGGATATCGAACGTCATATCCCGCAGAATCTCCGGACCCATTCCGTACCGCAAGCCCACATTTTCGAAATGGATCAACGAATTTCCAGTCTTTTGCTTTCGTGGCGATTTGTCTGCATCGTCGCTATGGCCTCATCAACCCGGGTCGCTTCCGGGGCCTTTTCCAGCGTCTTTGCAAAGCATTAACCAATTAAATTTACGACTAGGCAGGATTTCATTCAATGCCCAGTTTTTATCGGGCCGAAAAACTGACTGAGGGAACTTCATGGGTATGTTCCGTTCAACTCGCCGGCAGGCGGCACTCGATTTGGATCTGTTGATGCCGGAAGCGCCACTTCGCCAGACCTGGCGAACGCGCAACGGTGACGACATCCTAGATGCCGACTTTGTCACGATAAAGGAAACGCCGTTTTGTGACCATGGAAACGACAATAGAGACGTGAATTATCAACAGAAGGCGTCAAAACCGGCTTCTGCCCTCGGCGTTCTCTTCGCCTTCGTGCACTGGTTAGACCGAAAGCTTTCGACGCTTTCGGTGGATGGGTATTCTGCGATCGTGGCAGCTGCGGTTGTGCTGGTGTTTTTTCTCTCCGGTGGATTTGCAGCACTGCAGGAAAAATCGGCAGTCGCATCACCTGTTGCGCCGCTTAGCATTACGCATGTTACGGTTACGCCTCAGGATGCCGGAGGCATGGAAGTCCTGCTGATCAACGGCATTGTCGAAAACAACAGCAATGATCCGCAGGCGCTACCAGCAATCCGGGCCGATCTTTTTGCGAGCAAGGGCGAGAAGGTGGCAAGTATGCTGATCGAGCCTCCCGTGCAGGACATAAAGGCAGGCCTTAGCCACGGTTTTTCTGCAAGACTGCGGCATCCCGGTGGAAAAACGCCCGAAATCAAGCTTTCTTTTGCTGAAACGGGTGTTTCCGAACGCTGACTGTGCTACCGGACGCCCTTCGTTTCGTTTCGGCGGGTCGTGTTGACGATCCGATGCCGGATTGGCGCAGGAGAAGACATGCCCGTCGTTCGTGGAAAAAATATTGAGCCCCTCTACACCGCAGAGCAGATTGCCGAGCGCAACCGCGACCTCGCCAAGCGGATCGCGAGCGGGCCGACGAACGACCTGCTCGTTATCGCGGTATTGAAAGGCTCTTTCATCTTCGCCGCCGATCTAATTCGTGCCCTGCATGACAGTGGACTGGCGCCGGAAGTCGAATTCATCACGCTTTCCAGCTATGGCACCGGCACCGTTTCCCAGGGCGTCAGAATCGTCAAGGATATCGATAGCGATGTCAAAGACCGTGACGTGCTGTTGATTGACGACATTCTCGAATCCGGCCGAACGCTTCTGTTTGCGAAAGAACTGCTCTACGAGCGCGGTGCGCGCAACGTTTCCATTGCCGTTCTGCTGGATAAGAAGGTGAAGCGCAAGGAACAGCTAGAAGCAGACTATGTCGGCTTTGAATGCCCTGATTACTTCGTGGTCGGTTATGGAATGGATGTGGCTTACGCATTCCGCGAGCTGCCCTTTGTCGGCGTCGTCACCGGAGATGCCGACTGAGCTGGGCGTCCTGCCTGTAAGACAGAGGCAGGATATGGCCATGCATTGTTAACCATGCTGCCCGTATGCGCTGCGCCATTTACCTCTTGCAAAGGGAAATGACCGAGTTTGTTGCTCGCTGGAATGAATACCAGGAGCGATGGAAAATGGCGAAAATATTAATCACAGAAGACGAAGACGCGTTGCGCACCTTTGTGGCGCGTGCGTTGCGTCTGGACGGGCACGAAACTCACGAAGCCGCTGACGGCGAGCAGGGATTCGAGAAGCTGAACGAGCACACGTTCGACCTTCTTCTCTCCGACATCCGTATGCCTGTCATGGACGGCATCGAGCTGGCGCACCGAGCTTCCTCTCAATTTCCGAATCTCAAGATTTTGCTGATGACGGGTTATGCCGAGCAGCGCGAGCGGGCAGATGACTTGATGGAAAAGATCATCGATGTCGTGCCAAAACCCTTTGCGCTGCCTGATATCCGCAAAGCCGTGGCGCGTGCGCTGGCAACTGCAGCGGCCTGACAGGCCAAGGGGCAAAACGCGGGCGGCTCACCGCCCGTTTTTTATTACGTTCAAATCTACTGAATATCCAGCAACCGTTCCAGATACCGGCGTTCGACTTCACCGGGCGGGTTGTTTCCGAGTTTCTCACGGATGGCTTCAAGAATTTCGCGGGCGCGCTGGACATCGATTTCGTCGGGCACTCTGACCTGATTGTCTCCAAAATCAGGGCCGCTGCTTTCGCGTGGCCGTCCCAGCGGGTCGCGACCGTTCTGCCCACCTTGACCCATCATCCCTTGCTGGCCTTGCCCCGGCTGCTGACCCTGCTGCCGCATGGCCTGCATGATCTGGCCCATCATGTCCTGGGCGCCTTGGCGCAATGCGTTCAGCGCGTTGCCTTGCCCTTCAACGGCCTGCTCGCCCTGGCTTTGACCGAGTGCCTGACCGGCACCCTTCATCTCCTGCTCCGCCTTGCCGAAGTTCTGGCCGGGGTCCATCCCAAGATCGCGCAGACCCTTTTGTAGCTCGCCGAGTTGCTTTCCAAGGCCGTCCTGCTGTTCGCGAAGGTTTTTCAGCGCTTCCCGCAACTGTTGCGCTGTCATCTGATCTGTTGGGTTCTGACCGTTTTGACCCTGCTGCTGCGGGTTCTGCTGGCCGGGTGGTTGTTGGCCATTTTCACCCATCTGTTGGTCGCCGCCCTGTTGACCCTGCTGCGGGTCGCCGCGCTGCATTCTGTCGCGAAGGGCCTGATCGAGCTTGAAGGTTTCATCCATCAGCTTCTGTTGTTGCTGCATGATGTCTCCCAGCTTGTCGATCTGCTGGCGAAGCTGGCTGTTCTGCTGCTGCTGTTGACCCTGTTGGCCACGTTGCGGACGCCCGGCCTGAAGATTGTTCATCATTCGCTGAAGTTGCGACAGCATCTCCTGGGCCGCATCCCGATTACCGGAGCGGGCGAGGTTCTCGATCTGGTTCATCATGTTCTCCAGATCGCGTTGCCGCAGAACGTTCTGCGCCTGCTGATTCATGTTTGCCTGGGGGGCGTTCTGCATCCGCTGTGCAAGCTCTTTCATGAACTCGTTCATCGCCTCGCGAAGCTCTTGCATAAGCTTGGCAATTTCCTCGTCCGGTGCCTTCCGTTCCAAGGCTTCCGAAAGCGCGGTCTGGGCGTCGCGCAGGCGCTGCTCAGCTTGCGACAGATCGCCATCCTCTATGCCAAGCGCGATTTCCCAAAGGTAATCGGACGTGTTTTTCAGCAGCTCCTCATTGTAGGCGAGCTTCATTCGGGCTTGTGCCGATTGCAGCAGAAGATAATGCGTCGTGTTTGGGATCGTATCTTCCGGACGCAAAGACACCGCCTCATTATAGGCGATTGCCTTGGGCATTTGGCGTGTGTCGAGCGAGAAAATCTGTCGTTGCTCGACAACGGATGCGGCCAGCGGTTCAGAGAAGTTGCGTCCGGGAAGTATCATTTCCTGTGACGGACTGCGGCCGGTTTGGCCCGCGCCATCCGTGGCAACCAGAGTGATGCGCACTCTTTTGCCTGCCATCGGGTGTTCAGTGAGGTTCCTGCTGGTTACAGCTTTCATATCACGCGGATTTTGCCTTGGCAGATCCAGCTTGAATTCCGGCGGTGGATAGAGCGGCGTCGCGCCTTCCTTGACGCCGACAGGTTCAATAACGGCATGAGCTTCGCGAAGGCCATAGTCGTCCTTCGCCGTAAATCCAATTTCGAGCGCTCCGTTGACCGCGCGGCGCGGCAGCTTGTCAAAGGCAATGGTCGGTGCCGTGTCCGGGATGACATTGAACTGCCATTGTTGCCCGTTGGCCTCGATTGTTCCGCTTTCGGCAACCTCCATGGAAAATGTCCTTGGCGGCAGCGGCTTATCTTGACGCTGGTCTGA
Source organism: Agrobacterium sp. fls2-241-TYG-188a (assembly GCF_030209845.1). Lineage (NCBI taxonomy): Bacteria > Pseudomonadati > Pseudomonadota > Alphaproteobacteria > Hyphomicrobiales > Rhizobiaceae > Agrobacterium > Agrobacterium sp. fls2-241-TYG-188a. The sequence goes on along the minus strand of NZ_JARVRD010000011.1, from coordinate 28,993 downwards.
ATTTGCGACCGTTTCCTCAGCTTCGTCCTTCTCGCCTTCAGCACTCAGCTTCTGGAGTTGCCCGGCCTCGTGGGGCTCGAAGGTTACTTCTTCATTTCCATCGCCACCTGTCATCCTGATCGTCAACCGCGATGATTGCGGCATGGAAATGGCTTCGCTTCCGGTCGCATTGTTGCCGGTTAGGAAAATGGGAGCGCGCCCGGTATAGGACGGGGGGGTGACCCAGGCATCCAGCCGGATATCGGGATTTGCGGGTCCGCCGGTGGGGTGATTGCGGAAAGCATCTGCAATACCGCCTGCGCCATTGGAAAAAGAAAAGCCAAAAGCCGTGACGAGCAGTAGCGCTGGAAGCGCCCGCAAGGCCATGCGGTCGTGAGAGGCGATATCTGGTCTTGGAAGACCGGCATCGAGCGCGGCAATCTTCTCGGCCATGCGCAGCTGGTGCTCTTTCCAGAGAGCCCGTGCAAACGGCGTTTCGAATGCCGGTTCGTCCTCCTGCACGCCAACTGGCTGGTGCGGTAGTCCGTTGCGTGCTTCCAACAGGCGGGATGCTTCTTCTTTCGTCGGCCACTTCACGCGCGTCATCGGCAAAAGAGACGTGATGAAGGAGAAGATGAGGACAAATACGACGGCAAGGCGAAGAATGTCCGGCATATGACGGAAAATGCCAAACAATGCGATCGCTAGAAAAATTGCGGCCAATGACAGGGGCAGCAGCGTTCTGGGCGCCAAGCGTTCAGCGAAGAGCACGAGCTTTGCAAAAAGACGTTTGCCCGCCACGCGCCGAGCAAGTTCAGGTCTATTGCTGAAAGCGCCTTTATCGCCTTGCCTGGATGTGGTCATCAATCCGTTCTCCCGGTTCTGGCCACCCGATTTCGCCATGCCCGCGACAGCGTTCCAATTGGCGATCAAATTCAGTGCACGGCAGTTAGGATAGCATTCTTTATGGCGAAGACGAGGGCAAGCACCCGCCAACCCTCGTTTTTACCTCGGTTTCGCTCAATTGTGATCAGCAGACCCGATCATTCCAGCCAGGCTGGGACAGAATCCAGTGCTATCAGTTGCTCATATGTGCCACGCGGACGAACGACGTGGAACTGGTTACCCTTGACCAGAACCTCCGGGACAAGAAGCCGGGAATTATAGGTACCGGCCTGGACGGCGCCATAGGCCCCTGCGGAACTTACCGCGATCAGGTCCCCAGGCTGTGGCGCGGCCATTTCGCGGTCCAGTGCCAGATAATCGCCCGTTTCGCAGACCGGCCCAACGACATCCGCCTTGATGCGAGGGCAGTCGGCCGCGGGCTGAACCACAGGGCGAATGCCGTGATAGGCTTCGTAAAGCGTCGGGCGAATGAGGTCGTTCATCGCGCCGTCAACAATCACGAAAGTCTTGTCTCCGCTGTCTTTGACGTAGATGACCTCAGTGACAAGTATCCCGGCATTCCCCACGATGAGGCGGCCTGGCTCCGTGACGATCTTGCAATCAAGGCTCTTCAGTTCGTTCTTGACGATGTGGGCGTAGGCATCGGGAAGGGGCGGAGGATTGTTGTCATCACGGTAAGGAATGCCCAAGCCGCCGCCGATGTCCACATGGCTGATCGTGTGACCGTCGCCACGCAATGCTTCCACCAGCTCACGCAGCAGGCGGAAGGCGTCTTCAAACGGCTGCAGTTCCGTAATCTGGCTGCCGATATGCATATCGATGCCGCTTACATGAATTCCCGGCAGCGTGGCGGCGTGTTTGTACACGGCGCGGGCGCGTTCGTATGAAATGCCGAACTTGTTTTCCTTTTTGCCCGTCGAAATCTTGGCATGGGTGCCAGCATCCACGTCCGGGTTGATGCGGAATGAAACATGCGCCTTCTTGCCTGCCTTGACGGCGCGAAGATTGAGGACTTCCAGTTCAGGCTCGGACTCGATGTTGAAGCAGTAGATACCTGCCTCAAGGGCAAAATCCATCTCGGCAACGGTCTTGCCAACACCGGAAAACATGATGCGGCTTGCAGGGACGCCCGCCGCCAGCGCACGACGCAATTCACCGCCGGAGACAACATCGATGCCGGCCCCGAGCTTTGCCAAGGTTGCCAGCACGGCCTGATTGGAATTCGCCTTCATCGCGTAGCAGACCATCGAATCTACATCGGCGAAAGCCTCACTGAACACCTTGTAGTGGCGCTCAAGCGTCGCGGTGGAATAAACGTAGAAAGGCGTGCCCACGGCCTTGGCAATTTCAGGCACGGGAACGTTTTCAGCGTGAAGCACGCCGTCGATATACTGGAAATGGTTCACAGTTGCGGACCTTAAAGAAGCTTGTCGAGAACGAATGGCCGCTCAGGCGTGGGCTGCACCGTGCCGTTGGTGGAGCGGATATTGCGCTGCTCCTTCGGCGTGCTGGGCGGATCGATGTCGCCTTTGCGGCCGCAGCCTGAAAGTGCAAGGCCGACGGCGAGCGTCATGCCGACTGGAACGATGAATGTACGCAAGATTTTTGAAAGCATGGGCCCGTCCAAAGGAAATTTCTGCATTCCTGATACCGAAAAACAGGGCGCTTGTGCACCCTGTTTCTTGTGATGCTGACCGAACGCCAGACTGATCAGTTCCGCGCGCGCCACCAAGCGATCTGCTTGCGGACTTCAGATGGCGCCGTGCCGCCAAAGCTTGTGCGGCTGGCAACCGATGCCTCAACCGAAAGCACATCGAAAATGCCTTCGGTGATGGCCGGGTTGATGGCCTGCAGGTCCTCCAGCGACAGATCGGCCAGATCGCAGCCTTTCTTCTCGGCAAGAGCCACAGCGTGGCCGGTCGCGTGGTGCGCGTCACGGAAAGGCAGGCCTGCCTCGCGGACAAGCCAGTCTGCGAGATCGGTGGCCGTCGAATAGCCGGAACCTGCGGCGTCGCGCATCTTGTCAACGCGGACTTCCAGATCGCGGATCATTCCAGTCATGGCAGCGATGGCAAGTTCCAGGCTTTCAGCGGAATCAAATACCTGTTCCTTGTCTTCCTGCATGTCCTTGGAATAGGCCAGGGGCAGTCCCTTCATGATGGTAAGAAGGGCGATCAGCGAACCGTTGATACGACCTGTCTTGGCGCGCACCAATTCTGCCGCATCCGGGTTCTTCTTCTGCGGCATGATCGAGGAACCGGTCGAAAATGCATCCGACAGGCGGATAAAGCCGAATTGTGGTGTCGACCAGATGACAATTTCTTCAGCCAGGCGCGACAGATGCGTGGCGCAAATGGACGCAATCGACAGAAACTCCAGTGCAAAGTCACGGTCCGATACCGTATCGATGGAATTGCGCGTCGGCTCGCGGAAACCCAGCGCCTTTGCGGTCATGTGCCGGTCGATGGGATAGCCGGTGCCTGCCAGTGCTGCGGCGCCGATCGGGCTTTCATCCATATGTTCGATGGCGTGTCGCACGCGGGCGCGGTCTCGGCCAAACATTTCAACATAGGCCATGCAGTGGTGACCGAAGGTGACCGGCTGGGCCGTTTGCAAATGGGTGAAGCCCGGCATGACCGTGTCGGCGTGCTCTTCGGCGCGGTCTAGAAACGCGGCAATCAAGGCCGTCAGCATCTGCTCGGTCTTTTGGAGTTCTTCTTTCACCCATAGGCGAAAGTCGAGCGCGACCTGGTCGTTGCGCGAGCGGGCCGTATGAAGGCGTCCCGCTGCCGGGCCGATCAGATCAGCCAGACGTGCCTCGATATTCATGTGGATGTCTTCGAGCTTGCGAGAGAATTCAAAGGATCCGCTTTCGATTTCTGACAGGATCGTGTTCAGGCCCGTGATGATCTTGTCTTTATCTTCGCCGGAAATGATGGCTTTTGAAGCCAGCATGGTCGCATGTGCTATTGAGCCGCGGATGTCCTGCGCATAAAGCTTCTTGTCGAAGCCGATCGAGGCATTTATTTCTTCCATGATGGCAGAAGGACCGGAAGCGAAACGTCCGCCCCACATCTGGTTGGAGGATTTTTGTTCGATGCCGTCAGCCATTATTCGCCTGCCCTGGAGTATTCAATGACAGAAAAAAGGCCGTTCAGGCTTCCTTCCGCCAGACTTGTTGCAATTGCTGCCATCGCCGGACTTGTTTGCGGCGCGGGCGTTGTAACGATCAGGCATATTTGGTCTGAAGGTCAGGTTCAAGGGGCTGGGGTTGCGCAGGCCGGTTTATGTGAAGGTACCGCAAGCCGGATCGCCTCGCTCAAGCCTCTGCTGAAAGGCCAGGTCGCAGCAATGTCGGCCAATGAACGGCCTCGCATTGTACCGCTGTCATTCAAGGGGCCGGATGGCGCTGCGATGAGCGAAGCCAGTTTTACCGGCAAGACTGTGCTTCTCAATCTCTGGGCCACCTGGTGCGTTCCGTGTCGCGAGGAAATGCCCGCACTCAACGCCCTTGAAAGAGAAAAGGGTGATGACCGCTTTGAGGTCGTTACCGTCAATATCGACACCGGCGATGACGCCAAACCTCAGACTTTCATGGGTGAATACGGCATAGACGCGCTGAAGCTTTACCGCGACAGCTCGATGGGCGTCTTCAACGCGCTCAAGAAGGAAGGACTTGCCTTCGGTTTGCCGGCAACGCTCTTGATCGATGACAAGGGTTGCCTGCTTGCCTCCATGAACGGCCCGGCAGCCTGGGACAGTCCCGATGCCAAGGCGCTCGTGGATTTTGCCAAAGCGAAATAAGTGGAAGCTTTACCGTGTCGGAACAGGCGTTTCGCCACGGTAATCGTAGAAGCCGCGACCAGACTTACGACCGAGCCATCCCGCTTCGACATATTTTACCAAGAGCGGGCAGGGGCGATATTTGCTGTCCGCCAAACCATCATGAAGAACCTGCATGATCGACAGGCAGGTATCCAGACCGATGAAGTCGGCCAGCTGCAATGGTCCCATCGGGTGGTTCGCACCCAGCTTCATGGCGGTATCGATGGCTTCAACCGATCCAACGCCCTCATACAATGTGTAGATCGCCTCGTTGATCATCGGCAGAAGAATGCGGTTGACGATGAAGGCCGGAAAGTCCTCGGCAACGGTGATTGCCTTGTCGAGCGTGCGTACATATTCTTTCGCACTCTCGAAAGTCGGCTCGTCTGTGGCGATACCGCGCACCAGCTCCACCAGCTTCATGACTGGCACCGGGTTCATGAAATGTATGCCCATGAACTGTTCAGGGCGGTCAGTTGCCGATGCCAAGCGGGTGATCGATAGCGAGGACGTGTTGGTCGCAAGAAGCGCTTCGGGTTTGAGGACCGGGCAGATCTGGGCATAGATCTTGCGCTTGGTTTCCTCATGTTCGGTTGCCGCTTCGATGACCAGATCCATTGCGGCGAGATCGTTGATGTCGGAAGACCCACCAATGCGAGCCAAGGCGGCCTTGCGGTCCTCGTCCTGCATCTTGCCGTTGCTGACCTGGCGGGCAAGATTGCCGTTGATCGTCGCAAGACCTGCTTCGATGCGATCCTTGGCGAGATCGTAGATATGGACCTTGTAGCCAGCGACAGCAGAAACATGCGCGATACCGCAGCCCATCTGACCGGCTCCAATAATACCGATATTCTTGATTGGCGCGGCCATGATGTGTCTCTCCTGTGGGCATGTGCTGGGATGCGTCGCAACTTTTGCGGATGTTACGCATATTACCGGAAAACAAAAGCGGCGCGTTTATAAAAACGCGCCGCTTTACCAATTGTTATGATCAGAGCGCTTTTTCGAGCTCAGGCAGGGCGTCGAAAAGGTCCGCAACGAGGCCATAATCGGCAACCTGGAAGATCGGGGCCTCTTCGTCCTTGTTGATGGCGACGATGACCTTCGAATCCTTCATGCCAGCAAGGTGCTGGATGGCGCCGGAAATGCCTGCGGCGATGTAGAGCTGCGGTGCAACCACCTTGCCCGTCTGACCAACCTGCCAGTCGTTCGGGGCATAACCGGCATCAACAGCCGCGCGTGACGCACCCACAGCTGCACCCAGCTTGTCTGCAACAGGCAGAATGACTTCCTTGAACTTCTCGGAAGAACCGAGCGCACGGCCACCCGAAATGATGATCTTGGCAGATGTCAGTTCCGGACGGTCAGACGACGCCAGGGCATCCGAGACGAAGGAGGACAATGCCGGGTTTTCAGCCGCGGCCAATGTTTCAACCGAAGCGGAGCCTCCAGCCTGCGCCGGGGCGAAGGTGGATGTGCGAACGGTGATGACCTTCTTGGCGTCGCTTGCCTGCACGGTCTGGATCGCATTGCCAGCATAGATCGGGCGCTTGAAGGTATCGGCGGAGATGACTTCGATGATCTCCGAAACCTGTGCGACATCAAGGAGTGCTGCGACGCGCGGCAGAACGTTCTTGGCCGATGCCGTCGCTGGCGCGATGATGACATCGTAAGCGCTGCTCAGCGACACGATCAGCGCTGCCAGCGGCTCTGCCAGCTGGTTGGCATAGGCAGCGTCGTCTGCAAGGAGCACCTTGGAAACACCCGCAAGCTTTGCCGCTTCATCGGCGGCTGGCTTGGCGTTGGATCCGGCAACCAGAACCGTCACGTCGCCACCGATCTGGGTCGCTGCGGTCAGTGTCTTTGCCGTCTGGTCGGAAAGGGTTGCGTTGTCGTGTTCTGCCAGAAGAAGAATGGCCATGTTAAAATCTCCCTTTCGCTTCCTTAGATGACGCCATCGGCTTTGAGCTTCGATACCAGTTCGGCAACCGAACCGACCTTGACGCCCGCCTTGCGGCCCGCAGGCTCTTCAGTCTTCAGAACCTTGAGGCGAGGTGCGATATCGACGCCGAAATCGGCAGGCGTCTTCTTGTCGAGCGGCTTTTTCTTTGCCTTCATGATGTTGGGCAAGGACGCATAGCGCGGCTCGTTCAAACGCAGGTCTGTCGTAACGACGGCGGGCAGCTTCAGCTCTACCGTCTGCAAACCGCCATCGACTTCACGGGTTACGGCGACCTTGCCGTCCGATGTCTCGACCTTGGACGCGAATGTACCCTGACCCCAGCCCAGCAATGCTGCCAGCATCTGGCCGGTCTGGTTGCTGTCATCGTCGATTGCCTGCTTGCCGACAATAACGAGACCCGGCGCTTCGGCTTCCACGACACCCTTCAGAAGCTTGGCAACGGCCAGCGGTTCCACGGCTTCGTCCGTCTCGATGAGGACGGCGCGATCCGCTCCCATGGCGAGCGCCGTGCGCAGCGTTTCTTCCGCCTTGGCTGGACCGATGGAGACGACGACGATCTCTTCAGCCTTGCCGGCTTCCTTGAGGCGAAGCGCTTCTTCCACGGAAATCTCGTCGAAAGGGTTCATCGACATCTTGACGTTGGCAAGCTCAACGCCGGAACCATCCGACTTCACGCGGATTTTGACGTTATAGTCCACCACACGCTTCACAGGGACAAGGATCTTCATCGATAACCTTCCTTCAACTCCTGACCATAAAGCGCAACGCTGAACGGTCCTCCTGATAATCAAGTTGCCACATGGATACGCATTTTTGCCGTAAGTTCAACGGAGCAATGCTCATGATCTCATGCGGTTCGGGGATATCTTACGTTAACGTGAACGTAAATATCAATCCTCTCTGCAATCTCCACCGAATGTCGGAGCGATGCCGTTCCGTTTGCGACACGTTACCGTCTTACGCTTGTCCATCCTTCAACTGAACGGCCTGCGGCGTGACGATGGTCCTGTCAAAGAGCGGAACGCCCGGACGCCGCAGGAAGAAGGTCAAGGTTCCACCTGCGATAATCCCTCCGACATGCGCACCCCAGGATACGCGTTCTTCCAGTCCCAGCCAGAACATGGCGAACTGTTGAGCGATCCACAGAACCAAAGGAATGAAAGCGGGTAGGGGGACGGGAATTCGCATGAAGACCAGAACCCATATCCTGACCTTTGGATGCAGGAGCAGGTAAGCAGCAACAACGCCTGATACCGCACCGGATGCCCCGATCAGCGGTGCTTCCGAGGCGGGGGAAACGTAACCGTGGAACAGCGCGCCAGCTATGGCGCAGGCAATGTAAAACAATGCGAAGCGTAGATGGCCGAAGGCATCTTCGACATTGTCCCCGAAGACCCACAGAAACAGCATGTTTGAGGCGAGATGCCAGAACCCCAGATGCAGGAATGCGTAGGTGACGACGGTAACCTGATCCGGAACGATTTGCAGAACAGGGTCCAAATGCGCGTAATCGAAAACAACGGCCGGTATGAAACCCAGGCCCAGAACCGCAGCGTTTGAAACCTCCAGCGATGAGAAGCTGGAGAACAGCCATATGCACAGATTGACCGTTATAATGGCCAAAGTCACATATTGCACCTTGATGTGCTTGAGCGAATTGGCGTCGTGGATGGGGATGAACATGTAACGACGCCTTGCGATGACTAGCGGTTCTGACCGGGAACCCAGAGAATGTCGGATGTGCCGGAATTCGCGGTATTGTTTGCAAAGCGTGCGGCCACGAAAAGAAAATCGGAAAGGCGGTTGATGTATTTCAACGCGGCAGGGCTGACAGCCTCGCCCTCAATTCCTGCAAGCTCGACCATCTGCCGTTCAGCGCGCCGCGAGACCGTACGGGCAAGGTGCAGATAGGCGGCGGCAGCCGTGCCGCCGGGCAGAACGAAGGACTTAAGAGGCGACAAATCTGCATTCAGCGCGTCGATTTCATGTTCCAGCCGGGTAACCTGCGTCTCAATGATCCGCAACGGTTCATAGGACAAAGCCTCGCCGGTATCGGGAGTGGCGAGATCCGCACCGAGATCGAAAAGGTCGTTTTGGATGCGAAAGAGCATGGCATCCAGTTCGACCATGTTCGTCGTGTGAAGCCTGACAATACCGATGACGGAGTTTGTTTCGTCCACGGTTCCGTAGCTTTCTACGCGCAGATCATGCTTGGGGCGCCTTGGCCCGGCAACAAGCGCGGTGGTGCCGTCGTCGCCCGTTCGGGTGTAGATCTTGTTCAACTTTACCATGGAATATTCCGCTTCTTAACGCCCGCCGCCAGTCAGCCACAGGGTCAACATGATGAGTATGATAGCGATGGCCTGCAGCAACAGCCGCAGTTGCATGAGCTTGTTGGACTTGTTCGCATCCGTGCCCTTGAGCATGTTGAACAGCCCGCGTATCAACACGAGCACGACCAGCCCCATGACTATGGCTGCAAGAACCGTTGTAAAACTGGACATGCGCTATCCTCTTGAATGCTCTGATTTGCGAAGCGTTGTAGCTGATTGAATCGACACAGCGCTAGTCGAACTTGCGCAGCAGACGGTAAAACACATCAGCTGGCAAAAACCGTTTGAGAATTGTCGCCTGTATCGCTGGCGTGGTGATGATGTAATGCGCCCTTGGACGACGTGCGACGAGAGCGTGCTTCAATTTTTCGTATACTGCTTCAGGCCCCAGCTTGTGCTTGTTTTTACCGGCGCTACCATCCAGTCGGGCAAGTTGACGCTTGTATTCCTTCGCGTGTGCCGAGTTTTCCACGTCGATATTGTCCTTGATGTGGGAAAGGGCGGTTGCGGTAAACCTGGATTCAATCGGCCCCGGTTCGATCATGCTGACATATATTCCACTTCCCTGAAGCTCCATTCGCAGTGTTATCCCAAGACCTTCGAGAGCAAACTTGGATGCCGTGTAGGCCCCGCGATAGCGATAGGGAACGAGACCCAGTATGGAGGAGCAATGGACGATCCGGCCATGGCCCTGCCTCCGCATGAAGGGAATGACGCGGCAGGTCAGGTCATGCCAGCCAAAGAGGTTCGTTTCGAATTGCGCTCGCAGGACTTCGACAGAAAGATCCTCCACCGCGCCAGGCTGGCCATAGGCCCCATTGTTGAAAAGCGCATCGATGCGCCCGCCGGTTCGGGCGGCAACCTCATCCACCAATGCGGATATCGTCTCCGGTACGGTGTAGTCCATCAAAAGGACTTCGATGCCAGCCTGTTCCAGCAGGGCCATGTCCTCGGTCCGTCTGACGGTCGCAAAAACCCGCCACCCGTCCCGATGCAGCGCTTGTGCACAATGGGCGCCGATGCCTGAAGAACAGCCGGTTACAATGATCACCGGTTTTTCGGACATGAGTGTATTCCCTTAAGGCGACAATGGTTGAAAATAGCTGCGGAATAGGCAGCATGAATTTCCGTAGTGCACAATTCTTCTTTTGAAAGTGGAACCCGTGCACGGTCTTGTGCGCTGTACAATCATGATCGACTTCCCATATCTGAGCATGGGTTGCAAATGAAATGCCGATTGAGGAGGTGACATGGTTGCCGCGTTGGACATCGTCCGAAAAGTCGCCTTCGATGCCTATTTCCATTTTGCCGAAGATGACGGCTGGGCCATGGCAAGCCATGTGGCACTGTCGATTCTGCTTGCCCTGTTTCCATTCTTGATTTTCGGTACGGCTCTCGCCGGTTTTCTTGGGGCAGACCAGTTTGCAGAAACCGCCGTCCACATCATTTTCGACACGTGGCCTGCAGCCATCGCCGCGCCGCTCGCTGCGCAGGTGCAACAGGTCCTCACTATTCCTCGTGGCGGCCTTCTGACGATTTCGGTGCTCGCTGCCGCCTATTTCGCGTCCAATGGCGTGGAAGCACTCAGAATTTCGCTCAACCGTGCCTATCGTGTGAGCGAAACACGCTGGTGGTACGTCACGCGCCTGCTCAGTCTTTTCTACGTCATAATAGCGGTCACCACCTTTGCTGCCATCAGCATCGTGCTGGTTGCCGTGCCTGTTGCGCTGTCCTTTGCCGAAACGCGTTTTCCGCTGCTGAAGGATTTTCTGGAGACCGTTTCCAATCTGGGCCTTTACGGCACGATCATCGTGCTTGCCGTCGGGCTGATCGCCGCGCATCTCTGGTTGCCCGCAGGCAGAAGACGCATATGGGATGTGCTGCCAGGCATCGTGCTGACTCTGCTGTTCTGGGTCATAGGAGCGGCAATCTTTGCCTATTATCTCGCCACCTTCGCCAATTATGCCGCAACCTATGCCGGTCTGGCCTCGGTCATGATCGTGCTTGTCTTTCTCTATATGGTCGGCGTCATTTTCATGCTGGGTGCAGAGGTCAATGCTGCCTTGATGAAGTATCGCATTCGGCATGTCATCAAGGTCGGCATTCACAATGGCAGCCTGCGGGAAGCGCTAGACGCCGAGGAGGCGGCGGATATCTGAGGGCGTGTCGCCACGTGCGCGCAGCGCCTCCAGGGCGGTACTGCCAATACTCTTTGAAAGCTTCTTTCCGTCCTCATCCAGAACCAATCTGTGGTGATGGTATTGCGGGGCGGACAGGTCGAGGAGCTCCTGCAGCAGCCGATGAACGGATGTCGCCGCGAACAAATCCATACCCCGGACCACGTGAGTGACGGATTGCAGCGCATCATCCAGTACGACGGACAGATGATAGCTGGAAGGGGCGTCCGGCCGGGACAAAACGATATCTCCCCATGCGGTGGGGTCGGCCTCGACGAATGTTTCAGCCCCGCTTCCGCCTTCGTGCCAGTGCAAAGAACGTTCAACTCTGCCCACAGTTTTCGCCATGTCCAGGCGCCAGGCGTGCTGCGCGCCTGAAGAAAGAAGCTGAGCAATCTGCGCCGCAGGTCGCTCTTTATCGATCGGCGGATAGAGTGGAGCACCATCGGGATCGCGAGGCCAAACCTTTCCGTCCACTTCATACTGCCTGACAAACGCTTTTATTTCGCTGCGGCTCATGAAGGCCGGATAGGCCAGTTCCGCGTCGATCAGGCGCTGGAGTGCAAGCCGATACTCGTCGAAATGCTCTGACTGACGCCGCACGGAATGTTCCCAGGATAGGCCCAGCCATGCAAGGTCGTCGTAGATACACCGTTCAAATTCCGGCGTGCATCGGGCAAGATCGATGTCCTCGATGCGCAGTAGAAAACGTCCCGCCGAGGCCGCAGCCATGTCGTGATTGAGAATTGCTGAAAGAGCATGGCCGAGATGCAGCCTGCCATTGGGGCTGGGCGCAAAACGGAACACTGGCTTTTGGCGGACATGCGAGGACATATTTCGTCTTCTGCCACGATTTTCAATACTTCGCCAAGAGACTGGCAGCCAATCGAGTCAAGGAAAGAAACATGCTCGCACTGGCACGGGCGGAGTTGCGCGCGTGGTCAGGGCGTTGATTGGCGACACAGCAATATGGGATTGATGGCAATGGTCGTGGCTTCTTTCTGCGTACCATCGCGCACGTCCAGAATGAGTGCAGCCGCCTGCCTTCCGATTTCCCGAGGCATCGGGTCGATGGTGGTAAGGGAGGGAACGCAGATGCCGGCAATCTCGTAGTCACCGAAGCCTGCAACAGCGATCTGTCCGGGAACATCGATGCCGCGCCTCTGGCATTCGGTCAACGCCCCGAAAGCGGAGAGGTCGGACACGCAGATCACGGCCTGTGTATCCGGCAGTGTTTGCAGAAGGCGCCCCATTGCATCGGCACCTTCCTTCATGGAAATGGGTGGGGTGCCGGCAGCAATCAGCCTGTCAGCTTGCAGTCCATGGTTGCGCATGGCCTCAATGAACCCGGCGCGGCGATCCGTTCCACGGGTATCGCGATCAGCATCGCCCCCGATGAAGGCGATGCGGGTAATGCCGACCGAAACAAAATGATCAACCATCGAACGTACGGCACCTGCGTTCGAGAAACCTACGACATGGCCAACGGGATTTTCGGGGAGGTCCCAGGTCTCGATGACGGGTATGTCGGCATTCTCAAGAAGCCGCCGGGCGCGAGGTGTGTGTCTGCCACCGGTCACGACGATCGCTTCCGGGCGGCGGCGAAGCAACTGCTCGATCAGTCGCTCCTCCTCCTGAATGTCGTAGTCCGTATAGCCCAGCAGGATCTGCAGGCCGCGTGGCTTCAACCCTTCCGACAGCCCGCGTACGGTATCGGCGAAGTTGGCGTTGTTGATCGACGGTATCGTGACGGCCACGAAATCCGTCCGCTGCGAACGCAGGTTCGATGCGGTACTGTCGAAGACATATCCAAGTTTGTCCGCGGCTTCGAGGATCGTGCTGCGCGTGGCATGGCTGACGGATGTATCATGCTTGAAAGCCCGGCTTACCGTCATGGAAGAAACGCCCGCGAGGCGGGCGACATCGGCCATGGTGGGTACTTTGCGGAATGGGCTCATATTCGGTTGTTACCGTTATCTTTTTCGAAAATCCAGCCTTGCTAACATAGCTCCACAGGCAAGCTTACAAAGGCTCGAATTCATGCGCCGATGTGACGTGATGATGGATTGTGCCGGTGAAAAAGCGCGCCAGTACGGCTTCGGTTGCCGCTCTTGCCTCGGTGCGGACCGGGCTCGCGAGCGCTGCCTCTACAGCTTTCAGATCCGGATAGTTGATAGCCAGGATCATCGGATATTCCGGGGCTCCGTCATCGCGGCTTTCTGCGAAGGTGACACGCACCGAAAGGGCGCCGGGGAATGCCCGCCATTTTGGCAGGATTTCAGCGAGGACTGCGGCTCTGAAAGCTTCGGTCTGACCTTGTTTGATCGTGCCGTCGAACAATGCATAGCGGGTTATCATCGGGCAAGCTCCTTGGTTGGTCCCTTGAAATATTCCATAAGCGCGGCCTGATCTTCGCCGCCCAAACCAGCGGCGGTCAGCATCCGGTGAATCTCGGCGCAGATTGCAGTCAGCGGCATGGAGGTGTTGCTGAGCCGCGCCAAATCCTGGGCGGCATTCAGGTCTTTCACCATGTTGTCGATACGGCCGGTGCGGCGATAATCACGCGCGGTGAAGCGCGGCATATATTCCTGAAGCAAGGCGCTGTCGGCCCGTCCACCCTCCAACGCCTGTGGAATCTTGGCAACGTCGACGCCAGCCGCCTCGGCAAGTGCCGTTGCCTCTGCGACCGCAAGAAAACCGAGGCCGCATAGCACCTGATTGATCATCTTGGTGGTTTGCCCCGCGCCCGGCCCGCCCATATGCGTCTGGTTGCTGGCCAGCCCACCCAGAATGGCTTGCGCTTCCTGCACGTCAGCTTCCGCGCCGCCCTGCATCAGGGTCAACTGCCCGGTTGCTGCTTTTGGAATTCCACCGGAAAGTGGGCTGTCCACCCAGCGCAAGCCGACTGCCGCACTCTCCGCCGCAAGTGACTTCGTCGACTCCGGGTCTACGGAAGACATATCGATGATGAGGGTGCCGGGGCGTGCACCTTGCGAGACACCTTCAGGTCCGAAAACGGCGGCGCGTACAATAGCAGCGGAATTGAGCGAGAGGATAACCGCTCTGGCCTTTCCTGCGGCTTCGGCGGCGGAGGATGCGGCTACAGCTCCTTTGGAAACAAGGGCGTCCACCTTCTCCCTGTCGCGATCATAGACGACGAGATGCGTTTCCGTTTCAACGAGACGTGCACCGATTGCGCCGCCCATTGCGCCTGCGCCGATCAGGGCGATCGTATCTTTCATAGCCGTTTTCCTCCTCCAGTGGCCTCTAAAGGTTGCCACGCCCCTTTTGGATGCTCAACTTACAGGGATGCGGTAATCCCGCCATCGACATAGAGAATGTGCCCATTGACGAAGCTGGACGCGTCAGACGCAAGAAAGATGCAGGCGCCTTGCAGTTCCTCGACCTTGCCCCAACGTCCTGCGGGGGTGCGTTTCTCAAGCCATGCCGAGAAGGTCGGATCGGCAACCAGTGCGGCGTTGAGCGGCGTATCGAAGTAACCGGGAGCAATGGCGTTGCAGTTCAGCCCGTGCTTTGCCCAGTCGGTTGCCATGCCCTTGGTGAGGTTTCCGACCGCGCCCTTTGTCGCCGTATAGGGCGCAATCGACGGCCGCGCGAGACTGGTCTGAACGCTGGCAATGTTGATGATCTTGCCGCGTCCGCGACCGATCATGTGGCGCGCGACGGCTTGCCCGACATGGAAGACGCTGGCGATATTTGTCTGCAGCAGTCGCTCGAACGCGTCGGCGGGAAACTCTTCAAGGGGAGCACGGTGCTGCATTCCGGCGTTGTTGACGAGAATGTCGATGGGCTTGCCGGATGCCTCATATGCGTCGACCGCTCGCCGCACGGCTTCGTGGTCCGTCGCGTCGAAAGCAAGAATGTCCGCATCGCCTATGCGCGCAGCCGCCTGGCTCAGCTTCGCCTCATCCCGACCGTTCAAAACAATCGCCGCTCCGGCGGCTTTAAGCCCCTCGGCAAGCGCAAAGCCGATCCCCTGAGATGAGCCGGTAATGAGTGCGCGTTTGTTTTTAAGGTCGAACAGGTTCGTTGCCACGGTTTTCTTCCTTCAGTTTCACTCTCGACAAGCGTTTGTTGATTTGTATATGTTATCGATAACAATCGAAAGTCAAGCTTCGTGAGGAGAGACGATGACCAAGCCCGACATATTGCAGATTGGCCCTTATCCGGATTGGGATCAACATCCACTCGATGCGGCGTTTACGATGCATCGGTATTTTGAGGCGTTCGAGAAATCAGATTTTCTCGCAAAGGTAGGGCCAAAAATCCGCGGGATCGCGACGCGCGGCGAACTTGGTGCCAACGCCGCCATCATCAACGCCTGCCCGGGCCTCGAAGTCATATCCGTCTATGGGGTGGGCTTTGATGCGGTCGATCTCGCACTGTGCCGGGAGCGGGGCATAAGGGTCACCAACACACCCGATGTTCTGACGGGTGACGTTGCGGATCTCGGGGTGGCAATGATGCTTGCCCAATCGCGCGGAATGATCGGCGCGGAAAACTGGGTCAGGGACGGCTCCTGGTCCACAAAAGGACTATATCCCTTGCAGCGAAGGGTCTGGGGCCGCAGGGCAGGAGTGCTCGGTCTTGGCCGCATTGGCTTCGAAATCGCCAAGCGCCTTGCTGCCTTCGGCATGGAGATCGCCTATAGCAGCACATCGCGCAAGGATCATGCGCGGGATTGGGCGTTCATCGCAGATCCTGTCGAGCTTGCTTCCCGGTCCGACTTCCTCTTCGTGAGCCTTGCTGCCTCTGCGGCAACCCGTCATATCGTGGGTAAGGAGGTCATCGAGGCGCTGGGCCCTGAGGGTATGTTGATCAATATCAGTCGTGCTTCGAACATTGATGAGGACGCGCTTCTCGACGCACTGGAGAAGGGCAGGCTGGGTGCCGCTGCACTCGACGTGTTTGAGGGCGAGCCGAAACTTAATCCGCGCTTTCTGTCCTTGCCGAACGTGCTCCTTCAACCTCATCATGGCAGCGGGACCATTGAAACGCGCAAGGCCATGGGCCAATTGCTTCGTGATAATCTTTCGGCGCATTTTGCCGGTAAACCTCTTCTCAGTCAGGTGCTCTGATGAAAGCCATCGTTATTCATGCAGCCGGTGATCTCAGGATCGAAGATCGCCCCGTGGAACAGCCAAAAGCGGGGCAGCTCAGGCTACGTCTCGCGACGGGCGGCATCTGCGGCTCTGATCTGCACTATTACAATCACGGGGGCTTTGGAGCCGTGCGGCTACGGGAGCCCATGATTCTTGGCCATGAAGTATCCGCCCATGTGGAGATGATCGGGCCGGGCGTTTCCGGTTTCGAGGTCGGCCAGCTCGTCGCCGTCTCCCCATCGCGGCCTTGCGGCCATTGCCGCTATTGTGCGGAGGGCTTGCAAAATCAGTGCCTTGATATGCGTTTCTATGGCAGTGCAATGCCGTTTCCGCATATTCAGGGCGCTTTCCGCCAAACCCTTATTGCCGATGCTTTCCAGTGTGTCGATGCCACCGGCCTGTCTGCGGGCGAGGCCGCGATGGCAGAGCCGCTGGCGGTGACCTTGCACGCCACCACGCGTGCAGGAAGCCTTCTTGGCAAAAGAGTACTTGTTACGGGCTGTGGTCCGATTGGCGTTTTGTCGATCCTTTCGGCACGCCGGGCGGGCGCTGCTGAGATCGTTGCGACAGATCTTTCTGATTTCACGCTGTCTCTGGCAGCCAAGGTTGGAGCCGACCGTGTGATCAATACGGCCAAGGAGCCGGAAGCCCTTGCGCAATATTCGGCCAACAAGGGAAGCTTCGATGTTCTCTATGAATGCACAGGCGTTGCCGCAGCGCTCGCGGGTGCAATTCCGGCCATCAGGCCGCGTGGAATTATCCTGCAGCTTGGGCTTGGCGGCGACATGACCCTGCCGATCATGGCAATCACCGCAAAAGAGCTGGAATTGCGCGGCTCATTCCGCTTTCATGCAGAATTTGCGATCGGTGTCGAACTGATGCGCAAGGGATTGATCGATGTCAGGCCGCTTATTACGCATACGGTGCCGCTTAACGAGGCAGAATCGGGCTTCAAGCTTGCATCGGACAGAAGTCAGGCCATGAAGACACAGATAGACTTTTCGGCGTAAAGCCGGTGACTTCGGAGGATTTTCAACAATGTCGTTTTTTGAAGTCATCGACCCGGTGTTTGCCACCTATGTATTGGGCAATGCACCGCTGAAGCGTTTGGCGACCGGTTTCGACTGGGTGGAAGGGCCGGTGTGGTTCGGGGATGCCGGCTGCCTGTTGTTTTCCGATATTCCCAACAACCGCATTGTCCGGTGGAACGAAGAGGGTGTTACGACATACCGCCAGCCTTCAAACTTTGCCAATGGTCATACGCGGGATCAGCAGGGGCGGCTGGTCAGCTGCGAGCACGGGACACGCAGGGTGACCCGCACCGAGTGGGATGGCAAGGTCACGGTTATCGCTGACAGCTATCAAGGCAAGCGGCTCAACAGTCCGAACGATGTCATCGTCGCAGCTGATGGCGCAATCTGGTTCACTGATCCTCACTACGGCATCATGACGGACTACGAAGGAACGAAGTCGGAGCAGGAACTGGACTGCTACGTCTACCGCGTCTCGGCGGATGGCAATATCGAGGCCGTCATTACCGATATGAAGGCACCCAACGGGCTGGCCTTCAGCCCCGATGGGAAACGATTGTACGTCGCCGATACAGGGCGGATGTTTTCTTCTGATCCGCAGCATATCCGTGTCTTCGACATGGTGGACGGTCTGCCCGTCAACGGCCGGATTTTCCACACGATCACTGCAGGATGCGCAGATGGGATCCGTTTGGATAGCGACGGCAATGTTTGGTCTTCCGCAGCCGACGGAGTGCACTGCATTGCGCCGGACGGACATCTGATGGGCAAGATTCTCGTGCCGGAAACGGTGTCCAACATCTGCTTTGGCGGCCACGCCAAGAACAGGCTATTCATTACAGCAACCACCAGCCTCTATTCCGTCATCCTCAATCGACGCGGAGTGCAGGTGCCCTGAGATGTAGCGCGAACGCTAGACGGTCTCGCCGTGGACAAGGCGTGTCGATACGACATTGACTGCCTGTACGGCTTCGCCCTTCAGCCGCGCGACCAGTGCTTCCGCTGCAGCTTTGCCGATGCCCGTCGTCGGCACCACCGTCGTGGTCAGGCGTTTGTCCAGAATGGACGCCGCCTCCATTCCACCCCAACCGGCTATGCCGATATCATCCGGCACATTAAGGCCATGCGCTCGACAGAAAGCGAGTCCGCCGATCGCCATCTCATCATTGTGAAAATAGACGACGTCAAACTCGTTGCCGCGGCTGAGTAACATCTCCAGGCCGTAGTAACCCGCATAAAAGCCAGGCGCGTCGTGAAGCATTTCAGCATCCACCAATGGATGGCCCGCCTTTGCGAGGGCATCCCGAAACCCTTCAAACCGTGCCTGGCCCATCACGTCGCTGCGGGCGAACGCTCCGATATAGCCCGCCTTTCGACGGCCCCGTGACAACACATGCCGTGCCATCTCCGCACCGCAATCGGCGTGGGAAAAGCCAACGGCCATATCGATAGGGCTCGTGGTCAGATCCCAGATTTCCACGACAGGCATGGATGCTGCGCGCAGGAGGTCTATCGTACCAGGCGTATGATGACTGCCGGAAAGAATGAGACCCGCCGGCCGCCAGCTGACCACCTGGCGTATCCACTCTTCCTCATCGGTTGCTGAATGGTCGCTCGCGCCAATAATCAATTGATATCCGAGGCGTCCAAGCGCGCGATCCACACCATCCAGCACGTGACCGAACAGTCCGGATGTCAGACGTGGCACGCACATGCCGACCAGTGTCCCCGCGTGGTCTGAACCGAAGGCGGCGGCAAGCCGGTTCGGTACGTATCCCATTTGCTCCGCAATCCCCAGGACTTTTTCCCGCGTCTGGTCGGAGAAGCCGGACCCGTCTCTGAGAACTCGGCTGACCGTCATCTTGGAGACGCCAGCGGCCTTGGCGATGTCTTCCAGATTGGCTTTCATGTGTCTTTTCAATGTCCTTTTCGCACCGGCATCTAATATACATGTTATCGATAACTTTTCTCTTGACATAGCCGGGCGTCAGAATAATTTATTTACGTTACCGGTAAAGCAGGCGCAAGATCTGTCCGGATTGGGAGGAGACAATCATGCAACAGTCCACAGACGGACTGCTGTTCGATCGCATCGTGAAAGTCTTTGGAGGCACGCAAGCCCTCAAGGGCGTTTCGCTGAAGGTCGAGCGTGGCGAAATCGTTGCCCTTCTGGGCGAAAATGGTGCTGGCAAGTCAACGCTGATCAAGGTGCTTGGTGGCATCCACCGTGCCGATGAGGGCGGCGTCTTCATTGATGGCGTTCCCTACGCTCATGAAGCCGGAAAGGCCGGTGGTCAGAAGGTCGCCTTCATCCATCAGGATCTCGGACTGATAGAGTGGATGAGCGTTGCCGAGAATATCGCGCTATCGCTAGGCTACGTGAAAAAGGGTCGTCGCATCGAGTGGACCGCGACGGAGGCGGCTGCCGATAAGGCTCTTTCGCTGGTCGAGGCTGATTTTTCAGCGACAGCCCGCGTGTCCAGCCTCACCCGCACGCAGAAATCCCTGGTTGCCATCGCACGAGCCCTTGCTGCCGATTGCGACTACCTCGTTCTTGATGAGCCCACGGCCAGCCTTCCTGCCGATGAGGTAGAGAGACTGTTTGCAGCCCTTCGTCCGCTAAAGGCACGCGGCGTCGGAATGATCTATGTCAGCCATCGCCTCGATGAGATTTTCCGGATTGCCGATCGGGTTGCCGTGCTTCGAGACGGCCAGTTGGTCGGCATGCGGGCGATTGAACATACCACGCCTGAGGAGCTGGTTGGTCTCATCGTCGGGCGCAAGGCGCGCGAAATTGCCAGGCCCGCAGTTCTGTCTGGATCATCCATCCTCAAGGTAGAAGGATTGGCAACCGGCGCGGTGGGGCCGGTGAATTTTGAAATTCGCCGTGGAGAACTGCTCGGTCTCGCGGGGTTAAGTGGTGCAGGCCATGAGGATGTCGGTCGTGCATTGTTCGGTCTCATTCCCCATTCGGGCAGCATCCTATTGAACGGGATGAAGCCGGATCTGCGCAATGCTGGAGCGGCCATGCGTTCCGGCATCGGACTCGTCGCACGTGATCGCGTTGCGGAAAGTGTCGCGCCAGGCCTCACAATCCGAGAAAACGCCTTCATAAACCCGGCGGCTACCGGTCGACGCCTGATGAGTTTCCTGTCTCCCCGAGCGGAGGATGAAATCGCCCATGGACTTGGCCGCCGCGTCGGGCTGTCGCCGAATGATCCGACACTGGCGATAGAGGCCTTGTCCGGCGGCAATCAGCAAAAGGTCGTCGTGGGACGCTGGCTTGATTCCGGACGCCAGTTGCTGATTACGGAAGACCCGACGGCAGGTGTCGATGTCGGTGCGAAGGCTGAAATCTACCATCTGCTATTTGAGGCGCTTGCAAGTGGCATGGGCGTCCTCGTGGTGTCCACCGATTTCGAGGAGACCGCCAATATTTGCCACCGTGCGATTGTGTTCAGTCGTGGCCTGCCTGTGGCCGAACTGAGCGGCGTCGAACTTTCAACCGAATCATTGATCCAGGCCGCATCGGCCGGTGAAGCCGCCTGAGGACAGCCATGCCCGGTATTCAATCCAACGCAGTTGAACCCACCAAAGACGAGCTGAGAGGTCTTTCATTCAGCCGAAAGCTGGTTCGCCTCATTCCGACCTATGGTCTTGTGATCCTGATGTTCGGCCTGATCGTCCTCTTCTCGATCCTGCTGCCGACCACTTTTCCGACCTTGCTCAACGTCCGCGCCATCCTCTCCGACAAGGCGATTATCGCGATGCTCTCGCTTGCGGCCATGATCCCCATGGTTGCCGGGCGCATCGACCTGACGGTCGGCTACGGTATCGTTCTCTGGCACATTCTGGCCATCAGCTTGCAGACGCTCTACGGGCTTCCCTGGCCAGTTGCCGTTGCTATCGTTCTCGTCCTCGGCGTCCTCATCGGGGCCCTTAACGGGCTATTGGTCGAGGTTGCGCGGATCGACAGTTTCATAGCGACGCTTGGAACAGGCACGATCCTTTATGCCATTGCACTCTGGCATACCGGCGGCCGTCAGATGGTGGGTGCGCTGCCAGATGCCTTTTACGCCATCAACGGCACCTTCGTCGCAGGCCTGCCGATCACCGCCATCTATGTCCTTGTCATCACGCTGTTGCTCTGGATCGCGCTCGAATACACGCCAATCGGTCGGTATCTCTATGCGATTGGCGCCAATCAAAGGGCAGCAGAGCTCAATGGCATTCCAACGCGCAAATTCGTTATCGGCGCATTTGTCGCGTCCGGCCTGATGACCGCGCTTGCGGGTGTGCTTCTGGCGTCCAAGTTGCGTATCGGGCAGGCATCCGTCGGCCTTGAATTTCTCTTGCCCGCACTTGTGGGTGCCTTTCTAGGCTCTACAACCATCAAGCCCGGACGCGTCAATGTGTGGGGCACAATCGTCGGCGTGATGATCCTCGCCGTTGGCATATCCGGCATCCAGCAGTTCGGCGGCAGTTTCTGGGTTGAACCGCTGTTTAACGGCACGACCTTGCTGATCGCCATTGGCATTGCCGGATATGCGCAGAGGAAAAAAGGCGCGAAGTCTAAATAGTTCGTTCAGCTACATCGGGAGGAAACCATGCTGAAAAGAGCACTAGCCGTATCGATCCTGGCACTGGCGGCCGCCATGCCAGCCCACGCCGACGCGATTTCTGACGCGATGGCGCAGGTCCAGAAATATGCAGGTGAGAAAACGACCTGGGATGGGCCGACCAGCGGTCCGGTCGCCGCGACGGGCAAGAAAATCGTCGTGCTGGCCGCCGACATGAAAAACGGCGGCATCCTGGGCGTAACGAATGGCATACAAGAGGCTGCGGCCAAGATCGGTTGGCAGGTGACGGTTCTTGATGGCGCTGGTTCCGTGCAGAGCCGTGCCGGAGCGTTCGGGCAGGCATTTGCGCTGAAGCCCGACGGTATCATCATCAACGGCTTCGATGCGGTCGAGCAGCAGGCTGCGTTGAAGCAGGCTTGCGACGCCGGCATTCCGATGGTGAGCTGGCACGCAGGTCCGGTGATTGGGCCTGACCCGGCCAATTGCCTTTTCGCCAATGTTTCCACCGATGCCATGGAAGTCTCCGCCGCTGCCGCGAAATGGGCCTTTGCTGACGCAGGTGGAAAGCCGGGTGTCGTGATCTTCACCGACTCGACCTATGCCATCGCCATTGCCAAGGCCGACAAGATAAAGGAAACAATCGAAAAGCTCGGCGGAACGGTGCTCGAATATGTGGATACGCCAATTGCGGACACCTCGAACCGTATGCCAACGCTGACGACCTCGCTGTTGCAAAAGTATGGTGCGAAATGGACTCATACGCTGGCAATCAATGATATCTATTTCGACTTCATGGGGCCAAGCCTCGCCGCAGCCGGTATCGCGGGCGATGGGGCGCCCAAGGCGGTCGCTGCCGGTGACGGATCGGAATCGGCCTATCAGCGCATTCGCTCAGGCCAATACCAATCGGTGACGGTGGCAGAGCCCCTGAACCTGCAGGGTTGGCAGCTTGTAGACGAATTGAACCGAGCAGTCAGCAAGGCGAAATGGTCCGGCTATACGTCACCACTGCACGTGGTTACCAAGGCCAATATCAGCTCCGACGGTGGCGACAAGAATATCTTTGATCCCGGCAATGGCTACCGGGTTCAGTATGCGAAGATCTGGGGCAAATAGGCCGATGTCTTCAAATGGCTGGCGTGGATCTTATCTGCGCCAGCCATTTTCTCTTTCTTCATCTACATTCACACGGCTCCTGTGATCCCGGTCCATCTGCTTCGTACGGTATCGGGCGATGAATCTCTGGAACCGCCGCAAGCGCGCGGTGTTTCCTCCGCACATTCATCACGCGAAGGAACTGCAATGCCCGATATCAAATCCCCCGCCGTACAATCGCTGGAGAGTGAACAGAGCGAACCTCGCGTCGATCAGGATGATCTCCGCGATGGTTTGGAAGACACGTTTCCTGCCTCCGACCCAGTCTCGGCCACCGGCACGACAACATCCGGCGCAGGTGCTGACGCAGCAGAGCCCGTTGCCAAATCGGATGCACCACGAGTGGACGAGGCCCTGGAATCCATCCTCGCTCATCGAAATGATCCCTACAGCGGACCTAAGGAAAACATTGTTGCGGTCAGGCAAGAGGTTTCAAGCCTGGGCTACAGAACCGCAGACGACCTTCGCCGTCGTGTGCGAGAAAACCCCATGCGAGCTTTGGGCCTTGGAGCCATTTTCGGCTATTTGGTCGCAACGACGCTGACGCGTTGAACCTTGAAAAAGCGACTGGCGAAAACAATCTTTTTCGCCGGTTGCTGCCGCATCTCCAGCTCTCATGGACTTGCCGAGCAATGGGGCACCATTCCCGCATCCGCGCAAGAGCGGTGCCTTATAACAATCTAGTTTTGATAAAATACATCTTCGGCGAGAAGCCGACATTTTCTGACAAAAAATGCTATTAAAAATCTATCGGGCCGCTCCGGGTCCTCTTTAAACCAGCAAAATTCCATACCATATCAAGTTCATCAGAATGCCATGTCAGACACGAGCTCTGACCTGTCATTCAAGGCGATGCTGGCATGATTGAGTGTCGGTCGTCGCAGCGGGGCTTGCCGCTTCAGGGAGCCTCAACCCCAGCAATCCAAACTGTGCCGAGATCGGGCAGGGCGGTAAGAGGAGTTTGACTATGAACATTGAGAAATATTCCGAACGAGTTCGCGGTTTTCTGCAATCGGCACAGACCTATGCGTTGAATGAAAACCACCAGCAATTTGCGGCTGAGCATGTCTTGAAAGTGCTGCTGGATGACGACCAGGGCATGGCTGCGGCCCTTATCGAGCGTGCGGGCGGCAATGCAAAGGAAGCGCGCCTTGCCAATGATGCTGCCTTGGCGAAATTGCCAAAGGTTTCCGGCGGCAATGGCGGCCTGTCGCTCACCGGCCCGCTCGCCAAGGTGTTTTCGACCGCTGAAGATCTTTCCAAGAAGGCCGGAGATAGTTTCGTCACGGTGGAGCGTTTGCTGCAGGCCATGGCGATTGAAACATCTGCCTCGACCTCAGCTTCGCTCAAGAAGGCAGGCGTAACCGCTCAGGCGCTGAACCAGGTCATCAATGATATCCGCAAGGGTCGTACCGCCGATAGCGCCAATGCCGAACAGGGCTTTGATGCGTTGAAGAAGTATGCGCGTGACCTGACGGCGGAAGCGCAGGACGGCAAGCTGGACCCTGTCATCGGCCGCGACGACGAAATTCGCCGCACCATTCAGGTTCTGTCGCGCCGTACCAAGAACAATCCCGTACTGATCGGTGAACCTGGCGTCGGCAAAACGGCGATCGCAGAAGGCCTTGCCCTGCGCATCATCAATGGTGACGTACCGGAAAGCCTGAAAGACAAGAAGCTGATGGCGCTCGACATGGGCGCGCTGATTGCCGGTGCGAAGTACCGGGGTGAGTTCGAAGAGCGCCTAAAGGCTGTCCTGAACGAAGTCCAGGCGGAAGCCGGTGGCATCATTCTCTTCATCGACGAGATGCATACGCTTGTCGGCGCTGGCAAGGCAGATGGAGCAATGGACGCGTCCAACCTGTTGAAGCCCGCTCTTGCTCGTGGTGAGTTGCATTGCGTTGGCGCAACCACGCTGGACGAGTACCGCAAGCATGTCGAAAAGGATCCCGCGCTGGCGCGTCGTTTCCAGCCCGTTCTGGTCAATGAGCCGACGGTCGAAGACACGATTTCGATTCTGCGTGGTCTGAAGGAGAAGTACGAGCAGCACCATAAGGTGCGGATCGCGGACTCCGCACTCGTGGCTGCGGCCATGCTGTCCAACCGCTACATAACCGACCGTTTCCTGCCCGACAAAGCCATCGATCTGATGGACGAGGCTGCGTCGCGCCTGCGCATGCAGGTGGACAGCAAGCCGGAAGAACTGGATGAGCTTGATCGTCGCATCATCCAGCTCAAGATTGAGCGTGAAGCATTGAAGCAGGAAACCGATGCGTCCTCTGCGGATCGGCTGAAGAAGCTCGAGGATGAGCTCGCTGATACGGAAGAAAAGGCAGACGCGCTGACGGCACGCTGGCAGGCAGAAAAGCAGAAGCTTGGCCATGCGGCGGACCTGAAGAAGCAGCTCGACGAAGCCCGCAACGAGTTGGCGACAGCCCAGCGTAACGGTCAGTTCCAGCGGGCAGGCGAGTTGACCTATGGCATCATTCCCGGGCTTGAAAAGGAGCTTGCTGCGGCGGAAGCACGCGACAGCAGCGGCGCTGCCTCCATGGTGCAGGAAGTGGTGTCGGCGGATAACATTGCCCATGTTGTGTCACGATGGACCGGTATTCCGGTGGATCGGATGCTCGAAGGCCAGCGCGAGAAGCTGCTGCGCATGGAAGATGAGCTTGCCAGATCCGTCGTCGGCCAGGGCGAAGCGGTGCAGGCAGTGTCAAAAGCAGTCAGGCGCGCCCGCGCTGGTCTGCAGGATCCGAACCGACCGATCGGCTCCTTCATCTTCCTTGGCCCGACCGGCGTCGGCAAGACAGAACTGACCAAGGCTTTGGCGCGGTTTCTGTTCGATGATGAAACGGCGATGGTGCGCCTCGACATGTCGGAATACATGGAGAAGCATTCAGTCGCCCGGCTGATCGGCGCGCCTCCTGGCTATGTCGGTTACGAGGAAGGCGGTGCGTTGACGGAAGCCGTGCGTCGTCGCCCCTACCAGGTCGTTCTGTTCGACGAGATCGAAAAAGCGCATCCGGATGTCTTCAACATTCTGCTGCAGGTGTTGGATGATGGCCGTTTGACAGACGGTCAGGGCCGCACTGTCGATTTCAAGAACACCATCATCATCATGACCTCGAACCTCGGTTCCGAGTTCCTGACGCAGATGGGCGACAATGACGATGTGGATTCTGTCCGAGAGTTGGTGATGGAACGGGTCCGTGGACACTTCCGGCCGGAATTCCTCAACCGTATCGACGACATCATCCTGTTCCATCGCCTGCATCGCAATGAAATGGGTGCCATTGTCGATATCCAGTTGCAGCGTCTTCTGTCGCTCCTCAGCGATCGCAAGATCGAGTTGGAACTTGATGAAGATGCCCGTATCTGGCTTGCCGACAAGGGGTACGATCCTGCCTATGGCGCTCGTCCGCTGAAGCGCATCATCCAGAAAAGCGTTCAGGACCGTCTTGCCGAGATGATCCTGGGCGGTGAAATTCCGGATGGTTCGCGCGTCAAGGTTACATCGGGCTCCGATCGGCTGCTATTCAAGGTCAAGCCGTTGCGACCAGACGTCGAAACCGCTGACGCAGCATGATGAAACAAAAAAGGGCTCCCGCGAGGGAGCCCTTTTTCTTTGCGAGCGGAAAATGTTTAGCGGCTTGCGACCTGGTCCGGCTTGCTTTCGATATTCAGCAAAGTGTCGATGCGCCGTCTTTCATCCGAAAATCTGGCCAGCGCCACGCCCGAAAGGGACTTCCCACCCGGGAGGCGCACCTTCATTGCATCGACCTTCGTGCCGTTGACGATCAACTCGTAATGCAGGTGAGCGCCGGTCGATAGGCCAGTCGATCCGACATAACCGATAACCTGACCCTGTGTGACGCGAGCCCCCTCGGTCACACCCTTGGCAATCGCATTCTGGTGATTATACGAAGATACATAGCCATTCGCATGGCGGATCAGCGTCTGATTGCCGTAGCCGGATGCCCATCCAGCCTTTTCGACCACCCCATTACCGGTGGCAATGATCGGCGTTCCCCGTGGTGCGGCCCAGTCTGTTCCCGTATGCATGCGGCTGAACCGCAAGACAGGGTGGCGGCGCATACCGAAGCCGGACGTCATGCGCCCGTTCGGCACAGGATTGCGGATCAGGAACTGGCGAATACTCTTACCCTGGCCGTCAAAATAATCGACGCTTCCATCATCGGGGTTCTGGAAGCGGTAGAAACGGGTTTCATTGTCGCCGAACTTGGCATTCACATAGAGAAGCTCGGACTGGTCGGTCGCTTTCCCATCAGGCCCCTCGACCGAGAAAAAAGCTTCCAGCGAATCCGTGGGCTTCAGCTGAGCCTGGAAATCGACGCTGCTGGCCAGAAGCTTTACGATCTGCGACACCATGGACTGGTTCATGCCGTAGGTCAGAGCCGCCCGATATACCCCGTCATAGACGCGTGGGAGATCGCGGTTCGCAGTCAAAGGCGCGTTGCTGCTGTCGAAAGCGGTGGCGACGGCGTCAAGCTGAGGAGGCTCAGCCGCCTTGACGAACTGCTTGTGATCATCGGTTGCTACTGTCACGACGTGGCGTGCCTTGCGATAAAGGCTCGCGCGAACAACATCGCTTTTGTCATCACTCTGCAGAATTCCGATGCGCAACACGTCGCCGGCCTGCACTTCGGCTGATCCATTCTCTGCGCTCAGCGCGCCTGCCGTCTGCTTGGCTTGCTGCTTGGAATAACCGGCGCCAAAGAGCGCTTCTTCCATTGTCTGCGCCTGGCGAACAGGAATGACATCATCCGCATATTCCGGCGCATCCACTGTCGCTGCCTGCGGCGTGGATACCGACATGTTCTGTTCCACCACGCGGGCTGAGAGGCCAGCAGTCACATCGACGTCCTCAGTCGCCTCAAATCGACGCGGATCGATGTAATAGAGTGCGGAAAGCTGCTCATTTCCATCTGTCAGGATAGAGCCATTGGAGCGAACGGCCTCTTCCACCTCGTCGAAGCTCATTCCGCCAGCATAAGCAAATGGGCTGTTTTTTGTCGGAAAGGCCGTTGTCTTCAGGCTGACCTCCGACTCTACCTCCGATCCATAGATCGTACCCGTCTTGCTCGCTGCGGGAGAAGCGTCCTCATTCGTCGCAAAAATGTTGAGCGGATCAAATGGCGGATAGTCGTCCTGATTATTGTAATTTGCGGCCAGAGCGATCTTCACGTGCGAGAATGGGACCTTGCGGACAACTTCCTTATCGCCATCGTGGATAACGGTCGACACTTCCATCACAGACCTGTCTGAAGGCCGTGCTGCAATATTTGGTGCTAGCAGTCTTGTGCCGCGCCTGACGGTTTCCGATGCGTCCTGTTCCATATCGGCGCGCGCGAAAGCCTCTGCCGGGATTGCGAGCTGCTGTCGGCCATCCAGAGCCGCGAAAAGCGCGACGCCCATGAGAATGGACGATGTAATGCCAGTCAGAAAAGTTCCACTAAGCCAACGCAAAGAAATCTCGCGACGGTCTGGAGCACGGCGACCCTCTGCCAGAATAGGCGGCTCTGACCCAAGCGAGCGGACCATGTCTCGATCCGTCATCATGCCTGTCGCGACCATTCGTTCATTTGATCTCCAGAAACCCTATGGCGAAGGTGTGCAACTTTAAAACACGGGAGTCAAACAGGGGAGCAATTCCCCTTACTACTCTCCCCGTGTTTCTACGTCGAAGCACTTCCTCTCCGTCCAGATATGGATATCTCATGTCGAAAACGTGGCGCGTGTTCTATTCTAATAAGGCGAGGGCACCGAACGAGCCTTCATATAAGCCGAAGGGGCGTTATTTTGGACCCGGTTTCGTGCCTAATGGAAATACCTCAGCATAATCAGTAACTTACATAAAATCTGTATTTTTTTGGATTGTCAGTGTTGACTTGTTTGAGGGG
>NZ_JARVRD010000006.1:0-241131 GCF_030209845.1 Agrobacterium sp. fls2-241-TYG-188a | reverse complement strand
ATGCAGCGTTTCGTATCACACGCGGCTATAACGGCGTCATCGTCGCTACGTTAAGCCTCCTGGGACGGAAAGATACTTTGGAAGATCTCGAACTGATTTTCGTCTGTTTCAGAGAAGATTTCCAACGTCGCAACTTCAGAATTCGCTTTGAGAACAAACCCATTACACCCCATTGATGGCCAATCAATTTTGCGCCAATACCGGACATCGCGGCTGGCGCAAAATTTCTCTATCCTGCGACGTTGCAAAAGTCAGGAAGACAAGTGTCGCTTTAATTGGGCAGAGCGTCCGAAACTTCATGCGGCCTAATAATCCCGATTCGACCGTCATATGGTCTGTGGATCTTCGCCGATCATCCTCGAACTCGAAGCGCTCAGCACGATTGGTGCGGCTGTTACTTGACCGCACCATCGAGATAAAGATCTTCACCTCGTTGCAGCCGCGTGAAAGTGAAGTCGTCTTTTCTGAGAAAGCGGTCGAACCAGCCTAAAAGATCATCTGTGGTCGACGAGTTGCGATAGCCGACCAGCTTGACAGTCAGGGGAGCACTGAAGGCTATGTCAAATGCCGTGTCGAACTGGGTGGTGCCTGAAAGCTGAACCAAAA
Organism: Agrobacterium sp. fls2-241-TYG-188a; assembly: GCF_030209845.1. NCBI lineage: Bacteria > Pseudomonadati > Pseudomonadota > Alphaproteobacteria > Hyphomicrobiales > Rhizobiaceae > Agrobacterium > Agrobacterium sp. fls2-241-TYG-188a. The sequence continues at coordinate 240,525 of NZ_JARVRD010000006.1, read as the reverse complement.
ACGTGCCGCCACCATGGTGACGCATGGAGATTTCCGCACGAGCGAAGAACTCGTCGCTGTAAGTGGAGATAAGGCCGGGGGCTTCCCACCAATCCTCCCCAGTCAAAGCGTTTCGAGTTCCTTCGCCTTGGAAGTCTGCCCGAATTTCTTGGAGACTGCGATAATCACGATTCTCAAAGCGCTTCAGCGGAATTTTTAGCCACTGTGTATCCAAACCCGGGTTCAACCACTGCGAGACGTCATCCTCGGGGTCGTTGTTGGGATCGAAGAAGAATTTCGGAGATTTCACTTCTAAATTCAGGCCGACGTAGTCCTCCTCCAGTTTCTGACCAGGCCAAGATCCACTTGTGGCTCGCAAGGTGATGCGCGGTTCCTGGACTTTAAGGTCGAGCGGATAGCTCTGATAAACAAGCTTAAAATGTCCCATGCAGTTCTCCGGTATGAAAACTCCTCGTCGATTCCTGAAGATAGCGGTTGATGTTATACTTTGCTATGACGCATCTTTCAGGAACGGACCGCTCGCAATTGCTGCCTCTGCCGGAGGCGGGGGATGATTACGTGGGGCAGGACAACCCGGTCTGTTCCATTGAGGCCTTCGTGGATGAGGGCAGTTTTGAGAAAAATGCTAAATGGAAGCTTGGTGGGAAACGTAAAGTGGCCGTTGGAGCGGGTGGAACCCTCGGCGGGTCTATCGAAGGAGGAAAGATCGCCCGATGATTAGTCAAACCGCCCAAGGATGTTACGCAACTGTTTTAATATTGCCCCTGATATTTGGGACCGGAACGGCGAAGGCGAATGACACGTCTAAGTGGGTTGGAGAAGAGGACGCGTTCAAAGCCACGCCTATATGCGTTAAGTCAGAGCTTAAAATAGCCATGCCTCCCTACTCCACCCAAAACATCGTCTCTGCCGAGGATATGTGCGGGAAGGTCTACGTCTTCACCGATAGTGACTCTGATGAGAGGATCGCTTTCGCGGGCGGATTCATTTTTAATCCGGTGATAGAGGCACAGAAATATTCCGCAGCACGGCGCCAGTTGATCGAAATGTTAGCCAAAGCAGGCGGAGGGCCAAATCTGCATCTAGAGCTTTCAAGTCTTAAATCCGAAAATTTGCAAGGTTTCTTGTTCGAACAGATTGAAATGCGTGCAAATCGTATCGAAGGCCCAGCCGGATCCATGACCTGGGATGTCGGTGTCCGTGAGTTTGGTGAACAAACTGCGATTATCTTCAGCGGCGTGACAGATCTCGCTAACCAACAAGAGACACTCACAGACGAAGAAAAAAGATCTGCGGTCGAGCTATTAGATGAACTTTCACGATGGAAGAACGAAAGCCTCAACCATCTTGTAAGCGGAACTAAATAACCCTGATTGTCCTTCGGCATGCAGGAGCCGTTTTCGGTCCTTCATATGAAATCACTCAGACCGGGAGGCAGGGAGACCATTGTGAATGACATTCCGGGCGACTCGAGGTTTTAGCTCTTGGCAAGATGATCGGGTTGGACAAGGCAACAGAAACTTTGCCAATCGAAGATGGCGATCGTTGTTTGCGGTGCGTTATGGAAGGGTCAGTGCGCGGCGTGTGAACATAGTCCAAGCGGAAAAGCGCAGCATGGCTCTCAGTACTGCGACAACCAACTGCTGGAGGCTTCAAATCAAAAGGCCGTCCCGTCATCCAAAAAATCTACAACGACAGCTGCCAGTGCGACAAAAAGTGCGGTCTGATTTTGCCTTCTAGTTAATAAACGTATTTGGAGTCCTCATGCCTGATTTCATTCTCTATGAAGGAGATCCGACTGCCGTGCCGGCTTTTCGCATCATAGCGATCATCGATGGTGATATACACGGCGAGCGCAATCGACAGATCCTGACTTCGATCTATGCAAAATTCGAGGCGCTTTTTGGTGAAAGCGCCAATGTCACGTCTTACAATTTCCCGGGATATACAGGCAAGATTCGCTGGGCAAACCCCAAGATCATTGAAGACGGACGCTCGTTTTTTCAAAAGCAAAGAACGAAATACGGCCAGGGCATCAGACGCTACGGCTACGCTCTGGATAGTTTCAAGGAGCCAGCACTCCCTTTTTTTGGTGTCGAGCAGCGCAGCTACTTCAACTTTCTTGAGATCGCTATCCCTGAAGACGATAGCTCGGCGATGGATTATGCAAATTTTGTGACAGAGCAGCTCATGGAGGCGCCGGTGATCAGCGGCGTCATGGGAATGGGCTTTTTCCTGCCCCCTTATAAAAGCAGCTTACAGTTCATGGTGGGCGGCACGACAGCTCGGTATAGGGCTGTGATCGACGTCACGCCAGATATGCTTATGGAAGGCATTCGCAAGGAAGGCTCGGCCTATCGCTGGAAGCCAGGTGAGCAACCGGGCATTGGCGATATCGGCTGGCGGACGTTTGTGGGCGCCGAGTTTTGGGATCGTTTGCCCGATCAATCGAAATTAAATGAAACGCCGAATGTAGAAATAGAAAAATCCGATAGCGTTCTTTGCATAACCGCCGGCGAGCGCCCGATCTGGGGTGACGTCAACAAGGGCGAAGATATCGGTGCCTATAAGGTGTCTGCACGTTATCTTGCTCCTGTTCGCATGCCCCATGGCGTTTTGGAAGCCTTCGGCTTCGGTGGCAACGGCACGCCGGAACACAAAAGTAAGGTCGAAGCTTATCTGACACGTTTTGATTGATGTGGGTCAGTTCCTGCTGCGGGCGAAATCACACGTTAAGGGAGGATTGCGGCACCTGCCATCGCGGCTTGGCAGCGCGGTATCAGCAAGGAGAATTCACTCCGTTTTGAGCCCGAAACTTCAGCATCTTTTTCACCAGGTTGATTGCTGTCCTCACCACCTTTCCTTTTCCGAACAGCAGCAGCTCTGCCGGTTTTCCCATGCAGGCACTTCACAAAGGCTTTGCTGACAGGACCGTAGACGAACGCATAGTGATTGAGATCTACATAATGGGTGCACTGTCGCAATCAGATTGCCTTCGGCGTTGCATCTCTCAGCGTAGGTATATTCTGCAGCGGTCTCCAAAGGCGGTTCAGAACTGCGCTCTTGCTGTGCAAATGGCAGCCAAGCAGGACGGCCGTGCTCCCGACGTGATGAATCCTGTCAAGCTCGACACGGAAGCTTGTTGCAATCCGGTCTTTCTCAGCGGAAACAGAACACGCCACCGACTGTCATAGCGGGCGATTTTGCTGGTGAACGCCAACTTATGTCCTCCCTAAATCCAGAAGTACCCGCAATAATCCCGAATTTTCTTGATGTATTATACCGACATTTTTCAAAGCCAAAGGTTCAAACGTGGGCTTTAGGCAACATGTTTTGGGTAACGATGAATCTGGCTATCTTCCGACATCCATTGACGAAGCTACATCATTAAAGCAGGAATTTTCAGGACAAAGGAAACCACGGATATGAAATTGATTATCGAGTGGTGGGAAGCTGATCGACTACGACGATTTCGGACCCAGCTTTGCAGATTTCTATTCACATAAACTAGAGGTTCCGGTACCAAATGCAATTCTAGCTCGCGATATTATTGGTGCCCGCCCGGTACTGCCAGGCGTTAGAATTGTCCCATCTATTTCTAACCTAATTTATCTGAAGTAAAATCGATGAAAAAAACAGTCTTAGTGAGTTATATATTTGGCGAATCACTAGGAGAATGTGAGTTTACTTATGACGTGCAGAATCTTACGTTAAGCGCTCGAGTAGCCGGAGAGATATTTCTGGAAGAGGCTAGGACGGGCAACTTGTTTTGGAGCGCTTTTAATAGAATAAGAAGCCGCGTCGATGGTGAGTACAAATTCTTATGTAATGGTGCTCGCATTCGAGCATACATGTCGCCTCTTGTCAGAGATGCTAACGCCGGTCTGCTGCTATATGCTTGTGATCATCTAGATAAGCCTGACAAAACAAAACTATACTTTTTGTTTGATGCCGCCCCTTGGGCCGACGTGGGATCACTCACAGAACACCAGATCTGGTGGAAAAAAATCTTCCCGGAAACAACGTCAATCACTTGATATTTATTATTTGGGCATTTGCGTGAGGTGCGGAATTTCGTGAAGTGAAATGTTGAGGTCAGGCCGAATATCGACGTTAACATGATTTTGTTGGGTTTCAGCGACATGTAACCCGTTATCCATTTCTTGTTAGCCCGCAGATCCGGTGTATGAGTTGCCTGACAACAGTTTTATCCGGCGCAAGTGGATCACGATCAAACGGAAAAATGGATCAAACTCATATGAAAAACGAACAGCTAAAGCCAAGAGTGCGCAATCACCCGCTCCCTCATGACCTTGCATCTTGATCCAGTCGACCGGTTGGCCAAGCCTGGGGCTGATCATCGGCGCAAATGTACTGCTCAAGCAACGCTGCAAAAATTCCAGCAAGAACGAACTCGAACAGATGCGACATGCAATTTGGCTTGGGGCGCTCCAGAAATCGCGTTTCAGCATGAACGCACACCAAGTGATACAAGGATTTTTAATTTGACGTCTCGCTTCACGTTCGACTCAAACGGAGCAGCGGATGGCCCTTGTTTTGGCGATAGCCTAAGGGCGTTTTGCGGCCTCGACCATGACCAGCACGTTGAAGCCCTCCCGCACATCAAACCTGTCTTCAGCTAGCAACGCATTGCCGTGCGCGTCCATGAACCACTTTGCGGTGTGGGGATCGTAGAACTCCGCAATGGCGGCTTCGACCTTTGCTTTTGCCTCGGTCAGAACGTTCAGCTTTCCCAGCTTTCGTGTGTTGATTTGAATTAGCTTGCGTTTTGCGGGCTTGCCCGCATCGGATACGAACACCGAGAGCTTGTCGGTGTTATAGCTTTTAATGCGGACCCGCAGCCGCTTAGGGCGCGTTCTGTCGAATTTATCATTGATCAACTGGATGCGGGCTTCGATCTCGTCATCCTCGAGCTGGGTCTCCGGCATGACGTCGCTAACCGGAATCAGATCGTCGGCAAAATGCTCGTGCGCCACTTCCGCTGCGTGATGGGCGTAGGCGAGATATGTAACGGGCAAGGTCGCGAGCCATTTGCGTCGTTGGGCGATAGCCATGGATTTGGCTGCAAGCTCACCGAACTTCGACACGGTAAAGTTCTCGCGCTTCTGGCCGTCATTGGTCATCAATGTCGCCTGCCAGGCGTCGCCCTCGCGGGTTTCGACCCGCCGTACCCCGGAGATTCCACTTTCGTTATTCTTTCGCAGAAGAACCGCCTGCTCGTGATTGGTGGCAGGGGGAATGGCGGCAATGATGGCATCGCGATAGGCGCGGGCCTGAGCGTAGGCTGCATCATCCGAGCCATAGATGCTGTCCTTGAACAGCCGTACGATCTTGTGGCCACGTCGCCGGATGCTGACCCACCAGCTGGCACCACGACGTTCATTGGCCTCCTCCCGGTGGAGACCGTAACACTCGGCGTCGTGTTTCGTGTTGGGGCTATGAGCCTTCAGGCGGATCTTTTCCACCGCAGTGTCCCCATCCATTAATGCCATGGCTCTTCCCTTTCCTCACCTGCTTTCATCGTGAATTAGTCGGCAGATTGCGGCGAGTTTGGGGTTGCGGAACGATTCTCTGAGCAGTCGGTTGTACAAATGTAAACAGCTCCATGCTTTTGCCACAATGATTGATTGCATTGCGTCCAGATTTTGACAGCTGATTGATAATTTACCCAATCCGATCACCGGGGTGTCCAATGACCGAGCAGCCATCGTCGTCCGAGTTCATCCAGGCCAGCCGTGTTTTGAAGGTCAAGTCGCCGCTCGGCGAAGATCAGTTGCTGCCCGAGCGGATGGTGATCAATGAAGGCGTTTCGCAGCTTTTCGAGATACAGTTGAATGTCCGCGCCAAAAAGGAATCGGTCAAGCCAGAGGAACTGATCGGCAGGCTGGTCGACGTCTCGATTGAGGTGAGCCAAGGCGATGGAGAAGGCGGCGGTATTCGTCGCCCGTTCAACGGTTTGGTGACCGACCTGCATGAAGGGCCGCCGATCACCCGAGGCCTGCGCTCCTACGCCATGACTATCCGCCCACAAATGTGGCTGCTCTCTCGCCGTTCAGACTGCCGCATCTGGATGGACAAGACATCCATCGAGATCGCCGAAACGCTGTTTTCCGAACACGGCATTCCAGCCCCGGATACATCCGGCATCATCAAGGTTCCACCACCGCAGCACTACAGCGTGCAGTTTAACGAACGGGATTTGGACTATCTGCTCCGCCGTTTCGAAGAGGACGGACTGTTCTACTGGTTTAGCCACGAAGACGGTTCTCACAAGCTGCATGTGGCCGATACCGCCAATGGCTGGCTTGGTCCATCTCCCTCTACACAAGGCGAAGGCAGGGTGCGATTGGCTCAGGGCTCCTCGGATCGCAACCACATCAATGACTGGGCCCGTCGGTTTTCCTATGTGCCAGGCCAACGCGCAGGTGCAGACTGGAACTTCGAGACACCCGGCATGGTGCCCAGCAATATGACACCTTCACTGGTGCAGATGCCGGATGCGACCAAGCGTGAGCTTTACGAATACCCCGCCCGTATCAAGACCGTGGAAGAGGCAGAGCGGGCCCAGAAACTGCGGGCGCAATCCATCGAAGCCGACCACGACCGTGTCTTCGGCGGATCGACCTCCCGCATACTCGAGGCAGGCCGCCGCTTCACGCCTTACGAAGTTGCCCATCCCGAGCACGAATATGAAGAGCATGTGATCATAAAAGCAAGCCACACCATCGTGGATCGTTCTTATGAGACCAACAGCAACGAACCGGAATACCGCAACCAGTTCGAGGCCATCCCCGCCCGCGTTCCGCTCACTCCGCACCGCACCACCAAGCGTCCGAAGATAGAAGGCACGCAGGTTGCCATCGTTGCCGGTCCGGCAGGCGAAGAAATCCACCCCGATCAATATGGCCGCATCAAGCTATGGTTCCCATGGGACCGCAAGGCTAAGAAGGATGGAACGGATACGTGCTGGGTCCGCGTCGCCCAAAACTGGGCGGGCTCCACCTGGGGCGGCCAGATCATTCCACGCATTGGGATGGAAGTGATGGTCGCTTTTGTCGATGGCGATCCGGATCGGCCGCTAGTGACGGGGGTGGTACCGAATGCACGACAGACCGTGCCTTATGATCTGCCGGCGAATAAGACGCGAAGTACCTTTAGGACGAATACGCACAAAGGCGTAGGGTTCAACGAATTGCGTTTTGAGGATGCGGCAGACAACGAAGAGGTATTCCTACATGCTCAGAAAGATACAAACTTCGAAATATTAAACGATTACTCCAAACGTGTTGGCCACGATAAGTCTGAACTCGTGGCCAACGACAAGTCAACAGAGGTTCTTGGGGACCATGATGAAGTAATCGCTGGCAACATGTCTATTGCGGTTGGTGAGAATGCATTATCCACCCTGTTAAGAGATAAGACGAAACTCGTCTTTGATGCGGTTGGAACAGCACTCGGAAAACTTAAAATTCCTGATCCCTTTAATTTTGCAAAAGGGAATTTCCAACTCTTTGTAGAGAAGAATCATTCTCAAGTCGTGGGTATCGGATCGTCAGAGGTTGTGGGAGGAGCGAAATCTACAATTGTTGGCCATACTTATCAAACGACAGTAGGTAAATCTCATAGCGTCATAGTAAGGGGCCGTTCTGATACGGATATTGGACGCATCATGAATATTCGGGTGGGGGAACAGTTAACCATCAAAGTTGGCGAGAACTCGATGCTGACGATGTCCAGAGAAGGCCACATTGTCATCAAAGGGAAACACATAGCGTTTGAAGCTGATCAAATAACTCAAAACTGAGATCATAATGGCGGAAAAACCTAAAGAACTTGAGAGGTCACCTTGGATGGGGGTCCCGTTTTCAGCCTATAAGGACGAAAACGTCTTAGATATGCTGGAGACAGATCTATCGACGTACAAACGGCACCCCTTTTTTCCGGTCTCCCCGCGGATTTCTCCATCCCTTTCGCACAATGTACCAGCGTCAAACGCTCAATCTTGTGGAAGGCTTTGCGAGCACATTCCTGATGTTGCGGACGCAGTCTCCTTTGCACGTGCATCGACTGTCAACAAACTTGTTCCACCAAAAGAACGCCAAAACGAAAAGCAAGAAGAAGAACAAGAGCAGGCATGGAAGTTCGGGGAATTCAGTCAAAAGTATGAGGACTTTGGACAACGCAGGGGGATTCAGCGGGGTGTCCGAGAGTACTTGGCGTCCGGCTACACTAGACGTAATCCCAATGGCAAAACTGACCATGACACAGATTGGCGGGGAAAGTGGAAGGAACGCAATTTCCAGATCGCAGAGTATACTTGGTGGAAGCTCGATAAAAGCGCCTACGAAGATAAATTCGGGGATCCAAAAACAGACTGGGCTTCAGGCGAGTACAAAATACACGCAAGAGAAGGCGACGCAAAAACAGGCTTTTCTTTCACGAAGGGCGGTATTGATGCCAAAGCCACAGCAAAGGCAAGCTATGCGGCAGCTCAAGGTAAAGTAGAGGTACTAAAAGACCAACTACTATCAGGATCCGCAGAAGGCGCCCTTCTAAAAGCTGAGGCGGAAGGGGAAGTAGCCTTTGTTAAAAATCCCGAGGAGATTACCTTAACCGGTAAGTTGGGGGCTAAGGCTAACGTAGTTGAGGGTACGATCAAAGGAGAGCTCTGCGTTACTCCGACACGTGTTGGTAATGCTGGGGTTTTCCTATGGAACAAGCTATCTGGCTCCCACCAGCCCTATATAGATGACAAATGGGACATCGGCGTGTGTTTAGGCGGCGAACTGCAGGGAGCTGTGGGTGCTCAAGCGGAGGGATCCGCCGAAGCGGGGGTTAAGAATGGTAAGGCTCGAGCTGAAGCGGGTGTAAAACTGGGCCTTGGTTTGGGCGGCGGTGTAAAAGGATCGGCTGGTTTGACTGGTCTCGATAAGGCAGCTGACCTTATCAAGGGATGGTAATAAAAATGACAGGGAGAAAAAACGTTGCATTACCTATTCTCTGTGACGCGTTGGACGTGTCTTTCAGCGCTAGTTTTATTGACCACCGCAATTGGATTGAATGTGATGGCTGAAGATTATGCGAGCCGTTTGAAATTAGACAAAACCGCCGAGGCTTCAGAAGCATTCAGCGTTAAAGGTTCGAAGAATTTGAATTTTCACGCTGTAAAAATTGATGGCGTCAGATGGTTTAATGAAGATAGAACGTTGTCGGAATGGGATGCCTATTCCGTGTTCGACAAAGTTGAGCTGAAATCTATTGGCTATGACCCCTCTAACCGGGACCATCTGGAAATTCAGATTATTAGCGCCGAAATCAAGCCCGAAAAAGTGGCGAGAGGCGTAGATTACGCACGCCTCTTCGCAACAGAGTCGGGAGCGTCGGTCTCTGCAATGAAGGAATATGGCAGAGATGCAGGTGACGTTTTCGCTATTGGGCCTGATAACGGATTCGAACGCCGAGAAAGGGTCGCTGTTTGGCGTCAAGACACATCTTTGCTCATCATAAGAGCCAGCTATGCGCAAGATCAGGCTCAACGTGTCGAACCCGAAATCGCAAAATTTCTGGGGGCGCTAAAGCTTGACAACAAGGAAGCTGATAGCATTGACGGCGCGATGCATTCGGAACAGCTGCCGTCCAGCGGTCATGCTGCATACTCCGCTCGACTACCCGATGGATGGAAAAAGCTTTCTCAAAACGGCGATCCGAATCCTTCCTACGCTGGTGCGATCTTTACAAACTCTAATGATCCCGACGGAAACTCGGCTGTATCTTTATTCGTTTTTCCGACACCAAAGGCGAACCTCGCTCCCACTGATGAACAATTGCGTCAACTCGCTGCGAAGGTAGTAGAGATCGAATTGCAAAACCTTATGCCAGACGTCGGCTTTAAATTGGATGAGGATGTAAGCTTCGTTCCGGAGGAAAAAATCGGCGACGCGGACAAAGGCTTTATTGATATCGTCACCCTCCAAGGTAGCGGACAGAAGATACGTGCCAAGACCCTACTAAGTCTCAAGAAGGGCGTGGTTGTCGCAATAGCTTCGCTCACGGCGTTTCCTGCCACACCAACGGACATTGCAACAATGATCCATACGGACTTCGTCACGCGCACCATTGGAGACGGATTGGTGGATCAGCTGAAATAGAGAGTTGGGGTCGATGGAAGCGCCGACGTTTGCGATCAGCGTTCCATCTGGTGAGTTTTAGAGGGAGTTTCCACAATATGAATCAGATCTCTGATCGTAAAATGCTTTTGGAAGAGGTTCTTCCATTGCCGGACGACGCGTTTGGCAAGCTTTTGAAACTCGCAACGATGATCGAACTTGATGGTTCGGGTACGCTGACGATTCGCAACGGCGAAGCCCGTATTTCATTGGGTTCCGATGGAGTTGTGAGGGTGGAAGGCAAAAAAATTATCCAAATGGCTCGCCAGAATATCGCGCTGGACGCCGCCTATATCGATCTGAACTGACCAGCATGTGGGCTGTCAGCAACAACACGCCTTTCTCCGCGGACGGTTACTTCGTTCGAGACCGCGATGGAAAGGAATATTGGTGTGTCGCCGTGCGCGGGCGGTTTCGCGCGCGTGCCGATGGCATGACAGATCTTCTTGAACCACAGCCTGTCCGGCTCTCGCCGGCCTATCGTGATGAATGTGCAAATGAGCTCCTCGCGGATGCTGATTTTGCGCCGTTCAGGCCCGCCGCAGATATTCTTCTCCATGGCTCAGCCGTTGTGAAGGACGAGAAGGCCCTGGACCGTATCGATGTAATGGTCGCTGTCGGCATAATGACTAAGCAGGCCGTCGTAACGGGCGAAGCGCGCATGATCAAAAAAAAACGTGGGTGGGAGACTGTCGAAAGAGAGAGGGCCTCACGTGTTGAACTGTCATGGACGCGGTCGCTCGGCGGAAAAGATCCCTTTTCTTATGACGATGGCGACGCGTGCGAAGCTAATCCCATTGGCCGCGGCTGGTCCCGGCATTTCGACCGCGCGCCGGAGGGAACAGAAGTGATTATGCCGCAGATCGCGGCTCCTACCGATGTCTTCGATCCAGACCGTCCGCTTTCGCAGCCGTTCGGCTTCGGCGCGATTCAGCCGGCCTGGGCAGCGCGGTGTATTCACGCCGGGACCTATGATGACGCGTGGATGAAACACCGGTCGCCGCTTTTGCCTGCCGATTTCTCGGAGAATTTTTACCAGACCGCTCCGATCGATCAAATCTATCCCGGCCAGTTGCGTGGTGGCGAACCGGTCCGTCTGGAAGGGCTTCATCCAGAAGGCAGTTATGCATTTCGCCTTCCGCAATGTATCCTTGAGGCGGATACGCGGATCGCTGGCAAAATGTTGACGCACAGGTTTAAGCTTATTCAGGTAGAAATCACTGGTGATGAGCGACTGGTAGATATGGTCTGGAACGCCCATGTGCCATGTGGTGGGCGCGATCAGGACGTCGAGGTGTCTTTCCTTCGACTGAGGCAAATGGCCGGGGTCATCTCATGAGAGCAGCGGTTTCGATCTTAGCAGCTGGTCTGACATGTCCCGCGGGCAAAGATTTTGAAGCGGCAACTGCCGCCTATTCGAGCGGCGAACGGTTCACCGAGAAGGACCGCAACCTGGTTATGGCGGACGGGCAACCACCGACCCTAGCGCCGGTCTATCCGTTGACGGAAGAGAGGGACTATGTCGAGCGGCTGCGCAAGTTACTCTCCTGCGCGCTTGCTGATTGCCTTGCCCAATTGGCGCAACGTGGGCAGGAAAGCGCCGATTATGCAATGCTTCTGCTGCTGCCCTATTGGATGGAAGGCGGAACCGTCGCGGAGGCCTTCGAGGCCAAGCTCCAGAAAACCCCACTTGCGCCGGTGAAGACCCTTTCCGTTTCCTTCGGCGGACAGGCAGAAAGTCTGCAGCTTGTTGGTAAGGATGGTCCGGAAATCGTAAGGAGAACAGGAAGAGTTGTCCTTGTTGCGGTTGTTGACAGCTATATTCACTCGGATATGCTCGACAGTCTGGCCTATCACGGGGAGCTGCTGACACGGGACAATCCTTACGGCATGGTTCCCGGTGAAGCGGCTGCTGTGATCGCGCTAGGACCGGAAGACAAAACGCGGCTTGGCCGGATTGCGCGCCTTTCGATCATGGAAGAGCCTGAGAGCCCTGTTGATCCCGAACGCGGATTGATGGGGCGCGCCTTGGCGAGCTGTTATGGAACCCTCCTCGAAGGCGGCTTTTCTCCGGACCGCTTCATTGTTGATTTGAATGGTGATCGTGTCCGCGCCGAGGAATTCGGATACGCGATCACAACCAATGCTGCGAAAATGGCCGACCTGTCTGACAGAGCGGAAATCCCGACGCTTCAGCTGGGTGACCTTGGATCCGCAAGCGGGCTTGTAATGACCGCGCTTGCGCTTGGGTCCGCGCCAAGATTGACCGTAGAAAAGGCAGAGCTGGGCGGCAAGGAATTTCTCTACACCCTTCTGTCCGCGAGTTCCCGTAACGGGTTGAGAGCGGCGACAATCGTGGAAAGCGTCCAGCATGACATTGAAACCGGCAGGATAGACACATGAAGGAAACAATCCGCATCAATGGGATTACACTCTGCCACAAAAACTCGAATGGCTATGTTCGCTCGACTCTGCCGGATGTATGCCTCACCCCGCCCAAGCCTGTGCCTGTGCCGTATACGAACACCGCATTCGCCCGCGACCTCGCCAACGGTACCACCACGGTGTTTTCGCACGGTGGGGCGATGAATGGCGTGCGCGGCTCCCGGTTCTCCAAATCGATAGGTGACGAACCCGGTTCGTCCGGAGGTGTCAAATCCGGTACGCATCTGCATGAGGCCACCTTTCTGTCCTGGTCTCCCAACGTGTTCATGCAAGGCCGCGCAGTGACGCGCCTTACCGACAAAATGCTCCTCAACAGGGGCAACACCGTATCGGTCGGTGGCTACAAGACCGACCTGCCCGAAGGCCATCCCGAACGTTATCTCTGCGAGGTGGGCTGCCGCTGTTATGCGCTGCATCGCCCGAGAAACAGCGTTACCGAGGGGCTTGAATGGATGGACGAGGTTCTGCCGCGCGACGACGAGGCGAGCCCCGGTCGCTACCAGCGCTGTGTCGACGCGACGATCCAGGCACAATATCCGAACACGGTTCTTGGCGGCAGCATGCCGGTCGGCGATCCGCGCACCAATTATGGCTATATTTCCGAGCTTGGATTCTGGGACCCGAACAATCCAAGCAACACATTCCCGGACAAACCACCCGGAAATGTCATCCTCCAAGGAGAGGAATACGACATTCCCAAGGTTCCCCGCAGGGCGCCCTGGGGCGGTACGCGATGGTTCAATGTGCGTGGCTCCCGCTGGCTTGATGTGGTGAAAGTCGAGAACGGCCAGATGACCCATACGTACGACATGAAGTTTCCGGGTGACAAGTTTCCAAATGATGCGGCGAAGGATGATGCTTATCGTGCTATCGCAAGACGGTACAGAGCTCGTTACAGGGAGTTCGTGGTGTTGGATGAGTGCGACAATTGCGAAGAATCTGTGAGACAGCGCGAACAGGAACGCCAGTGGGAAGCCGAAGAACGATGGCGGCAGCTGAAAAAGGGGCTTGAGAATGCTCCGCCGATCTGGCTTCCGTTGCCCGGGCCCCGGATCCCTGGCGGGCGCCGCCCGCCCGTGCCAAGCTGGTAGGATGATGTCATGAATTTGAACGAACTGGTCGCTGTTGTCGCGAACGTCGAAGAGCGAGGGGAACTCGAAAAACTGGACGAAATCGGTTTACCGCCTGGCAATGTTGTTCAATGGCTGTTTGGCCTGACGTCAGGGTTTTATTTTGCGGATGGTGAAACAAGGCGTACACGCCAAGCCATGCTCGATTTGGGGCTACGTTACTACGACCTTGCGGAAGGCAACGCAAATGTGTTGTCCTTTAACGAGCGTGTACGCCGTATCTCGTCACGGGATGACGTCGCGAATTATCTGTCACAAGATGAATATTTTGACGAGGCAGAGACCGCGAGCTTCTATATCAGGCACATGCCAAAGCAGGCGTTGCGTTCGACCGATCCGGTTCACGATTACTTCACTGTCCTTCTTCCAAGCGTTGGCTACCGCGGTGGTAACGGGCGGCTGATGTATCAGACGCGGCTATCGGAATTGTCACGCAATCCAACCGGCGTCGTTCGCCTCTTTGTTGACGCTTGCCGCGATCTTCGGGTTTTTTATGCAGTGTCCGGCATGTCGCTTTTCTTCTATTCCTATGCGGCAGGTGCGACTGAGAAGGCATATCCCTTGTTTCGTCGGTTTCCAGGCCTTCTTTACGAAGATGGCAGCAATTTCACGTTGGAAATATTGCGTCGCACCGATGTGATCCGAGACGTGAATTGGTTGACAGCCATCAACGACGAACTGCTGGCGCGGCTCGGTGGATTTGAAAAAGCAAGAGATGTGCTGGGAGACGAGATTGTCCTCCATCCTTACGAGGGAGGCGTCGTTTTCCAAGCGGGTGCCCGGCCTGTGCTCGGCGACTTGAACAAGGGGCGAGTGCCTGCTGCGTACCGCGCAGTCAACGATTTTCTCAAGCCCCTGCGTTACGAGGCCTGGGATTACCCCTATCTACAAGCTCCTTACGGTGTTGACGAGATGGAGTATACGCAATGGTGGATGCATCGGTTTGACGATGGTGAACGTTGAGCTTGCTAAGCCTCATGAATTTAAACGAACTCATCACCACGATGGCGATCCTTGAGGCGCGAGGTGAACTCGAAAAACTGGATGAAATCGGTTTGCCCCCTGACAATACCATCCAATGGCTGTTTGGGCTGACCTCCGGCTTCTATTTTGCGGACTGAGAAACGCGTCAAATACGCCAATCCATGCTCGGTTTGGCATTGCGTTATTACGATCTGGCAAAGGGTAACACCAATTTATTGTCATTCAATGAGCGGACATGTCGTATTTCAGCAGGAAAACAGATCGAGGAATATCTGTTGCAGGGCGGCTATTACGACGACAAGGAGACGGCGAGTTTCTATTTAAGGCATATGCCAAAACAGGCGTTGCGTTCGACGGATCCGGTCCACGACTACTTCACTGCCCTTCTTCCCGGCGTCGGCTATCGCGGTGGCAATGGACACCTTATGTGCCAAACGAGGCTATCGGCGCTGTCGCGCATCGGGATTGTTTGGTCTGTTTTTTCGTTAACGCCTGCCGCGATCTGCGGGTTTTCTACGCCGTATCGGGTTTTTCGCTCTTTTTTTATTCCTACGCGTCGGGTGCAACGGCAAAAGCCTACCCTCATTTTCGCAGGTTTCCCGGGCTGTTTTACGAGGATGTCGCGCGTTTTGGATTGGCGATACGAGACAGGACGGACACGATCCGCGATGTGAAGTGGCTGACGGCCGTCAACGATGAGCTGCTCGAGCGGGTTGGCGGCATTGATAAGGCACGAACGTTACTTGCTGAGGAAGCCATCCTCCACCCTTACGAGGGCGGTGTCGTTTTCCAGGCCGGAGAGCAGCCTGTGCTCGGTGACTTGAACAAAGGGTGCGTGCCCGCGGCCTACCGCGCAATCAACGATTTTCTCAAGCCCCTGCGTTATGAAAACTGGGAGCGCCTATCTTAGAGCGCCACATGATGTCGATAACATGGAGTACACCGAATAATGGACACGCCGGTGCGATGGTGGTGAGCGCTCGGGTGGTCGGGGACAGAACAAGGGCAGTTCAAAATCGTACGCTAAGATAGCGTCAGTTCCGACTGAGGCCAAATAACACGTTTAGCTGCCCAAGTAAACCTATTTGGGTTTTCCACGCCCGCAAGCCATTGTATTTACTTTGACCTGCCACTCAAGTTTCATCCGGGTGCGATTAGAGCCTCGCCGGTTTTCGATAAGCCATATGGCGTGGTGTGAGCAACCGGCGGAAACGCGTAGCTCACACATTGCGTAGCGTTGGAGCCGGTTGCGGCGATGATCCCTCCATAGTCGGCCGGGGTCCGGTATCCGAGCGATGAAAACGGCCGGAAATTGTTGTAGTCGTCAGCCCATTCCGCGATGGCACTGCGGGCATGATCAAGCCCAAAGAACACGCTCGTTGAGCAGCTCGTCGCGCATGCGGCCGTTGAAACTCTCGACATAACTGTGATCAGTGATACAGAAATGGACCCGTCAACGTGAGAAATATTAAAGCGTTATCGTGCTTATCGTCATAGGGACCCCCTGCCGTTTGCCATGCTCCCTTCAGAGCCTGCCGAGCACTTTAGTATACTGACCGCCCCTCCCCTTGGAAAGGACGCGCAGAGATTGGACTCTACTCAACTATATCTCGTAAGAACGCTTCAGTCAGTTGTCCGCGTCGGGTAAGGGGGGGGCAGAACAAGAGTAGTCCGGAATTGTACGCTAAGGTCGAACGGACCGTGAACTCTCGTCACGTCCTCGCATGATGGTCTGGCGGCTGGTTCCAAATTTCCGGGAGATGGCAGAAACGCTCATTTCTTTTGCAAGATCCTCACGCACGTCCTGCTTCTGTCCATCGCTGAATGTGGAAGGTCGCCCGAGGGTCTTGCCTTCGAACTTTGGCCGCCTGAGGCCTGATTGCGTCCGTTCGATCAGCAAATCCTGTTCGAACCGCGCGACGGCGTTTAGAACCTGCATAGTCATCGTACCGGAGGAACTATTGAGATCAGCACCACCCAGAGCGAGACGGTAGGCCTTCACGCCTATTTGCGCGAGCAGCTTGACGGTGGTGCTGACGTCGATCGTGTCACGGCCGAGCCGATCAAGCTTCGTGACAATTAGACTGTCACCCGATTCCGAGCGGTCCATGAGCCGGGAAAACCCGCGACGCTGTGCAATGGCGGTGCTGCCTGAAACTGTCTCCGCGACGATCCTGCGTGGTTCGATCTGGAAGCCTGCGGCTTCGATTTCCTTTATCTGGTTCTCAGTTGTTTGTCCGGTCGTCGAAACGCGGTCATAGACGAAAGTGCGCAGCATTGGGATCTGTCCCACACTTATATTAGAATGCCGACTAGACTGCTGGTGCCGGTCGAAGCCGGTGAGGATGTGATTATTTCGCGTGGCAACGACCCGATTGTTCGCATGCCGAGGATCCCTAAGGAGAGCGATCTGCAACTGTTGATGAACGAAGTCCGCGCCGCACGATCACGGGCGATGCCATCGACGAATGAAGAGATCTTGTCATGGCGCGACGAGGGCCGTCGTTGATGACTTTTATTATCGATGCATCCATCCCGAAAAGCGTATCACTGATCGTGATCATGGCATGCCGCAGAACGTCTATCATCTCCTGCGCGAGCAAGGCTTTCTGAAATCCATTGGTTCTCACCCACCCGATACGGTTCGCAGACGGTTGGCAAGTGGTCGACGCTAACGAAATGGCGCGGCCATCAATGGGTATTAGCCTCCCCTGCCCTCAAGCAGGCGATCCGGCTGGCGGTCCGGGCCACGCCCCGTCCGCGAAAACGCAAAAGCGCTAAGGCTGTGACCGGTGACGTCCTGGCAAAGCTCCTTGCGACCTGTAGCACCGATAGCCTGCGCGACGTCCGTGACCGGGCAATTTTGATGGTGGCGTTTGCCTCCGGTGGTCGTCGGCGCAGCGAAATCGCTGGACTGCGCAAAGAGCAGTTGACCGTCGAGGCCCCGATTGCGGTCGACAACGCACCTCCCCTCCCCTCGCTTTCGATGCATCTCGGCCGGACAAAAACTTCCGGAAGTGAAAACGACGATGTTGTTTATCTAACGGGGCGGCCCGTCGAGGCATTGAATGCATGGATGACAGCCGCGCGCATCGATAGCGGAAGCATTTTCCGCAAGATCGATCGCTGGGGAAATCTGTCCAGACATGCGCTGGAACCGGGCGCCATCAACGCGATCCTGAAACAGCGTGTGGTTATGGCCGGGCTGGAGCCGGGGGAGTTTCCGCCCGCCACCACGTATGGTATACACAGACGACGCCATCGCGCCTCGGCCCGCGCTTCTTCTGGCGCCAGATTTTTTGGTGAGGCCAGCGGATGGCCGGGGGCTTCGTAGAGCGGGATGCCATCGCGGGCGATATGCACGGAAGAAGGGCCAGCCCCTTGCCAGCATCGAGTTTACCTCCTGATATGAATGCGCGATGAAATTGACCGGCGCGGAGAGGTGTCCGGCGATTTCAAACTCTTGCGCGAAGCGTGCGGCGGCTTTTTCCCAGGCATCATATTTTTCGGCAAACTGCTCATAATTGACGACGATGAGCAGATCATAATCCGAGAGGTAGCCGCTTTTTCTATCTTCCACCCAGTTGCCGCGTGCGTAAGAGCCGAAGAGGATGAGCTTCAAGATGCGTCCGCGTTTGGCCTTTTCCGAGAGCTTGGTTTCCAGGGACTCGTCAAATTCATCAAACAGGATTTGCGCGATGCGCTGCAATTCGCGGCGCTTCTTTTCGGGCAAATGGCTCAGACGCTCGATGTCCATTTCACAATCCTTGCAACTCCCGAAAGGTGGCAGGGGAACGCTTCACCTGCCCCGACCGCCTGTCTGCCTTAGCAGAACAATCCCGGTTTCGGGAAGGGCCGTTTCGTGGTGTTGGGTGGTGCGGCGCAAACCGGCTCGGCTGCGGGTGGTTTCACGATGCTGGTGGCTTGTGGCGGGTCGCGCCAATCTCGAAACTGCTGTTTGCCAGGTGGTCCAAGCATTCAATTCTGCCGCCTCGGCTGCCGCTCTCGATCTCAGCGGGCAAGAACCGCCTTGCGGAGCGGCATCTGCCGGACGATAGTGGAAGCAACGCAAGCATTTGTGACTCGCTGGCTTGCGGGTTCACCAACCCTTAGAAAGCACCCCATGGCACCCCGCAGACCGCTAAACCCACGAGACGCAGCCGAAGCCTTGTTTTCTGCGCCCAAGAAGGTCGCGGCTCCTGCCGTGGAGAAACGGGCTATTCCCGGGACCAAGGAACTGGTGAGCCTGAAGATTGACAGCGATGTTCTGGCGCACTTTCAAGAAGATGGCCCCGGCTGGCAGGAGCGGATGAACGATGTTCTACGGGCGCATATGTTGGCGCAGGGCGACGAGGAGGCTTGAGGCGGCGGCGGGTCGTTTCTGGTTTTAGACCAGAGACACCTTTGTGCCGCTATCCAGGACGATGTGCAGGTCTCGGATCATTCCGGCGGCTTGCAGAAACGTTTCCCGCAGCTGCGCATCATCAGCCAAGCCGTGTTCTGCCGCTGAGGCGGTTGTCTTGATATCTGCGAGGGTATCGTGGCCGGGGCCTTTGGGTATGCCTGCGGCTTCGCGCAAATTTTCAATGGTTGCCACAGCGCGTTGCAGAATGTTGCGCTTCTGGGACGCATTCAGGCGCTCCATGCGGTTGGCATCTCGAACAAGTTCACCAATGATATCTGTCGTCAGGCTCATGCTTCATGAGAATGCCAGCCGCGCCTGATACGTCAAGCATGGGTGGGGGCGGATATTAGACGTGGCTTTCGTTTCATTTTGCATGTGATCGAACCGCATCAGGCTTCGATGGTTATCTCTCGCAGGCGATGATCTTGCGAAGGCGATGGTGAGGATGCGACATGCGGACTGAACATTTTATGCTGCCCAAGAGCGACTGGGTGCCGAACAACCCGAATTTTCCCGTCATCATCTACCGGCAGATTGATTTGGCCGGTGGCTCTGCTGACTTTGAGGCTGTCTTTGCTGCCTGCGGGTGGACGGGCATTTGGCGCAACGGCGTTTTCGATTATCACCACTATCACAGCCAGGCGCATGAGGTTCTGGGCGTGGGCCGTGGGGGCGCCAAGCTTCAACTCGGCGGGCCGGATGGGCCTGTGCTGGATGTGAGCCAGGGAGATTGCCTGATACTGCCTGCGGGAACGGGGCATCGCAACATTGAGAGCTCGCCGGAGTTTCAGGTTGTTGGCGCTTATCCGCCCGGGCAAAGTGCCGATATTCAGCGCGATGCGCCGACCGCCGCGATGCTGGCCACGATTGCGGCGCTACCCCGACCAGACAGCGATCCTGTTCTGGCTTCATCTGGTGGTCTGATTACGCTGTGGCAGGAGACGGCTGCCAGCACCATGCGGTGATGATGGGCTTGGAAAATAAAGGGTTTCACGAAGATGGGTGATGGGCTGACGGAACAAACGGCCACGCGGTTTGTTGTTTTGCACTAGCCGAAAATTGCTCAAATGCGGTGCAAAATGGATTCTCGCGTGGCCAACGCTTCTCTTCCCCTGATTTCTCCTCAAGACCTTGAAGAAATTGACCGGTTTCACACCGCCTGGTGTGAGGAAAACGACGTCAGCAAAACTGATGAGAGAGCGGTGGAAGTGGCATCAGCCCTGATCGACTGGTATGTGAAGACCCCTTCCTATCGCCAGCGCGCCAAGCTGGACCGCCCGCCGGATGTGCCTGTTTCGCAGGAAATAGAGGCGTTGCTGAAAGACCTTGGACAGGCGAAGTAAGCGGGGGTGGCTGGTGCGGTGGTGCGGACTTCTTGTTGTGTACACAGTCCGGCAAAATGTGAGTGGCGTCTACGAGAGGATTCGAACCTCCGACCCCAGGATTCATACCACTTCGGCTTTAGCCGCCGTCCGCAGACGTTCGTGGTCTGGACTGTCCCTTCGCCATGAACCTTTCGGTTTTTAGGCGCTGCCCATCCAGTCTCTACACCTTCAACGGGCTTTCGCCCGGAGCTTGGCTCGGGATTGGCATGTTGCGAGTGCAACGAAGCTTTCCCCGACTTTGAGCAGATCGATTATGGCGTTTCCGACCATAACCCCCAATTACATTTAGGAATCCTGTGCTCTATCCTGCTGAGCTACGTAGACATTTCTCATTTTTTCACGGGGCTTGGATACCTCATCAGAGATGTTTGGGCAATGTCATTTTGACGATTCCGTGCAATTGGGCAGCCGGGCGGACCCGTGTGCTACTCGCCTCGCGGGTATCGCTGGTTTTCTTCCAGAACATTCAAGTCCATGTGATTTCGCATGTAGCGTTCCGACGCCTTTTGCAGGGGCTGATAATCCCACGGGAAATAGGCGCCGTTGCGCAGCGCCTTGTAAACCACCCAGCGTCTTGCCTGACTTTCGCGGACCGAGGCATCAAAGGCTGCGAGGTCCCATCGATCTCGGATTTGCTGCGTCATCGAACTCAACAGCTGCGCGTGTCTGGGATCGCCCGCGAGATTGACGCTTTCCTGTGGGTCTGCTTCGAGATCAAACAGCAGCGGTGGATCCTGTTCGCACACACAAAGCTTGTAGCGCCCTTCGCGTATGGCAACCAGGGGAGCGATCGATCCTTCCGCCGCATATTCCATCGGCACAGGACTGCGGCCGGTGGTCTGCTTTACGAGCCCGGTCAGGTCTTCGCCATCCGTCCATCGTTTCAGCGAGGTAATATCAAGTCCGGCGAGCGAACACAGGGTTGGCGTCACATCGAGCGTCGATACCGGCTGATCGATCCGGGCGGGTGCCCATTCAGGGGTGGACAGCATCAGCGGGACGCGGGACGCGCCTTCAAAGAAGCACATCTTGAACCACAAGCCACGTTCGCCAAGCATGTCTCCGTGATCCGACAAAAACAGGATCGTGGTGTTTTCATCCATTCGCGTCCGCTTCAGCACATCGAGAATTTCGCCTATCTTGTCATCGATATAGGAGATATTGGCGAAATACCCTCGCCTTGCGCGCCTGACCTCTTCGGCAGAGATATCGAACGCCCTGTGATCGCAGGCTTGCAGAAGCCGCTGTGAATGCGGGTCCTGCTCATCGAAATCCAACGGGCCGACCTGTGGATCAAGCGCGGGGCAATTTTCATAAAGGTCCCAGTATTTGCGCCGCGCGACATAGGGATCATGCGGGTGGGTGAAGCTGACGGTCAGACACCAGGGCCGGTCGTCCAGCCCGCGTGACAGATCGTACAGTTTGCGGGTTGCGTGATAGGCAACCTCATCGTCATATTCCATCTGATTGGTGATTTCGGCAACACCCGCGCCCGTGACCGAACCCAGATTGTGGTACCACCAGTCAATCCGCTCCCCCGGCTTGGTATAGTCGGGCGTCCAGCCGAAATCGGCAGGATAGATGTCTGTTGTCAGCCGCTCCTCAAACCCGTGAAGCTGATCCGGCCCGACAAAGTGCATCTTGCCGGAAAGCCCGGTGTAATATCCGGCAGAGCGCAGATGATGCGCATAGGTGGGGATGTCTGAGGCGAATTCGGCCGCATTATCGTAGACGCGCGTACGGCTGGGCAACTGGCCGGACATGAAGGATGCACGAGCGGGCGCGCATAATGGGCTTGCCGTATAGGTGTTGGCGAAGCGCACGGAACGCTTCGCCAATTGCTTCAGATGTGGCGCGTGAAGGAAATCCGCAGGTCCATCGGGAAAGAACGTTCCGTTCAACTGATCGACCATGAGGATAAGAAAATTCTGACGCGCCATGCATCTACTCCGTATTACAGACCAACAGCGGCCTTGACTGCCGGCGCACCCGGTTTGCCATCCAGCGTCATGACGCCCGAAAGCCAGGTGTCGATGGCGCCCGGATTGGCCTTCAACCACGCTTTAGCCGCATCCTGCGCGGTCTGGCCACCCAGGATGTCTCCCATCAGCTTGTTTTCCATTCCGACATCGAATTTGAGGTTCTTCAACAGGGCCGTGGCGTTGGGGCATTGCGCCGTCCAGCCCGTGCGCGCAAGCGTGTAAACCTGGGCGCCACCGAAGTTCGGCCCGAAATAATCATCGCCCCCAGCCAGATATTCGATGGAAAAGCTCTCATTCATCGGATGGGGAGCCCAGGCCAGGAACACCACGCCCTTTTTCGACTTTTCGGCGCGCGCCACCTGCGCTAGCATCGCCTGCTCACCGGATTCGACAAGCTCCCAGTCCTTCAGTCCGAATTTCTCGTCTGCTATGATTTTCTGGATGTTCTGGTTGGCGGGAGCGCCGGGCTCTATGCCGTAGATCTTGCGATCGAATTCATCTGCGTGCTTGGCAAGATCCGCAAAACTCTTAATACCTTTTTCGGCCATGTAGGACGGGATGGCCAGCGTGAACTTGGCACCTTCAAGGTTCTGGCCGACGACCTCGATGGCTTTTGCAGAATTCAGATCATCGATGAAAGATTTTTGTGCGGGCATCCAGTTGCCGAGGAAAACGTCTATCTCCTTGTTTTTCATGGCTTGGTAGCCAATAGGCACGGAAAGTGTCTTCACGTCGGCCTCGTAGCCCAATGCGCCGAACAGGACGGATGCGACGCCATTGGTCGCGGTGATATCTGTCCAGCCGGGATCGCTCATGCGAATGGTCTTGCAGGCAGCGTCGTCCGCGGCCTGGGCTGAGCCGGCAAACGCGCCAGCAAGAAGAACGAGGCCTGATGTGAGCTGCCTTAAACGCTTTTTCACCTGCATTGCCGTCTCCTCATGTTTGGAAAAAATAAAACATCAACAGATTGATCTCTTCCGTGAAGCGGATATTTTTTGATGCCTGACAAAAGGAATTTTTATGGCTGAGAGACCAATCGACCTTGGATGGATGCGGATGCTGGTAGAAATCGGCAGAAAGGGCAGTCTCACCGCAGCCGCAGAAGAGCTTGGGCTGACGCAACCCGCCATCAGCTACAAAATACGCCGTCTGGAGGAGGAGCTTGGCATCCGGCTTTTGAAGCGACAGCATCGCGGAGTCGAATTGACGGTAGAGGGAGCACGACTGCTGGCCGTCGTCGAGCGCAACGTCTGCGAAATCGACCAAATGGCACGCGAGTTCAAGGCACCGCAACGGCCAACCATACGGATCCACACCGACTACGCCGTTTCGTCGCTATGGCTCATCCCGCGTATGCAGGAATTTCGCGCACTTTACCCCGAGATCAACATCCAGATTGCCGCGACCCAAAATCCCAGACAACATCATACGGATCGTGACGATGTGCTGATTGTTTTCGGGAGCCGCGTAGAAGCAGGGAATAATGCAACGCTGCTGCTGCCCGAGAAGGTGCGGCCCGTTTGCGCGCCTGGTTTCCTGGATTGCCCGCCTAAAAACATCACGCCGAAGAAGCTCGCTCAATCCAAGCTCATCCACCTCGACAGTTCCTGGGCTTCCACATGGTTCGACTGGCGCAGCTACCTCACCGACATCGGAATCGACCGGAGCCTGGGCCAGGGAAGAGGAGACATCAGCTTCAATACCTATTCACTGGTCGTCCAATCGGCCATCGAGGGTCAGGGCCTTGCACTTGGCTGGTCCGGCCTTGTGGATGAACTGATCAGGAGTGGCGCGCTGATTGGTGTCGGCCCTGTGCTCTCGGCACCGGAAAGGGGCTACTGGCTGGTACACCCACAAAACCGGCAGTCCGCCGCCCAGAAACTGGTCGATTGGCTTCTTACACATGCAGGCCGGGACGACGTGGATTTAGGAGGCGGCGGCTGACAGGGCATCTCGCATTCCGGAAGACTTGAGATAGGCGCTGGGGGAGCTGCCAAGCATCCGCCGGAACATGGTGGTGAAGGCGGAAACATTTTCATAGCCCGCATCCAGCGCGACATTCGTGACGGTTTCTCCGCTTGCCAGGCGTGGCAGCGAGGCGAAAATACAGGCCTGCTGTCGCCAGGTCACGAAGCTTACTCCCGTCTCTATGCGGAACATACGGGTAAACGTCCGGCGGCTCATTCCCAGCGTCTGTGCCCAATCATCGATGCTGGCATTGGCTTTGGGAGCGCGAAGGAACTGTCGGCAAAGGGCCGCGATGCTGGGGTGGGACGGGAAAGGAAGTCCCAACGGCTTTTCAGGCAAATGACTTATTTCATCCATCAGCAATTCCATGACCAGTGCGCGCCTGCGCTCACCCTTTCGTATGGCATCCTCATCTTGCAACAGCTCAGCGATGAGATTTTCAGCAAGCACGGTAACCTCGACAACGCGCGGTCTGGCCGGATTGATGAAATCCGAATGCACATAGACCGAATGCATTTCAACCTGGCTGACGACCTCGCTTGAATGCAGCAATCCTGCGGGAATGATAAGGCCGTGGCCCGGCGGCAGCATCCAGCGGCCGTCGCCCGAGCTGACGATGACGACGCCGCTGCGGGCAAACCACAGTTGCGTCTTTTTATGCGAGTGGACAGAGCTTTTGAACCCGTCCTGATAGACGCGGCGAAGCGCCACCAGAGACTCGTTGTTGCCATCGATAAAATCGAGCATCAAGTCCTGCTCATGGTCGCCTGGAAACTCCACAACTGGGGACGAACCGTCTCTCATTTGGCCCACTCTCGTAAAAACTAGACCACAGCACAAAAGCAGGCCGAGGACAATGCGGCTACAAGGACCGAAAAACCAAATTCCAATCCGTGCATGATATCTGGAGAGAGACCCATGGCGAGTGTGACCAGCACGAGCTTCAATGCCGAAAGAACGACCTTTTCCATTATTGCGGCGGCGAGCTTCTGCCACATGCTCAACGACATCATGCAATCCCTGCTGACGTCGCTTTATCCGTTGCTGAAGGCAAATTACGCGCTGGATTTCGTCCAGATTGGACTGCTGACTTTCGCATTCCAGGTCACCGCCTCACTTCTGCAGCCAGCAGTGGGTATTGCGACCGACAAGTGGCCGATGCCGTTTTCCCTGCCTGTCGCCATGCTGTCCACCTGCGCTGGCCTGATCACGCTTGCCTTTGCTCACAGCTTTCCGGTTCTGGTGATCGGCGCCTGCATGATTGGCATCGGTTCTGCGATTTTCCACCCCGAGGCATCACGGGTTGCGCGTGTCGCCTCCGGCGGGAGACATGGATTGGCGCAATCATTCTTCCAGGTCGGTGGAAATACGGGAACGGCGATCGGACCGCTGCTGGCGGCCTTCATCGTTCTTCCCTACGGCCAGCAGAGCCTCAGCTGGTTCTCGCTGATCGCGCTTGCCGGTTTCGCCGTCCTGTCATGGGTCAGCGTCTGGTATAGCCGTCACCGCCGCAGCACAGCGGGCCGCGCCCATGTCAGTCGCGCCCTGCCCTTGGCCAAAAACAAGGTGCTGATCACGCTGGTCGTTCTGCTGATCCTGACCGCCACGAAGAATGCCTATCTTGCGAGCATTTCCAGCTATTTCACCTTCTACACCATCGAGAAGTTCGGGCTTTCGGTTCAGGATGCGCAGTTGCTGCTGTTCCTTTTCCTCGGTGCATCCGCAGCGGGCGTGTTCTTCGGAGGCCCGATTGGTGATCGCTTCGGCTCACGGATCGTCATCTGGTTTTCGATCCTCGGTGTCATCCCGTTTGCGCTTATGTTGCCCTATGCCAATCTTTTCTGGACGATTACACTCGTTGTCCTGATCGGCTTTATCTTCTCGTCGGCTTTCTCGGCTATCGTGGTCTTTGCCCAGGAACTCGTGCCGGGACGCGTGGGATTGATTGCGGGTATGTTCTTCGGCTTTGCCTTCGGTTTCGGTGGCATCGGGGCAGCTGTGCTTGGCGTCTTTGCGGACCGGGAAGGCATAGAATTCGTCTACCGTATCAGCTCATACATGCCATTGCTTGGTCTGCTCACGGTTTTCCTGCCGCGGTTGCCAAACCACCGATAGATCAAGGGAAATGAAAAGCCGCCGGGACATGCATCCCGGCGGCTTTTTTTCGTCATGTTGATGTTCACGCGGCGCGAAGACTTGCGCTCAATGGTATTTCGACATCGATCTCCAGAAGCGAGACATGCTCGTCGCTGTCCATGGTCACATGAACCTTGTCTCTATCGATCTGCACATGCTTGGCGATGACGGCGAGGATTTCCTC
The DNA here is from genome assembly GCF_030209845.1 of Agrobacterium sp. fls2-241-TYG-188a. Lineage (NCBI taxonomy): Bacteria > Pseudomonadati > Pseudomonadota > Alphaproteobacteria > Hyphomicrobiales > Rhizobiaceae > Agrobacterium > Agrobacterium sp. fls2-241-TYG-188a. The sequence goes on along the minus strand of NZ_JARVRD010000006.1, from coordinate 213,719 downwards.
ACGCAGGACAGCTACCAGCTCATTGCCAACGCCGTTGCGCTCATGGGCCAGCAGGACCTGAAGCCGTTCGCGAGCGAGCGGCGCCGATTTCTGTTTTCGGAAAAGGCTGAAGATGCTCATGCGGCCCTCCCGAAAATCTTTGAGAAGATGCCGCGTTTTTCACCGGGCACAACAACGGGGAGATCTTCGCCGCAAAGACGACGTGCGGCTTCGAAGTATGCCATGGCGGGCGCGGATTTCGCGTCGGCCAGGGTTACAGGGGCACCCACGTTCGATGCACGCAGAACGTCCATGCTTTCTGGGATAATGCCGATCAACGGGATGGAGAGGATTTCCAGAACATCTTCGACCTTGAGCATGTCGCCACGTTCGGCACGTGCCGCGTCATAGCGGGTCAGGAGCAGATGCTTTTCCATGCGCTCGCCGCGTTCAGCCTTGAGCGTTTTGGAATCGAGCAGGCCGATGATCCGGTCTGAGTCGCGGACGGAAGACACTTCCGGGTTGGTCACGACGACGGCAACATCCGCATGACGCATGGCAAGCGTTGCACCGCGCTCGATACCGGCGGGGCTATCGCAGATAACCCAGTCGAAATGCTTCTTGAGTTCGCCGATGACCCACTCCACGCCCTCAGGCGTCAGATTATCCTTGTCGCGGGTTTGCGATGCTGGCAGCAGGAACAGCGTGTCCAGACGCTTGTCGCGGATCAGCGCCTGCGGCAGCTTTGCATCGCCCTGAATGACGTTGACCAGATCATAAACGACGCGGCGTTCCGCACCCATGACGAGATCGAGATTGCGCAGACCGACGTCGAAGTCCACGACGACGACCTTTTCCTTTTTCTGTGCCAACGCTGCACCGAGCGCGGCTGTTGACGTGGTCTTGCCAACGCCTCCTTTACCGGAAGTAACGACGACTACCTTCCCCATCCTTGCTCTCCTGTTCCTGGCCGTTTCCGGCTTAATTGAGTTTGTCCGCCTTGATCGTATCGTTCTCCAGCCAAAGCTGGACCGCCTGACCACGAAGTTTCGGGTCTATGTCTTCCGCCACCTTGTAAACACCATCGATGGCGAGCAATTCCGCTTCCAGCTTCTTGCAGAAAATCCGCGCAGAAGCGTTGCCGAGGGAGCCAGCCATGGCACGACCCCGCAAGGCACCGTAAATATGGATCGATCCGCCCGCGATAACCTCCGCACCGGAAGCAACCGAACCGACGATGGTCACATCCCCCTCGGGGAAGATGACCGACTGGCCGGAACGAACGGGTTCGCTGATCATCAGCGACTGGACCACACTGCGAATCTCCGTCACCGGCGCCTTTGCCGGCTCTTCCGACACCTCGACCGTCGTCGCAAGCGACACCGGCTCGACCTCGATATCGGAGGCTGCCTTGCCGCCCTTGAGCGCAGGTGGCATTCCCGGCTCGATCATCGAAGGACGCGCGCCCTCGATGCCCATGATGGCCACGTTGCGCGACACCAGCTCGGCCAGAAGCGATTTCAGCCCGGCCTTGTCCAGCTTCAGTTCCGCAACGTCGAGCACGACGGGACGCGAAAGGAAGAAGCCTGCAGACCGCGCCGCCAGGTCATCGAGTCGCTCCAGCCATTGGTCCAGTGGCTGCTCCGGGGACAGCACGACCGCCAGAAATGAACGGCCTTTGATACGGATTGAGCGTGAGTCTGTTAGCACTTTGGTCATCTTGGTAAACAAATCATTGACTTTAGGTAGCCCGGATATGGTTAACAAATGGTTAACGCCACCCCTTTTGGCCTTCATAAATTAACTTCCTGGGGGCCTTGACTTGCACCATTTTCTTAAGCTCAAAAGAATCGCCAGCCAGTTGAAATGACACGTGATTCTGGCTTGGGCACCCACGTGCCCTGGGCCTCCTGACAACGCTTCGTTGGGCCTCCAGAAACTGGCGCCGATGGGGTGGCTGGCCGGGCGATCACGCGCGCGACAAGCAAGAGAAAAATATTCTCCTAAAATGCATCTTTTTGCGTCTTTCTGCCATTTCAATGTGCAGCTTTTGTGGGATGAAAGACCAATAGAAATTCTGGAAGGAATACCAATGAACTGGCTCAAGACAATTTCGGCAGCGGCAGCAATCAACGCCGCCCTGTTCTCCTACACTCATGCCGGCGAGAACCTTGACCAGATCAAGTCTGCCGGAACAATCAAGATTGGCACCGAGGGCACCTACGCACCCTTTACCTTCCACGATGCCAGCAACAAGCTTGTCGGTTTCGACGTCGAAATTGGTGAGGCGGTCGCCAAGAAGCTTGGCGTGAAGGCAGAGTTCGTAGAGGGCAAGTGGGATGGTCTTATCGCTGGCCTCGATTCCAAGCGTTACGACGCCGTGATCAATCAGGTGGGAATTACCGAGGCTCGCAAACAGAAATATGCGTTTTCCGAGCCCTATATCGCGTCTAAGGCCGTGTTGATCGTCAGTGCCAAAAACGAAGACATCAAGGGTTTTGAAGACCTGAAGGGCAAGAAATCGGCACAGTCGCTGACCAGCAACTTCGGCAAGCTTGCGACAGAAGCTGGCGCAGAACTTGTCGGCACCGATGGTTTCGACCAGTCGATCCAGCTTGTTCTAACCGGTCGCGCCGATGCTACCGTCAATGACAGCCTTTCCTACTTCGATTTCAAGAAAAAGCAGCCGCAGGCCCCCGTCAAGGTCGTTGCTGAAAAGGCGGATGCGGATTATTCCGGCATCATCGTGCGCAAGGGTGACGAGGATCTGGTCGCCGCCATCAACAAGGCGCTGAGCGACATCAAGGCAGATGGCACCTACAAGACGATCTCGGACAAATATTTCGGCCAGGACGTCTCCAAGTAAGGGGTGGTCCGGGGTCTATTATCCCGCTGAAAAATAAGTCATACTAAACCAGATCATACAGTCCGGCGTCAGCGCCGGACTTCTTTTTTCATCAAGGGGTTTTACGTGCCACATTGGCTTCAACTGATGATGGATTCCCTGCCCACATTGCTCTGGGCGGGCGTCAAGTTCACCATCCCTCTGACACTTCTTTCATTCTTTTTCGGGTTGATCCTTGGCCTTGCCACAGCCGTTGCCAGGCTTTTCGGCCCCATGCCCTTGAGGCTGCTCGCGCGCTTTTATGTCTGGGTCATCCGCGGCACCCCGCTTCTGGTGCAGCTCTTCGTAATCTTCTATGGCCTGCCGAGCGTCGGCATTCTTCTCGATGCATTTTCTGCCGCGCTCATCGGCTTTACGCTGAATGTCGGCGCCTATACCTCCGAAATCATCCGGGCGGCCATTTCTTCGGTTCCAAAGGGCCAATGGGAAGCGGCATTCTCGACCGGCATGAGCTGGCGCCAGGCCATGCAGCGCACCATTCTGCCACAGGCAAGCCGGGTTGCAGTGCCACCGCTCTCCAACACGTTCATATCGTTGGTCAAGGACACCTCGCTCGCCGCAGCCATCACCGTGCCGGAACTTTTCCAATCCGCACAACGTATCGTCGCGACGACCTATGAACCCCTGATCCTCTATATCGAGGCGGCACTGATATATCTGGCGCTCAGCTCCGTGCTGTCCAACCTGCAGTCCAGACTGGAGGTTCGCTTCGCGCGATATGGTGGCATGATGGAGACCAGCCGATGATCGAGCTTACAAACATCGAGAAACGCTTTGGCGAAGCGGTCATCCTCAAGGACATCTCGCTGATCTTCGCGGAAGGCAGCGTGACCGCGCTGGTCGGCCCTTCAGGCGGCGGCAAGAGCACGCTGCTGCGTTGCATCAACCTGCTGGAACTGCCAACCGAAGGCACGGTCAAGATTGGCACCGACGAGATAAGCTTTACCTCCGGCAAGAAGGTCGCATGGCAATCGATCCAGAAAATCCGCCGACAGACCGGCATGGTGTTTCAGAACTTCCAGCTATTCCCGCATCGCACGGCAATTGAAAACGTCATGGAAGGACTTCTCATCGTGCAGAAGTGGTCGCGCGACAAGGCGCGGGCGCGCGCCATGGAGCTGCTGACAAAGGTCGGCATGGAACACAAGGCCGATGCATGGCCCGCCAACCTCTCCGGCGGCCAGCAACAGCGCGTCGCGATCGCGCGGGCGCTCGGTCCATCGCCGCAGGTGCTGTTGTGCGACGAGCCGACATCCGCGCTCGATCCGGAGCTATCGGAAGAGGTGGTGGACGTGCTTGGTCAGTTGGCGCGTGAAGGCACGACCATGGTCATGGCGACACATGACCTGCGGCTCGCATCGCGCATTGCAAACAACGTTGTTTTCCTGGAAGCGGGCAAAGTGGTCGAAACGGGCTCGTCCGACTCGATTTTCCGCTCACCGCAACAGGAGCGGACACGCCGTTTTGTTTCGTCCATCAACGCGGCACAGACGTTCTGAACCCAAAAAATCGGCATTCGCTACCATCGTAGACTGTTTTCACGCCCGAATTTGATATCTAAGTCGGTGTGAAGACATTTGCATGAGGGAGGCTGCATGCCGACGGTTCTTGAGGAAGTGGAAGCGCGCCGAGCGCAGGCCCGTATGGGCGGCGGACAAAAACGCATCGATGCGCAACACGCCAAGGGCAAGCTGACCGCGCGCGAACGCATCGAAGTGCTGCTCGATGAAGGCTCCTTCGAAGAATATGACATGTATGTCACCCACCGCGCGGTGGACTTCGGCATGGCCGAGCAGAAAATTGCAGGCGATGGCGTCGTTACGGGATGGGGTACCATCAACGGCCGACAGGTTTACGTCTTCAGCCAGGACTTCACCGTTCTGGGCGGATCGCTGTCTGAAACCCATGCGCAAAAGATCTGCAAGGTCATGGACATGGCCGCGCGTGTCGGCGCACCCATTATCGGTCTCAACGACAGCGGCGGCGCGCGTATTCAGGAAGGTGTCGCATCGCTTGCGGGCTATGCCGAAGTATTCCGTCGCAATGCCGAGGTTTCGGGTGTCATCCCGCAGATATCAGTCATCATGGGTCCTTGCGCTGGCGGCGCGGTCTATTCACCAGCCATGACGGATTTCATCTTCATGGTGCGCGATACCTCCTACATGTTCGTCACAGGTCCTGATGTCGTCAAAACCGTAACCAACGAAATTGTCACGGCAGAAGAGCTGGGTGGTGCACTGACCCACACGAAGAAATCCTCCGTGGCCGACGGCGCCTATGAAAACGACATTGAGGCGCTGGAAGCCGTGCGCGCGCTGTTTGATTTCCTTCCACTGAACAACCGCGAAAAAGCACCGACACGCCCCTTCCATGACGATCCGGCACGGCTGGAAAACCGGCTCGATACCCTCATCCCTGACAGCTCCAGCAAGCCCTATGACATGAAGGAGCTGATCCACGCCCTGGCCGACGAGGGTGACTTCTTCGAGATACAGGAAGCCTTTGCCAGAAACATCATCACCGGCTTCATCCGCCTTGAAGGCCAAACCGTTGGCGTCGTCGCCAACCAGCCGATGGTGCTGGCCGGCTGCCTGGATATTGACAGCTCGCGAAAGGCGGCCCGCTTCGTTCGGTTCTGCGATGCGTTCAACATTCCCATTCTGACACTGGTCGATGTGCCGGGCTTCCTTCCCGGCGTGGCGCAGGAATATGGAGGCGTCATAAAGCACGGCGCCAAGCTGCTTTTTGCCTATTCGGAAGCAACCGTGCCCTTGGTTACTCTGATCACCCGCAAGGCCTATGGCGGTGCCTATGACGTGATGGCGTCCAAACACATAGGGGCCGATGTGAACTATGCCTGGCCAACCGCGGAAATTGCCGTGATGGGTGCAAAGGGCGCAACCGAAATTCTCTACCGTTCCGAACTATCTGACCCTGAAAAGATTGCGGAGCGCACACGGGAATATGAGGAGCGTTTTGCCAATCCCTTCGTGGCGGCGGAACGGGGCTTCATCGATGAAGTCATCATGCCACATTCCTCCCGTCGCCGCATTGCACGCGCATTCGCGTCTCTGCGCAACAAGCAGGTGGCGACGCATTGGAAGAAACACGACACCATACCGCTGTGAGGACAAAACAGATGATCTCCAAAATCCTCATTGCCAACAGAGGTGAAATTGCCTGCCGCATCATCCGCACGGCGAAAGCCATGGGCATCAAGACCGTGGCTGTCTATTCCGATGCTGACGCCAACGCTTTGCATGTGCGCCTGGCGGATGAAGCTGTCCATATAGGCCCCGCCCCTTCCAACCAGTCCTATATCGTTATCGACAAAATTCTGGACGCGGTCAGGAAGACGGGTGCCGATGCCGTGCATCCCGGTTATGGCTTCCTGTCGGAAAACCCGGTTTTTGCTGAAGCGCTGGGAAAAGCCGGTGTCATCTTCATCGGCCCGCCGGTCAAGGCAATCGAGGCGATGGGCGACAAGATTACCTCGAAGAAGCTTGCCGCCGAAGCGGGTGTATCGACAGTGCCGGGACATATGGGGCTGATCGAGGATGCGGATGAGGCCGTTCACATCGCGTCATCCATCGGCTACCCCGTCATGATCAAGGCGTCCGCTGGCGGCGGCGGCAAGGGAATGCGCATTGCCTGGAACGATGCCGAGGCACGTGAAGGGTTTCAATCCTCGCGCAATGAGGCCAAGGCTTCATTTGGCGATGATCGCATCTTCATCGAAAAATTCGTCAACCAGCCACGCCATATCGAAATTCAGGTGCTGGGCGATCAACACGGCAATGTTCTTTACCTCGGCGAGCGGGAATGCTCCATCCAGCGCCGAAATCAAAAAGTCATCGAAGAGGCCCCCTCGCCCTTTCTGGATGAGGCCACACGCAAGGCAATGGGCGAACAGGCCGTCGCCCTGTCAAAGGCGGTCGGCTACCATTCTGCCGGAACGGTCGAATTCATTGTGGATGGGGAGCGCAACTTCTACTTTCTGGAAATGAACACCCGCCTGCAGGTGGAACATCCGGTCACTGAACTCGTGACTGATATCGATCTGGTTGAACAGATGATCCGTGTTGCCTGCGGTGAACAGCTCTCTTTCTCACAAGACGATGTGAAGCTGAACGGCTGGGCCATCGAAAGCCGGCTTTACGCCGAAGACCCCTATCGCAACTTTCTGCCATCTATCGGCAGGCTTACACGCTACCGCCCTCCGAGTGAGGGCGATCAGCCAGACGGCACCGTCATTCGCAACGATACGGGCGTTTTCGAGGGTGGCGAGATATCCATGTATTACGATCCGATGATCGCAAAGCTGTGCACATGGGGCAAAGATCGCACGATTGCCATCGATGCGATGGCAGATGCGCTTGACGGCTTTGAAGTGGAAGGCATTGGCCACAACCTGCCGTTCCTTTCGACAGTCATGCAGAATGACCGGTTTAGGGATGGCAGGCTGACGACGGGCTTTATTGCCGAAGAGTTTCCACAGGGCTTTGAAAATATCGGGCCTAGCGGAGATGCTGCGCGCAAACTGGCCGCCATTGCCGCTGTCGCCCACCACCGCGTCCAGACGCGCGCGACGCAGATTTCGGGAACGATTGGCAATCACCGTCGCGTGGTCGGCAGCGAATGGGTGGTTGCATTCATCAATAGCGAGCATCGGCTATCGCTCCAGACGGCAGAGAGCGGCGCTATCGTCACCTTTGATGACGGTGCATCGCTGCCGGTCGAAACGCAGTGGTCGCCGGGACAGACGTTGCAGGTGTTTACGGTTGGCAACCAGACCATGGCGGTCAAAATCGATCTTTCACCCTCTGCAATTCGCCTTCGCTGGCAAGGAATAGATGTTTCGGCAAAGGTTCGCACGCCGCGTGTGGCAGAACTGGCGCGCCTCATGCCGGAAAAACTGCCGCCTGATACCTCGAAGTTCCTGCTCTGCCCCATGCCCGGGGTCGTGACATCAATAGCGGTCGCGGTCGGGGATCAGGTGGAAGCAGGACAGGCATTGGCGACGGTGGAAGCGATGAAGATGGAAAACATCCTTCGTGCCGAGCGCCGCGCCCGCGTGAGCAAGATATCCGTCAACGCCGGAGACAGTCTCGCGGTTGACGAGGTGATTTTGGAGTTCGAATAGAAGGAGCGGCAGTTTGCGCTGCCGTTTCGCCGCAAATGGGGTTAAATCTGACCAACGATGAGTCTTAGGCTCAACTCCGTATTCTATCGTAGCCGCGCATCCAAAGAGTTATGCCAAATGCCTGACGAAATCCGAGTAAGACTGCGCGATATCGGTTTTACGCCTGGAATTTATGAAACAGGCCCATTGAATGCCATCACTGACGTTGCGGGCGTGCGCGTAGGCCATTTTTCCGCAATCGAAGGTGACAGCATCCGCACCGGGGCAACTGCAATCATCGCGCATGGTGGCAATATTTTTCAGGAGAAGGTGCCTGCAGCGCTTTCCACCTATAACGGATTTGGCAAATTCGTTGGCGCGACACAGATCGAAGAACTCGGTGAAATCGAAACGCCCATTGTCTTGACGAACACGCTGGCCACCGGACGTGCCGTCGAAGCCATAAACCGGTACACGCTGGCGCAACCGGGCAATGAGCAGGTCGTCTCGCTGAATGCCGTGGTTGGCGAGACCAATGATTCTCGCCTCAATGACATTCGCTCAGCGCGCCCAAGTGTGGAAGAAATCACCCAAGCGCTGGAGAGTGCAAGCGCAGCCTTATTCGATGAGGGTGCTGTCGGCGCCGGGTGCGGCACCGTCGCCTTTGGCATGAAGGGCGGCATCGGGACCAGTTCGCGCGTCGTAAATGTGGCGGGGCAGAACTACACGATCGGCCTTCTCGTCCAGTCCAATTACGGTGGCAATCTTCTTGTCTGCGGCCAGCCATATGTAAACCCGCCGCATGAAGACAAGGACGGTTCGATCATGATCGTGCTGGCAACCGATGCGCCCTTGTCATCGCGCAATCTCAAACGGTTGGCATCACGCTGTTTTGGTGGCCTTGCCCGCACCGGCGCTGCGCTCAGCAATGGTTCCGGAGATTACGCGCTGGCATTTTCGACCGCCGAATCCGTACGCCGCACGCCATCTCGCCGCAGCGGGCTGCATGCCTATCCGGAGCTTTCCAACGATGTGATCTCACCGCTTTTCGAAGCGGCGATAGAAGCGACGGAGGAAGCAATCCTCAATTCGCTCTGCATGGCGACCACAACGGCAGGGTTCAACGCGGCAACCGGCAAACCATTGAAGATATCCGCCATATCAATTGACGCGCTCAAGGCGCTGCTCTCCTCTCGACCTTGAAAAGGAACAAACATGCCCACCGATAACGGCCGTATCGTCTATCTCAACGGTGAATTTCTGCCAGAAACAGAAGCCAAACTCTCCATTTTCGACCGTGGCTTTCTGTTTGGTGACGGCATCTACGAGGTTACCTCGGTGCTGGAAGGCAAGCTGATCGACAGTGATCTTCACATGGCGCGCCTGCAACGCAGCGCCGGTGAGATTGACATTAAGCTGCCCGTCACCACCCAGCAGATTGTCGAAGCCGAGCGCCGACTGGTGAGGGAAAACAAGCTGGAAGAAGGCATGATCTACCTGCAGCTGACACGCGGCGCGGAAGACCGCAACTTCCTTTTTTCCGCCGATCTGGCTCCCACCCTCGTCATGTTTACCCAGGCGAAGAAGCTGCTGGGGGGTGCGCAGGAAGAAACCGGACTGTCGGTAAAAACCGTGCCGGACCAGCGGTGGGCCCGCCGCGATATCAAATCCGTATGCCTTCTGCCGCAAGTCATGGCAAAGCGTCTGGCCAAAGCGGACGGATGCGACGAGGCGTGGATGATCGAGGACGGTTTCGTGACCGAGGGTGCGTCATCGACGGCCTATATCGTCACAGCGGACGGGAAGCTTGTCACGCGCGGCAACAGCAACAAGACCCTTCCCGGATGCACGCGGCAGGCCGCGCTGCAATTGGCGGCGGAGGCGGGACTGACGCTGGAGGAACGTGCATTCACCTTGCAGGAAGCGATGGAAGCACAGGAAGCCGCCCTGACCAGCGCCTCTAACTTCGTCATGTCCATCACCACAATCGATGGCAAGCCTGTTGGAACCGGCAAGCCGGGGCCGCTGGTCATGCGCCTGCGCGAGCTCTATCTCGAGCACGCCCGTCGCACGGCAATCTGACACTTTACGGCGCTTGATCGGCTCAGATCGAGCGTCGATATTCGACCATCCGTGCGCGGTTCGATACCAGTTCGAGGTGGTCTTCGCCCAGCATGTTGAGGCAGACCCGTTTCGTCCAGGGTCCATCGATGAGGGTGAAGAGATAGCGACCATTGCCCAGCGCCGTCAGTGGCATGGTGTGGCGCACAGGACCTGTCCCTATAGACAGGGCGCCATCAGCAATGTCGAACTCTGCCCCCTCTGGTGATACCCACCGCCCGGAAAGCGCCGCTGGCACGTCATGCTGGCCGACCGGCAGAAAGCGCCGCTGCGCATGTCCAACCTCTCCCACCAGCGCAATCCCGTCTTTGCGCAGGCGCATCGGTGATGATGCGGAGCGGGAGGAGACCCAACCGTCGACGTCTTCATACAGGGTATCTTCAGCGTCGATATAGGTGGCGACACTGCCCCTTATCTCCAGCCAATAGGGCCCGCTTTGGGTGACATACAGCCCTTCTGGCAGCGTGTTTGACGTTTTTGGCAGCGGCAGGCCGGTCAGAGCCGCCATGGCTTCCAGTGCAATCTTGTAGCCATTCGTGTCCTCCCGGTTCGAGACAACGGCAAAGCCGGTTCCATTGTCAGGATCAGTCAGGAAATAGCTCTTGTAGCCCGGATGCGAACCACCATGGCCAACGAAGCGGCGTGTTCCAAGACGCGACCAGCGCAGCCCCAGCCCGTAATCACTCATTCTGCCATCTGCAAGCGGACGTTGCGCCGACAGGCGGTCCAGCACCCCGGCAAAGCCCGCTTCACCGCGCAAAAGCGCCTGTAGCCAGCGCACGAGCGCCTCGCCGCTGCCCGTCAGACTTCCTGAAGCGGAAAGATGCAGGCCCGCGGCTGAGAGTTGCCAGCCTCTGTCGCTTTTCCAGTAACCCGGTGCGAGTCCGCTGACCGGATCGTTCCAGACATCAGGTGCATTCAGGGAAATACCGAGCGGCTGAGAGAGCCTTTCCTGAACGAAAGCGTCGAAGAACAGCCCCTTTCGCTGGAGCGCCGCTTCGACCAGCCGATACCCGGTATTCGAATAGGATACCTCATGGCCCGGCTTGAAATTGAGCCTCGTCATGCGGCAGAGATAGGACAGCAGCGCCTCCGCTTTCGTTTCCGTGTAGACGGAGAGACCGAGCAAGGACAGGCATTCCCTCACATCCGGCAAGCCACCGGACATATCCAGCGCCTGGCCCACCGTGAGGTCCGCCAGAGGCGACTGCAATTCGTCTAGATGCATGGAGAGCGGATCATCGAGTGAAATCACGTCGCTGTTCTGCAGCACCATGGCGCAGAAGACGTGCTTGGTCAGCGAGGCATAACGAACAACGCTTTCCGACGTGAATGGAGCGCGCGTGGAAAGGCTTTCAACTCCGCCCGAACTTTTGAAACGGATACCGGACAGATCGAAGCCTATGATCGCGCCACCGGGTTCCGCGCTTCCCCACTGAGAGGCGAAACCGTCAGCAACCTTCGCGGCGCGGCTCCAGTCCAAGTCATTCTGCATGTTTTCCGTCCAATGCCTTTTTTGATGCGGCGTTACCCTGTTCTTGCATTGCATTTGCACCTATCTGCCGTTTACAGCAACGCCTGTCATACATTTTCGGAAAGCGACCTCCCCATGAGCAGCCCAAAAGCGGTACCCGTATTCGACGGTCACAACGACGTCCTGCTACGTCTGAAACTTTCAGGGCACCCGTCCCCGGAACGTCTTTTCGTTGATGGCGACACCGTTGGACATATCGACCTGCCGCGCGCGAAAAAGGGCGGTCTTGCCGGTGGATTATGTGCGATCTTCGTGCCGTCGCCTCAGGGCTTCGATGCCAATCGCGACTTCATCGCTCCCGAACAAACGCAGGCTTTGGCGACCACACTGGGCATGGCCAGCCTTTTGTTTCGCATCGAAGCCGCCTCGAATGGCGGGCTGAAGGTCTGCCGGAGCGCTGCAGATATCCGTAACGCCATGGCCGATGGCGCTTTTGCCTCCGTATTGCACATCGAAGGCGTGGAGGCATTCGATACCGATCTGGACGCCCTGCATGTCCTCCACCAGTCTGGCCTGCGCTCGCTCGGCCCCGTGTGGAGCCGGCCCAACAGCTTTGCCTATGGCGTGCCGTTTCGTTTCCCGTCGACACCCGATATCGGCCCCGGCTTGACCGATGCCGGCAAGCGGCTGGTCACGACCTGCAACGAGCTGAAGGTCCTTGTCGATCTCTCCCACATGAACGAGCAGGGCTTTTGGGATATCGCCAAGATCACGGATGCGCCCCTCGTTGCCTCCCATTCCAATGCCCACACGCTGTGCAATCACAGTCGCAACCTCACCGACAGACAGCTGGATGCCATCCGCGATAGCGGCGGCCTGGCCGGTATCAACTTCGGCGTCCTCTTCATGCGCCAGGACGGGGTCAAGAACCCCGATACAGACCTCAGCGAGCTGGTACGGCATGTCGACTACATGGTCGACAGGATGGGCATCGATCACGTTGCGATGGGATCGGATTTCGATGGCACCACAATTCCTGCCGCAATGAAGGATGCATCCGACCTGCAAATGCTCGTCAACGCACTCCGGGATGCGGGCTATGATCAGGCGTCGCTTGATAAAATCTGCCATGGAAACTGGATCAGGGTTCTGGAAAAAACCTGGGGCGCTTAAGCGGAAGCCTTGCCATCCACAGGCCGGTTACGGGCGCCCAGAAAAGGTCTGCGCTGCCCGACCGGTTTTGTGTTCAGAATTTATGAAATAAAAAGCAAATCTTCGTATTTCTGAGAACACAACGAACTAGCGTCACAATGCTGTGGTTGGCCTGACGCAATCTTGTGGAAAAGCATATGACAGAGAAGAACGACGTAGCGCAGGCTGAAGTGGCTGAAGCCGGACTCGAGGGCTTTTTCGAGCGATACCGACCTCATCTCACCTCGATTGCGGTAACCGTCGTCTTCCTGATGATGACGTTTACCATCTACAAGCTGACATCTGAAGTTCGCTACGACGACATTGTCGTCGCACTCGCCGATACCAGCTGGCGTGCTGCGGCCCTTGCCGTTCTGTTCACCGGCCTGAGCTTTGCCGCCCTGATCTGCTACGATCTCAACGCGATAGAGTATATCGGCAAGAAATTGCCAGCGCCCTCGGTCATCGCGACAGCATTCATTGCATATGCCGTTGGCAACACCGCCGGGTTTGGCCCCTTGAGTGGCGGTGCTATCCGCTTCCGCGCCTATTCGCGCATGGGGCTCAGCCCTTCGGATATCGCCCGCATCATCGCCTTCGTTACGCTCTCTTTCGGATTGGGATTGCTCGCCGTCAGCGCGCTCTCCACTCTTATCGTCGCCCCAAGGGTAGCCAGCATTCTTGGCATAGAACCCTCATGGTTACGCGGTGGCGCTCTGGCGATCATCTGCGTCATGACCGCTCTGATGTTTCTTGGCCGCAACGGCAGGGTTATCCAGATCCGGCGGCTGAAATTGCGCCTTCCCGATAGCCGAACCTCGTCACGCCAGTTTCTGGTCTCGGCTTTCGATATCGCGGCATCGGCATCCGTCCTTTATGTGCTCCTGCCGGAAACGAATGTCGGCTGGCCAAGCTTCTTTGCCATCTATGCCACCGCTGTCGGCCTTGGCGTTCTCAGCCATGTTCCGGCGGGCCTCGGTGTTTTCGAAACAGTCATGGTCGCCGGTCTGGGCAACGCCATCAGCCTTGATCAGCTTCTGGGCGGTCTCGTCCTTTACCGCATGATCTACCACGTGCTGCCGCTTCTCGTCGCCATCTGCCTCATGCTGGCATCGGAAATGAAGCAGTTCGCCTCCAAGCCGATCATGGCGGATATCGGCAGTCTTGCCGGGCGTCTGGCACCGTCCCTGCTGTCCGCATTTGCCCTCATTCTCGGCACCATGCTGATTTTCTCGAGTGTGACGCCAACGCCGGACAGCAATCTCGATTTCCTGTCCGGCTTCGTGCCTTTGCCCATTATCGAGGCGGCACACTTTCTCTCCAGTATTCTTGGCCTGGTGCTCGTGGTCGCGTCGCGCGGGCTAAGCCAAAGGCTGGACGGTGCATGGTGGGTGGCGCTGGTCTCCGCGGCGGGCGGCCTCTTCCTCTCGCTGATCAAGGCCATTGCCGTTTTCGAGGCGATCTTCCTCGGCATCTTTATCGTCGCGCTGTTCTTCAATGTCAGAAGCTTCAACCGTCATGCCTCTCTGTTGCGTCAGGCTCTGGGACCGACCTGGCTCGCGGCGATGGCGGTTATTGTTGCCGGTGCAGCGACAATCCTGTTCTTTGTCTATCGTGACACCGATTACAGCCAGACGCTGTGGTGGCAGTTCGAGTTTTCCGAGGAAGCACCACGCGGCCTGCGTGCGCTCCTTGGCCTCGTGCTGGCTTCATCAACGGTCGCCATTTTCAGCCTGCTGCGACCCGTCATCTACAGACCGGATGAAATCCATCCTGAGGATATTCAAAAGGCAACCGCGATCGTCGAAAAACAGGGCGTTGCGGACGCCAATCTCGTACGTATGGGCGACAAGCACGTCATGCTGTCGGAGAGCGGTAATGCCTTCATCATGTACGGCATTCGAGGCCGCTCATGGATTGCGCTGGCCGATCCGGTCGGTGACGAGAACGATTTCTCCGACCTTGTCTGGCAATTCGTCGAGCAGGCGCGCGCATCCGGCGCCAGAGCGGTCTTCTATCAGATCTCGCCTGCCATTCTTCCCTACTGCGCCGATGCGGGACTTCGGGCTTTCAAGCTCGGTGAACTCGCCATGGTGGATCTCAAGCGGTTCGAACTGAAAGGCGGAAAGCTCGCCAATCTGAGGCAGTCGCTCAGCCGTGGCGCCCGCGACGGCTTGACGTTCTCCGTCGTTGATACGCCGGATGTTCCTGAAATCTACGATGCTCTGAAGAACGTATCGGACTCGTGGCTGGCGCATCACAACACCCGGGAAAAGACCTTCTCGCTCGGATCGTTCGAAAAGGACTACATCCTCTCGCAACCCGTCGCGGTATTGCGCAAGGACGGCCAGATAACCGCTTTTGCGAACCTGCTGATGACCGAGACAAAGGATGAAGTGACCGTCGATCTCATGCGCTTCTCGCCCGATGCGCCACGGGGGTCGATGGACTTCCTGTTTGTCAGCATTATTGAATATATGCGCGAACAGGGTTACTCCTACTTCAACCTTGGCATGGCGCCACTTTCCGGCATGTCCAAGAGAGAGGCAGCGCCTGTCTGGGACCGGATTGGTGGCACATTGTTCGAACACGGCGAACGTTTTTACAACTTCAAGGGTCTGAGGGCGTTCAAGTCGAAATTTCACCCGAAATGGGAGCCACGCTATGTCGCGGTTTCCAACGGAACGAGTGCCGCCTTGGCGCTTATGGACGCAACCGTCCTCATCAGCGGCGGCGTCAGAGGAGTGATTGGTAAATGACAGCCCTCCAATACCTGAAAATCGCATTGCTGGCGGCTACGACCTTCGTTCCGGTCTGTGCATCCGCACAGGAAGCCAATGGTTTTCAGACAGGCATGATCCCCGCAGACCACATCCTCCTGCCGGACGGAGACCTGACCGCCAATGTGTTCCTGATATCGGGCGCAAGCGGATGGGGAGAGGCAGAGCAGACGGAAGCAGAGGCGCTGGTCGAGAAAGGCGCGGCTGTCGTTGGAATAGACATGCCGAAATACATAGAGGCACTCAAGGCCAATGAGGATGAGTGCATCTACATGATCTCGGACATTGAGGAACTTGCGCAGGAAATTCAGCGCAAGGCCGGAGTGTCCAACTACCGCCCACCCATCATCGCCGGTGTCGGAGATGGCGCGACGCTTGCGCTTGCCATGATCGCGCAAAGCCCTGCAGCGACAATCAGCGAGGCTGTGGCCGTTGATCCGGTTGCGGGCATTCCGCTTGAAAAAATTCTCTGCACGCCGGCGACCAAACAGCCGGATAATGGCCGCATGATCTACGGCCTGACAGACGGACCCCTGCCGGCGCCGGTCAGCGTCGTCTTTAGCCCGAAGGCCGATGCCAAGGGCCGCGCGCATGTGGAAGAGCTTACCAAATCCCACCCGGACATTGACGTCAAAGACGTGACGGATGAGGCGCAGGCGGCTCTCGCGCAGGCTCTTACCGACCGTATCGACGCAGCCGGAAACAGCGATGATCCACTTGGGTTGCCATTGACCGTGCTTGAGGCCAAGCCCACCATGGACACAATGGCGATCATCTATTCCGGCGACGGCGGATGGCGCGATCTGGACAAGGATATCGGCAGCTTCCTTCAGCAGGATGGCGTACCGACCATCGGCGTGGATTCCTTGCGTTATTTCTGGTCGGAGAAAAAACCGCAGGATATCGCCTCGGACCTTTCACGTATCATCGATACCTATCGCAAGGAGTGGAAGGTCAAGAACGTACTTCTGATCGGCTATTCCTTTGGTGCCGACGTTTTGCCCGTGACCTTCAATACCCTGCCGGAAAAGGACAAAGCCCGCGTCGTTCAGATGAGCCTGCTTTCGCTCTCGCATGAAGTATCATACGAAATCTCTGTCGGCGGATGGCTTGGTGTGTCAGGTTCCGGAGCGCAGGACCCCGTCGCGGATCTGGCAAAGATCAACCCGAAAATCGTGCAGTGCGTTTACGGCACCGAAGACGAAGAAGCTGCTTGCCCTGCACTCAAAGACAAGGGTGTGGAGACGATCGGGATTGAGGGAGGGCACCATTTCGATGAGGATTACGAGGCCCTGACCAAACGCATTGTTTCCTCGTTGAAAAAGCGTCTCGGTCAGTAGCCCAAGGCTGTAATTTCTCGGTCGACATATTGAATACAACACTGCAAGCCGCTAATCCATGTGGTGTCAAATCAATTTGAGATCGACGGATGTTCAAGCCCCCAGGACCAGCCTCCATCTCCACCGCAGAACGCCTGCAACGGCTGGAGCGATTGCGTCTTGCTATGCGCGAGCAAGATATAGACGCACTGCTTCTCGGCTCGACCGAGAGTTTGCGCTATTTTACCGGCCTCGTCTGGCACCAGAGCGAGCGGCTTCTGGGAGCCGTCATCACGCAATCTGCGCTGCACTATATTGTCCCGGGATTTGAGAAGTCGCGCGTCGACACGCTGCCGCATATCGAAGGCGACATTCACCTCTGGCAGGAAGAAGAAAGCCCGGCGGAACTGGTGGCACGGATTGTTGGCAGAGCGGGCCGAATCGCGCTGGATGATGCCTTGCCGCTTTTTGTCTATCACGCACTGGCCAAGGCCTGCGGACAGGACAGGCTTGTCGACGGCGGACATCTCATCAGCGGCCTTCGCAGTCTGAAGTCTTCGGCAGAAATCGAGATCATCCAATATGCGATGGATCTTACGCTTGAGGTCCACAGGCGCGCGCACGCGGCAATGAAACCCGGCATTCGCGCCTCGCAGGTTGTTCAGTTCATCGATGAACAGCACCGGGCACTCAGCGGCGGCAGCGGTTCCTACTTCTGCATCGTTTCCTTTGGAACGGCAACGTCACTCCCGCATGGCGCGGATGGCGACCAGGTGCTGCAGGAAGGCGATGTCATTCTGGTAGACACCGGTTTGCGCATCGAAGGCTACCACTCCGATATTACCCGCACCTATGTGCTGGAAAAACCCGACGCTGCCTTTGCGGATGCATGGGCTATCGAGCGCGAAGCGCAGCAGGCGGTTTTTGACGCAGCCAGAATCGGCGCAGCCTGCGGCAGCCTCGACGACGCGGCCCGCGCGGTGTTTGGGAAACATGGCCTTGGGCCGGATTATGCCATGCCGGGATTACCGCATCGGGCCGGTCACGGGCTTGGCCTGGAAATCCACGAAGCGCCTTATATCGTTCGTGGCAATACTTTGCCGCTTGCAAAGGGAATGTGCTTTTCCAACGAACCGATGCTGGTTTATCCGGGCAAATTCGGAATACGTCTGGAAGACCACATCTATATGTCGGATGATGGGCCACAGTGGTTTACACGCCCTGCCATAGCTCCGACACAGCCGTTTCAATAGAGCTAATAAAGAAGACTGGCTTTTCAAAGTCATTATAAAATATACTTTTTGCAGTGCGAATCATATTGCCGGGGTCAAGCATGTCCGTTGCCGAAAAAAGAAAAACCAAAACACCCGTGCTGGTAGACCGCATAGGGGAATTTATCGAAAAAATAAAAAATACCAAAAAGTCAGACGGCACGTATGACACGAAGAAAATTGGCGCACTCTGGAACGAAGAGGTGCGATTTCACTTCGAAAACGGACGCACGGAAAAGACGCTCGAGCTATATATTGTAAAATATAGATACGCGTTGAAAGACGCCTTCGGTCCCAAGACGACTCCGCTTGCCATCTGCAACATGAAAAAACTTCGGGAGCGGCTGGATACCTATATAAAGGCGGCAGACTATCCCGCCGTCGGTGTCGCCACTTCCATCAGGGAAAAGCTCGAGCGGGCCGAGGCCAATATGGTTGGCCGCAAGCCGCGTTTTCTCCTGCGCGTTGCCAACTTCATTGCCGCCACGAACGGTGTTTCGACCAAGGCGGAGATGCAGGCCCTGTGGGATCGCGAAATGGACTCGATGAAGGACAAGGCGCAGGCAACCGTAATCTCCTACATCACGAAATACCGGAATGCCTTGCGTGAGGCCTTTGGCGATGAGCACCCGATGCTGCGCATCGCCGCCGGAACGCCTCAGCTCTACGATGAGGCACGCAAGATCAAGATGGCGAAGATTGCCAAGAAGCACGGTTCTTTGATTACATTCGAAAACCATGCCGAAGTCATGAAGCGGTGTCGCCGCTACCTGCTCGCATCCGATCCCATGACGATTGCTATTGGCCTGATGGGAACGACCGGGCGTCGCCCCTATGAAATCTTCACACAGGCAGAACTTAAGCCTGCGCCCTATGGCAAGGGCGTTTCGAAATGGAGTGTGCTTTTCAACGGTCAGGCCAAGACCAAGCAGGGCGAAGGCACGAAATTCGGTGTTACCTATGAAATTCCTGTGCTTGAGCAATCGAAAATCGTCCTCGACGCCTATCGCCGCCTGCGCGAGAGTAGCGATGGCAAGCTTTGGCTGGGGCTAAGCGTCGACGACTTCACCTCGGAAGTTCGTCTGCCCTTGCGGGATGCCGTCATCGCCAAATTCGAAGATATCTGGCCCAAGGAAGAACCCGCCAAGCCCTATGGCCTGCGTCATCTCTATGCAGAAATTGCATTCCGCAATTTCGCGCCCCCACGGGTCACCAAGAACAGCTATTTCGCGGCTATCCTTGGCCACAACAACAATGACCTTGAAACCTCATTGTCCTACATGACCTACACCTTTCCCGAAGATGCTGACCAGTCCAAGGCGCGCGCGGAGCATCTGGCGGATCGCACCATCAACCAGATGCGGACGATCAATCAGATACCTGGAATGCCGGAGAGCTAAGGGCAAGACCTTCCAGACACTACCAAACCGGTGCAGCCGATAAGGAGTGCGCGGGCGTGTGCGCATGGGATCTCAGCTGCTCAAAATATCTGGCCTGCACCTCTCGCTCAAGACTGCTTGACACAAATGAAACGGGCATCTAGCAAGATGGAACATATATTCCAAAATGGGTTTCGTGCTCGCGCCGACGTTCTATTCTCGACCGCGACCAACGCGCCCAGATGACCAGATCGGGAGGAAACGATGGTTACGAAATTGGCCTTGCTGGGTGCCGGGCGCATTGGGAAAGTCCACGCCAAGGCAATTGCCTCTGACAAGCGTGCAAAGCTGGTTGCCGTGGTAGACGCCTTTCAGGAGGCAGCTCAGGCGATTGCCGATGAAACCGGTTGCGAGATCAGCACCATCGATGCCGTTCTCGCCAATCCCGACATTGATGCGGTTATCATCTGCACACCTACCAATACCCACGCCGATCTGATCGAGCGCTTTGCACGCGCTGGCAAGGCTATTTTCTGCGAGAAGCCGATCGATCTGGATGTCGCACGTGCCCAATCCTGCATCGATGTGGTGGAAGAGACGGGCGCCAAGATCATGCTTGGCTTCAATCGCCGTTTTGATCCGCATTTCCGTGCCGTGCGCAAAGCAATAGATGACGGCCAGATCGGCAAGGTCGAGATGGTGACCATCACCAGCCGTGACCCGGGCGCGCCGCCGCCGGAATATATCAAGGTTTCGGGCGGCATCTTCCGCGACATGACCATCCATGATTTCGACATCGCCCGGTTCCTGCTCGGCGAAGAGATTGGCAGCGTGTTTGCAAGCGGCTCCGTTCTCGTGGACCCCAAGATCGGGGAACTCGGCGATTACGATAGCGCCAGTATCGTCTTGACCACGGCGACGGGACGTCAGGCGATGATTTCCAACTCACGCCGCGCGACCTATGGCTATGATCAGCGCATCGAAGTCCACGGTTCGCTCGGCTCGGTAGCCGCAGAAAACCAGCGGCCCGTTTCCATCGAGATTGCGACGAAGCATGGCTATACGCGTCCGCCTCTGCACGATTTCTTCATGACGCGTTACACAGCAGCCTACGCGGCAGAAATAGCGGCCTTCATCGATGCCATCGAGAACAATGCCGCACCCTCGCCTTCCGCAAAGGACGGCCTCATCGCCTTGAAGCTGGCCGATGCCGCACTCAAATCCGCACGCGAAAAAACCGTTGTGCATTTGACCTGATCGTTGCCGCGAAGGTGTGGCACTTGCCATGCCTTCGCGCCATTGACAGCAGGCGTAAAAGACGCCACTTTCGAGACATTCCGAGGGGAGCATCTGACGATGCTGAGATGGCGCTGAGCCGGACCCTTGAACCTGATCCGGGTCATGCCGGCGTAGGAACGGAACAGTCTGCGCAGGCAATGCTTTTCTCTTCTCCGCCTGGCCCGGGTCTCTGCATCGAGACGTCTGGAGTGCTGAGAAAACCATGATCGATTTCCCCACGGCCCAAAAGGCGGGCGAGCTTTTAACGCGGGTGCGCGAGCGACGTCCGCGGGTGCACTGCCTGATGAATACCGTCGTCCAGAAATTCACGGCAGACGGAATAACCGCTGTCGGCGGCATTCCTTCCATGACGTCATCGCCGGAGGAGATTGAGGATTTCGTCCTCATGGTCGATGCGCTGACTATCAACCTCGGCACGCTGGACGAGGCACGCCGCAAGGTCATCCGGCAAGCAGTCGCCATTGCAAACGCCAAGGGCAAGCCCTGGATCATTGACCCTGTTCACTGCGATTATTCCCCATCCCGCCTAGCATTTGCCAGGGAGATGCTTGCGCTCGGCCCCGCAATCGTGCGCGGCAACCAGGCGGAAATGTCCGTGATCGGCGATGTCGCCAAGGCGCTGCGTATCCAGACCGGGCCGCAGGACCTGCTTCAGGACCAGAACAGGGCGGCGACCATCCACAACGGTCATCCCTGGATGGCGAAAGTTACCGGCACCGGCTGCCTCTCCGGCGGCGTTATTGCGGCATTCATGGCGGTTGAGACAGACCCGGTTCTCGCGGCCGCAGCCGCCCTGACAGCCACAGGCGTTTCTGCGGAAATTGCGGCACGGCATTCGCGTGGTCCGGGGACGTTCGAGGCGGCGTTTCTCGATGCCCTCAACGGACTGAGTACCGATGAAATCGTTTCGTTTGCGAGGATTGAACGACATGAGAATTGATTACAGGCTGAACGCGCTGGTCGATGCATCACTGGCCGATATCGCCCCCCTGCCGGAACTCGCAGCGGTGGCGGCGCGGCATGGGGCGACCATCATCCAGTACAGAGACAAGCATTCCTCGACCCGAGAGATGATCCAGCAGGCAGTTCTCATTCTGCAAGCTCTGCAAGGCACGGGCGTTCCGCTCGTCATCAATGACCGGGTCGACGTAGCGCTCGCGTCAGGCGCGGATGGCGTCCATCTGGGTGCCGATGACATGGACGCGGCAACGGTAAGGCGGCTGCTCGGGCCTGCTGCCATTATTGGCCTGACGGTCAAAAACATGGACGACGCCGAGCGCGCGGGCAACGCACCGGCAGACTATGCCTGTATCGGCGGCGTTTTCGATACCGTCTCGAAAGTAAACCCCGACGCTCCTGTGGGGCTGGAAGGCTTCAGGGGCCTTAGGAACGTTCTGAAAGACATGCGGCCCGATATGCCGGTCGGCGCTATCGCAGGCATCACACTGGAAAAAGTGCCCGCTCTCATCGCCGCTGGCGCAGACGGTGTGGCGGTTATTTCCGGGCTGTTTCGCGCCACCGATATTGCCGCCGCAGCCCGGTACTTCCGCCATCATGTGGATATTGCGCTGGAGGCACGCAGATGACAGCCATCGCACTGACAATTGCAGGCTCCGATAGCGGCGGAGGCGCGGGCATACAGGCCGACCTCAAGACATTCTCTGCCTTGGGCGTGTATGGCGCCAGCGTTTTGACCGCCATCACAGCACAAAACACCAGAGGCGTTATCGCCGTCGAAGACGTCTCGGCCGGAATGGTGCGGGCCCAGATGGACGCTGTATTCTCTGATCTCAAGGTCGATGCCGTCAAGATCGGGATGGTCTCCCGCACCGAGACCATCGAATACATCGCCGCAGGCCTGCAAGGCCGCAAAATGCCTGTGGTGTTGGACCCGGTGATGGTAGCGACATCTGGAGATCGCTTGCTGCAGGAAGATGCTGTCGAGGGTCTGCGGTCCATGCTGCTTCCCCTGGCGGTGCTGGCAACACCAAACCTGCCTGAAGCTGCTCTCTTGTGCGGAATGAAAATGGCCGCATCCCGCAATGAGGTTATCCAGCAGGCCGAAACAATCCTGAAGACCGGCGTCGGCGCAGTCCTGATCAAGGGCGGGCACGCCTCCGGCTCGGAGAGTATCGATATTCTCCTGGATTCGACGGGCGTTCAGGAATTCGCCATGCCCCGGCTCGAAACCCGAAACGACCACGGGACCGGCTGTACATTGGCATCTGCCATCACGGCCAATCTGGCTCTGGGTTATCCCTTGGCCGACGCTATTGGTCTGGCAAAAGACTACCTCCAGGGTGCTTTGGCTGCGGGACGCACCTTGCGGGTAGGCAGTGGGCACGGCCCCGTGCATCATTTTTATCGCTGGTGGAGTGCCTGATTGCAGCTTGGCACACCGAAAGCGCGGTCGACCGTTATCACGCTCTCGGCTTCGGGCTTGCCAAGGCGTTGCGAATGGCAAAACTGGAATGGATGCGGGATACACCGGGCAGTTTCGACAGGATATCCTTGTGGACGCGCTCGAAATCCCCTGCGGTTTCAACTTCTACCCGCAGAAAATAGTCCGATCCGCCAGTCATCAGATAGCATTCCCGGATTTCCGGGTAACGGCGAACGGCATTCTCGAAACGATTGAGGAAATCTTCCGTCTGCCGGTCAAGCGTGATCTGGACGATAACGGAGATGACATCGCCACCAGCCGCGCTTCCCGTCAGCGCAGTATAGCCTCGGATGACGCCTTCACGCTCGAGAATATCGACGCGGCGAAGGCAGGCAGACGGCGAAAGCCCGACTTCGGCGGCCAGTTTGGCATTGCTGATGCGGGCATTCAGCCGAAGCAGGCGGATGATGTGGCGATCGGTAGCGTCCAGAGAAGACATAAAGATATTCCGTTCTGCCGTTGAAAATTGCGTGCTGAGGCAATCATTCGAATAATCTGCACATCAAACTGCAAAAATTCAATGATTGTTGCAATAGACTTGTTCTCAATAATAAGGGAACGACGATGAATATGACGATCAATCGCCAGACGGTAAGTGGCGGTGCCAGCGGCTATCTGACGATAGACCTTGGCGCGCTTCGTGACAATTATCTCCTATTGAAGGCAAAGGCACCCGCCTCGATAACGAGCGCCGTTGTGAAGGCCAATGCCTATGGTTTGGGTGCAGACATGGTCGCGCCCGTGCTTTACGACGCTGGCTGCCGTCATTTCTTCGTCGCCCATATGGATGAAGCGATTGCCCTGCGCCTTCGCCTTGCCGGTGATGCACAGATTTTTGTTCTCAACGGATTACAGCCGGGCAACGAAACCTCCTGCACAGCGATGAACATCACGCCTGTTCTGAACTGCCTTGAGCAAATCGCGCAGTGGTCAGCCCACGCAGCTGCACTGAGACAGGTTCTCCCGGCGGCGATCCAGATCGACACCGGCATGTCGCGGCTTGGTCTGGCACCCATTGAGCTAGATGCGCTGAAAGCAGAGCCGGCACGTCTTCGCGGCATCGCCATAAGCTATCTCATGAGCCATCTCGCCTGCGCTGATGAACCCGCGAGCCCGCTCAATGCATCGCAACTTGCCGTGATGCGCAAGGCATCGGACATGTTTTCCGGCACGCCGGTTTGCCTTGCAAACTCGGGCGGCGTTTTCCTCGGTGCCGATTACCACAACGCGCTGATGCGCCCGGGTATCGCTCTTTACGGCGGCGCGCCTTCAACGTTGCGCCCCAACGCGATGAAACCTGTGGTTCGGCTGGATGTCGCGGTAATCCAGACGCGGACAGTCCCCACAGATACGCTTGTCGGATATGGCGGCACGTTTCGCGCGTCCGCTGAAACGCGGCTGGCTACGATTGCAGCGGGATATGCGGACGGTCTTCCCCGCTCTCTCAGCAATCGCGGAGCCGCCTATTTCAATGGCATCCGCCTGCCAATTGCTGGCCGCGTCTCCATGGACAGCATAAGCCTCGACATTACAGCCCTGCCCGCGGGAAGCCTGACCCATGGCAGCCTTGTGCAACTGATTGGACCCGACCAATCGCTTGAAGCGCTTGCCGAGGATGCCGGGACAATATCCTATGAGATTTTAACGGGCCTCGGCCAACGCTATCGCAGAACCTATATTCAGCCAGACAGAGCCGGTGTTACCGGCGAAACAAGCAACGCAGACGAGTGAGGCAGATATGAAAATCGTTATTCTCGGTGCCGGTGTCGTCGGCGTCACGTCCGCCTGGTATCTTGCAAAGGCGGGTCACTCGGTGACAGTGATAGACCGCCAGCCTGCTGCGGCGCTTGAAACAAGCTTTGCCAACGCGGGAGAAGTCTCGCCGGGCTACTCCTCGCCCTGGGCTGCTCCAGGCATTCCGATGAAAGCCATGAAGTGGCTTTTCATGGAACATGCCCCTCTTATCATTCGACCGACAGTGGACCCGGCTGCATGGCGCTGGATGGGCCAGATGCTGCGCAACTGCACATCCGCGCGCTATTCCGTCAACAAGAGCAGGATGGTGCGCATTGCCGAATATAGCCGCGATTGCCTGATGGCTCTGCGCGATGAAACCGGCATCCAGTACGACCAGCGGACGCAGGGTACGCTGGAGGTTTTCCGAACGCAGAAGCAGTTTGATGGCATTGCCAAGGACGTGGCGGTGCTGAAGGCTGGCGGCGTGGCTTACGAGATTCTGGATCGCGATGGTTGTGCCGCCGTGGAGCCAGGCCTTTCAGCATCCAAAGACAAGATCGTCGGCGGCCTGCGTCTGCCCGGTGACGAGACCGGCGACTGCTTCATGTTCACCACCGAACTGGCAAAGCTTGCCGAACAGGCCGGTGTGACATTCCTCTACGACACCGGCATTTTGCGGCCGATCACCGAAGGCAACCGCGTCAAGGCCATTGAGACGACGAAGGGCACTCTGGAGGCCGATACGTTCATAGGCGCACTGGGAAGCTACACGCCACAATTCCTCAAGCCGCTCGGCATCGATCTGCCGGTTTACCCGGTCAAGGGCTATTCGATCACGGTACCGATCATCAATGCTGCGCGCGCACCGGTTTCAACCGTCATGGACGAAGCGCACAAGATCGCGATCACCCGCCTTGGCGACCGTATTCGCGTTGGGGGAATGGCAGAGATTGCGGGCTTTAGCAAAGACCTGCCAGCCAAGCGGCAGGCGACCTTGACCCATTCGATCGAGGATCTGTTCGGCGGTGCCGGCGACCAATCCCAGGCGAAATTCTGGTCTGGCCTTCGCCCTATGACCCCGGATGGCACGCCGGTTATCGGCCCCACGCGCTACACCAATCTCTATCTGAATACGGGCCATGGCACTCTTGGCTGGACAATGGCCTGCGGTTCTGCGCGGGTCCTCGCCGACATAGTGAGTGGCACCAGACCCGAGATCGAAACCGGGGATCTTGCTATCAGCAGATATGCCGCCTGACATTCACACCCGTATCGGCGGCAACCGGCTGCCGATACACGTTACAAGGACAGCGCATCTTTAAGCGCCAGACCTTCCTTGTTGCGCAAGTCCAGGTCCGTTTCGATGTGATCGATGTGATGCAGCATCAAACGCTTTGCCTTTTCGGCATCGCCGCTCTCGAGAGCATCGAGAATGGCGGCGTGATCGCTATGCCCACAACTGGAAACGCCGGAGCGCCCATAGAGCGCGATGACCAGCGACGACCTGGCGACCAGCTCGGCCATGAATTTTTCAAGGATGGCATTTCCGGCAACGGAGGCGAGCATCAGATGAAAATCGCCCGAGGCCTTGATCTCGGACCGACGTGCGCTTGGCCCCCGTTCATGCTGATGGCGGGCTTCTTCCGTCAGGTGAGCCCGCATCTCGGCAATCACATCTGCTGACAGCCGTTCGATTGCGCTTTGGACGATTCCCGGCTCGATCAGCCTGCGGGATGCAAAGATCTGCCGCGCTTCTTCCGGACTAGGATTGGAAACGAAGGCGCCGCGATTTCGCTCCGTCTTGACCAGCCCCTCGAAGGCCAGCATCTGCAAGGCGGCGCGGACGACGGTGCGGCTGACATCGAACAGCGTGCCGACCTCGGCCTCGGACAATTTCGTTCCCGGGGCAAGCCTTCTGTCCACAATTGCATCGCGCAGCGTGTCGCGGATAGACTGGGCGCGATCTTCCTGAGTAGCGTCGATGTCTGGCGTAATATCAGCTGTTGTCATTGTATCTTCCGGTGGTCCAGCCTTTGTACTCACACCAACCAAGGCCTGCAAAGGCAAAAGTACCCAATCGCTAAAAATATTGGATACAATCGTGATGCATAATCGCTCACAATCGCTTCTTTTTTAATCAGCGCCACGAACGGGATGTTAACCAAGAAATCCACGCTCGAAAAATCGGATTGAATTACAGAAACTTACCCTGCGCTCCGCCAACTGGCACGTCTTATGCAAGGAGATGATCGACAGCAGGGGAAGATGCATGAGCAAAGCCGCCGAGATCGATATTGTCTCCGTCTCAAAAGTCTACGGAACCACCACCGCCGTCCACGGCATCAGCCTGAAGATACCGGCTGGTAGCTATTGCTGCCTGCTTGGCCCTTCCGGCTGCGGAAAAACCTCGACATTGCGCATGATTGCCGGTCACGAGACGATTTCGAGCGGTGACGTTCGGCTGGGCAATACCGTCGTTACCGATTTTCCACCGGCGCGCCGCGGGACTGCAATGATGTTTCAGTCCTACGCCCTGTTTCCGCATCTCGACCTTCTGGACAATGTCGCCTTCAGCCTGAAGATGAAAGGCGTGGACCGCGACACACGCCGGGCAAAGGCCTTGACCATGCTGCAACTGATGCAGTTGGAACCCTATGCCAACCGCAGACCCGCGCAGCTTTCCGGTGGCCAGCAGCAGCGTGTGGCCCTGGCACGTGCGCTCATTACCGATCCGGAAGCGCTGCTTCTGGACGAGCCCCTCTCCGCGCTCGATCCCTTTCTGAAGATACGGATGCGCGCGGAACTGAAAAAGCTCCAGACGACGCTCGGCATTACCTTCGTTCACGTGACGCACAGCCAGGAAGAGGCAATGGCGCTCGCCGACATCATCGTCATCATGAATGACGGGCGCATCGAACAGGCTGCAACGCCGCGTGACGTTTTCGAGCGTCCGGCGACGGGCTTCGTCGCCCGCTTCATGGGCCACCACAACGTCATTTCCGGGCGGGTGAGCGCGCAATATGGCGAATTGATCACCATTGACGTTCCCGCAGGCGGCTCCTTCACCGCCACAGGCGAGCCCATGCAGGACGGTCTCGTCGATATCGCAATCCGCACCGACCGCGTTCGCATCGGCGAAGCTGAGGAACCCGGATATGGCTTCACCGGTATCGTTTCCAATGTCGAATATCACGGGGCGACGGTCAAAATCACCGTCGCAGGCGCGGGCTTTGAGGACTTCAACGTCATTCTCAGCGACGTCGCTTTCTTTGCAAGCCCCATCAAGATCGGTGAAGCAATTCCACTGTCATGGAATGCGGCAGATGCCATCGTGCTCGGCCGAATAGAAAAATGACCAAAAAACAACCAGAGGAGAACTCATCATGTCGATAACATCCAATTCGAAAAAAGGTCTTTCGCGTCGCGGTCTTCTCAAGGCTGGCGCTGCAGCAACCGGTGCCGCCATCGGCTCTGGCCTGATTACAGGCTTCCCGACCATCTGGGCCCAGAACCCGATCACGCTGCGTCAGTTCGGCACCGGTGTTTCGAACCTCAATGCCATCGCTGAAAAATGTAAGGCCGACCTCGGCATCACGCTTGAAATGACGGCGACCGATTCCGACGCGGCTGCGCAACGCGCCGTCACCCAGCCAAACTCCTACGACATCGCAGACATCGAATACTGGATCTTGAAGAAGGTCTATCCGGCAGGCGTCATCCAGCCGATGGAAATCAAGAAGCTGAAATATTATGACAAGATCGTGCCGCTGTTCAAAACCGGCAAGCTGACACCCGACAGTGTCATCGCCCAGGGAACAGCGCCCCATACTGTCGGTTTCGTTGAAAAGCAGGGCGACAAGAAATTCGCCAAGGGCGAGACCGATTATTTCACCATGGTCCCGACCATCTACAATGCCGATACGCTCGGCATCCGGCCTGACCTGGTTGGCCGCGAGATCAGCAGCTGGGCCGATATCATGGACCCGAAGTTCAAGGGCAAGGCGTCCATCCTCAATATTCCTTCGATTGGCATCATGGATGCAGCCATGATCATGGAAGCGATGGGCAACATCAAATATGCCGACAAGGGCAACATGACCAAGGAAGAGATCGACAAGACGATCGACTTCCTCATCAAGGCCAAGAAGGACGGCCAGTTCCGCGCCTTCTGGAAAAGCTTCGACGAGAGCGTCAACCTCATGGCATCTGGCGAAGTCGTCATCCAGTCCATGTGGTCGCCCGCCGTGGCTGCCGTGCGCTCCAAGGGCATTGCCTGCAAATACCAGCCGCTCAAGGAAGGCTACCGCTCATGGGGCGGCGGTCTGGGTCTTGCCAAGCATCTCTCGGGCGCAAAGCTCGATGCGGCCTATGAATACATCAACTGGTACACGTCCGGCTGGGTCGGCGCCTATCTCAACCGCCAGGGCTACTACTCCGCCGCCATGGACACCGCAAAGGAACACATGACTGCGGATGAATGGGGCTATTGGGTCGAGGGCAAGGCCGCTCAGGGCGACATCATCGCACCAGACGGCAAGGTCATGGAAAAGGCCGGCGCAGTCCGCGACGGCGGCTCCTTCCAGGAGCGCATGGGCAAGGTGGCGTGCTGGAACTCCGTGATGGACGAAGACCGCTACATGGTTCGCCGCTGGAACGAGTTCATCGCCGCCTGAGCCTGAGCCTGAACATCAAACCTTAAGCGACCGCCAGCTGAAAGCTGGCGGCGCTGCCCCCTTAGCCACGAAAGGCCTCATCATGGTGACCGTGCGATTGATCGGCGTCAGCGACAAGACGGACAAGAAAAGCCGCAGCTTTGCACTGCCGGAAAAGCTGGTCGCCTATCTGCAGGCAGCACCGCTGGCCGTCATACTCGGCTTCTTCCTCGCCCTGCCGATCCTCATGATCGCCACTGTCAGCTTCTGGGACTACGACTTCGCCCAGATGTATCCGGGCTTCGTCACCTTCAACTACACCGAAACTCTCGGCTCCTGGGTGACCTGGCAGACATACCTCAACACCCTGAAATTCGCGGCGATCGTCTGGGCAATCACCCTGTTTTGCGGCTTCTGGGTCGCCTATTTCCTGACATTCCACATCAGAACCACCACCATGCAGATGGTGCTCTTTCTGATCTGCACCGTGCCCTTTCTGACCTCCAACATCATCAGAATGATATCCTGGATACCGGTTCTGGGTCGAAACGGGCTGGTCAACAGCGCGCTTGTCGGCACGGGCATCGTTCCGGCTCCGGTGGAATGGCTGCTCTATTCCGATTTTGCCGTCGTGCTTGCGATGGTTCATCTCTACACGCTGTTCATGGTAACCCCGATCTTCAATACGTTGATGCGCATCGACAAGTCGCTGGTGGAAGCCGCGCGGGATGCCGGCGCCACAAGCTGGCAGATCCTTTGGAATGTCATCATTCCCCTGGCAAAGCCCGGAATGGCCATCGGTACGATTTTCGTCGTCACACTGGTCATGGCCGATTTCTCAACGGTTCAGGTCATGTCCGGTGGCCAGAGCGCTTCGGTTGCGCTGATGATGAAGAACCAGATGTCGCTGCTGCAATATCCCGCAGCCGCTGCCAATGCCGTCATCCTGCTCGCCCTCGTGCTGCTGATGGTGGCTGGAATTCTACGCGTCGTCGATATCAGGAAGGAGCTCTAGGATGTATTCGGAAAAACGCGGTCGCGAATTCTATGTGCTTTCCTTCTTCTTTGCGCTCTTCGTGCTGTTTTTATACGGCCCGCTCTCGGCCATTCTGATACTGGCCTTTCAGGGACCGAATGGCGGGCTGACCTTTCCGCTGAATGGCATCTCGCTGCACTGGTTCAGAAACCTCTTCGAGCAACAGGCGGTTGGCGATTTTGGCGGATCGTTCCGGCGTTCGCTGTTTCTGGGCGTTATGGTGATGGTCTCGACCGTGCTTGTCTCGCTTCTTGCGGGTCTCGCATTTCGCCGAAAATTCGTTGGCGCGACATCGCTGTTCTATCTCTCCGTCGCCAGTCTCGTGGTTCCCTCCATCATCATCTCGCTGGGCATCGGCGTCCTCTTTCAGCAATTGCGGCTTGAACCGTCCTGGTACAGCTCCGCCTTCGGCGCGCACATGACATGGACATTGCCTTTCGGGGTGTTGATCATGCTTGCCGTCTTCAACCGGTTCTCTCCATCCTATGAAGAGGCCGCACGCGATCTTGGCGCGACACCCTGGCAGACATTTACTAATGTCGTTTTACCCATGATTGCGCCAAGCCTCATCGGCATCGGTCTTTTCGGCTTTACGCTGTCCTATGACGAGTTTGCGCGCACGCTGATGACATCAGGCACCTACAACACCCTGCCGCTCGAAATCTACGGGATGACGACCAACGTAACGACGCCGGTTCTCTACGCGCTGGGAGCGGTCACCACATTTTTCTCGTTTCTGGTGATTGCGGCCACCCTCGGCCTCATCGTTTACCTGAACCGACGCCAACTGAAAGCCTGAACACAGCATCATGCGCATTCTCATCGTCAATCCCAACACCACCGCATCCATGACCGCAACGATTGCATCTGCTGCAAGCGGAGTGGCTGCACGCGAAACGGAAATCGTCGCCGTCACATCGCAGATGGGGCCTGTCTCAATAGAGGGTTACTACGACGAGGTGTTTGCCGTGCCGGGCCTGTTGGTGGAAATCGCCAAGGGGGAAAAGGCAGGCGCGGACGGCGCCATCATTGCCTGTTTTGACGATACGGGGCTGGATGCGGCAAGAGCGCTTGCGACCATTCCAGTGATCGGCATCTGCGAAGCGGCGGTTGCCACCGCCTCCTTCATCGCCCAGCGGTTCGCCATCGTGACCACTATGGAACGGTCCCGCCTGCCTATCGAACATCTCGTTCATCGCTACGGAATGAGCAGCCGCGCGACCGTTCGCGCTGCCAATATTCCGGTCCTGTCGCTTGAAGACCCCATGTCTGACGCGCTTGAAAAATTGCGCCGGGAGATCGACGCCGCCGTCAGCAAGAATGGCGCAGAGGCCATCATTCTGGGTTGCGCAGGCATGGCAGACCTTGCATCACGCCTTTCCGAAGAGTTCGGCGTGCCCGTCATCGATGGGGTGAGTGCTGCGGTCAAACACGTGGAAGGGCTGGTTACACTGGGTCTGAAAACAGCCAAACAGGGCGCCTATGCCGCGCCGCTGCACAAACCATACGGCGGAATGCTGAGTATGTTTTCACCCACGGAAATCAGCGACCACTGAGGCGTAAGCAATGCAGACATGGGTACGCCTTCACGCCACAGCAGCGCCATAATTCATTCAGCAGCCGTTCAGCCACATATCGCTAATTCTTAACCATCAGATAATCACTGGCACGCAGTTGCCGCTTTGATGGAAAACGAACATGGCCTCTTTTGCAGCAAAAACGCTTCTGGCTCTTGCAGTGTCTGCAACCGTCATCGCTCCCTTGAACTCCGCATCCGCCGGTGACTGGCGCCGTCATGACCGTGACGCTGCGCTTCTGGGCGGCGTGCTGGGTCTTGCAGCCGGTGTGGCTGTCGGTTCCGCACTGGCCCAGCCCCGCTACTCGGAAGAGCGCGTCTACGACGAACCGCCGGTACGCCGCTATCCCGCCTATCAGCCGAGCTACACCTACAGCGAACCCGACGACAACTACTATTACCGCCAGGCACCGCGCCCGGTTTACAGAGCCCAGCCGGTTTACGATACCCGCCCGGCCTACCAGCCGCGTCGGACCTATCGCACCATCGAGCCATGGACATCCACATGGTATGACTACTGCTCGCAGCGCTATGGCAGCTTCAACCCACGTACCGGCACGTATCTCGGTTACGATGGCCAGAACCACTTCTGCGTCGCAGGCTGACCGTTCCGATAGACAAAGACGCCGCGTTGCCTATGCGCCCTTCTGGACATAGTCGGCGCGGCTGATGTTATGGCGCTGCAGCTTGTCATAGAATGTCTTGCGAGCAATGCCGAGAGCGGCAATCGTTTCAGCAACATCGCCGTCGCACTTCTCTAAAGCTTCCCTGATAATGGAGGCCTCCTCGCGGTCCAGTCTTTCAGACAGCGTGCCTGATGCTGCGTCACGCGATGCCGCTGGGGCGGCCGGTTGAGCCGTGGCTTCCAGCCCCAGAACCACCCGTTCTGCAAAATGGCCCAGTTCCCGGACATTTCCCGGCCAGTCATGGTCATTAAGATGCCGCGACATGGCGGCAGTGATTGCCGGAACCGGCATTCCGAAACGATCCGAAGCTTTCTTCGCAAAATGGGAGAACAGCAACGGTATATCGGCTCGACGCTCCCGAAGTGGCGGAATCGACAAGGTGACGACGTTTAGCCGATAATAGAGGTCATCTCGAAAATCGCCCCTTTGCTGCGCGTCACCAAGGTCCACCTTGGCTGCGGCGACGACACGAATATCGACTGGCCTCTCCTCATTGGAGCCGACAGGTGAGACCTGCCGCATTTCCAGCACGCGCAGCATGCGCACCTGCACGCCTGGCGGCATACTTTCGATTTCGTCCAGAAACAACGTACCGCCACTGGAGTGTTCGATCCGACCGATCCGCTTCTTCTGCGCACCGGTAAACGCGCCCGCTTCGTGGCCGAACAATTCGCTCTCGATGACCGTTTCCGGAAGCGCGCCGCAATTCAGCGCAACAAAATTACCCTTCGAGCGTCGTTTGCTCCATTTGTGGAGCGCTGTGGCAACCACTTCCTTGCCGCTTCCCGTTTCACCGGCCACCAGCACATCGACATCCGTATCTGCGATATGGCGCAGCGTATTACGAAGCCGTTCCATTGCCGGCGTCTGGCCTATCAACGGCAGATCGTCTTCTGCCTGATGCGCGGCCTGCCTCAATGCCCGGTTTTCCATGATCAGCCGACGCTTTTCCAACGCTCTGCGTGCGCTTTCCACCATCCGTTCGGCGGGAAACGGCTTGGAAATGAAATCATACGCGCCATTGTGGAGAGCAGCGACCGCCATGGGCACATCGCCATGGCCTGTAATGAGGATGACCGGGAGGTCCGGATCGATCTGCCGCACGCGATCAAAGAATTGCAGGCCGTCCATGCCGGGCATTCGGACATCCGTTATGACGACACCATCGAAATCTTCAGACAGCGCTTCCAAAGCCTGCTCGGCCTTCGGGTATGGCACAACCGCTATGCCTGCCAGTTCGAGCGTCTGGCGCATGGCCTTGCGCAACTGAGAATCGTCATCGACCAGATATACCGTACCGCCCATCGTCATCTTACGCCCGCTTCAAATAAACAGAAAAACACGTGCCGGTCTCACCGGTCTCGACGTCGATCCGGCCTCCATAATCCGAGGCAATGTCTCGGGAGATGACAAGACCGAGGCCCAACCCTCCCTCCTTTGAGGTATTGAAAGGGGAAAACAGCTGCTCGCGTATGTCCGACGAAATGCCGGGGCCGTTGTCCGCTATAACAAGGGCAATCTCATCGCCAGCCTCATCGACCCGCACAGCCACCCTTCCATCCGGCTTGTCCTCAATCGCTTCAAGCGCGTTCTGCAGGAGATTGATGACGATCTGCTCCAGCCGGATCCGGCTTCCGAGCACCATGAGACCATCTTGAGGAAGGGTAATTTCCAGTGCTTCCAGACGACCGGCAAAGCGACTGCGCAGCAGAACCACCGCACCCTCCATGACGAGACGCATACTGACGGGCTCTGCAGCGGTGCGTCCTTTTCGCGCCAGTATCTTGAGATCGCTGGTTATGACGCCGATGCGCTCCGTCAGCGAAGCAATGCTTTCAAGGTTTTCATCGACTTCCTGGGCGCGGTCACGTTTGAGAAAGACGCGTGCGTTATCGGCAAAGGCACGGATGGTCGCCACAGGCTGATTGATTTCATGCGCGACACCGGCTGCCACCTGCCCCAAAATCGAAAGGCGATTGGCTTTCACCAGCTCGTGCTGGACGCTTTGCAGCTCCTTGGCGGTCTGTTCGTGGCCGATAATTTCAGATTGCAGCCGGTCTCGCGCCATTGTCAGATCGATTGTCCGCTCCTGCACGCGTCTTTCCAGCTCGGCACGATCACGTTCATCCGCCGCACGCTGCTCGGCTCCTTTTTGCCTGCGACGCAACCAGATGGCCGATATCGCAAGAAGAGGCATGAGGCTCGCCGCTGCTATGATGCGATTTTCCCGGATCGCGGCATTCATGGTAGCGGCCACCGGTTGAAGATAATGCAGCGACCACTGCGTTGTCGGCACGGGAAGTTCCAGACGCAGGAACTCTCCCTTGAGTGAAGACGGCGCGTTGACCGTGACCATAGCGACCTGCGGCCCGGGCGTCGAAACCGTCGTCACAGGCATGAGAGAAAGCTTTTCGTCGCCGAATTGCAGACTTTCAGCGATCTTACTTCGCTGCGCTTCATTGATCGGCGCTACCGTCTTGAACCGCCATTCCGGAATGCTCGTCATCAGGACAACACCGTTATCATCAACGATGTAGACCGGGCGACCGCCAATATTCCAGTCTGTCTCAAGCCGGTTGAATTCCACTTTGGCAATGACGACGCCAAGCGGCTTGCCATCTGTGCCATCGACACGCCGCGAGATATAAAGGCCGGGTCTACGGCTGACATTGCCGAGCGCATAGTGCTCTGCCCTGCCCGTTTCCAAGGCGCGTTTGAAATAATCTCGAAACGCATAGTTGGAGCCGACGAAGCTTTCCGGCGTGCGCCAGTTGCTCGACGCAATCGTTACGCCATCGATATTGGCGACATAGATGACCGAAGCCTGCGTGCCTTCAATCAGCCCCTCAAGCTTCTGGTCAAGCCGCTCGACCGACGCGCCGCCATTCTCCAGCGCATCGGTGATGTCCCGATCCCGAGACAGGACCAATGGCAGAACCCTGGGACGCTCAAGCGCAACATTGAGAAGCGCGGATTTCAGCTGGCCATCGGTACTTGCCGTCACCAGCAGCGTTCTCATCGCCTGAATTCGGCCGAGCTTGTCTGCGGCGAGAAACGCACCGAGCGCGATTATCACCCACATCATCACGAACGCGACCCAACGCGACCGCGCATTCTCGAAGTTTTTTGCCATGCGCACCACATCCAATGCTGATTATATTGTGCGGATTTCCACACAAACAGCAAGAAAAAACGAGCGGCAAACCACACATGATCGTTTCTCACGACACACACGCAGAAAATATTCGAGCATTTTCATAGGGTTGCAGAATGTGACGGATCTTGGCACGCCTCTTGCAAAAAGACTGGCAGACGGTCGCAGGGCCGTGAACCAAGGACGGCGGACCCGGGAGGCCAATACGGCAGGGTTGTGACCGAGGAGGAACCAACATGATTGACAGCACCCCCGTGGCAACCAGCCACGTCAAATTGCCATTTTACCGGCACCTGTATTTTCAAGTTATCGTCGCCATTCTGGCCGGTATTGCACTCGGGCATTTCTATCCGGCTCTCGGCGAGCAGCTGAAACCGCTTGGCGACGGCTTCATTCGCCTGGTCAAGATGATCATCGCGCCCGTCATCTTCCTTACTGTCGCTACCGGCATTGCCGGCATGAACGACATGAAGAAGGTAGGGCGTGTTGCCGGCAAGGCAATGATCTACTTCCTGACATTCTCGACCCTCGCACTGATCGTCGGCATGATCGTCGCCAATGTCATCCAGCCGGGCGCTGGCATGAACATCGACCCCGCGACGCTCGACGGCAAGGCGGTTGCGACCTATGCCGCCAAGGCGCATGAGCAGAGCATCACCGGCTTCCTGATGAACATCATCCCGACGACGATTGTCGGAGCCTTCGCGGAGGGTGATATTCTACAGGTCCTGTTCTTCTCGGTTCTGTTCGGTATTTCGCTGGGCATCGTCGGAGATCGCGGCAAGCCGGTCGTCGATTTGATGCACGCGCTGATGTATCCGATCTTCAAGCTGGTCGCGATCCTGATGAAAGCCGCACCGATCGGCGCTTTCGGAGCCATGGCTTTCACCATCGGCAAATACGGCATCTCGTCAGTCACCAACCTCGCGATGCTGATCGGCACTTTCTACCTGACCTCGCTGATCTTCGTGCTGGTCGTTCTGGGCGCGGTTTGCCGCTATAACGGCTTCTCGATCCTGGCGCTGATCCGCTACATCAAGGAAGAGCTTCTGCTCGTTCTGGGCACATCGTCTTCGGAAGCCGCACTGCCGGGCCTCATGAGCAAGATGGAAAAGGCGGGCTGCAAACGCTCTGTCGTTGGCCTCGTTATCCCCACAGGCTATTCCTTCAACCTCGACGGCACCAACATCTACATGACGCTTGCCGCCCTGTTCATTGCACAGGCAACGGGGATCCATCTGTCCTTCGGTGAGCAGGTTCTGCTGCTTCTCGTCGCGATGCTCAGCTCCAAGGGTGCCGCCGGTATCACGGGCGCAGGCTTCATTACGCTTGCCGCCACGCTCTCTGTCGTTCCATCCGTTCCCGTGGCCGGTATGGCGCTGATCCTCGGCATCGACCGCTTTATGTCGGAATGCCGTGCGCTTACCAACTTCGTTGGCAATGCGGTTGCGACAATCGTCGTTGCCCGTTGGGAAGGCGAACTTGACGAGGCGCAGTTGGCCCTCGTCCTGAGCGGCGAAGATGTGCCAAGCATCGGCGAAGTCAAAACTGCTTCTGCAGCGCAGCCTGCCGAATAGCACAATTGTCCAGATGAATGCGCGGCCCGCCCGAATTTTCGGCGCGGGCCGTTTGCGTTTCTAGCTCTAATTGATGACCCTACCTAACCAGAAGGGTATATTTGAAGAAGGATATTTCCGCCTAGAATGAAGCCTCCCAAAGGGCAGTCAATCGTATTGGGAGGGGGCCATGCATATCGACGTCATCAACACCCGCGCGGGCTTTGACGCGCTGCGGGACAACTGGGACCAGGTGTTCATGGCGGACCCGCATGCCCAGCACTTCCTGTCCTTCACCTGGTTGAAGGCCTATCTCTGGCGGCGAGGTCGATGGTTCATTCTTGCGCTGAGAGAGAAAGCCGAGGGCTCTGCCTATGTCGCGTTCTTTCCGCTTCGAGTGATTACCCAGCAGGACAAGAAGACTGGCCGCTTCTTCGATGAGATCATCATGGCTGGCAATTTTGCTGCCGACTATACCGGGTTCATCACGCTGCCGGCGTATGAGCATCACGCGGTGGCCGGGTTTTGCGCCTTTCTCAAGCAGCAAAGCTGGACGCATTTGAAGCTGGAATATATGTGCGGCCCCCTTTCCCGGCGCGACGCGATGATAAGGGCGCTCCAGGGACCGCAGGTCATGTTTCGTGACAGCACGCCGAAGAGCCTGAACGATATCAACAATTGCGTCTGCCCGGTGGTGACACTGCCCGCGAGTTTCGATGAGTATCTGGAAACCAGCATGAGCAGCCAGACGCGGCAGAAGTTGCGGCGGTTTCTGCGAAAGGTGGAGGGTGACCCGAGCTACCGCATATCCTTTGCTACGCATGAAACGATCGGGCGTGACATGGATATTCTCTTTAAGTTCTGGCGCGCAAAATGGGCTCCCTACAAAGGAAAGGACCGTGCCGAGAAGATCATCGTTTCAACCCGTGACATGCTGATGGACTGTTTCAGGGATGGGACGCTGGAAGTACCCGTCCTCTGGTACGAAGACAGACCGCTTGGCGCACTTGCAAACATCATCGACAAAAGCAAAGGCGTGGTGCTTTTCTATATCACTGGCCGGGACGAGACATGGACGACACCATCGCCCGGCCTTGTCCTGCATGGCTTCTGCATCCGCCGCGCAATCGAAATGGGCTTTCGCGAGTACGACTTCCTTCGCGGGAACGAGCCCTACAAATACATGTTCGGGCCGTGGGAAAGACCCATCAGCTGCACCCAGTTCAGAACCCGCTCCGGCGAGAACCTCAACGGCAGGCTCCATCCGTTCAGCATCCGCTTTGTCTATGAACAGGCGTTGAAGTTCTACAAGGCCGGTGAAAAGGCAAAGTCGGAAGTGGCCTTCCGGCAGGTTTTGGAAACGGTGCCCGACCACCGGGGCGCGGAATTTGGTCTTGCCAATCTTCTCTTCGAAAAGGGAGAGTTTCACGAAGCGGAAGTATCCTATCTCGCCATCAGCAGGGCAGTCGAAGACCCCGTCCCCGCGTTGCTGCGCCTGGGAGAAACGCGCCTTGCCCAAAAGGATTTTCCAGGCGCTATCAGGGCGTTTCAGGATGTCACGAGCCGCGCACCGTTTCACCACGAGGCGCTTTACAAATGTGGCATTGCGCTTGTTGCAGCGGGGCGGAGAAACGAAGCTACAGCGATTTTCGAGAAGCTGCAGAACTTTCATTCTGACGACGCTGCCAATATGAACTATGCCGAGAAAGCAAAATCAGCGCTTTCACGTCTCCGGGCTTTCGTCGCCCCACCCTCAATCCTCGTGGGATCCGTTGTTCTTGCGGGGACCGACAGCGACCAGCCTCGACACTGGCATCCGCCGAGGGTTTTGCACTGACGGCTTGACAGGGCATCAGGCCGTTCTTCAACCGCCTTGCGGCCCCTTGCTTGGACGAGCATCCCGCGCCGCGGCAAGTCCACGCACCGCGTCCCTGTGACCGGTTGAGGCTGGCCCTTCGAACACTTGAACAGCTTCGGCATAACGTTTCAGGTTCAGATAGGCATAGCCGCGAATGACCATCAAGTCGTTACGCTCTGTCGCAAAGCGCGCGCGCTGGTCCAAAAGGATCAAAGCTTTTTCATACTGGCCGTTATTATATGCGGCCAAAGCGCGGTCCGTCAGGATCGCGATCTGAAGTTCTGTCGCCTTTGTCTTGTCCATGCCGGATTTTGTAGCGGAGACGGCTGCGTTGTCGGTCAGCCCCATCCGCAGATAGGCAAGGCTCTGTCCATAGGCCGCATCGCTTCGCACAGTGGATTGCCCGCCAGCAAGAGCAGCGCCGAACGCCTTGAGCGCCTCCGCGGGCCGGTTGGCATCCATGAGGCACCAGCCCTGTTGCAACGCCTGTTGCGGGGGAAGTCCATCCGGATTGAAGGTCGCGCCACATCTGCTCGTCTTGCGAGAGGCCTGGTTCTGCGCCACGACGCGACCTTGGCGGCCAACGGACTGGCTGGAACTTTGCTGGTAAACGACATTTGTCGGCGCTGTCGTCATCGTTTGCTGTGCCACTTGCACCGGGGCTGGCTGGCCGGTGGCAACACGCTGGGCGGGGTCGGGCTGAGCCATCCCAACCATGCGAATTCGTTCCGACTGCGCACCCCACTGCTGCTGAAGCCTGCGCACCTCCGCAACATTGTTCAGTTCCTGATAGGACAATGCCAGACCATAGGCCGAAGCTTCATCATCCGTCTTCCAGTTCAGCGCCGTGGAAAACCACTGGACGGCCATTTGCGGCTGCAGGAATGCTCGCGAATACCAGCCAAATTCCTGCGCCGTGGCTGCGTCTTTCTGCGAGACTGTTTCCTCGGCGATCCGTTTAAGGACCTCCGGCTCAAGGGCCAAAGGTGGCTCGAGCGCAAGGAGATTGGCCGTCGCGGCAAGATAGGTCTTGCGGGCATCGTCGGACGACTGACGCCACTCGTACATTACTTCTTCGGCCTCGCGGGGTTCGCCGCGAGCGATCAGGGCGAGCGCCAGGCCTTGAGATGCAGAAGCAGAGTCTTCAGCGCTGCGGGCTTGCCGAAACCATTTCTCGGCATCCTGGTTCTTTTCGCGGCGCAGATTGTACCAACCCAGCAAGAGAGCGTCGCTTGCAAGCTTGTTCGTCTCGGCCGCCCTCTCAAGACGCAGAAGATATGCGGGTGGCACCGTCACATCCTTGTCTTCGCCAGCGGCCGCTACGAACTGGCGTGCAAGGTCGTCCTTCACCGGCTCGAATTCGAGCTGTCCGTCGGCACCCGCCTTTTCCTTGGAGAGCAGGTCGTCCATCATATCGAGCGGCAGCAAGGCAGATGCTTTCTGGACCGTTGCAAGGCGTTCGCTTGCGCCGTCGCAATTGCTCAATATGTAGTTATAGGCGTCGCGGGCACGCTCCGGCTTGTCCGTACGTGCAAAGGCTTCCGCGACACGCCAGAGAACATCGACCTCGCCGCAGGTCAGCAATCCAGGATTACCGGCTGCCGTTTCAACGACTGCATTATATTGCTTGAGGTCGGAAGAATTGACGAGCTTTTGCCTGGCTTCTGCAAGCGTCAGCATATCGGTGA
Organism: Agrobacterium sp. fls2-241-TYG-188a; assembly: GCF_030209845.1. Lineage (NCBI taxonomy): Bacteria > Pseudomonadati > Pseudomonadota > Alphaproteobacteria > Hyphomicrobiales > Rhizobiaceae > Agrobacterium > Agrobacterium sp. fls2-241-TYG-188a. Next base: position 172,493 of record NZ_JARVRD010000006.1, on the reverse strand, counting down.
GGTTTGCTGGCGGTTGCCAACTGGCATCGGCGGCCTGGCGGTCTGCGATGGCCTTCCGGACTTCGGAATAGCGGCCGTTGGCATAAAGTTGCCACATGGTTTCCAGCTGCGGATCACCCTGCTCAGGAACAGCAAGCGGATCTGCTGGTGGCGTCCACTGCGGGTAAAGGGCCTTCAGACGAGCGATTTCCGCTTCAAGCCGTGCTTTATCTCCCTGCGCGGCGAAGTAGCGCAACGCGCTTTCATCGACGGTGGCAGGCGTCGCTGGCGTAGCCGCGGCAGGAGCCTGCGGTGGCGTCTGGCGTCGTGCCTGCGCCAATATGGCGTCCTGATCCGCATTCACAGCGGGAATTGTCACGGGCGGCGCGGGGATCGGGGCCTGCGTCTGCGCAACACGCACCGGCGGCGGCATACGGTTCGCTGCAGGCAGAGAACCGCCATCGTTGACCGAGAGAAGAGAGCCACCTTCACCAGGCGCTATGGACCCGGTCGTGTGGATGCGTGAAACCCTGCCCAAAAGCTCGTCGCGGAACTGGTAGGCCGTGACACCGAAAAGTGCCAAGAGAGCGGCTGATATGTAAAGCGGCTTTCCGATCACAAGCACTCCTGATGCGTCTGAGTCGCGAATGACAAACCCAACAGATGCAACGTAGATGGATAATAAAGTGTTGACGAAAAGCGGCGAACATCGTCTGGCAAAGGTGTTTTCTTAACCAAACACGCCAAAAGTGCCGGAATGATCCGATATCCGGGATCCGAAAGGACATCTTTCGTGGCGCCTGTACGCAAATCAAAGGTTGCCATATTGCCCCCGTCAATCACGATACCGGTAGCCAACCTGTCCAGAAGCTTCTCATCACCCAAGCCCGCACGAACCAGATAAAGCGGGATACGGATGGAATTATATCCGAACTCCTGCGGAAATCCGTCCGCTGGCCGCGGTTTTGTCTTGACTGACACCCAATCGGCAGGAAGCTTTCTGGGGCCGAAGGAATAGGCGGCAATCTGGGCCAATCCATCCTTCGACAACGCTTCCCAAAGCGGTGACGGAGCGATCTCGTTCAAGACCGGAAAGGCTTCGAAAACAAAATAGGAAGGGTTTACGACGGGTCCGTCGGGGCGATCAGCTTCGCCAAATCCAACGGTTCCGGGCAGCAAGAGGGTTCTCCCTCCCCGCTTCACCACCGCAGTCGACACGATGGTTTGGGCCATGGTTTGCGCCGTCTGTTGGTAATCTGCCCTGCCCCACTGCTTCGATGCCAGCGCCAAGGCATAAGCGATGAGGATATCGCCATCGGTGGCATTATTGACATCGGAAATATGTGGGTCGGTCTGCGGATCCCATTTCCATGCGGCAAGCCCGTCGTCACGAACGAGCAACTCCGTCTTGGTGAACGACCAGATCAGTTCAAAATCGGCAGGATTATCTGCAAGGACGGCAAGCCACATGCCATATCCCTGGCCTTCGCTGTGGCTGATATTGTTATTGGCGGTGTCAACGATACGGCCCGTCGGGTCCAGAAATGCAGCCTTGTAAGCAGACCAGTCAGCCTGGTTGATCGACGCTGCCCTGGCGCCGAATGCAGAGAACATCATTGCCAACATCACCAGAGATTTGAGCGCGAGGCTGAAGGTTTTTTTCATTTCCGTCGCCCCATGCCGCGCAACATCAGGAAGGTGACAAAGCCAAGCAACGTCAAAAAGCCGACGAAAACAAGGGAATAAGACAGCGTATTCGTCGAAAGCCAGTTGGCTGCAATCAGACGCCAGTTCGAGAAGCTGAAGGACCGCGTGACGATGAAGCTTGGCTGTTGCGCCGCGACCGTTTCAACCTTGTCGGCGCTGGCATCATAGGTCGCAACGCGTCCCGCAAGCGCATTCCACCTCCCTTGTTCGGCCATGGCCGCCATTCCCGTGCGCAAATCTGCCGAGGTGGGTGCGGTTGCAATCGTCCATACGCCTTCGCCGCCGGGGCTCATTCCCTGGGCCAGCATGAATGATACATTGGCAGGAGGTGTATAGACCTGCTCGGCACCGGGCAAAAACCGCAGCGTATCGGAGGTGATGTCAAAGTTCCGCTTCATCCATTCCTCGAAGGACGACACCTGCCCCTGCCACACACCGTTGTCCACGCGCTCGCGCCACTGGTCGAAAAGCTGATCCGTCTGGGCTGGCTGCACCGCCCCGTCGCTCTCTTTCCAGGCAACCTGGCTTGCAGGTGCAAGATTGAGCTGGGTGACCAGCGCCTGCGGCATCTGCGCAAGGGTTCCGAAGAAAAGCGCGTTACGCTCACCCACTGCCGCAGGCGTTGCGACAAGCTCGACCGTAACGGGATGCCCGCCCGCAATTGCCAGACGCCCCAGAAGTGTTGCGGCTGCAGACATCGTATCGGCATCGACGCGCTCAAGCCAGACCGCAACCGGCTGCCCCCCTACGCGGTAAGGCTGGCCGACACCATTTGTCGCGGCTAGATCAGGCGCTCGGCCAATCAACGCATAATTTGGAATGTGCAGTTCAGTGGTATCGAACAGCGCAAAGCGGGGTGTCTGACTGGCAGGCGCCCCTGGGAGGCAGGCGGCATCCGCCTCCGTCATCAGGACGGCCTCAATCGCAATCGTGTTTACACCCGGCACGAAGTGGCGAAGCGTAACGTTGATCGGCAGATGGCGGAAAATGCCGCCGCCCCTGTTCGATACAGGCACGGTCGAGGCAATATTGCCGTTGACATAGACGTCGATATGGCTGCCGGGCAGAACGTCATTGGCATAGGCTGCATCCAGCAGCAACGTGGCTTCGCCATAGGCCGCCGCATAAAAATCCGCAGGCGCGCCGACCGTAAAATCCGTACGAAAGCGTCTGCCGGAGAACTCCGTGCTTTTTACCCCAAGTGCCGAAAGCGACAGTCGGCGGTCCGACATGACGAGCGGCGCATCGGGCGTGTGCCACGTCTTCGTTGACAAGGTTGCCCGAGAGGCCCCAGCCGGACGCTCCACGGATGATGTCAACTGGTCAATAGCCACTTCCATGGCTTGTGGTGTAGGTCCGCTGACAATGAGTGCGGATACCCCGTTGACGATATTGTTCTCGAAACCCGCATAGGGACCGGCAAGTGCTTCCGGCGGAACCGCCTGTGTGGCGGCCGCAATCTCACGCGAGGTGCCAGCAATGACCGTCAGCGTTCCCGGCTGCCGCTCCGTTGGCAGGCGCGTATCGAAGCTTATCTTCTGATTTGGCATTTGTGTGCGCAATGCCAGGGCTTGCGCGAGCTTCAGCAACGGTTGCGCAGAAATGGGGTTCGTCAGGCCGGGTGCAACAATGTTGATGGCGGTTAGACCAGACTGGTCCGCACCCGTGGCCTGAATGTCGTCTATGGTGCTGAACCGGCTTCCGACATCGGCGTTGAATTCGATGTAGGTGCTGGCGGGATTAACCTCGGTCCACAGATCATAGGTAGACTGAACCGTGCAGTCCGTTCGGTGCCGTTGCTCCACCCCGAAGGAAATCAGATTAGCGCCCGCCTGCAAGGCTCCCGGCGGAATGGCCATGGATGCTCGCCCCTCGGCATCCGGCGAAGAAACGCTTTTGGGCTCAAGCGGAACGTTGTTGATCGACACCTGCAGGTTTGAGCTTTCAGGCGCGACAACGATGGCATTCTGATAGCCGATGTTGAGCGAAACGGCTGATCTTGCCTGTTCCGATGTCAGATACAGCGTCCACTGCCGTTGATCCGTCTCTCCGGCAAGGCTCAGATCACGGTATGGCAGGATGTAGCGACGACGATCATCATCACTGGGCGTAGCACGCGGCGTAACCGCACTCGATTGTGGAACTGGTGCCGGGGCGGTGACCGCAGGCGCCGGAACAGGCGCCGCAGGAATTGGGGCCGCAGGAATTGGGGCCGCAGGAACTGGTGCCGCAGGAGGAACCCGCCCGATGGGTGGCTGTACAGGTTGGGCAGGCGCAGGCGGGGCGACGACTGGCGGGCGCGCGGGCGTTGCGTTCGGCTTTTCCGGCGACATGTCGAACGGGGCGGACTGCGCAAATACCAGCGTTGAAATGGAGGCCAGAAAAGCCGTGAGAAGCAGCGGTTTCCTCATGGGCGTGCCGTTCCGACAACCGGTTTCGTTTGGCGCTGAGGTTTAAGCGACCGGAAGAAGTAAAACAGACCCCGCTGTGTCTGGTAGATGGCGATGGCCATGAAGGTCACCGTACCCTTGATCAAACCGGGGTTCTTTCTGCGCACGCGCTGAATTTCACTCCACTGTTCGGAGTTGGCGAAGATGAGGTCGGCAATCAGGCGATGGTCCACGGCCTGTTTGGGTGAGAAGGTACTGCCGACTGACGTGAAGCCATCTTTCTTGACCGAGCGCACAATGTTGATGGACATGGTTTCAGGCACGCCCTCACTGTGCGGCTTCACGCGGATGGTCGCTGTGGTGTCCTTTCCGACAGGGGCAAGGCCGGGTTCGAAAATGTTGATGAGCATACCATGCACGGACACATTCTCGACCGTGGCAGGCAACCACGCGTCGCTATCGCCTATCTTCAATTCGCACCGCCGCTTGACCGTCACGCGCCGCGAGGCAGACTTCTCTCCGCGTTCTGACACCACGCCAAGGGCACAGCCCGCAAAGATGATGTTGAGCAGGTTCCACCCACCAACCACAAGCGTAACGTCTGCCTTGTAGGGCTCTGCATATATTCGATAGATCGCGAAAATCATCGCGATGATGAGCGTGCCGAAAATGACGAAAAAGGGCCGACTGATTTCCGACAGGCGCGCCTCGCTGATCGACTCATCCTTTGCCGTAACCTTGAAGGTTGGTTTGGATGGATTGAATATGACGGAGACGACGGCGGGAAGAAGATGGACCGTCTGGACATATTCATAGAGCTCGGAAATCCATGGCCACCTGAAACTGCCATAGAGAAAGTTCTGCATCATCAGGTTAACCAGCATGTAGGCAGCAGTGTAGGCGAGGAATTCTCCGCCCGATGCCACGAAAATCTGGAGATCGAAGAAGAGGTAGAACAGAGGCGCGAAAAGAAAGATCGTGCGCGGGAACGGAAACAGCCAGAACAGCGTCGATGACATATAGCAAAGCCGCTGTGTAAAGGAGAGCCCGCGACGGAAAAGCGGCTGGCGGAAGATCAGGATCTGCATCATCCCTTGCGCCCAGCGGCTGCGCTGACCGATAAAGCTGGCGAAGGTGGCCGGCTGAAGACCGGCAATCAACGGCTTGTCGACATAGAGGCTGTGCCAGCCGCGCGAATGCAGGGCCAGCGCCGTTTCGCAATCCTCTGTGATGCTGACGCCGCTGAAACCATCGGTTTCCTTCAACGCGCTTCGACGCAGGACCGCAGCAGAGCCGCAGAAGAACGCACCATTCCACTTGTCCAGACCACGCTGGATGATGCCGTAGAACATCTCGTTCTCGCTGGGCATCGTTTCGAATGTTCGCAGATTGCGCTCGATCGGGTCTGGATTGAGGAAGAAATGCGGGGTCTGGACCAGAAACAGTCGCTCATCCTCATCGAAATAGCCAACGGTTTCGAGCAGGAAGTCGCGCGCCGGGGCATGGTCCGCATCAAAGACGGTAACGAGTTCACCGGTGGAGTGCTCAAGCCCGTTGTTGAGATTGCCCGCCTTGGCATGAACATTGCGCTCTCGGGTCAGGTAGTTGACGCCCAGATCTGCGCATAGCTTCTTCAATTCTTCGTGGCGCTTTGTTGCGGCCTGCGCTTCCGGTACGCTTACGGCGTTCCGTTTCTGAACGGTGCCGCCGTCATCCAGCAGCCAGACGGTGAATTTGTCCGCGGGATAATCGATGTTCTTTGCTGCGGCCAGTGTGTTGGCCAAGAGGATCGCATCCTCATTGTAGGTCGGAACGAAAATATCAACCGTCGGGGTGTATTCCGGCGAACCCGGTCTGGTCTTTCTCGAGGGAAGCGGCATGGAGACGATGACGAGACTGAGCGCCAGCATGAGCACGCTATACATCTCGGCAAGGTAAAGCAGAAACCCGGGAATGAAGTTTTCGGGCTGGTTGATGGGCGGCAGGGTGCTCGTCGTTCGCCAGTAAACATAGCGCAGAACGATGGCGGTTCCAAAGCCCAGACCGATCAGCCGCCACGCGCCTTTTCCGTTTAGCGATTTGATGGTGGCAAGCAGTGCAAGCGAGATTGCCGTGGCGATGAGATGGGTCTGCAGGCTGACCGGCAGGGTTACGATGACCAGAACGCAGACTGAGACAAGCATCCAGACAATGACGGTGATGACCTTGCTCATCTGCAAACCCTCGCTTTCAAATGAGATGGAGGCGCATCGCCCCGAAATGATTCATCGCAACGTTCCGGCCATGAGCCGCCAGACTGATCCAAAGACGTAACGCACAGAACGCTAGTTGCATCTTTGCGAACCTTCTGCCGAAGACATGCAATCCGGTGATGGAATGACCACTCGTGTCGTTTGCGCTTTTGCTCCGGACGCGGGCACGTCTGCCGGGCGCGGCAGCGTGGGCGCCGCTCCAGATGGTGCCGGAATAATGACGCGTGCCGGTGCGGGACTTACCACCGTTGCGGGCTGCTGCGGCGGCGCTTGCGGCGGAGCCTGCATCACATTCGTACGAACAGCGGGACGACGAACCGGGGCAGCCGTTTGCCCTGACGGGGTCTGCGTGCCTGGCTGCATCGGAAATTCCGTTGCGCTCACCGGATAGATCGGGTCGCCGGATCTGCCCATTCCCTCGGGCGGCTTTTGTGCCGTACCATAGGGGTTCCAGTTCTCCGCATCGTAGCTGCCGGTGATTGTGTAATTATACATGACCGCCAGCAAATCCCGGACAGTGACACCTGACTGGCACAGCCTGAGCGAAACATTGATCCGGCCAAGGTTCTTGAAGCCCTGCCGCATGTCTTCCGGCGAGCGGATATACTGCCAGGCATAAATACAGCTGTCGTCCCCCGCACCTCTTCCCGAGGCGTAGGAGAATGCGCCATAGGCATTCTGCAGATACTCGGCAGAGGTGGAAACGGGTAGGCCCGGAAAGGCAGATCTTATTTCACGCGAGATGGAAGATGCCCGCAGGCTGCCGCTGGAAAGGCCATCCTTGCCAGTATCTTCTGCACGTTGCGGGCCGAACATTTCGATCTTGAAATAATTCTGTCCGGGCGTGCGGGCATCCGAGCGCAGGATGACATCTTGCTGGACGGCATTCGAGTAGGTGCGGCTGATGACGCTGATGATTTCCGGTCCACCGGGTGGCGGAAAGATCAACGCCTCCTCGGGTGCCAGCATCTTCGGCGCGCCTGAAGGCCTTATGCCGCCTGGATTATTGCAACCCACGAGCACAACGCCGATACACGGAAATAGCACAAAAGCGGCGTTCTTAACCACCGCGGCACTCACCACTTTACCATATTTGGTAAGGTCGTGCGCGCAACGAATCAAATATGACCAGACCATGGCTATGAAATACGTGACGATGCCGATTTAGCAATATCATATTTCGCTCACATATTATCGACTTCTCGGCAATCTCGACGGGAACAGATCAATCTGCCACTTGGATGGAACTTTACAAGAGAAAGACAATTGGCATTGCGACGGTGTTAATGAAACGTCTTTAGAAAGCTGAACGACAAAGGATGAACATGGCGGATCAACCAATGAGCGTAACGGGCAAACTTTCTGATGAAGTCAAGACGCTGCGCCGGTGGCTCGATGAAGATGCCTTGCCGATGTGGTGGGATGTCGGTGCTGCCAAGCCGGACGGCGGCTTCTTCGAGCGCATCGGCCAGGACGCCAAGCCTATGACGGGCGACAACAGGCGCTCCCGCGTGCAGCCAAGACAGGCATATTGCTATGCAGCAGCAGGGCAAAAAGGTTGGAACGGCGATTGGAAAAGAGCCGTCAACCACGGTCTGACATGGTTTGACAGCGTTTACCGCCTGGAAAACGGCCTGTACGGCAACCTCGCCGATGCCTCAGGCAATCTAATCGATCCTAGCTTTGATTTTTATAATCAGGCTTTTGCGCTGTTTGCCACCGCGCAAACGGCGCTAGTTTTCCCAGAACGGCGCGACGAAGTGCTCGCGAAGGCCCGTTCGATACTTGCCATCCTGCAGCGGGATTACGCACACCCCGTTATCGGCTTCGAGGAAGCCAACCCGCCTCGCGAACCTCTCTGCTCTAACCCTCACATGCATTTCTTCGAGGCGATGCTGGCGTGGGAAAAGGTGGATCCGCAAGGGCCCTGGCATGGTCTGACCGACGACATCGCCCATCTTGCGATGAGCAAGTTCATCGATGCCCAGTCCGGCGGACTGCGCGAGTTCTTTGACCACGACTGGAACCCGATGCCGGGAGACAAGGGCCGCATCATGGAGCCCGGCCATCAGTTCGAATGGGCGTGGCTGCTAACCCGCTGGGGAGATCTGCGCAAGAACGAAGACGCGATAACCAAGGCGAAGCGACTTTTTGAGATTGGAGAAAAATACGGCATTTGCCCGCAGCGCAAGGTCGCAATCATGAGCCTCTATGACGACTTCAGCGTCCATGATGCTCTGGCGCGTCTTTGGCCGCAAACAGAGTGGCTGAAGGCGGCAGTGCGACTGGCCTCCGTAACCCACGGAGAAGCGCGGTACGCCTATCTCGGCTCGGCCGTCCGGGCGATCGGTGCGCTTCAGCCATTCCTGGACACACCCGTGCCAGGCCTCTGGTTCGACAAATGGCCCGCAGATGCGCCCATGATCGACGAGCCCGCCCCTGCCAGCACTTTCTACCACATCGTCTGCGCGATCTACGAGGCGGAAGATGTGTTGAAGGAGAGTTTGACGTAAGAGATTGGGCACGTTTTCCTGGTGAACTCACAACTGCCAATGGACTCCCCGGCGAACGCCGGGGTAGTCGTTTTAAAGGGTGGCAGGGTAGATGTTACCCTTCCAGCCAGCGTACCTGTTCAGCCGTCAATCTTATATCGAGTGCCGAAAGGCTGTCTTCCAATTCGCCGATCGTGCGCGGGCCAATAAGCGGAATGACCGGGAATGGCTGCGCGATGACATAGGCGAGCGCTATGTGGATCGGGCTGCGTCCAAGCTCCTTTGCGAGCTGGATCGCCTTGTCCCGCCGCTCGAAGTTACGGTCGGAGTACCACACACGGACAAGCTCTTCATCGTCGCGCCTGTCGCGACCCGCCCGATCGGTAAAGAAGCCACGGCCCTGGCTGGACCAGGCAAAATTCGGGATCTGCCGCTCCTGCTGCCATGTTTTCCAACCATCATCGGATGCAGCGACACATCCGGCCCAGATCGGGTCGAGCATTTCAGCCAGCGAGAAATTGTTGGACAGTGCTGCGGGGGCTTCCTTGCCGTTTGCCTTGGCGTAGGCTGCAGCTTCGTCCATACGCTCGCGGGTCCAGTTGGAACCGCCAAAAATGCCCCTGATGCGTCCGCGTTTCACCTCGGCGTCCATGGCATCCACGAACTCGCCAACGGGTACATCCGTGTTGTCCCGGTGCATGAAGTAGACATCGACATAGTCCGTTTTCAGTCGCTGTAACGACTGATCCAGCTGTTTGGAGATCATGTCCGGATAGCAAAGTGGCGAATGCGCGCCCTTGCCGATCAGGACGATGTCCTCACGGGGAACATTGCGGCTGGTATGCCAGTCTCCGAAAATGCTTTCGGTCTTGCCGCCGCCATAGACATAGGCGGTATCAAACAGATTTCCGCCGGCCTCGTAGAAGGCATCCAGCGTCAGGGAAGCTGATGCAAAATTGGGAAAGAACTCAAAGCCCAACGCCACGACCGAAGCCTGCTTGGACAGCCCCGGAATGGTGCGCATCGGCACGCCGTTGCCAGCGACGACAGTTGAGCCGACGATGTTTGAAACCCGTTTGGCAGAGGTTTCAACGCCGTATTCCAGCCCGACCGAGGCACGCCACTGGTCCATAACGCGCAGGTTGCCCAGACTGTCGGCCCAGCTCATGCCGGGATAGGAAAACTCCGACCTGCCCGCGAGAATGGCCTCGCCTGCAGCATCGACTTCGAAGGCATAGAGCCAACCGTCTTCCCGCACCTCAACCGTCTGGCGGTCATCGCCCTTGATGATTTCGATTTTGCCAACCCCGCCTTTGTGACCGGAGGCAAACCAGAAGTTTTCGACTTCGATCCGTCCCTGGGAACCGATGATGCGCAGGACATTGTCCTGCTGCGCCATGATGGAGCACGACACTTCGGCCACGATTCCATTTGGAAACTTCAGCACGGCAGATCCCCATTCATCCACGCCGGACTGCCCCAGCTGCGCAACACCAGCCACTTTTTCCGGCTCCAGAACGGGCTTGTCCGCCACGGCACCCGCAATCAGGCGCGCCATGGAGACGGGATAGCCGCCAACATCGAGAATGCCACCGCCTGCTGCATCATTGGCAAATAGCCTGTGCTCCGGCTTGAAGCCTCCCATGTTGAAGCCAAAGCTCGTGCGGATAATTCTGACGTCGCCGATGACACCGCTTTTTACCAGTTCGATGATCTTTGCCGTCTGCGGATGAAGACGGTACATATAGGCTTCACCGGCAAAGACCCCGGCCTTTTTCGCCTCGTGAAAAATAGCATCCGCATCATAGGCAGACAGCGCTATCGGCTTTTCAACCAGCACATGCTTGCCCGCGCGAACAGCCTTGATGGCCCATTCCGCGTGGCCCGTATGGGGCGTTGCGATATAGATGGCATCGATCTCGGCATCGCTCAACAGAGCATCATAGCCGTTGACGATCCGCGCCCCCGGAAAGGCCTCGGCAAGACCCGGCTTTTCAGGGTTTCGAGTGGCAATGGCTACAAGCTTCCCCGTTTTGGAGTGGGCAACGCCATCTGCGAAAGTGCGTGCGATTGTTCCGGGCCCGATGATGCCCCACCGGATATGTTTAACGTCAGTCATGAAATCCTCATTCCTTGTCTATGGATCACGTCTCAGCGCAGGCGGGCACCGGCGCTGTCGAAAAGAAAGGTTCTGGCAGCGACAATCGAGACCGTCAGCTGCTGCTGATGTGTCGAATGTCTTGATTCAGGGCGCTCGATAATGAGCGGGATGTCGCCAGCCATGCGCGCATAGACGTAGCTGGTATTGCCCAGATGCTCGGCCACATCGATCTCGACGGTCAGATCGGCATCACCTGAGCCGGCATCGCCAAAATGTTCGGGCCGCACGCCAAGCGCGACGTCGCTGCCAACTGCGACCGTGGAGCTAACCGGCAGGGTAATCGTCGCGCCGGCTTCGTTCGACACCTGCACGGTGACGCCTCCTGCCCCCTTCGCGATGACTTTTCCGGGAAGAAAATTCATCTTTGGGGAGCCGACGAAACCGGCGACGAAGCGGTTGGCGGGATCATCGTAAAGATCGAGCGGCGCACCGACCTGCTCGATATTTCCAGCCCGCAGCACGACGATCTTGTCGGCCAGCGTCATGGCTTCGGTCTGATCGTGGGTGACGTAGATCATGGTCGTGCCAAGCTGCTTGTGCAGCCGCGATATTTCTACCCGCATCTGCACACGCAATTCAGCGTCGAGATTGGAAAGCGGTTCATCGAACAGAAAGACGCGCGGTTGGCGCACAATGGCGCGGCCGATCGCCACCCGCTGCCGCTGCCCGCCGGAGAGCTGTTTTGGTCGACGCTGCATCAACTCATTGATCTGCAGGATATCGGCGGCGCGGCGAACACGCTGCTCGGTATCGGCCTTCGGATTGCCGTTCATGCGAAGCCCGAAAGACAGATTCTCCTCGACCGTCATATGCGGATAAAGCGCGTATGATTGGAAGACCATGGCGATGCCCCGCTCTGTCGGCTCGGCATCGTTGACCACCTTGCCGCCGATGCTGATTTCGCCGCCGGATATATCTTCCAGCCCGGCAATCATGCGCAAAAGGGTCGATTTACCGCAGCCCGAGGGCCCCACGAAGACGACGAACTCGCCATCGGCGATTTCCAGATTGGCGCCGTGGATGACCTCCAGCGCACCATAACGTTTGACCACATTGTTCAGTGACAGTTCCGCCATGCGGTTCCTCCCGGATTACTTGACGGCGCCGGCGGAAATGCCGGCGATGAAATGGCGCTGCAGCAGCACGAAGACGACAAGGATGGGCGCAGTCAGAAGCATGGCGCCTGCCATGATGCCGCCCCAGGACACCTTGGTCAGCCCGATCAGCGTTCCCAGCGCCACCGGAGCGGTCATCATGCCTGGCCGCGAATTGATCAGGAGCGGCCAGAGATAGTTGTTCCAGGATGCGAGGAAGAGGATGATAGAAAGCGCTGCCATGGTGGGTCTTGCCAGAGGCAAGGCGATACGAAGGAAAATCTGCCACTCCTTCACGCCTTCCACGCGGGCCGCATCGAAGAGTTCACCCGGCATCATCGAGAAGGATTGACGCATGAACAGAACGCCCAGCGAATTGAACAGGGGTGGCACGATGAGCGCGACCCAGGTGTTGGCAAGCTTGAATTCCCGCGCCACCATGATGAACTGCGGAATGACGACCACCGCGTAAGGCAGCGTGATCGTTCCCAGAATGATGGCGACGACGACTGTGCGCCCGGCAAATCTGTACCGCGCCAGCGCCCACCCCGCCATGGATGTCAGCATCACAGAAACAGCCGTATAGACAACCGCAACCCCGATGGAGATGGACATGGCACGCAGAAAATCCGTATCGGCCTGAAGATTGCGGAAATTTTCCACGAAATGCGTGGAAGGCAGGAGTACGATTTCCGGGCTGAAGATGCCGTAATCGGGCATCGTCGAGAAGACGAACATGACCCAGATTGGAAACAGCCAGATGATCGCGAGCGGTGTCAAAATCGCGTGGAGGGCAACTTTCTGCCAGAAAAGGGATCTTGATCTGGACCTCATTTCGCATCCCTCCCGAGCCACATATTGAAGAGTGAAATGGCAACTGCGAGTGCCGCAATCGTATAGGCGATGGCCGAGGCGTAACCGAAATTGAGTGAGGTGAAGCCCTGGCGATAAAGGAAGATGCCGAGCGTCTCCGTGGCGCCCCCGGGCCCTCCGCGGTTGGTAATGAGGAAGGGTTCAGTAAACAGCTGCATGGTGCCGATAACCGAGAGCACGACGCAGAACATGATGATCGGCTTGAGCAGCGGCAGCGTTATATAGAGAAACTGCTGGCGCCTGCTGACATTGTCCAGTCGCGCCGCCTCGTAGACATCGCCTGGGATAGACTGCAGCCCGGCAAGGATGATGATGGCGTTATATCCTGCCCAGCGCCATGTGACCGCGATGATGATGAGCGCCATGGCTGCCGTGGAATTGTCGAACCACGGAACCGGCGACAACCCCACAGATGTGATCAACTTGTTGATGATGCCGAAATCGGCACTGAACATCAGCCGGAACACGGCAGCATAAGCGACCTCGCCGACGACAACAGGCGCGAAAAAGGCGAAGCGAAAGAGCGGGCGGGCCTTTAACAGCGGCGAATTCAAGAGAACCGCCATGACCGTTGCCAGCGCGATCATGACAGGCACCTGCACGATCAGGATGATCAGGGTGTTCTGCAAGGCATTGTAGAAAGCGGGATCGGCGACAAGACGGCCCCAGTTCATCGATGGCGCAAAACGCCACGGATTGACTCGCGTGTTCTGAAACGACAGCAGAAACGAATTGATGATCGGCCACAGCCAGAAGGTAGCGAAGATCAGCAGATAGGGGGCAAGAAACGCATATGCGATCCTGTTGCGCAACGGCATATCAACCTCGCAAAGCCAGATGAGATTTTAGCCGGACGCCTCGCGCGGAGGCGTCCGGCAACGGTCGGTCTGGGAGGCTACTGCGCAACCGGAACGCCGGTCGCGGTTTCGATCTGCTTTGCTGCATCATCAAGCGCCGTCTTGGCATCGGGGAAGCCGCCGGCGAGATATTTGGTCTGCGTGGCGCGGTAGATACCTTCAGCATCGGACTGGAATGCGGTGCCACGGCTCGGAACGATTTTCGGCAGGGTCGCCAGAATATCCGACCAGACGGCCTGACCGCCCCAGAATGCCTGTGGCTGCTTGACGAAGGCGTCCTTGTCAGCTGAAAGCAATGACGGCACGAGCCCGAAGGATTTCAGCATCGTGACCTGGCCCTCGCTGGTGAGCAGGGCATAGTCCACGAATTTCCACGCATCTTCCTTGTGCTGCGAGGCCGAGCTGATGGCAAGCGAGGAGCCGCCGAGATTGGCCGCGTGTGGGCCATCCGCAGTCAGGCTAGGCATGGCGTAGACGCCCCATTTGCCTGCCAGATCCGGCGAACCGGAGCGGATCGTGCCCTCATACCAGCCGCCATACATCTGCGTGGCCACCTTGCCTGCGGTATTTGCCTGGATCTTCTCGTCCCAGATGGCGGCCGTAATGATGCCTGCGTCCTTCATCTGCTTGAGCTTTTCGAGCGTTGCCACGCAATTCGGTTGATTGATGGTGATGCTCTGGCCGTCTGTCGAAAAGTAACCGCATCCCTGCTCGTTGGAGATCATGCGGAACCACTCGCTGTCTCCATTGAAGTCTGCCTGTGTCATGACCGTGCCGGGATTGGCCTCCATGACTTTCTTGCCCGCGGCGATGAAGTCATCCCAGGTCTTGATGGTGGCCGGATCAACGCCCGCCTTTTCGTAGAAGTCACGGCGGTAGAACATGGCAACCGGGCCGGAATCCCACGGCACCGCGTAAGCGACGCCATCAACCTCAAGCTCGGTCCGCTTGAATTCCGGGAAAAGCGCCTGTTTTTCGGGTGTATAGCCAAGCGCTGTGACGTCGGTGAAGCAATCCGGGAAACGGCTCCAGAACACTTCTGCCTCGAAGTTTTCCACGGTCACGATATCGGGCAAACCTTCTCCGCCAGCGGCGCAGGCTGCAATCGCCTTGTCGTAAACCTGATTGTTTCCGAGATCCTGAACATCCACCTTGATATCAGGATATTTCTTGTTGAAGCCTTCAAGTGTAGACTTCAGGGCAGATGCTGCAACGTTCCAGCTCCAGACGGTGATTGTGGTGGATTGTGCGGCAGCGGGTGCGGCAGCAAGAAGCGCAAGCGATACGGATGCGCCGATAATTTTAAAGCTCATTGAAAACCTCCCTTTTCAATTGCCGTCCTCCAACGACACGTGCAGATTAGCGGCACGAGATGAACTGTCTCGTAGAAAGGGAACATGGATTTGGCGGAAAGTAAGATTTCGGAAAGAGCGATCTATCAGCCGGGCGCCAGCAGCATCGAAGGTGCGCCTACCAAGCTGCAATTTTTCCACGCCCATCCGCCCGTCATGCTCATGCCCCACTGGCACGCGCAGATCGAGATCAATTATGTGATGAGGGGCAGCGTTCACTATCGCATGGGCGACCATTCCTTTCGCATCGAAGCGGGGCAAATGTGCCTCTTCTGGGGTGGACAGGCTCACCAGATGGACGAATCCTCCGACGATTCCTTCTATGCGGGCGCTCACCTGCCGCTCGTTCACTTTTTCAGAATGCGATTACCGGCTGCGGTGTCCAGCAGGCTTATGGGCGGTGCAACCATGCTGACTTCGGTTACCGACCCCTCGGATGATGAGAATTTTGCCCGCTGGTTCCGCTATGCGACGTCAGGCGATCCATTCAAGGCCGAAAATGCAGTCGAAGAGCTTTTGCTGCGGGTGGAGAGAATGTTCCTGGAGCCATACACGGTCATTTCGCCCAGCCCTCAGGAGTGCAAGACAATCGATGCAGAAAGCTCTCCTTCACTCAGTGTGGTGAGAATGTGCGACTTCATCGCCGCCAATTTTCTGGACGATATAGACGCCACAGATATAGCGCGTTCCGCCAGCCTTCACCCGAAATACGCCATGAACCTGTTTCGCAAATCGACCGGCATGACGTTGATCAAGTACCTGACGTTGTTGCGCCTCTCCCGCGCCCAGGCCATGCTTATCAACAACAACGACAATATTCTGCACGTGGCGATGGAAAGCGGTTTCGGCTCCGTCAGCGCTTTCAACAAAGCGTTCCGGCAGGTGGCGGGCATGTCCCCGTCGGACTTCAGGCGGGACATGCGTTCCGGGGGCGCTGCGTGAGCCGCTGGCATTTCATAGACGTCGCGAACTGGACGGTAGGGCGGCTGCAATCAGGCCTTCAAAATCCTTACGAAAATTTAACTATTGCTTGAACGGGAAAGATGGCTATTTTCCGTGCTGCGCTGCAGCATACACCTCTCCTATGCAGCGCGGTCGCATTAAATGCCGGAAACTCCAATGGGCGCCGGTTCCATTCAATGTCCATTCTAGGGAGATCATAATGACAATATCTGTTTCTCAGCCTGATTCCAGCGATCATACCAACGCGCCATTTGCGGAAAAAATTGCCTCTGCTCGAAACAGCGCCGGATACACGGTCGAACAACTGGCCATTACCTGCGGCTTGACCGTGCAGGAAATCACCGACCTGGAAAATGGGGCGGACAGCAATCCATCTCACATCCAGCGAGTTGCGGCAGCGTTACAAATACCTTTCTCGACAATCGTTTGACTGTATAAAAAAGCCCTCTCCGCGAGGGCTTTTTCTCGCCTGTTATCTCCATCAAATTTACCATTGATGCGCGAGAAATTCTGGAAAAACGCTTTTGTCGTTTTCTGGCCCTTAACAAATGACGCCTCATATACCACATGCAGAATCCATCATGTTCGATAACATCGGCGTGATGCAAAGATTTCGAGATTCCAAACCTGCATTGTGAGCCCCCCATGACAGAAGCAAACCACGCTGAACTGTCGCCCTCTCGCGCATCGAGCCATTTGTGGCCCTCCAGGCCTTACGAGATATTGAACTGGCTTGTGCTGGAAACCAGCGGGCAGCGTTTCATCGACAACCTGTTTGTCGAGCTTTGCCAGCGGCTGAACAATATGGGTGTGTCGGTTGCCAGAGCAGCCTTGAATTTCATGGTGGAAAATCCGCAGTTTCGCGGCGCCCGAATTCTCTGGCGCAGGGAGTTGAAGGAGGCGGAATTCACGACCTACGCATATGGGTCCGAGAATACCGTGGAGTACCGCAATAGCCCTGTGCATGACATCCATGCTGGGCTCACTGAATTGCGCTACCGGCTCGATACCCCGCCACTTCCCGGCGAATACGCGATCTATGCCGACCTTCGCGCTCAGGGACTGACGGAATATTGTGCATGGCCGCTGAACCACACCTTCGACAAACGCCATGTCGTCACGTTTTCAAGTGACCAGCCGGGCGGCTTCACCGACGACGAAATCGAAACGCTGCGAAATCTGGTTCCAGCGATCTCACTCGTTTCGGAAATTCGCCTGAAAAACCGCATCGCCCGCACTTTGCTCGAAACCTATGTCGGCCCCCATGCCAGCCAGGCCATTCTTGATGGCGCAACACGGCGCGGCAGTGGCACCACGGTTGGCGCTGCCATATTGATCTGCGATCTACGCGATTTCACACACATTTCCGATATGTGGCCACGCGACGATGTGATCGAGTTGCTGAACGGCTATTTCGACGCCATGTCGGAGCCGATCGAGAAATTTGGCGGCGAAATTCTGAAATTCATGGGCGACGGATTGCTGGCTATTTTCCCCTTGAGCGACCCTGATGCATGCGCAAACCTTGTGGCCGCCATAGAGGAAGCACAGGTTCATCTTGACGCATTGAACCAGGCAAATATCAAACGCGGTCACGATCCCCTAGGCTATGGCATCGGCGTGCATGTGGGTGACGTGATGTACGGCAATATCGGATCGAAACGACGCCTCGACTTCACGGTCATTGGCCCAGCCGTCAATATTGCCTCACGTCTTGAAAGCCTGACCAAGGAAATCAAGCGGCCGGTATTGATGTCGGATACATTCGTCGAAATGGCTGGCAACATCCGAAATTTCGAAAATGTCGGCCTGCGCACGCTCAGAGGGCTGGAAACCCCGATCAATGTCTATGCGCTCCCGTCACATCCGTGACCACTAGCGGGCGATGCAGTTCCGCTGCGGATTTCACAAACCGACATTTTGTCCTAAAAGCCAATCCAGATGAATGGACAACAGGACTGTCTGCGATGACAGAAGAAGACCAAGCCGCAACGGCTCCCACTGCCAGAATGATGACGTGGGTGCGCAATTCCACGATCTATCGGCTTGAACGCCGAATGATGACGGAAAAGCAGCTGTTCGATGCGATTGCGCGCAAGGCAAAGCAGAAGTTTGAAGAGATTACGCCAGAGCAGATCGAGGCCCTTGCCAATGCTGCGGTAAAATTTGCCTATGACATCAAGGCGCTCGATGACGTTGCGTTCGCTGAGATCACTACGCGCTCGTCAATTCGTGGCGGCAGATCAAAACGGGCGATTGCGCAGAAACTGAGTTTGAAAGGCGTGAGCAAGGAGATCGCTGCCCAGGCCTTGACCGATACTGACGACCTTTATTCCGCCGTCATCATGGCCCGCAAACGTCGCTTCGGACCTTTTCGTCGGGAAGAGCCCGACGAGAAAAGAATGCAGAAGGAAATTTCGGCTTTCGCTCGCAATGGATATAGCTTCGACATCGCGAACCGTGTCTACCGGATGTCGCCTGAGGACGCCGAGGAAATCCTCTCGCAACCATCCCCTTGATGCTTATTGCGGCGCAGGGACCGTTTTCAGATAGGCAATCAGGTCATCGATTTCGCTGTCGCTCCATAAGCCGAAGAAACGCATGGAGGTACCGGGCACTGTCTTCTTGGGACTGTAAAGGAAAGCATGCAGCTTCTCCTCCGTCCACACCAGCCCATTCGCCCCGGCATTCTTCATGGCATCGGAATAGCCGTAATCGGCAACTGAACCTGCAGGTCTGCCAACCACGCCCATGAGATGTGGTCCCAACCGGGTTCTGGGCTTTTCAATGCTGTGACAGGCGGAACATTTGCTGAAGGAACGCTCACCGCGTTGCGGATCGCCGTCTGCCAAGGCAGCAGATGCTGACAGGACAATCAGACAGCCAGTAAGAAATCTCGTCTTCTTCAACATCACTTCACCCTTAAAAGCAGAAACGCTCCCCCGTCTTTTACGACATGAGGAGCGTTTTGTGACTGCGTCAGATCGACGTTACGATCAGCCGTTGATCGGGCTCAGTGTGACCGATGTGCCGGTTGCGGCAAGGTTGAGGCCGACCTGTCCGGTGACGCTCACTGTCTGCAGCTGGATGGAGCCGGACGTTCCGCCGACGAGGACATTGGCGCCTACACCAAGACCAACAGTTGCTTCTGCAGTTGCACCCTGATAGAGGCCGCCGAGCGAGCCCTTATGGTAGCCAGCTGTCGGTGCAAATACTGCCCATACCAGCTTGCCCTGGGTGGTGAAGCCGAGATCTACGCCCATCTTGCGGATCGCACCGCTATAATGGTCGGTGCGGCGAGCGCCCATGGTGGACTGGAATGTGCAATCAAGCTCCTTTGCAGAACCGATAACGTAGCCAACGCCTCCACCCACTTCGCAGGTCAGGTAGCCGATCTTGACGCCGTTACGGTCGTCCTGCTCTTGATATGTCGCTTCGGGATAGGTCGCGAGGTCAGCAGCGATTGCGCTTGCGGTACCAGCGAGGCCCAGCGTCATTGCGGCGAAAGTAACGGCAAAAGCCTTTTTCATTTTGTTTTCTCCTGTTTTAATTCTTGACCCGCAGCAGCCCTTTTGCCCTTTTCGGATATTGAATGGCGCAGGAGTAACGTTTGTTCTTCAAAAACGATCCACGCCACGTCAACAAGGCCTGAAAAGAGGCCGGTCTGATCAAGTCAGACATTTTGGGTATGGAGCATTTAAGGCGCAGTTAGGGCGCCCAAATTCTCCCTACGGGCAAGGGTTTCGTGTCAATTCGGCACGCAGGCGCAAGCGCTTCCTGCGTGCCAATTCGGCCCACGATTTGCTGCATCAGCTACGTTTGTAGTCGTCCTGAAGTCGGATGATATCGTCCTCGCCAAAATACGAACCTGTCTGGATCTCGATCAGTTCGAGCGGGATCTGACCGTCATTTGCGAGACGATGCGGCTTGCCCAGCGGAATATAGATCGACTCGTTTTCCGTCAGAAGGCGGCTTTCACCATCAATCATCACCGTCGCGGTGCCGCGCACAATGATCCAGTGTTCGGACCGGTGGTAGTGCTGCTGCAATGAAATGCGGTGACCGGGCTCCACCTTGAGGTGGCTTACTCTGTAACGCGTGCCTGAGTCGGTTTGCTCGATATGTCCCCATGGACGATATGCGCGCCTGTGTATCTCGGTTTTGCGCGCATGATCGCTGGATTTGAGAGACTCAACCAGACCCTTTACGCTTTGGACCCTGTCCTTGGGCGTTACAAGCACCGCGTCCTTGGTTGCTACCACGACGAGATCCTTGGCTCCGACAACGGTTGTCAGAATGTTGTGCGAGTGGATGAGGCAACCTTCCGAATCAACGAAAATGCCCTGCCCTTCGACTGCGTTTCCGGACTCTTCCTTGTCGGCAATCTCCCAGATTGCATCCCAGCTGCCGATATCCGACCAGCGGAAATGTCCTCTTACGACCGCCATGCGCTTGGTATTCTCGATAACGGCATAATCGATCGAATTCTTCGGAGACTCTTCGAAACTTTCCTTGTGAAGTCTTACAAAACCAAGGTCGCTCTCATGCTCGTCAACCGAGCGTGTCACGGCTTCGAGAATTTCCGGAGCATAGGCCTTGAGTTCGGCGATCATTACATCCGCGCGGAACAGAAAATTGCCGGAGTTCCAAAGATAGCCTTTTTCCACGTACTGGACGGCGGTCTCCTCATCCGGTTTTTCCACGAAGGCTTCGACGACGCACAGGTCCTCGTTGCCGTCGATGGGGTGGCCGGGATTGATGTAGCCATACGAGGTTCGTGGCTCTGTCGGCGTGAGACCAAAAACAACGATGTTGCCTTCTTCTGCAGCCTGCGAGCCGAGTCTCACGGCATCGGAAAACTTCTCGTTTTCAAGCACAACGTGGTCTGCAGCAAGTGCAAGAACGAGCGAGCCCGGCTGCCTGCGCTCTGCGAGCACGGCGGCAGCTGCCATCGCCGCAGCACTATCGCGTCGAGCCGGTTCCAAAACGACGGTTGCCTTGACATCGATCTCTTCCGCCTGACGACGTGCAAAGAAGCGGAAATCCTCATTGGTGATAACGAGTGGCTCATCGTAGAGAGATTCGTCGCTCACGCGTTGCAAAGTCTGCTGGTATGTGGACAAGTCCCCGACCAGAGGCTGGAACTGTTTTGGCAGCTGGTCGCGCGAGACTGGCCAAAGTCTGGAGCCTGCGCCCCCTGCCAGAAGGACCGGAATAATCTTTCGAACTTGTCCGTTCACTGAAATCACCTTTCAAAGTCAACTCTTCACTCTTTACACGGCAGGCAAGAAAACATGCGTGGCGATGAATGCCAAGGTCGCATTGCCATTTCGCATACTCCAGGCACATTATCATGTCATCTTGCCCCGACCCGCCGTTTGACCAACGACCGGGCATCCCGCCGGTTCCCGAAAATTCAAGAACGGTTAATCGATTGAAGCGTTCGCGCGGTGCTCAATATTGCGATTTCTCACCGCGGCGGGCACTCGATGCTGGCAGGCTTGTGGAAAATACAATAATAACGACAACCATTTGCAACGAACGAGAAAAGTGGGGAGCCATGTCAGACAACGCGAAAACCACGGGCGGGAAGACTTCCGTAACCGATCAGGAAGCACTGGACTTTCACTCTCAGGGACGACCCGGCAAACTGGAAATCACGCCGACGAAGCCGATGGCGACGCAGCGCGACCTGTCCCTTGCCTACTCTCCCGGCGTTGCAGTTCCCGTTAAGGCAATCGCGGAAAACCCTGACACGGCCTATGACTACACGACCCGCGGCAATATGGTCGCGGTCATCTCCAACGGCACCGCCATTCTCGGTCTTGGCAATCTCGGTGCGCTGGCGTCAAAGCCGGTCATGGAGGGCAAATCGGTTCTCTTCAAACGCTTTGCCGATGTCGATTCCATCGATCTGGAAGTGGATACCGAAGACGCAGATGAGTTCATCAACTGTGTGCGCTATCTCGGGCCATCATTCGGCGGTATCAATCTTGAGGACATCAAGGCGCCGGAATGCTTCATCATTGAAAGCCGCCTGCGGGAAATCATGGATATTCCCGTGTTCCATGACGACCAGCATGGAACCGCCATCATCGCCGCAGCAGGCCTCATCAACGCAATTGCCCTGACGGGACGCGACTTCGAAACGACGAAGCTGGTCTGTAATGGTGCGGGAGCGGCCGCTATTGCCTGCATGGATCTGATCAAGGCCATGGGCTTCAACCCCGCCAACATCACGCTGTGCGATACCAAGGGAGTCATCTATCAGGGTCGCACCGAGGGCATGAACCAGTGGAAATCCGCCCACGCAGCCAAGACAGACAACCGCACTCTCGCTGAGGCAATGGAGGGCGCTGACGTCGTCTTCGGCCTTTCCCAGAAGGGAGCATTTACCGAGGACATGATCCGATCCATGGCGCCCAAGCCGATCATTTTCGCCATGGCGAACCCGGATCCGGAAATCACACCTGAGGAAGTGGCGCGTATCCGCGACGACGCCATCATGGCCACCGGGCGTTCGGATTATCCAAACCAGGTCAATAATGTTCTCGGGTTCCCCTATATCTTCCGCGGTGCACTGGATGTGCGCGCCAGCCAGATCAACGATGCGATGAAGATTGCCGCAGCCAAGGCGCTCGCCGATCTCGCGCGCGAAGACGTTCCGGACGATGTTGCCGCCGCCTATCAGGGCGTGCGTCCCCGCTTCGGGCCGCAATACATCATACCCGTTCCCTTCGATCCGCGCCTCATTTCGGCTATCCCCGTTGCCGTCGCCCGGGCCGCAATCGAAACCGGCGTTGCACGACGCGCCATGAGCGACCTGGAAGAATATGCCCGCGAGCTTTCTGCCCGGCGCGATCCAATGGCTTCAACGACACAGCGCCTCTACGAACGCGTTCGCCGTTCGCCAAAGCGCGTCGTCTTTGCGGAGGCAGAGGAAGAGCAGGTCATGCGCGCTGCGATTTCCTTCACCGCGCAGGGTCTTGGGACCGCAATCCTGCTGGGCCGGGATGACATCATCCGCGCCAATGCAGAACGGGCGGGCATCGACCTCGACCGCTCCAACATACAGATTACCAATGCCCGCCTGTCCCAACGCGTCGATGTCTATATCGACTACCTCTATGCCCGCCTCCAGCGCCAGGGCTTCCTGCTACGTGACGTCCAGCGCCTCGTTCACAACGACAGAAACCACTTCGCCTCCTGCATGGTCGCGATGGGTGACGCGGATGCCGTCGTAACGGGAACAACCCGAAACTATTCGACTGCGCTCGAAGATGTCCGGCGTTGCATCAATACCAAGCCGGGACACCGGGTCATCGGGGTGTCCCTCGTCGTCTCACGCAACCGCACTGTCTTTGTGGCCGATACGGCTGTTCACGATATGCCGTCTGCGGAAGACCTTGCCGATATCGCCGTGGAAGCTGCTGGTCTTGCCCGTCGCTTTGGTTACGAGCCTCGGGTGGCCATGCTGGCCTATTCGACCTTCGGCCATCCGGTTGGCGAGCGTTCCGACAAGGTGCGCGAAGCCGTGCGGATATTGGACAAGCGTAACGTCAACTTTGAAGTCGATGGCGAAATGGCAGCCGACGTTGCCCTCAATCACCACAGGATGCAGAGCCAATATCCGTTCACCCGCCTGTCGGGCGCGGCCAATGTTCTAGTCATGCCTGCCATCCACTCTGCCTCCATTTCTACGAAAATGCTTCAGGAATTGGGTGGCGCTACTGTCATCGGTCCCTTGCTGGTGGGGCTGGACAAGTCAGTGCAGATTACCGCGATGGGGGCGAAGGACAGCGATATCGTCAACATGGCCGCCATTGCCGCATATAATGCCGGGCACTGAGACATCGGCGTGTTGAGGTGACGCGCACTGCGCCTGCAAACATGCTTGCATGAAGCGGTAGTATCCGTAGAAGGTGTGGTCGAACCCTTGGTTCGGCCACATTGTTCGGATTTTTCACCGCTATCGAAGCGCCGATAGGAATACGGCGCTTTCCACCAGAATGGACGGCTCATGGACATATCGGGGCATTCGGCGGAGAAACCGTCAAATGAAAGACACTCCGGCTTTTTCAGGCGACTGTCATTGGGCCTCATGCGGAGCCCGAATGCGGTCATAGCCTTGTTTGGCGCCTATTTTCTGCTGCAGGTCGTGGTAAGGCAGATCATACCCCCGGCACTGAGGATCGACGAGGCGCAGCAGATCCTTTTCTCGCAATGGCTGGCTCTCGGTTACGATGCGCAACCGCCACTCTATAACTGGTATCAGCAGGCCGTGTTCGCCCTTTTGGGAACATCGATGGCCACGCTTGCCTTTGCAAAAAATCTAATACTTTTTCTGACATTCGCTGTCTTCGTGAAAACGGCAGAGCGGGTTCTCGAGGACAAGCGTCTGGTGGCTGTGGCCGCCATGGCGCTTTTCGTCATTCCACAGGTATTCTGGCAGGCGCAGCGGGATCTGACCCATACCGCCATGTTCATGCTGACCTTCTCACTTCTTCTTTATTGCAGCATCCGCCTTCTCCAGCGACCAACGACAATGGGCTACCTTCTGGTTGGCCTGATCGCAGGACTGGGAATGTTATCGAAGTACAATTTCGCGCTAGCGCTGCCAGCAGTTCTGTTCGCTGTCATGCTGCACCCGCAGGGCCGTAGCCGGATTTTCGATCGCCGGTTTCTGCTCACCATCGCGGTCAGCATCATTGTGTTTCTGCCTCACATATTCTGGCTGATCGATAATCTGGCCTTCGCATCGGAAGTGACCCTGAAGAGGATGGCAGAAGACGCGCCGGAAAGTCGCGCTCTGCAGATCGGGCGCGGACTGGGCCGCTTTATCGCCGGTTCTCTTATCATCATTGCCATACCCACAGCTCTCCTGGCGCTGGCTTCCAAAGGAAAGCTGACCAGAAGCGCCACGCATTCAAATCCGTGGCTGCGCTTTTTCCTTCACTATTTCATTGCCATCGCAACGCTGATGGCCATCGTCATTCTCATGACGACAATGACGGAATTGCGCGACAGGTGGTTGCTGCCGCTTCTCTTGCCGTTTCCGATCCTCGCCGCGCTTTTTCTGGGACAACGGCTGGCCGATATCCAGGAATTTGCCGTAAGGTTCTTGCCAGTGCCACTGATCATGCTGGCGCTTATCCCTGTCGCCATGCTGCTGGCGCAGCCACTAACGGCTGCTAGAGGCAGGGCTTCCAGTTCCAACTATGACTGGCAGGCTTTCCAACGCCATATTGCAGAGAAGGAAGGCATTTCGCCCTCGGTCATCGTCACGCCGGACTGGCCATCCGGCGGAAACCTCCGTTTTGTATTCCCGCAGGTGCCAGTCGCCACAACAATCTATAACGACTACGATCCGCCGTTCAAAATAACGGATGAGCATCCTGCATTGCTTGTCTGGACAGGAGACGATGATTCCGTCGCCGAACTTTCCCAGTGGGTTGAAGGACAGCTGAACCTGAAGGTCAAAACCCCTACCAGACATCTTGTTGATCTCCCGCATTTCTACCCCATCAAGGATCGCGCAGTGCGCTACAATTACGCCGTCGTGACACCAAACGACCTGTTAAAATAGCCAAACGCAATCTTGTCGACAGATTGTATTCAGGCGTGGTAGTCAATGCCCATCGATTTGCGGGATGCAGCCTATGAAATCTTCAGGAAAATGCGACGTGCTGGTCATCGGAACCGGCATCATCGGCGTGATGTCAGCACTTTATCTTCAGAATGCCGGCAGGTCGGTGACCTTTCTGGAACGCGGTGAAATTGCCCGCGGCGCGAGCGCGGGTAATGCTGGCATTCTGGCGTTTCCTGAAATTATACCCATCCCGGCACCGGGGATCATGAAGAAAGCGCCGCGCTGGCTTGTCGATCCGCTGGGTCCCCTCAGCGTGCCACCCGCCTATGCGATGAAAATAGCGCCATGGCTCTGGCGTTTCTGGAAAGCCAGTTCTCCGCGCAGGTTCCAGTATGGTCTTGATGTGCAGATGCGAATGATGGCGTTGGCCGCAAGCGAGATGCAGAAGGTAGCCGCTGTTCCAGAACTCGCCGGCCATATCTCCAACACCGGCACCCTCGACCTCTACGACAACAGAACCAGTTTCGACGCAGCACGCCACGACTGGGACCTGAAAGAAAAGGCAGGGATTGCCTTTTCGCGGGTTGATCGAAGCGAAATCGAGCGGCTGCAGCCGGGGCTCGCCCCGCAATTCCAACATGCCATGTTCACACCTGGCGGTCTTCAGGTTGCCGACCCTTACGAGTTTACGCGCTCGATTGCCGATCTTGTCCTTGCGCGCGGCGCAACGCTTCACAAGGGCGAAGCCACGCGCATCGAGATGGTCGGCGAGAGCACGATCGTTTCCTTGAAATCAGGCGAAAAAATAGATGCCGACAAGGTCATCATTGCCTGCGGAGCATGGTCAAAAACACTCGCGGCATCGTTGGGGGATGTTGTGCCGCTGGAGACTGAGCGCGGTTACAACACGACGCTTCCCGAAGGCGCATTCGATCTGACACGGCAACTCTATTTCAACGACCACGCCTTCGTGGTCACGCCGCTATCATCCGGTATCCGTGTCGGTGGCGCGGTTGAGCTCGGCGGTCTCGATCTGCCTCCAAACTTCCGCCGTTCAGAAGCTCTGCTGAACAAGGCAAAGCGCTTCTTGCCTGGTTTGAAGACCGAAGGCGGAAAGCAATGGATGGGATTCAGGCCTTCACTGCCGGATTGCCTGCCCGTCATCGGCCCTTCCAGGGCCAGCAATTCGGTGATTTACGCCTTCGGCCATGGCCACCTCGGCCTGACGCAATCAGCGGCAACCGCGAAACTCGTCACTGATCTTGTGACTGGGGCGCATCCAACGATATCCGTCGATCCGTTCCGCGCCAGCAGGTTTGGCTAAGCCAAAAGCAAAAAGGGCCCGTCCAGAAGGACGGGCCAAATGCACTATGCTTGATGATCAGAACGGAGAATCCGGGAAGTAGAAGTCCTTGGCATTGTCCTTCGTTACCAGCGTCGCGTCCAGAATATAGGTTCCGCGAACAGGAATCTGATCGTAGAAGCTGGCAGCAGTCAGTTGCATGGCCGTCGCTACCATTGCTGGCGGATAGAGCACGTCGACAGGGATCATCTTGTCGCCATCCATGACCTTCTTGATCATATCCTTGGAACCTGCGCCTGCGACGACATACTTGATGTCGGTGCGCTTTGCCTGCTCGATAGCCTGGAGAACGCCAACTGCCATGTCGTCATCCTGACACCAGACGACATCGATCTTCGGATATTTCGTCAGATAGTCCTGCATGACCTTGAAAGCGTCGTCACGGTTCCAGTTGCCGAACTGGCGGTCGAGAATCTTGACCTTGGAACCGGCTATGCCCTTGTCGAAACCATCCTGTCTCTGCTGATCGATTGGGATCGGAAGACCTCTGATAACCACAACTTCTGCCTCTGGTGTGGTTTCGGCAATGTATTTGCCCGCGACTTCGCCAAGCGCCGGGTTATTGCCGGCGACATAGAGATCGCGAACCGTATCGTCGTTTACGCTGGGTGCGCGATCAACGAGCGCCACGAACTTGCCGTTGCTCTTGACTTCCTTGATGGCGTTGACCAGCGGATCTGGATCGGAAGGAAGAATGACGAGTGCGTCGATGCCCTGCGTTTCAAGATCCTGCACCGCATTGGCCTGCGTTGCCGCATCGGGCGACGTCTTCACGATGACGTTGAGGCCCGGATGTTCCTGCATCAAAAGCTTCGCTACCCGCTCGGCGTGATAGACCACGCCGGATGTCCAACCGTGGTCTGCGGCTGGAATGGAGACGCCAATGGTCACCTTCTTGTCCTGTGCCTGCGCTGCCCCTGCAAGTGCTGCCAGCGCGACAGCCATTCCCAGTAATCGTTTCCGCATGTGTTTTCCTCCCACATAGATAGGTCTTGGTTGTCAATCCGGGCGACCTGTTGACCCGGCAGCTTTCACGATCTGCGCATCAGAGACCGTTGAACCAGCATGGCGATGATGATGATCGCGCCCTGTATCGCGCCGATCAGATATTCGCTGATGAAGTTGGACAGCAGCATGATGTTGCCGACCAGTTCCAGAATGAAGGCACCGCAAATCGTGCCCCACACCCGACCGGCGCCACCTTTCAGCGCTGTGCCGCCAACAACGACAGCGGTAATGGCCTGCAACTCCCACATCATTCCCGTTGTTGCGGAGGTCGAGCCGAGGCGCGGTACATAAAGCAGAACCGCAATGGCAACACACACGCCCTGAATGACGAAGGCGACGGTACGCACCCGGTTGACGGCGACGCCTGAATATTTCGCGACGTCGCGGTTTGAACCAACGGCTGTGACGTGGCGGCCATAGCGGGTGCGATAGAGAATGAAGGCCGCTATGGCGGTGACCGCCAGAATGACGAGGATCGGGATTGGCACGCCAAGAAAGGAGCCAAAATAGACAGGACGATACATGGATTGCAATTGAGGCTCGCGCAGCGTAATGGCACCGCCTTGCGAAAGCCAGGTCGTCAGACCACGGTAGACGCCCATGGTGCCGAGCGTCGCGATGAAAGGCTCGATCTTGCCTACGGTGGTAATGAGACCATTGGCCAGTCCACACAAGGCGCCCGCAACCAAAGTAAACACCACGGCCAGCAGCAGCATCGCTGCCGGATCAGCCACAGCACCGGAATTCATCAGCAGGATCATCAGGCTGGCCACGAATGCGACCATCGACCCCACGGAAAGATCGAGATCCCCGGCAGAGATGACGAAAGTTGCACCGACCGCGATGATCGCAATAAAGGCGCTGCGTGTTGCCACATTGGCCAGATTGTTGATGCTGATGAAATTCGGGTTCACCAAGGCCCCGACAATCAACAACAAAAGCAGGGCAACGAAAGGTGCAACGGCGCGCAAATCGATATCGCGCAGCGACCGCCCTACCCGCTTTTCTCTGCCATCTTCACTGACACTCATACCCAAAACAGACCTCCCACCCTGTCACATAAGGCCGTACGGCCTTTGCTATGCTGCCGATTGCGCTTTAAGCCCGGCGGCATAACGCATGATTTCCCGTTCATTGATTTCGTCGCCTTCCAGCATACCGACCATGCGTCCCTCGCGCATGACCGCCACGCGGGTGCATAGGCCGATGACTTCCTGCATTTCCGACGAAACGACGATGACCGAGTGGCCATCCCGCGCGAGTGCCGAAATGAAATGATAGATCTGCTGCTTGGTGCCGACATCGATGCCGCGTGTCGGCTCATCGATGATGATGATCTTCGGCTCGGTCTCCATGACCTTCGCAAGCAGCAATTTCTGCTGATTTCCGCCAGACATGCGTCCAGCAGCCACACTGCCATCGCGTACCCGAATATCGAACCGGCGGCGTGCCCTTTCGAGAGACCTGGCTTCACTGTTTGAACTGAGATAGCCGAACCTGCCGTGACGCTCCAAAGATTGAAGCGTCAGGTTCAGTCTCATGCCAGCATTCAACAGCAAGCCTTTGGATTTTCGATCCTTGGTCATATAGGCAAGGCCGGCGTCAATGGACGCATGGAGATCGTGCGGCGGCAAAAGCTCGCCATTCACGCGAACCTCTCCGGAGGACCGCGCGTGCAAACCGACGATCGCTTCCGCCAGTTCCGTGCGACCGGAGCCGATCAAACCGGAAAAGCCGATGATTTCTCCCTTGCGAAGATCGAATGTCGCATCCTGAACGTAACGTGTGGAAACGCCTTTGACGCTGAGAACAACCCTCTCATCAACATCCGGCTCGCGCTTTGCAGGATAGAGGCTGGAAAGCTCTCGTCCGACCATCAGCTGCGCTATCGCCTCACCATCCAGCATGGAGGTTGGAGCCGTCTTGACCCAGTGGCCGTCACGCAAGACAGTGACCCTGTCCGTCAGCTCCATGACTTCATCGAGCTTGTGAGAAACGAAGACGAAGCTTGTCCCCTTGTCCCGCAATTTTCTGACCTGCTGAAACAGATAGTTCGTTTCTTCCCGAGACAGCACTGCTGTCGGCTCGTCCATGAAAACGATGCGGGCATCGCGGCTGATTGCCTTGGCAATCTCGACCATCTGCTTTTCAGCTATGGAAAGGCTGGAAATAAGCGCGTTCTCATCGACATGACAGCCGAGCACATCGAGCACGCGGCGGGTTTCCGCACGCATGGCTTTTCGATTGAGCACGCCGAAATGCGTTAACTCACGGCCAAGAAACAGGCTCTCGGTAACCGTCAGATGTTCGGCGAGGTTGAATTCCTGGTGAATGATCACGATCCCAAGCGCTTCGGCAGCACCATTGGGAGGCAGCTTGACCGGCTTGCCATCAAGAAGGATCTCGCCTGAACTCGGTTGCTCGAAGCCCGACAGAACTTTGACAAGCGTGGATTTGCCTGCGCCATTTTCGCCCATCAACGCATGGATTTCACCAGCCTTCAGGTCGAAATTGACGCTGAAGAGGACCTGAACACCGTTGAAAGATTTAGAAATGCGCCGCGCAGACAGCACTGTGCCTTCGCCTTCCGTGACATCCGACTGCATGATTTCCTCCAGACGTCTCCCTACGTCTGCAATTCGTGTAAACCTTTACACTGGCGATGTAAAGGTTTACATTGGCGTCAATCAACACATTTCGTTGATCCTGTTTGACGGATCGGCAAGTCTGTGTAGTGTCCGGTCGCGCATATATCCGAGGCCCACATTGTCGAATCCTTCATCTGCCACCATTGAAGACGTTGCCCGTATCGCGGAAGTTTCAATCGCTACGGTTTCGCGCGCTATCCACACGCCTGAAAAAGTCGCTAATTCCACCCGGCTGAAGGTCAATCAGGCGATCGCCGTAACCGGTTACACAACCAATGCGATGGCGCGCAGCCTGCGATTGGGCCGCTCCAACATGATCCTCGTCGTTGCCCCCGACATCGGGGATCCGAATTTTTCGAACATTCTCGTAGGTCTGGAAAACGAGGCGCGTGCCCATGGCTACGGCATCTTGATCGGCCATACGCAAAATGATGCGCAGCGCGGCCTGGAATACTTAAAATTTCTCAATTCCAACCAGGCCGCCGGGCTCATCCTGTTTACCGGCATATTGCCATTTGGACATCAGGCGATGACGGCTCGCCTGCCGCCATGTGTCGGGGTTTTCGAGCCTATTTATAATGGCGGTATCCCTTATGTGGGTGTGGATGACAGCGCAGGCGCTCGCAAGATTGTGGACATGCTAATAGCAGAGGGCCACGAGCGAATCGCCTTCATCGGGGACTCACGCACACGCCTCGCCTACAGCCGCCGTCGTCAAGGATATGTGGAAGGATTGACGGCAGCCGGATTTACGCCAACTCCCAGCATGATGATCGAGGGCGACGGAACCTTGGAGAGCGGGCGTCTGGCCGTGGAACAACTGTTCATGCGCGACACATTGCCGACCGCTTTCATGTGCGTGAATGATCAGACAGCCATCGGCGTCATGATTGGTCTTACTGCGCGCGGATACGATATACCGCGCGATTTTTCCGTCACTGGTTTCGACGATATTCCTCAGGCAGTTTTCATGTCTCCCGCCCTAACGACAATACGCCAACCCAGGACGTCCATCGGCAAACACGCAATGGCACTTTTGCTGGATCTGTTAGGCGGCCAGCAACCGGAACAGCCGGAAATCCTGCTGACACCTGATCTGATCGTAAGAAATTCCGTTGGAGCGCCAACGAAACGGCCGATCCAGAAATAAACCGACGCAAGCTCGCCTCGCGGGATTCCTAGAGAATCAATAGCCTTCGCGGCGGGCAGGTTCTTCCTGATGCGCTGACGCCCAGAGTTCTGCCTGAACGGCCCCCTGGAAATCGGCGACTTCCTGTCGCATGGCGCTATCGCTGTATCCGAGGTTCAGCAACCGGGCGGCCAGCGCACGACACTCGTCGCGCCAGAAGCGGTCTGCCTCTTCTCCATGAAGGTCATCAAGCATTTGAGCGCACCGCTTTATGTCAGCGATACGGTTTTTGGCAGGAAACGCAATTACTTCTGAACGCTTGGTCACACGCACACCTTAATGCTCGGGGGAATCAACGCTCTATCTTTACCGGGGGCATGGTTAACGAAGTCTGCAGATGCGAAACTCTTGCTGCCAAAAGACCATAAAACAGGCCAATCACAGTCGCAAGACGACAATATAAAGTTGCATTCGCTGGAGTATCAAACCCTAACCCAGCTGCTCAAAAGGCAAAGAATGAGCGTTGCCTCAGCCAGACGGGAGTTTCTCGGCAATTTGTGTAAATTTTACCATTAAACATTACGGAAATTTCATCCAGGGGGCTGTAATGGAAGTACAACTGTGTTGAAACCCCGTGCGAATGATAATATATTAAATGCAAAACAAGCTTTATAAAATGCATGCTCCGTTATCGGGACATGTTATGGCGGAGGAAAATAGCATGTACGCCCCGCGCTTTTTTGTGAGCATGATGTGCGCGTTGCTGGTCTTCGCCATTGCAACATATATTATCCATGGGTCCTTCTATACCGCTTTCCTCCAGACGGTGCTGTGTCTCGTCATCATTCAGGTGGGATATTTCATTGGCGTTCTCCTGATGGTCGCCAAAGAACAGAAGCGGATGCAGCAGAAATACGGATTTTCAAAAGAAGCTGGCCCCTCGGCTGAGAAGTCCGGAGCTGAAAACCTTCCCCCTATCGCTCATAGCCCAAAGCTCAGCGATTTCTGAAAAAACTCGTCGCCATCAGACTTATCGCTGATACGAAATTGGCTTACAGTTTCCTTATCTCTGACATTTTCTACAGAAAAATGTCCGTGAAACGAAACGAGGAGTAGGCATGGCCCCGGGTTTGCAGTCCATTTGCGTCATTATAGCAGCCAAGAATGCGTCCGATACGATCGGCACCGCCATCAGCTCCGCCTTGGCTGAACCTCAGGTCAGTGAAGTTGTCGTCATAGACGACGGTTCAACCGACGCTACCGCCGACGTTGCACGGTCTTGCGATGATGGAAGCGGACGACTGAAAGTCGAGAGGTTTGACGTCAACCGAGGCCCATCGGCCGCTCGCAATCATGCCATAGCCATTTCGACAGCTCCCCTGATTGCCATTCTGGACGCAGACGATTTCTATTTCCCTGGACGTTTTGCTGCGATGCTTGCAAATGATGACTGGGATCTCGTTGCGGACAACATCGCTTTCATTCAGCAGTCAATGCCCGACGCGTCAGCAGTCGTGCCTGCACGATTCGAGCCTCAGGAACACTTCCTTCAGCTTTCCGAGTTCGTTGAGGGCAATATCTCGAAGCGTGGCGTCGAGCGTGGCGAAACCGGATTTCTGAAGCCGGTAATCCGACGCTCCTTCCTCGATGAACACAAGCTCCGCTATGTCGAAGCGATGCGGCTTGGCGAGGATTACGAGTTATATGTTCGGGCGCTCGCCCTCGGCGCTCGCTACAAGGTCATTTGCAATTGCGGATATGGCGCGATTGTTCGCGGTGACTCGCTGAGCGGCCGCCATCGCACAGAAGATCTCCGTCAACTCTACGAAGCAGACAAACGCATTCTGGCAACCTGTGCTCTGAACCCGCAGGAGACGGCTCTTCTTAAAGAGCATGAGCGTCACATCCGGGAAAAATTCGAGCTTCGAGATTTTCTGGATGCCAAAGCAAGAGGTGGGATGGCTGGTGCTTTGAAACATGCGCTGCAACGCCCGACCGCAGTTCCAATGATTGTAAAGGGCATATGGCTGGACAAAACGGCGCGCTATCGCAGCAAACCCAAACAGGTTGCCGATATCAGATACCTGCTGCCGGCAAAGCCGCTCAAACAATGATCTGAGCGGCATGCTTGCTTAGAAATAGTCCCTCTTGATCGTTTCTAGGACCGCCTGAAAACGCTCCTTGCGTTCTTCCAGTCGACCATCTGGGCTAAGCCGTGGCTCGGCGCGGCTTGCTTGCCACAATGCGAGCGTGGAAGGTGCCGCCAAAACCTGCTTTGCAAGTTTGCGGAGCGACCTCTGTTCCTGAACGGGGCGAACGAGAACATCGCCATCGTGAGGATGGCCAGAAGAGGCGTGCTCAGCACTTTCAACGGGTGGAGGCGGCGGCGGAAAGCTCATGCCCCAGAATTTCGAGCCCTTCTTAGCCGCTTCCGCTCTGGTCGAGACGGGAACATAACGTGGCTCGTACTTGACACCAACGCTTCCAGCCCAATCACTCCATTTGAAGCTGTTGATGGATGTCGATGTGCTTACGGCAACCCATGGGACGCGGAACGCATCGGCAAGAATTGCGCCGTGCATCGATTCCGCAACGATGAATTCCGACTGCGCGATATGTTTGATGACAGCTTTTGCCTCACCGCGCGGATCGAGATAGGTCAGCCCGGCAGGCTCGCAGGCGAAGTCCCAGATGCCGAATTCAGCTGATTCCCAATGGGGCACGAATGTCTTTTTGTGGATCTTCGGCAAACCCTGAAATTCGGGCATTTCCGTTACCATCACGGCAGGGTCCACTATTCCCATTTCCGAGGGGAGGCCCAGCTTGGCGGCTGTCATTTCACCGCGAACGCACCTGATATCCCAAAGCTCCTTGTTGGATATATCCGGTACCGCACCGTATCCATAGCCACTGCCAATAACCAGTTTGCGTTGCGCCGGTGGAAACAGCACATCGTTGAGAACGGTGCCGACGCCAACCAGCAGCAGGTCAGGATGAACGTCCCGCAGGCCTGGCAGCAGGAAATCCCAAAGCCAGAGATTGAGGTCATCGCCAAAATTTCCGTGGTGCGATTCCCAGTGATATGGTCTCATGGATTACTCCTGAATAAAAAAAGGCAGGCGCTACGCGTCATCGTGGGCCGGTCAGTTTACCGGTTCCCAGCTCCACCGCCGCGCGCAGGATAGCAGGATCGCGCATCATCCATTTGAACAGGAGGCCCATTTCCGGCGCCTTGCGGCGCTTCAACTTGCCAGCCTGGCTCCAAAGCGCCTGTTTACGAGCCGTGTTTTTATAGGATGCGATCGACTCTACGTCGGCGGGACGAGTTGAAAACCTCTCCTGCAACGTGTCGAGCGCTACCCATGTGTTGAACTGTTGGCGCAGGAACTCGGGCGACGTATTGTCGATGCTGTGAAATATATTCACCCCCATTCCCCGCATAGCACCAGCGTCGTCACACAAAAGGGTACGGCTGGAT
This sequence comes from Agrobacterium sp. fls2-241-TYG-188a, assembly GCF_030209845.1. Lineage (NCBI taxonomy): Bacteria > Pseudomonadati > Pseudomonadota > Alphaproteobacteria > Hyphomicrobiales > Rhizobiaceae > Agrobacterium > Agrobacterium sp. fls2-241-TYG-188a. The sequence continues at coordinate 137,158 of NZ_JARVRD010000006.1, read as the reverse complement.
GCAAGAATGCAATCGCAGAAGAAGAGAACGTCTTCCGCAGCCAGCCTCAAGGCAGGGTCAAAACGAACCTTCTCGAAAAGAGGACGGCCTATGACCATGCAGGAGAGGTGCAGAAAGCTCCAGTTGCGCAGCATGACGCTCGCAAGGTCCGGCAATTCAATGACCTTCGGAGTTTCGGATAGTCGGTTCGCTGCCTCATTCTTTTCCAGTTCCGACATGGCGAAGTGGTAATAGAACTCGTCGCTGGCCTGCATCGATGCCCAGTAGCAATCTCCCCCAAATGTATCGAGACTGAAGGCGGCGTTGCTCAAATGGTCGGGCGTCCAGATATCATCCGAATCCAGAAATGCGACATAGGTCGTTTCTGCTGGAACGTGGTCGAGCCCCGTATTGCGTGCGCCGCCGGGACCGGCATTGGTCTGCTTGACGATCTTGATCCGGCTTCTCTGGCTTTCAGTCAGTTCATCAATTTCTTTTTCAATCGGATAAGGCGACTCATCGTCAACGATAACGAGATCGAAATCCTGCAGGGTCTGTGAAAAAACGGATGCTAGTGCCCTACCAAGTACGCCATGCTGTTTTTGATAATAAGGAATAACGACAGTAAATTTCGCCATTGTTTCGCCCCTTGTGTTGATCAAGAAGTGGTCGGGCCCGACCGAATGCGGCCCCGATGAGTGGCAAACCTCCCGCCAGCAAAATGGTTGCTGGCCTCCAAAATATAGGAAGCACGTATGCCCCCAGCTCCGAGCGTCAAGACGATTACCGCGAATGTCGGTTGGAGCGTTTTATCAAAAACAGGCACATTCGGGCTTAAGTTTGTCACGGTGCCGATTCTCGCACGATTGCTGACGCCAGAAGAGTTCGGCGTCGTCGCAGTCGGCCTGACGGTCGTGCAGTTTCTAACCATGATTGCGGGCGCAGGACTAACATCCGCCCTGATTGTGGAAAAGGAAGAGGATATGGACACGATCCATACTGTCTTCTGGGCAAATCTTGCAATTTCATGCACGATGGCAGCCATACTCTACTTCGGCGCGGAATTTTTCGGGGAGCTGCTCGGCGCAGTCGAAAGCGCCTATCTTCTGCGAATCATGGCTTTTCTCATTCCGCTGCAACTGGCTGGCGATGTCGCCTATTCCCTCTTGGCCAGACGCATGAATTTCAGCAAGGACGCCATCTGGAGCATGACGTCGGAAAGTGCGGCGGCCATCGTCGCAGTCGTACTTGCCTTCGCCGGGTTCGGTGTCTGGGCCCTGATCATCCAGCTTTTCGCCGCTGCGCTGATAAGGCTCGTGGGCCTCTACGCGGTCTCCCATTACAAGCCAAGCTTTGTAATGAAGCCTCGGCGGCTCGTTCCGCTTCTTGGATTCAGCTCGGGCCTCATGGGCTCAGAGATAGCGAATTTCGTGACGTTCCAGTCGCCGATGGTGATTATTGCCCGACATCTGGGACTTGCAGATGCTGGCGCCTATTCGGCATCCAACCGATTCGCCAGCATTCCAAACCAGGTCGTCCTTTCCGCTGTGATGGGTGTTCTGTTCCCGGCATTCAGCAGAATGATGGATGACAAGCAGCGTCGCCGCGATGCGCTGATGTTCAGCACACAGGTGCTGACAGTGCTTCTGGCACCGATGATGTTTGGCCTATGGGCCATTGCCGAACCCGCCATGCTCGTGATTTTCGGACCAAACTGGGCCTATGCCTGGCCGGTGCTTGGGCTACTGGCGTTATCAAAAGCAATACTGACGCCCTGCAGCACATTTATTCCTTACTTGAAGGGCGCCGGCTACGGTCGGGTTCTCTTCTGGTCCGCGACAATCCGTGCGGTTGTCACGACAGGTGCAGTCTGGCTTGCAGCAATTTACGGCACACTCATCGATGCAATGGTCTGGCTCTGCATCGTTAATGGGGTGACACTGATTTTCTATTCCTGGGCCGTTTTCAAGGCCAGCGAAACGCCGCTGTTGAAGGGTCTCTATGTCAGTAGCCGCCCGATGATTGCGTCCCTCGTGATGGCACTTGCGGTACGCTATATCCTTCATATCTTCTCCGACAGCCTGCCTCACGCCTATATGCAGGTGCTTGTGGGAGCTGTCGCCGGAGGCGCAATCTATGGAGTTCTGATTCTCATCACAGAAAGAGAACTTCTGCGAAAGATACTGGGTCTCGTGCGTGAGCGGAAAGCAAAACAGGCGGCGGCTTGAAAAAGCCTGCGGGGAAACTTGCCGTCTTTCTGCCACAATTGAGAACTTTTGCCACACTGTTGCGCCGTCCACTGCGGGCAAAGCGGCACGATAATGCTGCATCGCAGCATCGCTATTATTTCTCCCGCCGCCGACGGAGGGACTGCCCCAGAGGCGACCAAGGAAAATCCCGTTATATTTCAATGATCTGGCCTGTCTCTCCTTAGGGGAGATATGGACCTCCAGAGTTTTACCCGCAACAATTAGAAGACCCCTTTTGCCGCGCTGCCACATTTTACCCTCATGTAGACCAGACACTTTAGCACGGGCTTTCGTTCGTCCTAATTTTAACGCGGTGGGGGGAGACACCGCCTAATTGAGGGGAACTGACGTGACTTTTGATCAGAACCTATCTTCCCGCATCAACTTGATGCGCATTATATTGATATCGGGCATTGTTTTTGTGCATGTTCCACACAATCCGGAGACTAGCCCTTTTCTCGGCGTCTACGGCTTTTTTGATTGGCTGCGCGTGTTCCTGGGTGATGCGCTGTTCCGCATCGGTGTGCCCTGCCTGAGTGCGATTTCAGGTTATCTGCTGTTTCGCAAGGGAATGCAGGCATTTGACTATCTGGCCACCGTCAAGTCGAAGGCGCGGACAGTGCTCCTCCCATTTTTGCTATGGAATGGCGCACTTGTTGCCGCTGTTCTCCTCCTGCAGCGTTTCGGAGTGGGCGTCGGCTATTTTCCGGACTTATGGAACGCAACGCCGCGGGAAATGATGAGCCACGGTGCCGCAGTCGAAGAATTTCCTTTGAACGTGCCGCTGTATTTCTTGCGGGATCTTTTCGTCTGCATCCTTCTTTCGCCGATCCTCGCATTTCTGGTTCGCAGATACGCATGGGCCACATTGGGGGTTCTGCTCGTCATTACCGCATGGCCTGAAGTCACCCTGTTCATCGTCCAGAAGAAATCCATCCTCTTCAGCTTCACGCTGGGAATTGCGCTGGCGCTGTACAAGATCGATCTCAAGGCTCTCGACGCCCATGCCGTTAAAATCACGGCTGCGGTTTTGGGGGCGTCTGCAATCCTTGCAACGGCTCTCTATTTTACCGGACCAGATTTTCCGTTCGAGCTTGAGTTGCTTCGCAACCTCCTTGCGGTCTTTGGCGCAATGGGTTTGTGGGCGTCCTCCTCTTTGCTCATTCGCAGCAAGGCTGGAAAACGTCTCTCGGAAACGGGCAGTCTCAGCTTCTGGATTTTCTGCGCCCACTATCCTCTGCTGGTAATGATGTGGATGGTCTGGAACAGAGGCGGCCCGGATTTCTATCCCGCCTTCTATCTCGGTGCGGTAGCACTGTCCTTTATCATCCTCGTTATCAGCAATGCGCAGGTGCGGTCCAAGCTGCCTAAACTTTACGCTGTCTTGACGGGCAGTCGCAGTGACAAGCCGGGGCCTTCTGTCAAAGCCCCAAAGACTTCCCATCCCGCACAGCGTCCTGTCGAAGCCCTGCCTGCAACTGCAAAGGTGAACCAATGATCGCATTTATCACCCGCGTTCAGTCGCGCATGTTCCTGTCCACATGTGTGGCCCTTACACTCGGTGCGTCTGCAGCGATGGCGCAGAGCCCTGTCGCCCCACCCGCGCCTGGCAAGGAGCCAGCGCCCGGCTCCGCATCAGGTCCGACGGCAGCGCCCGGAAACGGCAAATCTTTCGTCGAGAATTTCGATTCCATGGACCGGTCTTTCTGGTACGTTTCCGATGGCTGGAACAATGGACCGCATCAAAACTGTACCTGGTCGAAGAAGCTCGTGAAATTTGACGGTGGGCAACTTCAACTCGGATTTCAGGAAGGAAAGGTCAAGGATCGCAATTTCTCCTGCGGAGAAATCCAGACCAAGGGCCGCTATCGTTACGGCACCTACGAGGCACGGATCAAGACGGCAACCGGCTCCGGCCTCAATTCGGCTTTCTTTACCTATATCGGGCCAACCGACAAGAAGCCGCATGATGAAATTGATATGGAAGTCTTGGGCAAGGACCCGGCAAAGGTCCAGCTCAACCAGTATATTTCCGCAAAAGGCGGGAATGAGAAGCTGGTCGACGTGGAAGGTGGCGCGGACAAGGCCTTCAATGACTACGCCTTCATATGGGAGCCGCAGCGTCTGCGTTATTTCGTGAACGGGAAGATGGTTCATGAAGTTACAGACCCGGCAAAAATCCCACAAAATCCGCAGAAGATTTTCTTCAGCCTGTGGGGCACGGACACCCTGAAAAGCTGGATGGGCAAGTTTGCCTATAATGGACCGACAGTCATGAATGTCGACCGGCTCGCTTTCACAGCGCTCGGCGACAAGTGCCAGTTCCCAGAGTCCGTCGCCTGCCTTTCAAACTGAGCGGCCTTTTGACCGAAGCCTCTCGATTATTTCCCGCTCAGGACCATTTTATGACGCATGTTCTTTATCTAGCACATGACCTTGCAGACCCGGCCATTCGTCGCCGGGTCATGATGCTGCAGGCTGGTGGTGCCAGAGTGAGCCTTGCCGGTTTCACACGCGGTGAAAACGCCTTGGCAAGCGTCGATGGGTTGTCGCCGATCGTGCTCGGCGAGACGGCAGATGGACGGTTTGCCCAGCGCATCACAGCCGTTGGCAAATCCTGCGTCGCACTTAGCGGTCAAATGCGTGGTGTGGAGAAACCTGATGTCATTATCGCTCGAAATCTCGAAATGCTGGCAGTTGCACGCCGCGCCTCCTCCATTTTCGGCCGCGACATTCCTGTGGTTTACGAGTGCCTGGACATCCACCGATTGCTTTTGAATGAGGGTGCTGCCGGAAAACTCGTCAATGCCATTCAGCGTCATCTCGCCTCCGACGCAAAGCTCCTGATAACGAGCTCGCCCGCCTTCGTGACTCACTACTTCGCCCCTCGCTCCGGCTTGGCACTCCCGGTATTGCTGCAAGAGAACAAGGTGCTGGCACTGCATGGCACAGTGCAGGACAAGCCAACGGCACGGCCTCCGAAAGAGGGTCAGCCTTGGAAAATTGGTTGGTTTGGTGCTCTGCGTTGCCGCAAGTCACTTGGCATTCTTGCCGATTTCGCCGGGCGGATGGATGGCAAGGTTGAAGTGGTGCTGCGTGGACGTCCAGCCCATTCCGAGTTTGATGACTTCGAGGGCTTCGTCGCAAAGTCCCCTCACATGAGTTTTCACGGCGCATACAAAAATCCCGAAGATCTCCAGTCTATCTACCAGGATGTTCAATTCACCTGGGCTATCGATTTCTTCGAGGAAGGGCAAAACTCCAGCTGGCTGCTGCCGAACAGGCTTTATGAAGGGTGCCTCTATGGTGCGCTTCCGATAGCGGTTACGGGAACGGAGACCGCGCGCTTTCTCGAAAAGCGAAGCATCGGCCATGTGCTGCAGACCGCCGATGCTGACAGTCTGCAAGCCTTTTTCACCGGCCTGACCGAAGAGAGTTACCTTAAATCCGCAGAAAACCTTGCGGCGGTCGACCGGACACAATGGATGGCCGATCAACAGGACTGCCTTCAACTCGTCCAAAAACTCGCTTCTTTGGCAGCGCCGAAATCTGGCCGCGCCCTCGAAGCTTCACTTTCAACCGCCTGACGGGACCGCCCTATGAAGTCGCACAAGATACTGGATGTGAAGACATTGATCGTCATACCGTGCCTCAACGAGGCTCGCACGATCGACGATCTGCTGCTTAAATTTTCCAGCACCCTCAACAATCCGGCGGACCGGATCATCGTTGCCGATGGCGGTAGTACCGATGGAACGCGTGATATTGTCGCAAATTTCTCAATGCAGGATGCGCGGGTCATTCTTTTGGCCAACCCGAAGCGCATCCAGAGTGCCGGCATTAATCTGGCGGTGGAAATGTTTGGACAGGGTTATGATTACCTCATCCGCATCGACGCCCATGGCGACTATCCCGACGACTACTGCAACCGGTTGCTGGAAGACGCCGTCCATACCGGCGCTGATTCTGTCGTCGTGGCAATGGACACGGTTGGCCACGGAACGTTCCAGAAAGCCACCGCAATCGCTCAGAACTCCAAGCTCGGAAACGGCGGCTCCAAGCATCGCGAAGGAGCGAAGGGGCACTGGATCGATCACGGGCACCACGCCTTGATGCGCATATCGGCCTTTACCGAGGTTGGCGGTTACGACGAGAGTTTCAGCCACAATGAGGATGCCGAACTGGACTATCGGCTGCGCAAGGCTGGCTTTCGCATCTGGATGACCGACAAGACCCGCATGACCTACTACCCGCGCTCCAACGTGCGGCCCTTGTTCAAGCAGTATATGGCCTACGGCCGTGGGCGCGCGAAAAATCTCCTCAAGCATCGCTCCATGCCCAAGCTCCGGCAGATGATCCCACTGGCGGTCATGCCGGTCGCGCTCCTGGCACTGCTTGGCGTTTTCCACTGGCTTGCTCTGGTACCGCTTTGCCTCTGGATCGCCGCCTGCGTTGGCTATGGCCTGTGGATGGCCATCGTGGAAAAGAATTCATACGGCCTGCTGGCTGCGTTCTCTGCCATGATCATGCATCTCGCCTGGTCGACAGGGTTCTGGCTGGAACTTGTCAGCTCGATGGGTGCGCCTGCCCCCTTGGCGGGAAAGGCGATGTCATGACAGCCACTCCTGCAATTATCGAAACTCATCAGATCCGGATCGATATCGGCGTTTGCACGTTCCGCCGCCCTGCAGTTGTCGCGACACTGCTCTCCTTGTTCGAGCTGGAGGTTCCGGCTGGAGCGAAGCTTCGTATAATTGTTGCGGACAACGATGCAGAGCCCAGCGCAAAAGACTCGATCGATCGGCTGCGCGAAAAATCGCCCTTCGAGATCATTTACATCCACTGCCCCAAATCGAATATCTCCATCGCGCGGAACGCCTGTCTCTCCGCCTCCGACGCGGACTATCTCGCTTTCATCGACGATGACGAGACTGCCCCGAGAGACTGGCTTTGCGAATTGCTACAAACGGCAAAGGAGACGGGTGCAGAGGCGGTTCTTGGACCTGTTACTGCCGTCTACAAGCCGAGTGCGCCAAGCTGGATGCGCAAGGGTGATTTCCATTCGACGGCTCCTGTCTGGGTCAACGGAGACATCGTGACAGGTTATACCTGCAACACCCTTCTGCGCATGACTGCGCCTTCCGTCGCGGGTCGCCGATTTGCTTTGTCTCTCGGCCAGAGCGGTGGAGAAGACACGCATTTCTTCTCTCACATGCACGCGGATGGCGGGCGCATCGCCTTTGCCGAAAAAGCCATATTGTCCGAACCCGTGCCGGACAGCCGAGCAAGCTTCATGTGGCTCGCCAAACGGCGTTTCCGCTCAGGCCAGACCCATGGACGCCTGCTTGCAGAACGCAAACCGGGAACACGCAGAATTGGGCAAATCGTCACGGCCGCGTCGAAAGTGGCATTTTGCGCGTCTTCAGCGCTACTGAGCACTTTCAGCCCTGTCCGCCGCAATCGTCAATTGCTGCGTATGGCGCTGCATATGGGCTCCGTTAGCGGCGCCTTCGGTGTACGCGAAATACGCCAGTACGGCACAGTGGAGGCAACATGATGGACGCTCCGTTGCCGCCCGATGTTACCTTCGTCATCGCCGCCTATAACTCGGCCGACACGATCGCTGCAGCTATCGAAAGCGCCCTGGCGCAAGACGAGGTCACGGTGGAAGTCATCGTCGTTGACGATCAGTCTTCAGATAACACGCGTGAGGTCGTTTCCGGGCTAACGCAACAGGATGCCCGTGTCCGACTGATCGCCCTTGAACGCAATCTCGGCCCCGGTGGTGCCCGTAACGCAGGCATCGACGCAGCGGTAGGTCGTTGGATCGCGGTTCTCGATTCCGACGATGTCATTCAGCCACTCAGAACACGGCGGATGATAGACCGGGCCGAGAGCGGTCCGGCAGAAATCGTCGTCGATAATCTGGATGTCGTTTATACGGATGGGCGTGCCAGGGAAACGATGTTTTCGGCCAACTTCCTTGAGCAGCAAGGCACACTCACACTCGAAAATTTCATAGCCTCAAATATCATCTTCCGCTCGACCTTCAATTTTGGCTACATGAAGCCAATGTTCCGGCGTGAGTTCCTGAACGAGAATGCCCTGCGCTTCCGGCCTGACCTTCGGATCGGCGAAGATTATCTCCTGCTGGCCTCGGCACTGGCCGTTGGCGCGCGCTGCGCCATCGAGCCCTCGCCCGGTTATATCTACAATATTCGGGAAGGTTCGATTTCGCGCGTTCTGGAAATTCAGCATGTTGACGCCATGATCGCCGCGGATGAGGATTTTCTGTCCCGATACACACTTCCACCCGCAGCGAGCGAAGCACAAAGGATGCGAACACGCAGCCTGGTAGAAGCACGTCACTTCCTGATGCTCGTTTCCAGTATCAAGCGCCGGTCGATCATGGATGTCATAAAAATAGCTGCAAAGGACCCAGTTGCGCTTCGGCATCTGCGGATGCCGATCGAGGCGAGGCTGAAGAAATTGCGCGGCGCGGTTTTTCCGACACCCCTTCCCACAGACATGAAGCGGCAGGCATCCTGATTTGTTTGGACCCGCTTATCGAACCTTCAAGGAGAACGCCATGGACCTTAACAGGACAGTCAGAAAGGCCGTAATCCCCGTCGCCGGTAACGGCACGCGCTTCCTGCCCGCAACCAAGGCAATGCCCAAGGAAATGCTGACCATCGTTGACCGGCCGGTGGTTCAGTATGCGGTGGACGAGGCTATGCAGGCCGGTATCGAGCACATTATTTTTGTGACCAGCCGAAACAAGACAGCCATCGAAGACTATTTCGATAGCGCTCCCGAACTCGTCAACACGCTGACGCGCTCTGGCAAGACCATGCAGGTCTTGCAACTCGAAAAGATGCTCCCCATTGCCGGCACAGTCAGCTATACACGTCAGCAGGTGCCGCTCGGCCTTGGTCATGCCGTATGGTGCGCAAGAGAACTCGTCGGCAAGGAGCCGTTCGCCTTGCTCCTGCCGGATATGGTTTCTTATGGTGCCCGCGGCTGTATCGCTGGTCTCATGGAACTCTATGATGAGGTCGGCGGAAATATCGTCGGTACGGAAGAATGTGCTCCGGATGAGACATCGTCCTACGGCATTGTCGGCGTTGGTGACACCGTCAGCCACGGTTTTCGCGTAACAGAAATGGTTGAAAAGCCGGAACCATCTGCGGCTCCATCCAATTACTACCTTAATGGCCGTTATATTCTGCAGCCAGAAATCTTCGATATTCTTGCCAAGCAGGAGCGCGGTGCAGGCAATGAAATCCAGTTGACGGATGGCATGAAGCGTTTGGGGGAGATACAGCCGTTCCACGGACAGAAGTTCGGCGGGCGGACATTCGACTGCGGCAGCAAGCAGGGATTTATCGCGGCGAATGTCGCGTTTTCCCTGATGCGCGCAGATATGGAGGCCCAGGTTTTGGCCTCCATCAAGGAATTGGTGAGGAACCACGAAGGTCGCGTCAAAGCGGCTTGATCGATGAAGTTGAGTGAGGCGGGAAAGCACGAGAACTGCGTTCCCGCTCGCCGTTTTTAAACACAAGGTGGGTCAATGCACCACAAGACCTTTAGATCGAACATGAATTTCCCGGAATCGTCCAAGGACGCCGATACGTTTATAGACCTCGACCGCCTATGGGCCGCCGTGGTACGCCGCGCCAACATCATCGCCGCCTGCGTCATTGCGGCGATGGCACTCGCCGGTCTTTATCTCGTGATGGCGACACCCGTCTATACCGCAATGACACAGGTGCTGCTGGACGAAAGCTTGTCCCGTTATGCTGAAGATGAATCTCCCGTGCCAGCGGCACAGATCATCGACAACCGCATCGCAAGCGCAGTCGAAATCCTCAAATCCAAGGAAATGGCGCTGACAGTCGTCGACAAGGCGAAGCTGGATAGCAACGAGACGATCGTCAATCCGCCGATGTCGCCGGTGGATCTCATCAAGGCATCCGTCAAGGGCGTGGTCGATCTCCTGACACCGAATTCCCCGCCCGCTTCGGAAGATGCCATGCGCAATGGACGTCGTGAGAAAGCGGCTGCCGTCATCCAGCAGGCTCTGACGGTCGAACGTGTCGGACGAAGCTCGGTCATTGCAATTTCGATCCGCTCCATTGACCGGCAGCTGGCAACGCAGATCGCGAGAACCTACGCCAATTCCTATCTAACAGAACAGCTGAATGCCAATTTCGACGCCACCGAACGGGCCTCGGTCTGGCTTCAGGAGCGACTGACCGACCTGAACCAGCGTTCACAGGCGGCATCGCTGGCTGTCGAGAAATACAAGGCTGCAAATAATATCGTGTCTTCCCGCGGGGAGTTGATCTCCGAGGGTCAGCTTTCCGATCTGAATGGCCAGCTGATCGCCGCCCAGGCGGATGCGGCAACGGCGTCAGCGCGTTACACCCAGTACAAGTCGATTGTCGATCAAGGGCCGGAAAACGCAGTCAACAACGCAATCGTTTCGGCACGCGACACTGACAACTCCGTCATACAGGATCTGCGCAAACGCTATATCGCCATTTCCGACCGCGAGCGCGGTGTGGTGCAGCAATTTGGCAAGGATCACCCTCAGGCCATTGCTCTCGCCAGCGAAAAGGGCGATCTGTCCCGTCAGATCTACCAGGAACTCCAGCAACTGACCGGCAGCTTCAAGAATGATTTCGACGTAACGCAGTCGCGCGTTCAGTCGCTGCGTGAAAACATCGACCGTGTTGCGGGCCGCAATTCCGAAGCCAACATGACCATGGTCAAGCTGCGTGAACTGGAACAACAGGCCGCAGCACTGAAGACGCTTTACGAGTCCTATCTCGGTCGCTTCGAAGAAGCTTCACAGAAGCAATCCTTCCCGATTGCGAAAGCCCGCATCATCTCCGATGCAGGTCTTCCCACGTCGCCATCCAGCCCGAAAAAGACCATGACGATGGCTCTCTCCATCGTTCTCGGCCTGATGCTGGGCGGTGGTGTCGCGGCTGTTTTGGAATTCCGGGATCGTTATTTCCACACGGGTAACGATGTGCGCGACAATCTGCGCATGCGCTTCCTTGGCTACCTTCCCTTCATTGGAGAAAAGGGAGTTGAGACGACAAGAGCGGAAACCGGGGCGGCGACGCCGGATGTTCCTGATACGGATATCGAGGACAACGGCCACGTCTCGTTCCAGAAAATGCTCCGCCTTGCGGTCGACAGCCCGCGCTCCAGTTTTACGGAAACGCTTCGCAACGTGAAACTGACAGCCGATGTCGTCATACAGGAACGCGAGTGCCGGGTGATCGGTGTCATCTCCTGCTTGCCCAACGAAGGCAAGTCGGTCGTTGCGCTCAATCTGGCCGGTCTCATCGCTACCACAGGCAAGCGCACGCTCGTTGTGGATGCCGACATCCGCAATCCCGGCCTCAGCCGCATGTTGACCACGCGTCAGTCTGCTGGTCTGGTGGAAGTGGTTCTGGACGAGGTTCCCTGGACGAAAGCCGTCAAGGTCGACAGCCGCACCAAAATGGGCATTCTGCCGGTGTCGACCAGCAACCAGTTTGCTCACTCCAGCGAGTTGCTGGCATCCTCCGGTATGCGCAAGTTCATGGACTCGGCACGTGAAGCCTGTGATTACATCATCGTTGACCTTGCACCCGTCGTGCCGGTCATCGACGCCAAGGCGTTCGCTTCCCAGGTCGATGGCTTTGTCTTCGTGACCGAGTGGGGCAAGACGCCAATTCAGATGGTCCAGAACCTGATGAGCCATGAGCCGCAGATTGCCAACAAGACGCTCGGCATTGTCCTCAACAAGACGGACATGAACGAATTGCAGCGTTACGCTGGCCCTGGCGGCTCCGAGCATTATCACGAGCAGTTCTCTGCCTATTATGGGGATGCAAAGAAGCCCGCGCCTGAACCGGCATAAATCAATTCAAAAATGCCCGCGTTCTGCGGGCATTTTTTCTTGTGCATGGCGGTCTTGCACTGGATTTATACGGAGCTTTTGCGCATTGATGCGTAAACCTTCATGATCAGGATACCCTCATGGCCGCACCCATCGCGTTTGTTTCCCGCACGACCGACGCCAATGAAGCCGAATGGATAAGGGTACTTGCTACCGCACTGCCAACCGAAACAATCCTGCCGTTCGGGAGCATGTCGGCAGAAGAGCGCGATCTCGCCGAGATAGCCATTGTCGCCAATCCCGACCCTTCGGATATCGCACAGCTGAAAGGCCTGAGGTGGATCCACAGTCTTTGGGCCGGCGTGGAGAGGCTCGTGGCGGAACTTGGAGCGGACGCCCCACCCATCGTTCGCCTGACAGATCCCGAGCTTTCTCGCGTCATGTCCGAGGCCGTTCTCGCCTGGACCTACTACCTGCATCGCGACATGCCAGCCTACCGTGACCACCAGAGCAAGCACATCTGGGCCGAACTGGAATACCGGCATCCGCAAGATGTGACCGTCGGACTCATGGGGCTGGGGACACTCGGGACACAAGCCGCCAAGCGGTTGCAGCAGGCGGGCTTTCATACAATTGGCTGGAGCCGCTCCCACAAAGTGATCGAAGGGGTCGAGACTTTTTCTGGTGACGCCGGGCTCACACAATTGCTTGCTAAGAGCGATATTCTCGTCTGTCTGCTCCCCCTGACGGCTGAAACGCGCGGACTGCTCAACAGGGCACGTTTCTCAGAGATGAAGACAGGCGCATCCATCATAAATTTTGCGCGTGGAGCTGTGATCGTATCCGATGACTTGCTGGCGGCATTGGCCGAAGGACAATTATCCCACGCAGTGCTGGATGTGTTTGAAAAAGAGCCACTTGAGCGGGAATCGCCCTTTTGGCAGCACCCGAACGTCACCGTGCTACCGCATATATCGGCACCAACGAACCGCCAGACTGCGGCCCATATCGTGGCCGACAATATCAGATCATGGCGACAGACCGGTACATTGCCTGCAACGGTGGACATGAGCCGCGGCTACTGATCGTCCCACATCTTATTTGCCGCCAATCTCTTCGCTGACGGCATGGGCGAGCGCGAAACGCACGTCATTGTCGTTATAGGGTTTGCACAGCAGAACGGAACCGGCAGGGGCATTGCCCGGCAGGAAACTGTCCCCAGTTGCGAACACTATCCCGATATCCGGCTTGCGCTGTTTGATCAGCACTGACATGTCTGCGCCACTCATATCCGGCAAGCCCACATCGGTCATCAGGACATCGATTTCCTCCCGCTCGATGAGATCAAGCGCCTGTGTCGCGTTAGCTGCTTCCACCACCACATGACCACTCTCAAGCAGTATGTCAGCGGTGTTCATCCGGATCAGTTCGTCGTCTTCCACCAGAAGGACCCGTATGGATGCCCGATCTGGGCGATTGGCGACAACATTCCTGTCGGTGTCCCGCTCCCTGCCTGACTCCACTCTCTGCTTCTGGTTGGCAAGAACGTGCCGCAGCCGCCGCGCCAATGCTTCGCGAGTGTAGGGCTTGGACAGCAACTCTATGCCAGCATCGAGCTTGCCGCCGTGAACGATGGAATTTTCCGTGTAACCGGAGGTGAAGAGTATCGCGAGATGCGGCAGTCGCTCCTTTGCGCGTCTGGCCATTTCGCTGCTTTTCAACGGACCCGGCATGACGACATCTGTGAAGATGACATCGATGGGAACTCCGCTTTCTGCAACCGTCAGGCCCGCCTGAGCATCACGTGCGGTCAGCACCTGGTATCCGAGGTCGGAAAGCGTCTCGACAACGGTGCTTCTGACCTCATCGTCGTCTTCAACGACGAGAATGGTTTCTGTCCCGCCGACGATGGGTCCGGTCTGGACCACGACTTCGCGGTCTTCGTCGGACAGCGAGCGCGGAAGATAGACCTTGACCGTCGTGCCCTGTCCGACCTCGCTGTAGATCTTCACGTGACCGCCGGATTGCTTGACGAAGCCATAGACCATCGAAAGGCCAAGGCCAGTTCCCTTGCCCTCGGGCTTGGTGGAGAAAAATGGCTCGAACACCTTGTCGATAATATCAGGCGTCATGCCAGACCCGGTATCGGTGACCGCCAGCATGACATATTGACCCGGCTCCACCTCAGCATGGGTGCGGGCATAATCGAGATCGAGAGACGCATTGCCGACTTCGATGGTGAGTTTGCCAGATCCCGACATTGCATCGCGGGCATTGATGGCAAGGTTCAACAAGGCATTTTCCACCTGTGCGGGATCGGCATAGGTATTCCACAGTCCTCCTGCGGTGATAACCTCGACCTCGACAGCCTCGCCAATCGAACGGCGCAACAGATCATCCATTCCCGCGACAAAGCGGCCGATATTGATGACACGCGGCTCCAGCGCCTGCCTGCGTCCAAAAGCGAGCAACTGGCTCGCCAGCTTCGCGCCACGGCTCACCCCTGCCAGCGCATTGGTAACCCGGCGTTCTGCGCGCTCGTTGCCAACCACGTCCTTGGCGAGCAGTTGCAGGTTGCCAGCCACGACCTGCAGCAGATTGTTGAAATCGTGAGCGACGCCGCCGGTCAACTGACCGATGGATTCCATTTTTTGCGCTTGCTGGAGGGCCCGTTCAGCGTGGCGACGTTCAGCGATTTCGGCAGCGACGCGCGCCTCCAGCCCCTCGTTGAGTTGTCGGAGTTGATCTTCCGCCCTTATACGATGCCGGATCTCCCGCTCAAGATTGGCAGAATGCTCACGCAAGGTTTCTTCCGCCTCGCGCTGATCGGTAATGTCGGTGTGGACGCCGACCCATTCTGTTATCGCGCCCAAGTCATTGAGGGTGGGTACTGCGCGAATGGCAAAAGTCCGGTAAATGCCATCGTGACGCCTTACGCGATGCTCCCAGATATAGGTAGACTTGGCAGCAACAGCGCGGTTCCAGCTGTCTATGGATCCTTGGCGATCGTCAGGATGAACCGCATCGGCCCAGCCGTAACCCTGATAGGCTTCGTAGCTCTGCCCGGTCAGCCCGGACCACCCCGTTTGCTCGCCGAGCATTCGTCCGTCGGGACTATTGGTCCACAAAACGCCGTGAACCGCCTCAACCGCCGCCCGAAAGCGATTGTTGCTGGCCATCAGATTTTCCCGGCTCTCTGCCAGTTCCTGAACGGCCTTCACCTTGTCGGTGTTCTCCAGCACAGTGCACAAGACGCCATCGACTGTGCCTGCATCGTTATGAATCGGCGTATAGAACAGATCGAAGACAACCTCTTCCGGCTGCCCGTTTCTTTTCAGCACCATTTTCTGATCACGAAACGACTGGACCGAACCGCGAAAACCGGCTTCCAGAATTTTCTGGTTCCAGTCCCATATTTCCGGCCAGATCGTAGGTACCGTGTCGCCCAGAGCGCGGGGGTGGTAATTTCCGGCAATTTCGATGTAGCCGTCATTGTAAATCATGACGTGGTCTTTTCCCCACATCAGAACTTGCGGGATTGGGGAGTTGACGACGGAATTTACCTTGTGGCGCAGGTTGGCCGGCCACGACGACATGGGGCCGAGCGATGTCTTTGACCAGTCGTAAGAACGGACGAGATCGCCCGCTTCGCCACCACCGATCGGCCATTGACCCAATGCAGATGCTTCAGTCATAAATCATCACCAACGAGAACGGCTGCTCTCATCCACCCAGGCCGCGCCTACAACCGGCAACGGTCTCTACCCATTTCACACGTAAAGAGCTATCAAGCGTTTTTTTGTCGCCTGCGCAATAGCGCATTGCAACATATAGCTAATACGTCCGATTCCTCCAATGGAGAAGACCGTTTGCCGCTGCTTTTCCCGTCGCAAAACAAGCAGTTAAAAGATAACCGCCGGTGGGCGCTTCCCAGTCCAGCATTTCTCCGGCGACGAATATTCCAGGACGGGATTTCAGCATGAAATGATCGTCAATATCACACCAGCCTACTCCGCCTGCGCTGGATATTGCCTCCGCGATGGGTCGTGGCGAAGTTACGGGAATGGTCGAAGCCTTTATGGCCGCAGCAAGCTGCTGAAAGGACATGTCGGCGAGGTCCGGGTGACATTCCCGCAAAAGGGCGATCTTCGCCGGCGAGAGGCTGGCGGCCTTCCGAAGCCTGTTGGACAGGCTGTCTTTGCGCGGATGCCGCTCCAGATCGTTTGCAATACGGTCTTGTGTCCTGCCGGGCGCAAGATCGACAAGGAGCGTCGAACCTTTTCCCGATTTGAGGGCATCACGGACGCTTGCCGAATGCGCGTAGACCAGACTTCCTTCGATGCCGTGAGTGCTGATGACGAATTCGCCCTCGAACCGCTCTTCGCCTGACGTCAGCGCAACGGATTTTATGGGAGTACCGGCAAATCTGTCCCGAAAGTAATCGCTCCATCCAACATTGAAGCCACAATTTGCGGGCTGGAAATCAACGACCTCAGCGCCCGCTGCCTTAAGCCAAGGAACCCAGGCACCATCCGAGCCGAGCCTAGGCCAGCTTGCCCCGCCGAGGGCGATCAGGATCAGATCACTCTCGACCACAATCCGCCCATCCGGTGTCTCGAATGCAAGAGCGTCGCCCTCGAAACCGACCCAGCGATGCCGGGTCTTGATCGTCACACCCTGGCGCTCTAGCCTGCTCAGCCATGTTCGAAGAAGCGGCGAGGCTTTCATCGCGACGGGAAATACCCGGTTGGACGTGCCAACGAATGTCTCCTGCCCCAGTTCCAGCGCCCAGTCGCGAAGCATCTGCGGAGTGAAATCATCCAGCGCAGATCGAAGTCTCGTCTGAGCGGAGCCGAAACGGCTGACGAATGCGCTATAGTCCTCGGCATGGGTAATGTTGAGGCCGGACTTGCCAGCCATGAGGAATTTACGGGCCACCGTCGGCATGGCTTCGAACACGGTTACCATCGCACCGGCTGAGGACAGAACCTCTGCGGCCATCAGGCCCGCCGGGCCGCCACCGATGATCGTCACTTGCCTGCCGTCCATTATCCGAAAAATCCATATGCGTTTCTTTTCTATGCCTTATAACGATTTGCGTGTTGCGGTACATGCGCTAATGACAGGACATGTTCACACTCGCCCGCCCCGAAACCTTTGCTCAGGACATCAAGAAAAGCCGGTTCATCGCGCTGGCCAGTCCCATTGCGGATGAAGATGCGGCAAAGCGCTTCATCGAGGAACATTCTGACCCCACCGCGACGCATAATTGCTGGGCGTGGCGCACCGGCCAGGTCTATCGCTTCAGCGATGACGGAGAACCTTCCGGCACCGCAGGCAAGCCTATCCTCCAAGCTCTGGACGGACAGTCGCTCGACATGGTGGCGGTCGTCGTCATCCGCTGGTTTGGCGGCATATTGCTTGGAAGTGGCGGGCTGATGCGGGCCTATGGCGGGACGGCAGCAACCTGCCTGAGAAACGGTGAGAAGACCGAGATCATACCGGTGACTGCAGCGCAGATGGAATGTGGATTTTCCGACCTCGCCTTGGTGAAATCAAGGTTGCAGGCTGTTCCAAATCTCTCCATCACCGCCGAGACCTTTACCGCCGATGGCGCTACGCTGCATCTCGCTGTGCCCTTGGCAACAGCTGTTGAGACGGCGAAAATGGTCATGGATCTGACAAGCGGTCGGGTCACCCTTCCCCTGCCAAACCAGTGACAATGCAGACCTCGCCTTCGCAGAGATTCGTGATATGAGGCAGCATGACAACAGAGCTTGCCAATCCTGTCTATAATCCTCCCATGGAGCCTTACGTCTCGATCATCTATCAGGACGAGGATTTTCTTGTTCTCGACAAGCCGAGCGGACTGCTGTCCGTACCTGGCCGGGATCCTGCTTTGTCGGACAGTTTGGCGACAAGAGTTCAGAAGACATTCCGCAACGCTTTGATGATCAATCGGCTGGATAAGGACACGTCCGGCATCGTCCTGATGTCTCTGAACAAAAGGGCCCATGCGGCAATCGCGCGGCAGTTCGAGGAGCGCACGACCGAGAAATCATATGTCGCGGTGGTCTGGGGCACTGTGGCGGACGAAAGTGGCCATATCGATCTGCCACTTGCAATAGACCCCGACAACAAGCCAAGGCACCGTGTGGACTTCACAAACGGAAAGAACGCCCAGACGGATTGGCAGGTGCTGGAGCGTCTTTCACTTCCCGCCACGCGGCTGAGGCTCCATCCCCTAACCGGCAGAACCCATCAACTGCGTGTGCATATGAAAGCCCTTGGGCATCCCATCCTCGGAGACGAGTTTTATTCCGAGGGCGATGCGCTGGCCGCTGCCCCGCGTTTGCTGCTGCACGCGGAAAAACTTGGGTTTCGCCACCCGGACGGGCAAGATATCAGCTTTAGCAGCCCCTGCCCTTTTTGAGACGACAATGAAGACAGAAGATCAAGACGCAGGTTTCAGAATAGATTTCGTCGGCGGCGCCGTCGGCCACAGGCTACGCTCCGGTGAAGGACGCGGTCAGGCGCTTGCGAAGGCGGCAGGGCTGAAGGCTGGCAAAACCCCTGACATTGTTGACGCCACGGCGGGATTGGGACGCGATTCATTTCTGCTCGCGTCGCTCGGCTGCAACGTCACGCTCATCGAACGATCAAAGCCGATGTACGACATGTTGTCCGATGCGCTCACGCGCGCTTCACAGGAAAATGGAGTCTATGAGGAGATAGTCTCGCGAATGACACTGCTTCACGGTGACTCCCGGGAGCTTATCCCTACACTTTCGCCTGAGGTCATTCTGATCGATCCCATGCACCCGCCACGGCAGAACACCGCATTGGTGAAGAAAGAGATGCGGGTTTTGAGGGAGCTGGTCGGCGCGGATCCCGACCAGGCTGAACTTATGGAAATTGCCCTTGCAAATGCGCAGAAACGCGTTGTTCTCAAGTGGCCCTTGCGAGCCGAGCCAATGCCCGGCATACGCAAACCTTCACATCAAATCCTGGGTAAGAGCACCCGGTTCGACGTCTTCATGATCATTGCCACCGCTAATCCCTGACGCACCATTTACCGGAATGTTGCCTTGCGCTGAGCATTCATGAGCAACTCATGGCGGGAAGCAAAGTCGCCAAACAGCGCTTTCAAGCGGCTTTCCTCGACCTTGTCCAGACGATAACGCTGACAAAATTCCACAACGCTCAGGATTGGCTTGATCTCCGTCGCTTCTATTTCTTTGTTGTCTATGATTTGCATGGCACCCTCCTGCGATTTGCGACACTGCAAAACTCGCATAACGAGGAAAGGTTCCTTGTGAATTCTGGGTCACATGTTTTCGCCCCGCACTCTTCAAGTTTTATTGATACGGCCGTGTCGAAACGAATTTTTCCAGGATGTGTTTTCGGTTGGCAATCAATCCATGGAAGGGAGACCAATGCCTAGACCACAGCGCCTGTTGACGACCACTGCCTTTGCGATGTGCCTTTTCGTCCCGCTCGCACCTCTGGCCAATGCCCAGTCGGCGAATACGGCAGAGACGAAACAACCGAACGCGCCCGATCAGAAACCGGCATTCAAGGAGCAGACACGAGCCGCTCAGCCGGAAAAGATGCCATCCTTGCAAAAGACTGTCGTCGCTGATGATCTGCCCCATCTCTGGTCGATGGAAATCCTGCCCGATGGTCGCCTTCTCGTGGCTGCTAAAGAAGGGGCAATTCACATTATTGCGGATGGAAAAGCGGGTCCTGCGCTGGAAGGCGTCCCGCAAGTTTCATCCGACGGACAGGGGGGATTGCTTGATATCGCCCTTGCCCCAGACTTCGAATCCTCAGGCAACATCTACTTTTCATTCTCTGAGCCTCGCGATGGCGGCAACGGCACATCGGTCGCCTCAGCGAAGCTTGTGCAAAACGGCGATAAGGCCGTTCTGGAAGATACGCGCGTAATCTTCCGGCAGATGCCGACCTATGACGGCGACAAGCACTTTGGATCGCGCTTAGCATTCGGACCCGCGGGCGAGCTTTTCGTGACCGTTGGCGAGAGATCCGATGCCGAGATGCGTGGGCAGTCGCAGGACACGGCGAGCGGGCTGGGCAAGGTTTTCCGCATCGACACTTCCGGCAAGCCCTTCGAAGGCAATCCCTTCGTCGGCAAGGACAACGCGCTCCCAGAAATCTGGAGCTATGGCCATCGCAACATCCAGTCCGCGACGATCGATGGCGACGGAAGACTGTGGACCGTGGAACACGGGCCAAAGGGCGGTGACGAGTTGAACCTGCCCAAGGCGGGCCTCAATTACGGCTGGCCGATTATCACCTATGGCATTGAATACAGTGGGGGAACGGTGGGCGAAGGCTTGACTGCCAAAGAGGGAATGGAACAACCCGTCTACTACTGGGACCCGGTGATTGGACCATCCGGCATGGCCTATTACAGTTCTGACGCTATTCCCGAGTGGAAAGGGTCCCTCATCATCGGCGGCCTTGTTACGCAGGGGCTTGTGGTACTGAAGCTGGAAAATGACAAGGTGGTGTCAGAAGGGCGTCTTCCGCTTGAAGCTCGAATCCGCGATGTCAAGATCGACAAGGATGGCTCCGTATACGCCGTGACCGAAGAACGAGGCGGCGGGAAATCACAGATATTGAAGCTTAGCCCCGAAGCATAATTCTGCTTTCAAAGGATGCGGCTGCCATGCCGCATCCTTCAGCACACGATGGGAACTGACATAGGGCGGGCGCATTATTCCTCACAGCGTGAGGAGCATCCAAAAGCATGAACCAGCTTCCAATTCGTCTCTTGAAGAAAATCGGGTTGACCTATGTCAGCGATCAGGAGCCAGGCATATCGCGTGAGCGGCGCGGAAAAGGCTTTTCGTACCGGCTGCCAGATGGCGCGCTGCTTTCAGACAAGGTGG
Organism: Agrobacterium sp. fls2-241-TYG-188a; assembly: GCF_030209845.1. Taxonomy (NCBI): domain Bacteria; kingdom Pseudomonadati; phylum Pseudomonadota; class Alphaproteobacteria; order Hyphomicrobiales; family Rhizobiaceae; genus Agrobacterium; species Agrobacterium sp. fls2-241-TYG-188a. The sequence goes on along the minus strand of NZ_JARVRD010000006.1, from coordinate 116,117 downwards.
AAATCACCCGCCTGAAATCCCTTGGCGTGCCCCCAGCCTATAAGAAAGTCTGGATCTGCATAGACCCAAATGGCCACCTTCAGGCAACCGGCTACGATGCACGTGGACGCAAGCAATACCGCTATCATCCTGATTGGCACACGCTCAGAGGTGAGACCAAGTTTTACCAACTGAAGACCTTTGGCGAAGCGCTGCCTGCAATAAGACGCCGTGCTGCAAATGATATTGCAAAGCAGGTTCATGGTGAGAAGGTCACGCTTGCGGCGCTCGTTCTCCTGCTTGATGCAGCCTATTTGAGAGTTGGCAACAAGACCTATCTCGAAACCAACGGCACTTACGGGGCAACGACGTTGCTGAAGAAACACATCTCCTTCGGCGAAACGATAGAGCTCAGATTTGCGGCGAAGGGCGGCCAGCGGGTAAAGCGGAAACTGAGACATCCACGCCTCCAACGCATTCTGGAAAACATCGCGGATCTTCCGGGAAAGCAGCTCTTTGTCTGGCAGGATGAAAAGGGACTTGTTCATCCGATCGATTCCAGTGCACTCAACGCCTATATTTCAGAGGTCGCAGGCGAAGGCATTTCAGCCAAGACTTTTAGGACATGGGGCGGCACGCTGGCCGCTTTCGGCAATGCAAGCCGTGCGCTTGCGGCGGATGAGAAGCCGACGATGAAGGGAATGTGTGTGGCGGCTGCCGAAGAACTGTCCAACACCCCCGCAATTTGCCGGAAAAGCTATGTGCACCCAAGCGTTCTTGATCTGGCATCCGACGAAAAGGCCGTGCGCAGGCTGCAAAAAATAATGGCGGCGGAACAGAAAAGCGTTGCGGGTCTGCGCATGGATGAGCGCAGATTGCTTGAATTCCTGCCCTGAATTATCTCATCGCGGCGTCGATGATCGTTCTCGCAGGCTCGACGATTTCATAAGTGCAGGCAAAGGTGGCCTGGGCCACACCAAACGTCTCGCCTTCATCCGTTTGCAACTGAACGATCGCATCGCCTGGCAGCGCCACTGCAGTGTCGCCCGAGGGAGCCTTGAAATTGAAGGGCCCTGCCGCCTCAGTGACGATGAAATAGGTCATCTCGGGGCCGTCAGGTTTGAACGACCTGTAACCGGCTGCGTCCTGAGCGGTAAGTGGTTCACCATAGCGATCCCGAAAAACGCGAGCCTTTACCAGGCTTTCCTCATTACCCGTTTCTTCGCAGCGATTTCTGACAACCCAGTCGCCAATTTCAGCGGGCTTGGATCGGGTTTCTACGCCCTGCCCTTTTATGAAGGTGATAACGATCTCGCCTGGAGAAGCAGGACGAGCATCGACCTCCCTGGTTTTTCTGGCGATGCCTGTCGTGCCCCGATGTTTCGCTTGCGCCATAAGGGCGATCTGATCACGCCGTGGCAACTCATCGAAGGCGGATGCAGCCCCGCAAGGAAAGATCAGGACTGAAAGCAAAAGCGCCAGAACACGAGACAAAGGGGCCATCGGATTTCCAATCCATCGAACACGAGGCAGGTCATGGATATGCGACCCGGCGAAGGAAAAATCGGAGCGACTCTGCCGCGCATTTTTCTCTTCACGCATGTGTGAACTAACCAGATATAGGCCCTGAGAAAAACCACGCGTTCTGAAGGGTGGATTTTAACAGCCAACCCTGTGCACATTTATTCGGCATCGCCAGACCACGTGGTCGAGCGTTCAGTTTCATGTCAGCTAGATGACACATCCCCGCATCGAGATGTTATCGACGCGCAGCTTTCTGAAAGCCGCGCCTCCGTGAGCTAGCATGGCGGAAAGAAGACAATGGCACTACAAATTCAGACAATCAGAGGTGGGCATAGCGACATTAGAAGACCGACAATTGGCAGCGTGCCGCTCAGTATTGTCACCGCTCTCTATCTACTGTTTTTCACCAACCACACGTTCTGGACAAAGGTTCACACTTATCTGTCCGCATATCCCGTCGCGATATACGGACTCTATATCGCCATGAGCGCAGCCTTTACTGCTGTTTTCATCTTCTTTTCCGCAAAGTACATAACGAAACCCGTGTTTTCGGTTCTGATCATCATCGCCGCCGTTTCGTCCTGGTTCATGGATCGTTTTGGCGCAATCATCGACAGCGACATGGTTCGCAATGCCTTTGAGACGACGAACGCTGAAGCAGGTAATCTGATGACAGCAGGCTTTGCCCTCCATCTGGTATTGTTTGCCGGAATTCCGATTGCCCTGCTCGCATTCGTGCGCATCGATCACCGGCCCATCCTTGGCAAAGTTTTGTGGAATACGCTGGCCATTCTGGCATGTCTTTCCGTGGTCGCAGCGGTGGCCGCGGCAAATTCCAAGACATTCACAACCGCTGTGCGCCAGCACAAGGATATCGTCAAAACCCTCAATCCGTTGACGCCGATTTCGTCGACGATCCACTATTTCTCCCAGGCAGACAAGGAAGCAAAACTCACTGTTTCACCCACCGGGCAGGATGCCAAAGTGGTGCCTGCGCTGGGCGGCATCACCAAGCCACGCGTCACCATCATCGTCGCAGGGGAAACGGCTCGGGCAGCAAACTTCTCGCTGAATGGTTATGGTCGCGAGACAAATCCCGAGCTCAAGAAACGGAATGTCATCTATTTCCCGAACACGGTCAGCTGTGGCACCGCGACCGCAATTTCCATACCCTGCATGTTTTCCCGTTTTCCGCGCTCGGAGTACAGCCATAGCAAGGCGCTTTCGAACGAAAATGTCCTCGATGTTCTCGTTCATGCTGGCGTAGACGCACGCTGGTGGGACAACAACACAGGCAGCAAGAACGTCGCCGACCGTATTCCTTATTTCGACCTGACCGCTGCGCTTGATCCAAAGTTCTGCCCGACCGGCGAATGCCGCGACGACATATTTCTGGATCGGCTCGACAGCTGGCTCGATAATGTGACCAAGGACAGCGTCATCGTTCTGCATCAGATGGGAAGCCACGGGCCGACCTATCATCTGCGCTATACCGACGAGTTCCGCCAGTTCAAGCCCGATTGCCAGACGGCAGAGCTTCCCGATTGCAAGGACGGTGAGATCGTCAATGCCTACGACAACACCCTGCTCTACACGGACCACTTTCTTTCAAGCGTCATCGACAAGCTGAAAGCCCGCTCCAACAGACTTGCCACGGGCTTGATCTACGCCTCCGACCACGGTGAATCGCTGGGTGAAAACGGGCTTTACCTGCATGGAGCGCCATATATTCTCGCGCCACCGGAACAGACACATGTCCCCTTCATCGTGTGGGTCGATGATGACTTTGCAAAGTCCATGGGGCTGGACACCAGTTGCCTTTCCAAGGAAGCACAGGCTGGCGGAAAATCTCATGACAATTTCTTTCACAGCATTCTGGGCATGATGAATATTTCGACTTCGGTCTATAAACCGTCACTCGATGTCTTCAGCGCATGCACCCACCGTCCGACGGCGTGAAAGGCGGACCGCTTGACGGGACGAGAGGCACAGCATACGCACTAACCATGCCCGTCTCAGTCCGGGCTGGAAGCGAGGTATGCTTGCGGGTTCTGCTTGTCGAAGATGATGGGGTTTTGGGCGAAGCTCTTCGCGACCATGTGGCAGCGGCAGGACACGCTGTGGACTGGTTCAAGACGGTATCGGACTCCATCGCTGCGACGCAGACCGTCGATTACGGCCTTATACTGCTGGACCTAAGGCTGCCGGATGGAGAAGGTCTCACGCTGCTGCGCGGCTTGCGGAAACGCAACGATCCTACGCCGGTTATCATTCTGACCGCGCATGATCAGGTTTCGGACCGTATCGAAGGCCTGAATGCGGGCGCGGATGACTATCTGGTCAAGCCCTTCAATCTGGGAGAGCTGACGGCCCGTATGCTGGCGGTTTCACGCCGCTATGAGGGCCGCTCGGCACCCGTGGTCAAATTGCCGGGAATAGAAATCAACCAGGTGGCACGCAACATCACTGTCAACGGCACGGCCCTGACGCTTAGCGCCAGAGAGTGGGCTGTTCTGGAAAAGCTGGTAGAACGCCCGGGCGCGGTCGTATCCAAGGCACAGTTGCACGAAACGCTCTACGAGTTCGGCGCGGAAATAGAAAGCAACACGGTGGAAGTCTATGTCAGCCGGTTGCGCAAGAAAATCGGTGCGGACCGCGTCGAGACCGTCCGGGGCCTCGGCTACACCATCAGGTAAGTCACATGAAACGAAGTGAAAGCATGACACGCCGCATGGTGATCGCTCTGACAAGCGTTGTCGCGCTGTCATGGCTTATCGCATCATCGCTTGGCATCATGGTCATGCAGGACGAATTCGCTGAAATCTTCGACAGCGGGGTGCAGGAAACGGCCGACCGGCTGCTGCCGCTGATTGCGGACGATTTGAAGGAGCGCAGCCCGGAAGCGGAACGTCATCTGGTCCAGCCAGCGAGCGGTACGGAGTATCTTACCTATCAGCTGCGAGACCGCGAAGGCGAGGTCGTCCTTCGATCCCACGACAGCGATGCCGAACCATTCGACGTCCCGCTGGCGCCGGGCTTTGCCGATACCGATACTCAAAGGATCTACACCGTCGTCACCGCAGATGGTAATCTCTACCTGCAAATGGCAGACGCCTTTGCCAATCGCCGCGAGGCCATTGTTGAAGCGGGCACAGCACTGATCCTGCCGCTGTTGCTGCTCATACCGGCAAGCATGATTGCCGTCATTCTGGTTGTCAGACGCACCCTCGCCCCGGTTCAGTCGCTGCGCGATGAAATCGGCACCAAGGACAGCGGAAACATGGTTCCGGTGGATGACACGCACCTACCAGCCGAGCTGCACCCGATTGCCCGATCCGTCAATCTGCTTCTTGAACGACTGCGAGCAGCCCTTGAATCCGAGCGAGCCTTTGCCTCCAATAGTGCCCATGAGTTGAGAACACCCATTGCCGGTGCCCTCGCACAGGCACAGCGTTTGCAGGCCGATATTCCGGCGGAATTCGCTCCAAGGGTGGGCCAGATCGAGCGATCGCTTTCTCATCTCGCTCAACTTGCCGAAAAGCTTCTCCAGATGTCTCGTGCAGAAGCCGGGATCGGTGCATCGGAGACGGATGTCGACCTTTTGCCCGTCGTGGAACTTGTGGTGGAAGACATTGGCCGCTCAGATATCGGGGAAAAACGAATCCAGTTTCATCTCTCGCCTGAGGGAAGTCTGCACGGCAGGGTCAACCCGGATGCCTATGGCATTGTGGTTCGCAACCTCCTCGAAAACGCGCTCGTCCACAGCCCGAAAGGCAGCCTTGTCGATGTGTACATCGATGAGGACAATGGGTTACGGGTCGTCAACGCCGGCGCAATTGTCGAAAAGTCGCTTCTACCCAAACTGACAACGCGCTTTACCCGCGGTGCAACTGAGGCAACGGGCTCCGGCCTGGGATTGGCAATCGTTCACAATCTGGTCGAACAGATGGGCGGCTCGCTTGGACTTTCCTCGCCGGCGAGTGGCCGGGAAGATGGGTTTGAAGCAAGAATCGCTTTGCCCGAAAGATAAAGGCGGACAAAACACATATGAAAGCCAATTCCTAAATTGCTTTCATAAAGGCCGCATTCTATCAGCGTTAGATGCTTTATGACGTCCACCAACTACGGCTCGAGTCGCTGATGTTGCCCTGTGTTGCGGCAACGGAAGCATTGGCGCGCCTGGATGAGAGAATCTCGCGCTCGTCCTTAGGGCAGGGCTTTCTCGAAAGACAGGATTTCGCTGAGGCCGCCTCCTCGCTGTGGGTAGACGGCGAACTGGTTCACATCGAAGATCTCGTCCTCCACGATGCGCATATGGACATAAGGCCACCCACGTCCGAAATGGGCATCGCAAGCCGGATATTGAGAACGCGACGACAAATCGTCGCCAACAAGGCCGAATGGGCACTCAGCCCGGCGGGGCTGGCGCGGCTGCGTGGTGATGAGCCAAAGGAGGGGGAGCGGCGACAAGACGAAGACGTGAGCCTCGGAGCCAAGACCGTTGAAACGAGCGAAGAGGCTGAGGACGACGTCGATGCCGATTCCACGCTCAGCGACGAATTATCCGAGATCGACCGGCTGATTGCCAGAAGCACCGCAACGCTGGAAGCGATCAAGAAAGACGAAAGGTCAGTGCCCCCCTCATCGTTTCAGAACCTGTTGCGAGATCCCGACTGGAACGAGGATGAGCGGCTGGAGGAATGGAATGTGGCCCTGAGATCGACTGACGGATTTCCGGCCACGCTGCGAGCCGCAATTGCCATCGATGCCTGGCAAAAAATGGATGTGCTACAGAGCAGCCCCTGGCTGGGCAGACAACTCGCGTCCGCCCTCATCCGGAGCGATGGCCTGACACCTGCATTCCTGCCAGCACTCAATACTGGCCTGCGTGCCATTCCCCGGGAACGAAGGAGGGCCGGAAGCCGCCACCAACGTCTCATCGGCCTCCTGGACGGCATTCGGGAGGCCGCTATGCTTGGCCTGAAGGAACACGACCGGTTGCTGAATGCCAAGCATCGAATGGAGCGCAGACTTCTGGGACGCAGATCCAGTTCTCGCCTGCCGGAACTGATCGCTCTCGTTCTCGCTCGCCCTGTCGTGTCCACCGCGATGATCGTCAAAGCCTTGGGCACCACACCGCAAGGAGCAGTTGGCCTCGCCAATGATCTGGAGCTGCGAGAAATGACCGGGCGCGGTCGTTTCCGCGCGTGGGGCGTTTTATAGGTCAGTGCCCGCCCTCTTCATTGCACCAGCAACAAACATCGACAGACTGCCGCCATCATAGTCGAAAACATCGACCGAGTGCTCGTCGCCGAGAACTCCGAGCGCCTCTATGCCCGCAACGATCTGCTGGTACTCGGCGTCGCCGTCGAGCTTGTCTATTGAGGCCTGGTCATCCCAGAGGGTCATGGTGGTCCACTGGTTGCCACTGGAAAAAAACATTACCCCCCGGGCGCCCTCTCTGGTCGAGAGAACAGGAAGCGAAACGTGGTGGGCATAGTCGAGCAGTTTTTGTTTTTGCGCGGCGTCAAATTGCGTTTTCCAAGTTCGAACCAGCATGAATAGGATCCCTTGCAAGTCTGTTCAGACTATCCATATCGCAGCGTTTTCGCGGCGCAATCTCTTTCATGACGGCTACGCAAAGACACATAATTAGCGCGCCGACGCTGTTCAGAATTTTTCCCGAAAGCGGAAAAATACCGAGCGCCAAACTCGCCAAAAGTTGAAATTCGCGATTTTAGTTGACTTGGGTGGGCGTATGGCCTCTATTTAATCCGCGATCCGTTTTAAATAACATAGCTCGATATTTGGCCGTCAGATCATGAAGACAGCAGATCCGGAACTGATGCGAGCAATCAATCGCCGGAGCATTCTCGACACCATCAGGCGCCACGGCCCGATTTCACGGGTGGAACTCAGCCATAAAACACAGCTTTCGACAACCACGGTCTCGGCAATAACAGCATCACTCCTCGATGACGGGCTCATACTAATACGTCACGTCGGCGACATCAGGAACGAGACCGCGCGTGGGCGTCCCCGGGTCATGCTGGAGTTGAACGCCGCGGCGGCTCGGGTTGTTGGCGCAAAGGTTGCTGCCAGCCGCACGGTTCTGGCGGTGACGGATTTCTGCGGAAACGTCCTTTCCGCTTTGACGCTTCCAATCAGGCTGGACCGTCAATCAACCAATGTCGTGATCGACCTCATCGAGGATGGCGTTCGTCGTTGCGTTGTCGATGCCGGGCTTTCGCTCGAAGACATCGACATGGTCTGCCTGGGTCTACCCGGGGTCATCGAGCACCGCAGTGGCCATATTCGCTCCAGCCCGGTTTTAATTGAGCTGAATGTCGATCTAGCCTGCGCCATCTCGACCCGTTTGGGGACGCCGACAATGGTCGAGAGCGACGCCCATGCCGTAACCCTTGGTCACCACTGGTTTGGACGCGCGCGTGATATCGATGACATGGTTCTTGTCTCGCTCGAACAGACCATCGGGCTTGGCGTCTTGTCAGGAAACTCGCTGTTTCGCGGGGCGGGTGGCCTTAGTCACAACCTCGGCGACCTCGCTCTGGTCACCAATGATCAGGGCGTTCTGCGGCTCGCCAGCCATGCTGGAGAAACGGCAATTCTGGAAGAGTGCAACATTGATGGACGCTTTGCGGAGGCAATTCGGCTTGGCCAGGGAATGCACCACGCGGGCAAGTTGATGATGACACAGCAGCCGGAACTGACGAAGGCAGCGAAGCGGGCCGGAACGGCGGTCGGCTTGACGCTCGCAAATATCGTTACTCTGTTTGCGCCGCCGCGCGTCATCGTCGTGGGATCGAGCCTGGAACTGGGGGAGCCCTTCGTCCAGAGCATCCGCGACACCTTTGCGCAGGCGGTGCCCACTTCCCTTCAGGGCGTTGCAGAGCTGGTCTTTGAGAAATCCAGCGACGAGCTTTGGGCCCAGGGGGCAGCAGCCGTGGCCCTTAACGCGCTTTACGAGTCACCATGGAACACCTCAGGCCCTGCCCCTTTCAAGTGAGGCAGGCTGGAATTTTGCGACGGGAGAGAGAGCATGAACAAAGTTGGCATAGGCATCATCGGATGCGGTAATATTTCGGGTGCGTATCTGAAGGCGATGGCCTCCTTCCCGATCCTTGATATACGCGGCGTCGCGGATATGAACGCCGACATGGCCAAGTCTAGAGCCGAAGAATTCAATCTGCGCGCCCGCAGCGTCGAGGATTTGCTCGGCGATCCGGAAATCGAAATCATCGTCAACCTGACCGTTCCGAAAGCCCATGTCGAGGTCGCACTCCGATCGCTGGACGCTGGCAAGCACACCTATTCCGAAAAACCGCTCGGCGTTACCTTCGCAGAGGGAAAGCGGCTTGCGGACGCAGCGAAAGCGAAAAATCTGCGCATAGGCGCTGCTCCCGATACCTTTCTCGGCGGCAGTCACCAGACAGCCCGGACCTTGATAGATCAAGGCGTTTTGGGGAAACCCGTTGGGGGAACCGCAACCTTCATGTGCCCCGGCCACGAACGCTGGCACCCCAATCCTGCTTTCTACTACGAGACCGGCGGTGGCCCGATGCTGGACATGGGCCCCTACTACATCACGGATCTCGTCAACCTGTTCGGCCCCGTCGCAAAGGTGGCCGGATTTGCATTCTCACCACGCAAAGAGCGGATCATCACCAGCGAACCTCGCAACGGAGAGGTTATTCCGGTCGAGATCGCCACTCACGTTACAGGCGCGATGGCATTCGAGAACGGAGCGATTGTCCAGGTCGGCATGAGCTTTGACGTCGCCGGACACAGACACGTGCCGCTCGAACTCTATGGAACGGAAGGGACACTGATCGTTCCCGATCCGAATTATTTCGGTGGAAACGTCGAGCTTTTGAAGAAAGGCGGAGAGTTTGAGCATCAAGACCTGACGTCGCCCTATTCTGACGGCAATTATCGATCGATCGGGGTCGCCGACATGGCGCACGCCATCCGCTCGAACAGACCCCATCGCGCCAATGGCGACCTGGCCCTTCATGTGCTTGAAGTCATGGAAGCCTTCCAGAGCGCGTCCGACAGCGGAACGACAATCGCCATTACCACACCCGTTGATCGCCCTGCGCCTTTGGCGGAATCGTTGGTCGACGGTCAGCTATCCAAGTAATCCTGAGGAGGAAGAACATGCGTGAAGCACTTATTGTCTGGGGTGGATGGAGCGGACACGAACCGCAGGAATGCTCTGTCATCATCAAGGATCTACTCGAGGCCGACGGTTTCAAGGTCTATGTCGAGCAAAGCACGGAGGCGTTTGCGGACCCCTCGGTTCACGATCTAAGCCTCGTCGTTCCCATCGTCACCATGTCGAAGATCGAGAAGGAAGAGATCAAGAACCTTGCCGCCGCCGTCGAAAACGGTGTCGGTATTGCAGGCTATCACGGTGGTGCAGGTGACAGTTTCCGTGAGTGCGTGGAGTATCAGTTCATGATCGGTGGCCAATGGGTGGCCCATCCCGGAAACATAATTGACTACACAGTCAACATAACCCGCCCGGATGATCCTCTCATGGCAGGCATCACAGACTTCCCCTATACGTCGGAACAATATTATATGCATGTTGATCCATCGAACGAGGTGCTGGCAACGACGACGTTCACCGGCGAACACGCGTCATGGATCGATGGTGTTGTAATGCCTGTGGTCTGGAAGCGGAACTATGGCAAGGGCCGCGTCTTTTACTCGTCACTCGGCCATCAGGCCAAGGAATTTGACGTCCCGCAGATGCGGGAAATCTTCAGGCGCGGCGCCAACTGGGCGGCACGCTGACATCTGGGGAAGGCGGCATAAGGCGCTTTGCAAGGAGGAAACATGACGGGACGCAACATCGTGCTGGTCGATCCGCTGCCGCGGACGCTTGACCTGATCATGGAGGCAGATGTTCGCTCCCGTCTGGAAAAGCTTGGAGAGCTCGTCATTTCAGAGGACCGGCAGATGCCTGCCGAGCAAGTGGACGCACTGCTTCCCGATACCGTGCTGATATTCGGCCAGACCGACATGCCCAGAGAGCGGCTGGAACGGGCGCCAAAACTCAAGGCGATCATCAATGTGGAGTCGAATTTTCTCCCGAATATTGATTATCAGGCCTGTGTAGAGCGAGGCATATGGGTGATCACCCCCGCCTCGGCATTCTCATCGCCCGTTGCGGAGGCATCGCTGGGCATGGCGCTTGATCTGGCGCGCGGGATCACGCTTGCAGACCGTCAGTTCCGCGAGGGCGTGGAGGAATACGGGCTGGCGGGAAACACAGGGACATTTCGCTATGCAGGGTCGCCGATCGGCATCATCGGTTTTGGAGATCTTGGAAAGGAGCTGCGGGAGCTGACGCGCCCATTCAAGAACGCTGTCCACGTCTACGACCCCTGGCTTCCCGACGATATCATCCACCGCCTTGACTGTATTCCGAGTTCGCTGGATGAGGTCTTCTCGAAGTCGCGGGTCGTTTATGTTTTCGCGAGCGTTACAAGCGAAAACGAAGGCTTCATCGGCGCGCGGCAATTTCAATCCATGCGGCCGGGATCTGCCTTTCTTCTTATGAGCCGCGCAGCGGTTGTCGACTTTCCTGCCATGCTGGATGCCGTACGGTCAGGGCATATCCGCGCCGCAACAGATGTCTTCCCCGATGAGCCTGTCGCCTCGGATGATCCGGTACGGTCTTTGCCGGGCCTGCTTCTGTCGGCCCATCGCACCGGTGGCACACGGGATGCGTTTTACAGATTGGGATCGATGGCGGTATCAGATGCCGAGCTCATCATGAAGGGCCTGCCGCCGCAGCTGTGCCGACGTGCCGATCCGGCAACGGCAAGCCGTCTTCGATCAAAACCCGTCACCATTTCCTGAAGACGCGCGAAAAGGCCCAAGCATTACCCTGTCCGACTTGATAGTCGGAGGTCGCTAGGGACCGAATCCGGGCTTTGCGCGTTTTGCAATCATTGCATCCCACCCATAAACAGGCACCCATGACAGTTGTTGCATCCTACCTTTACCAAGACGGCACCTGTGCCGAGGAGGTTCCCCTTGGTCGTCAGGCAATCGAGCACAAAGAGGGAGAATTCAGCTGGATCGGCCTTGTAGATCCCACGGCAGACGAAATGGCCGATCTGAAGGCGATGTTCAACCTTCATCCGCTTGCCGTTGAAGATGCGCTGAATGGCAAACAGGTTCCCAAGGTCGATATTTATGGCGACCAGCTTTTCGTGGTGGTGAAGACAGCCCATCTTGAAGGGGAAAAGATTGCCTATGGCGAGACATGCATCTTCGTCGGGGCAAACCATCTGATTTCCGTCAGGCACGGCTCTGCCAGGGCCCACAGCGAATTGCGCCAACAATTGCAGCGCTCGCCCAAGCTCTTGCGCCAAGGTCCCGATTACGTCCTGCACGGGATCATCGACTTTGTCGTCGATGGCTATCTTCCCATCATCGAGGTCTTGGAAGACAAGGTGCTGGAGTTGGAAAAACATGTTCTAGTGTCGCTGCTACAGCCGGAGCAGATCAGGCGTATTTTCAGGATGCGCCGCCAGGTCATACGGTTTCAGCGAATACTTGGACCCATGGCCGAAGTCGTCGGCAAATTGAGCCATCTGGAATTGCCCTGCGTGGATGAGAACGTCCAGCCGTTCTTCAAGGATGTTCACGATCATATCCGCAGAGTGGACAGCATGGTCAGCGGCCTGCGGGAAATCATGACCTCGGTTTTCGAAGCGTCCAACCTGCTGGAACAACAGCGGCAAGGCGCGATAACCCGGCAACTGGCGGCCTGGGCCGCCATTCTAGCGGTGCCGACTGCGATTGCAGGCATTTACGGCATGAATTTCAAGAATATGCCGGAGCTGGAAACACGCTACGGTTATTTCATCGTTCTCGCGGTCATCGCCGCGCTTTGTTCAATTCTTTACGTTCGCTTCAAGAAAGCGGGCTGGCTTTAAATACAGTTGCGAGAACCATGACTGATCAAACCCGATAGTTGTCCAGCCTAGCAAATGCCACAATGTTTAATGGAACTCTAATGAACGCTTCCGGTTAGTATAGTGCGAACAATCACATCCCGGAGGAAACAATGAAAAAGTATCTTATCGCAACCGTTTTTGCCCTAAGCTTCACATCACTTGCCGTTGCGCAGGGAGCCGGCAGCAGCGGCGGAGCGTCCGGCGGTAGCGGTGGATCGAATTCCGGTGCAGGCGCATCTGATGGCTCCACCACCGGCTCTGGCTCCTCCGGTTCGACCGGCGGCAACGCTAGCGGAACAACAGGCGGCTCAATGGGCTCCGGCCAGCAAAATGGTGACACCAACAACACCAATTGCGTCAACGGTACGCCGTCGACTGCCCAGGGTTCTGGCGGCACCGCTACAACAGGCACTGCCTGCCCCAAGTGATCTATATGGTCTAAAGAAAAAACCGAGGCTCTTGCCTCGGTTTTTTTGTGCGTTCAGCGGTGTCCTTCATCTCGAGGCGGGGCGGCTGCACCGACCCGCTTTGTTGTCAGCTAAATTCAACTCATTCGGCGCAGAGCTGCGACACCAATGTCACCAACGACTTCCCGGATATTGATACCGTCTGAAATGGAGTACGCCTCTCCGTTCAACAGATTGATGTAAGCGCGATCCGAAAGATGATCGGGAAGCGGCAGCGCAGCCTCCTCTTGCGAACCATCTTTTCCAAGTGGCCGGAGGCATGCAACGACGATGAGCGCATCCGCGGACGTGTTGCGCGCATAGGCAACAAACCTACTGTTATCCCCATTCTCCGTTTCCAGGGGCACATATGCGCCCTTCCGAAACAGCTCCGATTGCTCCTTGCGAAACTGGAGCATGATGGCGATCAGCCGCTGTTTGCTCGGCACGAACCCATCTTGAGGAAATGAGGACGCTCCTTCCATCAGCATGCGGTTCAGCCCATCAAAATCCGGTGCCCGGCGATTGTCAGGATCGACGAGACTGAGATCAAGGCCTTCGCTTCCCTGATAGACATCCGGCACGCCGGGAGCAGTGAGCTTGATTAGCGTCTGCGCGAGGCTGTTGGAGTAGCCTACCCGGACAAATGGCTCGATCCTGTCGTTAAAATCGTTGAGAAACGCACGATTGTCCGGTGAGAGCATTTTTCGCACGTAGTTCACAACCGCATTTTCGTAAGCCTCATTGCTGTCGCCCCAGTTGGTGCGCAGCTTCGCCTCACGCAGTGCTTTCTCCAGATAAGCGACAAACCGCTCCTGGAAATCGGCAAGTTCGGTCTCATCTATCAAAGCACCATCGGATGGCCAAGCCCCCAGCAGCGCCTGATAGATCATCCATTCCACCGAAGGCTCCGGCAATGGCTCACCCTCTAATGTTTGACGCAGTTGAGCGTTCATTTCGCGCCATCTTCCGACGGCTTGCGTCCACATTTCGGGTGATTGCGTAATCGCATAAAGGCGTGCCCGAGCGTCCTCGCCCCGCTTGGTATCATGGGTGGATGTGGCAGACAGTCCGTCCGGCTGTGTCTCCAGCCGAACTGCCATTTCAGCATGGAAATTCTGCACCGAGAAAGTCGTCTTCAACGGTTCGGCGCCGACTTCATTCACCGCTAACGCCGTGTTTTGCCGGTAGAAATGCGTGTCCTCCACAGACTTTGCCATGAGCGGGCCGGTAAGCTGTTGAAAACGGGTCCGGAATTCGAGCGCATCCTTGCCTTTCCCGTTGCGCAGCAAATCTTGGAGGCTCGAAAGCGCTGCGGAATTGACACGGCGATCGGCCTTACGGATCTCGCTGATCACATTTGCCAACACCTCTTCGCTCTCTGCGGGAAGACCATCTTCATCGCCATAGGTTCGGTAAACGGCGAAGGAAACGAGAAGTGTCCGCAATGCTTCCTGCAATTCCTCATCACTGAAAGCGGTAGCAGAAGTTTCGTTCTTTAGCAGGGTCTTGGCTAATGCAAACAGTCGAGCCGACTCGCCACCAAAATTGACATCGGCCATCAAAAGTTTTGCGTTCCGCAGCTCCTCCGCAAAATCGAGCGGTCGGCCTACGTATGTTTCATAAGCGGACTTCAGTTGCGGCAGATTGCTTTCGTCAACGAAGAGATTGCTCAAGGCGGCAATAAATTCATATCCGGTCGTGCCTGATACCGGCCAGTCGGCCGGCAATGTTTCCCCAGGCCCCAGAATTTTCTCAACGACCAGGTAGCAATCAGGGCCGACTTCGCTTCGTAATCTTCTAAGATATTCAGCTGGGTCGGCGAGACCATCGACGTGATCCATTCGAAGACCATCCACCGCTCCACTCCGCACCAGTTCGAGTATGAGACGGTGCGTGTCGTCGAAGATTGTGGGGTCTTCAACCCGCACGCCCACTAGGCCGGTGACCTCGAAAAATCGTCGGTATGAGAGGTCTGATTTTGCATCCCGCCAGGACATCAGGCGGTAATGCTGTTGATCATGGAGGGCGCTGAGTGTTTTCGTATCGGTTGTTTCGAGCAGCTCCTCTTCTCGCCCGGCATAGGATGCGGGATTAAGCGGGTAAAAGGCGTCGTGGTATTTGAAAGATGGCTTGTCTGTTAGCGGATCGCTTTCGACTCTCAGTTCCCCCTTTTCCAGGGCTTCCGTGAAATCCGTTCCCAAGAAAGGCAGCGTGAGACGGCGAGACCAATCGATATCGAAATGGCGGGCAAAGCGGCTGTCAGCGCCGTGTTCGATGACATCCTTCCACCAGACGTTTTCGAGAGACGCCGCCATGTGGTTTGGGACGATATCGAGGATAAGGCCGAGCCCTTCACCCTTGAGGGCGGCGACCAGCCTGTCGAAGCCTTCCCTTCCACCAATTGCCGGGTCTATCTCGTTGGCATCGATCACGTCGTAACCGTGGGTCGAACCCGTTGTCGCGGTGAATATTGGTGACGCGTAGAGATGGCTGATACCGAGTTTTCTGAGATAGGGCACGATGGCTACGGCGCGATCGAAGGTCATGCCGTCGCGGAATTGAATGCGATATGTTGCGGTCGGAAAAGTCATGGGAGGCTCCAATGGGAGAGGACCCCAAACTGAAAAGGGAGCATCTGGTTCCACAATGCGCTCGAAACAGGCGATGCTGAAAAGCTGGGGAGTGCTGCGCCAACAAATATTGCAGAAGCGTCTCCTGCCGCTTATGACGGTGGAACTTGCACCCTGACAGCGCGTTTGGAGGGCAGCTTCTTCCCAATGTCTGGTTGTCGGTGACACCCCGGCCACATATACTGGTTCCACATGACAACTCAGCAGATTCTCGCCTTCTCCGTTATCGCGATCATGATGGCGGTATTCATCTGGGACCGATTTCGATACGACGTCGTCGCGTGCTGCGCGCTCGTTCTTGCCGTTGCAGTCGGCATAGTCCCGCCTGATCAGGCATTTTCCGGGTTTTCCGATGATATCGTGATCATCGTGGGAAGCGCGCTTGTGGTCAGCGCTGGCGTGGCACGATCAGGCATTGTTGATATTGCGATCAAGAAACTCTTTCCCAATCTCAAGACGGTGCATACCCAACTTGCGTTATTGATGATTGTCGTCGCGGTGCTGTCCGCTTTCATCAAGAATATCGGCGCACTGGCAATCATGATGCCTGTCGCGTTTCAGTTTGCCAAAAAGTCCGGCGTCTCCCCTTCGAAATATCTGATGCCGATGGCCTTTGCCGCACTGCTCGGCGGCCTGATGACGCAGATCGGGACATCGCCCAACATCGTTGTTTCGCGGTTGCGGGAAGAGATGACCGGAACGTCCTTCACAATGTTTGATTTTACGCCGGTCGGAGGTCTGCTGACGATTGTCGGCGTGACGTTCCTGCTGTTTTTTCATTGGCTCGTACCAAGCCGCACCAAATCGAACAATTCGATAGAAGATGCGGTCGAAATCAAGAATTACACCAGTGAAGTCGCCATCAATGAAGGCTCTGTTCTTATCGACCAGCCACTAAGCGGCCTTCTGAAAATGGGAGACGGCGAAGTTATCGCGAATGCTGTGCTTCGTGGTGCAACGAGAATGGCGCCGTTTCCAGATTTGAAGCTGCGCATGAATGACAGCGTTCTTCTGGAAGGTCCATCGGCGGCAATAGAACGTATCGTTTCCGGCGGCAAGTTGCAGCTCTCTGGCAAACCCCTCAAAGAGGACGGAAACGCCAAGACTGAAATCATATCGCTTGAGGCCATCATCAGTCAGGATTCTCCACTCGCCGGCCGTTCGGCGAAGGATCTCGCCTTGTCCTATACGCGAGGCGTCAATCTTCTGGCCATAAGCCGCCGCGGCGACAGGCTCAAGGAACGGCTGGGCAGCCTTACGCTGACGACGGGAGACATTCTGGTGCTACAAGGTAGCCGCAACAGTTTGACTGCCATGCTTCAGGATTTCCAGCTTCTGCCATTGGCACAACGCGAGGTACTGCTGGGCACGCGCCGTCGCGCAATTATCCCGTTAATCATCCTTTTGCTGGCAATGGCAACAACGGCTCTCGGTTTTGCGCCGGTTCCGGTGGCTTTCTTTGGCGCAGCACTAGGTATGGTCGTCTTCCGAGCCATTCCACTTACGGACTTCTACAAGTCGGTCGATGGGCCGATATTGGTCATGCTCGCCGCGCTGATACCCGTCTCCGATGCCCTTCGAACGACCGGCGGTAGTGAGCTGATTGCGGGCTGGCTTGGCACCGTGGCCGCAAATATGCCCGCATGGGGCGCTTTGGCGATGATCCTTGTCACAGCCATGGCCGTTACCCCTTTCCTCAACAATGCTGCGACCGTTTTGGTCATGGCACCGATTGCGGCAACCTTTGCCACAAATCTTGGGTTCAGACCGGAAGCATTTCTGATGGCTGTCGCCATTGGTGCAGGGTCGGACTTCCTGACCCCGGTTGGCCACCAGTGCAATACGCTCGTCTTTGGTCCCGGCGGATATAAATTCTCGGATTACCCAAGGCTTGGGCTTCCTCTGTCGGTCCTGATTATCGTGGTCTGCGTGCCCGCCTTGCTTTTCGTGTGGCCTGTAAGCTGACCGGGTAACGACTGTAAAACGTCTACTGGCCTATAAAGCTGCTTTGAAGCGGCTGACAAACACCGTGTTTTTTGGCGTCAGCCAATGCTGAGAATCCGGCTTTTCGAAACAAGAATGATCGCCAACACAGATGGCCCGGTCAAAGAGTTGACCGGGCCATCTGTCTGACGTTTGTCGAAGTTCGTTAGGGAGCTAGTTCGGCGTCCTAGTTGATGGAAGCGCTTAGATCGCTCGTATCGTCGGACATGTTATTGCTGGCAGATTGAATTTCTGGGGAGTTGCATTGCTTTCTACCACCAGAAAAAGGCTGATAAGTGTTGTCTTCAACACGGTAGGAACTGTACCGGCTGCTGCACCAACGGGCATGTTCGTCAAGCGCTGCAGGGGAAGATGCGACTTCCGCCTGTTGTATTGACGCGGTTACCGCAAGCGGGGCCGAACATGGTCTGCGTGGGCCACCGCCGAATGGTTGGTAGCTATTGTCAGAAACGTCGTAGGATCGGTAGCGTTCGCTGCACCACTGTTGCGCCGCGGCCTCGATCTGCTGCTCAGCAAACCTGTTGTCAGCTGTCTCAGAACTGTCTGCTGCAGCTTGTAGGGTTGGGGAGAGCGCAGGGGCCGAGCTTTTCGCCTTTGCGACAAGGGTTTCTGGCATTGCGGTGCCAGGCACGCGTTCATATGACTGCGAAGCAACATCAACCCGTTTGACATCAGGTGTCCACAGCGGCTCGCCGCCCAAAGCGGCAAACTGGTGCGGAGCCGTAACCTTCGTCAGTTCGGTGGCGATCTTCATGCCGCCAGCCGCGATCGGCAACATGCAACCTGTAAGGATCAAGCCGGTGATGATATTGCGCATTTGAGCATTTCCTGTTTTTCAGTTCAGGTAATGCTTTTTGTTCTCATCGGTTCCCACTCCAGCAGCATATCTTGGTCGCAATGAGACAGCTTGCCTTCGAATAGCTATTATCCGAAAGACCGTGTTGGACAGTTGCGAGATGGTTTGATTGTTCTTCAAGCAAGCGCACATTCAAGCCTCGCTCCAAAGTCAGGTTTGCAAATCCCGCAGCATCGGCAGCAATCCATACCAAAAGCGTGATAAATATCTGATCTTTCGATATTTATCGCGTCAGACGAGACAGCGAAGCGTCACGCGCAACCTGTGATTTTCGGCTCCGGGATGCGTTACGGAAACTTCTCAAAACTGTCGCACCAACGTCATGTCGCGGCTGCATACGCCCCCTTGAAAAGGAGCGCAGTATGCAGCCTCAATCGCTTACGATTTCTGGAATCGGAAAAGGTTTCGGAGCCGATGATGTCCTTAAGGGGATCGATCTTTCCATACGTCCCGGTGAATTTCTTTCGCTGGTCGGAATGTCAGGATGCGGTAAATCTACCCTGCTCAGGATCATTGCCGGGCTGGAGACGCCAGACCGGGGAAGGATATCCATCGGCGCCCGCGACGTAACCGAGCTCGACCCTGCCGATCGCAACCTTGCCATGGTATTTCAGTCCTATGCGCTTTATCCGCATATGACAGTGCATGAAAACATCGCAACGCCGTTGAGGATGCGTCGTCTGACCTTCTGGCAGAGATTTCCGCTGATCGGACGCGTCATTGCGAACAAGGACACGCTGCGTGACATTGATCAGTCGGTCAAGGATGCAGCTGATGTTCTGCAGATCAGCCACCTGCTTGACCGCAAGCCCGCACAGCTTTCTGGCGGGCAGCGTCAGCGTGTAGCACTCGCCCGCGCATTGGTCCGTTCGCCTGCCGCCTTTTTAATGGACGAACCTCTTTCGAATCTCGACGCCAAGCTGCGCGCACATATGCGTGTCGAATTGACAAATCTTCACAGCCGTCTCGGCGCGACATTCATCTATGTAACGCACGACCAGATTGAAGCGATGACCATGTCGGACCGAATTGCCTTGATGTCCGACGGTGGCATAGAGCAACTCGGCACGCCGGAGGAGCTTTATCAAAAGCCCGCCACTCTAACGGTCGCACGGTTTATCGGCACACCGTCCATAAATCTCATCCCGGTTGAAGCAGATGCATCGGGGAATATCGCCCTGCACGGCCAGAAACTTGGCCTGCGCGCAACCAATATTGCATCTGCTCCTGCAACACTCGGCATTCGATCCGAAGACATCTTTCCCGCTGCCGACGGTTTCGACGCGCGCATTCTGCGAACAGAAACGCAAGGGGCGGATCGTTATGTGACCTGCGCTCTGGTGGATGATCGCTCTATCCAGCTTGTCATGCGACTAAGAACTGGCGATGATCTCGGTCCCATCGTTGACGGCAACCTGCGCATCAGCTTTGCGAGAAGCAAGGTGCATCTCTTTGGCACTGACGAGAAACGCTGCGAGACGGCACTTTGTGAAAAGGTGCCGGCGTGAGCGCGGTCGTTCCAATGACAGCGGCGGCACCGGAGGCAAAGGCGCGCAGATCGTCCATGGCACGGCGCGGCATTCTGTTTGTATTGCCAGCGGTTGCTCTGTTGCTGGCAATCTACATCATCCCAATGATCGTCCTCGCCATTTTTTCAGTGACGGACTATCAGCTCGGCGCCCTGTCTACGAAATTCGTCGGCCTGCAGAATTTCCAGAAAGCATTCAGCGACCCAGTCTTTCTGCGCGCCATGGCAAACACTGTTCTCTACGCGATCATTGTCATTCCCGTTGGCGTCTTCCTGGCCCTCGGCATTGCGCTGCTCGTCTATAATCGCAAACGCAGCCGAGCCTTCTGGGAAGTTGCCTATTTCCTTCCGGTGACGGCAACGCTGGTTGCCATGGCAACCGTTTTTCAGTTCCTGCTGCACCCCTCTCTTGGTCCGGTCAATGCCGCGATCAAATGGATGGGCTTTGAGCCGGTCGGCTTTTTGTCGAACCCGTCCCTTCTCATCCCCACCATGGCCATCATCGGGATATGGCAGGTGCTGGGTTTCAACATGGTCCTGTTTTTGGCGGGGCTGACGGCCATTCCAAAAGACCTTCACGAAGCGATCCGGCTGGACGGTGCAAGAAACCCTATCGATCGCTTTCTCAATGTCACATGGCCGATGCTCGGACCCACGACAATGTTCGTCATCGTCACCACGTCCATCTCTGCCTTCAAGGTGTTTGAGACTGTTGCAGTGCTGACTAAGGGACGTTCGGGATCGGAAGTGCTTCTGTTTGCGCTTTACCTTGAAGGTTTTGAATATTCCAACACTGGATATGCGGCAGCCCTGACGCTCATCTTCCTCATGATCGTTCTCATTCTTTCCATTGGGCAAACTCTGCACATGGACCGGAAGGTGCATTACTGATGGTCATCATCCGCAAATATCTGCCGCATCTGGTGCTGGCTATTGGCGCATTCTTGATGCTGCTGCCCTTCTACTGGATGTTCCTGACATCCATCCGTTCGTCATCGGAAATCTTCAGCGTATCTCTCTGGCCGATCCCGGAAACATTCTCGGCGGTGGATAATTACGCACGTGCCGCCAGCCAGGTGCCTATGCTGCGCTTCATGCTGAACGGCGTAATCGTCTGCTTTGGTATTCTGATCGTACAGATCCTGACCGCCGTCCCGGCAGCCTACGCTCTGGCCAAACTGCGCTTTCCTGGCAGAAAGCTGCTTTTGACACTGGTTATCGCTGCGCTTTGCGTCCCGATCCAGGCCTTGGCGCTGCCGCTTTTCGTGGGGCTCGCGAAGGCGGAAATGCTCAACACCTATTTCGCCATGATGATGCCGTTCCTGCTGTCGGTCTTCGCCATCTTTCTCTTCAACCAGTCGTTTCGAAGCTACCCGGATGAGGTCATCGAGGCCGCGCGGATGGACGGTTTTTCAGAATTGGAGATTTGCTGGCGGCTTGTGCTGCGCGGCTCCCTGCCGTCACTCGCGGCCTTTTCCGTCTTCTCGCTGGTCGCGCACTGGAACGACCTTTACTGGCCGATGATCGTCGTTACCGACACCAATCTCGCACCGCCGCCTCTTGGAATGCTGTTCTTCGCCGATGTCGAGTCGGGCGCAAACTACGGCGCGCTCATGGCTGGCGCAACCATCATCACCGCTCCCATGGTCATCTGCTTTCTGCTGGCCAGACGACATTTCATCGCAGGCATCACCATGACCGGCGTGAAGTAACTTCCCTCTCCTCCTCCCAAACGTAAACTCTGGAGACCGCCATGAAAATCAACCGACGGACCGCTCTTGGTGGCCTGGCCCTAAGCCTTGCCATGGCCAGCGTCGCGACCCCGAGCCTTGCTGCCGATGTCACGCTGAATGTGCTCTACAATCTGCCGGGCTTCACTAAATTCCATCAGCCGCTGGCCGATGAATTCATGAAGAAAAATCCGGATATCAAGATCAACTTCCTGGCTCCGGCACCGGGTTACAATGAAGGCCAGCAGCAGGTTCTGCGCGCCGCTGTTACCGGCAGCCTGCCGGACGTGTATTTCTCCGGCTACAATCTGACGGCGGAACTGGTGCATTCGCTGGTACCACGCCAGCAGATCACCGATCTTGCGCCATTTATCGAGGCTGAGGGCGGTCAGGCGTTTCTTGACAAGAACTACACGCCCAACATGGCAGCACTCGGCAAGATAGACGGCAAGCAATATGGCCTGCCGGTCAATGCGTCGTCGCCCATCATCTACATCAATGCCGAACTCGTCCGCAAAGCCGGTGGCGATCCGGAAAACATGCCCAAGACCTTCGATGGCCTGATCAAGCTTGCGAGCAAGATCCATGAGCAGGACAGCAAGGTTGCCGGCATGGGCTACGACATCAACCTTTGGCCAGATGACTGGTTGTGGCAGGCGCTGATCTTCCAGCAGGGCGGCAAGCTGGTGGACGAAGCCTCAAAGACCGTTGCCTTCAACAATGAGATCGGTCTCAACGCGCTGAAGCTGACACGTCGCTTCGTTACCGAAGGTGGCCAGAACCTGCTCGACTGGGACCAGTCGCGCCAGCAATTCGGCGCTGGCCTTACAGGCTTCATCTTCTCCACTCCTGCCCACGTCCAGACCGTTGAAGGCCTCGTCGGCAACCGTTTCGAGCTGAAGACAGCCACCTTCCCTCTCGACAATCCTGAAAAGGGTGGCGTACCGACCGGCGGCAACTCGGCTGTCATGCTGACCCAGGACAAGGCAAAGCAGGACGCCGCCTGGAAATACATGAAATGGATTACCGGTCCTGAGGCCCAGAACGTGATCGTGCGCATCACCGGCTACCTTCCCACAAACAAGCTGGCGACCGGCCCTGACTTTCTGGCGCCTTACTATGCCGAGCATCCGAACGTGAAGACCGCTTCGCTGCAGGCAGAACGCTCGCTCCCCTGGGCAGGTTATCCGGGTGGCGATTCCGTGCGCATCTGGCGTACCCAGCGCGATATCATCGGCACGGTCATGCGTGGTGAAGTGACGCCGGAAGATGGCCTAAAGCAGATTGTCGAGCAGACAAACGGTCTCATGAAATAAGCAACCAAGCCGATACAAAGGCCGCGGGACCGAGGTTCCGCGGCCGACAACACGCCAGAGGTTCTTGTGAAGATTATCCAGATTACAGATACGCATCTCGTCAAGTCGGGCCAGACCGTCCACGGTGTCGATCCCGAAAAGCATCTGAGGGCTGCAATCGATGATATCATTGCCAAGCATGGAGATGCCGACCTGCTGGTGATGACCGGCGACCTCTGTAACTTTGGTGAGCCGGAAGCCTATGAGATATTGCGAGACATTCTCGCGCCGCTGCAAACAGAGGTGCGACTGCTTCTTGGAAATCATGATGATCGCGACAATTTCATCGCGGCGTTTCCGGACCATCCACGTGATGGGAAGGACTATATCCAGTCCTGGCTGGATACGGATTTCGGGCGACTTCTCTTTCTCGACAGCCACCAGCGCGATGTCATCGGCGGCATTTATGATGAAGACCGCATGGCCTTTCTCTCGGACGCATTGGCACAGGCTGGCGAAACGCCGGTTACGCTGTTCGTCCACCATCCCCCCATGGATTGCGGCATCGCCCATTTCGACAGGATCGGCATGCATGACGATGGCGCGATGATGCGCACGCTCGCTGCGCATGAGGGAGGTGTGCGGCATATCGTATTCGGACATATCCATGTGCCACTGGCCGGAACCAGTGCCGAGGGCATCGCCTACAGCTCAGGCCAGGCCTGCGCCCATCGCTTCATCACGGATATTACCAGCCCAGTACCCTTCTGGACGGGCGGCAATCCTTGCTACCGCATCATCATGCTGGATGAGAAAGGCTTTCGCGCCTACGGCGTCGAAGTCGGCGAAACCATCACCGGACAGGCGCCGGTCTGCGAAGGGCCGTAACGCTCGGCCACTCATACCTTGCTTCGCATACTGGCGCGATATTGCTTCGGCCTCATGCCAAAACGCTCCGAAAACGCCTGATAGAAGCGAGATACCGAACCGAAGCCGGAATCGAAAGCCACGTCGGTGATGGGTAAATCCGTGGCGATCAGAAGGGATTGTGCCGTATCCAGCCGGTGGCGAATGATGGCCTGGTTGATCGTGATGCCGACAGCACGCTTGAATACGGACATGGCATAGTTCGGGTGAAGCCCGGAATTTCTGCCGACATCATCTGCGGAAATGTCGTTCAGCGCATTTTCGGCAATGTAGCGCAGCATTCGCTCCACATGCTCCACGCGCTCGCTTTCGTTGACCCCGAGCCTTGCAATTGCGGAGCCCTCTTCGCGCAGGTCGCGCCAGCCATCGCGCTCGATTCTCAGCACCCGCGCGCCAAGCTCGTTGCGCACGATCTCGATCAGGCCCTCGTCGCCTGAGCGCAGCTCGTCGCGCCAGCGCTCAAAGATTTCATTGTCGTAGGATCGAAGCTCCAACGCCTCGATCATCGCCCCGCGAAACACCGCATCCCTGAAGCGGGTGAGGCTTGCAAGCCCGAGAAAGAAGGACATCGGCACATAAAGGCACACGAAACGGGTTCCCTCATCTCGAGCGATGACCTGATGCGGGATCATTCCCCAGAACAGACAGAGCCGCCCCTCGTCAATCGTGAGTTCCCGACCGTCGAACCAATAGGTCATCTTGCCTTTAAGCACGAAATTAAGTTCGACCTGGCTGTGCATATGCGGACCCGGCATGACCTGCACGAGAGAGGCTTCCCCGCTGCAAAACCTGTGATCACCAAAGACAACCAGCGGGTGTCTCGGATCGTGCTCGGGGTGAACCGGCACGGATTCGTCACGGATAGCGGTGGTCACAATGTGCATAATCTTAGAATCCTGGAGAAAATAGCCAAAATTTCGGTAGATTATTGCGGGTTTGCGCTTGATGATCAAGTCCAACTTGGACATGGCTCCGGCATGCGCAAATGCATCCGGAGCAGACACATAACGGTCATAGGGAGGAAAACATGACCCTTTTGAAAAGCCTTGGCGGGCTTGCATTGTCTGTTTCGTTGGTCTCTTCGGCATTTGCTGGAGAAATCACCGTCAATTCCGACCACTCCGATCCCGTCCCGAAAAAGGCGATGGAAGAGTTGATCGCAGACTTCCAGAAGGCCAATCCGGACGTGAAGGTGAAGTGGAACAACTTCGATCACGAAGGCTACAAGTCTGCCATCCGCAACTTCCTGACCGCCGATGCCCCTGATGTCGTGGCATGGTATGCCGGCAACCGGATGGAGCCCTTCGTCAAGGCCGGACTGTTCGAGGACGTGACCGACCTATGGACCGCAAATGGTCTCGACGACCAGTTGAAATCGGCCTCATCGTCCATGACGATTGACGGCAAGAAGTGGGGCGTTCCCTATACCTACTACCAGTGGGGCATCTATTACCGCAAAGACATTTTCCAGAGCCAGAGCATCAACCCGCCCAAGACCTGGGATGAGCTTCTCGCTGCCTCGAAGAAGCTGAAGGACGCTGGCATTACGCCGTTCACCATCGGCACCAAGGTTTTGTGGCCAACAGCAGGCTGGTTCGACTATCTCGATCTGCGCGTCAACGGATATGATTTCCATATGCAGCTGACATCTGGCAAGGTTCCCTACACCGACCCCCGCGTGAAGGCTGTCTTCGAGAAGTGGGCAGAACTGGTCAAGCCCGGCTACTTCATCGAAAATCATGCTGCCGTCGACTGGCAGGATGCTATTCCACAGCTCGTACAGGGCAAGGCTGCCATGTATCTCATGGGCAACTTCGCTGTTGCGACCATGAAAAATGGCGGGCTGAAAGAAGATCAGATCGGCTTCCTGCCCTTCCCGGAAATTACCGCGGGCCTTCCCGTTGCGGAGGAAGCACCGACCGACACGTTCCACATTCCGAAAGGTGCCAAGAACAAGGACGATGCGAAGAAATTCCTCGCCTATGTCGCATCGCCTGAAGCGCAAGCCAAAATGAACGCGACGCTTGGCCAGTTGCCTGTCAACAACAAGGCGGAAAAGCCAGCCGACCCGTTCCTTCTTGCTGGCTTTGAAATGCTGTCCAAGGCCACCGCCATCGCCCAGTTCTACGACCGCGACGCACAGGCGGAAATGGCGAAGGCTGGCATGGAGGGCTTCCAGGAGTTCATGGTGAAGCCGGACAAGATCGACGCCATTCTGGCACGGCTCGAGAAGATACGCGCTCGCGTCTACAAATAAAGCGTTCCTCCCAGCGCCGGGTGTCACAAAGGCACAGCCACAAGGCACCCGGCAGCTCTTTCTTCCTGTAAAATTCCAAAGGTGCCGCCGTGAGCAACGCCGTTACCCCATCGCCCAGTTTCTGGAAGCGCAATCAGCAAAAGCTGGCGCCGTGGCTTTTTCTCGCTCCCGGACTGTTGATGTTCATCATCTATGTCCTCGTTCCCATCGTGGAGTCCATCTGGATCAGCTTCCACGACTGGGATGGCATGGGCGAAATGACCTGGATCGGCATCGGCAACTACGCCGAACTGCTTCACGACGATACGTTCTATGTTTCCCTGAAAAACAACATCATCTGGCTGGTTCTATATCTGCTCTCCATCCCGGCGGGACTGGCGGTCGCGTTGTTCCTCAACCAGAATGTTTATGGCATCCGGCTCTACAAGTCGCTTTTCTTCTTCCCATTCGTTATCAGCCAGGTCGTTGTCGGCCTGATGTTCAGCTGGTTCTACGCACCGGATTTCGGGCTTTTTTCGAAGATTATGGAGTGGCTGACGGGCGAGCAGATCGCCGTTCTCGCGGACGAGAATTACGTCACCTACGGTATCATCGCCGCAGGCCTATGGCCGCAGACGGCCTATTGCATGATCCTCTATCTGACCGGTCTCAACAACATCAATCCCGAACAGGTAGAGGCTGCGCGCATGGACGGCGCCAAGGGTCTAAAGCTTTTGTGGAACATCATCCTGCCGCAACTGGGCCCGGCAACCTTCATCGCCATGGTCGTTACCGTCATTGGTTCGCTCCGGTCCTTTGACCTCGTCTCGGTCATGACGGCAGGCGGCCCGTACGGCTCCAGTTCCGTCCTCTCCTATTTCATGTATGAGCAGGCTCTTTCCGAATACGGTTTCCGCATGGGTTATGGCGCGGCCATTGCCGTCGTTCTCTTCCTCATCATGATGATTTTCATCACGCTCTTCATCGTGCGTATGCTCAGCCAGGAAAGGAATTCCTGATGTTCCCCGCACCCATCCAAAAGTCGTCGAACCTTGTTCAGCGCGGCTACAAGATCATGCTGCCCATCGCACTCTTCGTGTGGCTCGTGCCCCTGATCGGTGTCGCCATCACCTCCATCAGACCTGCCGGCGATTTTGCGGCTGGCAACTATTTCGGCATTCCCTCCGGCTTCGCAGGCGTTGAAAACTACACGGCCGTTTTCCGGGATTCGCCGATCGGCCTCTACATCCTCAATTCCTTCAAGGTCACGATCCCGACCGTGATCGGTGCCGTCGCCCTCTCCTGCCTGACCGGCTTTGCCTTGGCAGTCTACAAATTCAAGGCAAACCTGCTGCTGTTCTTCATGTTTGTTGCAGGCAACTTCATTCCGTTCCAGATCCTGATGGTCCCGGTCCGCGACATGACACTGCGGGCCGGTCTCTATGACACGACGA
Organism: Agrobacterium sp. fls2-241-TYG-188a; assembly: GCF_030209845.1. Classification (NCBI taxonomy): domain Bacteria; kingdom Pseudomonadati; phylum Pseudomonadota; class Alphaproteobacteria; order Hyphomicrobiales; family Rhizobiaceae; genus Agrobacterium; species Agrobacterium sp. fls2-241-TYG-188a. The sequence continues at coordinate 88,508 of NZ_JARVRD010000006.1, read as the reverse complement.
TGGGACTGGTGCTTTTCCATGTCGCTTTCCAGACCGGCTTCTGCACGCTGTTCATGCGCAATTTCATCAAGGGGCTGCCCTTTGCGCTGATCGAATCCGCGCGCGTCGAAGGCGTATCGGAATGGAAGATCTTCCGGCACATCGTGCTGCCGTTGATGCGCCCTGCCATTGCGGCCCTTTCCGTTCTCGTCTTTACCTTCGTCTGGAATGATTACTTCTGGGCGACTGTTCTGGTGCAGGGACAACACGCCATGCCGGTTACCGCAGGCCTCTATTCGTTGAACGGTCAGTGGGTCGCCGCCTGGCACTTGGTATCGGCGGGGTCTCTGGTTGCGGCGCTGCCACCGGTCGCCATGTTCTTCATCATGCAAAAACACTTCATAGCCGGACTGACATTGGGAGCGACCAAGGGATGAACGAGGTAATCACAATCGGTGCAGATGGCTTCACGCTCAATCTGCGCCTGCCCGAGCTCGGTATGCCGGAAATCCTCTCCTTCGCCAGTTTTGCGACCAGCGATGATGCACTCTTCGATATCGAGCGTTCCAGCCGGGTCAATGGCATGGATGTCGCAGTTCCATCGTCAGTCTTGCTGCCGACGGGCGGAATGGGCTTCTTCGGATGGCCAGCGATATCAGGACATCGTGGTGGCAGCGACTTCACCCTGCAATTCGGCTCATGGACGGTGCAGCAAGATGGTGAGACGACAGTCCTGAAAGCTCAGGATGCGGTCGCAAGCATCGACATTGCAATCCGGCTGACTGCGCATCGCTCCGGCGTTATCGCGATGTCGACGGCACTCACCAACAAGGGCGACACCGACTACCAGCTTGATCGCTGCATGGCGGCCACTTTTGCCGCACCCGTCGGCACAACGGAACTGACCAGTTTCACCGGCATGTGGGGCCGTGAATTCCAGATGCGCCGGGAGGTGCTCGGCAACGGCGTCTGGCTTCAGGAAAACCGTCGCGGTCGCACGTCGCATGATCGTTTTCCCGTGATCTTCCTGGAGACTGCAGGACAACGTTTCGGCGTCACACTCGGCTGGAGCGGCAATCACCAGATTGTCGTAGACCGCACGGACGACGGCAAGCGACTGATCCATCTCGGCGAATTGTTCGAGCCAGGCGAAATCGTGCTTGGACGTGGCGAAACCTACCGGAGCCCCGTTGCCTATGCCGGACGGGACAGCGCAGCATTCCATGCTTTCGTGCGCAATGATCTCCTTGATTGGCCCGGCGGCGAAATGTCGCCGAGACCGGTCACGCTCAATACGTGGGAAGGTAATTACTTCGACCACAAGATGACGTCCTTGAAAGCGCAGGCGACTGCGGCGGCGCAGGTCGGCATCGAGCGTTTCGTGCTTGATGATGGTTGGTTCGGCAAGCGTGACGACGACACGACGAGCCTTGGTGACTGGGATATCGATGCCCGCAAATATCCGGATGGTTTGAAGCCGCTGGTCGATCACGTTACAGGCCTTGGAATGCAGTTCGGCATCTGGTTCGAACCCGAGATGGTCAATCCCGTTTCGCAGCTTTTCAAGAAGCACCCGGACTGGGCCTTGCAGATAAATGGTCGACCCTTGCTGCAATCGCGCACCCAGCTGGTGCTGGACCTCACCCGCAAAGAGGTCTGCGACTATCTCTTTTCCAAGATCGATGCTGTCCTGGCCAACCACGCCGTTTCCTACGTGAAGTGGGACATGAACCGCGACCTGACCCACGCCGGCGGACGCGATGGCAAGGCAAAGATCTCTGCACAGACGCGCGCAGTCTATGCGCTGATGGACCGTGTCCGCGCGGCGCATCCGAATGTGGAAATCGAAAGCTGCGCTTCCGGCGGCGGCCGCATCGACTTTGGCGTTCTGGCCCGCACACACCGCGTCTGGACATCCGATTGCACGGACGCGCTTGAGCGGCTGGAAATCCAGCGCGGGGCATCGACATTCGTCCCGCCGGAAATTCTCGGCAGCCACATTTCCGCGTCGCCAAATCACCAGACAGGGCGCCGCCACACGCTGGCATTCCGCGCACTCGTTGCCGTGGCCTATCACATGGGCGTTGAACTCAATCCGCTGGAGCTCACTCCGCAGGAGCGTACCGAGCTTGAGCTCTACATCAGCACCTACAAACGCCTGCGCAGCCTCTTCCATGCGCCGGGTGCGAATTTTCAGGTCGAGCCGCAGGACGGACGCTATGTCTGGGGTGCGGTAAGTGCGGAGAAAATCGCCGTTATCGTTGCTCAAGGGCCGCAGATGGTCAGCGAGCAGCCCGCGCCCCTGATCCTGCCTCAAAATGTCGTCGCGGCTGGCGGCAAATGGAAAATCACCACCGTTCTTCCGGCAACGCCGGAATTCATTCGTATATCCGAGGGCCAGAAAAAGCTGCTCGCGGGCAATATCAGCTTCGAGCTTTCCAGCGCCGGACTTGCCGGTTTGCCATTGCCGATGCTGAAGCCGGAAAGCGCGCTGCTCCTCGAACTGGAACCTGTCATGGGAGGCAAGACCAATGGCTGACGTAAGTCTTCGCAACGTCAAGAAAGAGTTCGGCGCGCTCAGCGTCATCAAGGGCGTCGATCTCGACGTCAAGGATGGCGAGTTCTGCGTCTTCGTCGGCCCCTCGGGCTGCGGCAAGTCCACGCTCCTGCGGATGATCGCCGGGCTCGAAGAAATATCCTCCGGCGCTTTGTCCATCGGCGGGCAGGACATGACAAAGATTGGGCCATCCGAGCGCGGCGTGGCGATGGTGTTCCAGTCCTATGCGCTTTACCCGCACATGACCGTTGCTGAAAACATCGGTTTTGGCCTGCGCATGACGGGACATTCGAAGGACCTCATTGCCGAACGCACTGCAACCGCAGCCAAGATGTTGCAGCTCGAACCGCTGCTTCAGCGCAAGCCAGGCCAGCTTTCCGGCGGCCAGCGTCAGCGCGTCGCCATTGGTCGTGCGATTGTTCGCAACCCCGAAGTCTTCCTGTTTGACGAACCGCTATCTAATCTGGATGCCGCCCTGCGCGTCCAGATGCGCGGAGAGCTTTCCAAGCTACATCAGGACCTCAAGGCCACCATGATCTACGTGACCCACGATCAGGTCGAAGCCATGACCATGGCGGACAAGATCGTCGTGCTCTCGGCTGGCAAGATCGAGCAGGTTGGCTCGCCGCTAGAACTCTACCATCGTCCAAACAATCTCTTTGTCGCAGGCTTTATCGGCTCGCCAAAAATGAACGTGCTGAAGGTGAACGCGACAAGCCAGGACGGAAAAATCCTGGTCGAACTGCCCTCAGGCACGATGCTTTCCCTCGACGGCCAAACCGACACTGCGCTTGCAGGAGCGTCCTTAGGCGTCCGCCCGGAACATATCAGCGCAACCGGCACAGGCGATGTGGTCATCGAGGGCACCGTTCGGCTTGCTGAATATCTTGGATCGGAAACCCTGTTTTTTGTCGAGTTGGCCGATGGCTCGGAGATTTCCGTCAAGGCTGATGGTCTTGCCGCCGCCAAGCCCGGCGACAGCCTGAAACTCGGCATCAATGCAAAGGCCTGCCACCTCTTCGACAGCAATGGCAGGGCAATCATCAACGGAGATTTGACGCGTTAATGCTGGGTGTATGTTATTATCCCGAACATTGGGACGAAGCGCGGTGGGTCGATGATGCTCGCCGGATGGTCGAACTCGGCATTTCCTTTGTGCGCATCGGTGAATTTGCCTGGTCCCGCATCGAGCCATCTCGCGGGCAGTTTGAATTCGGCTGGCTGGACAGGGCCATGGATGTGCTTCACGCCGCTGGCCTCAGGATCGTGCTCGGCACGCCAACGGCGACACCGCCGAAATGGCTTGTCGATGAGCATCCCGACATTTTGCCCTATGACGAAGACGGCAAGATCCGCGGGTTCGGCTCTCGAAGACACTATACGTTTTCCTCCAGAACATGGTGGCGCGAAAGCGCCCGCATCGTTGAGGTCGTTGCCAAAAGGTACGGCGAACATCCCGGTCTTGCCGGATGGCAGACAGATAACGAATATGGCTGCCACGATACGACACTATCCTGGGGCCCCGAAGATCTGAAGGAATTCAGGCAGTGGCTTCGTCTGCGCTACCAGTCTGCGGACCAATTGAACGAAGCCTGGGGCTCGGTTTTCTGGTCGATGGAACTGAAAAGTTTCGACGACGTGCGTTTGCCGAACCTTACGGTCACGGAAGCAAACCCTGCCACACGGCTTGATTTCTGGCGTTTCCAGTCGGATCAGGTCGCCGCCTACGACAAGATGCAGTGTGACATCCTCCGCGCGCATTCGCCTGAACGCTGGATAACCCACAACTTCATGGGTTTCGTTTCAGATTTCGATCATTTCAAGGTGGCGGACAATCTTGATCTGGCATCCTGGGACAGTTACCCGATCGGCTTTGTCGAGAAGTTCCCTTTCACCGAAGAGGAGCGCAATCGCTGGGCCGAGACCTCGCATCCGGATATTGCGCCCTACCATCACGATCTCTATCGCGGTGTTGGAAGAGGCCGCTTCTGGGTCATGGAACAGCAGCCCGGCCCGGTCAACTGGGCGCCCTGGAACCCGGTGCCCAAGCCAGGCATGGTGCGCCTGTGGACGTGGGAAGCCTTGGCCCACGGGGCTGAAGTCGTCAGCTATTTCCGCTGGCGCCAGGCACCGTTCGCGCAGGAGCAGATGCACGCCGGTCTGAACATGGCAGGCCTGGATGAGCTTTCGCCCGGTGGCCTTGAGGCCCGACAGGCCGGCGAAGAGCTGACCCTTTTCGGAAACCTGCCCGATGTCCAGAAGGCGCAGGTGGCACTGGTCTTCGATTACCAGAGCTACTGGACAACGATGATCCAGCCGCAGGGCAAGGACTTCCGCTACGAGGAACTGTGCTTCCGCTGGTATGAAAGCCTGCGCCGCCTTGGCCTCGATATCGATTTCGTGCGTCCGGGCACGTCTCTGGAAGGCTATCCGCTGGTGGTTGTTCCCTGCATGACCGAGGTCGACCTGGCAACCGAAGCGGCACTCGCAAAGGCAACCGGCACGGTGCTGATCGGCGCAAGAACAGGTTCGCGTGACCGCAACTTCGTGATCCCGAAGAACCTGCCGCCCGGACCTCTTGGCCAACGAACCGGCAACCGCGTGATCCAGGTCTCGACGCTTCGTCCGGGTCTGTCGGACGCTGTCGCGGGAGACGTCAAGGGTGCGGCCATTCGCTGGCGCGAGACCGTTGAAACAACGGCTGATGTTCTTGCCCGCTTCTCGAACGGGGACCCGGCGCTGACCGAAAGCGGCAACATGCTCTACCTCGCCTGCTGGGCAGACGAAGAGCTGTTGACGAGCGTCCTGGCGCTCGCGGCGCGCAAGGCGGGCCTAGAGACGCTTTCCCTGCCGGCCCATATCCGCATTCGCCGCAGAGGCAATCTGACCTTCGCCTTCAATTATGGGACAGAGGCCTGGCCCATCCCGCAAGAGGCGAGCGTCTTGTTTGGTCAAGCGGTTCTGGAACCGCAGGCCGTGTCGGCCTGGAAACACGCCTAGCAGCCGATGGCGGAGGCTGCATTCGCTCTTGATGAATGCAGCCTCCCAAAACCCTGCGGCTCCAGTTAACGCCTCGGCTGGCAAATGCCCATCCCTCGGGACTTGGCATTGGATCTTCCATCACCATTGTTCACCCACCGTACGACCAGACCGGTCAAGTCCCTGGTCTGGGTGAGGTCGCGAAGTCCTAGCGCTCACTGCGGAGAAGCCTCAAGGCATTCAGCGTCACCAGAACCGTGGCACCGGTATCCGCCAGAATGGCTGGCCAAAGGCCCGTAACGCCAAGAACCGTGGTTACAAGAAAGACCACCTTCAAGCCCAATGACATGGCAATATTCTGGTGAATGATGCGCATTGTCCGTTTGGAAAGATCGATCATTCGCGCCACGTCAACCACGCGGCCGTGCAGGATCGCGGCATCGGCAGTTTCCAGTGCCACATCCGTGCCGCCACCCATGGCAATCCCGATATCGGCCGCAGCAAGCGCCGGTGCATCGTTGATACCATCGCCAACCTTGCCGACAGTGAAGCCTTCGTCACGCAATTCCGTGACAATCCGTTGCTTGTCCTGCGGCATAAGCTCGGCGCGGACTTCCATACCAAGGGAACGCCCGATGGCCTGTGCCGCCCTGGCATTGTCGCCGGTCAGCATGACAACCTTAACGCCCCTGTCCTTGAGAAATTGTATGCCCTTGATGGCATCCGCGCGAGGCTCATCGCGCATGGCAATGGCGCCAGCCAGTGTTTCGCCAACCACCAGCACCGAGACGGTTTTACCCTCTGCGTGCAGCGCTGCAATCATGTCCCGATAGCTTTGCGCAATCGATATGCGCTCACTGGCAGCCTGCGGTGAGCCCAGAAACGCAGGCTGGCCTTCCACATCGGCGCTAACACCTTTCCCACCCAGTGCCTGGGCATTGCTTGCCGATGGAATATCGACGCCTAGCTCTGCCGCCTTGCCCAGGATGGATTGTGCGAGCGGGTGGCTCGAGCCCGTTTCAAGAGCTGCAGCCATGCGCAGCACGTCCATGTTGGCGAAATCAAATCCCAGGATATCGGTGACCTCAGGCTTTCCCTCGGTCAATGTTCCCGTCTTGTCGAATGCGATGGCGGTCAGCTTGCCGAGGCCCTCAAGGACGGCACCACCCTTCATCAGAAGCCCGCGCCGAGCACCAGCCGAAAGCGAAGCCGCAATTGCCGCCGGAGTTGATATGACCAGAGCGCAGGGGCATCCAATCAGGAGAATGGCCAGCCCCTTATAGATCCACTCGTTCCAGGAGGCCCCAAACAACACGGGCGGCATTACCGCTACAAGCAGGGCTACAGCGACAACAGCGGGCGTGTAATATCTTGAAAAGCGGTCGATGAAACGTTCCGTCGGCGCTTTTTTCTCCTGTGCCTCCTCAACGAGTTTCACAACACGGGCAATCGTGTTGTCCTGTGCTGCAGCGGTTACTTGTACCCGCAATGTTGCATTGCCATTGATCGTGCCCGCGAAGACGACATCACCTTTGCCCTTTCTGACAGGAACACTTTCACCGGTGACCGGCGCTTCGTTGATTGCGCTTTCTCCCGACAGAATGACACCATCGGCAGAGATGCGATCACCGGGGCGCACAAGGATGACGGCACCGATCTCGAGAGTTTCGGCTGGCACTTCCATCGTCTTGCCGTCCACCTCCTGTAAAGCGGTTTTCGGGACGAGGGCTGCGAGCGACGTGATGCTCTTTCTCGCCCTGCCAGCGGCGACACCTTCCAGCAACTCTCCGACAAGGAAAAGGAAAACAACGGCGGCAGCCTCCTCCGTCGCATTGATCGCAAGCGCACCAATAGCGGCAATTGTCATCAACATTTCGATGGAAAAGGGCGTGCCAGCAATAGCTGCCATGGCCGCGCGGCGTGCTATGGGTATGAGCCCGACCAGCATGGCGATTGTGAAGGCGTAGGTCTCAATTGCCGGGTAGCGGTGCCCGATGCCATAGGCCATAACGAGGGCCACTCCGGCGAGAATTGTCGTGCGTCCCTTCCTGGTCTTCCACCATGGGCCTTCGCTTATTCCATGATCATGGCCATGGACGCCTTCCATGGCGTGATCTGGGGCGCGGGTGCCGCTCGGCGTTTCCTTATGCGGATGCGCATGTTTGTGATCATGGTCGTGGTGACCGTGATCACACCCGACTCCATGGGTGTGTGATGGCTCTTCCCTCGTTCTGGCCGTGTCAACGAGCGGCTCGGCCTTGTAACCGAGCCCTTTCACTTTCCGCGTGATCGCATCGAGGTCGCTTTTGTCATCATGGCTGATGGTCATCGTGCCCATGGTCACGGATACGGAAACATCTTCGACGCCTGGCATTCTCCGCACGGCAGTGTCAATCTTGGATGCGCAAGATGCGCAATCCATCCCTTCAACGCGAAATCTGGTCTGCAACGACGTATTCATGTGGCATTACTCCTGCTCATGTATGCGTGCTACGACCTCTAGCCCCTGTAGCTACAAGAGAAAAATTTGATGCGATGGACTATCGCGGCTGCCGAGATTGTCCGACCTCCTCACGGTAGCCTTCCGAAAACGAAAGTTGCAATGGGCGTCGCGCTCGTCCCTATATCAACATATCCTCGTGCTTCCATCATCGCCTTGATGTCGGCCGGATCACTGATTTCTCCGCCACTCCGAAGTGTTCTCAGACTGGACATCAGCGCTAGAAACGGATCGTCTGGACGGCTATACACACCCGCTACAAGATAGGCATCGCTGACGAAGGCGCGGGCGATACGGTCCAGCGCGGCTTCAACAATCGGACGTTTGAGGAACATGGTTGGCAACCAGGCCAGTGAGTATCTTCTGTCCTCGTCCAGCATTGAAACATCGAGGTTGCGCACACTAACACGGTCCGCATAGGGGCTTTCAGCGATATTTTGTCGAGCAAGCTCCAGGGCTGGCTCCCATATGTCGATCCCGTCAACCCTGATATCCGGGCAGAGCCGCGCCGCTTCAAGCGCGATTCCCCCCACCCCAGTACCGACGTCGAGAAAAGTACCGTGAAACGTCTTGCGCATTCCCAGATGCGTCTCGGCTATGGACTGGATGCGCGTGAAAACACTCTTGGACGCACGACCCATGGCCTGCATCGCAGCGACATCCAATATTTCCCAGTTTGAACCTCGGTCAGGATTGCGAAAGAGCTCACTCGCCTCGCTCAACGCCATCTCGACCATAACCAGGGCAAGAGACAGCTGTTCTTCATCGGTCACGTCAACCACATCGCCCAGAGCCATGCGCGCGCCCGCGTCGATTTGCTCGCGGATGGCTGGAGCAACCGAAGCATCGGAGCGCAGCTTGATCGAAGCACCCACGAGCGCAAGCATCCGTGCAGATTTGGCGAGTTCCTGAAGCTGCGGAATGAAAGTCTCAGACATTTTGTAACCTTCCTGGATATTCAATGACAATTCGACCCGTTTTACATTGCCGCGGCATGGGAGGTTCTTCCCCAAAGCTTGAAATGCGGACGTTTATCGTCAGGTCGGGGTGGGACACACTTCCTATGGGAGCTGGTCGGAGCAGGCAGCGTCATAAGAATTGACGCGCTCAAAAAACAAAGTTGCTACGGCTGTAGACATGCTCAAAACCAAGCTTCTTCAGGTTCTCGTATGAAACGCTGGCCGTGCTGGGCGGAGAGATCTTGGCTTCAACCACGAATGCAGATGCCCCTCTCGCCTTGCCTTCGTCTAGCCGGGCTAAAATCAGAGCCTTGTGTGCCCCGCGGTTTCTGAAATCGGGCAGCACGGTTCCCCCACCCAACCAACTTGTGTTTCCGGACGAGTACATCGCGCCGGTTCCAATCGGCCTATCTCCGTCCAGAGCAAAAAAACATGACCAGTCGTCTTTTCCGACAATTGACGCCCAGACGGGGATCAGCGCTTCAGACAAGCCAAAGCCGCTACAGATGATCGCCCCGAAGAGCTCACCTTCAGTCGAGCGAACTTTGCGGCATGTCACCTCATGTGGCGGAGAAGCCAGATCGAATTCGCTACTACGAACCAGCTTGGCCCATGCAGGACCTTGCTCACGCAGCCCCCGTACATCGATCCAATGCCTCACCTCGTCAGAGGCGGATTCGATATTGAGCTGCAGAAATTTGGTGCCAGCCTTTGTGCTCATCCATGTGAATGCTTCCTCCAGTTCCTCAACCGTCGACACTCCAAAAATGCGGTTGAGGGTGGGGCCCGGCGCGTCTGGAAGTGAGATCGCGCATCCACGTTCGAGCGGAAGGCACTGAAAGCCGTGATCATCCTGAACCTTGCTGGAACAAACCCGGTGCCAGTCTACAAAGGCCTTCGCTTCTATAGCATCTTCGTGCGCGGATGCCCCGTAGACAGGGAACAGAGAGTTCATAGTCAGCTCCTCAATACATCGAATCCAGTGGCGACAGGACCTGCTCTTCCCAAATCTGAGCAGCACCGAACCGACTCATCCGCCGACAGATTTTATGGGTCACAGCAAGCGGGAGTGTCTTTGCTGAAGATGGAATTGAGGTTTCCGAATTCGCAATTCACGTTACGAATGACATGAGGATACCAGGAACCCAATCGCAGGCCGCGGACGTGAGGCTGGGAGCGACAATCTTTCTTGCTGCGACCGCCAGTTCACGCTTCGTCTTCAGGCTTCAATCGTAACTTCAAAAAATGTCTCTGCATCCGAAATGTAACACGGACCTTCCAAGACACATCATGCTGACACGGTGTCATGCAACGTCTGAAAGGAAATTTCGAATGGATACGTCGGTTAATGGGCTAACCCAGAAAGCTGCTGCGGGCAGTGAATGGTGTGAGGTTACGCCCGGCGAGCAATTTGCGCTGCGCACGTCTGTCACGGAGACCGAAGGCAGGTACACAATGATCGAGGTTATCGCAGAACCTCGCAATGGCGTACCGCTTCATATCCACGCCAACGAAGAAGAACATTTCATCGTTCTGGATGGTAGCCTTCATCTGGCCAATGGTGACGAGAAACTGGTGCTTTCCGCTGGCGGTTCTGCCACCGTCAAAAGGGGAACAGTGCACGCCTGGTGTAATCTTGGAGACAGGCCGGTCCGGATGTTGATCCTTTTTTCGCCTGGGCACATGGAAAAGACGTTCAGGCTCATCGGTTCACTGAAAGACGGCGATTTGTCTGCCATTGCCGAACTGGCGGATGCTGGCGGCTCTACGATCGTCGGGCCTCCGCCTTTCGACAATGTTTATTCCGTCATGTCACCGCGACCGAAGCAATAGGTGCTGTGGCCTCGGCGGCCAATGCCCGAAAGTCGGCGCGACGCCCGGAGGATGAAATCACCCTCCGGTGCAAAGGCCGGCTTTCGGGCTTCCGTAGCTCTCGCCGATGCCCCCAGACTAGGGCTTGATCTCAAGCTCTTGAATCAAGTCGCCATCGAGAACGAAAAAATAGCGCAAATCGACCGGGCTACCGGGAAAATTGCCCTTCAGATGACTTGTCACCACTGTGCGGTTTCCTTCCGTTACGATTTTGAACGGCTCGACCGTATATTCGTACTCCTTTGACGAGTTGCTTTTCCAGTTTCGAATTTCGTCTCGGCCAAGATGGGTTTTGCCTTCGTCCTTTACGAAGGCCGTCTCCACGAAGCACTTCGAAACACCGTCGGTGTCGCCATTCTTGTCTGCTTCGAAATAGGATTGGATTGCCTTTGGCAGTTCAATAGTCATGATCAGTCTCCTTGTTGAATTGATCGAGTTTGAAGCATCATTCTGCCACGCGCGGGCGGCAGATCCTTGCAACCGGTCCGTCACCTCTGCCCATCGTGCTCAGACTGTCGGGACAGTTCCACCGTCAATGGTGTACTCGGTGCCGGTTATCGATGCGGCGCGGTCAGACGCGAGGAAGGCGATCAGGTTCGCGACCTCAGCAGGTTTTGAAGGCCGCCCAAGCGGGATGCCGCCAAGTCCGTCCATGATCATCTTCTTCCCGGCCTCGTAGTCTCCGCCAGCCTGCTCAGCCAGACGCTCAGCCAGATGTACGGAAGCTTCCGTTTCGATCCAGCCCGGTGAAACCCGCACCACGCGTACGCCTTTGGGCGATACCTCTTTCGACAACGCCTTGCTGTAGGTCGAAAGAGCGGCTTTCGCTGCTGCATAGGCGGTCGTCGATTCCGGCAGAGGAAGAACCCGCTGGATTGAGGTAATGTGAATTACGACACCCCGTCCCTGGGCGACCATGCCGGGCACGAGCTCCCTGTCGAGGCGGACGGCCGGATACAGGTTCAAATTCATCTCGGCGTCCCACTGGTTGTCGTCGAGTGCAGCAAAGCCGCCAGCGGGGGACGAAGAACCGCCTAACATGTGCACGATGACGTCGACGCCTCCTAAGCGCTCTCTGACCGCGTTTGACACCGCCAAAGCGCCATCGACAGTCGTGAGGTCGGAGGCAAAGAAGAGCTCCTCTGGAAACCCTTCTGGCCTGGAACGTGCGGTCGCTATGACCTGGGCCCCAAGGTCGCGAAACAGATCTACAGTCGCTCTGCCTGTTCCTTTCGTACCCGCGGTAACGAGAACGCGTCTGCCTTTCAAATTGAGAAAATTGTCCATCAGCACATCTCCTCTGTGATGCGGTCGTTCACGTTGTCGGTCGACATGTCTCTCTTCCTCTTGGTTGATGCGTCCATGAGTAAAGTTAACATTCGACAATTATAGTTATAAGTGGGATAAACCGGGATGAGCTGCAGCGGAAATCGGGACAATGAACAAAGCAGGATTGACAGAACTCAACGCCGTCATCGCAATCGCCAGAAGAGGCACATTTCGGGCGGCAGCTATTGATCTTGATATGTCCACGACTGCATTGAGCCTTGCCATCAACAAGCTGGAAGCGAATCTGGGTGTCCGTCTGTTCAATCGCACGACCCGCAGCCTTTCGCTGACGGGTGCAGGGCGGCTTTTCGTAGAACAGGTGGGCCCGGCCCTACAGGATATTCACGGAGCGCTTGAGGCGGTCCGGTCAGAGCGCGATACCCCATCTGGCACGATACGGATCAACGCCGCACCCTTTGCCGCCAGAGAGATCATTTCACCGCTCGTTTTGGAGTATCTTCGTCGCTATCCTGATATGGTCGTGGACATCGTGACCGAGGGGAAGCTGGTCGATATCGTTGCTGACGGCTTCGATATCGGCGTCCGTGTCGCGGGTCTCGTTCCCACCGATATGATCACGGTCGCTCTTGGGCGCCCGCAGCGATATGCCGTCGTTGCCTCCCCGAAATACCTGGAAAAACACGGCACCCCTTTGGTGCCGCCCGACCTTCTGAGCCATCAGTGCATCCGCGTACGCTTGCCCGATGGAGCAATCTTCAGATGGCGCTTTGAGAAGGACGGAGAGACGGCACAGATCGATGTTCGTGGTCAGATTATCCTGGACGAAGCCAGCCTCGCCAGAGTGGCAGTCCTTGAAGACACGGGCATCGGCTTCTTCATGGAGCAAAGCGTTCTGGCCGACATTGAAGAAGGCCGCCTCATACGCATCCTGAATGACTGGACACCACCCTTTCCAGGACTTTGCCTTTACTATCCCGGTCGCCGCAACCTGTCGGCAGGCGTGAAGGCGTTCCTGGCGCTGGCAAGGGTTCACGCAACGGCTCAAGCCAGATGAAGAACAGTCAAGCCCTCACGGTCGGTTGAGTCCAGCTCAACAAATTGAGCTAACAAAGGTGACCGTCTCACCTGTCGATGGCGGCGCATCTCGTACCATTGAGCGATGCGCCGCTTTTCTTCTGGTACCGTACGCGCTAGTTTTTCGCCTTAATACCCGTCCAAAGCCTGGTTAGAACGCGCTGTTGCTTCTGATCATAGGGTGAGATCGTGAAGAGCTTGTCGAGCACGGCGTCCGGCGGATAAACAGAGGCATTCTCACGAACCTCCTTGTCCACAAGCGTTTGCGAAGCAAGATTTCCATTGGCGTATCTGACGTAGTTCGAGGCTTTGGCGATGACGTCCGGTTTCATCAGATAATTGATGAATGCGTGAGCTTCTTCTACGTTTTTGGCGTCCGCGGGGATCGCGAGGTTATCGAACCACATGTAAGTTCCCTCTTTGGGGATCGCATACTCCACCTTGACGCCGTTCTTGGCTTCTTCCGCGCGCGCCTTTGCCTGCAGCACGTCGCCGGAAAAGCCAATGGTCACGCAGATATCGCCCGTCGCAAGTTCGTTGATATAGGCGGACGAATTAAACGAACGCACCGAGGCCCGGATCTTCTTGAAAACCTCAGCGCCAGCTTTAAGGTCAGCCGTTTCTTTGCTGTTGGGGTTTTTCCCGAGATAGTTCAGGGCGATGGCCATGGTCTCGTCAGGCGCATCGAGAATGTTGATGCCGCAGGAGCTCAACTTTTTTGCGTTCGCGGGATCAAAGATGATGTTCCAGCTGTCGATCGGAACATCGCCAAGAGCCGCTTTTACCTTATCGACGTTGTAACCGATGCTCGTCGTACCCCACATATAATTTATGGCATACTCGTTTCCGGGGTCATAGGCGGCCAGCCTGTCCATGATATCTGGCCACAGATTTCCGATATTCGGCAGCTTTGTCTTATCGAGCTTCTGGAAGACACCCGCCTTGATTTGCCGGGCAAGGAAAGGGCCTGTTGGCACGACGACATCGTAGCCGGAAGCGCCTGCGAGGAGTTTTGTTTCCAATAGTTCATTGTTATCAAAGACATCATAGACGACCTTGATGCCGGTCTCTTTCGTGAAATCCTCAAGGATCGACTGGTCGATATAATCCGACCAGTTATAGACATGAACGACGCGATCAGCCGCCATGACGGACGATGAACTCAGAAGAACAGCAGCCACTGCGAGCCCTTGCAGGGTTTTATACATTTTGAACCTCGACTTTTTCGATATTTGCGCAGTCGATCTTTTGAGGAGTTCCCGGCGGCGCAACGAAGACCAATGCATGACCCAGCCGTCACCCCCATTCACGATGAGATCGACGGCTGATCTTTGAAGCGAACCGGTTTCATCCATATTTCCAGCGCGCCATGTTGAATTTCAATTGCATCAATCCGCGATGTGGCTAAGCGACGAGAGAATTTTTGCTCCCGATCCTTCCGCCCATGTATCTTTGGTGCAAGCGTATCGCACCGTTCTTATTGTTCGCGTGACTGGGCGGACGATGACGGCACGGCAAACCGTCAGTTTGCCCGCCACAAAATACAGGAGAAACGAGCCTATCTGATATGCAAAAAGCACATCGATTTCGACAAATGACCGGCAGGTGAGCAGCGCTGCAACTGCAAACAACAGCAGAGATTCCACGTGTCTACGCCGCGTTAAAAAACGGGCGAGATGGCCCCATAGGGTCGTCAGAACGACCAATATGAGACACACGGTTCCAAAGATGCCGGATTCGACCGCGGTTTCGATATAGGTGTTGTGGAAATGGAATCCGTTGCGCGACGGTATGTAAAACTCATCCCACAAACGCTCGGCATCCGCCAGACCAGTCACCCAATAGCCTTGGTAGCCCACGCCGAACAAGGGACTTTCACTGAGCGCAGCGATACCTTGTTGCCAAAGATAGGTGCGGCCAGTCAACGTCGAATCCTTGCCGAAAGCCTCAAGCAACGATCCGGTGCCGCCGATCTGTAAGACGACAGTTCCGCACAACAGTGCACCGAGAAAAACCATCAGACACAATATGACGCGATGCTTTGGCGCAAGGACCAGGGTCGATTGCATCGCGACAGACAAAGCAAGGACCGCCATCGTCGTTATAATTGACGTCGCGGATTGAGAGGCCAGAAGATTATAGAACGATAGCGCACCAGTGATCAGGGCGATAAAAACCCAACCCTTTCGCGCACTCAGAATCAAGGTCCCGTAGGATAGCAGACAGCCTAGCGAGGCAAACAGGCCAAGTTGATTTTTTGACGCGAATGCTCCAACGAAGGTGTAACTACCGTCCAGCGCGTCACTTTCGTACCTGCCGAAAATAAGCGAATAAACAAGCACGGCAGCGCACCCCAGCGCCCCACCTTGCGTCAACGTGGCGGTCGATAAGACGCGCATCGCAATCAGCGCGCAAGCAATGTGGGACAAATATTGGATCGCCGCTCTAAACGAGACGCCGGGCGCCTGCGACCAGAACGCCGACAGAAAGCAAAAGACCGCAAAAGCAAAAATCCAGAAATAGCGGGAATAATTGCCCAGAACACGGCGGTAATCGACAAAGACGAGCGAGATCCACAGCCCGTAATAAAAAACGACAGCAATCGCGCCAATCTGTTGCGAATATGCAAAGACCAGGAATGAACTTGCCATAGCAAATATACCATATATTTTATTGTGATCAGGGTCGATCAGCGTCGATTTCAGAATTTTCATTGAGATCGTTGAACAGCCAAATTAAAATGTGGGCAGCAACAAGCGAACGCAGCTTTGCATGCTGGTGTCGCCCGGCAGCGAGCCTCTCGGCAATTGTCAGAACGTCAAGCGCGCGGCACCTCGCCTGTATGGGCTCACACGGAGGCAAGCATGGGATAGGAACAATCCACACGGGATTGACGCTTGGACCTTGCAGGATGATTTCGGATCAAGATGGTGATGTTACATTTGAAGCGAAGCGATTGTTCATGTCGCTGCGGTGCATGGCGCCGATCATAAGCACTGGTTCGTGCCTGATGTCTCCTGCTTGCTCGCAAACAAAGCTGGCGTGGCAACTCCTCCAATACAAATGAAAGACGATCGCCTGTCGGTGAAACAAGGAAATGAACCTACCGTTTCAAAAAGATGCCGTGGCGATGGCTGACGCAGACGTGACAGAAGACACTCGTGTCCGCCGCGCTACCCCGGCTCTGTCCGGATGAAAAATTCGAAGTAGTATGTGAGATTTGGAGGGCGGAAATGCCGACAAAGAAACTCCTGCCGGGGCTAGCAGCCCTATGCCTGATGCAAGTGGCGCGACAGCACAGAGCACGGATTGCGACAAGGCGGAAACGCAAGCAGAATTGCGGCAATGCGAGCAGGCCCGCTATCTGGACGCGGACCGAGCTTTGAACGCCCAATGGGGTCTTGCACTGGCGAGGATTGCCAATGAGCCAGACGTCGAGAAAGCACTCCTTGATACACAACGAGCATGGATCAGCTTCCGTGATCTGCATTGCAAAGCCGTGGGCGTCCAGTCAGGCGGCGGAACACTCCAACCGGTCGTCGTGGCCGGCTGCCTGGCGGATGTAACTGATAATCGTGTCGAAGAGCTCAAAGCCTTTGCAACCTCTCCAGAGGACAACTGAATATGCGGCACGACATCATGATTGTTGGTAATGGTGAAATTGGCGAAAATGGCCGCGTGGCCGCCGCCAAGGCCGACTTCATCATTCGGTTCAACGAGTGCCGCTCCTACGCGGCCAGCTCCTGTCGCACCGACGTCGTTGCCGTTTGCAATACAGGCAGACCTGGCAAACGGATGGCAGAAGCTGATGAATGGCGCAATCTGCCTGCGGTTAGAGATACCGTTGAGATATGGAGCGCACGCGATCCGGCGCTTTTTCGTGAAATGCGTGAGCCGCTGGCACAGACACACCCCGATCTCGATGATTTCTGCGACGACTACACAGACGCCTTCGACAGGTTTTGCAAGATGTCCAGCAAGCAACATGTCGTCATCGACAGAGCAATTCACGCATTTGCAGACGAAGCGATCTCAGCCTTAGCGCCTCCTTCCTATGTCGTCCCGAGTACGGGGTTGATAGCTATAGTCGAGACGCTCAGAAGATTCCCGTCTGCGGATATTGCGCTAACCGGATTTAATCATACCGGATGGGCCGGACACCCGTTTTCAGCAGAGAGGCAGATTGTCGATCAATATGTCGCCGCAGGGTCGTTGATCCGTTACGACGCTTGATCAGGGCGATGAAAAACCGATCCTCAGAAAGTTCAGAAATGCCATCAACGCGTCGGTTAAAGCGTGCAGGTTGATGGCGTTTAATTTGATCGGCTAAGGCTTTATTCTGTTAGCAAGCGTGCCTATCCCGTTAATTTCAAGCTGGACCAGATCCCCCTTTTTCGGGAAACGGCCCAGTTCAAGGCCGGAGCAGCCCGGCAAGCACCCGGTTGCCAGAATATCGCCGGGATACAAGGTCTCACCCGTGGCCGCATAGCGCACCATTTCCCAAGGCTCATACATGGCACCGGCGGTCTGCCCCTCGCACCAGATCTCGCCGTTGACACGGACTCTGCCCTGGAGCTTGCTGAACTGTGACAACACGTCGTCGCTCGTCACAACGATCGCGCTCATACTACCCGCAAATGTTTTGGCTTTGACCACGCCGCCAAAAGTCCCTCGTCTTGTATCGTCCCACTGGGTGTCGCGCGCACTCCAGTCATTGATGATGCATAGACCGCCGATCGCGGACTGAGCCTCTTCTGGGGAACAATCGCGGACTTGTTTCGAAATTATCAGGCCGATTTCCAGTTCGAAATCGAGGACTGTAGAAAATAGTGGCCATTCCAGTTCGTCCTGATCAGCAATCAGAGAGCGCCCATTGCCCATATAATACTGGGGGTAGCGATAGTAGTTGGCGCGCGGACGCATCGGCGCCAACACGTTTCCCGTCATCCTTTCATACCCGGCGGCAAGGGCCTGAAGTGACCCGGAACCAAACTTCGAAACCATGCCTTTGGCCGCCTTGATCATATGCTCTTCCCACAGAGCAAACGACCGCAAGGTGCCCGGCACAAACGGGAGGCCATCGGGTGTTGAACTTTGTTCACCGAAGAACTGGCGTAGTTCGCCAGAACCAATTGACAGCAGAGAGACGACATCACTGAAGAGTGGGTGGCTCAAATGCCGCCAGGTGTTTTGCTCCTCGTCAAAACCTACGGTGCGGGCCTGACTTAAACCCAATTTCATGCTGCAATCCTTCTTACATAAAACTCAATGCGAAATCCGATGGCGAGCTTGCCGTGCGGTGCGGTGTGGTCGGCAGTGCTCCAAAACAGCCTAATCGGCCAGGCGCTTAATGAGAGCAAAGCAGGAAATGCACTGTTGCAACCAAACTCAGGAGCGAGATCGCCATAACGCCCCTTCGCAACAGCTTTTCGGTCTCGTCCAGACCTTTGTCCCCAGGGCTTGCATACTGATCATTTTCTTGCTGGCTGGACGTGCCTGAACTGCACTCCGGCGGCGGCTCGACCGCAGCGACCCAAGCCAAACGTGAGCTTGCTTGGAGCAAACATCCGCTCCGTGTCGTGTCCTTCATTGGACGCTGGGTACGTTTGCTGCTCAGGCGTCCCACTGAGATCTCAAGGCGAGTTGTCTGCCCGCCGTCGGTATGCTCCTCTGGGTGTTTCATACCGAGATCTCCTCTTGATGAGACATCAGAATCTCAGCGTCAGATTTCACGGCGATTACGATTTGTCATCCGTTTCTTAAACACGAAACAATTTGCCCCCTGTCTGAGGCTTCCGCCTAGATGAGGGGCTTTCTCAGCGTCGCATAAGACCGCGTGTAAAGCCTGTCGCCCAAGTTTCTCAGCATGAGGTTCCTGACAGTGGGCGGCAGGTTGCGAACCTTGTCACGGACACGAGACTGTTTTCGGACCCATGCCACACGGTCACGACGCTGTGCCACGAACGCCCTGTTTATAACCGCAGTGGACGCGTATCTTGAAATCAGGTCAGCCAGCACCAGCGCGTCTTCCAGTGCCATGCCCGCACCTTGCGCCATGCTGGGAGAACAGGCGTGCGCAGCGTCGCCCATGAGAACAAGACCATGTTTGTTGCGATTGTGTTCGGGAACCTCCTGTAGCTCCCCAAAGTGAATTTCGGTCGGACTATTCAACTGGCCAACAAGTTCCCCCAGCGGAGATTGAAACGCTGCAAATAGGTCCCGAAGACCGAGGACGGTATTGTTTCGGACATCGGCTGTGCGACAATCCGCATATAAATAAACCTTTGTCTCGCTAAGGGGAATGGCGAGAAGCGTACGTCCAGGGCCGAGCATGGCGGTCCATGTGCCAATACCGGTCGTATTGTCCACAACCGTTCTCCAACAGGTGATGCCGAGAGGGCGAGGCTGAATGTTGAACGCGGCGTTGCGTAGACGTGAATGGATCCCGTCTGCCGCAATAACCAGATTGCATGACTGGGACGAGCCGTCGGAATACAAGGCACGGACGCCCGACATCGTGTTTTCTACATCCACGACTGCCTTTCCGTAGGAAATATCGGTGTTATCCAACGAAGACAGCAACGACTGGACAAGAAGCGACCTTGGCATAGCAAGACAGGGACCGCACTCCGACCAGAACTCCTGGGACCCCGTTTCATGGATCAGTTGGCCGTTGCTCGCGAAGATCAATTGTTTTTTAATCGGGTATGCGTTGGGCTCGATCGCTTCCAGAACGCCAAGCTGCTGCAATGCCCTCGTTGCGTTTCCCAACAGGAATATACCCATGCCGCCGGAAATGGACTCCTCCGATTGCTCAACGATATGGCATTGGTGCCCTTTCAGCTCCAGCGCCTTGGCAACAGAAAGGCCAGCAATGCCGGCACCGGCAACGATGATTTTCATAAGAAATATTCCCTGTAATATGCGCGACCTTGGTGAGCTTGCTGCGATGCGAGTGAGCACCGACGCCAGTGCTTCCCAGAGAGAGGCCTGGCAATCGATCGCCATGTTCCTGAAGGCAGACTTATGGTTCAGCTCTGAATGCCATGGTCTGCCTTGAGCATATCTGCGGCGCGCTCGCCAATGACGACGCAAGGAGCCATCAGATTTCCGACTGGTATTTTGGGCATGATCGATGCATCTGCGATCCGCAGGTTTTCGACCCCGTAGACCCGCAGTCGAGCGTCTACGACAGACATCTTGTCGCGACCCATTTTGGCCGTGCAGGACTGATGCCAGTAGGTGACTGCAGAGTTGCGAATGAAGTCCTCCATACTACTGCGGGTCCTCTCAAGCGGAAGAACCTCCCGCTTGACCAGTGGCCGTAAAAGATCGCTATTCCCAAGCTCTCTACACAATTCGATTGTTCGAAATGCTGTCTCCAGGTCCTCGGGCTCACTCAATGAGTTGGGCGCAATGACGACCGGGTCCTCCGGGCGCGGGCCCGACAACTTGACACGTCCACGACTTTTGGGCTGTGCAAGCCCTGCAAACATCGTCCAGCCGTGCTCGGGCGCCTCCATGCCGACTTCCGGCGGCGGCGGTACGGCAAACTCCAGTTGGCATTGTACCATGTCAGGCGCGGCCAGATTGGCATCACTCTTGGCATAAAGCACCGCTTCACATCCGCCACCGCCGACCTGTTGGGGCTTCACATATTCCCAGGTACACCCGAAGGCGATGTGATCCTGATGGTTTTCGCCTACACCCGGCAGATCCTGAACAACGGGAATTCCATGGTGCTGGAGCTCTTTTGCCGGTCCAACGCCAGACTGCATCAGAACTTTTGGCGTATGAACAGCTCCCAAAGACAGGATGACTTCCCGATCGGCGCCCAGACGCAACATCTTGCCGTCAATCACAGCTTCGACGCCGACGGCCTTCTTGCCGGAAAAGATAACCCGGGTGACATGCGCGCCGGTCAGCACCGTAAGGTTCATCTGGTGCATACTCGGATAGGTGTAGGATCTGAATATCGATTGCCGTTTATTGTCACGGATCAGAAGATCGGCAATGGCCGCACCGCCATCCGCCTCCATCATTTTTCCATTGGGACTTTCGAATTTCCGGATACCCATCGCATTGGCCGCTTCCACCGTCGCGTTTGCCAAGGGCTGCGGCGTATCCGATTGAGCAACATAGACGGGCCCGCCCACACCACGACGAAGGGAATCGGCATCACCCTGCCAGTTCTCAATTCGCCGATAATAATCCAGAACGGACTCATATCCCCAGCCAGAATCGCCGGATTCCTCAGCAAAATGGTCCCAATCGCTCTTGTGACCTCGGGCCCAGACCATCACGTTGATGCTAGATCCTCCACCAAGGACTTTGCCCATGTTGAGCGGCATCCGGCGGCCATTGAGATAAGGCGATGGTTCTCCTTGGAAAGCCCAATCATGTGCCGAGCCCAGATTAAGCGGCCACTGCGCCGGATTGGAGATCGAAGGGGCCGTATCATCTCCACCCGCCTCAAGCAGCAGAACCTGCACATTGCTGTCCTGCGCGAGGCGAGCAGCGACCACAGAACCACTCGAGCCGCCGCCGCATATAATGAAGTCAAAATGCGTTCGAAAATCACCCCGCTTATCAGCCGGGTTTACCCAGATTTCGGAGTCGTGGTTGTTCTTGCTAGAATGTTCCATGTTTCACCTTGCAGGTTGGGGTACTCCGCATCGCTTGGAAAGCAAGGAGTGGGGCGGACATAGCGGCGGCCTGTCAGGCGCAGATTTCATGCCGCGGGCTTCCGATGTCATTTGTAATGGGAGGTATCACCGGACATTATGCCGGCCTGGCAGGCGACAGCACGCCGCCTGCCAGGTTTTGCATGGTCAGTTTGCAGGCTTGTCAATGCTCTCGGCGGCCGCATGAATCGTGTCGGCAACCACCTTCGCCTGGGTCTTGAAAAGCGCGTGGCTTGCCGGAACCTTGGTGACCTTGGCGCCGATCCGGTCTGCCATATGGAGAAGCATCGCCTGATCGAAAGCCTTGTCTTCGGTGGCGATCACGGCCCAGCTTGGCTTTGTGCGCCAGGCAGCGTTCTTGAGTTTCGTTGCGAAGGAAGACATGTTGATGGGTACCTGGGAGTCGCGCATGAATGCGGCATCGTCATCGCTGACATCATTGGCAAATCCGACCTTGAACTTGCTGGCTTCAACGAACCCGTAGCCATCCTTTCCAATATCCAGGACGAATTCGGAGGCGGGCGCAAAGCCCTCATACTGTTGAGCCGTGGTCTCTCCAGCATCCGGCGAGAGCGCTGAGACATAGACAAGCCCTGCGACCTTGGGATGGACGCCTGCTTCCGTAATAACCGTGCCGCCCCAGGAATGGCCGACGAGTATCGTTGGGCCGTTTGTCCGGTCGAGTGCGCGATTGGTAGCGGCAACATCGTCATCGAGAGACGTCAGCGGATTCTGCACGATCGTCACGTTGTAGCCGCGTTTCGTCAGTTCGTCGTAGACGCCGCGCCAGCCGGCACCATCGGCAAAAGCGCCATGCACAAGAACAACATTTTTGACTGGCTGGGCCTGGGCCATCACGGGCGTGAGCGCTGCAAGAGCCAGCGCAGCCGAACCAGCGAGAGAGAGAGTAAGGTGAGCGAAATCCATGACTTTGTTCCTATTCGTTTGAGGTCTCTACGGTTTTAGGATCGTCTCCTCTCCGGACAACGGAAGGACCGTTGTCCGGCATCGGGAGGCATGTGCCGTGGGCTCCAGGAGGCAACAGAGCCGTTGTTCAGCACGAGTAAGATGACAGGACGGACCGGTAGCGCCCATTGAACGTGCGTATCGATGGCTCATCCGTTGGTATGATACCAATGAACCTTTTCGTTCGACTGGCGTGATGGCCCCCAACTTGTAAGCGGAAATCGAGGGACGGATCGCGCGGAGGCACCGTCGATTACCGCGAAAGTTTGCGGAGCATGGCCAATGCATTTGCTGAAGGTCGAAGCACCTTAGGCCCATCACTCAGATGGGTTGGGATGATCCTTTTTCTCTTCAAACGCCGTCAGCGGTTCATCGTCAGGAAGAGGATAATACGGGGAAAGATAGTACGCCGCTGATCCACCTTCGACGAGTTTCTTGAACAGATTGCTTGTTCGCGAGCAGGCGGATAGAAAAAAAGAGCGCAAGCGCTTGCGCGGGACATTCTCTTTTGGTGAAACATGATGCGCCATGACCGTCCTTTCAGCTTTACCAATCTGAGCTTGGTCACAGCATGGACGGCTCGTGTTTCGGCATCGCACTTAATCCGAACAGAGCGTTGGCAAATGTAATATGGACAACAGAACCGTGGGGCTCACCGAGCTAACAGCCTGCCGATTCTAACACTTCTTGCATATCTTTCATTTTTTCCCATATATGTTGTCACATGGGTGGGTATTGACATGAAAGATATTCTGACGACTGCGAGTGCAGCAGAAATACTGGGCGTATCGGTGCGAACGGCGCAGCTATGGGTGGAAAGCGGCCAGTTGCCCTCTTGGAAAACGCCGGGTGGGCACCGAAGAATACCCCGTCAAGCCGTGCTGGATCTGGTAGAAGAAAGCAATGCGGAGCAGGTCTCGATGGCGGCCAGAGCGGTCGTTGTCGCAGCGAAAGGTCGTGCAGAGGATTGGCGACTTGTAGGCCTTCCTGGCTCAGGTCTTCTTCTGGACGTGGTTGACGATGTTGAGGCCGCGTTCAGGCTACTCGCAGTGACCCCTCCCATGCTGATCATTGTTGAGAATGCCGACGATGATGATCGCAGAAAATTCATTGCATCGGTGGGGAGCAATTTTCGGTTTAGACAGACCGGGCTTTTTAGCCTTGTCGACAAGGGTCCTGAGCGCCCGGTGGCTCGGGCGCATCACCGCGTACAGTTGAAAATGTCGGGCAGTGTCGCGGAACTGAGTTCAGCGATTATGGACTATTTGCGATCGACGATACCTGCCACGCCGAGATCCGCAGGCTTCCTGCCGCCCTGGAATGAAAGCGCGCGCCTGGAGGCAGTCCAACAATCCGATCTTCTTGGCTCGGCGCCGGACCCAAGTTTTGATCGTCTTGTCCGCCTCGCAGCTCACGCCGCCCGTACGCCCGTCGCAATGTTCACGCTTATCACGCGCGATATACAATGGTTCAAATCACGCATCGGGTTTGACGGAGAGACAACGCCGCGCGACTGGTCTTTCTGCAATCAGACACTTTTGGCGAACCAGTTCACGGTGATCGAAGATCTGTCCAAGGTCGAGAACTTCGTCCAGAACCCTGCTCTCGCGGAGCCATTCGGATTTCGTTTTTACGCCGGCGCGCCGGTCCGTGATCCTCAGGATTTCGCGCTCGGCTCAATATGCGTCATCGATGTCGTTCCCCGAAAGCTTGATAGCAACGAACTAGAGGCGCTATCGACGATCGCAGAAGCGACGTCGAATCTCATCCGTGTCCGCATGCAGCAACGCGAAGAGCGCAATAAGCTTACATCGGGGATCTAGAGGCGTCTGTCGCTCGGGTCATGTCGCGACAGACGGATACTCCCTGCCCTTCCAGTGAGCCAGTTTGCTGGCGAACTCCCGTTGAAAGGAAAGCGGGCCTGACCTCGCCATGTAGGGTTCGTCATAGACCCCGATAAAGATCGTCAGATTCAGGAAGAAATGGGCTCCCATTTCGAACAGCGCAACGAAGTCGTGCCCGGCAAGCGCATCCCGCTCGTCTTCTGTCAGCGCATGGACTGTGGATAGCTCGGTCGCATTCCCACATAGCACCGGACCTATCGATTGCTCCCAGCTTGCAACTAGGCTGGACGGCTCCTCAATATAGCGCCTGAGGAGGTCAGGATCACGATCAACCGTGTAGAGGAACTTGTTGACGTAGTATTTACTCATGTTTTCCCTCCTGCGGATACCACGTGAAATAGGCTTCCATCGTGTGAAAAAGATCGAGATTATCGACATAGTCGGCGCCCTGAGCACCAGCCACTCCCAGCATCAACAGGAAGTTGAGGAAGCCGTGAGTAGCATTTCCGCTTTTTTCCATGCTTTCGTGTGTGACGTGTTCGAGAATGGCATCGACATCGCCTGCCCTTAGCCACTCGATGGCCTGCCGATCAAACACAGGATCGGGGCCAGTTTCCATGAACTGTCGCGGTCCACCCAGCTCCAGCGAGAGATGCCCAGTTCCAATCGCCGCCACTCTTTGCGACGATGGATATTCGTTGATCGCCTGCCTGATCGCCCGCCCAAGATCATAAAATCGACGGGGCGAAGCGAGAGGCGGAGCAAAGATATTGGTGTAGACAGGAACGATCGGGAGATCATTTTGCGGTCGCAGGGTTATGATGGGGCAAACAATCGAATGATCGACCTTCAACTCGTTTGAAAACGCCAGATCAAAATCCTGATCCATCAATGACTGATGCATGAAGCGGGACATAGCCTCGTCACCCTGCAACAGGTATCTCGGCAATCCGAATTCCCGCTCCTCATTATAAAATGTTGCATCATATTGGGGGGCTTTGCCGATCAGAAACTGCGGGCAATTATCCAGGAAAATCTGATGAAAATGATCCGACCCTATCATCACCAGAATGTCTGGTTCGGCGCGCGCCAAGGTCGCGCGATATGCTTCAATCTTGCGCTTCCATTCCGCCGCTTGCGGCATCTGATCTTCAGGTGATGCCGTGGTCGCCTTGTAATAAAATGGGTGATGTGTGGATGCTAATGTAGCAACGAGCTGGGCCACAGGTCGGCTCCCTCAGTAAGTTGGCGTCTAGGAACGACGTTCCCCGAAACGAAGGCAAAACGTCTTCAGGTCGAGGGCGCTGCGTTTCCAACTGCCGTACTTCCATGCATGCTGAGCTGCGGCACCACCGCGACGCCCTGACCTGACGAGGCTCAACTAGTGCTCCAGCGTTGCACCGCCGTTTCAAACCAAGATTTTTCGTTGCTTCTGTAATATTCAACCAAGCACACCTGTCAGTGCCAATGGTCTTACCCGGGATAAAATACCGTTGTCGCAATCGTCCCTAGCGCTGGGTGATACCTCTAGGCGTTTCCGATCATTTTGCCGTTTCCCCTGTGCGTGACTGCGACTTCTGCATCAAACAGATAACCCGCGCCTCTTTCGGTTTTTATCAGGGCGGGCTGCGAAGGGTCTTTTTCCAACTTTCGGCGCAACCGCAGGATCAGCACGTCTATACTGCGATCGAAAACCTCTTCATTATAGACCCGACTTGCCGAGAGCAGTTGCTCTCTGGACAGCACCTGGCGAGGTGATCTTAGAAAAGCGGTCAGAAGGTTAAATTCTCCTGCCGTCAACTTGACCTCCTGTTCGCCTCTGCAGGTCAACCGACGAAGCTTGATATTCAGCTCCCACTCATTAAACGTATATATTTTCTTGTCTTTTTTGGTCTCGATGACCGGTCGTTCCCGCAGGGATGAACGAACGCGTGCCAGAAGTTCCCGGGTACCAAAGGGCTTCGTGATATAGTCGACGGCACCAAGTTCCAGCCCGACGACTTTGTCCGCTTCTTCAAGCCGATCACCGCTTATGATTATGATGGGATAATCCGATGAACTTGAAAGCTTCCGGACGATATCCAGACCGTCTTCGTTTCCGAGATTGAGATCAACGATAATCAAGTCGACCGGATCTGTTGCCATAATGCGCGGAAGGTCCTGGCTTCCACTGACGACGGTTACCCTGAAAGCGTGCTGCGAGAGATAGTCTCTCAACAGACTGCGAATGGCCGAGTCGTCATCTATCACCAATACGTGTTTCACAGGCCCGCTCCAACTCGTTTGAGGCAACTGCGCCCGAGACGGGCTTTTGGTGTGCCGAGGGGCATTCGCGGTTTCGATCCTGCAGCCCCACGCTTTCGGTGCACGGAGTTTGCAGTGTGTTCGGAGCCAGGATTCGGTTGGATGGGCCGGCTACAATCTCCGCCCGGCCGGTGCGCTAGCAAGTCATTCACGTTCGCTTCCTTCCAATTCAACAAGTCGCAAATATCGCGTATATATGTCTGCTGTACTTATATTTATATCATTTGTATCATTTCCATCAATTTGTAAAGCGCAATAAGATGATTTCTTCGCGCCTGCGTAGCAAATAATGTGCAGATGCTGCTGGCGTTGTGCTCGCGCTTCGAGGTTTCAAAGCGGTTTCGAGAGTGTGGGCAAAGATTGCAGATGCAATGGACGCGACGTGCCAGGCCTGATGCGCGATCATCATGCTCGAGAGAGTGTTGACGATGAGACTTGGAAAGCGCGTGCGTTCGCGGGCCGACCCCGAGGAATACCAAGCGCACAACGGAATTGTTTCTGAAAACAAGCCTTGAGTGATGCAGTCCTCGACGGAGCCCCTTTTGCAGTGGACGCCTATGCTGCACTGTCAGACAAAGGCATCAGCTATCTCAGCGAACCTGACCCGGGGCACCCTGCATTATGATCGCTTCAGCCTGTCAAAGATAGCACTGGCCAGAACGGCCGAACTGAAGGGCGTTTTTAAAATCCGTGGGCCGAGGCTTTGAAATTCAGGAAGAAGCTCAGAGGTTCGCTCGCAGAGTAACAGTGATTTTCCGTTACCGATGCTGCTCTCGACACGTGCAAGCTCGGCCGCCGTCTTAATGGCCTTATGATTAAATATCACCAGATCAGCACGAAGGCCGGCATCCAGCTTTTGTCTCAAAGTCGCCATACCCAAAATGCCTATTGGCTCATAACCCAGTGCTGCGACCTTCTCCTCGTAGAGTTCGAGTAGAGCGTTGTCGTCTTCGACGATAATCACCTGCTCTCCGTTTCCGATTGGCACGGCACGCTCGTTGTAGAAACTGTCTATCGGCAATGGCGGAAGGGTAGAGGCAGGGAAATACAGGGAAAACGTCGATCCCTTTCCAGGCCTGCTTTCAACATTGATAGCACCGCCGAGTGCGGACACGATACCATGGACAGCAGACAGGCCGAGACCGGAGCCTCCGGAACTGGAATTGGTTGTGAAGAAGGGCTCAAATATATGCGGTAGGGCGTGAGCGGGAATTCCCGCTGCTTCATCCTTGACGGACAGGCATACATAGGCACCGCGGGAAATCTCGCCGTGCGTCAATGGACGCATGCTAGGCACGTCAATAGTCCGGATCTCTATCGTGACTTTCTGACCTCTCGCCGACGCCTGGCTTGCATTCTTGCACAAGTTCATCGCAAGCTGGTGTATCTCGACCGGGTTGCCTTCGATCACCGCCTGCGTCGTGGAAAGATGACAATCCAGTTCCACGTGATTGGAGATCGTGACGTGCAGAAGGGGAAGAATATCGGCAATGGCGTCTGAAACATCAAAGGGCTTGACCGTACGTTCCCGCTTTCTGCTAAACGTCAGGATCTGATCAACGATGTATTTGGCACGCGCGCCGCTTTTCAAAATCTCCTCAACATAATTGAGCGCTGCAGATGGCTTTTTCAGCAGCTGAACCGTCATCTCTCCATAACCGAGAATCGCACTCAACACATTGTTGAATTCATGGGCTATGCCGCCCGCAAGGGTGCCGATTGCCTCCAGACGCTGAGAATGTTGCAAGCGATGCTCGAGCGCCTGGCGCTCCTGGCAACCATTATACGCGTCTAGAAATTCCATAAAGGTCTGCAGCGTCGCCGTCATCAGGTGGGCTTCGTCGGATGTAAAATGACGGTGGCCCCTGTCGAAGACAAATATCAGAGCCGCAATGTCCTGCTCATGTGACTGCGTCCCGACAACCAATCTGCATTCTTGCAATTTCAACATGCAGCCCAGCGGCAGTGGGCTGCCGTGCGGCGCATCATCTTGAAACAGACGTGTCGATGTTTCCTGCCGCCATTCAGTGTGTTGGGCGAAACTCTCCAATATTTGCTGGTTCCTGGTGTGATCCTCGAACTGGTACGCGTGTCTGAAGCTGTTCTGGCTAGGCCCATATACCGCGAAACCGACACTCCGAGCGCCAAAAAAGCCTGACATTCGCTTCAGTGCTTCGTCCATAAAGGATTGGATCTGCCCCGCCTCGCAATCAGCGAGCTGGGCCTTGATATCTGCGATGATCGTTTCGTAGTGGAGACGACGCCTGAGGCGCTTTGTCTGCGCGCGGAGCCTGTAAATGAGCACACAGATATAGATGGAAAGAAATGATGCCACGACGCCAAGCATGATGCGGCTGGTCGATGCCCGAGACGCTGCGTCTGCAGCAATACTCACATATTCCGATTGGAGGTTTTCCGCCCGCACAGGCGTTGTGGAGGCCTGGATTGCTGCAATCTTGGAATCCACGCGGGGAAGAACGGCAAGGATCATTTTGGCATGCACGATCACAGCGCCAAGGCTTACGAGGGCTGGTGCCGCGGTATCAAACTCAGGTATCTCGGTCAGCCTACGTCCAATCAATTCGTGCAGCTCTTCATCCGGTCTGGTCGAAAAGCGCAGCATGAGAGTACCGAGGTCGCTTACGCGCGAAACGACCCGTTTGACGACATCATCGTCCGATTCATGCAAAGCCGTCATCGTCTGCCCAAAGACATTGATCGAGTTCTGCAAAAGAGCATTGCGGGTTTTGAATTCTTCTACGAGCGCATCATCGCTCTCTATGCCCTCCCGAAGATCTTTGAGCAGCTGATGCAGCGTCAAGTCATCATCGAAAGGCTTGGTTTTGAAGAGTTCAGCCAATTCGCCGCTTGTACGCTGGAGGTTGCCGACAGAACGAACGAGCGGATCGTAGGATGGGAGCATTCCCGCACGTGCTCTCAAGACATCTCGTTGTAGTGAGGCGTAATGAAAATCGATTGCTCTCAGATTGGTCATGACGGCTTCATGGACCGCCCGGCTTGGATCTCTGCCCGCCAGCGCAAACCCGATAACAATCGCTGATATGGTCAAGAGCCCGATGGGCAAAAAATCAGCGAGGCTCGTCAGCGACAGCCGTCGATAGATGTTTGCCATCATATACTCCAGTCAAACTCTTCAGAAATGCTTCGAGAGCAGCGATATCCTCGTCCCTTAATTGACGTCCCAACTGGCTCATTCCCATGATTGCTATCGCTTCTGCCAGGGTCTCGGTCCGACCATCATGAAAATAAGGCGCTGTTAGCTCTACGTTGCGGAGGCTCGGCACCCGAAAGACATTTTCCTCCCGATCATGCAATCTCAGGCGCTCGTCCAGATCATCAGGCGTCGGCAGTGTTGTTGTCCCGG
The DNA here is from genome assembly GCF_030209845.1 of Agrobacterium sp. fls2-241-TYG-188a. Lineage (NCBI taxonomy): Bacteria > Pseudomonadati > Pseudomonadota > Alphaproteobacteria > Hyphomicrobiales > Rhizobiaceae > Agrobacterium > Agrobacterium sp. fls2-241-TYG-188a. The sequence goes on along the minus strand of NZ_JARVRD010000006.1, from coordinate 58,115 downwards.
GTTCGCCAAAGACGCCAAATATCTGGAACATGTTGCCACCTATGTTTGACCCTTGGTGACACGACACGCAACCATACTCCATGAACAGCCTGAGACCTGATTTCTGAGCTTGCGAAAGGGCATTCTGGTCACCTCGCATATACAGATCAAATGCCGAGTCTGGCGTGAACAAAGACTGCTGATAGGTCACCAACGCGTCGAGGACACTTTCCCGGTCCGCGGCTCTTCCATACTGGGCCCTGAATACCGCGTCGTAGCTGCTGTCGTCGTTCAACCTCGACAGCAAGGTGGGCCAGTCCACGGCCATGAGGTTCGGATCATGCAAGATAGCCTCGTTCTGAACCAGCAGCGACGTGAACTTCCCGCGCCATCCCAGCCGGTAGTTGTTTCCAACATTGAAAATTGTCGGCGCATTGAAAGCATGTGTTTTGCCTTGATAGCCGACAGTTCTCGGTATCCGGACCGTACCGCCTGTCTCAAGATTGTGGCAGGTGCTGCAGGACAGGGCCTTCTGTTTCGAAAGCACCGGGTCATGAAAGAGGCGCCGACCGATCAAAACCTTGCCGGGATCCAGAACAGGTGGAGCAGGCAAAGGCGCCAGCGCGTTTTCCTCACCCGAATAGTAAAGAAGATCATCCGACAGGGGTTGCGCACTCGAAAACATGGCGCCCAAGAAACTCGTCAGCACGCTTATCACGATCAACTTCGAATAGTGGCGCTTTGCGTACATGGATATTGTCCAGCGTGGAGGCGGCCATCAGGAAATGCACGTCAACATCGGGAGTGAGCAAACTGTTTATCAGCTTTCAGAATTTCCACAAACATCAAATCTATCATTAGCTGCGAAAGTTGGTATGAGGTGATCTACGATCAACGATGCAATTTTGGCTTTGCATATCGATTCTGCACCATGGTGCAGATTACCGCAGCGCCCAGCCATCCGACCAACCAACCTGCCACGACATCGCTTATCCAGTGTCGCTCGATCACGACGCGTGAGAGCCCAACCGAGACCATCAGTGCAAACGCCAAAGGGCGGTAGGATGGGTATCGAAACATGAAACAGTAACAGATCGCCGCCGCAATTGCTGCTTGAGCAGACGGGAAAGACTCAAATGCCTCGGACCCGGAAAAAGGAGCAAATACAAAAGGATCAAAAGCTGAAGACGGCAACGGCCGTGCCCGACCTATCGAGGTCTTTGCAAGCAAAACAAAACAAAGAACAAGAACACAACTGACCAGGCTTAATCCTAAAAACATCAAAAGTGTCGGTCGGGGAAATCCGACCACCGATGACGACAAGGCGGTCAGGACTACAGCCATTGCCATCGCTGTCAGCGCTTTTGATGGCTCTGTCCAGTAAGACAGGTGCATGAAAACGTGTTTCGTTGCTTCCGGCATTTCGCGTACAGCGAAGAGTGTGGCGCGATCGAAAAACCACATGCTCACAAAGCAGATCGTTGCGCCGAATAAAGGGAGACAAACCGTTTGCATCCTGGTTCTAGACGTCTGATTTTCCATGTTTTGATGTCCTGTGGATGCAAAGGTGCTGCATATAAATCGCCAAGCCCCCTTCCCTATCGCGCCATCTTAACGCGGTGCAAAGTGGGAGAGTAATCGGCCAAATTCAGGCTGGCCTACCGATGTGAAAACCCTGAACATGGCGCACTTGGAGCGCCCTGGCCAACTCCAGATGTGAGGCGCTTTCTATTCCTTCGACCAAAGTCTCGGGTCCATGGTCTTTTATGAGCCGAACGATGTTGCGTAACATCACGTGACCTCGCCTGCTGCTGCTTGCGTAAAGAAACGACCGGTCGATTTTCACAAGGTCGAAATCAACAAGGCGAAGCAGGGCCAAGCCCGCAAAACCAGTTCCAAAGTCATCAAGCCATATCGCGATACCAAGCTCCTGAAGCCGGCGGATGCAATGCAATTCCACGGATCTGGCTTCAACTCTCTGTCCTTCGGTAATCTCGAAGGCCAGCCGGTCGCCACGTATCCCCGCTTCAGAAAGGATGGCCCCGACTTCGTCCGCAAAGCTCGGCTCCCTCAATTGAACGGGAGAAACGTTGACGCTGACGAGAGGCAAATCTGCATTGGTCAGGAGCTTGCAACAGGCCTCGCGGATGGCCCAGTAACCCAGTTGGATAATTCCTCCGGTTTTCTCCGCAACCGGTATGAACTGTTGGGGCGGGACCTCGGCACCGTCAAGCATTCGCAATCTCATCAGCGCCTCAACAGCACTGATTTCACCGGACTCGAGACAGCGTATTGGCTGATAGACGAGCGACAGCAATCCTCGCTCCATGGCAATTTTAACTGTTGAATCAAAATCATGCGGCATCAGTAGCCAGCCCCTGAAGGCATCGCATCGACCGAGATTCCCGCGCTGACCAGTGGTTCCCGTTTCACAAGGAGCATCTTGAAAACGGCAAAGCCCTGAAGGCTACGCATGGCACCGCTGAACGACATCAACGGAAGAGGGATTCGCCATCTGAAACCTCCTCGCCTCTTCCGACGAGGCAAATTCCACGTCGGCACCGCAAGGCGCACCATCGACAACACGGATGATGTTCTTCCAGTCATATCCTTCCAGCGCGTGATAGATATTGAGAGTGATGATCATTTTCGCCATGTGGATTTCGCCAGTGACGGTGGCATCCGCATTGGCGTTATCCGGATCCAGCATTTGGCTGAAATGCAAATTTCCTGCCAATGGCCGCTGCATCAGACCTCTCATTTGACCGGAGACGACGAGTGGATCGATCATGACGAACAAGACGCAGCGCTTCGTCATACTGCCCTCGCAAAGTGGCGATGAATAATTCTGATTCCGAAGCCCATCTTTACCCCTGTATACTCGCTACTTGGTAATTCTCAGAAGCATAAAACATGATGTCGCGATGTTTCGGGCTTGTTTCCGGCAATCGCCGCAATGTTACAATTGCATTTGTTCGCTCTACGGGCGCCAGTCGACATATGTCGGCACCGACTGCCATATCACCGAGAAGATCGTGAAGTGAATTATGCCTATGGCGATCAAGAGAGTGATCGGCAAGACACCCGAATGCCATAGGTCGTCAACACCGTTCAAACGGTCACGATCCTGGACCTGTCTCCCATCGTCCTTCTTAGACGGGGCCTGATTGACCAGCCTGCGCGGGCTGTCGACGGACCTCATCCCTTTTGAGTTTTTGCAAGCTTTTCTGGCCGAACCTCCGATTGACTGATCGTCGGGGGAAGATCCGTTTCTTCGCAGACACTTCGGTTCTTCATTGCTCACCAGATAGAGATGGGATGGCCGCGCTGCTCTTTGTGAATTGGGGCAATCTGTCATTGAGAGTATCCCTAGGGGTCGCAAATAACGTTTGATGGCGGCGAAATATCTCGCTTGGCCACACTCTCCAGGCAGCATCCTCAGCGTGTGCTTCTGGTTTCGGGAGGCGTCAGACGCAGCGTGTGAACCGGTACTGGCTCGGTCGGCCCTAATGGCCCAACCACTTGATTTTTTACAGGTTTGAGCGACTTGAGATATTGTACAAGCGCAGCAATGTCTTCGTCATGCAATCGAGCGAGATCCTGCCAGGGCATGACAGGGGAGAGCATTCGCCCATCGGGCCGTTCACCTGTTGTAAGCGCTTTTTTGAGGTCAGCACTCGACCATGAGCCTATGCCTGTTTCGATATCTGGGGTGATGTTTGGACCAATGACGGTCCCGGCAACAGGGTCCCAGAAGCCAACATCAGAACCGGATAAGGCCTTGCTCTCATCTCGCTTCCCCAGGAAGTGCCCCGGAGTATGACAATGTTCGCAATTGCCGAGCAGAGACAAATACGCGCCGCGGGCAATGAGATCAGCGTCTGGCTCTGCCTTGGCGCAAAGGGGACCAAGACATAGAGATGCGAGAAGCGTAACGCTTGCCAGCGGAACGCGTGGCGCCTTTAAAGTTCTTGAATACACGGGATCCTCATGTGCTCGGGTTTCACTGTCCGGTGGATGAATCGAGAGGCCGGACATAGGGAACTGGTCAGACGTCGCCATCTTGACCTTCATCCAGGTGATTGCCTTGCCCGCGCTCACCGCCATAGATCGGCATGACGGAGACGAGGCAACAGGCCGCGCTGAACGATAAGAACAGGCGCAACCAGAAAGAGGGCTTCGCCTCCTGCCGCTGCGCGCCTGCCGCTGCATTTGCCAAATGTCCGCGTCGGTCTTTGTCGAGCCCTTGTTCTCTCTGATGAGAACCTTTGAAAGCAACGACATTGCTGATCGGCTTTGCCGGGCGCTCAGGAGACATGATGAAGCATCTCTCCATCACAAATCCCGATGCGACCGCGACGGAAACACAATCATAAATTCCAGGTCCTGCCGGTTGATTCCGATGTCCCGGAGGAGACGGTCATCGAGAGCGCGCAACTCCTCGTTATGTCTGGCCGTGGCTTGATACGAGCCAAGCCCGTCTGCTGTTTTGCGCAGCAGGCTTGCACATCGCTTGACGAGACCAGTACCCGAAGCGGAGCCCGTCAGTACGACATCGTCTATTGATTTATCTAGCGCCATGAGAGTTCTCCAAGTCGTTCACTTGGGCCACTCTGGCCGCGTAAAATTTTAAGTTGATTGCCAAACAGGCAGATCGGTTGCAGACGAAATACGCGTTGCTCGCTTTGAATGAATGGCTTCATCTCAGCACTGTCATGCAAACTGGACGATTATTTCCTCGACCTGCCTTATGCCGGCATGTCCCGAGACACGTAAGGTCTGATTGTCCATGCGCAAGCTGCGTCTGGATTTGATCAGTGCGCGAAGCGCTTCTTCCAGTTCGACCTGCGCTAATGCCTGTCCCAGACACCGATGTTCGCCATCTCCATAGACAGGATGCCATCTTGGCCGTTCGCGGTGTAGATCAAACTCGCCCGGATGAGGAAATTGAAGTGGGTCACGAAGCGCGGACATCGTAGACAGAAGCAGCACGCTTCCCCTTGGGATCATGTGGCCTTCTATATCGATATCCTCGACCACGAGGCGGGGAATGGATGCGACGGCTGGTTCCAATCGCAACGATTCGGCGACCGCTGGCGCAATCAGGCTGTCGTCTTCCTGGATCGCGCTCCAGATATCCGGCCTTTCAAGCAATAGTCCTGTCTGGATGACGATCGCGGCGCGTGTCGTATCCGTGCCCCCGAGAACCACGGAAACCAGTTGCATCACGGCCTCGGCGGGAGAGAGATCAGCATTCGCATCCACACTTGCTACATATCGGGAAAGAAAATCATCCTGTGGTTTCCTGCGTCGTTCGGCCATGAGATTTTCGCAATAGGATACGAGTTGACGCGTGGCCTCTTCCATCTCTGGAACATCCTCAGCGCCCCAAGACGTGGTCAGGACCTTCGATACCCGGTAGGCCAACGATGTGAACAATGGAATGTCCGCTTGGGAAATGCCCAGTATGGCGGCAAGGGTCACGGCCGGTATTGCAGCGGCAAAATCATCGCGAAGCTTGAATCCTTCAGCATGGGCGTCACTGTTGATGATGCCCTGTGCGAGCCTTCGAACCTCCGGCCTGACGCGTTCCATTAAGCTAAAGGAGAAACATTTCGCCATCGCCTGTCGCCGCCGCCGGTGTACCTCGCCGTTGGAGAACAACATGCTGTTCGCTGCGAGCTCGACGAGCGGACCTGCTGTTATGCCGCGAGCATATAGCAATTCGGTCTCTAGTTGCTTCGTCTTTGGATCCTTCACGAACCTCTGAACGTCGTGGCCTCTCAATAAGAGATGCGCACCATCTTCTCTCTTCAAAAAGGGAACGACGGAGCGATATTCGGCGAATGTCTCATGAGGTTGGGCGTTGAGCTCACGGAAACCAAGAACAGGTGGACTGGCGACTGGAGATGAGTAGGTCAAATGCGGTTCCTTCGAAAACGAGACCGCTTTTTTGCCATTCAATCCGACGCGCTCATTACATGGCCACGAAATACTATTGCATTTGACATGAGCATCTCTGGAGGAGCGTCTGTATCTGCCTCTACGCTGCGAATGTTAGATCACCTCGATGGCCAACGAAGCCCACGATAAGGCTTGATATCCAGCACTGGCGTGTTGTCGTAACAATCCATTCCGCTGAAGGGCAGCGCTTTCCGTCGATGGACAGTCGCGCAAGGGAGGCTATTAGGCGCGTCCGGCATGTTTGAAGCCGGTCGGTTTCTTTTGCGCTTCAGTGGACGGGTGCACGATTACCGTTGTCATCGAAACCTTTTCGCACCTGTCTGCTGGCGCCGGGCCCATCCCATCCGCTGCGATCCCGAAACATCGTCATGCGCTTGTCATGGTTACATCTGAAACCTTATGCAACTCGACATATTTGATATATTTGATAATATCGATACAAATACTTCTTGGTGCCAAACGGCATATCTTACGAGTAGGAGACATTATGCTGACGATCGCAGAGCTTGACGCCAATCCCCAGGCTGCTTTCAAACGCTGGCGCTCGAAGAGCCCTATTGTGGAGTATGAGGGGGGCGGTCTGTTCGTTCTTCGCCATGCCGATGTCGTTCAGCTGAGTTCAGACCCACGCATTGTCGCAACAGAAGCTGCGATACCGGAATCCAGAGGTGTCACCGAGGGGATCCTGCATGAGTTTTTCAGCCTTGGCATGTTGACGGCAAACGGAGCGCCTCACGAAAGACGCAGGTCCATCATGTCCCGCGCTCTTTCAACCGTTTTGGCCAAGGAACTGCGTGCTAGTGTCCGAAACGCGACCGAAGACTTGATCGATGCTGTCTACGCGCAGGGCACCGCTGAATTCGTCAGCCAGTTTGCCGACAAGATTCCCGTTCTTGCTCTGGCAGGTATCCTCGGCGTTCCTCAGGAAGAGCGTGCCGTATTCGTTTCGCATGTGGGTGAGTTGAGCCGGTTCTTCAGCCCCACCTCGACAACTGCCGACATCGCAAAATCGGCTGAAGCGGCAGCGTTCCTTCGCGATTACCTGATGCTAAAAATGGCTCAGTCGCACACTGGCGCAGGTTTCATGGATGCTATCAGGGAAGCGGCAGAGGATGCGGGCGTGAGCCCTGTGGAAGCAGCTATCCAGATCATTCAACTCATCATAGGGGGAAACGAGTCCGTGCGGGCCGCTATCGTCGCACAGACATCTCTTCTTTTGCTTCATAAAAGCCAATGGAATGCGGTTTGTGAGGAACAAAGTCTTGTGGCCGCAGCTGTGAGCGAAGCGATGCGTTATCAGCCCGGAATCGCGGGAATGGTGCGCGCGACTGCGGATGAAATCGAGTTGCATGGACACATAATCCCCGCACATACGCTGCTGATCTTATCGACAATATCGGCGTTGAGAGACGAAACAGTCTACCAGCATCCTGATACATTCGACATTCACCGCGATGACCTTTCGCGAGACCATCTCGCATTTGGTGCCGGGGCACATCGATGCGTCGCTGATCATCTGGCACGAATCGAGCTGGAAGAGTGTCTATCGGTTTTCACACGAAGACTGCCGAAGCTGCGGCTGGAAGACATACCAGTTTTCAACGGCCATATCTTTGTTCGCATGCCGAGCCATTTCTGTGTCAGCTGGCCCGTCTGAGAACCAACCAAAAATCATCGGCACGCGGCGATTGCGCGCTTTACGCAAGCTTTAAATGTCTGCGCAGTTTCGAAGATGCGCAACTTGAAAGCGCTAAATCGCCAAACCTTCGTCGCGAGCCGATCTGTATCGCACAGCCGATGGCCTCACGGTTACATAAGCGCCCAACAGGAAAATGCCGACGGCGACCGCAAGCAGATAATACATGTGGGACAGGGGCAAGGTCGGGAGAAGGGCACCGATCACGACTGGTGTAAGCCCGCCGAACACTGCGAATGTCACGTTGTACGCCAGCGAGATGCCGGTGAAACGGACACTGCTCGGAAATGCCCGAACCATGAAGCATGGAATCGCTCCTACCATGCCATTGAAAAAAGACGACAGACCGTACAGCAGATACACATTGCCGCTTGCAGGATCCACATAGGAGTAGAACAGGAAATTGGCCGTCGCAAAAGGAAGACTGGCAAACATGAAATAGCGACCGAGGCCAACCCTGTCTGCCATATAGCCCGCGCAAATGCCCCCCACACAAACAAAGGGCGATCCGAAGGCTGAAATCGCAAGTGCTGCCTGGGGATCAAAATGGTACTGCTTTTGAAGGATCAGCGGCGTCATAAGTGTCGTGACAATCACGACAGCCGACAGGATCCATGTCGCAACCACCGAAATCGAAAGCGCCTCCCAGTGACTGCGCAACACGACCAGAATCGGCAGCCGCTTTGCAGCGGCACGCTGCTTTCTAGCCCTTAGGAACACGGGTGTTTCGCTGAGCCACCGCCGCAAGATGGCGCCCAACAGTCCCAGACCCCCTGCCACGACAAATGGGACACGCCAGCCATAATCAAGCATGGCGGCGGGAGAGAAGTAACTGTGCACCGCCATCGTGACCAGAGAAGCCATCAAGACACCGGCAATGAGAGATGAACTCATGAAGCTGCAAGCCAGCGCGAGATGACGAGGAGCAACGTGTTCCGCGACGAATGTCCAGGCACCGGGAGCTTCGCCTCCAATTGCGACGCCCTGCATCATGCGCAGAAAGACCAGAAGGAGTGGCGCCAGCCAACCGGCCGTCGAATAACTCGGGATCAACGCGATACCAGTTGTCGCAAAAGTCATGAGCAGGATCGAAAAAAGGAAAACCTGCTTACGGCCGGAGCGGTCTCCAAAATGGGCCATGATGAGACCACCCAGCGGGCGAAAGACGTACCCAGCGGCAAAAATGCCGAGCACATGAACGTCCGCCAACCATTCCGGAGTGTCCGGCGGGAAGAAATTCTTGCTGATAACGGGGGCAAGAAAGAGAAAGATGACGAAGTCGAAAAACTCCAGTGCGCCACCAATCCCGGAAAGCGCCAGAAGACGAGGAAGCCGTGTAACACTACTTGCCATGGGCGCCCCCTGAAAACATCAGCACAATCTCATTGCCCGATACGCAACGGGAAATCCAAATTCAAGCAGCTGCCCGCAATTTCTTGGATTAATCGGCGCTAAAGTCATTTCAACTGTAACATGCTGCTCTGCCCGTGTCAGAACTCTTCTGGCGAGACATGATCAGTGATGAGTACGCCATTGAGATGGTCGATTTCATGCTGCAGACAAACTCCCAGCAAACCATGAGCCATTATCTCACAGGCCTCGCCATCAAGGGATCGGTACCGGACGTGCACATGTGTCGGGCGCTTCACATTCACCATCACGCCCGGAAGTGACAGGCAACCTTCGCGGAAAACAGCCGGCTCCCCGCTTGCTTCAATGATCTCCGGATTGATGAAAATTTGTGGACCCGGCGGGTCTCCGCCGGGAAGGTCAACGACGATAACTTGCTTGAGAACCCCTATCTGAACGGCAGCAAGCCCTACGCCCCCTGCGGCGTACATCGTATCAAGCATATCCTTGACCAGCGCGCCAATCGTCCGATCCTCCAGCGACACGGGCTGAGACCGTTGCCTGAGCATCCGATTGAGAGATGAAACAATTTTCCGAACGGTCAAGCGGCGCACTCCTCGTCACGCGTGATGGCTGATCACGCAAAGACCAGGAATGTGGGAGGTAAGTCGCACCGATTGATTTTAGAAATCTGCGATGAGACTTCAGCTGAAATGCCATCAGCTCTTTTGAGAATCTATAGTTGCCGCCGGATCGGCCGCCTACAACTGTAATCAAGATCAGCAGGTGTGAAACGTCGCATTAGCCTTAAATGCCCAAATAATCATCGTCCATTGCACGTCTTTTAGGCGTCTGGACTTTTCTGAAGGCATTTATGGAGAGCATGATGATAACTCAACACCTATCCGTATTGCGATTGCGCGATCTTATCACGACAGTCATGCGTAAAAGAAAGCTGAGAGCGGCCATGAACCGTCTGGAAGAGCTGGACGATTACTTGCTCAATGACATCGGAATCGGCCGGTGTGACATCGAAAACATCGTGCGCTTTGGCCGTCGAGGATACACAAAATAAATGGTCCCAGTCGGCATTTGCATACGGCACAACTTAGGGATCGCGACATCACTTTGAGGACTTCGGAGTTCCGGCAATACTGCCTACAAGTAAAGTGCTTACACCATTACGAAATTGCAGCCCTTGACGTCCCCATCCGACTTCAAGGGCTGCGTTTTGCTTGCTAGGCGTTTAAGCGGAGCGCAGCTTGTTCAATTATCGGGCGCTGCCGGGAGCCGTCCACCGACCTCCAATTTTAAAGGCGTAGAACTGCGTTTTCTGACGATCCGAGAAATTGTTGTCCGCCGCAAGAATGAGAACATCAGTTCCGTCCTTTGCCTTACCGAGAGAAATCGCCTCGATGTTATCTGGCGTCAAGCCGATAGCGCGCAGGTCGAGCACCTGGCTCTTGCGAGCAGGAACAACGCGCTCCCCGGTGCGGGCCAGTGAGGCAATGTTCGAGACATCGGTCGCACCTTCGAGATCGACCATGAACAACTTGATGTTGTTTCCAAAACCTTGAGCGAAGTTGCGTTCAACGACAAGCATGTGGCGATCATCAAGTGCAAGCATGTCAGACATGCCATTGTCATTTGCCCCGTCAGCCTTGCTAGCGGCTTGAGGAATTGGTGAAACCGGATAGACGTATTGTTTTCCAGGCTCGCCCGTGGCGCTGTCATAACTAATGATCCGGGCAAGACTGCCATTGGTAAGCCCAGGCTTGTCTCCATCTTGATAGAGAGCTGCCTCGACCGCGACAAACACGGCACCGGATGGAGCTACCGCGAGATTTTCAAATGACAGGTTCTCGCGAACACCGCTCGTCTTGTTGGCAGTCGGCGCGAATTCCCCCGGCAACCACAATTCTCGAATGGATTTGCCGTCGGACGCGGCAACGTGAACCGACGGCGCGATCAGCGGATCGCCACCGCCTTCGCTAGACCAGTATATCCCTTCCTTGCCGACACGAATGGCCTCCGGATCTACAGCGTTTTTTGGAAAGGCTTCCCCGTCAGCGTCCAGTAGGGTCACCCGCTTGACCACTTTGACGCTTTTTAAACCGTTAGCGCTCACGTCTATATCAAGCTCGTAAAAGCGGGCAGGTCCCTTGTCGGAACGATCATCGCTGATTGCAATGTAGCGACCACTGGAGGGGTCGAAATCCAGGCCCGAAATACCGCCGAATTCCAGTCCATTCTCCATGGTTCCCGTCGGGATGATGACTTCTCCAAGATAGGAGAAGGAAATAGCCGCATCGCAATCTCCAAACGGGCATGTGGTTTCCACAGGCTTCACCTCGGCATTCGCGTAGGTTGTAGTGCCAAGCAGAAAGGTGAATGCCACCGTGGCAAATAAACGCTTACTCATCAAAGATCCTATCTGTGTGAATAGCGGTCGTCGCGCGTAGCCTTCATGGTCAGGGTCGTTTGCGCAAATAGCCTTCCGTCCGGCAACGGCTGCGATCCGCTCTGGTTTTGGTTGTGCAATCAAGATGCGGGACAGTCCTGCCTGTTATGCGCATCTTTTTGACCTGGAGTGACCTGGCCACGTCGAGAGCTTCGGGTAAAAATCGCATCAACGGATTTCAGGTTTTAGTGGGCGGACTTCAAATGAAATTGCCAACTCCAATGCAGGGCTGGCTAACGTTAAATCTGAAACTTTGACGGTTAAGCGGGAAATCGATTTGAAGCATCCAGTCCTCAAATAAAGGCTCTTCAAAACAGGAGATCCTTATGACGAAATACAAACTCGAATATATATGGCTGGACGGCTACACACCGGTACCGAACCTGCGTGGCAAGACAAAAATCAAAGATTTCCAGACAATGCCGATACTTGAGGAGTTGCCGCTGTGGGGCTTCGATGGTAGCTCGACCATGCAGGCAGAAGGGAGCAATTCCGATTGCGTCCTCAAGCCCGTCGCCATGTATCCTGACCCTGCGCGCATCAACGGTATTCTTGTCATGTGCGAAGTCATGCTGCCGGACGGAGTGACGCCGCATGAGTCCAATAAGAGAGCCACCATCCTTGACGATGAAGATGCCTGGTTCGGCTTTGAGCAGGAATACTTTTTCTACAAGGATGGACGGCCGCTCGGCTTTCCCGAGTCGGGTTATCCCGCACCGCAAGGTCCTTACTATACCGGGGTTGGCCATAAGAATGTGGGCTCCATCGCACGCAAGATTGTCGAGGAGCACCTCGATCTGTGCCTGGCCGCCGGTATCAATCACGAGGGCATCAATGCGGAAGTGGCCAAGGGCCAGTGGGAGTTCCAGATTTTTGGGAAGGGCTCAAAGCGGGCCGCAGACCAGATCTGGATGGCTCGCTACTTGCTCCAGCGTCTCACCGAAACATACGGCATCGACGTCGAGTTCCACTGCAAGCCGCTGGGCGACACCGACTGGAACGGCTCTGGAATGCATTGCAACTTCTCTACCAAATTCATGCGCGAGGTTGGAGGGAAAGACTACTTCGAAGCGCTCATGGCGCAGTTCAAGGCAAATGTGATGGACCACATCAACGTCTATGGTCCTGACAATGACAAACGCCTCACCGGAAAACACGAGACGGCCCCTTGGAACGAGTTCTCCTACGGGATCGCTGATCGCGGCGCGTCTGTCCGCGTTCCGCATTCATTCGTGACGAGCGATTACAAAGGCTATCTCGAGGATCGCCGTCCGAACAGCCAGGGCGATCCCTACCAGATCGCTTCCCAAATTCTCAAGACAATCTCCCAGGTCCCGACCATGTCATCCGTTGCAGCGTGAGCATTTGCGAAGAACTGTAGATCGCCCAGCATGGGCCTGAGGACGTAAAACAGGTTGAGAGGCATGGCGTTCTGGCGACCTGCCTCTCAACAACCAACCGTCATGGCGCGGCTGGTAACTCGAAAATAAAGCGCGCCCCACCGAGCGCGCTGTCTGCGCTTGCATGGATGTGTCCGCCATGCGCTTCCACAATGGAGCGACATATGGCCAGGCCCATTCCCATGCCGTTTTCCTTGGTCGTAACAAAGCTCTGGAACAGGTTCTCAGCCTCTGCATCCATGATACCCGGCCCGGAATCATCGACTATGCACCGCACCTTGATACCGTCAGCTACCGTCTGAATAGAGATTTGACGTCGATTTTTGCTGACCGAGGCCATCGCCTGAATTGAGTTGACGGTAAGATTGACGACGACCTGCTGCAACTGCGTGCGATCCACAACAACATCCGTGCGGCCCAGTGCCGGCAGATGCGTTACACGAACCTGATGCGTATGGCACTCGTGCTTTAAAAATGACAGTGCTTCGGCAACCACATCATCGAGCGGCAGAACCTGTTCGCTTGTTGCCCGCCTTAGCGCGAGGTTTCGCACTCGGGATATAACGCTAGCGGCACGCTGGGCATCCGCGACGATTCGCTCCACGATTTCCTTGACCTCGGAAAGCTCAGGTTCCGGTCTTCCTAGCCAGCGCAACCCGGCTTCGCCATAGGTGGTGATTGCTGCAAGCGGCTGATTGACCTCATGGGCGATAGACGCCGTCAATTCTCCCAGCATGGAAATCCGGGCTGCGTGTGCGTAATCTGCCTCGATTTGCCTCAGCTTCTGTTCCGCCAATTTCCTGTCCGTCGTGTCTACGAAGGCATTAATTGTTAGTCCATTGTCGCCCATCTCAGGAGGGAATGTGACAGTCAACGATCCTTCCCTTGTTCTGCCATCGTAGGAGGTGATCGTAACCTCCTCCTCATAGGTCGTATTGTCGAGATAACGATGTTTGAGCAGACGGGAATAGATTTCCGGGTGGTTGCGCCACAGCGGCGTGATCGGACCTTTCAACTCATCCGCGTTGGTCACTCCAAGAACTTTTATCGCAGCGTAATTTGCCTCCTCTATCACGGTGCTTTGCATCGCTGCCCACAGGAACTGCGGGTTCCCGGCGATGTAGGCTTCGAGATCGTCTACCCCCTGCTCCTTCAGCTCTGCGAGAAGCGCAAGGAGCCCGCTGGCATTCACCTGCAACACCGGAACCGGCACATGCTGGAAAAGGTCCTGATAACGTCGTTCGCTCCGGCGCAGTGCTTCTGCGGCTTTCTTACGATCCGAAATATCAATGAAAGCCACAAGACTCTTGTCAGGACTGGATCCATGCCGCGCCGCCGCATAGAGAACGTCGATGACCGTTCCATCCATACGGCAAACTTGACCTTCCTCCTGGAAGAAGTTCTCACCCCGATATCTCGCCTCGATAGACCGTCTAAGCGTTGCTATCCCGGCTTGCCAGTACCGCGTTATCGGCCCCTTCATCGCCTCTTGAGATTCTGCCCCGAACATCGCGACATTGTAGTGATTGACTTCCTCAACATGCATCGCGTTCATCACGTCGGCCATGAAGCCGGGATTGGCGTCAATATATGAAGAAAGATCTTCTACGCCCTGCTCACGAAGGCTACGGAATATATCGACAAGACGGCTGGCATCGACCTCCGTCAATGCGATCGGCATGTAATCGAAAAGCTGTCTGAAGCGGCGCTCACTCGCAGTGAGCCGGTCAAATTCTTCTTTTTCGGCGGAAATATCCTTCAGTGCGAGAAGAAGACGAAGGTCTGTTTCCGATCGATGGATTATGACCGACGTCAGTTGAGCATGATAGACACTACCGTTGTCATGGCGCATCCGGCACTCGCCACGCCACTCGCCCCCGCCCAAAAAGGACGAGACGACCAGATCAATGAAACTGCTCGCGCTCTCTTCTGGCCAAAGGACACCGATCCCCGATGCCGCATGATCTGCAAGCTGGACCGCCCATGTTGTGTCTCGCATGATCTGACGGGTGACGTCGTGATGACTTTCAAGATGGTTTCCGAGATCTGAGACCCCCTCCTTTTGGAGCGTGGTCAACACAGCCATGGCAGAAGATGCATCGACCTCCAGCACGAGTGCACCCATCGCCGTGAGAAGCCTGCTCAAAGCTTCAGGGGAGCTTGGCTTCGAGTCCATCAGACCGATTTGCTCAGGCAAAGGGCTCACGATTCATCCTTAAAAAAGCTTGCGCACAAAACGACTTTCACAATGTCTACTTTTTTGGCATGAAGGGGAAACGCTTTTAAGTAAAGCAATGTGTGTTTTTGCAAGAGGGAACACGTGAAGCCCCAGCCCCCCATCATTCACGTCATCGATGACGATGAATCTCTCAGGTCTGCTTTGGACAGCCTGTTCCGGTCTGTCGGCTTTACGACTGCGACATATGTGTCGACTGAGGCTTTCCTGGCAGCCAATCGTTCGGATGCTGAAGGATGTCTGGTGCTCGATATCCGATTGCAGGGGACGAGTGGGCTCGATTTTCAGGATCAGTTGAACGCCCATGGCATTTTCATTCCAGTTATCCTGATGACGGGTCACGGTGATATTCCGATGTCGGTCCGCGGTATGAAAGCGGGTGCTGTGGACTTTCTGACAAAGCCATTTCGCGATCAGGATATGCTGGATGCAATCGCTTCAGCACTCAAGCTTGATCGAAAGAGGCGCGCGGAGCACGGACAGACTGCCGAGACTGAAGCGCGCTTCCAGACGCTCTCCAGTCGGGAACAGCAGGTGATGTGGATGGTGACGAGAGGTTTGCTGAACAAACAGATCGCAGGAGATCTGGGCATCAGCGAGGTTACGGTCAAAATCCATCGTGGCGCTGCAATGCGGAAGATGGGTGCCCGCACGGTCCCTGATCTGGTGCGTATGGCGGATGCCTTGCAGGAACGCGATCCAAAACGAAGCACTAACACCACCGTATGATTTCGTGACGGGCGCGTTTATGCGATGAGGTAGGATACGTACCAGTATCTTTCCACAAGGGTAATCGCAATGCCGAAGCACAGCAACGTGCTCATCGCCATCGTAGATGATGACAATTCCTTTCGCACAGCGACGGAAGGCTTGATGAGGTCCCTTGGATACGAGACAGCAGGGTTTGCAACAGCCACAGAATTCCTGGAAGCCCGCACAGGCCTGAACCCGGCCTGCGTAATCTCCGACATTCACATGCCGGGAATGTCAGGCATCGAGATGAAACAGAAAATGAACGACGATGGCTGCGAAACCGCAGTGATTTTCGTCACCGCAAAGTCCGACGCTTCCTTGGTCAAACGGGTGTCTGAATGTGGTGGCTTCGTATTGCTATACAAGCCCTTCAGTGGCCAGGCCTTGATCGACGCTGTGCAATCCGTGATAGGCAACCTGCTCTGCTAGTCGGCGGCGCGTCACCGCGAATGTTTCTCATGTCGAGCAGGATTTTGTGTCTGACCGAATTTTTTCGAGTTGTCGGAAGCGACGTTCGAGTTCGATCTGTTCAGCCTCGAAACTTTACCGCCTGGAATGGCGGACACCTTTGACCGGGGCTGGGTTGGAAATGTAAGGCTGAACGGAATAGGTTCGAAAGCATTGGCAGGCACAATGAGGGCGGCCAGGACTGCCATCGTTTGAAACAGTGTCTTCATTCTAGACTCCAATGGTGAGGTGGGGTGATATCAGACTGAAGGCAGCATGATCGGTCGCCCGAACCTCGCCATTGTTTCAAAATTTATAGAAATTCGTTTCGGCTGTAGCTCAGCTCTGGTCCAAGCTAATCAGGTCCGACGCCACTGGGGGTGACGAGATTGCTGGTCTCGTCGCCCTGGCAGCTTGCTCCGTCAAGTCTCAAAATGGTCGATTGGGTAGGCCTGATGTGCACCGTCCGGGGCATAGGCCTCCACAGGCTGCAAAACCGCCGTTTCATAAAGATCATCCCAAAACGTATCATGCAGTCGAGAGTCAAATCTCTGGACCGCGGTTTCATGCGCATTCAGTGCCATCGCATCGAAAGAGGTCGGAGAATTCAACATTTCCTCCAGACGACGAAGCGTCTCTTCTGCCAGCTGATCCACCTCCTGCGCATGGATTTTCTCGAATATTTTTGACCCGCGATCTGGACTGTTCAAATGTATCCATTCGCCTTTCTCATTCAAAGGCAGGTCAAGCATGATGCCGTTGACGCCATCCCTTATAAATTCCGGCAGTGCACATTGCCGGGTAGCGATGACAGGGGTGCCGTTGATGAGAGACTCAATCGCGCTGTAACCGAAGCTGTCTCCAAAGGTCGGGAGCAGAAGGAAATGGGATTGACGGATTTTTTCGATCACCTGCTGATTGGGCAGCTCTCCCCAACATCGGACATTGGGCAAATTGAGAAGTGGTCGATACCGATCGAAAAAACTCTCATCCAGTGGATCTGTCCACGAGACGCGACCAATTTCCAGCTTGGAAATAATTTCAATTTCCAATGGCAGCCCTGCATCCAGCGACAACTGCGCAAGACGCAGAGCCACGCAACCACCCTTTCTCGCAAAGTGGTTTCCAACAAACAGCAGACGAATTGGCGGCAAAGTCTGTTTTCTCGCTGGCGGATCCTTTGGCAATACGACGGAGGGCATGCGGACAACCAGCTTCGCCGCAAGTTCATGATATGCAGATGTGCCCTCATGTTGCGCGAGAAAGGTGCGTTTTGCATATTCGGAAATTGCGACGATGGCCCTGCACCGCTCATTCAACAACTGGTTTCGCATGAACGTAAAGAAGAATGAGTTTTCAATTCCGAAACCCCTGGGAAGATGTGACTCGAATCCTATGACAAAGGGCTTGGGATTGAGTGGAATCCGGTTGAATCCATGAATGAGATCAATCCTGTCGAGCAAACTTGGGGGGAATACCGTCACGCCTTCAACTTTCGGCGACAGGTAATTCATCGGCAGAAATCGACGCCGGAGAATGTGATGACGAGACTTTCTTGGGCTGTTGAAGAGGGAGGGATAACGGACCGGAGCTAGAATAGTGAGGTGACCAGTCATGGTTCTTCTCGCGTTCTCGGGATTATATGAGGTGTGGCTCCCAACTTGGTCGCATCAATCGGCCGAAGCCTGCGGACGGATCGGGGCCGCCAGTGGCATCACTGTGGGCGTTACCGCCTAGGGCACAGGGTGTGCCTTCCCGTAGATCTGGATTGGATCACGTGGCCACGTAGACGTGGTAACCTCGGCTTTGCGGTTAACTCGATTGGCATCAACGTCCGTTCTCCATCATTGCGATGACGAACCTCTGGACGGCCTGCAAAAGCGTAATGTGAACGAGAAGCGAAATAGAATTACATCTGCAACGAGCCGAAATGGCTGGGGTGCAAAAATGCTGAACGTCGCTTATTTGGCCCAGGTAATCTCAGCAATCGAGCCGGCGGCCCGAGTTGCCACTCCGGTTGTCCCGGACTTAAAATGAAACGCGGGGAATACTTATCGTGATAGGTTTGCGCACCAGCGCAGAAGCCTTGTGACAATACTTTCGTCAGGCATGGACGGGCGGGATGCTTTTAAAAAGGAACGTCCAGACTTGGTCAGGTAAACAATTCCCCCTTCACACCACTCTCCACCAGCATCAATCCGGACAAGATCGCGCTGCCAAGCTTTCGTAAAGCTGGGGTCGGTCTCCAGACTTTCCAATTCGTCGGACGTCAGCAGAATTCTCCCGCCTGCTGCATCAATGGTCGCCAGGAAGTGCTCGACTGAGCAACTGCACATCGGATCCGATTTTATTGCTGCTGACGCTTTCAGACTTTCAACCTGGGGCATTTGATCGATCCTCATAGCCGCAATCGGGTCCGACTGTGACAGGAATGGCAGCGTGTCGGAGATGAACTTTCATAGAAAGACGACCCGATTATCGGATGCGTGTCAGATCGGCAATATTTGCTTTCAAATGCAACAAACCGTGTGCTCCCGGCGCGTTTGTCGGGCGGCGACGAATTTCATTTGTAACGCGGGACGTCAAAACAGAAACAATGTCGCACTTTGGGAGAGGCAGAGTCTGGTGATGGCCTTCATGCCGAGACACTTCGCCACCTCTTACCGCGGGTAACCCAAGTTGCGGACCAATATGACTGCCTATCCTCAGATCAATTTGGCCGTCTCCAGGTGCGCGTACCTTCAAATTTGCTCGCTTGCCTCAGAGCTCGTCGTCAACTCGCATTGCTTGGCTCAGTCTCAGCCCCTCAGCAACCCGATTTCCCCTTCACAACATGAGCAGATATGACGACCCTCCCATCTGTGCCCACCACGCTGACTCGATTTATCTTTGTCGACAATTCCTTGAGGATATTGGTCTGCATATCAGGCGCGTTCTTCCTCGCCTATTTTGCGTCCTGCGGCGGTGTAATGGCGGGATGCAGGGCATGGGGCATAACTGATCGCTTTTCTCTGGCCGGTGCGGTTTTTGCCTTCGCGTCTCTTTGTTTGTGCGCTTACGCCTCGTGGCTGACATTCAGTGGAATGAGGCAGGCAACATCCATCAAGCGGTTGCTGGATGGACAGTCACTCCTGCACAGGTTCGCTCAAGCGTTTGACGAGACCCTGAACAGGGACGAATTCACAGTCGTTGCAACAAGAGTTCTCTCGGAGTTCGCATTCTATTTCGGGGCGGACGCGCTCAGGGTCGAAATCGTGGAGCCGCGGACAGGTGTAACGATCGAAGAATATTTGAGTGCACAATTCCCGCCTCCCCTCGCGCCTGAAGTCAAAGCACACTTCCTGACACGGGTCAGCGCATCGCAAACCACCGAAGACCAGTCTGCCGGCTATTTCCTCGACATTGCGAATTCAAATTTCAAATCGTTCACTGGCCGCCAAACAACCACTGTCGCCGCGGCGGTTTTAACGCCACTCGGACGCATTGCCATAATGCTCCTGACCTTTCCCAAGCCTCGACGAACTTTTCGACAGGATGAAGTATCGCTGCTGTGCTCATCTCTATCTGGTCTCATCCAGACGGCTTCTGACCATTGCAAGCGGAGAAACAGGGAAGATCTCGAACGCCGCCTCAGGCATGCGGAACGCGTACAAGCGGTTGGTACGTTGGCGGGAGGCATAGCGCATGAGTTCAACAACATCTTGGGCGCACTGCTGGGCTACGGTGAGATGGCATTGCAGCGCTCGCAGGAGGGTGGTCAGGTGGAGCCTTATCTTGCGGAAATGATGTCTACTGCCAGACGAGCAGAATATATTGTGAACCAGATCCTCACCTTAAGTCGAAACCGGGAGCAGGAAAGGCGCCCGATCAACCTGGTGGAAGCGATCCGGGACGCCCTACCGCTGATATCGGCCTCGTTGCCTCTCTTGGAGGTCAATGCACGTCTGGAGCCCGACGAGGATTGCAAACTTCTCGGTCATCCTGTTGAACTCCAACAGGTTGTCATGAACCTTTGTAAAAACGCAGCAGAAGCGTCACGCGGAGAAATCCGGGTTGACATAAATGTCGATGTTGTCGTCATAAAGGATGTTCAGTCCCTGTCCCTGGGACTGTTGCAACCAGGCAAATATGTGCGGGTCCGTATCGCGGATAACGGCACAGGGATATCACCAGACGCCCTGCCGCATATCTTTGAACCATTCTTCACGACAAAGGCTGCCACAGGAGGGACGGGCCTTGGGCTCTCCGCGGTCCACGGCCTGGTAACCGCCATGGATGGCCGGATCAATGTAGAAAGCGACTGCGCCAAGGGCACATCTTTCGAAGTGTATTTTCCCCATTCGACACTATTGCCCACTCCTATCAACCAATTCTTCGAAACGCCGAAAGTGACTTTGGGCAACGGGCAGCTGATCGCACTTCTAAAACCCCATGCACGCGACCTTGCGATGCATGAGGAAAAGATTGCAGCGCTTGGCTACGAACCGGTCGGGTTTCTCGCTATCGGCGCCATGGAGGAATGGCTGTCCACCCAGACCCCAGACTTGATCATTATCGATATCAGGTCACTACCGCCACGCTATACAGCATGCGACATAGCCTCAATGGCCCGCGGCGCATCTGTCGTTCTGATCTCGCACGCGGGAAACGAGGACATGCTCAGCGCTGCAATCGCGTTGCGCTTCAACGTGCTACGAGAGCCGTTAAGCACCAGCGCACTCGCCGAAGGTATCAGAGAGGCATTGATGCGGACCGAATGACATTCGACCCGATCGAGCCGACGCAACGCCAAGCGCCTGCCACACTCGATGATCAATTCGATGAAATGGAACCTACGCACGGCAAGCTCATCATCAAAAGCTGGCCTATTTGACAGCTTTCGCGCGGTACTGGCCGTTGAGCAGGCTGGTGGAGCGGTTCGCGAGGTTGATCGGATAACTGGTCATATGAAGCCCCAGCACCGACGCAATGTATATCGGTAAAAACCGCGCCGAAACTGAAGCTCCCGGAAACGGAATACGACGTTGATAGAATTATTTCCGGTTCAGACGAAGAGATTCAGCCGAAGGCCTGACTGGCGAGTGCCCATATTTTGGGTTCGAGATTTTTAGAAGCCTCGTGCCCCCCTATCCAGCAACCGCCAAGTGACATGGTGGTGACAGTATCGAAGACTGCAATGCCCGAGTTTGCGAGGTATTGCGGAAATGCGTGGCTTTCTTCTCTCGTATCGAGGCGCAGGAACTGTCCGGCATGATCCACCACATGCGGATGGGTCACGGCGATGGCATCGGCCTCGTTGGTTGCGACAACAGGGCCGATCAAGGCGCCGCGCCCGAAACGACGGCACAGTGAGAAGGCTTCGATGCGTTGCCCGCGCACCAGTACCACGCCTTTGGAAACCGGAAGCAGAGATTTGAACAGCCTGTCGCGGCTGGCACCGAAAGCGGTCAAATCGAGTGCAAGAATGGCTTCTACATCGCCGGGTGCCAGAGCGCGCAGCGTAGCGCCAGCCGCAAGGGGGGGATTGGCGACCGGCGTTGCCTCGCCTTGGCACTGAAACACGGTCTTTTCGATTACAAAACCCAGAGACTGATAGAGCCGCTTTGCCGCACGGGTGGCATTCAGCCCAAACCGCCGCTTGCCTGCTTGCTGCATCACATGCAGCATCATCCAGTTTCCGGCCCCTCTTGCCTGAAGCCGAGGAGGCGTTATGACCATACCAATCGTGGAAAACGATGGTCCGAAGTCAAACCACATGGCCGAGCCCGCAAGACGACCAATGGAATCGACCGCGACGACACCATTGCCGTTTTCCAGAAGCATCTGCCAGTCTTTGGGCCGATGAGGCCAGCCAACGCCGACGGACAATGCGTGCAGCTTTTCGATATCGGCGCTGGCGATATCTTCCAGCGTCAGTTCAAAGGCCTCAAGCTGTATGGTGCCGTGATTATCCACCGCGCCCCCCTGTGCAGGTTCCGCGCGCCATGGGCATTCCCTGCATGTCATAAATACGGTTTCCAGAAATACTTCATCGACGCCAAATATTTCAGCCGAATTCGCCTGACTTTCAGCAGTATCCACTAAAGCTGCGATGCATTCGAGGTATTCTGGATGATAAAGGTTCTAGTTTGTCGCGAAAAGATCGCGAGGCTGGCATGGGTGAATTCGACATACTGGAACGATTGGTGTCATTTCCGTCAGTCGTTGGGCAGCCTAATGCAACGATCGTGCAATGGATTGCCGACTACGCCCGCAGCCATGGTGCACAGGTCAGCATCGCCTTGGGACCGGAGGGAGATCGCTCGAACCTGTTCGCCACCATAGGCCCGCGCGATGTGCCGGGAGTCATTCTCTCCGGCCATATGGATGTTGTTCCGGCGGGTGAAACGGATTGGGTATCTGATCCTTTCTCCCTGCATGCCGACGGCGACAGGCTTTATGGACGCGGCACCAGCGACATGAAAGGCTTTCTTGCCTGCGCTCTCGCTGCCTTGCCCGAGCTATCGAAGATGCGGCTGAAGCGACCTGTCCATCTGGCTTTTTCCTACGACGAAGAAGCTGGCTGCAAAGGTGTGCCGCACCTCATCAACCTCATGCCCACACTTTGCGCCCTACCCGATATGTGCATCGTTGGAGAGCCGAGCGGCCTGCGCGCCATTCGCGCGCACAAGGGCAAGGCGGCAGCACGTATCACGGTAAGGGGCCGTACAGGCCATTCCTCGCGACCCGATCAGGGCCTGAATGGCATTCATGCGATGAGCAAGATACTGGAAAGCGCGGTGAAATCGGCAGATGCATTGACGCATGGTCCTTTCGACAGCAATTTTGAGCCTCCCTACTCCTCGCTCCAGGTCGGCACGATCAAAGGTGGGCAGGCCGTGAACATCATTCCCGACCTCTGCGTCGCCGATATCGAGGCAAGGGCTATTTCCGGTGTTTCGCCCGCCAGTCTGCTCGAGCCACTGCGCAAGGCAACAGAAACGTTGGAAACAAACGGTTTCGACGTCAGCTTCGATACATTGAGTGAATACCCGGCTCTCTCACTCGCAGAAGACGCACCTCTAACCGCACTCATGCGTGAATTAACGGGGCTCGAACCATTAGCCGCCGTCAGCTATGGCACCGAAGCCGGACTATACCAGGCCGCCGGTATCGACAGCATCATCTGCGGTCCGGGTGATATCGCGCGCGCGCATAAGGCAAACGAGTTCATTACCCGCGACGAACTCTCCCTCTGCCACAGAATGCTTCTCCAGCTTGGAAGGCGATTGAGCGCGTGACGCTGCCAAATCGGTCAGATGTGCTGCGATCCATTGCTGCTTCAGTGCATCCTGCCGTTTGAAATACGCCACCTTCGGGCGACTGAAATACGAGGGCTGGCGCATGACATTTCTGTTCAATTCCGACGCGGCGCGCGCGAAAATCTTCGCCGAGCATTTTGCGCAGGAGCTGCCAGAGGTGCCGTTCATATGCGATCCCGCCTCCGTCGATCCAGAAAGCGTGCACTATCTCATCACCTGGACGGCACCTGACGACCTTGCCCGCTATAAAAATCTGGAAATTCTGTTTTCCATCGGTGCCGGCATCGATCAGTTCGATACCTCGGCCCTGCCCGCCCATGTGAAACTGGTGCGCATGGTGGAAGACGGCATTATAAGGATGATGCAGGAATATGTGACGCTCGGCGTTCTGGCACTCCACCGTCGCCTGCCAGACTATCTTGCGCAGCGGGCGAAAGCCGAATGGAAAGCACTGCCAGTAAAACAAGCACATGAGCGGCGCGTCGGCGTCATGGGCCTCGGTCATCTCGGCAAGGCGGTTTTGGAGAGGCTAAAACCTTTCGGCTTTCCGCTCTCTGGCTGGAGCCGCAGCGCCCATGCCGTCGAAGGCGTGACCTGCCACCACGGCGCAGATCAGCTCGATGGCTTTCTGGCGCAGACGGATATTCTCATCTGCCTTCTACCGTTGACGCCTGAAACGCGAGGGCTCCTGAACGCCCAACTTTTTGCGAAGCTGCCCGCCGGAGCGGCTCTCATACATGCCGGGCGTGGACAGCAGCTCGACCAATCAGCGTTGATAGACGCGTTGAACATTGGCCATCTGTCCGGTGCAGTGCTTGATGTGACAGACCCGGAACCGCTGCCTGCGGACCATCCGCTGTGGCGGTACCCCGGCGTCATCATTACCCCGCACATCGCCTCTGTCACCCAGCCGGAAACGGCAGCGATGGCCGTTATCGACAATATCCGCCGCCACACAAACGGCCTCGACCCCATCGGCCTCATCGACCGCAGCCGCGGCTACTGAATAGCACAGAAAGGACAGTCCATGTCGCTCATCACCCGTATCGACACTAATCCGCAGACCACGCCGAAAGAAGCAAAGCCAACCCCTGAGCGGCTCATTTCCGGCAACCCATCCTTCAAGACATGGGCGCTGGACGACTGCCGCGATGGCACCGTTCACACCGGCATCTGGGAGGCGACACCAGGCGAGACCCATTCCATCAAGGGCACGACCTACGAATTCTGCCACATCATCTCCGGCGTCATCGAGCTGGACGAAAAAGACGGCGAAACCACTACCTATCGCGCAGGCGACAGCTTCATGATGAAGCCCGGCTTTGTCGGCGTCTGGCGTACCATCGAGACGGTTCGCAAAATCTACGTGACCGTGACGGATCCGGCATAAGGAACGACACGGCGATGACGCTTAGCTTTGATCCAGACACGATATCACTGCCGCATTACCACTTCATCGGCGGTGAAAGGGTGGATGCCAGCGAGGGCATTGCCATGCATCGCCCCTCGGATGGTGTGGCATTTGGAGATTGCCCGGTCGCCAGTGCCGATCTTGTGGATCAGGCCGTGCAGATTGCCAAAACCGCGCTCAAAGGCAGCAACTGGGGCGGTGTGCGCCCGCGAGACCGCACCCGCGCGATGCAACGCTGGGCGGATCTAATCGAGCAGGACGCGGAACATCTGGCAAAGCTTGAAGCGGTATCCTCCACCCGTCCCGTTGGGCATCTGGTTGCGGGCGATATCGCCGTCACTGCAGAGCAAATCCGCTTCTTTGCCGAATTTGCGGACAAGGAAGGCAGCGATCTTGTTCCCACCTCCGACACCAGCCTGGGCTTGATCATGACCGAGCCTTATGGTGTCGTCGGCGCCATCACGCCGTGGAATTTTCCGCTGTCGATGGCGGGCTGGAAGCTCGGCCCCGCCTTGGCGGCGGGCAATGCCGTCGTGCTGAAACCGTCGGAAATGACACCATTCTCGACCCTCCGCATTGCCGAGCTTTCGGTCGAGGCAGGCATTCCCGCAGGACTTATCAACGTCGTCCTGGGCGATGGCTTGGTCACAGGCAATGCTCTTACCGGCCATGGGGATATATCGAAAGTCAGCTTCACCGGCTCCACCACCGCTGGTGCCGCTATCATGCAGAATGTCGCTCGCAACGGCATCAAGCCGATGACGCTGGAGCTTGGCGGCAAAAGCCCGCAAGTCGTCTTTGCCGATGCCGATATCGAGCGCACCGCCAAGGCCGTCGCACAAAGCATCATTTCCAATGCGGGCCAAGCCTGTGTGGCAGGGTCACGCCTCATCGTTGCGCAGGAAATCGCAGAGGAACTCATCTCAGCTATCGCCGCGATCATGTGCCGCGTTGAGACAGGGCCGACATGGGACGAGAAAACCCAATACAGCCCGATCATTTCGCAAAAGCAGATCGAACGCATCGACGCAATCGTCCGTGCCGCGATCGGCGCCGGTGCAGAGTGTCTGACGGGTGGGCAGATAATGGATCGCGATGGCTATTTCTACGCCCCGACTTTGCTTGCGAACGTCACGCAGGATTCCCCCGCGGTCACGGAGGAAATCTTCGGGCCGGTTCTCACGGTCCAGACATTCCAGGATGAGGAGGAGGCTCTCGCCTTGGCCGACCATCCGACATACGGCTTAGCGGCAGGCGTCTTTACGCGTGATCTTTCGCGCGCCATCCGCGTAACGCGAAAGTTGCAAGCGGGCACGATCTGGGTGAACCGCTACGGCCGCTCTCGCGACCACATTCTGCCGACAGGGGGCTACAAGAGCTCCGGGATCGGCAAGGATCTGGGGCGTGAGGCCTATATTGCAAACCGTAAGTCCAAAAGCGTTCTTATCGATCTCTAAGGCGGACACAATCCATGAAAAACCATTCCATCGCACTCATTCCCGGTGACGGCATCGGCACTGCGGTTATCGATGCCGCTTGGGCCGTGTTGCAGGCAGCGGCGAAAAAGCAGGGCACGTTTACGCTGAGCGCGACGACATTTCCGTGGTCCTGCGCCTTCTACAAGGAGACCGGCGCAATGATGCCGGCGGATGGAATAGAAGAGCTGCGCGGTTTCGATGCCATTCTGTTGGGCGCAGTGGGTTGGCCAGCAGAGGTGCCGGACTCTGTATCGCTCCACGGCCTGCTGCTACCGATCCGTAAAGCCTTTGTACAATATGCCAATATCCGCCCCCACCGCCTGTTGCCGGGTGTCGAAGGCCCCTTAAAAAAGGACGAATTCGATATTCTTTGCATCCGTGAAAACACCGAAGGGGAATATTCCGGGGCGGGTGGTCGTGTCCATGTCGGCACACCGGACGAGGTGGCGGTCGAAACCTCTATCTTTACGCGCACCGGCGTAGAGCGGATTCTGCGTTTCGGCTTCGAGCAGGCCCGCTCCCGCCGCAAGAAACTGGCGTCGATCACCAAGTCCAATGCCCAGAAATACTCTATGGTCTTCTGGGACGAGATGACGGCGAAACTTGCAGCAGACTATCCCGACGTCGAAGTGACGACCTATCATATCGACGCAATGGCCGCGCGTATGGTGATGGCACCGGAAACACTGGATGTCGTTGTCGCCTCCAACCTGTTCGGCGATATTCTTACCGATCTGGGTGCCGCCATCCAGGGCGGGCTGGGCTTTGCGGCCTCGGCGAACATCAACCCTGACAGGTCGGCCCCCTCCATGTTCGAACCCGTGCATGGCTCGGCACCCGATATCGCCCATCTCGGCATTGCCAATCCCATAGCGGCCATCTGGTCGGGCGCGATGATGCTCGATCATCTCGGCGAGAAAGAAGCCGCCGCTGCTATCATTTTGGCCATTGAGACAGCCACCGCCAAAGGTGTTGGAACCGTGCCTGGCAAGGACAAAACCGACGTGATTACCGCAGCCGTGCTGACTGCGTTGCTTAGAGGAGAAATGGAATGAACGCTCTAAAAGATCAGGGCCTGTTTCAGCAGCAAGGTTTCATTGCCGGTAAATGGCTGAACGCAGCGTCAGGCAAGACTGTCGATGTCATCGACCCCGCCACACAGAGTGTGCTGGGTACCGTGCCGGATATGGGTGGGAATGAAACACGCGCAGCCATTGATGCTGCGGCCAAGGCCTTCGCACCGTGGAAGGCCAAAACCCATGCAGAGCGCGCAGCCCTCCTAGAAAAGTGGTATGCGCTGATGATCGAGCACGAGGACGATCTCGCGCTCCTGCTGACCATGGAACAGGGCAAGCCCTTGGCAGAAGGCAAGGGTGAAATCCGCTACGGCGCATCCTTCGTCAAATGGTTTGCCGAGGAAGCCCGTCGCATAAATGGCCATACCATCCCATCCCCCACCCCAGACCGACGTATCGTCATTTTGAAGGAAGCTGTGGGTGTCTGCGGCATCATCACACCATGGAACTTTCCCAATGCGATGATTACCCGCAAAGTGGCTCCAGCGCTTGCCGCCGGATGCACCGTCGTCATCAAACCCTCCGAATTCACGCCCTATTCCGCTCTGGCATTGGGCGTTTTGGCAGAGCGGGCAGGCATTCCCGCAGGCGTCATCAACATCGTCACCGGCATGCCGACAGAGATCGGCAACGAGATGCTGTCCAACGAAACTGTCCGCAAGATATCCTTTACCGGCTCCACGCGTGTCGGCTCGTTGCTGATGCGAGGCGCCGCAGACAGCATCAAGCGCCTGAGCCTGGAGCTTGGTGGAAATGCGCCGTTCATCGTTTTCGATGATGCCGACGTCGATCTTGCTGTCGAAGGCGCGATTGCGTCCAAATTCCGCAATGGCGGCCAGACATGCGTCTGCTCCAACCGCATTCTGGTCCAGTCTGGCGTTTACGATACTTTTGCCGCGAAACTGTCGGCAAAAGTGTCCGCCATGACGGTTGGTCCGGGCACTAAAGCTGGCGTCACAATCGGTCCGATGATCAACGCTGCCGCTATCGAGAAGATCAACCGCCACGTCGAAGACGCGCTCTCCAAGGGAGCGGAAATTCTGTCGACCCGCCCGACATTGCCTGAGGGCGATCAATTTACCGCACCCATCGTGTTGGGCGGTGCGACAATAGACATGGCTCTGGCCGCTGAGGAAACCTTTGGGCCCGTCGCCCCGCTCTTCAGGTTTGAAACAGAAGAAGAGGCAATTACCATTGCCAACGGCACACCTTTTGGCTTGGCGGCCTATTTCTACACGGAAAGCCTGAAGCGGTCCTGGCGCGTGGGAGAAGCACTGGAATTCGGTATGGTTGGGCTCAACACTGGTTCCGTTTCCATGGAAGTCGCACCCTTTGGCGGAATGAAGCAATCCGGGCTTGGTCGTGAAGGCGCGCAGTGCGGTATAGAGGAATATCTTGAGACCAAGGCATTCCATATAGGCGGCTTGAACTGAGAGAAAAATGCCCGCAACCTGATCGTTGCGGGCCTCTGGCTCTACTGAAACTTATCGAGCATCTTGTAGTAAAAGCCGACCACTGGCAGGAACCAGGGCTTGCCGGAATAGCCCGGCACCGCATTCCAATCCAGTCCCTTCAGCGGATTGCGATCCGGCTTTCCGAGCAGTTTGTCGGCAATCAGCGTTCCCATATGGATCGACATCTGCGCGCCATGGCCGGAATAGCCCATGGCAAAGTTCAGGCCTTCGACTTCGCCTGCGCGCGGGAACCGGTCGCTGGTCATGCCCACCAGACCACCCCAGCAATAGTCGATATCCACACCGCGTAGCTGCGGAAAAATCTCTGCCAACCCGCTTTTGAGGATTTCACCACTTTTGGCATCCGAGCGCGCATCCGATGTCGCGGAAAAACGCGCTCGCCCGCCAAATATCAACCGGTTATCCGGCGACAAACGGAAGTAGTTGCCAATATTCATGGAGGTAACGCAGGTGCGGTTGCCGGGCATGACGGAAGCGACTTCCGTTTCGCTCAGCGGTCGTGTCGCCACGATAAAGCTGCCGACCGGAATGATGCGGCGCCTGAAATAATCGAAGGGGCCAGACGTGTAGGCGTTGGTGGCGACGACGATATTGCGCGCCTCGACAAAACCGCGGGGTGTTGTCAGCCGATGGATGCCACCCTGTTCGGTGCGGTCCGTCACAGGCGCCTTTTCAAAAATGGTAACACCGTGGCGCACGCACGCTTGTGCAACGCCATGCACGAAACGACCCATATGCATCATGCCGCTTTTCTTCGACAGCATCGCACCGTGGAAGTCATCAGAACCGATTTCCGTCTGCAGCTCAGCCTTGGAAAGTAGCGCGGTATCGGCGTCTATCTCGCGGTGGACGACTTCGAAATTCTTGGCAATGGCGTCGAAATGTGCAGGCTTTGACGCCAGTTTCAGTTTGCCGGCGCGGCGGAAGCTGCAATCAATGCCCTCTTCCGCCACGATCGCCGCGATCGTATCAACGGAATCATCATATGCGCGGTAGAGCGCGCTGGCGCGCTCTACGCCTAGATGTTCTTTTGCCGAAATGAAACTGTGAGCGATGCCGTTGTTCAGATGCCCACCATTGCGGCCGGAGCCGCCGAAGCCGACATGCTGCCCCTCCAGCACAACAACTTTCGCACCACCTTTGGCCAGACTGCGCGCTGCGGACAGGCCGGTAAAGCCGCCACCGATAATGGCGACATCGAACGTACCTTCCACCTCTCCCGGTGTTGCAGATGTAAAGATGGGGGCCGTGTCGTGCCAGTAGGATTTGAACTGCATCGTCCTCATTCCCCTATGTTGCTGCGTTAAAGTCCGACGACGCCAGCGAGACCCGAGATATCCTTGATTTCCGTATAGCCGTAATAAGGATTGGCTGGTTCATGGCCGCGATTGACCCAAACCTTGTTCTTGATGCCGAGATCATGCGCAGACATGAGATCGTAGCGGAATGACGAGGAAACATGGAGAATGTCTTCCGGATTACAGCCCAGCATGTCGAACATATATTCGAAAGCCTTGAAGCGCGGCTTATAGGCGTTGGCCTGCTGCGCGGTGTAAACGGCGTGGAAAGGCACGCCGAGCTTTTCCACATTGTACATGATCTGCTCGTTCATGGCATTCGACAGGATAACCAGCGGAATTTCCTTGGCGACCTTGGCTAGACCGGCGGGAACATCCGCATGCGGCCCCCAGCTCGGCACCTGCTCATAAACGAAGCGACCGTCTTCATCCTTAAAGGTAACGCCGTTCTTGCGGCATGTGCGCTCCAATGCGTTGTGAACGACTTCGTTATAAGGCTTCCAGTCTCCCAGAATCTCATCCAGCCTGTAGGCTGCAAAGTTCTTGATGAACTGCGCCATCTGCTGCGCATCCAGCCGGTCGCCGTAGAGCGTCTGTGCCGCTTCCGCCATCTGGAAGTTGGTCAGCGTACCGTAGCAATCGAAGGTGATGTACTTCGGTCGAAACTGGGTCATGTCGTTCTGTCCTTGTGCAGTGGCCGTGGGGCTGAGCTCTTCATCACGTCATAATAGTGGTCGGATTCGGCGGCGGTCACCGCAATCACCGTCAACCGAAGCAGATTGTTGCGTAAAGATGCAGCGCTTTGGCAGAGAGTTGCGCGACCTTCGCTCGTTAGGGCCATCCACCATGGCCGCAGCATAAGATGCGGCAGCTTCAACCACAGACAGCGCAAACTGATCGAACCGACGCTGAGGTAAGGACGATCTTCTTTGCGCCAAGGGCTATCAATGAAGAAAGCAAACATGCCGTGAGGGAATACGCCATGCTGGCGAGCCAAATCGATCTCGTTGAATTCACTTCCAACCATCTGGAGGGTGCGCTGGCGCTTTCGCAACAAGCGCAATGGCCGCATAGAATCGAAGACTGGGCCATGGGTCTTGCACTCAGCAGGGGCGTCGCTGCCGTACATCAGGGCCGCGTTCTTGGAACAGCAATGGCAACGCTCTATGGCGATGATGTCGCGACTATCAACATGGTGATTGTTGATGAAACAATGCGCGGACTCGGCATCGGCAAGCGTCTGATGGATTTTGCGCTGAACGCGGCGAGTGGGCGCGAGTGCAGGCTAGTTGCCACGCAGGATGGATTGCCGCTCTATGAAAAGCTCGGTTTTCGCGAGACGCACCGCATCGTCCAACATCAGGGACAGATATCTTCCATTCCGCCCGGTGAAGGTGTTGAGTGGGCGGGCAAGCAGGATTTGGCGCAATGCCTGGACCTTGACCGCACGGCCTGCACCATGGATCGCCGCACTCTGCTTGACTACCTGGCAGAACACGGCCACCTTGCCGTCATTCGTCGTGAAAGCCGCATTGTCGGCTTCGGCGCCATCCGCCACTTCGGGCGCGGTGAAGTCGCGGGGCCTGTCGTCGCAGACAACGCCGCGGATGCAAAGACTCTGCTTTCGTTTCTGTTTGCCGGAAGGGAGGGCCAGTTCCTGCGCGTCGACACAAGCGAACACACCGGCCTTGCCCCGT
The DNA here is from genome assembly GCF_030209845.1 of Agrobacterium sp. fls2-241-TYG-188a. Taxonomy (NCBI): domain Bacteria; kingdom Pseudomonadati; phylum Pseudomonadota; class Alphaproteobacteria; order Hyphomicrobiales; family Rhizobiaceae; genus Agrobacterium; species Agrobacterium sp. fls2-241-TYG-188a. Next base: position 26,093 of record NZ_JARVRD010000006.1, on the reverse strand, counting down.
GGCTGAAGGATCATGGCCTGTTTCATGTCGGCGGCGGCATCGCCATGGTGCGGGATGCAAAGCATCGCGAAAACATCGCCGTTCAAACAATCATCCCCCAAACATTTGCATTGGCCAGTCAGGCCCTCGGTTAATCCTGGAGATCGTTATGCTCAGCAATTCCCTTATCGAACTCGACCGCGCACATCTGGTCCATCCCGTTGCGTCCTACAGAGGCCATGAAAAGCTCGGTGTCCGCGTGCTGAAATCGGCCAACGGTGCCACCGTGACCGACATGACCGGTCACCAGATGATTGATGGTTTCGCCGGTCTGTGGTGCGTCAATGCCGGTTACGGCCATGAAAGCATCGTAGAAGCCGCTGCAAAACAGATGCGCGAGCTGCCATATGCAACAGGCTATTTCAGCCTCGGCTCCGAACCTGCAATCCGCCTGGCATCGGAACTGGCAGACCGTGCGCCCGGTGACCTCAACCATATCTATTTCACGCTTGGTGGCTCAGATGCCGTGGACAGCACGGTTCGCTTTATCCGCTATTACTACCATTCTCTCGGCACACCGCAGAAGGATCAGTTCATTTCCCTTGAACAGGGTTATCATGGTTCAAGCACCGTCGGTGCGGGCCTCACTGCGCTTCCGATATTTCATGCGGGCTTCGGTCTGCCGTTTGACTGGCAGCACAAAATTCCGTCGCATTATGCCTATCGCAATCCGGTCGGCGCCGATCCACACGCCATTATCGCCTCTTCCGTTGCGGCCTTGCGAGCGAAGATCGAAGAGATTGGGGCTGAACGTGTTGCGGCATTCTATGTAGAACCAATTCAAGGCTCGGGCGGTGTTCTGGTGCCACCAAGGGGATGGCTAAAGGCTATGCACGAGGTTTGCAAAGAGTATGATGTGCTGCTGGTGGCCGACGAAGTCATCACCGGCTTTGGCCGCACCGGCCCGCTCTTTGCGTGTTCGGAAGATGATGTCGTGCCGGATTTCATAACCACCGCCAAAGGCCTGACCTCCGGTTACGTGCCGATGGGTGCCGTGTTCATGTCCGACAGGGTGTATAATGTCATCGCGGATGGTGCAGGGGCCGCGGCAATCGGCCATGGCTACACCTACTCGGCCCATCCAGTCAGCGCGGCTGTTGGGCTGGAAGTGCTGAGACTCTATGAAAACGGGTTACTTGAAAACGGCGTCAAAGCCGGCGCGCGGTTGATGGCGGGACTTCAGAGCCTTGCAGACCATCCCCTCGTCGGCGATGTCCGCGGTCGCGGCATGCTGGCAGCCATTGAATTGGTAACGGACAAGCATAGGAAGACGCCTTTGCCTGCCGCTGCTGACCCATCGCGCCGAATTTTTGACCGAGCCTGGGAAAATGGCCTCGTCATTCGCGCCTTCGGCAATGGTGTCCTCGGCTATGCGCCGCCGCTCTGCTGCACCGAAAGCGAGATTGACGCGATCATCGAGCGCACGCGCATGACGCTGGACCAGACGCTCGAAGATCCGGACGTGCGCGCCGCTATGGCCTGACGGGCTGTGTTGGAAATACCGCTCGGGCGGCATATTCAGAATATTGTGCCGCAATGGTCCGGTCTTTCAGCGAATCCCGCGATCAATTCTTGCCATGATGAACGCAAAGAACGCGGTACTTTCGCCAGAATCGACCGTCCAAGCCAGGAACAGAGCGATTACGGATCAAAACTGACAGCACAGAATTCTGCGACGACATCAAGACCCATCCGCGATCCGCTTGCAAAACAGGAGCATGACTTTGCCGAAGAGTTTAGCAGACTTCAAATATCTGAGCTTCGATGTGGTGGGAACGCTGATCGATTTCGAAAGCGGCCTGATTACATGCCTGAAGCAGATCGCTGAAGAGCATGGCGTGTCCGTCGATGCCGAAGCTGCGCTGACGCTTTATCGCAAGGCCCGCTATCTGCCTGATGTCGGCCTGTTCCCGGATGATCTCGTTCGCGTTTATCTGGTAATCGCACCGGATCTCGGCTTGCCCGCCGAACGCGCGCTTGGCGAACGGCTTCGCGATTCCGCGAAAAGCTGGAAAGCGTTTCCCGATAGCGCTGACGCCCTCGCGCAACTTGCCAAGCGCTACAGGTTGATTGCCATGACAAACGCCCAGCGTTGGGCTTTCGAATGCTTTTCCAAGGAACTTGGAAATCCGTTCTATCAGGGCTTCACCGCCGACGACACCGGCACGGAAAAGCCCGACCCTGCCTTTTTCCACCATGTCTTCGAGTTCGTTCAAGCCGAAGGCAACAGCAAGGACGACATTTTGCACGTCGCCCAGAGCCAGTATCACGACATCGGAATTTCCCGGAAGCTGGGCATGACGAATTGCTGGATCGAGAGACGCCATGCGCAAAAGGGCTATGGCGGAACCATCGAGCCGGAAAACTTTACCGAACCGGATTTCCACTTCACCTCCATGGCAGCGCTCGCCGATGCAGTCGAGGAGAAAGCCAACGCCTGACACTGCCCTCCAAGGGTAAAAGCGGCGCACATAAGCCGTTCGACCCGCCTGAATCTAACAAAAAGGGGAATGAACATGACCGATAACACCCTCATCAACTGGACCTCAGCTGACGATGCCATGGTTGAAAATGCCATTCGCCGTGGCGCGAGCCGTCGCGACCTTCTTAAGATGCTAATGGCGGGTGGCGTTGCCATGACCGCAGGCTCCGCCATTCTCGGACGCGCAGGTCAGGCCCTTGCTGCCGCGCCGGTTTCCGGTGGCTCGCTAAAGGCGGCTGGCTGGTCGTCTTCCACCGCAGATACGCTCGATCCGGCCAAGGCATCCCTTTCCACGGACTATGTACGCTGCTGCGCCTTCTATAATCGCCTTTCCATCATCGATCAGGCCGGCATGACGAAGATGGAACTGGCAGAAACCATTGACAGCAAGGACGCCAAGGTCTGGACCGTCAAGCTTCGCAAGGGCGTGACATTCCACAACGGCAAGTCGCTGACCTCGGCAGACGTCGTCTATTCTCTCAAGCGCCACCTCGACCCCGCCGTCGGCTCCAAGGTCAATTCCATTGCCAAGCAGATGACCGGCTTCAAGGCCATCGATGATCTGACCGTCGAAATCACCCTTGAAAATCCCAATGCTGACTTGCCGACCATTCTGGCGCTGCACCACTTCATGATCATCGCCGATGGCACGACGGATTTCTCGAAAGCCAACGGCACCGGCGCTTTCGTCTGCGAAGTGTTCGAACCCGGCGTCCGCTCGGTCGCCACGAAGAACAAAAACTACTGGAAGTCCGAAGGGCCTTATCTCGATTCCTTCGAGTTCTTCGCGATCTCCGACGATACCGCCCGCGTCAACGCGCTTCTGGCAGGCGATATCCAGCTTGCCGCATCCGTAAACCCACGCGCCATCCGCCTGATGGAAGGTCAGCCAAACGTTGTCATCTCCAAGACGACTTCAGGCAACTACACCAACCTCAACATGCGCCTGGACATGGCACCGGGCAATAAGGCCGATTTCGTGCAAGGCATGAAAAATCTGGTCAATCGCGAGCAAATCCAGAAGTCTGTGCTGCGCGGTCTGGCCGAACTCGGCAACGACCAGCCGGTTTCGCCAGCCAACATGTACCATAACAAGGACCTCAAGCCGAAAGCCTTCGATCCTGACAAGGCGAAGTTCCATTTCCAGAAGTCTGGCCTGCTCGGCCAGTCCATCCCGATCGTCGCATCGGAAGCTGCAAACTCCTCCATTGACATGGCAATGGTCGTACAGGCGGCAGGCGCTCAACTTGGTATGAAGTTCGATGTCCAGCGCGTTCCCTCCGACGGGTACTGGTCGAACTACTGGCTGAAAGCACCAATGCACTTCGGCAACATCAACCCGCGGCCGACCCCTGATATCCTCTTTTCGCTTCTCTACGCTTCCAACGCGCCATGGAATGAAAGCCAATACAAGTCGGAGAAGTTCGACAAGATGCTGGTGGAAGCACGCGGCATGCTCGACATCGAAAAGCGCAAAACGATCTACAACGAAATGCAGGTGATGATCGCGGAAGAAGCCGGTACGATCGTTCCGGTCTATATCTCAAATGTCGATGGCATATCTTCCAAGCTGAAGGGCCTTCAGCCCAGCCCGCTTGGCGGAATGATGGGTTACGCCTTCGCCGAATATGTATGGCTCGAGGCCTGATCCCGGACCTTTGCCCGTCGCGACAGGCGGCGGGCGAAGGTTCGCCTATTTCCCCGCATTGATATCCGCACGCTTTGGCCGGACAATGACTTGAAACGGGAGCCAGGATCGTTTCCGAAAGAGAGGCCGTATGAACAAACATGTCCTTGCACTTGTGATAAACCGGCTCTTCGTGGCAATCATCACCCTGCTGATCGTTGCCTTCACCGTGTTTTTCGCAACCGAGATGTTGCCAGGCGATGTCGCGCAAATCCTGCTCGGACAGTCAGCCACGCCAGAGGCCGTAGCGGGTCTGAGAACCGCCATGCATCTTGATGACCCCGCCATTCTACGCTTTCTCCGTTGGCTTGGCGGTTTGTTCGTTGGCGATCTGGGCAAATCCTACGCAAACAACATGGCCATTGTCGACCTCATCGGTGGACGTCTGGCCAATACAATGAAGCTGGCCGCCGTGACCGCGCTGTTTTCCATTCCTATCGCGTTGACGCTCGGCATCACCGCCGCCATCATGCGTGGGACGATATACGACCGTATCGTCACGACAATCACCATCACGGTCATATCCGTTCCCGAATTCATGGTGGCAACCTCCGCCGTTCTGATTTTCGCGGTCTATCTGAAATGGCTGCCAGCGCTTGCCTTTGCAAATGAGGTCCAATCCTTCGGCGAATTGCTGCGCGTCTTTGCAATGCCCGTGATTACGCTGAGTTTCGTCATTTCCGCGCAGATGATCCGCATGACACGCGCAGCCGTCATTGAGACGCTCGACACGCCCTATGTGGAAATGGCTTTGCTGAAAGGCGCATCACGGTCCCGCATGGTGTTGCGCCATGCTCTTCCCAATGCGCTCGGCCCCATCGTCAACGCCGTCGCGCTTTCTGTATCCTACCTGCTGGGAGGCGTCATTATCGTTGAAACCATTTTCAATTATCCGGGCATTGCCAAATTGATGGTCGATGCCGTTTCCACCCGCGACTTGCCCCTTATCCAGACCTGTGCCCTGATCTTCTGCCTCGGTTATCTCATATTGATCACCATTGCAGACATCATCGCCATCGTCTCTAATCCGAGGCTCCGCTGATCATGGCAGGTTTTGCTCTTTCCCCCCGCAAGCTCGGATATCGGTTCAACGCAGTCGGAATTGCGGCGCTGACGGTCATTCTCTTCTGGGCCGTCATCGCGATTTTCGCGCCGCTGCTGATCCCCTATCCGGTCGGCGATATCGTTGATTTCGACTACTTCGGTCCAATGTCTCAGAAGTTCGTCATGGGCACGGACTATCTGGGTCGTGATATCTTCTCCCGCATTCTGATGGGCGCACGCTACACGGTCGGCATCTCGCTTGCCTCAGTTACCATAGCCTGCGTTTCGGGTGTGACGCTTGGCATGTGCGCCGCCGTTACGGGCGGGTGGTTCGATACATGCCTGTCACGCTTTCTGGATGCGCTGATTTCAATTCCCAGCAAGCTTTTCGGCCTCGTCATCGTGGCAGCCATGGGGCCATCGATTCCGGTCCTGATCATAACCATGGCCATCATCTATACCCCGGGTTCCTACCGGTTTGCCCGCTCGCTTGCCGTCAACATCAACACAATGGATTTTGTGACTGTCGCCCGCGCGCGTGGAGAAGGCGTTTTCTACATTATCCGCTCGGAAATCCTGCCCAATATCTTGGGCCCGGTGCTGGCAGACTTTGGCCTTCGCTTCGTATTCATCGTGCTACTTTTGTCCGGCCTGTCCTTCCTTGGCCTTGGCGTGCAGCCGCCCAACGCCGACTGGGGCGCACTGGTGAGGGAAAACATCGGCGGGCTCTCCTACGGCGCACCTGCCGTGATGTTTCCATCCATCGCGATCGCGACGCTCACCATCAGCGTCAACATGCTGATCGACAATCTGCCGCAGAAAATTCGTGACCGGAGCGCATGATGGCCAATCTCGTTGAAGTTCGTGATCTCAAGGTCGAAGCAAAAACCGATACTGGCCGGACGGTCGAAATCATTCGCGGCGTCAGTTTCGATATTGCCGATGGTGAAATCGTTGCTCTGATTGGTGAAAGCGGTTCCGGCAAGACGACCATTGCGTTGACGTTGATGGGTCACACCCGCCCGGGCTGCAAGATCGTTGGCGGCTCGGTTCGTCTGGGCGCCAATGATATGGCCGCGACGTCACGCAAAGGGCTTGCGAAACTGCGTGGCACGGAAGTCGCCTATGTTCCGCAAAGTGCGGCTGCCGCTTTTAATCCCGCGCAGCGCATCATGGATCAGGTGATAGAAGTCATGCGTATTCACGGGCTCATGAGCGATGAAGTCGCAAAGGAGCGTGCCATCGAACTGTTCCGGGCACTTGCCTTACCCAATGCCGATACGATCGGTGATCGTTACCCGCACCAGGTTTCCGGCGGTCAGCTTCAACGGCTTTCTGCCGCCATGGCGTTGATCGGCAATCCCCGCCTCGTGATTTTTGATGAACCGACGACTGCGCTTGACGTCACGACCCAGATCGAAGTTCTGCGCGCCTTCAAATCTGTCATGAAAGCCGGCAACCTAGCAGGTGTTTACGTCTCGCACGATCTTGCTGTCGTCGCACAGATTGCGGATCGCATCGTCGTTTTAAAGGGCGGCGAAGTGCAGGAGATCGGCACCGCCGAACAGATTCTGACCGCGCCGCAACACCCCTACACGCAGGAGCTTCTTGCAGCCTTTAAACCTCGTATCCACGCCAGCGCAGAGGAAACTGGAAGTAAATTTTAAAAGCCACTGCTGGAAGCGAAGGGCATTGTTGCAGGTTACGGACCGATTCATCCCAACGGCATGCCATTAGCGCTCGCATTGAAATCGGTCGATATCGCACTGGAAGAGGGCCGAAATCTCGGTATTATCGGTGAATCCGGTTGCGGAAAATCAACCCTTGCCCGCGTCATCGCAGGCATTCTGCCGCCTGTGTCCGGCCACATCATCTTCGATGGCAAGGAGTTGGCCGCGGACGCCCGCCAGCGCCGACGCGAAGAGCTGCGCAAGCTTCAGATCGTCTTTCAGTTTGCCGATACGGCGCTCAACCCCTCCAAGGCCGTTGGCGACATTCTGGAACGACCGCTCGCATTCTATCACGACATGGACAGAGCTGCGCGCCAAGCACGGGTCGATCAGCTTCTCGATATGGTTCGGCTGCCACGCACCTTAAAATTTCGCCGTCCGGCCGAATTGTCCGGCGGGCAAAAACAGCGTGTCAACCTGGCGCGTGCTTTGGCTGCCGATCCGAAAATCATTCTTTGCGACGAGATTACGTCTGCATTGGACACGGTCGTCGCCGCCGCCATCATCGACCTGTTGAAAGAGTTGCAGCGGGAATTGAAGCTCTCCTACATCTTTATCAGCCACGATCTCTCCGTGGTGCAGGCCATCTGCGATGAAATCGCCGTCATGTATGCGGGCGAAAAGGTGGAGCAGATGCCACCATCAGCCGTGGGCAATGCCAACGCTCATCCCTATTCCAAGCTGCTGTTTTCTTCCGTACCCAAACTGGACACCGGTTGGCTGGACGGTCTGGAGCGGGACCCAGAATTGGTACGGGCATTCGCGCAGCGCTGAAGCGCTGTTGCTACATCGGGAACAAGCTGGTCAGCGGCATATGCGGTTTGACGATGGGGGATTTCAGCACGACGAAGCTGAAATATTTGTCGATTCCGATATCCATGTCGATCAGGCGCTCCATGATGGTCTGATACTCGCCAATGCTGCCAGTGACAAATTTCAGCAGATAATCATAGCCACCGGAAACCAGATGGCATTCAATAACCGAATCCAGCTTTTCGACGGCGGCGAGAAAGCGTGCAAAATCGATTTGACGATGGTTTTTCAAGGTCACTTCGGTAAAGACCGTCAATGTCTGGCCAAGCTTGCCGATATTGATGTGCGCCGAATAGCTGGTGATGAACCCTTCTGCCTGCAATTTTTTGACCCGCATCAGGCACGGGCTGGGTGAGAGATTCACCAGTTCTGCAAGCTCAACATTCGTGATGCGGCCGTTCTTTTGAAGTTCATGGAGAATCTTGATATCGATCCGGTCAAGCTTCATGTTGCTCCACATCCCGCTGGGTCATTTCCACGCAGCATAATATGCGGCGTATCGAGCAGCGCAAGCAAAACCGCCGAAATACAGGTTCTCCGCCGGGTCTCCACGCAAATTTGGCAGATAGATGCGGCGCGATAACACGCTACAGAATAAAATTCTGTCAAACCTGCTCCTTGCGGCAGGTGCAATAGGATGTTGCTGTTAGTATGGGGCGTCGATAGGAGAATCCAATGCCTGCACCGCTTTACCGCATCGAGACGACGTCGCAACTGCCTGGAGAAGCCGATGTGATCGTCATTGGTGGCGGCGTGGCGGGTGTGTTTTCCGCCTATTATCTGGCGCAGCGTGGGCTGAAGGTGGCACTGGTCGAAAAGGGTCTCATTGGAGCCGAACAAAGCAGCCGCAATTGGGGCTGGTGCAGACAACAAAACCGCGATGCGCGTGAATTGCCCATGTCCACGCACAGCTTGGCGCTATGGGAGCGGTTTGCCGCCGAGACAGGAGAAGAAACCGGATTTCGCCGGTGCGGATTGCTCTATCTCAGCAACAATGAGGCGGAACTCGAGGGTTGGGCGCGCTGGCGTGATTTCGCTCGCACAGTCGGAGTAACCACACATATGCTCAGTGCTGATGAGGCGAAGGAGCGTGGCCGCGCCACCAGACGGGATTGGCGGGGTGGCGTTTTTTCACCGACTGATGGCATCGCCGACCCCTCCCGGGCTGCACCCGTCGTGGCGCGGGCAATCATGAAGCTTGGTGGAACCGTGCACCAGATGTGCGCTGCACGCGGTCTCGAGTTGCAGGCTGGCAGCGTATCCGGTGTCGTCACGGAAAAAGGAACCATCGCGACGAAGTTAGTCGTGTTGGCAGGCGGTGCCTGGGCATCGTCCTTCTGCTACCAGCTTGGAATCCGCTTTCCGCAGGCAGCCGTTCGCTCATCTATTTTATCGGTGACCCCAGGTGCCCAAGATCTGCCGGATGCCTTGCACACGGCAGATGTGTCAATCACCAGGCGTGGCGATGGCGGTTACACGCTGGCAATCAGTGGCAGGGCGCGTGTCGACCCCACACCGCAACAGCTCCGCTTTTCCCGCGAGTTCGTACCGATGTTCCTAAAACGCCGCAAAAGCCTGGCACTCGGCGGGTTAGAGGGCTGGAAGGCGGGCCATGAGACGCTGAAGAAATGGTCCATGCACAAGATCACGCCCATGGAGAAAAACCGCATTCTCGACCCCAAGACCGACCAGACCCAAATCGACGAAACCTTTCGCCGGGCAAAAGATTTGCTGCCCGAACTGCGCAAGACGACCATCGCCAGCGCCTGGGCCGGTTTCATCGACAGCACGCCTGACGGCGTGCCGGCGATTGGCGAAATCGATAGCGTACCCGGCCTCATTTTGGCCGCCGGTTTCAGCGGCCACGGTTTCGGCATCGGGCCGGGTGCAGGACATCTGGTCGCCGATATCGTGACCGGAGCGACGCCCATCGTCGATCCCGTTCCCTACCGCCCCTCCCGTCTGAACACCTCCGTCTGGGGCAAGGTTGCAGATTTCTAAATCCTGGAACGGTAAATTCTCTCAACAATTTCCTTCAAGCTATTGGACGCGCGCTCACAAACCATAGACGTTATCGCAACCCAATAACGTAGGTGCGTCTCTCTACTCCTTAGTTTCAACCCCCTCAGCCGCTAGCCGTGCATCCGAGCCGGGTTGATGAGGGCTCCGGCAATCGCGCGCGGCAAAGGCCTTGTAGTCTTACGGCACTCTCCACGGCTAGGAAGGAGTCCGTTCATGGTACTACAGAACACCGCGTATCCTATTTCAATGCAGCCCAAACAATCCGAGCAGATCCTCCCGCTGGCGCACGAAACCTGAAGCGCTGCGATCGCGGGGCCGGGGCAAGTCGATGTCGATCAGCCGCGGTTCACCGCCCTTTTCTCGCGGCAGGATCAAGATGCGGTCGGCAAGGAAAATCGCCTCTTCGAGATCGTGGGTCACGAGCACCGTCGTCACGTCCTCCTCCTTCCATATCCGCGCCAGTTCCTGTTGCATGCCGATCTTGGTCATGGCATCGAGCGCACCCAGCGGTTCGTCGAGCAACAGGATTTCCGGCTGGACGGCGAGCGCACGAGCGATACCGACCCTTTGCGCCATTCCGCCTGAGAGCTGACGCGGATAGGCGGTTTCGAAGCCCTTCAGCCCGACCAGATCGACATAGCGCTGGGAGACAAGGCGTGATTCCTCGCGGGACACACCCCTGGTTTCCAAGCCAAAGCCGATGTTGTCGATGACCGTCAGCCAGGGAAGTAGGCGCGGCTCCTGGAAGATGACGGCGCGCTCTGTTCCGACACCGCGGATGCGGCGACCGTCGATCAGTACGTCGCCGCTATCCGCCTCCTCAAGTCCTGCGAGAATGCGCAGAAGCGTTGTCTTGCCGGAGCCGCTGGCACCGACGATCGCCAGGCTTTCGCCGGAGCGGATGGTAAGGTTCAGATCTTTCAGGATCGGCAGCGGCTGTCCGTTTAGGGTGAAAGTCTTGGAGAGGTGACGGATCGTCACCTCTCCGCGGCCGGTGTTGAACTGAGGAAGCGCCATGGATCAGTTGCTCGCAGTTTCGGAGGTGTAGAGAAGATCGTTTGCCGAAAGCTGGCCCTGTTTCAGTTTGCCTTCGCGAACCAGAACGTCGATCCAGAACTGCAGGTCACGCTCGACCGCCTTGCCGCCCGGACGTACACCATAACCACGGAAATACTGGGCTATGTCGGCATTTTCACCTCGCTCGGCCAGCGCCTTGGCAAAGATAGCCTTGGTTTCCTTAGGATGCTCGCGGGCATAGTCGAGAGCGCGCTCGGACTGTTCGACGAAGACCTTGGCAGCTTCCGGGTGTTTTTTGATGAAGTCCCGGCGCAGGACGACGAAGCCACCAGCGATTTCGCCGAGTACATCGGTATCGTCAAAGATTGCACGTAACCCGCCCTTCTGCTTCGCCACGCCTTCGAAGGTCGTCTGCCAGTAACCGAAGGCCGAGATGTCGACCTGTCCCGAACGTAGGACCTGTTCTAGCTGCGGCCCCGGAACGACGATCTGGTTGGCGGCGTCGGTCGGCAGGCCGACGGAGTGCAAGGCTTCGCGGATCGTGTAATCGAGATGGGCACCGAGCGTGTTCACTGCAATGCTTTTTCCGGCAATGTCCTTGATGTCATGGATGGGGCTGTCTTCCAGCACATAGAAGATCGACTGCACTTCATTGTTGATGCCATTCGACGGATAGGCTGCGACAAAGTCGTTGCCGCCGACGATCGAGTTCAAGACGGCAGAGGTAGCGGCACTGCCGATTTCGACATCGCCTGAGGCGAGAGCAATCAGCGATGCCGGGCCACCCGTGGCGTAGCCGACATTCTCGATGGTGATGCCGGTGCCGTCGAAATAGCCGAGTTCGGCGGCAAGTTCATGCGCGGACAAGCCGCCCTGGCTGGCGAGATAGCGCAACTTCACCTCCTCTGCGGCGAAGGCGGAGCCCGAGAGGGCGAAGGTGATTGCTGCGGATAGGAGGAACTTGCGGGAATGGAATGTCATGGGAAAATCCTTCAGATCACGAATTTTGGGGTGAATTTTGATACCTCGTCAGGCCCAACGGCACAGACGCCGCTGCATAAAGACGAGTGCGGCATTGGCAGCGAGGCCGAGCAGCGCGAGAAGCAGGATCGCCGCGAACATAAGCGGGATTTGGAAATTGTATTGGGCGTTCATCACCTGGAAGCCGATGCCCTTGTTGGCGCCGATCATCTCGGCGGCGATGAGGAGCAGCAGTGCCGTCGTAGCGGAAAGACGCAGGCCGACGAAAATCGCGGGGACAGAGGCCGGCAGAACCACGCGGCGGAAGATCTGCAACGATCCGGCGCCGTAGGTGCGGGCCATCTCGATGAGTTTCTGATCCACCTCCTTCACGCCGCCAATCGTCGACAACAGGACCGGGAAGAGCGTCGCCCAGAAGATGACGAATATCTTCGACGTTTCGCCGAGGCCTAGAAGCAGGATGAAAACGGGATAGAGGGCGAGCGCCGAGGTCTGGCGAAAGAACTGCAAGAGAGGATCGAGGGCTCGCTCAATGGCTCTCACCTGCCCCATGAAAAGGCCAAGCGGGACGCCGAGCCCAACGGCAGCGACGAAGGCGATACCTGATCGCTGTAAACTGATGGCTATATCGTCAAGGATGGCACCGGTCGCAATTGCCTTCCACAACGCTCTGATGATCTGGTCCAACGGAGGAAAGACAGATGCGTTGACCCAGCCCAAGGTGGACGACGCCTGCCATAGCACCAGGAAAGCGATCACAAGTCCATAGCGCGCGAGGAAGGGCGTGATTGCCGACATCGCGTGGGTTAGCCAGCGCGGCGGGCGCGGCGCCGCAGGGGCGAGGTCGAGGCCATAGGCCCGCACTTGATGGATATCTTCATAGGACATGGCGGACCTCACTCGGCTGCCTGCAGTACCGAGCGCTCGGCTGCGTAGCGGTTGATGGGGAACGGCAAGCCGAGGTTTTCGCGCAGCGTCCGCCCCTCATAGGCGGTGCGGAACAGACCACGGCGTTGCAGCTCGGGGATGACGAGGTCAACGAAGTCGTTAAGGCCCGTCGGCAACCACGGTGGCAGGATGTTGAAGCCATCAGCCGCTTCGTTCTCGAACCATTCCTGCAGTGTGTCGGCGATCTGACCGGGGGTGCCGACAATGGTGAAGTGACCGCGTGCCGAGGCGACCCATTGATAGAGCTGACGGATCGAGAAATTGTTCTCATCGGCTATTTGACGGATCAGCGCCTGGCGGCTCTTCATGCCTTCCGTTGGCGGAGCGGGCGGAAGCGGCCCATCAAGATCATAGCCCTTCAGATCGAGCGTGCCGCCTGTCAGGCCGTTGAGAAGGCCAATGCCGTCTTCTTCCAGGATGAGCGAGGTCAGGCGGTCATACTTCTCCCGCGCCTCCGCTTCGGTGCGACCGACAAAAGGCGAGACGCCGGGCATGACCAGAACGTGATCGGGATTGCGGCCGAGGCCACGGGCGCGGCTCTTGATGTCACGGTAGAATTCCTGGGCGGTCTCGATGTGCTGATGGGCGGTGAAGATTACCTCCGCTGTTGCCGCGGCAAGCCCACGCCCGTCATCGGACTGGCCCGCCTGGACGATCACGGGATGCCCCTGTCGGGAGCGCGAGACGTTGAGCGGTCCCTTGACCTTGAAATGCTCACCCTTGTGAGCGGCATCATGAAGCTTTGCAGGATCAAAGAAGACGCCCGTTTGCTTGTCGCGAATGAAGGCATCGTCCTCAAAACTGTCCCAGAGCTTCTTGACGACATCGACATGCTCGGCGGCGCGCTTGTAGCGGTCGGCATGGGCCAGTTGTGTGTCGAGATTGAAGTTCTGCGCCGTGGCATCGCCTGTCGTCGTCACGACGTTCCAGCCTGCCCGGCCGTCAGAAATCAGGTCGAGGGAGGCAAATTTGCGCGCAGTGTTATAGGGCTCCTCGTAGGTCGTCGAGGCTGTCGCGATGAAACCGAGATGGGTGGTGAATGGCGCGAGTGCCGAAAATAGCGTGACGGGCTCGAACCCGGCGACGCGTGCGTTGCCGCCTTCGCGTGCACCGCCGAAGCCGACTGCGAGGCCATCGGCCAGGAAATAGGCGTCGAACAGACCCCTCTCGGCCGTCAAAGCCAATTGCTTGTGAAACTCGAAGCTGACGGCGCCGTCGCGCGGTTGATCGGGGTGTCTCCAAGAAGCGATATGCTGGCCACCACCTGGAAGGAATGCTCCTAGTCTGATCTTGCGTGTCATGGCTGGTCCTCTCTCACTCGATGATCGAATACAAGAAGCCTATATTGTCTATCTTTTTTATGGAGAAATAAGATTTCGAAGATTGCGCCTAATGGCAAATGGATTTCCGGGCCAAGCAATCGATGCGAACAAGCCTGCCGCAGATTTCGAAACGCTGCGAAGAAGGATAAGGTCGCGACAATCAGAGCTTGAACAGATAATTTATAAAAACTATGTAATTGGACAAATTCAATCGCGATGGCCATCGACCGGATGTCTGAACAATGCTCACAAACAAAGGCAAATATGGCTTGAAAGCGCTGGTCGACCTCGCCGGTCTGGAACCAGGGCAGACAGCGTTTGTGACCGATATCGCCACGCGAAACAATATTTCAAAGAAATTCCTCGACACGATCCTGCTGGAACTGCGCAACAACGGTTTCCTGCGTTCGAAGAAGGGGCCGAACGGCGGCTACGCCCTATCAAAGCCAGCCGACGAGATCATGATCGGTCACGTCATCCGAGCCCTCGACGGGCCGCTTGCGCCGATCCGCTGTGCCAGTCGTACGGCATTTGAAGCCTGTGACGACTGCCGGGATCCAGCCTCGTGCCAGATCCGTATTTCCATGACGCAGGTCCGGGATGCGATGGCAGCCGTTCTCGACACGATGACGCTGACGCAATTCGCGGCGTCTGGACAGACCGATCAGGATTTGATCGCTGGCGGATGATCGTTAGAACAGCGTAATCTTGCCGTGTCCAACGACCGGCAATATCGATCGATCTGTTCAAGGTCGATCGCGGGATCGTCCACCTGAATGACATCAATCAGGGATGCGGCCTTTTGGATCATGCCGTCCAAGAGTTCGACTTCGACTGCGATGGTGGGTTCCGGCGGATTTATCCGCATCTGGGCGTTGACGTGTCCGCGGATATAAGCAGCCTTCAGAAATGCCAACATCAGACGCGCGAGACAGTCTGCGTTTTCCCCAAGTGAAAGAACGTAGTCCGGGTAAACGGTCAAATCCGATGATGCGTCTTCATCGTGCACCAACAGATGCTTGTTGTTCAGAATCGCGACCATCGGCTCAGAACCGGCGCTAGATGCCCCTATAATTGTCCAGTCAACCGCACTGTTCGCTAGAACCGATCCACCATGCTCCAGAGCAAAAGCCAGACCCGACCGCACCAGCCTTGGTAGCGCGGCGCCCTCGCGACGACTGCTAAGTTCGAAGACATCACCCAGCACGACGCGTGCGTAAATTGCTTTGCGCTGTTCTGTCGATCCGCTGGTCCGGATCATTTCCAGGGCGACAAGATGTCCGAGAAGCCGCTCGGCCACGGCGGTGCTCCACGTTGCGATCCGGCTGACGGCCTCTGCAACGATCAGGTTCGAAATATCCGCACCCCCGAAGCTTGCCGGAATGGACATAGCGAGAAGCCCGCTTGCGGGGAGAACAGAGGACTGGTCCAAATTGCCACTGGCCGCCAACGCTTCCAACCGATCGAGCGCTGCCACGACATCGCCCTCCCTTGTCAGGGCAAGCGGCACTGGTCGCAATCGGTCAGAAGTCGGCACCATCATGCAGGCTATCCTTCACTCAGACTGATGTCACGTCAACGCGTGGTATTTGCCATTCTGATAGAGCAGTGAACTGCCACTACCGAGGCGAATCGACAGAACCCGGCCGATCAGGATGACATGGCTATGTCGCTCGATCGCCTCCTCAACCTCGCAATCGAGCGCGGCAACCGCATCTTCCAGGACTGGCGCTCCGCTGGCAAGCCTCGTCCATTCGGACCCGACATAGCGCTCTGCCCCTTTCAAGCCGCCGACGCCCGCAAACCGGTTTGCGACGTCCTGATGATCGGCGCCAATCACATTGACCGCGAAATGTCCGTAACGTTCAACGACGGGCCAGGTCGAGGAGGATCTGTTGAGGGATACCAACATGCGCGGGGGATCGACGGACAATGCCGTCGCAGAGGTGACGGTCGCGCCTGTGCGTTCCGCGCCGTCACCTGCCGTGATGACACTGACGCCGCCGCCAAGCGTTCTCAAGGCCTCCTTCAAGCCAGCCGCATCTGCCGGGCGATCCGACACTGAGCGCGTCCGGGGTTCCTGAAATTCACTTCTGGTAAAAATGTTCATCTGACCTCTCCGCGTTACTTCATCTGAACCATGGGTAACAGCCGCGGAACCCAATCAGTAGACAAGCGTTTTTAATCTCCATATATTTTATAGAAAATATGCCCAGATCTAACCCCGCGGACCGGAAGGACGACTGCCATGTTGAAGATCAGGATGTCATCGCCGAGACTGCAGGCGCAAACGACACGTCCGGCCTCTCGCGTCGTCATCATCGGCGGCGGATACACCGGTGCCATCATTGCCAAACTTCTGGTCGAGCGAGGATTGCGCGACATTGAAGAGGTCACTGTTTTCGAGCCTCGCGAGCAGCTCGGTTGTGGCCTTGCCTATGATGTCGAGAACATTGATGTCCGCCTCAACGTCGCAGCGCATAGAATGCGCGCCATACCCGGCTCGCCCGCAGCCTTTCTTGACTGGCTGCAGACCAGCGGAACTCTCACCGTCGATCCCGAGGCTGTGACCCCGGAAGGCATCTTTGCCCGCCGCAGCGATTTCGGGCGCTTCATGCAGGAACAATTAGCGCCACATCTGGACAGCGGCGCGATCAGGCACCTTCGCCAAACCGTTCGGAGCGTTGATCGCCAAAACGAACATTGGCGGGTCACGGACTCCAGCGGCACCGCAATCTCGGCCGATATCCTGATCATCGCTACAGGGCATCCTCCTTTATCGAGGCCGCCCGTGATCGACAACCTCGATCCTTTGACGGCGTCTCGTATCGCCGATGTCTTCGCGCCGAACGTGTTTGACGGCATCGGCAAATCCGACCCGATCCTCATCGTAGGTTCGGGGCTTACAGCGCTAGACGCACTCAGCCGCCTTGATGCCCTCGGCCATAACGGGGAGATCACGCTTCTTTCCCGCTCCGGCCTGATGCCAAGGCCGCATGCAGGCGGAGGCTTCTCGCCCTTTGGTGACTTTCGCAGCGCCGAGCTCACCTCCGCCAGAAAGCTGTTGGCAAAGGTGCGGGCGACGATCGCCGATGCGGAAACGCAGGGTATTCCATGGCAATCCGTTTTCGATGCGCTTCGGCAGCATGCCCAGGAAATCTGGCAGGGTCTACCGATGCCCGAGCGGCAAAAGTTTCTGCGCCGCCTTCGCCGCTGGTACGATGTCCACCGTTATCGCATGCCGCCACAGGCGGCCCTAACGCTGGAAAAGGGCCTCAATATGGGCCGCGTCACCGTCGAGCGCGGAGAGCTCGTATCGATAACACGGGATGGAAAGGACCTGCTGGCTTGGATTGAAACTCGCAACAGCGGGTCCGAGCTTCGCTGTCGCCGCATTCTTCTGGCGACGGGGCCGGAATTCCGGGATTATGCAGACCACCAGAGGTTTCTGCTCGGCATGCACCGCGATGGCTTCATCCAGTCAGCTCCTCTCGGTCTCGGCCTTAGCTGCGATACAGGAGGCAGAGCTCTCAGCATCGCAGGAACCCCGAACGCTACGCTGTTTGTCGCCGGCCCGCCCGCCCGCCCGGCGTTCGGCGAGCTTACAGGCGTTCCTGAAATTGCCAATCAGGCTGCGCGTATGGTGGACCAGATCATCGGCTGTTGTGCGCGTGAAACAAGGACGATCATTGTCAGCCCATCGGTGTAGAGGTTATGACCTGCCACTGACGCTATACCCAGCTGTGGTTAGGGCCACGGTGTTTTTATACTCCACATTTTTAAGCCGCCGTATTTAGCGTTCCAATTACAAAAGGTCGCGTCGGAGCTCCCATGCGTGCAGCAAAGATCAGCGGCTTAACGGACAACTCCCCCTCTTTCGGCACCGCAATGATTTGCCGCTGACGGAATGTGCAATGAGATATAAAGGGTAGAGTCGCATACGAACATGCGACCAAGTGGGACGCGCGACATTCGCCTTAAAAAACATGGGCGCCAAGCAGCGGCATTTTATAAGCGACTGCTGATGCTTTTTTTGTTTGTTATTTTTAAATAACCAAGCAGCGAAGCGGCATAAGGAAACGTCATTCTCGATTGCCTCCACCATTAAAATGGGCGCGCGGCGCCCACTGACACCAGTAAGTGCGCCACCTCACCTCTGACGTTGAAGGCAGACTCAAATCACCTTCGCTTCACCACCCGCCGAAGCATAGACCGCGCTCTGGATTTACGCGGAATAAGCTCGATATCGCTAACCAGTTTTGCGCCTCCGTCTCGGCGCTCAAGAGTAATCTTGCGGCTGTGAAATGCTTCAAGCTCAGCACGATGCGCCACGCTGATAATTGTGGCGTCGGGTAGCTCATCGATAACGATCTGCATCATCTTGTCCTGACTTTTTTCGTCCAGCGCTGCGGTCGCCTCGTCCATTACGATAATATCCGGGGCGTTGAGAAGCAGGCGTGCAAAGGTAAGCCGCTGTTTTTCTCCGCCTGACAAGGTCTGGTCCCAGGGCGCATCGTCTTCGATCTTGTCTTTGAGTTGGCCGAGACCGACCTTATCTAAGGCAATGCCGATCTCTTCTGCCGTCCAGCTTTCCGCAGGTTCCGGATAAGAGACCGCGCGGCGAAGCGTCCCTGCTGGAATGTATGGTCGCTGCGGCAGCATAAACAACTGGCTCCCGGCGCGGAAATTGACGCTACCCCCACCCCAAGGCCAGAGGCCGGAAATGGCACGAACCAGCGTGCTTTTGCCCGAGCCGGATTCTCCTGAAACGAGCACTCTCTCGCCTGCCCCGATTTCGACATCGGTCTCCTTCACCACCGCAGTTCCATCACCGAGTGATACGGATACGTCCTTGAGGCTCAGCATGGTTTCGCCTTCGGTTTCGCCGCGAATAATGCGTCCGAAAGTCTCGCTTCTTTCGGCTCGCTCAAGACCATCAAGCGACATCATCAGGGAGGCCACGCGTCGCGCGCAGGCGTTCCAGTCGGCCAAGCGCGGATAGTTATCAACAAGCCATCCAAAGGCGGACTGAACAATGGTGAAAGCGGACGCTGCCTGCATGACCTCGCCAAGTGACATGCTGCCATCGAGAAACTTCGGTGCACAGAGCAGAAGTGGCACGACTGGAGCAATCAGTACCGAGCCGTTGGAGACGACGGTGGTCCGCATGTATTGCTGCGCCATCAACCGCCATTGCCGCCGGACATTGCCGAATCTTTTGTCGAGATCGCTACGCTCCTCCTCTTCCCCGCCAAGCAAGGCAATGCTCTCACCATTTTCCCTGACGCGTGTCAGCGTGTAGCGGTATTCCGCTTCAACCTGGTTTTTAACTTCGGAAACCTTGACGAAGTTTCGCGCGATGAACGCGATGGAAGTGGAGGTGACTGCCGCGTAAATGATGGCCGCTATCACGAGAAAGCCGGGAATGGTGACCCAAACGCCGCCGATTGACAGTGTGAGCGCTCCCCCAATCGTCCATAGAACAACGATGAAGGTGGAGGCGGATACGAAAGCGGAGATGACACCGGAGACGAAATCGACCGGTGCCTCGGTGGCGATGCGCATATCCTCCGACAGCCTTGCTTCCGGGTTCTTGTGGTCGCCATCAATCAGGTTGAGCTGGTAGTAGCGGCCGTTTGCAATCCATCTACCCACCGTTAACTTGGTCAACCAGGAGCGCCAGCGCCGCTGGATGCGCATTCTGACATAGACCTGCGAGGTGACGATGAATACACTTCCCAGAACCAGAAGCGGAAATATGGAGGCAAGGGAATAGACAGTCGACGCATCCCGTTTTTCGATAGCGTCGAAAATCCCGCGGTTCCAGACGTTGACCCCGTATTGGATTGCGACATTGATTCCGATCATCGCCAGCAGGCCAAGCGTGAATAGCCATGCCAACTTATCGCCCCGGCGGCTCCAGAAGCCCCGCGCGCTGATCCAGAATCGTTTCAGCAGATATTTCCGGCGCGCTTCCTCAGCCTCCTCCGGCGTCAAACCGGCATCGGGCTCCGCTGCCTCTGGGGGAAGCTCCTCAGCATTGTCATGAACATCTTGCGAGGATGTGGCTTCGGTCTCAGCTGCGTCGGCATCATTGACCGGTTCTACTTGATTGTTTTTCATGGGCGCTGAACGAGCGACAATGGGAAAGGTTTCACGACTTTGTGAAGGTGAGCGAAATATTGTTCGCGACCGTATCGCGCAACCGGGGAGTTGAAAGTTGCGGCAGATAAAGCGTGCGTCCAAATATCCGGAAATTTGGATGACGGGCGCGGGAGCAACAAATACAATCTCAGGAGATGAAACTGGACCCTTTACGCCCATAATAAGCTCGAAACAGCTGCCGGTAATTCCAAAGGCCTAGGCAGTCCAAGGATTGATAACTCTCATTCGGCTGCTTCAAATGGGCTTCCAGTGCCACGTGCCCTTGCTCTGTTTTACCTCTCAGACAGTCCGGTCTTAAGATGCCAGCGAGTTTGGGATGCCACGCAATATGAGCCTTTGCTTGCAAACATGACCAGCAGTCCATCCTTTCGCCACAATGATTGATTGTATTTGGGCCTGAATTTGACAGCTGATTGATATTTTTCCAATCCGATCACCGGGGTTCCCCATGACCGAGCAGCCATCGTCATCCGATTTCATCCAAGCCAGCCGCGTTTCGGGGCTGGCGGCATGTCGTCACGCGAGGGTGTGGTCTCTGGTCCAAGCCCGCGTTCTGATGCGGGTACTGCACTGGCCGGTCCCGGTACGGGTGTCGGATCGGATGCATCCGGCCTGTCCCCCCTCCCCGGCATCATGAACACGATCATTGGCGCGTTCCAATCAACGTCGGTCGGTGTCGCCAAGACCGAGCAGATCGGTGTCAGCAAGGTTTCCAATGTTGGTCAAACATCGATTGAAAACATCGGGAAATTCAAAAAAACCATTGTCGGTGAGGAGTTCGTCATTGAGTGTGGTACCTCGAAGTTTATCATGCGCAAGGATGGTACGGTGATCATTCTCGGGACGCAGTTCAACTTCACAGCATCGGGGCCAACACAGATGAACGGAACCGTGGTGGATTTGAATAAGCCAGGCGGCGGATTTGATGAAGCTGATCCCTCAGAGTCCGATTCCAAAGCAAAAGGCTGAAGCGGATGACAGTTGATAATCACACGCCGTTTCCCGCGCTTGCGTTTCGTCAATACAATATGGCCGGCGATCTGTTGGGCGTGGGAGTGGCACGCGGCCCGGACACACGCGGCTAGAAGGACAACTTCCAAAACTAAAGCTGTCGATCGAACTCGACCAAGGCAAGGGACCAGCCCGCGCGGCGATGGTATTGGATGGCGTCCATTTTGATATGCGGCCTGATGTTGGGCGAGTGTTTTTAACTTGGCGAGTCGGTTTTCCTTGGGCAAGCCGAAAAGGCTTGCCGAAGCTCATCTTTCTCTCTTCCCAGCGAGAAGTCGCATAATGGGAGACCGCCAATTCCCCGATCCACTTTTCGACGATGCGTTTGCAGCCAAATATGGTCTGCCACCTGGCACACAAATCACCGGGCCACCTATCAGTGGCACGCTTTTGAGCAAAACGCCCGACGGTCTGCAAGGGCCGTTGCTCAGTTATAAGGGTCCTTGGCCACCCCCAAAAGAGAATCAGAAAGGAGTGGCAGAAGTACAGCCTCGTCCGGCCGCTCCGAGTCCGGCGCCGCCTGAAATAATACCGGATAATGAAAAGGCACTGGCAATCGGTCTTTCGCCAGATGTTTGTCGCGCACCCGAAAAACCTTGCCCATTCCCCGTGTGGGGTACCGCTAACAATGATTACAACTATTCACCGAATGTATTGGCGAACGGTGAGGCCATTAAGCGGTTCGATTCGAAATTTACAATCACTTACGGAGATGAGCCTGGCACTGGCCTAGGGGTCAAGTCTGGTACTGTGGTTGATGTTGTCGAGCCCGCCACCTCTTCTCCAATCGTCAAAGTGAACGGCATTCCAATACAACGTCACGCCGACCGCTGCACACTAAATAACGGGAACACTGAAGGAGAATATTGTTATGTAAACTCAACGGAAACCAAAGAAGCTCCAGACGCCGCGGACAATCAAGACAGATCAACAATTGGCCAAGCTAAAGAGGAACTTGGTCACTTTTGGGCCGGAATGAAAGCCACCTCAGACGAGGCATCACTGATAGATGGCGCCGTTAATAAGATTAGTGACTACTACAACGGCAAGGCGTCGCTTTTGGAAGACGTTCAAGGGGTCTACGAAAGTCTGCCTACAAGACCCCAAATCTGGCAAAGTACGCAGGATATTGGAAGCGGTCTGTACAATGTCGGGGAAAATGTCATCAACGACCCAATCGGCAGCGCGAAGGCAGCTGGAGGGTTTGTTGCTGACGGGGTCAAGGGCGCGGTCAACAGCGTTGAAAAAGGCTATAACACGCACGGCGTATCGGGTGCGCTTGGCGCCGGAACGGGTGTTTTAGCGAGCGTTCTCAGCCCGGGCAAAAAGCTGAAGATGCTGAAAGAGGCAGGGGAAGGGCTCGAAGAAGCTGGTAAAATTGGCAAGATCGCACGGGAGGCTGAGCATGTAGAAGATGCCAAGAAAGTCGAAAATGCTGGTGAAAAAGTTGATGGTGGCGGCGGTGGACGTGTCACGGGTCATCTGAATGTGCCATGCTTCGACCTGCCGAGGGGCGTAAATCGCGACGAGTTTCGTCGCCAGTTGAAGGAGCAGCAGGCTACCATTAACAACATGACAGCGGACGATATGGCATATGCTCATACCGTTCTCGACCACGCAAAGAAAGCTTGGGGTAATAGAAAAGGACCGTTTACGAATTTGCTGCGCGACTCGAAAGCTCAGGACGCTGCTAGAAGTCAATATGAAGATTCATTGAGAGAGGCCGGATATAGCGCGTCGGAAATACAAAAAACGATGTCTTCCTTAAATGCGACCCACTATCTGGACATCTATGCTGGCGGAAATCCCTCCTCAGTCGGTATCGGCGGCGGCGCCGAAAATCAAAGAATTGGGCCTATGTGGGCACAACGGGGGCGCGCTAATTTGATGAAACAAGAAGCAAACCGTTTGCGTACCAACGGGCAAGCGAACAAGTTGATGAAGGTTGCGCTCAAAATCTGCGGCGAATAACAGGTAACAGGAAGGCTTTACATGCTGGATACATTCTTTTCCGAGATAATCGATGAGCTAGGCCCACCGGAGCGCGCTGTTCCACTGACTAGTGAACAGGATGAGCGTTTGTCGAAGGTTCTCCCAAGGAGCTTTATGGCTTTCCTCCGCATGTATGGGTTTGGTGATTATTTCGACCGTCGCCTACAGTACTGCGATCCTTCCGATTTCTCGGAGGTTCTTGCGCTCGTTTTCGCTGCAGATCCTGACTTCAGTCACAAAGACTGCTTCGTGATCGGCTATTCGGCATTTGGGCGGCTGGTTTGCTGGTCCCAGCGTCATGATCATTTTGAGATCGATCTCGTCGATATGCGACTGACTTCCAGCAAGCTGGCACCTACAGCATTCGTTTTGCCACCCGGCCTTCCCAAACGTGACAGAAGCACTGATCCAGATGTTCTTGCTCGATCCCTGCTACCTTCAAAGAGCAAGACATTCGAGGAATTCGATGCACAAGATCAACCCATGTTTGACCGATGTGTTGTTGCGCATGGGTCCCTGGAGAGGGGAGAATGTTTTGGATACTTCCCTGCCATTGCCACTGTTGGCTTAGATAGTTCGATGCGACGAGTAGAGAACGTCAAGCGTGTGAAGGCTCTCGAGCATTTTGCTATCCTTGCTCAACTTGGAACATTTAGTTTAATGCGTCTCGAACGCGGGCAATACACCGCAATTCGGACCATTGGATAACTGGAAATGAACTGGGACGTCATAACTTCCGAGAGAATGGGACTGACCTTGCCCCCAAGTTTTTCTAGTTTTAAGTTCGCTCCAGCGGTTTTGGGTTGCTGTATTCGGGGCGGTAGCGACGGGTTGCGGTGCGGAGCCATTCCGGCTGCGCAGCACCGCATCACGTCGCGGGTTGATTGTCTGAGCGAACTCAGTAGGCGTCATCCAGCCGAGTTCAGAGTGTGGTCGATGATCGTTGTAATCGATGCGCCAGGCTGAAAGCGAAGATCGAGCATGGGTCAGTGACGAGAAGAGGGTCTCATTCAGGAACTCGTCTCGTAGCCGTCCATTGAAGCTTTCGATGAAGGCGTTCTGGATCGGTTTGCCTAGTGCTATATAGTGCCATTCCACTTTGGTCCGATCCGCCCAATGCAGGATTGCGTTACTGGTGAACTCGCTGCCGTTGTCACTGACGAGCATCTTCGGCTT
Source organism: Agrobacterium sp. fls2-241-TYG-188a (assembly GCF_030209845.1). Lineage (NCBI taxonomy): Bacteria > Pseudomonadati > Pseudomonadota > Alphaproteobacteria > Hyphomicrobiales > Rhizobiaceae > Agrobacterium > Agrobacterium sp. fls2-241-TYG-188a. The sequence continues at coordinate 1,664 of NZ_JARVRD010000006.1, read as the reverse complement.
GCCACGTCTTTCGATGATCCGGTCTAACTCATGGGCAACCCGCAAGCCGGAAAGGGACGTATCGGCGACGAGGCCCAAGCATTCTCTTGTGCAATCATCGACGACCGTAAGCACCCGGAACCTGCGGCCATCGGCGAGCTGATCTGACACGAAGTCCAGCGACCAGCGATCATTGGCGGCTGTCGGGATCAACATCGGCGTTCGGGTGCCTATCACCCACTTACGCCCGCCACGCTTGCGTACCGTGAGCTCCGCCTCCCGATAGAGCCGGAAGAATTTCTTGTGATTCCCAAGATGGCCCTCGCGTCTGAGCAGCACATGAAGGCGCCGATATCCAAAGCCGCCGCGTTCATGCGCCAACGCCTTCATCCGCTCGCGAAGGTCGTGGTCATCGCTGCGACTGGTTTCGTAACGGATCGTCATCCGGCATAAGCCGACGGCTTTACGCGCCCGCCCCTCTCAGCGGTGTAAACACCGCCTGCCAGGCAATGGTTGCTCATCTGGTGGGTGCCCCATCAAATGCGCAACAGCTATCCGCCTAGCTGCGGGCGTCACCACTTCTTTCCCAAATGGTTCTTTCAAAGCTGCATTGTCGAGCATCGCGTCCGCCAGGAGCCGCTTCAGCTTGGTGTTCTCATCTTCAAGCGTCTTCAACAGCTTGGCTTCGGAGGCGTCTATGCCGCCAAATTTGGCCTTCCATTTATAGATGCTGGCATCGCTGACGCCATGCTTGCAGCAAAGCTCCGAGAGCGGCATGCCTGCTTCATGCTCATTCAATATCCCGATGATCTGCTCGTCTGCTATACGGTTGCGCCTCATTCTCTGGTCCTCTCGATGGGCCAGAGCTTACTTCAAAATGGATTCGGTCAACGGGGCATGGTCACGACTAACGTCAGATTAGCAGTCCCCTTGTCGAGCCTAGTATTCCGCGCTTCGCACGTGGTTTCCGGTACCAAAAGACAGGCGTGGCAAGCCGCTTCGCGCATCTCGCGGTCATCATGGTCATTTTCTGGCGAGTGTTCGGCGCAAATTGGATCGTTTGAGCACAGCTCAAGGTGCTTTACTGCGTTTCCAGTATTTCGCCAACGCGATGCGCCACACCGCTCAATTCTCCAGCCGCAGGTCGAAGCAATTAATAAGATACTCGATGACCTAAGGAACCAGCACGATGAAACTGAAGCCAATCTCGCGAAGAACACCGGAAAGACGAAAGGCCCTCCTCCAAAGACGTTCGTTACCAATCCGGCGATATATAAAGCTGTCATCGGTGCGCTCACCACTGTTGTCCGCACCGGTGCTAGCTAAGATGATACCGCTCAGCGACATTTGTAATTCCTGAGGCAGCTTGTTCAAAAGGTCGTCATCTCGCCCACCTCTGACGGCAAGTCGACGGAGCTGACAATTTACGGCCAACTTGCTGCTATCCGTTCTTCGATGCAGGCGTTTCAGGAATATAGTGCCGGTCTCACAGAGCGGCATAGAAACGAGTTCGCCCGCCGTGTCAGGGCGGGTGAGTTCAATAATCAGTCTGAGAAGCTGGCATATCTTGAGCGCTTCCGCGCCATACTTGCCGAGGCGGAGGCTGAATGGAAGGTGTTACAAGTCTCAGTGGTTGCGGGGGCAGGATTTGAACCTGCGGCCTTCAGGTTATGAGCCTGACGAGC
>NZ_JARVRD010000008.1:0-263129 GCF_030209845.1 Agrobacterium sp. fls2-241-TYG-188a | reverse complement strand
GCCAGCGATCGCCCAGGCGATGGCTAAGAAGCTTAGCGCTACGACGGACGACCAGAAATACCGGTGACCGTCGAGACCGGCGACGGCGTTAAGGACCAGAATGTAGCCCAACATCATTAGGATGTTGATCGCCCCCATGCCGAGCGCGACCGGAAAGTGGCTGCGGTTCATTGCAAGTATGCAACCGAGAACGAACGCGAAGAGTGCCGCGGCCAGAACACCGAGCACGCGTGCGCGACTTGGATGAGCCTGCCTTTCCCAAAGGAGAAGCAACGCTGACACCAGTAGCGTTCCGACGGTTAAGTACCAAAGGGTTTGTAAATCGATCTGCATTGCTCTGCCTGCCTTACGTCAAAGCCTACAGCGTGGTCTTTATAAGATTCTTTACGCCGCCTCTCATATTGCCGATATGGTTGGCGTAGTGTTAAGCGTGCTGTTGAGAGCCGGCACTAAAGCTAGGGCTACGGCATGAGCTGCGAATATAGCGCGCCTGGGAGAGACTAATGTTTCCATGAGCCCAAAACGGGCGCCTTTTGATAGAACCAATAGGTTAAGCGTTGGTCTGAATATCAAACAGGTCAGAGGTTCTGAATCTCTTCAAGGCGAAGACGGCAAGGATTGGCCTGATGGGTGCGGACATGTTCCGTAACCATCTGTTTTCGGTTGAGCGATTCGATTTCAATCAGTTGAGATCGAAGTTTCAATCAGTCACGCTTTGACTTTCAATCCGTTAGTATCGTAATCGCAGATGGTTATCGAGAGGTGATGCTGTCGCGCTTGATCCGAGGCTGCTCGAGCCAGACACGCAAGCGGACATTGCGCAGGGCAATCAAAGGCGCTATATGTAGGCACGTTCCTACACGGGAGGCGCATATGGCCACTATCAGCTTGACTAGCCGCGAATTGAATCATGATGTTGGCAGAGCGAAAAAAGCTGCTGAAGCGGGGCCTGTCGTCATCACTGATCGAGGTAAACCTTCGCACGTGTTGATGACATATGGTGAGTTTGAGCGTCTCACAGGCAAGCGTCACAATCTTGTGGATGCGCTTTCAATGCCTGGATTGTCGGATATCGATTTTGATCCGTCTCGATCGGTCATAGCAACTCGAGAAGTTGATCTGTCTTGAGATATCTGCTCGATACGAACGTTGTCTCTGAGCTTCGCAAGGTTGGTGACGGTCGAGCTGATCTGAATGTGACGGCTTGGCTAAGCGGGCAGGATTCCCGTGATTTATACATTTCTGCTATAACGATTCTGGAGCTTGAGCGAGGGATACTCAGCATCCAACGGCGTGACGTTGAGCAGGGCGCTCGCTTACGAACCTGGATGGATAGCCGAGTTCGCCCGGAGTTTGCTCAGCGTATCATTGCTATCGATGAAGCAATCGCGACGCGGTGTGCCCACTTGCACATTCCGGATCGCCGAAATGAAGCTGATGCACTCATTGCGGCCACGGCAGCCGTGCACGGGCTGGTGGTCGTTACACGCAACATTAGAGACTTCGGGGGAACCGGCGTTATTCTCGTGGACCCGTGGCGCGCCTAAGGAAAAGCGCGCAGGGCAACTCAGTCGAGTTCGTTACAATACAGAGGTCGGCGGTTCAGCTCCTTCAAGAGCAGGGTTACATGACAGCGTGGGGGGGACCGAGTCCTTTCTAGATGGTCAGTTTTCAACGTTTTGAGCTGTCGACGTGCGACGACCGATGTACGTGGAGCAAAGTGACTGGCACTGTTGCTTGTAAATTCTAAACCGCAGTGATCAGTGCGTCGAGCTACAACTGTTAGGATTCATTTTGATTCCTGCTGGAATAAATCTTGCCAGGACTACGTATATTAAGACGTGGACCCTGCGAACCGACCGTTTGACGTAGTTGGACAGCTATCGAGCTTGAGACGATACGCCCGCTCGCTTGTACGAAACACCAGCGATGCTGACGACCTCGTACAGGACGCGCTTGTAAAAGCCTACGAGCGCCAACGCTCGCAACTGGCTCTTGTCGATCCTGCACAACACGCATATCGATCGCTACAGATCAGCCTCCGCTCGACAGCGTAGGGATGACATCGTTTCGGGAGACTCATCGCTCTCCTATCCAGCGCCCCAGGAGCAGAGCGCGTACCTTTCACAGGTCAAGAATATTCGAATGGATGTCCGACCCAGCCGCCTGGGCGGGCCTTGCCACCCTGATCGTCCTCGAAATCGTATTGGGGATCGACAACCTCGTCTTCATTGCCATCCTCGCAGACAAGCTACAGGAACATCAGCGCGAGAAAGCGCGTCTGATCGGTCTCGGGCTCGCATTTGGCATGCGGCTCATCCTGCTGGCCTCCATCGCCTGGATCGTCACGCTGACCTCGCCATTGTTTACTTTTCTAAGCGTCGTACTCTCAGGACGTGACCTCATTCTGATCTTCGGCGGTGTGTTCCTGCTGTTCAAGGGAACGATGGAACTGCACGAGCGTCTGGAAGGGCACACCGAGCGCACGGACGGTCCAGTCGAGCATGCCATCTTATGGCAGGTGCTCGTGCAGATCGTGGTTCTCGACGCGGTCTTCTCCCTCGACAGCAGTGATCACTGCCGTCGGCATGGTGCAGCATCTCTCGGTGATTATGATCGGCGTCATTGTCGCCATGGGTGTCATGATGGCAGCCTCCAAACCATTGATAGCATTCGTGTCGAAACATCCGACCGTTGTCATTCTATGCCTGGGCTTCCTGATCGGCTTCTCGCTGATCGTTGAAGGCCTTGGGTTCCATATTCCGAAGGGCTACCTCTACGCAGCCATCGGCTTTTCGGTCAAACGCGCATTGTGGTCTTGCTGCAAGTGTCACTTCAGAGCACGATCGACGGCAATCGAAATGACATCACGGTGGTTCGATTCCGCTTAAGAGCTTAGACAGTTTGTTGGTTTCCGTTTGCTCAGTAGAACATTCGTCGGAATGGGATAATCGCCGCTCCCATGGCGGCTGCGTCGGACGCGATCTCCGATATGACCAGTTCGGGCCCCCCTCTATGAACACCATAACGTGGCCGGTCGAAAATTTTTGTGCGTTCAATCAGCATCGATGCCAGCATGTGCGGGATCTGGCCGCCAAATACTATCGCTTGTGGATCAAGTGTGGATCGGATCGCGTTGACGAGGCGGTTATAAGCGGGCGTTACGGTCTCCACCCATTCCGATACGCCCGGCCACTCAGGATCGAAATGACGGCGCATGTAGTGTATTGAAGGCACATTCACGCCATCCCTGTTTATCTGATCGATTAGATATTGAAGTGCGGGACGCCGTTTCGTTTCAATTTCATCATAAAGACCGGAAAACTCGCCCGCGTTCCCTCTGCCACCCTGTAACAACTCGCCATCGATGATCACTCCGCCACCAAAACCGTAATTGAAACTGAGATACGCAAAATCGCTCGTAAAGCGGCCAATCCCGAACATTGATTCTGCGACGGCGCCCGATTTTCCGCCATTGATGACCCATACTGGCCGGCTAAAGAGGTCAGATACGATTGGCCCAAGTTCAATCATCGACCACTCACGGAGCGGCAGCGGTGCATTATGGCGTGTTCCCTCGACGTGATAGCCAGCAATCGCAAACCCTATTCCGAATAGATCGTCGTCCGCTAGGTTGTTTTGCTGCTGCAACTCGACCACCTGTTTTTTTACGGAGTGAAGCGCTTCTTGCATCGTCGTTTTAAGAAGCGGCACTTCGCGTTCGCCAACGATATTACCTGCCAGATCAATGATGCAGATTCCAATGATGTCGGTATTAACGGATATGCCACAGGCATAGGCGAACGAGCCGTTGAGGTGAAGCATTGGGCTTGGCTGTCCGCGGCCTAGACCTGCTTTGGCAGACCCCAAAACAATGATCTTTCGTTCGGCCAAGTGGTCGAGAATCCGGTGGACCGACTGCTGGGTAAGATCGGTATACTCGTTGATTTCAGAACGAGAAATCCCGGGTTGTCGCCAGATTAAACGTAGCAACCTGCGCTCATTAGCAGAAACAACTGTCATCTCATCTTGAACGCGAATAAATCGCCGAGCAATTAGAGCTTCCGGAAGATAACGACCCGCCAACAAACCACCCACTTTCCCACGCGCGACATAATATGGCTCCAAGCCGATCTACTGGCGAAGAGGCACGTAGACAAGTCCATTTTGCCGTCATCTGGTTGTTACACATAAAGCGTAACAATCTCCCTCGAGATCAATCATCTTTCAAAACACCCGCTGCGAGGGCGAAATGAACAAGTTTACACTGGCTGCTATGGTCGCAGCACTGACCAATACAGCCTCTGCTCAGGCTGCCACTATTGAGTTCTGGTACGGCAACACGGGCGCGGTTGAGACCGCGATAAAGGCTCAGTGCGACGCCTTCAACACCTCGCAAAGCGAGCACAAGGTCAACTGCATTGGTCAAGGCTCTTACGAAGTGTCGATGCAGAAGGCGATTGCCGCCTACCGCGCCAAGAACCACCCGGTTCTCATCCAGTTCTTCGACGCCGGCACGCTCGATCTGATGTTGTCGGACGCCGTCGAGCCGGTTCAGGACCTGATGCCGAACGTCAAAGGGGACCAGTATATTGCCGGTGCCCGCGCCTATTACGAAACCTCGAAGGGCAAGCTGTTCGCCCAGCCCTACAATTCCTCGACCCTGCTGTTCTACACGAACAAAACCGAGCTTGAGAAAGTCGGCATCACCGAGACGCCGACGACCTGGGAAGGCGTTATCGAGGCCGCCCGCAAGCTGAAAGCGGCCGGCCATGCCTGCCCGTTCGTGACTGATGGCGATACCTGGCGCGTGCTCGAGCAGTTCTCCGCCCGTCACGGTCTGCCGATCGCCACCAAGCACAACGGTTATGACGGCCTCGACGCCGAATATGTCATCAACACCACCTATGCCGCCAAGCATCTCGCCAACCTGGTCGAGTGGCGCAAGGAAGGTCTCGTTCGCCTCGCAGCAGATACCAAGGCAGGCAACTACACCGCCGCCTTCAATGCCGGCGAATGCGCAATGATGGAACAGTCTTCCGGTTCCTACGCTGCCGCTGCCAAGGCATTTGACGGCAAATACGAACTGACGGTCAGCATGGCGCCGATGTACAAGGGTTACAACCGTTACAACACCTTTGTCGGCGGGGCTTCCATCTACGTCATGAAGGGTCACGACAAGGCCGAGATCGAGGCTGCGAAAGCCTTCCTCGATTTCCTGCGCAAGCCGGAACAGCAGATGTTCTTCACTGCCGCAACGGGTTACGTACCCGTCACCACCGACGTTCTAGATACCATCGCCAAAAGCCCGGACGCCAATTCGCCGAAATACGCAACCGCCAAGGTCGGCGTCGAATCCATGAACCAGCCGGCCACGGCCGATACCCGCGGCATCCGTCTAGGCTTCTATGTGCAGTTCCGCGAAGTTTTCATGGAAGAAACCCAGAAGGCCTTTGCCGGTCAGCAGACCATGCAGGTGGCGCTCGACAATACCAAGAAGCGCGGCGACCAGCTGCTGCGCCGCTTCGAGCAGACCTACAAGGGTAAGACGCTTCCCTGATCTGGACTTTGTCTTCCAGCATGGGGCGGGTCGCCGCCCCATGTACTCTTTCGTGTCTGGAATTTTATCCCATGTCGTTGGAATCCTCCATGTTCGGCCATCGCTGGTTGCCGCTGCTTCTGGTAGCGCCGCTGATGTTGCTGATCCTGCTATTCTTTTACGTGCCGGTTTTTCAGGCCTTCTACTGGTCGTTTTTCCTGGAGCAGCCGTTTGGCGGCGACTCGGAATTTGTCGGTTTTCAGAATTTTGCGCGTGTTCTCTCCGATCCGGAATTCTGGGCAGCCGCCGGCCGCACCGTTATCTTCATGCTGACGGCATCGTCACTTGCGGTCGTCGTGCCGCTGATGCTGGCGATCGCCGCTGACCGCAAGCTCGGTCTCTCTTACGCGGCGCGCAACATCTTCGTCTGGCCCAAAGGCATCGCCGGCGCCTCGATCGGCGTCGTGTTCGCCTTCATCTTCAATCCGTTCGTCGGGCTGATGGCACCGCTTAATTCGCTGTTTCCCGGTCTGTGGAACCCTGGTATCGACGGTACGGACGCATTTGTGACGCTGGTGGCTGCACATGTCTGGAGCGGCATTCCTTTCAATTTCGTCATCCTGCTTGCCGGCCTACGCTCGATCCCGCCAACCATGTATCAGGCATCGGCCATGGACGGCGCCGGTCCCTGGCGGCGCATTTTCGATGTGCAGCTGCCGCTGATCCTGCCGCAACTGTTCCTGACCTTCGTTCTGGAATTCGCTGAAAGCATCACTTCGGTCTTCGCGCTGATCGATACTATCACCGGCGGTGGTCCGGGCGGCTCGACGACGCTGCTCGTATACAAAATCTATGTCGATGGTTTCCGCGGATTCGATCTTTCCGGCGCTTCCACCCAGACGGCCATCCTGATGGTTTTTGTCCTTCTTCTCGCAGCTTGCCAGTTCTTCTTTCTCGGCCGGCGCATCAATTACGAGCGCTGAGCCATGGTCGAAAACGCACGCTCCATCAACATTGTCGCCAGCATCCTGCTGGCCATCGGTATCCTCTACATCGTTGGGCCCTTGTACCTCACGCTGTCCACCGCCTCTCAATCCTATGAATATATGCTGCAGAACGGCCTTGCCTGGGTGCCGGGCACTGAGCTGTTCGCCAATATGAGCAAGGTCATATATGACACCCGCATTCCGGTGCAGATGCTCAACAGCCTGATCGTGGCGTTTTCCAACGCGCTTGGCACCTGCGTCCTGTCTTTCCTGTCGGCCTATGCGATCGTTTATTTCCGCATTCGCTGGGGGGGTGTGGTCTTCGCCCTGATTCTCGCCACCATCATTCTGCCACTAGATATCCGCGTCATCACCACATATCAGGTGGCATCCAACGTCTTTTCTCCACTCAATGCGGTGCTGGATTTCACCCGCCTAAACAGCCTGATCGAGATAATTTTCGGCGCGCCGATCCAGCTCGAACTGAGCGTGCTCGATACGCATTTCGGGTTGATCGCGCCGCTGGTGGCGCATGGCACCGGCACGTTTCTGTTCCGCCAGTTCTTCCTGACGCTGCCCAAGGACCTGTTCAAGGCGGCGCGTATGGATGGGGCAGGGCCGATCCGTTTTCTTATCGACATCCTTCTGCCGTTGGCCCGATCCAGCTTTGCCTCGCTGTTCGTGCTCACCTTTCTCAGCGGCTGGACGCAATATCTATGGCCGCTGGTCGGCGCCTCGACGCCCGATATGCAGACTGCCGTGGTCGGCCTTGCCCGCCTCGTGCCGGACGCCGACGGCCAGGTGCCCGATTTTCCGATGATCATGGCCGGCGCTGTGCTCGTCTCTCTCGTTCCGCTGACGATGATCGCGCTTCTGCAGCGGTTTCTCGTTCAGGGCCTCGTTCTCTCGGAGAAATGATCCCATGACCGACATTGACACAGCCATCCGCGCCGCCGCAGCCGAGATCGAGCTTATCGGAGTAACCAAGTCCTATGACTTCAAAAACACCATCATCCCGCCGATCGACGTCTCGCTGCGTCCGGGTGAATTTACTGTGGTTCTCGGCCCATCGGGTTGCGGCAAGTCCACGCTTTTGCAGATGATCGCCGGCCTTGAACGTGTATCCGGCGGCAAGATCATCATCGGCGGCCGCGAGGTGCAGGATCTGGAGCCAAAACATCGCGGCTGCGCCATGGTGTTCCAGAACTATGCGCTCTACCCACACATGACGGTCGCGGAAAACATGGCCTATAGCCTCAAGGTCGCCGGCGTCTCCAAGGCCGACCGTGCCGAGCGTGTCGGCACGGTCGCAAAAATGCTCGGCCTTGCCGATTTCCTGACCCGCAAGCCGAGCCAGCTTTCCGGCGGTCAGCGCCAACGTGTTGCCATCGGCCGCGCAATCATCCGTGAGCCCGGCGTACTGCTGTTCGATGAACCGTTGTCGAACCTCGATGCGCAGCTGCGCCACGACATGCGCGTCGAGCTTGCCGAACTGCATCGCCGCATCGGCGCCACCAGCGTGTTCGTCACCCACGACCAGGTTGAAGCGATGACGCTGGCAGACCGCATTCTCATTCTCAACAAGGGGCATATCGAGCAGTTCGATACGCCGAAGGCGATCTATCATCGTCCCGCTTCCGTCTTCGTCGCAAAATTCATCGGTTCGCCGCCGATGAACATTCTTCAGGTTGAAGGGGATGGTTCCGTGCTGCGGCTGGCTGACGGTCAGGTGGTCGCCAGCTATTCAGGTAAGAACAAATTCCAGCTCGGCATCCGCCCGGAAGATATCGCCGTCAACGCGGGCGGTTCGATCAAAACGGAAATCCGTTATCGAGAGGACCTCGGCTCGCACGAAGTTCTCGAAACGAAGATTGCCGACCAGAATCTCAGGATCGCCATGCCCTTCGGCGTCGAGATCGATACGACGCAGACTTTGTCGCTGTCCTTCCCGCAGGCGCGCCTGCATCTCTTTGACGGTGAAACCGGCCGCGCCATCGCCAACGCCTTCGGTGACGCGCAACCGGCCCCGGTGAAGGAATACCAGTGAATTACAGAGAATTTATCGCCGACAAGACCCGCGGTTGCGCCGTGGTTGCGCATCGCGGCATCTGGCGCAATGCGCCGGAAAACAGCCTGATCGCTATCCAGCGTGCCATTGATGCCGGTTGTGATGTAGTCGAAATCGATATTCGCCGCAGCGCAGATGGTGGTCTTTTTCTGCTACATGACGAGACGCTGGAGCGCATGACAGGTCTCGGTCAGCCGCCGGAAGCCTTGTCTTCGCAAGATCTCTCGGTCCTGCGCCTGCGCGACCGCGATGGCGGCGAGGGCAATGGTTCCACGCTGGAAAAGCTGCCGAGCCTTGTCGAGGTGTTCGACCTGACGCGGGGCCGCATCTTTGTACATCTAGACGTCAAGGAGCGCGAAGTCATTCCAGATGTGATTGCTCTCGCAAAGGACATGCGTGTCGCGCATCAGGTCGACGTCTGGGCCTCGCTGAAAACAGAAAAGGATCTTGGCTGGATCCGCGATACGATCATGCCGCATGAAATCCTGTTTTTGGCAAAGACCCGGCTCAACGTGCCTGGTGCAGCCACGCAACTCTCCTTGCTGGAAGACCTCTCCCCATCCGTCTGCGAAATCTATTTCGACAGGGTGGAAGAGCTGGCTGCCCTGAAGAACCTTACCCGTAACACCGGCATGGCGCTCTGGGTCAACACGCTCGACAGCGTCGCCTGCGCCGGCTTCACCGATGAGAGGGCCCTTGCTGATCCCGATGCCGTCTGGGGACGGCTGATCGATGCCGGCATTTCGGTCATCCAGAGCGATGAGGCTCCTGCTCTCAAATCCTATCTCGCAGCCCGCCGCACCTAATTAAAATCTCCCAAAGGAAAATATGAAATGACGCATTACGTAGATTATATCGCTGACCAGAAACGCGCGCCCGCCATCGTTGCCCACCGAGGCGCATGGCATGGAGCTCCCGAAAACAGTCTCGCAGCCATCGAGCGGGCGATCGCCGTAGGTGCAGACATTGTTGAGCTCGATATCCGAAAAAGCGCTGACGGTGAACTTTTTATCATGCACGATGACACGCTATTGCGCATGGCCGGTATCGACCGCGACGCTGAAACTTTTACCATGGCCGAACTGCGGGCCATCTCCTTGCGTGAGGACGATGGCGGCGAGCATCGCACCACGACCGACCAACGCATTCCGACGCTGAAACAGGCATTCGAAATCATCCGTGGCCGCATCTTTGCAGACCTCGATCTCAAGGACCGTGGCCTGTTTTCGCAAGTCGCAGCCTGCGCTCGTGATATGAATGCTGCATCATACGTGGACCTGAAAACGAACGTCATGACACGCGAGGAATTGGACTGGGTGCGCGCCCAGCATATCAATGGGGTGGCTTTCATGGCGATGTCAAAATTCACCGCCGAAACCATTTACCAAACCATGGCGTTGCTGTCGGAAATCAAACCCTTCATGTGCGAAATACGTTTCGACAGCCTCCAAACAATCAAGGCGAACCGGCAGATGTTCCGCGATGTGAACATGGCGCTGTGGACGAATACGCTCAGCATGGAAGCGAGCGGTGAATGGGTGGACAAGGCGGCGCTTGTCGATCCTGACCGCATCTGGGGCTCGTTAATCGATGCTGGTGTCAGCGTTTTCCAGACGGACGAGCCGGAAGCGCTTAAGACCTATCTTGAAGGCCGGCGCACATGAGCAACGTAAACGATGAGCTGCTGAATGAACTGATGGCCATCATGCGGGATACCGCGGACCGGGAAATCTTGCCGCGTTTCCGTTCTGTTTCGTCGGAAACCATTCGCGCAAAAACCGTGGCGGACGATATCGTCACCGATGCTGATATTGCCTCTGAGCGGGTGATCAGCGAGAAGCTGAAGGCACGCTTGCCGGGCATCACCATTATCGGCGAGGAAGCCGTGTCCGATGACCCGTCCATCCTCGGGGATCTTGCGACCGCGGATCTGGCGGCTGTCATCGATCCGATTGATGGCACTTGGCATTTTGCCCATGGCACGCCGATGTTTGGCAGCATTCTCGCCATTGTTTCTCGCGGTGAAACTATTGCCGGCATCATCTATTACCCAGTTTTAGGCGATTTCCTGGTAGCAAGGCCGGGGCAGGGCGCCTGGCATGTGGCGGGAGATGGTACGAAAACGCGTCTTTCAGTCGCCGCTTCGACCCCAATCGAAGAAATGCACGGCTTCATTCCGCTACACATGTTCGATCCGGACTTACGGGAGAAACTGGCGCCGCGTATCACAAGATTTCTCCGGGTTACCACATGGCGCTGTTCAGCCTGGGAATACCGGATGCTGGCGACAGGCGCGATGAGCTTCTGCCTCAACGAGAGCCTAAAGCCGTGGGATCATGCAGCCGGCGTGCTCATCCACGCAGAAGCAGGTGGCTATGCTGCTACCATGGACGGCGAATCGTACCGTTCAACTATGACGGAAGGACATCTCTTAGCCGCGCCGAGCAAGGAGTCATGGACGGACGTGCAAATTGCACTCCATCCTGATATCGTCCCGTCTCCATTAGAAGCTCGAGGAGAACGCGATTGAGAATATGTGTGCCCCTAAAGCTTGTACATCATTGAAACTGGTTATAAATTTCGGTGGCGTACGTTCGAGTAAAAGCAGGTCGCCAATTCATATTCGTTCGAGGCGGTCTGTTTTCATCGCTCGAAATGTGTCAACCATTTCGGATGATTAGGCGCAGGCCCCGATGAGCGACGCTCGATGAAGGTCGATGCGATAAGAATGCGTTTTGCAACGACCGGCTGCCCTCTTGTTTCGATACGTTCCAGCAGTAGGCGCATTGCTGTAGCGCCCATCTCCCCACCTTGTACCCTGATGGTCGTCAGGGGAGGAGATATCTGGGTCGCGGCGGAAAAATCACCGAATCCGACAACGGACATGTCTTCTGGTATGCGGTAGCCACGTGCTAGTAGCTCGGAAACAGCGGTGAGCGCCAGCCCATCGTGAGCGCAAAACAGGGCTGTGGGTGCGATTCCCTCAGTGTGAAGAGTTTGTAGCGCAGGGATAAAGCCTCCATCTTCATCAAAGCGCAGAATATGCAGTTTTGCATCTGTGTGTTGCTCTAAACTTTCGCGCAGACCGTGGTATCGTTCCATACGACCGCGATAGCCTTCCTGCCCCTGCACGAAAGCGATGTCGCGATGCCCAAGCCCAAACAAATACTCGCCGACCGCTATGCCTGCTTCGTGGTCCGTCCCGCCGACATGATCAGCCTTTTCAAGTGGAAACACCCACCCCAGTCGAACCGATGGCACGCCGGACGCTCTTACAATGTCCAGCGTCTTTTGTTCATGCGGCCCAACAAGGATGATGCCTGAGCTATCCTCCACCATCGCCTCGACCCTGTCGGCGTCGTGCGTCCACTGCAATCGTACGGCCTGACCCAGTCGATGCGCCTCCTTCTGCATGCCGTCCTGCAGCATCGTCCGTAACTCGTAGCTCACGCTATCGACCTGATCGTGAAAGATTAGTGTGATCTCGCGTTGCCCATCGGCAGCTTTCTGGCGTTGGTAGCCCAGCATTGCGGCAGCGTGCTCGACTCGTCTGCGCGTCGTCTCGCTGACCCCGGCTTTTCCTGAGAGTGAGCATGAGACGGCAAATTTCGACAGGCCGGTATAATCGGCAATGTCCTGCAATGTCACTTTGCGCATAACGCGTGCTCCCATTGTGATGCCGCGAACAAAATAAAATTTAACATAACGCTTTACCTAACAAATTACATTATGCAAGCTAAACAAACACGGTCGTGCAAGCTATCTGTTTAGCGACGCAGCCGTGTCATATTGCGGGGTCGATCCTGAGGAGGAGAGGTAAACTCGCGATACTTGATTGGAGGAGGAAACAAATGCAAGGATTCAATCGCCGCGCGTTTCTCGCTGCGAGCACTGCTGCCGTCGTACTGCCCGCCCTGCAAGCCTTTGCGCAAACGAGCACTGTTCAAGAACCCGCCATACTGGACGCCATCGTCAAGGGCGGCAAGCTGCCAGCCGTTGCAAACCGCCTGCCAATCAACCCGCTGGTCGTCACACCGCTTGACCGCGTGGGAACACACGGCGGTGACTGGAACAGCGCGATCGTCGGTGGCGGATCCCTGTCCATGCTGTTCCGCTATCAGGCTTACGAGCCGTTGTTGCGGTACGAGCCGGATTGGTCCGGCGTGGTGCCGAATGTCGCAGAGCATTATGAGAGCAACGCCGATGCCACCGAGTTTACCTTCAGGCTGCGCAAGGGCATGAAATGGTCGGACGGCGAACCGTTCACCACTGATGACATCATGTTCTGGTACGAGGATATCTTCGATTACGAGGGCCTCAACGATATCGGCCAGAACCATCTGCGCGCAGGTGGAAAGAAGGCCCGCTTCGAAGCCGTGGACGATGTCACGTTCAAGGTTATTTTCGCAGCACCCAACGGTCTGTTTCCGCTTCGGCTGGCATGGGCCAATGATGACCAGACGACCCGCGCGCCGAAACACTATCTCAAGCAGTTCCACATTAAATACAACCCCAACGCAGAACAGGAAGCCAAGACGAAGGGCGCTTCAGGCTGGATCCAGCTATTTCAGCGCGAAGCGGGTCTAGTGGTAGACAACGAGTTCTTCCAGAATTCGCAGCGCCCCGTTATCCATGCCTGGAAGATGGCGGTAGCACCGGGACAAAGCACTGATCGCGCCATCGCCGAGCGCAACCCGTTCTACTGGAAGGTCGATTCTGAGGGAAATCAACTGCCTTACATCGATCGCATTGTCTACCAGATGGTCGCCGATGCACAGGTATTGCTGTTGAAGGCGATGCAGGGCGAAATCGATCTGATGGATCAGTATATCGCCACGCCAGCCAATCGGGCCGTGCTTTACGATTCGCAGGAACAGGGCCAGTTTGGCCTGTATACGCTGACATCGACAGAAACCAACGAGATGGTGTTCCAGCTCAACCTCAACCATCCGGATGAAGCCAAGCGCAAGCTCTACGGTAACAAGGATTTCAGGGCAGCGCTTTCGATGGCGCTGGACCGGCAGGCGATCATCGACACGGTGTTCATCGGCCAGGGAACGATCTCACAACCCGCAGTGCGGGCTGAAGACCCCCTTTACAACGAACGTCTGGCCACGCAATTCACCCAGTACGATCCCGATACGGCCAACGCTCTGCTAGACAAGATACTTCCCAACAAGGATGGCGAAGGCTTTCGGCAGGATGAAAATGGCAAGCGAGTGACAGTCATATTCGAGATCGATCAGGCCCGCACTACCTTCCTTGACATCTTTCAGCTGGCGCTGCCGATGTTTCATGCGGTGGGGGTGGACGTGCAAATGCGAAGCATGGATCGTTCACTATGGGAGGTCCGTGTTCGCCAAGGCATCGACTATGACGCGACCGCACACCGCTTCGGCGGCAATGGCGGCATCGCGGCCATTCTCGACCCTCGCTATTTCATTCCCAACACGACCGAGGCGCTGTACGCCAAGGGATGGCAGCTGTGGTACCGCGATCCAGCGTCCAAAGGTGCGGTCGAGCCGCCGCAGCCGGTCAAGGATGCATTGGCGCGTTACGACCGTGTGCTGGGCTCGCCGGACCCGGAGGTGCAGCGAAAGCTGATGACGGAAATACTGGAGATCGCTGCCGACCAGTTTTACGTTTTCGGCGTGTGCCTGCCTAGCGACAGCTACGGTGTGGTCAAGAACAATATGCAGAACGTTCCCAAATCCATGCCGAATTCATGGGGATATCCGACGCCCGGGCCCGCCAACCCCGAAACATTTTTCAAGGCCTGATCCACCGTCCCATCCCGGCACCCGACACCGGGATGCGCACATCAACGTTACAAACGCGCTTGATGGGCGCGACGGCATTCTATTGTCATTGGAGACCACATGTTGCATCGACCAACCGCCATTTCCGAAACTGCCGTTCGCTCTCCCGAATGGTTCAAATCCGCCACTCGCTGGACACAGTTGACGTTTGCGGAAGACGACCCGGCGAAATATGACCCCGAATTCTGGATCGATGTTTTCAAGCGCACCAAGTCGAATGCGGTCTGCCTTTCGGCGGGCGGCTATATCGCCTACTACCCAAGCGAAATTCCCCTTCACTACGTGTCCAGCTTCATCGGCGACTCCGACCCATTCGGCACCATCGTGGAAGGCGCACGCAAAATGGGAATGCACGTCATGGCGCGCGTCGACCCGCACGCCATCCATGCAGATGCGGCAAAGGCCCATCCCGAATGGGTGGCGATCAATGCGGATGGAAGCCCGCGTGAGCATTGGGCATTTCCCGGCATCTACGTCACCGATGCGCTGGGGAGCTATAATCGCGACTTCACTACTGATGTCATTAGCGAAATCGTGACCAAATATGACATTGATGCCGTGTTCGCCAACCGCTGGCAGGGGCATGGCGTGTCCTACAGCGAAGACAATCGCAAACGCTTCAGGCAGGAAACAGGTTTTGATCTGCCGTTGAAACCGGATGCAACCGATCCGGCGTGGCAGGCCTGGGCTGCATGGCGCAGACGCATTCTCACAGAACTCGTGGTCTATTGGGACGAGACAGTCAAATCCATCCGTCCCCATGCCAGCTTCATCCCGAATATGAGTGGATCGTCGCTGATGGAATTCGACCTTTCGCTCATTCAGAAGCATTGCCCGATCCTGTTCGTCGATCACCAGGCGCGCCAGGGCGTGGAAGTCGGCTGGTCCGCCGGGCGTAACGGTAAACGTATTCGTGGAACGTTCCGCGACCGGCCCGTTGGCCTCATCACCTCCATAGGCCCAGAGGAAGAATATCGATGGAAGGATTCCGTCCAGAGCGGCGAGGAAATCAAGCTCTGGATTCAAGATGGCATGGCGCAGGGCCTTTTCCCTTGGTTCACTAAATTCAATGCCTGCGTTCCCGATGACCGCTGGGTGCGGCCTGTTGCGGAAGCCTTCAATCTCCATGCAGACATCGAGCCGCATCTGGAGGGCATGCAGCCAACCGCCGAAATCGCCATCATCGATCCGTCAACGACGCTGCGGCACTGGGCACCGGAGCAGCGCCACATTGCTGAACATAATGATCTTGGCTTTTATCATGCGCTGGTGGAAGCACGCATTCCGTTCGAATTCCTTTCCGATCAGGTCATGAACCCGGATGCATTGGATCGGTTTAAGCTCATCATCCTTGCCAATGCCACGTATCTGTCTGACGACCAGTGCGCGGCCATCGAGCAGTATGTGCGGCGCGGCGGGTCGGTCGTGG
Organism: Agrobacterium sp. fls2-241-TYG-188a; assembly: GCF_030209845.1. Lineage (NCBI taxonomy): Bacteria > Pseudomonadati > Pseudomonadota > Alphaproteobacteria > Hyphomicrobiales > Rhizobiaceae > Agrobacterium > Agrobacterium sp. fls2-241-TYG-188a. The sequence goes on along the minus strand of NZ_JARVRD010000008.1, from coordinate 247,288 downwards.
CCGCGCATGAAACCTCTCTATATAATGAAGTCGGCAAGCGGCGCGATGATTTCGGCCTGTCGAATGTCTTCGGTGCCTCGCTGACTTCCGCACCTCGTGGGCCTGTCAAGAACACCTATGTCGCGCTGTCGGATCCGCACCCGTTGAATGAGGGTTACGAGGGGGCTAAGCGCATCATTGGCGGCACTCACATGATTGCAGTGGATGCAAATTCGGATGCGGAAACGCCGTTCCTTTACGTTCCCGATTTTCCAGACCTGCCCATGGAGGAAGTCTACCCACGTAAAGCGCCGTGCGGCGCTGCCGTGGTCGCGCGTGAGACGGGCCATGGAGGTCGCGTGGTCTACATTCCATGGAACATCGGCGAAGTCTTCTGGAAGGTACTTGCACCCGATCACGGCAGGCTGATCGCAAACGCCGTGAATTGGGCTCTTGGTCAGGACCATCGTGTGACGGTTGACGGAAAAGGCATCATCGATATCGCCATCTATGAAAACGAGGATGCGATGGCAATCTTCCTCGTCAACCTCACCAACCCGATGATGATGAAAGGTCCCTTGCGGGAGGTCTATCCGATCGGCGAACAGACACTATCGATCAAACTGCCGAAGGGTCGCACGTCAGTCTCGGTGAAATCACTTGTGAAAAACGAGACGGCGTCATGCAAGATCGTTGGCAACCGCGCACAAATCACCGTGCCTTCCATCCATGACCTCGAAACGGTTCATCTGACCTGGCAATCATAAGCCGGATAGCATGTAGCGGGAGGAACCCATGCTGACATATGTGGCGAAGCGCGTTATTTACATGATACCGACCCTATTCGGCATGTCCTTGATCGCATTCATGATCATTCAGTTGCCACCCGGCGATTATCTGACCTCACTTCTTTCCACCATGGCCGATGGCGGACAGAATCTTGACGAGGCGACGATTGCGCGCCTGCGCGCGCAATATGGTCTCGATCAACCGGTCTATGTCCAGTATTTCGTATGGATCAGCGGAATACTGACCCGTGGCGATTTCGGATATTCTTTCGAGTGGAACCAGCCGGTATCGACCCTGATCTGGGACCGGATGGGTTCGACCCTTTTGATCTCGCTTGCAAGCCTACTACTGGTCTGGGCGATATCGCTCCCAATCGGGATCTATTCCGCGGTCAGGCGCCATTCCTTCGGCGACCATGCCTTTACGCTCCTCGGCTTCATTGGGCTGGCCGTTCCGAACTTCATCATGGCGCTGACGCTGATGTATGCGAGCTACCGGTTTTTTGGCCAAAGCGTTGGCGGGATATTTTCTCCCGCCTTCGTAGATGCGCGGTGGAGCATCGCAAAATTTCAGGACATGCTCAGCCACATGTGGATACCGGTCATCGTCATCGCCATGTCGGGCACTGCTGCCATGATCAGAATTCTGCGGGCAAACCTGTCGGACGAATTAAGCAAGCCCTATGTCATCACGGCCCGCGCCAAGGGTTTGCCCGAGCGCAAGGTTATCGTGAAATACCCCGTCCGCATCGCTCTCAACCCTTTCGTCAGCTCTATCGGCTGGGTACTGCCCGACCTTGTTTCCGGCGTTACCATCACCGCCATCGTGCTGAACCTTCCAACGGCCGGACCGCTTCTGTTGCGGGCGCTGGTCGGTCAGGACATGTATCTGGCCGGAAGTTTCATTCTCCTGATGGGCGTGCTGACACTGGTGGGCATGCTGATCTCAGACATATTGCTTGCGGTGCTCGACCCCCGCATCCGGTTCAATTGAGGGGGTGGCCATGACTATCAACCAGAACCCAACCGTCGCACTGGAAACCGGCCCGGCCATCAGCCCGTTGAAGTCCGGGCGCAAGGTAGCAAGCCTGGAGGCTGCGGGGCAGTGGACGCTCATCCGTCAGCGCTTCTTCCGTCACAAGGTCGCCGCCTTTGCCGCAGGCATCATTCTTTTGCTTTATCTCATCGGTGCCTTTGCCGAGTTTCTGGCACCGAGCCTGCCGAACACGTCGCGCCCGCAATACACCTTTGCGCCGCCGCAACGCATTGCGCTGTTTGCACCGACTGCCGATGGTGGCTCGCAATTTCTGCCACATGTGAAGGGCTACAAGATCGAGATCGAGCCGAGAGCCCTTCGCCGCAGCTTCGTCGTCGACGACACAAAAATCACTCCCATCGGATTTTTCGTCAAAGGTGCACCCTACAAGCTGTGGGGCATCATTCCGCTGGAAACGCATCTGGTCGGTCCGCTGAACGCCCGTGACCCGATGTATCTGCTGGGTTCGGACCGGCTCGGACGAGATCTCATGAGCCGACTGATCTATGGAACCCGTGTTTCCATGTCCATCGGCCTTATAGGCGTCGCCATTTCATTGACGCTCGGCGTCGTGATGGGCGCAATCTCAGGCTATTATGGCGGCTGGGTGGACACGCTTATTCAACGCGTCATCGAGATCGTCAGCGCGATGCCGACCATACCGCTCTGGCTGGGGCTGGCCGCCGCCATACCCCTCACCTGGTCGCCGCTATCGGTCTACTTCGTCGTCACGCTGATCGTTTCGCTGTTGAGCTGGACCGGTTTAGCGCGCGAGGTTCGAGGACGATTTTTCGCTCTACGCGGCGATGATTTCGTGACGGCTGCACGGCTGGACGGCGCCGGGGAACGGCGGATCATATTCCGCCACATCCTACCATCTCTGACCAGCCACATTCTGGCGGTGGTGACGCTTGCCATTCCCACCATGATCGTTGCTGAAACCTCACTATCGTTTCTCGGTGTCGGACTGAAACCACCGGTCGTCAGTTGGGGTGTGCTGTTGCAGGACGCACAGAACGTGCGCACGGTTGCTACCGCCCCGTGGCTGTTGATCTGGCCCAGCCTTGCGGTCGTGCTGGCTGTGCTGTCCTTCAATTTCTTCGGCGATGGCCTGCGCGATGCAGCCGACCCCTACGACAGCTGAGAGGACGTGAGATGACAAAGCCCGAAACTTTGCTGGCGGTCAAAGACCTGTCCGTCGATTTCCATCTCAGAACCCATGTACTTCATGCCGTTCGCAAAGTCAGTTTCGACCTTGAACCTGGAAAGACGCTCGCACTGGTGGGAGAGAGCGGTTCAGGCAAATCGGTGACCGCCCGTGCCCTGATGCGGATCATTGACAAGCCCGGACAGATGACCGGTGGCCAGATCGTCCTCAATGGGCCAAACGGTCCTGTCGATGTCGCGAAATTTGCAGCAAGCAGTCGCGAAGTTCTGGCCATTCGCGGTGGACGGATCGGCCTGATTTTTCAGGAACCTATGAGTTCGCTATCGCCGGTCCACACCATCGGCTCACAGATCATCGAAGCTGTGCGTTTGCATCGACGCGTGTCGAAGAAGCAGGCCAGGGAGCGCTGTATCGAACTGCTGCGGCAAGTGGAGATCCCGCAACCGGAACTGATGGCCGACCGGTACACGTTCGAGTTTTCCGGCGGAATGCGCCAGCGGGCGATGATTGCCATGGCGCTCGCCTGCGACCCAGAAGTCCTGATTGCCGATGAGCCGACGACGGCGCTGGATGTGACGACGCAGGCCGAAATCCTCGATCTCATCAAGCGGCTGCAGGTCGAGCGCGGCATGGCGATGCTGCTCATCACCCACGACATGGGCATCGTTGCCGAAGTCGCGGATGAGGTCGCTGTTATGCGCTTTGGAAAGATAGTCGAAAAAGGCCCGGTAGACGAGATTTTTCACGACAGCCAGCACCCCTACACTCGGCAGCTTCTGGAAGCGACGGTCAAGCTTGAAAGCGGAGCGGCGATCCGCAGGCTGCCGGCGTCGCTGACAGCCAACGTGTCTCCCATCCTTTCGGTGCGCAATCTTTCCAAAATTTACGGCGCACCATCTGGACTGTTTTCGCGGAGTGGCGGTCGCGGTCTGGTGGCCGTGGATGACGCAAATCTCGATTTGTTTGCCGGCGAAAATCTCGGCATTGTCGGCGAAAGCGGCTCGGGCAAAACCACACTTGGACGGATGATACTGCGCATTGTCGAGCCGACCTCCGGGACGATCGCCTATCGCGAAAAAGCCGATGCGGCACCGATCGACGTCACGTCACTGAGCAAAGTGGGTCTGCGCCGCTACCATCAGGATGTGCGTCTCATCTTTCAAGATCCGTTTGCATCGCTCAACCCACGCATGACGGTCAAGCAGATCATCGGCGATCCTCTGGTCATCGCCGGTGGCATGTCCGGCAAAGCGGTGGAGACGCGCGTTGCCGAACTTCTACAAAATGTCGGGCTCGATCCGCTGGTGATGGAGAGGTACCCACATGCCTTCTCCGGTGGCCAGCGTCAGCGGATCGGCATTGCAAGGGCGCTTGCCGTCAACCCGATGGTCATCGTCGCCGACGAGGCGACCTCGGCGCTCGACGTCTCGATCCGGAGCCAGATCCTTGACCTCCTGCTCGACATTCAAAAGCAGCTCAATCTCAGCTTTATCTTCATTTCACACGATATCTCGGTGGTCCGCTATTTCTGCGACCGCGTCGCGGTCATGCACAAAGGCAAGATCGTTGAGGTGGGTGATGCGGAAACCATCTGCACCGCCCCCTCGCAGCCTTACACGAAACGATTGATCTCTTCCGTTCCGAACCCCGACCCCCGCAACAAGCGCATGCTGCACCGCCTGCGCGCAGACCAAGTTTGAGGCCATTGCCGATGCCGAAATTCGCCGCCAACCTGTCCATGCTTTACACCGAACATCCGTTCATGGATCGGTTTGCCGCTGCTGCTACCGATGGATTTGCGGCAGTGGAATATGTAAGCCCCTACGAGGAGGCTCCAGAGAGAATTGCAGCGGAGCTCAAGAGGTGCAATCTGACGCAGGCCCTGTTCAACCTGCCGCCAGGCCACTGGGCCGCAGGCGAGCGCGGCATCGCCTGCCTGCCGGAGCGGGTCTCCGAATTTGAGATGTCCGTGGAAACGGCAATCCGCTATGCAAAAGTTCTGGGATGCCGAAAGATCAATTGTCTGGCCGGCATTCAACCGCCCGGCGTCGATCAACAGGTTCTGAAAGACACGCTCGTCGGCAATCTCAGGCACGCGGCGCAACGTCTGGCGGATGCCGGAATTGCCCTTGTCTTCGAGCCCATCAACACCCGCGACATACCCGGATATTTCGTCACCAACACCGATCAGGCCGAGCGGATCATGGACCGTGTCGGGCATTCCAACCTGCTGATCCAATATGATTTTTATCACATGCAAATCATGCAGGGCGATCTCGTCGCGACCTTTGAGCGCCTGCTCGACAAGGTCGGCCACGTTCAGATCGCCGATAATCCCGGAAGGCATGAGCCGGGGACGGGCGAGATCAACCACGACTTTATTTTCAAGCGGCTGGATGAACTTGGTTACGACGGGTGGGTCGGCTGCGAATACCGACCGGCGTCGACTACCAGTGCAGGCCTTGGCTGGTTGAAAGCATATCAACAGGAGGACTGAGCTATGAAGATAGGATTTATCGGCCTGGGAGTCATGGGCCGCCCGATGGCGCAGCATTTGATCGATGCGGGACATGAGCTTTATCTTCACAGGGTCAAACCCGTGTCGAACCACCTCGTCGAAAGCGGTGCGACGGCCTGCACTTCGGCTGCGGAGGTGGCGCGCAGCGCCGACATCGTGATTTTGATGCTGCCTGACACGCCCGATGTGGAAAGCGTTCTCTTCGATGACGATGGCGTCGCACACGGTCTTGATACGGGAAAGCTCGTCATCGACATGAGCTCTATTTCACCGATTGCGACAAAGGATTTTGCCGCCCGTATTGAAGCGCTGGGATGCGATTACCTCGACGCGCCGGTGTCAGGTGGTGAAGTTGGCGCCAAGGCCGCATCGCTGACCATTATGGTCGGCGGCAAACCGGATGTTTTCGAGCGCGCAAAGGAACTGTTCGAAAAGATGGGCAAGAACATCACCCTGATCGGTGCTGTCGGGAACGGTCAGGTTGCCAAGGTCGCCAACCAGATTGTGGTTGCTCTCAATATTCAGGCCGTTTCAGAGGCCCTTCGCTTCTCAAAGAAATCTGGTGCAGACCCCTCCATCGTGCGCAAGGCATTAATGGGCGGCTTTGCGTCGTCCCGCGTACTGGAGGTCCACGGCGAACGTATGATCAATGGAACGTTCGAGCCCGGCTTTCGGATGAGCCTGCACCATAAGGACATTTCGCTCGCGCTCGAATCTGCACGGCTGCTTGAGCTTATGCTGCCCAACACCGCGATGGTTCATCAGGTGATGAACGGCGCATTGGACAAAGGCTTGGGTGACAAAGATCACTCTGCCCTGATCAACGCAATATGAGATATTCCGGCCATTGGTCCAAGTACGGGAGCGATTGATCATGATCACAAGTCCCCGCCTGTTCCTTACATCTTTATACGAAGCAGCAATCGAGGCCGCCAGTCCTTTAAACAGGATTAAAGATCTTCTCCCGCGCCCGCCTTATGGCGGACGCGTCGTAGTCGTAGGCGCGGGCAAAGGGGCGGCGCAAATGGCGCAATCGCTGGAAAGTCTTTGGGACGTCCCGCTGACAGGTTTGGTCGTTACTCCTTATGGTTACGAGTGTGACACAGACAGAATCGAGGTCATCAGTGCCGCTCATCCTGTGCCAGACAGTGCCGGTCTTCAGGCGGCCGAACGTCTAAAGACCTCTGTATGCAACCTATCTAGCAATGATATTGTGATCTCCTTGATTTGCGGTGGGGGATCTGCGCTCTTACCAGCACCGCCGGTAGGGTTTGCTCTTGCCGACGAAATAGCTCTAAATGAGGAACTACTAGCATCGGGTGCTTCGATTTTGGCCATGAACGCCGTCCGCAAGCGTTTCTCAACAATTAAAGGTGGGCGGTTGGCGGCATTAACGAAGGCGAGGGTGATTAGCTTCGTAGTATCCGATATTCCTGGAGACGACCCGGCGCTGGTGTCGTCCGGTCCAACGATCCCCAACCTGAGCACCCGCGATGATGCCGGGGAAATTATTGCACGGTATCGGCTGAAACTACCGGCACCGATACTGAGTTTTATAGCATCGGATGCATCCGATGCACCGAGCCCAGCGGATCCAATCTTTGCCGGACACAGCCACCACATTGTTTCGTCTTCAAGAATTGCGCTTGAAGCAGCGGCAGCGCTTGCGCGAGTTTCAGGTGTCACGCCAGTTATACTATCTGATTGCATGGAGGGCGAAGCGCGAGATGTTGGCCTTGTACACGCGGCCATAGCACGTGAGATCGCGTTGCACGACAGCCCTTTCATCCGACCCTGCGTAGTGTTGTCTGGGGGCGAAACGACAGTGACGCTTCGGGAGAGAGGTGGTAAAGGTGGACGCAATGGAGAATTCGCGCTGTCTCTTGCGATGGCGATCAATGGACTTGATGTCCATGCACTCGCCGCCGACACCGATGGCATAGATGGCTCTGGAGACAATGCGGGCGCCTTCGCTGATGGCACGAGCGTCAAACGGCTCTTAGAGAAGCAAGTCAACGGCGATGCGCGGCTGTTGGCTAATGATAGCTACCCTGCCTTTTCTGCTATTGGGGATCTGTTTGTCTGCGGGCCAACCAACGTGAATGTAAATGATTTCAGAGCTATATTGGTCAGATGAGCGCGACTGGGACAAGAGAGCGTTGGTTCAGGTCCTTTCAAGGCGATGGCTAGGAATGCTCAGCTCAGGTCTAGCTGCCCATCCTCAATTTCTTTTCAATTGCAGTGAACTTGAGGTTACTGAATACTGAAGGGGAAGTATTTAGCGTTCATTGCATCATACGCGCCATTGGCTTGTATCTTATCGAGCGCAGCGTTCAGTTTTGTCAGCAACTCTTTATCGTCTGGTCTAACGGCGATGCCTGCGCCTTCACCGAAAAACTCAGCGTCTTTGATATCTGCGCCTTTGAATTCGCAGCAGGTACCCGCCTTAGTGTTCGCCAACCAATCGTAAACAGCCAGTTTGTCCTCCAAGATGAGGTCGACCTCCCCGTCGGCCAGTCCTTTATAGAGCTCTGGGGACGCAGCAAAAATCCTAATTGAAGCGTCCGAGAAGAACTTTTTGGTATAGGCCTCTTGTGAGGTCCCGGCGGTGACGCCTAAACGAACATTTTTCAGTTTCGTCCCATCAAGACCAACATCTTTTTTGGCTATGAACACCGAGGGGCTATCATAGTATTTGCGCGTGAATGCGACCTTCTGTTTTCGTTCCAAGCTCATAGACATCGACGAAACGATTGCATCATAACGCTTGGCCAGAAGGTTCGGGATCATTTCGGTCCACTCCTGTATCACGAACTCGCATTTGAGCTTAGCCGCCTCGCACAGGGCACCCGCCAGATCTACATCAAAACCTTGAAGCTGTTTGTTGGAGTCGAGATAGTTGAACGGCGGAAACGCACCTTCTACGGCGATTTTGACAACTGACCCCGTTTGCGTTGATGTCGCAGGTGTTGGTAGAGCAGCACCAACTGAGCACATGATTACGATACCAAACGCCTGTTGCAACTTGTTCATTGCGATCCCCAACAAAATGAACCGGTAGATGCCGCATTGAACACTTTAAAAATTACAGAGCCCCTAAAGTTTTTCGCTAATTTAGACTATCTTCAAAAAGAATTTTGTAATCTATTCCCAGTAAGCTCCTTACGTTGTGAGGAACACTACGTGACTGCTGATAACCGCATCTCTAGGATTTTCCGTAAAGCACCGGTATCTCCTGGGCTCATTCTCCTACTTCTCACAACAAGCGGGCTTGGAATTGTTGCGCTCGTAGTAATAGCAGCTATCTGGGCCGGCACCGAAAGTGATGCAGCTGCACTAGATCGTCAGCGCCAGCTCGTGAACACCCGCTTACTCGATCAGGTTGAACGTGTATCTAACGAAGTCCGCCTGATGAAGGCCGGTCTCGACACGTTGCTGCGTGTCAATGACATATCAAGCTTAGATATGCCGCCGGTCGAGTTCAGATACCAAGAATCTACCAAGCCAACAGCTGTTGCATCGTTTAGAGAATTAGCTACCAATCTATTTGGCTATGACGCGGCGTTCATCGTTGCATCTGACGGCTCCATGCCCTTCGACACAGACCCTTCAATCGTCAAGCGTTTCAAATGGATACGTCCGCTCATCCAGCCGATGATAGAGGGTCTACAGAAACAACTCGATGTTGGGGTATCGTCGAACTGGGGACTTCTGGGAGATGTGCCAAACCGAGCCTCATTGCTTCGGATTGAAGGACGCCCGGCCGTAGCCGGAGTTGTGCCGGTCAAGCCCTATACATCTTCCCAATCCAAAGCACCTACCAGACTCTATCTTATTGCGTTTCGCTTCCTGGATGGAAAGGCCCTTGATGCGCTCAGTCGTGAGCAAGGATTGATTGGTGCGCGATACGCCAGGGCAGCAGATCAGGAATTGAATGAAGTTGCATTTCAGATTGAGTCCACGTCAACGCGTGAGCCAATTGGTTTTATAATCTGGGAACCTGACCTACCTGGAACGCGGGTCATTGGCCGTTTAACGCCAATGCTTTCTTTGGCCGCGATAACATTTCTCGCACTTTTCTTCGCACTAATTATCGGCATTCGCCGCAGCATGAAGAAACTTACTGAAAGCGAGCTATATGCGCGTCATCTCGCAAATCATGACGTTCTCACGGGACTGGCTAACAGAGCAATGTTCAATGAGCGTCTGAAACATTGCCTCAGCAATGGAGAAAAGCTTACGAGCAACGAGACTTCACTTGCCCTCATTGACCTGGATAAATTCAAACAGGTGAATGATGAACATGGCCATCCTGTTGGAGACGAACTCCTTATTAAAGTCGTCCAGCGGATAGAAGGCATTATAAGTACCGACCACACGTTAGCCCGTTTAGGCGGAGACGAATTCGCGTTGCTGTTTCCATCCTGCGCGCTTGATGGCAGTGCGGGACCTGACATCTGCCAAGCGATTATTGAGGCGCTGAGTAAGCCGTTCGCCCTCAAGCAGGATAGCGTCAAAGCGACCATCGGATGTTCAATCGGCATAGTCCATGGGAAAGATGCCGGGTTCGATCAGATTGAAATGCTTCGATGCGCGGACCTGGCTCTCTATGAAGCAAAGTCTCAGGGACGGGGCCGGTTGATAGCTTATGACCTACGCATGGATCTTCAGGTTCAGGAAAGAGAGTCACTGCGCAGTGATCTCGAGCTTTTGCTGCAAGAACCTGGACTTCAACATCAGCCGGTCGCCTTAAAAGATGTGGGGCAGCTGGAGGTTTATCTGCAGGGAGTACATGCAGCTGATAGTTTTGGAGCTTTGACTTGTGCTGAAGCCTTGGTACGTTGGCGGCATCCGCAACACGGCCTTCTGACGCCTGATAGGTTCATTCAGATCGCTGAAGACAGTGGATTGATCAACACCCTCGGCGCTAGGGTTCTGCAGGAGGCGATCAGCGCCGCAGCGACGTGGTCCTCGCCAATCTCAATTGCAGTTAACATATCGCCCTCGCAACTGCGGAAGCCGGACTTCGCCTCTCAAGTGGAAAAAGTCCTGATTGAGGCTGGTTTGCCTCCTCATCGACTGGAACTAGAGGTCACCGAAGCCGCTCTCCTTAGTTCTGAGGAAATCACCAGGGCTAATCTGCGATCGCTCCGATCAATCGGTGTTAAGATAGCTCTTGACGATTTTGGTACTGGTTTCTCATCGCTAAGCCACCTGATCAACTTCGATGTGGACCGAATTAAAATAGATAAATCCTTCGTCGACTTAATTGGGACGAGAGCAGAGGGCACAGCGATCGTTTCAGCAATCATAGCTTTGAGCAGATCGCTCGGTAAAGCCGTCACCGCTGAAGGTGTCGAGACAGTGGGTCAAAGAGATTTCTTGATCGCACTTGGTTGCACAGATCTACAAGGCTACCTTCTTTCCCGGCCGGTGTCGCTACACATCTTCAGTCGAGAGAATCGCGCGCGTTTTGGGTCGCTAATGTCAATTTAGGATGACCGACCGTATTGTACCTGGTTTTGGAACACCGATCCGGTGAATTCTTGGGATGGATAGTGGGGGTAGACGGAAGTCAGTCGAGGAAGCAGCCTTAGCACGATCCCACAGGCCTGACCGACCATCGCCCAGTCGATATGACCATTCATACACGGAGGCGATTTCCGGTAGATGATCAAACTGGCGAGATAAGGCCGTATAGTCTTCAACACTCGCGTGGATGCGATCGGAGCAAAACGAAGCTCGCAGAACTCCGAAATTTTCCGCTGAAAATGTCTTGATGAAAAGTCGTGTTTCGTCATGCTCATTCCATTTCTTTCGGCACCAATGCCGAGGGCGAGCGGAAATAGGGGGCGCGCGTTAACAAAATATGTTTAGGGCACGTGGTCACGTGTCGATCGCTCTCTCTTGAATGGAGAGCTACAGATTGTGGTACTGAGCGATAGATGGGCTTGCAATAGCTCATTTGTGCGAATAATTGTGAGTTATAGAGAAGGCGGCTATAACTCATGAAATGGAACTGGCAGAACGGCGATTGGCCAAACTTCAGGTATGACACCGCAAGCTTGGCGCCGTTGGAGCAGAAATTCTTGCAATCCGCCGGCGAGGTTATCGGTGCTGTCCGGCATTTCAACGAGGAGGACAGCAACCAACTTCGCATTGAATTGCTGAGCGACGAAGCGGTCAAGACCTCAGAGATTGAGGGGGAATTTCTGGAGCGCGTGAGTGTTCAGTCATCGCTCCGTCGGCAGTTCGGGCTAAGCACTGATGATAGACAGATCCGCCCACAAGAGCGGGGGATCGCCGAGATGATGGCGGATGTCTATCGAAGCTGGCATATGCCGCTGCGTCATGGAGGACTGTTCCACTGGCACTCAATGCTGATGGCGGGAAACCGATACATTGAAACGGTTGGTGCTTACCGGACGCATGAAGACGCCATGCAGATCGTGTCAGGTCGATTGGACAAGCCCACAATCCACTTCGAGGCCCCCCCGTCTCGCGAGGTTGCCGCTGAGATGGAGACCTTCATCGGATGGTTCAATCAATCCGGGCCAGATGGTCAAACGCCGCTTCAAGCTTTGACGCGCGCTGCAGTAGGCCATCTTTATTTTGGAAGCTTACATCCATTTGAGGATGGCAATGGCCGGCTCGGGCGCGCTCTCGCTGAAAAATCCCTGGCGCAGAACATAGGGCAGCCAAGCCTCATTTTACTCGCCTTTACGATCGAGAAGAGCCGGAAGGCCTACTACTCCGAGCTTGAGCGGCACCAACGCACGCTCGATATCACCGATTGGATCATTTTCTTTTCAGAAACGATCCTGGATGCTCAACGGGCAACGCTTGAGCGCATAGAGTTCTTCATTCAAAAAGCAAAGTTCTATGATCGTTTTCGAGACCGGTTGAACGCGCGGCAGGAAAAGGTAGTCGCGCGTATATTCAAGGAAGGCACGGCAGGCTTCAAGGGGGGGATAAGTGCCGAAAACTACATTTCGATCACAGATACATCCCGCGCTACAGCAACACGCGACCTTCAGCAGCTTGTGGAGATCGGCGCACTTACGCGGACGGGCGAACGCCGGCATACCCGGTACACACTTTCATTGCAGAAATAAACTGCTGCTAGTCTGATGAATTCAACCAACGTCATTATCTGGCTGAACGACTGTTCGATTCCGCTCAAGTCGACGTTGCGAGCTAAAGGTGTTCAACGCTGAGATTATTCTCACTTCCGAGGTGCGACTACCGTTCGATCCTCATATACGCCGTCGTTTAAGCGCGCCTATCGGTTGAAAGGTGGAATGTCATAACCTCAGCTAACCGGCCACTCGGCGCAAATGCTCGACCAGCGCTCTGAGTTTCGGCGCCATGTTGCGGCGGCTGGGGTAGTAGAGGAAGAAGCCTGGAAAGCGGGGGCAGAAGTCCTGGAGGATCGGCACCAGTTCGCCGCGTGCGATCGACGTCCGGAAACTGTCCTCCATTCCGAAGCTGATGCCGGCGCCTGCGGAGGCGAGCTTGATCATCAACGCCATGTCCGTCGTCGTGACCGTGTCGGCCACGGCCACAGAGAAAGCGCGACCCTTTTCTTCGAACTCCCAGCGATAAGGCGCGACGTTCGCGGCTCGGCGCCAGCCGATGCAGCGGCGGCTTGCAAGTTCGCTCGGGTGATTGGGCGTCCCGAACCTCTCGAGATAGTCCGGCGACGCCACCGCCAGCTGGCGCTGCTCGCCAGAAACAGCCACGGCGATCATGTCCTGGGCAATCACTTCGCCGAGCCGCACCCCAGCATCAAAACCTTCCGCGACGATGTCGAACTCCTCGTCAGTGACGGTGACATGCAGCGTCACCTCCGGGTTTTCCTCAAGGAACGCGGCGAGCAGCGGCCCGGACAGGAAGCTCTCGGCAATCGATGAAACCGCAAGTGTCAGCTTTCCACGTGCTTGGCCATGAAGGTTGGCGACCGCCTCGAGCGCGCCCCGCATCTCCCGCAGCGCGGGCGCGGCATTAGCGTAGAGCCGTTTGCCGGCCTCCGTCAGCGCCACGCTGCGTGTCGTCCGGCTGACGAGCGCGATGCCGATCGTCTCTTCGAGCCTACGGATCGTCTGGCTGACGGCCGAACGGGTGACGCCCATCCGTTCGGCTGCAGCGCGAAAGCTTTTCTCCTCTGCAACGAGAGCAAAGACGGAGAGTGCATTGATGTCCGGCTGCATTGGTTAGTTCTCCTTACTTCCGCATGAGCACTTAGATGGCTTATCGCGACAATGCCGAATGCGTATTCTTCTGGCTACCGCATCAAGCGGATGCAAGAGGAGAAAGTTATGGACAAGGTTGTTCTTATCACCGGCGCCTCCAGCGGCATTGGCGTCGGCATCGCCCACGAACTGGCCAAGGCTGGTGCTACCGTCGTTCTCGGTGCACGTCGCACCGATCGTCTGGAAGCCGTCGCGCTGGATATCCGTGCGGCCGGCGGAAAGGTCATGACGCGGAAGGTCGATGTGACCGATCGTTCCGACGTCGCGGCATTCGCCGAGGCTGCCCGGCAGGAATTTGGGCGGATCGACGTCATCGTCAACAATGCGGGCGTCATGCCGCTTTCGCCGATGGCCTCGGTGAAGGTTGACGAGTGGAACACGATGATCGACGTCAATATCAAGGGCGTGCTCTACGGTATCGCCGCCGTGCTGCAGGAGATGACCGAGCGCGGCTCGGGCCAGATCATCAACATCGCCTCGATCGGCGCGCTTCAGGTGGTACCGACCGCGGCCGTCTATTGCGCCACGAAATATGCGGTCCGGGCGATCTCCGATGGTCTGCGCCAGGAAAACGACAAGCTGCGCGTCACCTGTATCCATCCCGGCGTCGTGGAAAGCGAGTTGGCCAGCACGATCACCGACCCAACAGCGATTGAAGGCATGAAGGCATACCGCGCGATTGCACTCACACCCGATGCGATCGGTCGCGCGGTTCGCTTTGCTATCGAGCAACCCGAGGATGTCGACATCAACGAAATCGTCGTTCGTCCGACCAGGGCGGCATTCTGACCGGCCACGACGCAACAAGGCAGCAAAAGGAAAATATCATGTTCAAGCAGATTGGATCCGATGTCGCAGCCGCCGCCGCCCTCTCGCTTCTCGGCCTCTTTCCTGAAGCCGCTTTCGCCGAGACGACGGACGAAAGGCGTGATCGCGGGTCTGCGGTCATCCGTAGTCTTAACAACGGGACAACTCAGCCGACGCTCGAGCGCATGCGGACGGAGTTCCCGTTCCTGGCCGATGCGACTGAAGCCTATGCCCTCGGCGACGTCTGGTCACGGCCGGGTCTCGACAATCGGACACGCCAGCTCGCCGCAGTGGCAGCCTTCGCCGCCATCGGCGAGACGGTTTTCATGAGGGTTCATGCCGGCTATGCGCTTAACATCGGCGTGCCGGAGGAAGAGCTCAAAGAGGTCATCTACATGGTAACCGTGCCGGCCGGCTTTCCGAAAGCGATCGCGGCCTCCCAGGCCTTGTCGGATCTCTTCCGCGAGCGGCGAGAAGCAAACGGGGGGCAGCCCGCCGGGGAACGCCCAGCGCCACAACCCGAGGAGAAGCGTCGATGAAAAATCCTCTTCTCTTCATCGCCGCCACCATCATCGTCACTGCCGTGTCTGTCGGCGCGGTGGTCCACACAGTAAAGGCAGAGGACACCATGCCCACCCGACTCAACACAGCAACAAACACTGACGTCAGCACCGAGGCCCAGCCGCAGAAGCATCCCTATCTCGGCATGTGGGTGACAAGTGACGGTCGCATCCGTCAAGAGCTGCTTGCCAGCGGCCGCTACGACGAAGCTCGCGGAGCCCGCCGCAGCGCTTATCAGGGCCGCTATCGTGTGACCGGCACGCAGATCGACTACTGGGACGACACCGGCTTCACCGCCGACGGCACCTTCGTCGACAGCGACACGCTGCACCACGGCGGAATGATCTTCTACAGGGAGAAGAGCTGAAGCGTCGATTGTCTTTGGTCTATTGCTTGCTCAATGCATAAGAGTCGAGGTAACCGCATGCAATGCAACGGAAAGTCACTACCTCATAAACTGCCTTGCCTTTGAGGCTCAAACCAGTAAACAAGCTTTTTTGGGCTTGCCTCCAACCCATGTCTCTGATGACAACATTGGGCCGTCTCCCTTTTCGAGCAAGAACCCTTATTTCATCTCTGAGTTGCATTGACTGCATTGATGGGACATATCCACGACCTTCTAAACATGAGTTGTGATCACGTTTGTCGTTGACCGTCTGTTGTCGCCTTGCACGGACATTGCAGACAGCTTTTCGATCAACCCTTTGGACTACCTCTTTCCAGTGCGGCTGAAGTGAGAAGCTTTTCTTCCTCTGGTCGCTGACCGTTGTCTCGCCACAAAATGGTCCGTTGCCACAATCTTTGCGTGTGAAAGATCTACCGTTGCGGACAAGGATCCACGGGCCCGCTTGGAGGTCCGATAGGACGTAAAGTCTTGCCAAATTTCGGGGCACTCAAGCAGAAGAGCTTGCCGGCATAGTCATGCAGCCTCTTCAAATCTCAGAGGGACCTCTGATGGCGGGGCAACGGGTACAGCGCAAGGCGCGGGTAGCAGGCTACATCGGCCCGCTGCGGCGCATCGTGCGGTTTGGTAGCAAAAGAATCTCGCATAAATAGCCTGCACCATCATCCCTGTGCTGTCGGACGGATGACGATGCTGCCGACGTCGACCTCGGGCGGCTGTTCGATAGCAAACAGAATACCGCGGGCGATAGCGTCCGCCGGCATCGCAATCGCACCTAGATCATCCTGGATATTTTTCCTCATGACCGAGTCCGTAATGCTCTCGCCAAAGTTGGTCGCGGTCATTCCAGGCGAGATTTCGGTGACGCGAAGGTTCGGTCCCGCCTCCTGGCGCAAGGCCTCCGTAGCGGTCCGGACGGCATTCTTTGTCGCCGCATAGACACCCATGGTCGGCACGATCTTCAGCCCGGCCGTCGATATCACGTTGATGACGTGCCCGAAGCCTTGCCGAGCGAAAACCGGTAGCGATGCGGCAATCCCATAAAGCGTTCCTCTCAGGTTCACGTCGATCATCAGATCCCAGTCTTCGACTCGCAGGTCATCGAAGCGTGAAATCGGGCCGACGCCCGCATTGTTGAGGATCGCGTCAAGCTTGCCGCCTTTCTGGACGGCGAGCGAAACCAAGGCTTCCAGGTCGGCTCGCTTGCAAACGTCCGTCGCCTTGAAAGCGACCCTGCCGTTTGAGGCTAAGATCTCATCGGCTACAACCTGCAGCGGCTCCAGTCTTCTCGCGCCAAGCACCACGAATGCGCCATTTTCGGCCAGCAGCTTTGCCGTTGCCCGGCCGATGCCGCTGCTCGCTCCGGTTATGACCACGACTTTATTTTCGATGCTCATGATCGTTCTCCTCTGGACTTTGGTTAGCGGAATCTAGATCAATGCTTCGAGAGCATCTATGCGAAGAGGTCCATTTTTTTGTTGCGATCGTCCACGATGGAGCGGGATCCGCTGTCTGACGTCCTTGATGTACTGGGCGCTCAGGTGGTGAGGCGCACCCGCATGGAGGCAGGTGGACCGTGGGCATTCGCATTCCCGGCCGCAAACCGCCTCAAGTTTGTCGCGGTCCTCGAGGGCGAACAGTGGATCCTCACGGAGAACGAGCCACGCTGCCTTATGAAGAAAGGTGATGTCTGCCTATTGGGTCGAACGTCATACGTTGTTGCGAGCGATCCTGAACTGGAACCGCAAAATGGAACGTTTCTTTTTCCGGAAAGGGGTTCAGACTTTGCTAGAGTGGGATCCGGAGACGGGGTCGTTGCGATTGGCGGTTCGATAGTTTTCCCTGACGAGAATGGCGATTTCCTTCTCGACATGCTCCCTGGGTTCTTGCTCGTAGGGCGGGAGGCCAGCGGGGCGGGGGCTATCGCAGCTGTTCTCGACATGATTAGCAAAGAAATCCTGCGAGGTGCCATGGGCGCCGGCATCGTCGCCGCCCGCCTCGCAGACGTCCTTGTGGTGGAAGCGTTGCGGACGCTGTCGCATGACGGTGATCGAGGTCTGACGGGGTGGCTCGGAGCCATCTCCGATCCACGTCTCGGACGCGCGTTACGCGCCGTCCACCGCGAAGTCGCATCACCGTGGACAGTTGCTGCGCTAGCAGAGGTAGCCGGAATGTCGCGAGCAGCGTTTTCTGCGCAGTTCAGCCGACAGGTCGGGAGACCGCCTCTCGCCTATCTTCGCTACTGGCGGCTCACTCTCGCGAGAGCCCTATTGCGCAAAGACTCGAACTCCGTCGACGAGATTGCCAGACGCGTCGGCTATACATCGCAGAGCGCCTTCTCGAACGCTTATCGGCAAGCCTTCAAAATGACGCCGCGATCACGCATGCGTGTCGCCTGATTGGACCTCCCGGACGACGCTGCCGAATGCTTCCTGAAGAAGCTCGGCCATTGGCCGCGCGCCTTTCTCCAGGTTGAAGATGTCTCCAGCAATGCGCATCGCTCCAACGGAGAGCATGGCGACGACACGTAATGCCGTTGATCGCTCGGGCTCGGGCCACCGCTCTTTGAGTGCTTCGTAGATCTCACCTTCCTGCTGGACGTATGACGCCTGTTTGCGTGCTTGAATGCTTGGACTTGTTCGCATCAACCGATCCATCTCGATCATGTCATTCGTCGGGATTGCATTACAGACGCTTACCACCGCGTCCCGTACCGCGCCGATCGGCGTCGAGGTTGCGGGAGCCTTTCGCACGGCATCGGCCAGCATTTCGCCAATTCCACTTTGCAGCGACAGCAAAATCTCGTCCTTCGACGTGAAATAGTAGAAGAAGGTTCTGCGTGAAATTCCCGCGGCCGCAGCGATTTCATCGAGCGTCGTGTGGTCGAATCCTTTCTGGAGGAAAAGAGCGATCCCTTGTTCGGTAATGCGTTTTTTTGTCTCGCGCTTCTTTCGTTCCCGCAGGCCGCCGCCTGCTTCAATGTCATGCTCGGATTTCTCCACCACAGCCTCTTGTATAATTACACTCAGTGCGATATTTATTTTACACCAAGTGCAAAAATGATGAAAGAGGCGTGAGATGACAAAGTGGAACGAGACCGACATATCCGATCAGCGCGGACGGTCCGCCGTGGTGACAGGAACGGGAGGACTAGGGCTCGAAACCGCGCTGTTGCTTGCCCGCGCAGGATGCAACGTGACCATAGCCGGTCGCAATCCTCAAAAAGGTGCCGACGCCGTATCGCGCGTTCAACGCGCCGTTCCCCATGCCGCTATGCGGTTTGAGAAACTTGATCTTGCGGATCTCTCTTCGGTCTTCTCGTTCGCACAGCGGATGAACAGCGACAGGGAGAGTCTAGATGTTCTGGTGAACAATGCCGGCATCATGGTGCCGCCGGAGCGGCAGGAAACGCAGGACGGCTTCGAGTTGCAGTTCGGTACAAACTACCTCTGCCATTTCGCATTGACCGCTCAATTGATGCCACTGCTGTCAAAGGGCACGAACGCCCGTGTCGTCACCGTGTCCAGCGTCGCAGCTCGCGCTGGGAAGATAAATTTCGACGATATTAACTCTAAGACGCACTATCGTCCAATGGAGGCCTACAGCCAGTCGAAGCTTGCATGCTTGATGTTTCCGCTCGAGCTTCAAGATCGAAGCCGAGCTGCAGGGTGGGGTGTCTCAAGCATAGCGGCGCACCCGGGAATCTCTCGAACCGATCTGCTGCACAACGCGCCCGGTCGAAATAGCGTGCACGGTTTGGCGCGAACCTTCCTCTGGTTTCTGTTTCAGCCCGTCGCACAAGGTGCCTTGCCGCAGCTATTCGCCGCCACATCGAAGGATGCGAAGTCTGGCGGTTATTATGGCCCCGATCGCCTTGGCGAGACACGCGGACATCCGCAACCGGCACGCATCCCGCCACAGGCTCTCGATCGTGTCGCCTGTAAGCGACTTTGGGAGGTCTCCGAACGTATGACCGAACTTCCGATAGGTCCGACTTGGGATCTCTAGTAAGCTGGTCGAACAGACTGCCAGAACGGCGCTTGAACGCCGGGATCAGGTCCGTCGGGGAAGCCGGCCAGGATGAGGCTTCGAATGAAGGAAATGCGGTGGCCTCGGTACCCCTCTATTCCGTGATTTTTGTCTAGCTGTATATGTGGGGGTGGCGTAAGAAGGATCATGCCGCACCAAGACGAAGAAATCCATCCAGAAGCAGCCGTAGCACCGGGATACTTAGCAAACCATGCTGCCAAAGTTTTCAACAGGCTGGTGGACAACGCTCTTCGCCCGCATGGTTTGTCAATGGCTCTGATCGGCCCCGTTCTCTTACTATCTTGGAAAGGGCCGATGCTCCAGCGCGACATCGTGCGCTCATCTGCGATCAAGCAGCCCGCAATGGTTGCTCTCCTCGATAAGCTTGATGCGATGGAGTTGATTTTCCGGACGCCTTCAGAAAGCGACCGTCGCGCCGCTATGGTTCACCTGACGGTGAAGGGCAGCGAAGCCGCTGCGATCGGGCGCAGCGCTTTGATTGAGACCAACCGGCAAGGTCTGGAAGGTTTCTCGGAGGATGAAGCGAATTTGATGATCACCTTGTTTCAGCGGCTCATCGCAAATTTCGAAAAATAAAAACGGAACAAATATATCAGAATTGATGTTCTTTTGCGAATAGGAGATCATTTTTATGTCCGTACGCGTTCTTATCACAGGTGCCAGTATCGCAGGCAATACGACCGCCTGGTGGCTTGCCCATCACGGCTTCGATGTCACTGTTGTCGAAAAGGCTCCGGAGTTTCGAGATGGAGGGCAGAATGTCGACATTCGCGGCGTGGGCCGTGAAGTCCTTCGGAGGATGAATCTCGAGCAGACAGCGCTCGAACACGGAACCGGGGAGGTCGGTACGGCCTGGGTCGATGAGGACGGTGAAACCGTCGCCGAGTTTATCACTGATGATCTGGGTCAGGATGGACCAACCGCTGAAATGGAAATCCTTCGGGGCGACCTAGCGCGACTGGTTTACGAAGCTGCTCGCGAAAAAGCGACGTTTCGTTTTGATGACTCAGTCGAGGGCGTAGATGAGATAGACAACGCGGTCCGAGTCACTTTTTCAACCGGACCAATGGAAGATTACGATGTTGTAATCGTCGCCGAGGGTGTTGGATCATCCACTCGTGAGTTGATTTTTCCAAACGAGAACGATCCGCGCTGGATGGATTTGACGATTGCATATTTCACTATTTCTAAAGATGCCGATGATGATCAGCGTTGGCGTTGGTATAATGCAACGGATGGACGAAGTATCTCTTTACGCCCCGATATGGTTGGTACTACCCGCGCCATGCTTTCCGTGCAGCAGCCACCTGGCGGCGAACATGAATGGAGCTTGGAAGAACAGAAGAGATATCTGAGGGAACGCTTCCACGATGCCGGATGGCAGGCTGATCGCGTGCTCGAAGGATTGCAACGGACAGAAGACTTCTATTTCGATGTGCTTCGTCAGGTCAGAATGCCGAGGTGGTCGAAGGGCCGCGTCGTTCTGACGGGAGACGCTGCGTGGTGTGCGACACCAATTGCAGGTATCGGTGCAACGCTAGCTGTCACCGGCGCTTATGTTCTGGCAAGTGAACTTCACAGGCATTCTGACATTCAAAGCGCTCTTGAAGCGTATGAAAATGCCATGCGGCCAATGGTCGAAAAAGGGCAGGGCGTGCCAAAAATTGCGCCTCGACTGATGAATCCGCACAGCAAGCTCGGCATCACCTTGCTTCATGGCGCTCTCAATCTGGTGAGCAAGCCCGGTATCAACAAGATTGCTTCAAAGCTTCTTGCGGGCGAACAGGAAGCTCCTGATCTTTCAATTTACGATAATGAGCACTGTTGAGGACCGGATTTACTGGCTGCGACTCAAAACAGAAGGCGTAGCGATTCGTATGTAGGATTGGAACAAGCGTCGTTTCCAAACTGCTAGGAAACGTTACGCCGGTTCGCTCCCCATTAAGAGCGTTTTGATCATCTTATTGAGCGCTAAGTTTAGCCTGCCGGAGCAAATGATGTCTTCAACAGTGGGATCCCGTAATGCGTTTCGATATTGGTCGCCAGGTCGATTCCTATCAAGAGCGACAGGTTTGTCGTCTTTTCGTTTTTCAACACAGGATTGCTTTTAGGACTGTTGGTCCAAGTTGACCGCCCACCATAACGGTATAATCTCGATGTCCGGGCAAGCAAGAGAGGGTATGATGTAGAAATGTCGGACGTTGTGACCGCCCATGTCCCAGCTATAGGGCTGATGTGTTCAACGGTATCTGGGTCGTCGAGGTTCAGCCAGTTGGTTCTCGCGGTCAGTGAGACCTCGCGGTGAGATGAAATATTAAGGCCGGAACTGGTTGGACGCCGAGAGTTCATCAAATAGCGGAACTCCGTCAGGGCAACAAAATCAAAAGCTGCGTCGCCAAGTCCCGGGAGTTGTTCCAACGAGAGCAGAAAACACGCGTGTGAAATGGCTCTGATCTGCGAACCCACAAGCCACAGCGATTTCGGCGAGAGGCGCGCTGGACGTTCTGATCAACTGTCGAGCGCGATCAATGCGTTGGTCAAGGAGCCATTGATAGGGCGTCATCCCGGTGGATTCACGGAAAGCACGGATGAAATAACCCCGTGACAGGTTGCAGGCTTCCGCCACATCAGCAATTGAGACATCACCTTCAAGATGCTCAAGCAAAATGGATTTCGCCATTTGTTCGTGTGCGCGTGAGAGCAGCGGTGTTCGTGTAACAGACGGTACTGGTCGCCCACCGTAACGCTGAACCAGATAGGTGCCGATAGCCGTCGTCATCTGATCGACGAACAAAACACTTGCCTCTTCCGGACGCTGAAGCGCGGGGAGCAGGGCGCGGGCGAGGTTGGCAAGGACGATGTCTCTGGACGCGGTCTCCGTCGTCAACAGGCTTACGCCGCTCACATCCGCATCTTCGGCTATCTTCGCGAGCGAGGATGGCGAAATCTGAAACAGCATGAAATCGAAAGGCGTGCTGAGATCGGCTTTGTAATTGTCGGAGAGGTCGCGGATGTAGATCGCGTTCTCGGAAAAATCATGGCTGGTCGCATGATTTCCGTGAAAGATCCTCCGCTCGTGACCGGCGAGTAACGACACCCCGACGACGAACCCCTGATCACTGGCCGATGTCTTCACCTGATCAAGCGCAGTGGACTTTGTCGCCTTTCGAAAAATTTCTATGTTCGAGGATGACAGGCTTTGGTTGATCGACAGTTGCGTCAATGTACAGCCGAACCTGTCGGAGGTTTTGCCGTGGATGGGGAGGCCTCTATCGTCTGAACTGGCACTCATGAAACCCACCTTCCTTTTTATTACAGCAACGGTGTTCGTTGACGGGTCAAATGGGTTCCCGCATTGCAATCCGTTCACGGACTGTAACCACTCTACAAGAATGCTTTTATACAAGATAGCGTGACAAATTATGTGTAGGAAACTGCCTTAGATGATCCGCAATCAGGCCTGCAACGTAGTTTATGCAAGAACGATACGAATGTGAGTGAATGGTTGGCAGTCAGTGAAAAAATTGCAGCGAGCTTTGGTGCAAAAGCAGCAAGAGCATTGGTCATCAGGCCATTACGGGATGCCCACCTCACCGTCGTTCATCTTCAGCAATGTTATGAGCATGGCAACAGCCGCGTCATTCTAGAGCCTGATAACGCATTCCTCGTCATGCTCTATCTGGAGGACGCCGAGCATTCCGATATTGGGTTGGACGAGCGGTTGGAGCCGATCAAGATCTATCCCAAGGCCTCCATCTGTCTGGTGAGCCTGAAACAGGGTGCGGCGATTTCCATCAATGGTCAGCTGGATGTCCTCGCATTCCACGTGCCCATTGCGCATCTTGCCGAACTCACCGAGGAGGCAGGTGAGCCACGGATCGATGATTTCCTGATCTGTCGCGGTTTGCATGACCAGGTGATCCGCAATATGGGCGCAGCCCTTATGCCCATGTTCGACATGCCGGATGAGGTGAGGGATACGCTCGTTCCCCACATCGGTCTCGCCTTCATTGCGCATCTTGCCCACAAATATGGCCGGTCTCCCGCCCAACATCTTTCGGCGTCCGGGCAGTTCACCTCCATGCAAGAAAAGCGGATCAAGACCTATATCAACACCAATCTTTCCCGCGATATCGGTCTTGAGGATATTTCCGTGGCCAGCGGGTTTTCGGTGGAAGAGCTGTCCTCCGGCTTTGAAGAGACCACAGGACAGTCCATTAGCGAGTGGCTGTTGGCAAGCCGGATTGCCAGGGCAAAGGCCTACCTCACCAAGACCGGCGAGAGTATCGATCAGGTTGCAGAGGCCTGTGGCTTTAGCGACCAAGCGACCTTCATTGAAAATTTCACGCATTCCGTAGGTGTCACACCGGACGAATGGCGCTCGCGCAATCGTCACTAGGCTGCTAATGCCGACGACACCTGGCCGTCGGCATCGTGTTGGGTTGGATCAAGCCTTGATGAAGGCGAGCAGATCGGCGTTCAGCACGTCGGCATTCACGGTCAGCATGCCGTGCGAGAAGCCGGGGTAAGTCTTGATGGTGCCGTTCTTCAGCAGTTTGATGGCTTTGTGAGCCGCATCCGCGATAGGTACGATCTGGTCGTCTTCGCCGTGGAGAACCAGCGTTGGCACGGTGATGGCTTTCAGGTCTTCCGTCTGATCGGT
Source organism: Agrobacterium sp. fls2-241-TYG-188a (assembly GCF_030209845.1). NCBI lineage: Bacteria > Pseudomonadati > Pseudomonadota > Alphaproteobacteria > Hyphomicrobiales > Rhizobiaceae > Agrobacterium > Agrobacterium sp. fls2-241-TYG-188a. Next base: position 223,063 of record NZ_JARVRD010000008.1, on the reverse strand, counting down.
TTCCGAGAACGCCTTGATGCCATCATAATGCGCCTTCGCGCTGCCCATCATGCCCTGACGCCACCAATTCTGTATCACGCCTTCGTGGACAGTCGCGCCTTCCCGGTTGAAGCCGTAGAATGGGCCGGCAGGAACATCGCGGAAGAACTGAGCGCGGTTGGCAGCAGTGGCTGACCGAAAGCCGTCGAAGACTTCCATGGGCAGGCCTTCTGGGTTGGCTTCTGTTTTCAGCATCACTGGTGGAACGGCGGACACGAGGACGGCCTTTGCAACGCGACCGGCAGGCTGGCCGTGCTTTGCTACATAGCGTGCAACTTCGCCGCCGCCTGTCGAGTGGCCGATGTGAACAGCGTTCTTCAGGTCCAGTGCTTCAACGACGGCAAAAGCGTCGGACGCATAGTGATCCATGTCGTGACCCTCGGAAACTTGGGCAGAGCGACCATGACCGCGACGGTCGTGGGCAACCACGCGGTAGCCGTTTGCGAGGAAGAACAGCATCTGCGCGTCCCAGTCATCAGAAGACAAGGGCCAGCCGTGATGGAACACGATTGGCTGTGCGTCCTTCGGACCCCAGTCCTTGTAGAAGATGTCGGTGCCGTCTGTGGTTTTAACGAAGCTCATTGTCGTGTCTCCTGTGGTTGGATTTGGGTGAGTGCCAGCCGGTGCAGCATGGACCGGGCGCGTCGGAAGTAGCGCTCCCGCAGTCATGGCAGCGCCGACAAGAAGTGCATCACGGCGACTCAGAGAAAAATTGTGGTTTGCCATGATGGCTCCCTGTTGGTTCGAAGTGTTTTCGTGTGCAGTGCCATTGTCTATTTGGAGAGAATGCGCCGAAAACGAACGGCTAACAATTGCAACAAAAATCTCGAATATGTTTCGATAATTGCAATAATGCCGTCATGTTGCTTTGCCCGGCTTGTTGATTGTCAGAAGGTGCCGAACCACGGGCTGAGCCGGACCGGTATGGAATGCGATGACCTTGCTCTGAACATCCGCGTCCGCCTTGGACACGCGCTTGTGCTGGCGCAAATGCTCGGCCCAGGATTCCACCATGAACCATTCGGTGATTTTCTCGGGGTCGGCGGAGTCCTCGGTAACACCCCAACCATAGGCACCATCGCGGCGTCGTTCCGATGACATCTCATCAAGCGCATGCAGGAACTTGGTGCGGTTGTGTCTCTCGACGTGGTAGTCGATCAAGATCAGAACGGGACCGCGATCATGCGCGACAGGCTCGGCCACCAGTGGTTCCGGCCAATGATTGGACGATACGAGATCCGCTTCACCCATGGGAAGCCTGACGCGGTGCATGATAAAGCCTGCCACCAGCAATCCGGCAGCCCCGATCAGCAGTGTTGCTGGAACGCCAACCGCTTCACCCACGGCACCCCATCCAAGGCTGCCCGCCGTCATCGCACCATTGAAGACCGTCAGATAAACCGCAAGTCCACGACCTCTAACCCAGTTGGGCAGGACGGCCTGCGCTGCACCGTTCAAAGTCGTCAGCGCCGTTATCCAAGATGCGCCGAGAAACAGGAGGATGACGATGGCCAGCCATTGCGGCGGGGCTAGTGAGAGAATGCCCATGACGAGGGCTGTCACGATGGCAGAGCCGAGAAGCAGGCCATTTGGGTCAAAACGCTCGCGCAGTTTTGGCATCACCAGCGCGCCGCCAATGGCACCCGCACCGACGGAGCCCAACAGAAGGCCGTAAAAGCTGGCATCACCGCCGAGAAGCTGGCGGGCGACGAGGGGCAGCAGTGCCCAGACTGCACTGGCAAAGGCGAAGAAAATAGCGGCTCGCAACAGCACGACATGGAGCGGTTTGCTTGCGCGGGTATATCTCAAGCCTGCACGGAACGCGCCCAAGAAACCTTCGGACAAAGCGTCATCCGCATTTTTAGCACGTGGCCACCAGAGGAGCGCCGCGATGACGAGGATATAGCTGGCAACGTCGGCACCATAGGTGACGGCTGCACCGAAGGCCGCCAGCAGAAGGCCCCCAGCCGCAGGGCCTATCGACCGGGCAATGTTAATGCCGAGCGAGTTGAGCGCAACCGCGCCTTTCACATCTTCGCGCGGCACCAGTTCAGGGACGATGGCCTGCCATGTCGGCCCCATCAGTGCCGCTCCGATGCCGCCCAGAAACGTCAGGCCGATCAATGCGCTGACCGATAGCATGCCGAAATAGGACAGCGTCATCAGCGATATGCTGACGCTGGCAAGCAGAAGCTGGATGGCGATCAGGAATTTGCGGCGGTCGAGAATGTCCGAGAGCACGCCCGCCGGGATCGCCAGAAGGAAGATTGGCAATGTACCTGCGGCTTGCACAAGGGCAACGGCTGCCGGTGCGGCGGAAAGATCGGTCATCAGCCAGGAACTGGCGACATCGCGCATAAAGCTGCCGGTGTTGCCCAGAACCGTTGCGGCCCAAAGGACCGCAAAGACAGGCTGGCGAAGCGGGGCAAAGCTTCCGCCCGTGGATGTGCGGGCGGTCATCACTTCGCTCCCTTGGTGAGGTCGTACGCAGAAACGAAGACGAACGCACCGGCAAGGCCGAGATGTTCGAAGAAAGCGTTGGTTGCCATCATGCGGTCCATGCCGGGAGCCATTTCCCAGAACCGGAGCGCGATGAGCGTTGCGATAACAGTGAAGCCCGCCAGGGCCATCGCACCCGCCCAGCGAAGAAACCCTGAGACCACCATGGCAGAGGCCGACAACTCAAATATAATGACGATAACCGCAATGACGGCCGCTGGATGTAGACCGAAATGGTCCATCTCAGCCATGGCACCATTGAAATCGACAATCTTTGTCAAAGGTCCCTGGATATAAGCCGCGCAGAGCGCAAGCAGCGAGACTTTCCGGACCGCTGGAGTTGCGACGATGCCCGCCAGACCTGTTTTCAGTTTAGTGGTGGTCGATGAATGGTAGGTCATGGCTGCTCCTGCAGGTTTGCCCATGTTGATGAGCTGTTGCGATGGAGTGATTTTGGGCCGAAACATTGCCGCTAACAATTGCATCAATAGTTTCGATTTAATTGCAATTTTTACAACAGTGAAATGCGGACGAGCCACGAGGCCCGTCCGTCAGATGAGGTGCAATCACACTGCCCAGCACGAGCAGCCCAGCGCCCCAAAGAAGCCTTTAAGATCAGCAATCGGCAGTTTCGACGTCCATGCGCCTGCATGGTCGTGACCGTGAACACCACAATCGCTGGCGCAGCCGCAGTTGGAAATCGCGGTGCGCCGCAATGAACGTGCACCTGCACCCTCCGGCTCGCCCCAGGCGGCATAACCGCCGAAGGTACGAACGGGAGACCAATCCGGCATGGCGGGCGGTACGTCGTTTTCATCCAGCGCCTTGAAGTCACCCGAACCATAGACGATCTTGCCGCCAACCATGGTCAGCTCCGATACCAGGAACGAGATCTCGTCCTCGGCACAGGCGAAGAAGTCCTTGTCCGGCACGACGAGATCGGCAAACTGGCCCTTCTCGATGCGGCCCTTCTTTCCCTCCTCGTTCGAGAACCAGGTGACCTTTTCGGTCCACATCCGAAGCGCGGTCTCGCGGTCCAGGCAATTGGCACGCGGATAAAGCTGCATGCCGCCGACCGTCTTGCCGGTGACCATCCAGGACAGTGAAACCCAGGGGTTATAGGAGGCCACACGTGTCGCGTCCGTGCCTGCCGAGACGTTCACACCCTTGTCGAGCATCTTCCTGATCGGTGGAGTGGCTTCTGCCACGCCGTGGCCGTATCGCTCAACAAAATATTCGCCCTGATAGGCCATCCGGTGTTGGGTGGCGATGCCGCCGCCAAGGGCTGCGATGCGGTCGATCGAGCGGTCGGAGATCGTTTCGGCATGGTCGAAGAACCAGTTGAGACCTTCGAGCGGAATGTCCTTGTCGACCTTTTCGAACACGTCGAGCGCACGGGTGATCGTCTCGTCATAGGTCGCGTGCAGACGCCATGGCCAGCGGTTCTCGGCCAGAACCCGCACCACTTCCTCCAGTTCACCTTCCATTTCCGGCGCCATTTCGGGCCTTGGTTGGCGGAAGTCCTCGAAATCGGCTGCGGAGAAGACGAGCATCTCGCCAGCGCCATTGTGCCGGAAGTAGTCATTGCCCTGCTTGTATTTGACCGACTGCGTCCATTTGAGAAAGTCTTCTTTCTCTTCCTTCGGCTTTTGCGTGAACAGGTTGTAGGCGAGACGAACCGTCATCTGGTTTTCGTCGGAAAGTTTTTGAATGACTTCGTAATCGTCCGGGTAATTCTGAAAACCGCCACCGGCATCAATCACGCCGGTAATGCCCAACCGGTTCAGTTCGCGCATGAAATGACGGGTCGAATTGACCTGATAATCCAACGGCAGTTTCGGCCCCTTGGCAAGGGTGGAATAGAGAATGGCTGCGTTTGGCTTGGCCAGCAGCAACCCGGTCGGATTGCCATTGAGATCGCGCGTAATCTCACCACCATGCGGCTCAGGTGTATCCTTGGTGTAGCCAACGGCACGAAGGGCCGCGCCATTCAGAAGTGCCCTGTCATAGAGGTGGAGCAGGAAAACGGGTGTATCGGGCGCGACAGCGTTGATTTCTTCGATGGTCGGCAGGCGTTTTTCTGCAAACTGGTGCTCGGTGAAACCGCCGACGACACGCACCCATTGCGGAGCGGGGGTTATCGCCACCTGCCGTTTGAGCATACCCATGGCATCGGCCAGCGAGCGGACGCCGTCCCAGCGCAGTTCCATGTTGAAGTTCAACCCACCACGCACAACGTGGGTATGGTTGTCGATCAGGCCGGGCAGAACGCGCTTACCCCTGAGATTGATGATCTTCGTGTCTGGTCCGGCCAGCGCCATCACATCGGCCTCGCTGCCTACGTCAGTGAAAATGCCGTCCTTGATGGCGATGGCCCCTGCCTCAGGGTTGGCGCGGTCAAGCGTTGTGACGCGTCCGTTGTGCAGGATGATATCGGGATGCATCGTGTCTGCTCCGGTCTTGTTTGGATCTGCGGCTTTGGCCGTGGAGAAGAGATTGGACAGAGCGAGGCTTGACGCCCCGCCGAGGAACGTGCGGCGCGTCGCCATCAGGCTTGCCCATCCGTCGCGTCATCTCGGGATACGACCGCAACTGGGCCTTGCCCGCCCTTCGGCATATGGCCAAACATATGTGGCTTGATATGTGTCAGCCACGAAACGGCAGCGGGCTCCTTTGCCCATATCGTCTTTGCCAGCGGCACGATCTGTTCGCCGACGAGAATGCCAAGCAAGCCGACCAAAGCGATGACGGGGGGTGCCGGTGACCGCACATTGAGAAGCCCGTAAATCATCCCGACGAGAAGTCCGACGGCGAGCGAAAGGAGGTAGATTTTCATTGAAGCGATCCTTTTCCAAAATGATTGCCCCGCCCGGCAATTCAGGCGGGGCTGCTTCAGATCAGATGGCGGCCGGGTTAGGGCCGATGCGCTTGCCATGGCTGACACGCTCGGCACCGCCGTGGACGTGCGTAACGGCATAATCAATGCCCATGCCGTAGGCGCCGGAATGCTCTTTGACCAAGGTGGTAACGGCGTCGTAGGTTTCTTTGCGCGCCCAATCGCGCTGCCATTCCAGAAGAACCTGCTGCCAGGTGACGGGAACCACACCAGCCTGAATCATACGGTCCATGGCATATTTGTGCGCATCCACGGACGTGCCGCCGGAAGCGTCGGCAACCATGTAGATTTCATAGTCAGTGTCGTTCATGCAAGACAGCGCGAATGTCGTGTTGCAGACTTCGGTCCACAGCCCGGAAACAACGATCTTCTTGCGGCCCTCGGCTGCGTGTTTGCCAAGCGCATCGCGAACGTTCTGGTCGTCCCAGGAATTCATGGATGTACGCTCGAGGATGTCATTGTTGGGAACGACGGCCAGCAATTCTGGGAAGGTGTTGCCTGAGAAGCTGTCTGTCTCGACGGTAGTGATGGTGGTCGGAATGTTGAAAATCTGCGCAGCCTTGGCAAGACCGACGACATTATTCTTCAACACCTGACGATCGATGGACTGAACGCCGAAGGCCATCTGCGGTTGCTGGTCGATGAAGATGATCTGGCTGTTCTGGGGTGTGAGAACCTGAAGCTTGTTGGACATGTCGTATTTCCTTTGGTGGGTTGCGTAAGGGAATGGAGGAGGGGAGGCGCTAAGTCTTGAAGGTTATGCCGACCGATTGTCTAAAAGTGACATTGTGCTTTTGGCCTTCTTTTTCTGAGTTCGTTGTCTGGTGTGATTTGAAATCTAAGCCAGTTGATTCCGCGCCGGAATTGCAATAATAATTGTCAATGAATTGCGCTCGGTGAAACAATCAATGAACGACTACAAGGCGCTGCGAACCTTTTTGATGGCTGCGGAAAAGCGCAACTTCGCTCAGGTCGCGCGGGAACTGGATATGACGCCAGCGGCTGTGACGCGCGCGATTGCGGCACTTGAGGACGATCTCGGCGTGCAACTCTTCGTGCGCACGACCCGGCAGGTATCTCTGACGACCGACGGGGCAGTCTACGCGGCACAGATACAGCCCGCCTTTGAGGCGTTGGAGAACGCCCGAAAAGACGTGATGAACACTCACAAGGCCGACCATGGCCGCCTGCGGATCAGCGCGCCCACGTGGTTCGGCCAGCAGGTCCTGCCGCCTGTCCTGTCAGGTTTCCAGAAGCGCTATCCAAAGATCAGCTTCGAAGTGTCTCTCGGCGATGGTTTGGTTAACATCATCGATGACGATTTCGATCTGGCGATCCGTATTTCCGCAGCACCATCGGACAAGTTCACGATTTGGCGTAAAATCAGCGTGGTGAAGCGCATTCTGGTCGCTGCTCCGGGCAGTCGATTTGCGGATATGCAGCATCCCAGCGAACTGACGCCGGACGACTGCCTTGCCTATAGCGGCGAAAGCAGGCGGGAGAACTGGGTGCTCTTCGATGGCGGCGGAAGCACCAGCATCTCAGCGGGCAGGGCGTTCAGCGCTAATAGTGGCGAGGTGCTGGCGAGAATGGCCGCAGACGGCATCGGTGTGGCTTTGCTTCCGACGTTTCATGTTGCGGAACATCTACAGTCGGGAAAACTCGTCAATGTTTTGCCCGGATGGACACCGCCAGACCTATGGCTGACGCTCTACTATCCGCCTTATCAATCGCTCCCGCCCCGAATTGCGTCCTTCTCGAAGTTCTTCGAAAGAGAGGTTCCCGGCCTCATGGCTCACGATCGCGGTTGAGAAATGCGCAAGCATAAATATCGCTTTATCAAAAACTCAAATTTGCTGTGATGATGGGGATTGTTGTGGATCAGAACACGCCCCAGCGGGTGCATAAGAAGAAATTCGACCCGCAGATGAGGCTGCCCGTACTCTGCGTCGGCTTTCCCATCCCCGTTCCTGACATGGTACGGTCGCTTGCGGTCCTGTACCGGAAATAAGAAGAACAAGTATTTGGCTGGACTGAGAATTTATACAGATATCATCACTGAAACGAGGGGGTCGGGCGTTCGATACCCATCAAGGCGGAGACGACCGGCAGGGCCCATGCAGATGCGGGGCTTGGTTTGCATCTGCATGGGCGATGTGGATCAGCCATTCATCCGAGTGGCTATGCAGCTTCCCAAACCTGATTGAGGATTTTCGCCGCAAGTGCCGCTTTGTCCTGCGGCAGGAAGCGACCGTAGTGTTGCTGAACGACATCCGGTGTGTCCTGGATGGCATAACTCGCCTGCTCGTATGACCCGGTCTGCTTTAGGATATGGGTTGCCAGAATATCCCGAAGATTATGCGGTCCGTGCGGCAGCAAGCCCTTGATGGCTCCGCGGCCGGTATAGGGATTGTAGATGCCGTAGCGTTGGATCACTGTCCGCCATGCTTCATAGAATTTGGTGGAATCGTATGCCGCGTCCAGACTGGTCGTCTTCACCGTCTTGACGAAAAAGGTGCCGGGATCTTTCGCTGAACCGAGCAGCACACCGCGATGGCAATCGATATAGGCCTCAAGATATTTGTAGAGGTCGAGCAAATCCGGCAGGATCAGGCGAAACGGCTTTTGTCCGAAGAATGATGAGCCTGAGTTCTTGAAGGCGATTGATGGGATGAGGACCTCCCATCCGTTTTCCCGATCGCTTCAGCGCAATTCACCGCATTTCATATCCTCCAGCCGCCGCTCTGATGTCGGAAAATGCCCACGCGGGCACAAACGAAGCTGGAGAAGGTTCTTTTGTCGAAGCCCAAGATGAAGACCCAGGCGAAGCAAAAGGAAAGAGCGGACCGCTTCGGCTGCTGCTCGAGGATAGCGATCTTCATCCGGCATGCGCTTCAGGATTTCATCTGTAATCTTGCGGTACTCCGACAATGGGCTGTCTGCCTCAAGGATCACCATGATCGGCTCGAACGGATCGCGATGCACGCGCATGACACGCTGGATTTCCTTCGAGCGATTGGCAGCGTGCCGGTGGAACGCATCGCAGGCGCCGTGCCAGTCACGCCTCGCAAATTCTATCTCCTCCGGCGCGATCAGCCCTTCGATTGGCTGAACCTTCTTCAGGAGCTCCGGATGCTGGCGGATCCAGCCCACTTCCGCCCGCGTGAGAGCTTGCGCCACCATCAGCATGTCTTCTTCCCACTTGGTGTAGAAGCCGCGGCGCTGCTCCCGCCATTGGAGGTACCAGTCCCAGACGCCCGGGAAGATCAACAGGCCAAAGGTTAGTTGGCGGAGCGGCACACCGCGCCCTTTGACGACGCTGGCGGGTGAGGCAGCGAGGGCACCGAACATGAGGCCGAGATGCTCGACCTTCTGGGATGCGGTTTCCTCTCCCCAAACTCCATTTCGTTGGAAGCCGATTGCGGTCAGCGTCGATGTCTTGAAGCGGATCAGATCGGCCATCTCCATAGCCAACCGCGGCGGCGCATCGACGACGCCGGACAGGAGATCAGGATCTTCAAAGGCCTCGGGATTGTGACTCGTGCTGTCCGGGTTTATTTGTGGTCGTGGAGACAGGGTGCCTACGCCATAGGTGATGCCTGGAAACCGAATTGCATAACCCTGTTTGATTGCCGCCGCCTGGTAGCGACGATAGTTGGTTGAGCCCGAGATGATGAACCGGCGCACCCATTCGATGATTTCCTCCCGCTTGGAGAACGGCAAGCTGCTGAAATTATCCGGAAGATGCCATGCAAGTCGTCGCCGCTCCGCAGCGCTGATGTCGCCCATATCATGGCCGTATAGGGAGCGGGATTGGTGCGGCAGCTTCCCTTTGAAATACCCCTGTCCCAGTCGGTAGCGCCGCTCTATACGGGACAGGATCTCGAAGCTCGTCAAAGATCGCGGCACGCGCTCGCCCTGAACCCACGACAGCAAAGTCTTGTCATCGAACGTCTCGCCCAGGCGAACGACGGCGCGGTAGAGTTGCCAGTAGCTCTCGCCGAACCGGCGCATGTGATAAACGAGCGCATCGTTAAAGCTCGCCGGATCATCGGTCGCCTCAAACAATGGCTCAGGGAATGGACTAATTGGTTTCGGTTGTGGTCCCCTCTGCACTGACGAAGAGGTAGCCGGGGTCTTGTCGGAGAGGATCTGTCGCGGTCTGAAACGCGTCGCAGTTTCCACCTTGCGCCGAACGGTATTGCGCGATTTCGTGCGTGTTTTCGTCGACTGTATGTCATCGGCGGCAGGCGGTTCTCCGAGCCAGCGGATAATCGCGTCCAGTCCCGGACGGAGCGCCTTCTTCAAATCGGCTGTCAATTGGTTTTCGATCCCGCATGCCTCGCCAATGGCCGTCCAATCCATACGGCCACTAACGATCGGTGGTGGCCGGCGGTGGATGACAAGACCAACGAGATAGGGCCGAATGCTTTCCAGAACTCGCTGTGAGGCGATTGGCGCGATGCGCACCTCGCAGAAATCCGAGATTTTTCGTTGAAAGTGATGAATTGAAAGATCGTGTGTTGCCATGCTCTTATTCCATATCTCTCGAATACCGGTGTCGAGGGCGGGCGGGAATAGGAGTGGACGTTTAACAAATGGTATTGCCGCAGCGGCGAGCTTTTGGGGCTAGGCTCAGGTTCCCAGATTTCAAATGAAGCATCATGAGCCTCATGCTAAAGGTTGCAGATGGGATTCGGGGTTTTCATTCACCGGTCAGATTCGATTTACGACGATAGCCCGGCTGAACAATACCAGTTCCCGGGTCAGTATCTCGGTCGTGTCCAGGCCTGTGTAGGTGACTGGATCGTCTACTACGAGCCTCGGAAAGTCGCAGCGACCCGCGGCTATTTTGCTGTCGCCAAGGTTGAACGGGTTATTCCTGATCCGAAGGCCCCCGGCATGTATCTGGCGCTGATCGAACAAGGCAGCTATCTCGACTTCATCAATCCCGTTCCGTTCAGCGGACCAGACGGTGTCATAGAGCGAGGCGTGCTGAATGAAGAGGGCCGCATTTCGGGCAGAGCACAGGCCGCAGTCCGGCCGATATCCGCAGCAGATTTCAACCGCATCGTATCTATTGGCATAGACGAGCATGAGCCTGAACTGCCTCGGCTGGATGAGCCGGGGGTGACGCATGCGGTCGATGGATTTGCAGATGAAGCTCAAGCGCCGTTCATGTTCGAGCAGGAGCGCGACCGGGTTACGCAACTCTCGTCGCGGATCGTTCGAAATCGGCTGTTTCGCCGCCTCGTTCTTCACGCTTATGACAAACGATGCGCCATCACGGGATTGAAGCTCATCAACGGTGGTGGCCGGGCAGAGGTCGACGCCGCACATATCCGGCCGGTGGAAGCGAGCGGGCCTGACATTCTTTCCAACGGAATTGCTCTTTCGGGCACCGCACACTGGATGTTTGACCGCGGTCTGATTGGCCTTTCGGACGATCTTGATATCCTGATATCGCGTCAGGCGAATGATCCTGACAGCATTCAAGGACTCCTCAACAAGACCGGGAAGGCGATCGTGCCTAGCAGGGTTTTCGAGAGGCCACATCCCCAGTTCCTGAGATGGCACCGTGAGAACTGTTTCAAGCAGTAAACATTTGGGTAGTCCTGCGGTGATGTGGATTCATCCCGATCGGTTCTATTTCAGTCAGTTGGCGCCAGTAATCCTAAAATCATCCCGATCGGTTCTTTTGTCTTCCTTTTGCACCATCTGATGATATAATCATCCCGATAGGGGTGATTATGGAAAAGATCAAAGATACGAAAAGCCTCGGCATGCTAATCCGTCAGGAGCGCAAACAGCAAGGGTTAACCCAGGAGCAACTCGCCGGGGTGATTGGTGTGGGGGTACGTTTTCTGCGTGAACTCGAGGCCGGCAAAGAGAGCTGCCAGATTGGCCGTGCGATGCAAGTCTTGGCCGGTCTTGGCCTTCTTGTTTCGGTCGGGCGTCGCCAGGGCCCGCGATCATGACCCGGGTATTGGACGTCTATTTTCGCGACACCAAGGCGGGCGTACTCGGCCGGCTTGACGACGGCCTGCTGACTTTTGCCTACGATGGCGCGTATCTCCTGGACCAACGATCGCGTGCGATCTCGTTCTCGATGCCCCTGCAGGAAGAAGCCTTCGGTGATCAGGTGGTGCGCCCGTTTTTCTCCGGTCTCTTGCCTGACGAAGGCGCGCGGCAACGCCTCGCTGGGGCGCTCGGCCTTTCGGCAGGCAATGCCTTCGGACTACTGGAAGTTATCGGGGGCGAATGCGCAGGTGCCTTGTCACTCTATCCGACCGGCACGGTGCCCGAACCTCCCGGCCAGTCCCAAGCCGAAATTCTCACTTCGGAACGCCTGGATGAAATTCTCAGCAGGCTGCGGACCCGGCCTTTGCTTGGCGGAGACGAGGGCATTCGCCTATCGCTCGCCGGCGCGCAGGATAAACTGGCGGTCATTGTCGATGGAGATTCCATTGCCTTGGCAAAAGACGGCAGACCAACGACCCATATCTTGAAACCAGTCATCCAGGCTTTGGAAGGCACGGTGGAGAACGAGTATTTTTGTATGCGGCTGGCTGCTCGCCTCAAGCTGCCGGTACCCCATGTCGAGATACGCCTAGCCCGGGCGACTGCCTTTCTCCTGGTTGAGCGTTATGATCGGACGAAAGCTGCAGACGGTATCATTGAGCGCTTACACCAGGAAGACTTTTGCCAGGCCCTTAGCGTCCCGCCGGAGCTGAAGTATGAGGCCGAGGGCGGACCGGGGACAGGACATGCTCTCGGGCTGATCGACCAGGCCTGCGCTAGACCTGTCGCGGATCGGTTGCAATTCATCCGCATGCTGATCTTCCATTATCTCGTCGGCAACGCCGATGCCCACGGCAAGAACTACGCCCTGCTTTATGGCTCCGATGAACCGGATCTGGCACCGATCTACGATGTCGTTTGCACGGCCGTTTATCCTCGCTTGTCAAAGAGGCTCGCCATGAAGATTGGCGGCCGCGATGTGCCCGACACGATCCAGCTGAAGCATTGGGCGACACTTGTGCCCGAAACCAAATCTTCTCAGCGCATCCTTGTTCGCGACCTTGCCCAAATGGCGGAAAGGATTGTGAGCGAGGTTGATATCCTTCTTGCAGAGTTGGCAGACGAGGGGATCAATCATCCCATCCTGAGCGGAATTCGCAAGGTCATCTCAAGCCGGGCTGGTTCATTGCAGAGAGTCACGCAGCAGGTATCTTAAGTGTTTGAATGGTCGCGGATATCTAGCGCTTTGTCCTTCGACCAACGGGCCGGCGGTTCGTATCCCTTCAAGAGCTAGCCTTGTGCATGCCTGTTTCGAATCCATAGCTCGCAGTGCAATCAGCGGCAAAGCAGTTCTCGCTGGATCAGTGGATTTAATCACGGAAACGCTGGCGATGTTTGCGGCATCGCCAGCAACTTGTCTTCAAGCCGCCTCCCAAACCTGGTTTAGTATTTTTGCCGCCAGTGCTGCTTTGTCTTGCGGCAAGAAACGACCATAATGTTGTTGAACCATTTCCGGCGTATCCTGAATGGCGTAGCTCGCCTGTTCATATGAGCCGGTTAGTTTCAGAATGTGAGTTGCCAACACGTCCCGAACATTGTGGGGGCCGTGTGGCAGCAGCCCACTGATCGCTCCGCGACCAGTGTACGGGTTATAGATGCCGTAGCGTTGGATGATGAGACGCCAAGCTTCATAGAATGTCGTCTGATTATAGGCCGCGTCAGCGCTTGATAGCTTGACGGTCTTGACGAAGAACGTCCCCGGATCGGTAGCGTGACCGAGTAGAATCTTTCGGTGACGTTCGATGTAGGCGTTGATGTAGTGGTAGAGGTCAAGCAGATCAGGCAGGATCAGCCTGAATGGCTTAGATCCGAAGAAGGACGAGTTGGCATTCTTGAATGCGACCGATGGGATCAATACCTCCCAGCCATTCTCTCTGTCGTTCCACCGAATTTCTCCACGGCGCATTTCTTCAAGACGCCTTTCAGACGTCGGGAAATGGCCGCGTGGGCAAAACAGCAGTTGACGCAGATTTTTTTGCCGCAGGCCTAGATGAAGTCCTAGCCTTAGCATGAGAAACGAGCGTACAGATTCTGCTGCAGCTCTCGGGTAGCGGTCTTTGTCGGGCATACGGAGGAGGATTTCGTCAGTAATCTTGCGGTATTCGGCAAGAGGGCTCGGTGCCTCAAGCACGCACATGATTGGCTCGAACGGGTCTCGGTGGACCCGCATGACCCGCTGGATTTCCCTGATCCGGTTTCTTGCATGGGAATGGAACGCATCGCAGCAAGCGTGCCAATCACGTCGGGCGAAGGCAATCTCTTCCTTTGTAACCAAGCCACTTACCGGCATCACGCGCTCGATGAGTTCAGGATGCTGCCTGATCCAACCGGTTTCCTCCCGGGTGAGCGACAATGAGATGCTCAGCATGTCCGCTTCCCAAGCCGTGTAGAAGCCGCGTCGCCGCTCACGCCACTGTAGATACCAATCCCAGACACTTGGAAACACTAGCAGGCCGAAGCTCAATGCGCTTAGCGGCACGCCTCGACCGGCGACTTCGCCCTCAGGTGACGCAGCAAGAGCACCAAACATCAACCCAAGATGTTCGAGCTTCTGAGATGCCGTCTCCTCGCCCCATACTCCATTGCGTTTGAAGCCGACTGCAGTCAGGGTTGCGGTCTTGAACGACATCAGATTGGCCATTTCGAGCGCAAGTTGGGCAGGTGCGTCGATTACCCCGGAAAGCATATCTGGGTCTTCAAGCTCGTCCTTACATTTATCGACTACCTTACGGGATGACGACATCGGTCTATGAGAACCGCCGTACGTCACACCAGGGAAGCGGATGGCATAACGTTGCTTCGTAGCCAGTGCCTGATAACGACGGTAGTCCGTCGCACCGGTTAAGATCACGCGCCTGACCCATTCAAGAATTTCGGCACGCTTTTCCTCCGGCAATGAATTGAAATCATCCGGCAGATGCCACGCCAGACGTCGACGCTCTGCAGGAGAGACATCGTCACCGACATCATATCCGACCCCGGCACGAGACTGGTGAGGAAGCTTTTCCTTGAAATAACCGAGTGGCAATCGGTACCGTCGCTCTATGCGATTGAGAATTTCCAGGTTTGCCACACTGCGTGGCACTTTCGTCCCCTTCAGCCAGCTCAGCAATGTTGTTGCTTCAAGCGCATCGCCGTCTCGGAATATGGCACGATGCAAATGGTAATAGCTCTCACCGAAACGGTCGATATGGAATTGGAGAGCAGCCTGAAATGATACCGGTTCGTCGTAAGTCTCGAAGAGTGGTTCTGGGAACTCTTCGATGGGCTTGGGCTTCGGACCGGTTTTTGATCGATAACTGGTTTTGGCCGCGTCAGGCGTGCTTTTATTCGAAAGGCTTTTTGCGCGGCTGCGTGTCTTTGTTGCTTTGCCTGTGGCCGAGGGTCTTTTATGACTTCGCCCGGTTTCAGCGAACCACCGTGAGATGGCATCGAAACCGTACTGGCCGACCCTCCTGAGTTCTGCTGATATCTGCTCAAGACCGCATGCCAACGAGATTTCTTCCCAATTGACATGCCTGCCGAGCATGGGAGGAGGCATCCGGTCGTCAATCAGACCGATCATGTATTGTGAAAGCGCGCGAAATTGCTTTGCATCCGTAAGCGGCGCCACCTTCATCTCGCAGAAGCTGGAAATCTTGCGCCGAAAGACGATTGCCGATTGATCTATGCTCATTCAGGTTTCCCTTGCAGATTACAGCCCAGCCCAGCCCGGGGGCGGCTTGCTAAGGGAATTGGGTTGACGAGATATTAACGCTCAAAAAATGCGCGCATCAATATGTCTGGCGCGCGTAGTTCGTTCAGGGGACTTCCATTCAAGTGAATGTTCGGATGTGTTATCTTCCGAATTGTTGGCAGGAGATACGAACTTATAACGCGAGATATGGTTCTGATCAGAGAGCTTCTGCTCAGGTTGGACGCCATAGAAATTGATGGCACCGGCGGGCTATTGTTGACCGGCAGCAGTCCTGAGGTCGCAATTGAGGGGTACCGGGACGAGGTTATCCATTATCATCTGCACCTGCTGGATGATGGAGGTTTCCTTATGCCGTTGAGGATCAAAAAGCAGCCTTCGATTTCAGTGAGCTTTCGGGGACTGAGTTGGAGCGGCCATGAGTTCCTAGACAGTGTCCGACGCAAAGATGTTTGGGATCATACCAACGCTATTATGAGAAGGGCGGGAGGAGGCACCTTCGAGATCGCGAAGGCAGTTGCTGTCGCTTATATTTCCGAGCAACTATCGTCGCAGTTTGGTATCGCACTTAAAAAATAGATTGGCGAAAAGACGAATGCTAGATTTTGTAATTCAATTGCAGTACTATTCCATACCAATCTGGAGATAGTTATGGCTGCAAATGCGCTCGTTCAAACTCGTATCGATGCTGACGTTCGTGACCGGGCGTCCTTAGTTCTGGAAGGTATGGGACTTACGGTGTCAGACGCGGTTCGCATATTGCTTACGAGGACCGCCAATGAGGGCATGTTGCCGCTTGAACTTTTTTCAGGCAGTGAGGCTCACGATACCTGGTTTCGCGCCAAGGTGCTTGAGGCGCTCACTGATACAAGACCGGATATTTCAGATGATGAAGTCGAAGCTCATTTCGAAGAGCGTCGGCAGGCTGCGCGCAACAAGGCGGCGGGTATGACGTCTTGAGACTAACTTGGTCTGCGTTTGCCTTATCGGATCGCGATGCAATTTTTACGTTTATCGAGTCAGAGAACCCGGCCGCCGCCGTTTTGGTTGACGAACGCCTCGTCGTTGCAGTCCGTCGCCTGATCGATTTTCCAGCAAGTGGCCGGCTTGGCAGAATTGCCGGGACGCGCGAGCTTGTAATCAGCGGAACGCCTTACGTAGCGGCTTACGCAGTTAGCGGAACTACGATCCGCATCCTACGCGTATTACACGGGGCTCAGGAGTGGCCTGAAGCTTTCTCAATCAGTTAGCCTCGCCTGATAGCTTCCGAATCAAGGTGTTTGCGGTTCAAGTCCTTTCAAGGTGCTGGTACCCCGTTCCATGCTGGTATCGCTCTCCGATGGAGCGCGCATTGCCTGTTCGCCGATCAGTGTGAACCTAACCGCTATCGCTTCACCGCGACGCATTTCACCTCCGCGAGCAAGCCAGGATGTGCGAGTTCGGATATGCCGATGCGCGTCCATGCGTAAGTTCCTTTTGGAAAGACCTCGTTCTTTGCCGTCCGGAAAATATCCATGTGCTTCGACATCTCCACATGATAGCTAGTCATCTCCACGACGTCGTCGAAGGTGCAGTCCGCGGCCTCGAGGACGATGCGGAGGTTCTCCCACATGGCCCTGAATTGTTCTCGCGGGTCCTCAATCACTTGCAAGTCCCTCGTGCGGCCGACTTGCCCGACGACGTAGATCGTATCGCCAACCTTAACCGCCGGGGCATATCCTGCACGGGCGACGATTTCGCGCATTTCGTCGGGAATGATGACTTCTCGATCCATTGGCCTGAACTTTCCTTCTGACTATTTGCGGCTTAAGTAGCCAAGGGCGCCGCCACGAAATTATGAGCGACTACCTAATACCAAAAAATATGACTTGCAATAGAAACCGAATGGTTCCATATTGGATCCATGATTAAACGCGGTCAGACATCCCGGTCGGTTGGGCGCCCTCGTGAGTTCGAGCTTGACGACGCAGTTCGAAAGGCAATGGGCGTTTTCTGGGACCGTGGATTTCACGACGCGTCTTTGCCCGACCTGCTTGAAGGCATGGAGCTATCGAAGGGTAGTTTTTACAAGGCGTTCGTGGATAAGCGCGGCGTCTATCTCCGCGCGCTTGATGTCTACATCGAAGATGCCGTTCGTAAGCTTGGCGAAATCCTGCATGCAAACCCGTCGCCGAAAGCCGCAATTAGAGAAGCCTTTTCGCTGCAGGTTGAGGATTCTTCAGGTAAAGAGGGCCTTCGCGGTTGCTTTGTCGTATTGTCTGCCGTCGAAATGCTTCCCGCAGACGACGAGGTTTCCGCTCGAATTGCGCGACTGTTTCGGCGACTGCAGGATCTTTATGCCGCTGCCATCATAAGGGCTCAAGCCCTTGGTGAGATTGATCCTGGGCTGGACGAGCGAACTGTGGCGAGGTTCCTCGTGTGTCAAATCCAGGGAATGAGAGTTCTAGGGAAAACAGGGGCCGATCGCGGGGCCACCAGGGCGATGGTTGACTTCGCACTGAAGCCGCTCGACTGACTTTAATAAGGAACCAATCGGTTCCGAAATTGCGCATTTTGCAAACCGCTGAGCGGTTCCGCTTCTCGATATGGAGAGAAAGTTGATACAATCCCATGACGCCAAGGACAGTCTTGATCCGCGCAGGTGGACGGCGCTGGCCATCTTGTTGACCGGGGCTTTTCTGCCCCCGCTGGATTTCTTCATCGTCAACGTGGCGCTGCCCTCGATCCGGGAAGACTTTCAGGCTTCAGCCTCGACGATGCAGCTCATTATTTCAGGCTACGCCACCACCTACGCAGTCATGCTGATCACCGGTGGCAGGCTTGGCGACCTTTATGGTCGGCGAAACGTCTTTCTGGCTGGAATGGTCGCATTCGCCGCCGCCTCTGCCTTGTGCGGCTTCGCCTGGTCACCCTCGGTCTTGATCACCGGTCGTATCTTCCAGGGGTTTGCGGCAGCGATCATGGCACCTCAAGCCTTGGCGTCAATCAATGCCATTTTTCCCGATCACGAAAAGTCGAAGGCACTCAGCTTTTATGCCCTGACATTTGGGGTAGCATCAATGGCTGGCCTGTTTCTCGGTGGGGCGCTGATTGCACTGAATGTCTTTGGCCTCGGATGGAGAGCCATTTTCCTTATCAACCTCCCCGTGATCGGAATAGCCGCGCCGGCCGCGCTGGTCATGTTGCGCGAGACCCGATCGGAGCATGCAAGGAAGCTGGATATGGGTGGAGCGACGCTAATCGCAGTTGCGTTGTTTGCGTTGATCTCGCCGCTCATTGAGGGCCGTGAACAAGGGTGGCCGATCTGGTCGATCTTGATGCTATCGGCTTCCCTGCCACTTCTTCTGCTGTTTTGGCGTTACGAGCTAAGGGTAGGGGCCGCGGGAGGAGATCCGATTGTCGAACCTCGCATGCTCCAGGTCCCTGGGCTGACGCGCGGGCTGCTCTCAGCCTTGTTTTTCTACGCCTTTGCGGCTTTCTGGCTGACATTTTCGGTCTACCAACAGGGCGGCCTGGGCCGTACGCCTTTCGAGGCTGGAGTTGCAATCCTTCCCGCGGCCCTCGGGTTCGTTTTGGGACCATTCGCGAGCGGGAGCATCCTGCGCGTCTTCGGGAGATATTCTGCCGCCGCAGGCATGACGCTTGAAGCGGCTGGATTGTTCGGGACCGCTACCCTGATCTCATTCGGGGCACCAGAGTTTCTATTCGTCGCCCTGTTCCTTATTGGCGCCGGTCAGGGAATTGCGCTCCCAAATCTTGTGAAGACTGTCGTTCAGCGGGTTGACCCGGCGCGGTCGGGTTTGGCCTCCGGCCTGGTCAATTCGATGCTCCAGATAGGGGGCGCTTTGGCAACAGCGCTTATTGGCGGATTGTTTTTCTCAATCCTGGGTTCAGCATCCGACGAGAGATCCATCGGCCATGCCTACAGCATCGCAGCCGTCGCGATTGGTCTTTGTCTCCTCATTGCAGGTTGGCTTTCCGCGGGCCTGCCATCGGACAAAGAAGTCCACCGATGAGTGCGAACGTTGAGCCGTCGGCTCTTCCTTTAAAAGTTTGACCATTCCCACTCCCAGTCGGCCACCCTCGGACAATCCATTTCTCGGCCGATCGAATTGCAACATCTTGAGGTAAACCCCATGAACAACATTCCCACTCCTCCGCTTGCGGGAAGGCGAGCTCTCGTGACCGGTGCGGCACGCGGTATTGGTGCGGCCATCGCGTTAAAACTGGCCGAAGACGGTGCCGACGTCGCGATCACCTATGAGAGGTCGGCGGAAAAAGCCGAAGCTATCGCTGCGGAGATCCGAGTGATGGGCCGCAAAGCCATTGCCATTCAAGCTGATGCCGCGAGCCCAGACGCTGCTAAAGCCGCGGTTGAGCGAACTGTCGCTGACCTCGGCGGCCTCGACATCCTGGTCAACAATGCCGGCGTCCTGTTTGCCGGTGATTTCTCCACACAGCCACTAGAAGAGATCGATCTTCAGTTGAACGTTAATGTGCGCGGCGTCTTTCTGATCACTCAGGCAGCGCTGAAGCACATCCCGGACGGAGGCCGCATCATCAGTACTGGCAGCAATGCAGGCCTGGCTGTGCCTTTCGCGGGAATTGCTGTCTATGCAGCGACCAAATCCGCTCTGGAAAGTTTTACACGTGGTCTAGCGCGCGAACTGGGTCCGCGGGAAATTACCGTCAATCTGGTCCGGCCTGGCCCGATCGACACCGATATGAACCCTGCCGATGGCGCTCTGGCACCTGCGATCTTGCCGAGCCTGGCTATTGCCCGATACGGTCGGGCCCGAGAAGTCGCGGAGGCCGTTGCATTCCTTGCAGGCCCTGGCGCTGGCTACATTACCGGCTCGGGCATTCTCGTCGATGGCGGCATAAGCGCTTGAACATTAAGCAAGGCGGTATCTGCCGATCGACCAGGCAGGTTTTCGTTGCGAAAATTGGAGATGGACATGGAATATACACGCCTTGGAAATACGGGCCTTGAGCTTTCCCGGCTCTGCCTTGGGTGCATGAGCTATGGCGAGCCCGATCGTGGAGGCCACCCCTGGACGCTAACGGAAGAACAAAGCCGCCCCTTTATCCGCAAAGCGATCGAATTGGGGTTCAACTTCTTCGATACCGCCAACGTCTACTCGGATGGAACGAGCGAAGAAATCCTCGGCCGCGCTGTAAGAGAGTACTCGACGAGAGACGATGTGGTCATCGCCACAAAGGTCAATGGTCGGATGAAGCCCGGACCAAATGGGGCAGGTCTGTCGCGAAAAGCCATTCTTTCCGAGATAGATGCCAGCCTAAAACGTTTGGGGACTGACTATGTCGATCTCTATCAAATCCATCGGTTCGACCATCAGACACCTATCGAGGAGACTCTGGAAGCGCTGCATGACGTCGTCAAGGCGGGCAAAGCCCGCTACATCGGTGCGTCTTCGATGTACGCGTGGCAGTTCTCGAAAATGCTCGCTGTCTCGCAGGCGAACGGATGGTCTCGTTTCGTCTCCATGCAGAACCACCTGAACCTCTTGTATCGTGAAGAGGAGAGAGAGATGCTCCCGCTTTGCAAAGCCGAGGGTATTGGCGTTATCCCGTGGAGCCCGCTCGCACGTGGTCGCCTGACCCGCGATTGGAGCGCGCAGAGCGATCGCTCTGAAACCGACGAGATCGGAAAGGGCCTTTACACCCGAACCACCGAGGACGCCGACAGACGCGTGGCGGAGGCGGTTGCCAGGATTGCGCAGGAGAGGGAAGTGCCCAGAGCACAGATTGCGCTGGCATGGGTTCTGTCTAAATCCGAGATCACCGCACCCATCATCGGCGCAACCAAGTTGCAGCACTTGGACGACGCTGTCGCCGCGCTTTCCATCAGGCTTACCGACCCTGAAATACAAGCTCTTGAGATCAACTACATTCCACACTCTGTCGTTGGGTTTTCCTGATGACAGGATGTTGGTTCGACTAGTTTGGTGGCAAAACACTGAAGCCTATGAATATGGAGAAAGCATTTGAAAACAATTGGCATACTTGGCGGAATGTCCGCGGCCTCGACCCAGATTTATTATCGTGAACTCTGCAGGCTTACGCGGGAAAGGCTAGGCGGACTTCATTCGCCGGAGCTTCTCATACGATCCGTCGACTTCGACGAAATCGAAAAGCTACAGGCATCTTCCGATTGGGACGCGGCGGCAGATATCCTGAATGAAAGAGCCATTGCTCTGGAGCGCGGGGGTGCTGACCTCCTCATCCTGGCGACGAATACCATGCACAAGGTGGCGGACAAGATCCTGGGCGGGGTGTCGATCCCGTTCGTTCACATCGCAGATGCAACTGCGACAGCGATCCTGGACAGCGGTTTCCGTAGGCCGGGGCTAATGGCAACCGCTTTCACGATGGAACAGAATTTCTACACCGATCGCCTGACCGCCCAAGGACTGTCACCAATAATTCCTGACGCCGATGATCGAGCGGAAACCCATCGCATCATCTATGACGAGTTGTGTCGCGATGTGGTTCGTGAGGAAAGTCGACTGAAGTATGAACGGATTGCGCAGCGACTAATTGATCAAGGCAGTGATTGTCTGATCCTTGGTTGTACCGAGGTAGGCATGCTGTTGAATGAGGGTAATGTCGGCGTCCCCGTCTTCGATACGACCTTGGTTCACTGTGAAGCAGCCCTTCGAGCTGCATTGCAGTGACACGCTGCGGATCTGGCGATTAATTTGCGGGACTATGCCAGAGCATCGGTCAGCCCTGCTGGCCAAGATGCTGGTGGACCCACTTCGCCTCTTCCGACGCCGTGCGTCCAAAATGCCTTCTGAAATCGCGGCTGAATTGGGCAGGGCTGACGTAGCCGACCGACGCAGCTGCGTCTGCAATGGTCCCGCTCCGGCGGGCGATCATAAGTCGCGCCTCATGGAGCCGCATCGCCTTAACATATTGCATCGGACTTGAGCCGGTCAGGTTCTTGAAATGGACGTGATAGGACGGAACGCTCATGCCCACCTCTTTGGCCAGATACGCGACGGCAATTTCGGAAGCGTAATTCTCCCGCAGCCACGTCACGCTCTCGATCAGTCTTCCAGAGGTCCCTCTGCGTTGAAGGGCCGCGATCATCGCGTCACCCTGCGGCCCTGACATGACCCGATAATGCAGTTCACGCAGGATGGAGCGCCCGAGCACGGCGACATCGACGGGGTTGCTGAGCACAGTCAGCAGGCGAAGCAGGACGTCCTCGATATTGCAATCCATTTTGCTCGAGAGCAGCCCTCTCGGTTCGGCGCCTGAGGGACCTGCGTGTTCTTCCACTTGCAAAGCAATCTCGGCCGCCATCTGCATATCAAACTCCAGATAGACGGCAAGCAATGGCCGTTGTGGACTTGCCTTCGAAGTCATCCTGAATGGAACGGGTACTGAGACAGCGAGATAATGGTCCTCGTCGTAGAGGTAGATTTCGCCTTCCAGGATTCCATATTTGCTTCCCTGCAATACGAACACTGCCCCCGGCTTATAGAGAACCGGAACGTCATCAAGTACCGCTTCAGTGCGCAGGATGCGGACACAGCTGATCGCAGTCTGACTGTAGCCGAGGCGAGGAGCCAGTTGTCCGGCCAAGCCGACAAGCCGGTCATGGACGGCAGACTGTTCTTCAAAAATCATAGGATTAGGCAAAACCTTGAGACAATCCGCAATCGAGTTGAGATCACATTCAGATTATCTGTCATCCATGGTTAATCAAGGAGTTTCATAAATGTCGATCAAAACGTTTTTCATAACAGGGGCGAACTCGGGCTTCGGACTGGCGATTGCCACTGCCGCAATGGAAGCCGGTCACACCGTCATCGGGACCGTTCGCTCCGAAGCCTCGCGCGAAGGGCTGGCGAAGACCCTCCCGGAACTGCGCCCGGTCCTTTGCGACGTCACCGATTTCGACCGCATCCCTGACGTTGTCCAGCAAGCGGAGGACGAACACGGGCCAGTCGACGTGCTGATCAATAATGCCGGATACGGCCACGAGGGCGTGCTCGAGGAATCGCCGCTCGAAGAGATGCGACGTCAGTTCGACGTGAACGTGTTTGGCGCTGTCGCTGTGGCCAAGGCCTTTCTTCCGAGGTTCCGTGAGCGCCGCCGTGGCTTTATCGTCAACGTCACGTCGATGGGCGGTATGATCACCATGCCCGGTATCGCATATTACTGCGGCAGCAAGTTTGCGCTTCAGGGAATTTCCGAGGTCATGCGCTCGGAAATGGCGCCGTTTGGAGTTCAGGTTACAACGCTTTGCCCTGGCTCGTTCCGGACAGACTGGGCTGGGCGTTCCATGGTCCGAACAGAGAGGTCGATTGCGGACTACGATACCCTCTTCGATCCGATTCGCGAGGCGCGCCAGGCCGCGAGCGGCAAGCAGCTCGGTGATCCCCAGAAGCTGGCCGCCGCTGTGCTTACTCTCATCGGATCGGACAATCCCCCGCCGCAGCTCCTTCTTGGCAGTGATGCCCTCAGCCACGTGACGGCGCGGATCAAGCGTTTGCAGCAGGAACTCGCATCATGGAAAGCTCTTACGGTCTCCACAGACGGTTAGAAGCGAGAAGAGCTTTTTGCTATTGACACTCTGCCTACTAGAAGGTAGACAAATTCCATGAGCAATCTTTCGAACACTTCTGACGAAATCCTGGCCTCTGCGCGCAACCTCATCATGAGTGGGGGTTACAACGGGTTCAGCTATGCAGATATCTCGGAAGTGGTCGGCATACGCAAGGCCAGCATCCACCACCACTTCCCCAGCAAGGTCGATCTGGTGCGTGAGCTGGTCAAGCGTTACCGGGAAGACGGGCAGGCGAGCGTTGTCACTCTCGAACAGAATGTTCCAGACGCATTGGACGTCCTTAAAGTCTATGCGAACCACTGGGCCAAATGCATCGAGGATGCGAGCAGGCCCTATTGTGTGTGTGCTTTGCTTGCCAGTGAACTGCCATCCCTTCCGCCGGAAGTCGCAGCCGAGGTGACGAATTTCTTTCGCTTCATTTCATCGTGGCTGACGACGGTTATGGAACGTGGCTACAAAAGCGGGACGCTCAATCTCACGAGCGAACCGCATGTCGAAGCCGAAGCGTTTCTGGCGACGGTATATGGGGCGATGCTCTCGGCGAGAGCCTACGGGAAACCGGAGGTCTTTTCGACGATACTTTCACCTGCTCTCAACCGCCTTACGCCGACTGTCTCTCACTAATCCTGCGTAGCTAGCCTGCTCAGGCCAATCGCGTCCAATGAAACTACCAACTAGTAGGAAGATAAAAATGAAAAATGTATTCCCCGCTGTGGCCCTCGGGCTGACCAGCATCCTTTCGGTGACAGTCCTTTCGACACCCGCATCTGCCGAAGATAAGAAAGCCGCGCCGATCCATGTCCGCGGCAGCATCGTCGACTACCAGGGTTCAACGCTCAAAGTGAAGACGCGCGAAGGCGAGACAATCGATGTGGCGCTTGCCGACGACTGGAAGGTGGCTGGGGTCGCGGATGCCAAGATCACAGATATCAAGCCGGGCGATTTCGTGGGTATCGCATCCTTGCCAAGGGCCGACGGCGGCGATGGAGCGCTTGAGGTCCTCATTTTCCCGCCGGCAATGAAAGGCACAGGCGAGGGTAGCTACGGTTGGGATCTGAAGCCCGACAGCAGCATGACCAATGCGACGGTCGCGGATGCCGTTAAGGGCGTTGATGGCCGGACCGTCACGGTCACCTATCATGGGAAGGAAAAGAAGATCGCCATTCCGGATGGGACGCCTGTCGTGACCATCGCTGGAGCCACCAAGGATGATCTCGTTCCCGGCGCCGTTGTCTTCATCACCGCCGAAAAGGCTGCAACAGGCCCGATCGCCCACCAGGTGGTCGTCGGCAAGAACGGCGTGGTTCCCCCCATGTGAAGACCACGCCGTCACTGGCCGGAGCAGCCGCCATACTGCTTCGGCCGGTGACTTACAGATCGAGGTTGTTCGATCTGCAGCCGTAAATGCCACAGATGAAAGACGCTGAGATGAGCGCAAACGCTTCCAATGACAATGTTCAATATCCTCGGACGATCTTCATCCGTCGTCACTCCGTTGTAACTCGGCTTACGCACTGGCTGAACGTGCTTTGCCTGAGCTTCCTTCTTTTGAGCGGGCTGCAGATCTTCAATGCCCACCCGGAGCTTTATTGGGGTCATTATGGCGCGAACGGCGACCCGGCCGTCCTGACAATCGGCTCCGACGACCGTGCAGGCACGCCAAGCGGCTTCTTGCGTGTCGCAGGGCTACAGATTCCTGCAACTGGCGTTCTCGGTGTTTCCAATGTTGATGGGGAGCCGACTGCGCGCGCTTTCCCGTCTTGGGCAACAATCCCCTCGTTCCAGGATCTCGCGGCTGGACGTCGCTGGCATTTCTTCTTTGCCTGGCTGTTTGTGATCAATGGTATTCTCTATCTTGGCTTCAGCCTTCTAAGCGGACATTTCAGGCGAGACCTGGTGCCGAAGGTGCACGAACTCTCGCCTCGCCATCTCGGCCGCGAGGTTCTCGACCACGCTCGTCTCCGCTTCCCCGAAGGGGAGGAGGCCAGGCATTACAACGCGCTTCAAAAGCTCACCTATCTGGCGGTCATTGTCGTCCTCCTGCCTCTGATGGTTTTGACCGGCCTGACCATGTCGCCGGGCGTCGATGCCGCTCTGCCGTCCCTTGTCGATGTTTTCGGCGGACGCCAGTCCGCGCGCACGATCCATTTCATAACCGCATCGGCGCTTGTCATCTTCGTCATTGTGCATGTGGCAATGGTGATCCTTTCCGGGACCTGGAACAACATCCGCTCGATGATCACCGGACGCTATGCGATCCAGGAAAAAGGCCCGAAATCATGAGCAAGCTCTTTACTCGACGCCGCTTTTTGATTGGTGGCACTCTTGGCGCTAGCGCCTTGACCCTTTCCGGATGTGACCTGCTCGACCAAAACGCGAACGTCGCCAATGTTCTCCGTTCGGCCGAAGACCTAACGATGAAGGCACAGAGACTGCTTCAGGGACGTGATGCTCTGGCGCGTGAGTTTGACGAAAAGGATATTTCTCCCTCTTTCCGTGTCAATGGAACGAGCGCGCCCGACAGTGAGGAATATGCGGAACTGTTGGAAGGCAAGTTCGCAAACTGGCGACTGAAGATCGACGGTCTTGTTGATCGGCCTCAGATGTTTTCGCTTGCCGATCTGAAGGCGCTCCCGTCCCGCACCCAGATCACCCGCCATGACTGCGTGGAGGGGTGGAGCGCCATCGGCAAATGGACGGGCGTTCCGCTCGGCAGCCTGTTGCGAATGACCGGGTTGAAGCCCACGGCGCGCTATGTCGTGCTTCATTGTGCCGACGAACTCGAAAAGACTCTCGACGGGAGCGGCCGCTATTACGAGAGCATCGATCTTATCGACGCAGTACATCCTCAAACCATCCTCGCCTACCAGATGAACGGCCAAGACCTGAGCGTCGGCCACGGCGCGCCGTTGCGGCTGAGGGTCGAGCGGCAGCTGGGTTACAAGCAGGCAAAATACATCATGCGCATCGAGCTGGTCGACAGCTTTGCCGGCTTGTGGGGAGGCAACGGCGGCTATTGGGAAGACCGCGGGTACGAATGGTACGCCGGCATCTGAGGCAATCAAAAAGCAAACCACGGGATCACAGCACATGAGCAGACGCCTAGTTCAAAAAGTAATGCCCATCTCAGCTATCGCTTCTTCGCCACCTGTTGAGATCGGTCAAACCAACTCGATCCTCTCTGATCCCGACGGTCGATGGGTCGCAAAGCGCCAAGAGGAGATCACCGAGGCATTCGACAAGCGCATGCGCCAGGAAAGTCATCAAGGCATTGCTCTCGTGGATCCTTCGCACGACCGCTCACCGACCGTCGAGGTATCAGAGAAGCCAGCTGCGAAGCTCTCCGGCGAAAGCGACCGAATTGGCCGATTCAAGTGGGACGAGAATACTGCATTTGGCAAACATGTCGGTTTTTTCTGACCGAGCTCGCTTTAGTAAATCTCATCATCCAAGAAGTGGAAACAACAATGGCAAACAATCATACCTTCATTGCCGCAAGGGGCAACGAGCAATGGCTTAAGCAGTATTACTTTGCGCGCGCGGCGTTTTCTGTGTTGTGGGTCGCGGCGGCATTGACCATCGGACAGCAATCATTCGGGGTAGCTGCCGCACTGCTGATCGCCTATCCGGCTTGGGATGCGGCCGCCAACGTTCTTGACGCGGCCAGGAGTGGTGGCTTGGCAGTCAACCGCAGCCAGGCGATCAACGCCACTGCAAGCGCGATGATGACAATCGCCGTGATCATCGCTTTGATGATGAGTATGAACTGGGTTCTGGGCGCCTTTGGACTCTGGGCGATTTTTTCAGGGCTTCTTCAGCTTGGCACTGCTATAACGCGTTGGAGAACGAGCGGAGGTCAATGGGCTATGATTCAAAGTGGCGGTCAATCGGCATTAGCAGGCGCTGTCTTCATGTATCAAGCGCACATGCCGCTGGAACCTTCGATCTCCACGGTCGTCGGTTATGCGGGCTTCGGAGCATTCTATTTTCTTGTTTCGGCAGTCTGGTTGAGTGTGAGTCTGTCCCGTCGCGGTATGAGCCAGGCAGAAAATTAGACTTCTTTGTGGCTCTTGGTAAAGTATTAAACGTCAGCTTTCTTCTATCGGGCTTGTGAAGAGCGTCGTAGGATTCTAGTGCCAACACACATGCGCAAATCGAGTGATACTAGCGCTTTCGATTGATTATCAGAGGAGTAGGTCGCGGGTTCGATTCCATTCAAGGCGTCTGTATCTAAATTCCGTGTTCTAAATGCAACTTTACAACACTATGGTGGCGAAGCCCGGTGATGTTATGCAGCTCAACCCACGCGAATGCGGTGCACAGTCTCGGCTGAAGTCAAAATAAGACTGCTGAGCTGCATCTCGTACCGTAGGCTAGCAATCAAACGACTCCTTTACTGAAAATGAAGCAGCCATAGGGTCCGGGATCGGAAGTGCGTACGATGGCAAACGAGGCTTTTGCGGCTTCGTAGAACGCGAAGCGTTCCAGTGGTTCTACCAAAACGGGGTGGCCCTCGGAACGGTCGATAACCGCCTGCATGGCTGCGAATATTGGAACCTGGCCGTCAGGGTCGCCGACAACCTGCATTCGTTTGACTGGTGCATCGACGAATGTGTCCAGCGGGAAAAGCTTTAAAATGGCTTCTGCGGCGCGCTCCAGGCCGCAGCCGGAAACATCGATCAGGCGGCCATAGGTCGTTTGACGCGCGATGGTTTGTGCAGGATGATTGATATCGCATAAAACCAACTGATCGCCGTGTCCCATCAACATCAGGGCATGAATCAGTTCTGCGTTGATAATGGGGTCGATACCTTTGAGCACTGCTTTCTCCTCCCAGGAAGTGCAGACCTATTCTTCACGAGTTATATCATATTTGTAATGTCTGCAATTGCTTCGGGTCAAGAGATGTAAGCAAGAGTCGCAATTTCGCGCTGCGTGACAATATTTCCCGTTTATTTTCCGATAAAACCTCTGGTCTCAAGCTAGTTTGAAGAATTCTCAAAAAATTAGCGAAACTCTAATTTACAAAAATATAAATATGTGTGAAGTTCGTTTAACGGATGTGTCCTCCCAAGGATAACGTGATGATGACGAGTGCAGCTGGCGGGCTGTACTCGCCCATTTACAGAGAGGCGCAGTGTCGCGAGGAGTGCGCGATGCCGCGGGAGGAGAACAGCTTTTGGCATCGATGAATATCGTCAATGTCGGAAAAGCCTATGGAAGCCTGACGGTGATCCATGGCGTTTCCGTTGAAATACCCGACGGCGAATTCGTCGTTCTGGTGGGGCCGTCCGGCTGCGGAAAATCGACCTTGCTGCGCATGGTCGCTGGGCTCGAACCAATTACATTTGGAGATATCCAGATCGACGGAAAGGTCGTCAACGACCTGCCGCCGAAGGATCGCGATATCGCCATGGTGTTCCAGAGCTACGCGCTCTATCCACACAAGACCGTGGCCGAGAATATGGGCTTTGCGCTGAAAATGCGTGGAGAAACAAAGGCGGATATCGACGCCCGCGTCCATAAAGCGGCTGAGATCCTCGATCTTACGCCTTATCTGGCCCGCTACCCGCGCCAGCTTTCCGGTGGCCAACGCCAGCGTGTGGCGATGGGGCGTGCCATCGTTCGCGATCCTAAAGTCTTCCTCTTCGATGAGCCACTGTCCAACCTTGATGCCAAGCTGCGTGTGCAGATGCGGGCGGAAATCAAGGAATTGCAGCGACGCCTAGCGACAACGATGATCTATGTGACGCATGATCAGGTCGAGGCCATGACGATGGCCGACCGGATCGTCGTGCTGCGCGATGGGCGCGTGGAGCAGATCGGCTCGCCGCTGACGCTGTATGATAAACCCGCCAACACCTTCGTTGCCGGTTTCATCGGTTCTCCATCCATGAACCTCATCAAAGGCCATATTCGCAGTTCCGCGGAGCCCTGTTTCGAGACGGATGATGGCATTCGCCTGCCGCTGTCACGCGCGCCTGCCGGGTCTGATGGCAAGTCTGCCTTTTACGGTATTCGGCCGGAGCATTTCACGCTCGGCGGTGCTGTCAGCGCGCAGGTGACGGTGGTGGAATCGACCGGCTCTGAAACGCAGGTCTTTGTTAAGCTCGGCCAGCAGAAAATCATTGGCGTGTTTCGTGACCGCGTGGAAGAGCCTGCGGGCGGCACGATTGCGATGACGCCGAATGTTGCGCTGGTCCATCTTTTCGATGGGGAAAGCGGGCTGAGGCTGGAATGAAATCTTTTCGTCGCGGCGAGGAGAAACGCGACGATATCTAAATCAACGGGAGGAGAACCGCATGAAAGTCAGTGATTTCGAGAGAATGATGGCGATCGGCTTGAGCCGCCGTGCCATCTTGAAGACGGGCGCAAGCCTGGGGGCCGTGGCCGCCGCAGGCAGCATGCTGGGTCCGTTTGGAGCAGCGTACGCGCAGGATGCATCCTTGCGCACGCAGATCTTGCAGGTGCCGGGCGTTGGCAAGGGCTCTCCAACCGATGCCGATTGGCAAAAGGTTGGCGAAATGTGCCTGGAGGCGACGAAGAAGAACGTCAAGCAGGGCGAGTTTGCCGGCGTCGAGCTGTCCTTCATGGGCCTCAACAACCAGAACCTTCACAACGTTCTTTTCCGCGGTTTTCTGAAGCCATGGGAAGAATATACCGGCGCCAAGATTACCTGGATCGATCTGGCGCAGGCAGATTACAATCCACGTCTGCAACAGGCCATTGCCACGGGCACGGTCGATTTCGATATTCTGGAAATGGGCGCGCCGTTCGAGGGGGATGTCTGCGGCAAGGGACTAGCTTCTGAAATGCCGGATTGGGTCAAGGCCCAG
Organism: Agrobacterium sp. fls2-241-TYG-188a; assembly: GCF_030209845.1. Classification (NCBI taxonomy): domain Bacteria; kingdom Pseudomonadati; phylum Pseudomonadota; class Alphaproteobacteria; order Hyphomicrobiales; family Rhizobiaceae; genus Agrobacterium; species Agrobacterium sp. fls2-241-TYG-188a. Next base: position 192,416 of record NZ_JARVRD010000008.1, on the reverse strand, counting down.
ATCGACATGGACGACTATGTCGATTACCTGAAAGCACCCGTCGGGACTTGGGATGGCAAGACCTACCGCGTGTCCGTCGATGGCGACTGCCACAACTTCAATTATCGTACCGACTACTTCACCGATGCCGACCTTGCTAAAGCCTGGAAGGACGAGGGCCATGAGGGCGAGTGGGGCGTGCCGAAGACCTGGCAGAAGGTTCAGGAAGTCACCAAATTCCTCAAGGGCAAGACGGTCGCCGGTGGGGATGCCATCGGTTATCTCGATGCGCCAAAGGCATGGGGTGGTTTCGGCTTCTACTTCCTTGGCAGCCGTGCAACGGCCTATGCCAAGCACCCGGATGACAAGGCATGGCTGTTCGACGCTGACACAATGAAGCCGCGCATCAACAACCCTGCCTGGGTCCGCGCCATTCAGGACGTTATCGATGCCCTGCCATCGGAAGCGGGTGACCAGTTGAACGCTGACCCCGGCACCACCGCATTCCAGCAGTTTCTGGCTGGAACCGGTTCCATGGTGTCGTGGTGGGGTGATGTGGGGGCTGCCGCACGCACCAGCGATAGTTCTGTTGTGGGCGATACCATCGGCTTCGACATCCTGCCGGGTTCTGACGATGTCTATAATTCGAAGACCGGCAAATGGGAAAAGCTTGCCAGCGGCCCGAACCATGCGCCGAACATGGCCTATCTCGGCTGGGGCGTCTACGTCATGTCGCGGGTCGATAGTGATGAGAAAAAGAAGAAGGCAGCCTGGAGTGCGGCGGCCCATCTGGGCGGCAAGGATATCTCGCTGTGGACAGCAGCTTATCCATCCGGCTTCCAGTGCTATCGCAAGAGCCAGTTCGACATCAAGGAATGGGTGACGGCGGGCTATGACGAGGCCTTCATCTCGAACTATCTTGCCTCGCAATCCAACTCCTACAACCACCCCAATGCTGCGATTGAGCCGCGTATTCCCGGCATCTTCCAATATTACAGCATTGCGGAGGATGAGCTTGCGAAGGTGTTTGCCGGCCAGGCCAGCGCGCAGGCGGGTGCGGATGCCATTGCTGCCGCTTGGGAAAAACTGACCGATCAACTCGGCCGCGAAAAGCAGATTGCACTCTACAAGGCATCGCTCGGCGCATGAGGCGCCGCTAGAGGCTTCGAGTTTGCTCTATCTCAGGCGGCGGGTTTTTGCCGCCTGAGTTCATAGTTTCTGTTCTACCTGATGGCCCCGAGGTCTACCCATGTCGCATACAAGCACGCATACCATCAGCCCAGTGGAGCGAACCGTCGTTCCACCAAGCTCTGCGCAGCGCGGCAAGCTTTTGCTTGTGGCCGCTACGGTGCTGCTTTTCGGCGTGCTTCTGCTTCAGATAACCGAAGCCGCGGGCCTGACAACTTTGGGGCTTGTCAGTTGGCAGCCGCTGCTGTTTGCCTACATCATATGGGCGGTGGCGCTTTGCGCAGCGCAAGTTATGATCCGCGGCGAGGCGGGCCAGCGTGCCGCTTTCGTGCTTCCCGCCGTGCTCTTCACCGTCGCCATGGTGGTGTTTCCCACCGTTTTCGGCCTTTACATTGCATTCACCGACTGGAACCTGAGTGCGGTGGCAGGCCGCCGTTTCAACGGGCTGGATAACCTGCGCACGCTGTTTGCGGATCGCTATTTCTGGAACGCGCTGCTGAACATGGTCTATTATGTTCTTTCGGTGCTGGTGCAATATGCCATTGCCTTTGGGCTGGCACTGCTGCTCAACGCGGAGATCAAGGCGCGCAAATTCTTCCGTGTCGCCTTTCTGCTGCCGCTGATGCTCAGCCCCGTTGCAGTCAGCTGGATGATTGGCAAATCGCTGATGGAATATCGCTTCGGACCGGCGGCGACGCTTGCGCGACACCTCGGCTGGGACAATCCCGCATTCTTCTCGACACCATGGCTGGCACGGACCTCGATCATGGCCATGGATGCCTGGGTCTCGATTCCCTTCATGATGATCCTGCTGCTGGCGGGTCTTCAGGCTTTGCCTTCCGAAATCAAGGAGGCGGCGAAGGTGGATGGTGCGTCCGGCTGGCAGAGCTTCAAGGAAATCACCTTTCCACTGATGTTGCCGGTCAGTATCACCGTCATCATTCTGCGCATCATCTTCCAGCTGAAGCTCGCCGATATCGTCATCAATGTGACAGCAGGCGGGCCGGGCGGGGCGACCGATACCGTGTCCAGCTTCATCTTCCGCGAATACCGCGACCGTTCCAATGTCGGCTACGGCACCATGCTCGCGGAATTCTATCTCGTCATCATCATCATTTTCGTCGCGCTCATCCTCAAAGGGGCGAGCCGATGGATGCAACGCGACAATTGAGGCTGAAGCCGATGGCAACACATGTTGAAACATCCACCCCACGACCAAGCCTCTGGTCCCGCCGCCCGCAGTTTCTGACCAGCAGTCTGCTGATCTATGCTGCCTTGGTGTTCTGGGCTTTCGTGTCGCTGTTTCCAATCTACTGGACCATCACCACATCCTTCAAGACGGCAGTGAATGTCACGCAGGGGCATCTCATTCCCTTCGTTGACTTTAAGCCGGATTGGAAAGGCTGGCGCTCGCTGGGTCTCTCGCCCGATACGATCTTTGCGCAATCGACGGTTCGCGATGAATTCATTCGCCGCTTTTTCAACAGCATCGTTGCCTCGGCTGGCGCATCGTTTCTGGCCGTGCTGATCGGCTCACTGGCGGCCTATGGACTCAGCCGGTTTTCCTACAAATTTCTCTGGATGAAGAACAAGGACATTTCCTTCTTCTTCCTGTCGCAGCTCATTCTTCCGCCCGTTGTGTTGGCGATGCCGTTTCTGGTTCTCTACAAGCATCTCATGCTGCTGGATACGCTGATCGGCCTCATCCTCGTCTACACGCTGATGGTGCTGCCCATCGTCATCTGGATCATGCGCGACCAGTTCGACACCATTCCTGTCGAGCTTGAGCAGGCAGCACTGGTGGATGGTTGCTCGATCTGGGGGGCGTTCATGCGCATCGTGCTGCCCATTGCCTTGCCCGGAATGGTCGCGGCTTTCATTCTTTCCGTCATTCTCTGCTGGAACGAATATTTCTTCGCAGCCTTGCTAACCAGCTCGAATGCCAAGACATTGCCGGTCATGGTAGCAAGCCAGACGGGGTCTCAGGGCATCAATTGGTGGTCTATGGCGGCCATCGCGACGGCTGCCATCATGCCGCTCGTTCTCGTTGGTGTCTTCATGGAACGTTACATCGTAAAGGGCCTCACCGCAGGCGCTGTCAAATGAGGTCTTGAATGAAATCTGGCGTTTCCATCCTCGGCATTTTCGTTGCCGACACCGCCTATCTTGCGCCGCGTATGCCTGTTCTGGGTGAAACCATCACCGGTAGCGGCTTTGCGGTCGGCCCCGGCGGCAAGGGCTCCAATCAGGCGGTTGCGGCGGCAAGGGCCGGGGGGGAGGTGTCGTTCATTTCCAAGATTGGTCGCGACACATTCGGGGATCTAGCGCTGAAGACCTATGAGGCGGCAGGCGTTACGGCAAAGCTGACAATCATGGACGACCAGCCCACCGGTGCTGCCTTCATTTACGTCAATGACAAGACCGGCGACAACGCCATCATCGTCTATGCGGGAGCGGCGGGCACTATTGGCATCAGCGATGTGGAAGCGGCGCGCGATACGATCGCGCAGTCGTCCGTTTTCGTCACGCAGCTGGAGCAGCCTGTCGAGGCCGCCCGCTATGCGCTGGACATTGCGCGCGCTGCCAATGTGACAACAATCTTCAATCCCGCTCCGGCGGAGACGTTTCCGGCGGAGATGTACGGCCTTTGCGATTTCGTCATACCCAACGAAACGGAAGCCGCCGCACTTGTTGGTTTCCCCATCGATACCATCGATGACGCAAAACGAGCCGGTGACGTGTTCCTGTCACGCGGCGTCGGCGTGGCCATCATCACGCTCGGCGCGCGCGGCGTGTTGTTTCATGCGCCGGATAGGTCAGTCCATGTGCCCGCCTTCTCCTGTGGTCCCGCCATCGATACGACCGGTGCCGGAGATGCCTTCGTCGGAGGTTTCGCTGCCGAAATCTCGCGCGGCGTAGAACCGCTTGAGGCTGCCCGGTTCGGATGCGCCACCGCGGGCATTGCTGTCACAAGGCGGGGAACAGCCCCGGCAATGCCGACGTGTGCCGAAATCGAAGCCGTTCTGGCGCGCTGAAGCGGCCAGCTCGGGCTGAACGACGAATAGACTTTTCATGCGCAAACATCGCGGGCTGCCGAAATCCGGGCAGCCGGCTTTGCCACGTCTTCGGGGTGGCAAATAAGGTCTGATAATGACGCCTCCCGCAGCGAATTGATGCGATGCACAACATATAGTGCTTTACAAAATAGTTTTAATTTGTGAAGTTGCGTCAACAGTTACCGAAGTGAGCAAGATCCGTGACCCAATTGAAATTCGCCACCCGACTGAATTCATTCGCCTCGAAGCCTGCTGCCGAGTGGCCTGATCTTTCAGGCAAACCGACCATGCTGCAGATGGCGAAGCGTGCTGCGAAGGTTGATGGTCTGACGGATCTCGATCTGAATTATCCCGACCATGTGGCCGATGACCCGGCACTTCTTGCGCGCCAGATCGGCGATCTGGGGCTTGCAATCAATGGCTTTGCCATGCGCTATTACACCAATCCGGCTTTCAAGATCGGTGCCTTCACCAATCCTGACGCAGCTGTGCGGCGTGAAGCGATCGATCTGACGAAGAAGGGTATCGATGCCGCGCGCGCTGCTGGCAGCAATCTGATGACGCTGTGGCTGGGGCAGGATGGTTTCGATTACGCCTTCCAGGCCGATTATCACACTCTATGGCAACACGAGATTGATGGAATTCGTGAAGTTTGCGCGCATGACGCGGATTGCCTCGTCAGCATCGAATACAAGCCGAACGAGCCGCGTTCCTACAGCCTGATGCCCGATTGCGCGACCACGCTTCTGGCCATCAAGGATGTGGATATGCCCAATCTCGGTGTGACGCTGGACTTCGCTCATGTGCTCTACGCCGACGAGCAGCCTGCATTCGCTGCAGCCCTGATCGCCCGCTACAGCCGCGTTCTCGGCGTCCACCTCAATGATGGTTATGCCAAGCGTGATGACGGCCTGATGGTTGGTGCTGTTCACACGCAGCAGACGATCGAGCTTCTGCGACAGATCCGCAAAGACGGCTATGACGGCGCAATCTATTTCGACACTTTCCCTGACATGACGGGCCTCGACCCGGTTCACGAATGTGAAGTCAACATTCAGACAGTCAAGCGGATGCTGAAAATCGTGGATCGGATCGAGCAGGACAATCGCCTGTCCGGTGCCATTGAACGTCAGGATGCCGTTTCCGCGCAGGCCGTCATTCAGGAACTGATGCTCGGCTGATCTGCGCAAAAAATCCAAAACCTCGTCACAATGCATGCCGAAGGTGTGCGGACACATTCCATCTGGGAGGAAACCGATGAAGACCTTTTTGAAGACGACACTCGCTGCCGGGCTTGCCGCCAGCTTCCTGTTCAGCGCAGCCTTTGCGCAGGAACTTGCGCCACTGAATTCCGACACGGAAAAGGACCGCATGGACTGGTCGCAGCTGGAAGCCAAGCTCGGGCCGTTCCCGAAACTGCCTGAGGGCACAAAGGCCGGTGCGGTTTCCAAGACGCTGACCAATGAATACTGGCGCTCCCTGGGTCTGGGATACGAGGCCTTCGGCAAGAAGGTCGGCGTTCCCGTCGCCTATCAGGCCGCGCAGAGCGAAGGCGACCAACTGGGTCAGCTGACGATTGCCGAGGGCATGATCACGCAGGGCTACAATGTTCTGCTCGTTTCGCCGCAGACGGATGCCAATCTTCAGCCGGTTATCGAGCAAGCCAAGGCCGCCAATATTCCTGTCGTCAACGTCAATGATGCCGTTATTCCGCAGGCTGAACATTATGTCGGCAACGTTCAGCGCGATAATGGTGTGCGCGTTGCCAAGTGGTTTATCGAAAACCGTCCGCAGGGCGGCAAGGTGGCCATTGTCGAAGGTCAGGCTGGCGTTTACGCCGCCGTGCAGCGCACCGATGGCTTCAAGTCCACCATTACCCAGAACGACAAGTTTCAGGTTGTTGCCAGCGTCCCTGGCAACTGGGATCGTCAGACCTCCTATGACGCCGCCACCAACATCCTCAACCAGCATCCTGACCTGATTGGTTTCTATGCCAACAATGACGGCATGGCGCTGGGTATTGTCGAGGCGGTCAAGGCAGCTGGCCTTGCAGGCAAGGTCGCGGTGTTCGGCACCGATGGCATCTCCGACGCTTATGCCTCCATCAAGGCGGGCGAACTCACCGGCACCGTGGATAGCTTCCCAGTTTTGACGGGCGAAGTTGCGCTTGAGACAGCGCTTCGTCTGGTGGCCGGACAGAAACTGTCCCGCGTTGTCGCCACGCCGCAGGCCCTTATCACGAAAGACAATCTCAGCCGCTATCAGGGCCAGGGCGTCGATGTGCGCGCCGTGCTGATGGAAGACGCCAAGACTGCCAAGTGATCAATGCTCAAGGAGATGCCGACCTATCCTCGGCATCTCCATCCAGCCTAAGAGGTGGAACGATGACGCCACGACTGAGATTCGAGACGATTTCCAAAAGCTTTCCCGGCGTCAACGCACTGACGGACGTTTCGTTTGACGTGGCTCCCGGCGAAATCCATGGGCTTCTCGGTGAAAACGGTGCTGGCAAATCCACGCTTTTGCGCATTCTTTCGGGCGTATTTCGCCCCACATCCGGCACCGTATTCGTAGATGGTGAGGCGGTTGCCTTCAAAAAGCCGATGGATGCGCGTGCCGCCGGTATCGCCATGATCCACCAGGAACTTCAGCAGGTGCCGCATTTGAGCGTCGCCCAGAACATGTTTCTCGGACATTCACTAACGCATATGGGCGGCATGTTCGTGTCCCGCCGCGAGCAGGAAGCCCGCGCCGCCGAAGCTCTTGCGATGATCGACAAGACCATCGACCCCTCTGCACCAATATCGTCGCTGAAGGTCGCGCAGCGCCAGATCGTTGAAATCGGTCGCGCGCTTCTCGACAAGGCGAAGGTTATCGCCATGGACGAGCCGACATCGAGCCTGACACCCAGCGAGTTTGATCGTCTGGCAGAGGTCATCGCCAGCCTGTCGCAAAGCGGCGTTTCCATTATTTATGTGTCGCACAAGATGGATGAGGTGTTCCGCATCTGCCAGCGCTCCAGCATCATGCGCGATGGCAAGCTGGTGGACATTGTCGATCTTGCCAAGGTTTCGGAAACCGACGTGATCGCCAAGATGGTCGGTCGTGAATTGATGCAAGAAGAGCATAATTCCTTCGTCACCGAGACCGTCAAGCTTGAAGCCAGAAACCTGTCTTCAGCCACCAGAATTCGCGATGTGTCCTTCACATTGCACAAGGGTGAAGTTCTCGGCATTGCCGGGCTTGTCGGCTCTGGCCGCACGGAACTCCTGCGGCTGCTGGCAGGTGTCGACCGCTTAAGCGCGGGATCGATCAGCATCGACGGCAAGGAGCAGAGCTTCGCCAATCCGCGCGATGCCATTGCCGCCGGTATCGGGCTGGTGCCGGAAGAACGCAAGCGTGAAGGCATCATTCCCTTGCGCCCCGTCGCCACCAATATGGCGCTTGCCTCCCTCGGCAGTTTCTCGTCTGGCGGTCTGATCAACAATTCGAAACTCCGCACGACTGCGCAGGATTTGTTGAAGCGCGTCAATCTACGGCCCTTCCAGCTGGATCGCCCGATCCGCCTGTTCAGCGGCGGCAACCAGCAGAAAGCGATCATCGCGCGCTGGCTGGCGGCGAAATCGCAAATCCTGCTGTTTGATGAGCCGACCCGCGGCATCGATGTCGGCGCCAAGTCGGAAATCTATCATCTGATCGAAGACCTCGCCCGCGAGGGCCATTCCATCATTGTCGTCTCTTCCGAACTGCCGGAAGTCATCCGTCTGTCTGACCGCGTGCTGGTCATGCGCGAAGGGCGGATTGCCGCGACCATTGAACGTGATCAACTGAGCGAAAGCGCGATTGTCGCGCATGCCATTCCAGGGGCGAATGCCGATACGGATGACGCGCGCATGGCGCGACCCGTGTGAACCGACAGGACATTCCATGACCAGCACTTCCAATGCACCCGCCACCTCCGCTCCGGCCTTCCGCCGCTTCTCGTTTTCGCTGCGCGATGCGGGAACGCTGATCGGCCTCATCGTCATCATGGCGGTGTTTGCCGCACTGGTTCCCGGTTTCATTTCCGAGAGAAACCTCGTCAACATTCTCCAGCAGTCTAGCATCAATGCGTGCCTGGCGCTTGGCATGACGCTGGTCATCATCTCCGGCGGCATCGATCTGTCGGTCGGCCCGACGGCTGCGATCTCCGCGGTCGTCACTGCCAGCCTGCTCGTCGCTGGCACACCGATACCGCTGGCTATCCTCGCGGGTTTGGGCGTTGGCGTCCTTTGCGGCCTCATTAATGGTGGCCTTGTTGCCTATGTCGGCCTGCAACCCTTTATCGTGACACTCGGCACGCTCAGTACGTACCGCGCCATCGCGCTGATCTACACCGGCGGCAATCCAGTTCTCGGTATTCCCGCAGGGTTCCGCTCTCTCTTCAACGGCAATTTCTTCGGCATTCCAACCCCTGTTTTGATCGTCGCTGTCGTTGCCATTGCCGCATGGATTCTGCTCAAGAAGACACCGATTGGTGAATATCTGATGGCGGTTGGTGGCAATGAAGAGGCGGCCTATGTCGCTGGTGTTCCCATCGCGCGCACCAAAATCACGGCCTATGTGATTTCCGGTGGTTTGGCCGCACTTGCCTCGCTTATCCTCATCGGTCGCCTTGGCGCTGCTGAGCCTATTCTTGGGAACCTGTGGGAACTGGATGCCATCGCGGCAGCGGCCATCGGCGGTGCATCACTTATGGGCGGCAAGGGCAGCATCCTCGGGACCATTCTGGGCGCGATCATTCTGGGTGCAATGCGCAATGGTTTGACGTTGATGAATGTTCAGGCCTTCTATCAACTGCTCGCCACTGGCCTTATAATCCTCGTTGCCATGATGATTGATCGTGCGACAAGGGGAAGAGAATGAATTCGGAAAGCTTCGACACAAAGGCCGTCGGCCCACGCATCCGCATGATGATGCCATTGCTGACGCCGCTCGAAGCGAAGGTTGTCGATACCGTGTTCGCCATGCGTGATTTCAGCGATGAGACATCGCTGAAACAGATCGCAGACGATGCCGGTGTGTCCGAAGCCATGGTGGTGAAGATCACCAAGAAGCTGGGCTTTGCCGGTTATCGTGATTTCCGTACCGCCGTCAGCCAGTATAACCGCCAGCCCACAGCGGAAATGCACCAGGAACTCTCGGTCGAAGACACGTCTCAGGAAATCGTGCAGAAGGTTTTCCGCACATCGATCCATGCCCTGGAAGAAACCCTTTCGATCCTCGATATGGTGGCGTTCGACAAGGCCGCAGACCTCATACATGGCGCGAAGCATCGGGATTTCTACGGTGTCGGCGGTTCGGCGCAAATCGCACGGGACGTCGCCCATAAGTTCCTGCGCATCGGCGTGCGCGCCAGCGTGTTTGACGATGTGCACATGATGCTGATGTCTGCAGCCCTGTTGTCCGAAGGCGATATCGCCATCGGCTTTTCCCATTCCGGCAACACGACAGCTATCATCGAAGGGCTTCAAGTCGCCAAGCGCAATGGCGCGCAGACAATCGCGGTAACCAATTACAACTCCTCTGCCCTGGCACAAGCCGCAGATGTTGTCCTCTGTTCCACTGCGCAGGGCTCGCCTCTCATGGGCGAAAACGCCGCGGCTCGCATCGCGCAGCTGAATATCCTCGACGCCGTCTTCATGGCAGTCGCGCAACGCGACTATCAAGCGGCCGAACGAAATCTTGACCGGACCATGTCTGCCGTCAAATCCAAACGGAAAGATAAACCTTCATGACATCCTCGCCTCTCGTCACCGTTTTCGGCAGTCTGCATTATGATATTGCCGTTATGGGGCCTTCACGGCCACGCAAGGGCGAGACGGTAACGGGCACGTCATGGCATCCCAAAAGCGGCGGCAAGGGCGGCAATCAGGCGGTCTCGGCAGCGCGCACGGGCGTGGCGACCTCGATGATCGGAGCCGTCGCGGATGATGATTTCGGGCGCTTCTTGCTTGCCAATCTGAAACACAAAGGCGTCGATCATACCTTCGTCAGGCGCGACTCATCCCTATCCACCGGCATGAGCGTTGCGATTTTTGATGACGAGGGCGATTACGGCGCCGTTATCGTCTCCGGCAGTAACCTGACCCTCGGTGAAGCCGACGTGAACGCTGCTCAAGAGCTGCTGTCCAAAACAACTTTGCTTGTCCTTCAGAACGAGATTCCCGATGCAGCCAACATCGTTGGTGCAAAAGCCGTCAAGCAGTCCGGCGGACGTGTGCTGATCAATGCCGCGCCCGCGCGTACCCTGTCCAACGATCTCCAGCAACTGATCGATATCCTCATCGTCAACGCCATCGAAGCGGAAATGCTTGCAGGCGTTCCGGTGGTTGAGACACTTGATGGCGCGCTTGAAGCCGCACGGAAGCTTGCGAAGGTCTATCCAGAAGTTGTTGTCACCGCTGGCGGTTCAGGCGTTGCCTATGTAAATCACGGTGGGGAAGAAATTGCGATGGAAGCCGTCAAGGTGAAGGTTGAAAGCACGCACGGTGCAGGAGATGAGTTCATTGGCGTGCTCGCCGCGCAAATTGCGTGTGGTAAAGCGATGAACGACGCGCTTCAAAAAGCAAATGCGGCCGCAGCAATCCTTGTAGGCACACCAGAAGCCAACCGGGCTTGAGGCCAGTCCACTAGCCGGTTCGGAAAATGCGTAGCCTATCAACGAGACGAGCGTCGAATCTGCTTAAAAGACAGGAGTTTATCGAATCTATCATACGTGCGGAGGTTCGTATTTCATCAAGAGCGTATAAGACAAACTGCAGCTTTCCTTATATTCACTGTTAGCTGAGACCTCGACAGCCCTTCAGACCTTCAGCCATTTTAACCAGATGAGCGACAGAGGTAGCCTTCATCTTTTGCATCATATGGCCTCGATGGAGCTTCACGGTGGGTTCGGCAAGCTGTAGCTCTGCCGCGATTTGCTTATTAAGCTTTCCAGCTATGACCAATGCCATTATTTGGCGCTCGCGTTCGGTTAGCGACGTGTAGCTGGTTTGAATGGTTGCCTTTGTCGTTCTTTCCAGCCTGCGGACTGCATCATTCGCGATCGCGCGGTTTACAGCTTCAAGCAAATCCTGTTCACGAACAGGTTTGGTCAGCACGTCGATAGCACCAGCTTTCATTGCACGCACAGCCATTGCCACATCAACGTGAGCGCTTATCAACACGACAGACCTGGGCAGGTCGCTTTGAGCCAACGCTTCCTGAAACTCCAGCCCGCTTTGGCCTGGAAGACGAATATCTAACACAATACAGCCAGCCTTTTCGGGATCGTCGGCGGCTACAAATTCCTTAACGGATCCATGTGTTTCAGCGATAAGTCCTACAGATTCGAAGAGACCTCTGAGTGCCTCGCGGACGCTTTCGTCATCGTCGATCACGATAACTGTTGGACTCCTGTTCTTTTTCTCTTCGATCAACGGTTGGTTCCTTGAAGTGGTAGAGTGAAGCTGAACGACGTGCCTCGCGGCTGATTGGTAGCGGCCCAGATACGTCCGCCGTGCGTTTCAACGATGGAGCAGCAAATCGTGAGTCCCATGCCGATCCCGTCTGATTTTGTCGTGTAGAATGCATCAAATACCCGATCGACCAATTCGGGAGGGATACCTTTTCCCGTGTCAGACACGGTGATCTCGATTTCACTATTCGCGTTTTGCGAACACCCAACGTAAATAGTTCCTTCTCCATCGCTAGAGGTAGCCTCGGCGCTATTCATTATAAGATTTAGAAGGACCTGTTGCACCTGGGTGGGGTCGCCAATGAAGTAGTACGGATCAGGTGGGAGATTTGTGACGGTTTGGAGGCCCCTGGACTGCAGCTCGCCCTGCAAAAGAAACAGCACATCACGAAGTGCTTGGTTGATGTCTGTTCTTTCCATACGTACCTGAGACCTCTGAGCCATGGCGCGGATGCTGGAAACGATGTCGCCTGCACGGTGCCCATCACGCACAACCCGCTCCGCGGCGAACCGGGCCTGTTCCAGATCTGTCTGACCAGGCTGAAGCCAGCGAACGCAAGTTCCAGCATTGGTGACGATGGCCATAAGCGGTTGATTGACTTCATGTGCGATCGAGACTGCCAACTCCCCAGTCGTCGTCAGACGCGTCACGTGAGCAAGGTCGCTTTGGCTTTGACGAAGGGACTCCTCTGCTCGTTTGCGGTCCTCGATATCGACCACGACGCCGTACCACCGAACGACCTCGCCCTGCGCATCAAGCAGTGGATTTTGCCGAAGATTAAACCACCGGTACTCGCCGTCGAACCTTCTGATGCGCGCGTCGACCGGTTTAGGCTGCTTTGTCGCAACGACCTCGTCCCAACTGAGACGCATGCGTTCGACATCTTCTGGATGAAACATGCGATAGAAGCCCAATCCGACGATTTCCTGAAAGGGAAGGCCGACAAAATCAATAAGGTTCTTGTTCCAGTACTCCAGCTGTCCGTCGGGCGTGCAAGACCAGGCCATGGCAGGGATGGTATTTATGATGAGGCTGAGCTTGTGCTCGCTTTCCCTGAGGGCGGCTTCGCTTTTGCGTAGGGCGGTCTCTGCACATTGCAAATTATCGATATCGATGTTGACACCAAACCAGCGGACTACACCGTTTGCGTCTGTGAGCTTGCGGCCGGAAAAGTAAAACCAACGGTACTTTCCATCTCCCCCCCGGATGCGTCCCTTCAACTGAGTATGGTCCGAATTCTCAAGGTCTCTCTTCCAGATCTCGACCATTTCGGGGATGTCATCGGGGTGGTACAGATCCAGGAAGCCCCAATCCAGGATGCGCTCAGGCGTTAGCCCGGCATAATCCAACCAGCTTTTGTTGACAAAGTCCGCGCTGCCATCAGGTCGCGCTGACCATACGAGGACAGGAAGTGAGTCGATTATAAGCCGGAGATTGTGCTCGCTTGCTGCGAGCGCGGCTTTGGTCTCTTTGAGCGCATCCTCGGCTTGTTTTCGGTCCTCGATATCGAGAACCACGCCATACCATCTGACGACCTTTCCTTCCGGATCATGCCGCGGCTTTTGCCGAAGACTACACCATCTAAATTCCCCGTCCGCGCGTCTGAGCCGTCCCTCGACTTCCTTGGCCGTTCTCGAGGTCATAATGTTCCGCCACTCAGTGCCCAGTCGTTCGAGGTCTTCGGGGTGGAAAAGGCGGTAAAAGTTTTCGCCGGCGATGTCCGAAAGCGACAAGCCGACATATTCCAAAAAGTGCTGATTGGCGAAGTCCAGCATTCCGTCAGCTGTCGTGGACCAAGCCATCGCCGGGATCATGTCAATGATCTCGTCAGTATTTATTTGGTGTTCCAATTTAATCCCCAGACGCTCGAAACGTTAGCACGGGTTTGAGAATACGCCGGTCCGCGCGTTTACGTTAGCTGAGATTTATAGACCAAGGTCTATTTCCGCAGTCCCTTGGTCTAGTCGGAGCGGACCAATGTCTCAATTGAGAGTTGGCCTCATCAGGCCTACACCTATCGAACAGTTAATCAATTAATCGAGTAGGGCAATCGCTGCCTTGGCAGTGCAACAGCACACTCACCGATGGCAATGCCATGTCCGTCACAGAGTTTGACGCTGTTGAGCTTTTCACGGGCAGTGCAGTCAAATGGTGCCACCTTGGAGCTCGCGTAATGACTCTGAAGCCTAACAACCTTTCATCCGAACCAGTCTCAGTTGTGCTCGTACACGGGGCGTTTGTTGACGCTTCCGGCTGGCGGAAGGTTTACGAGATCCTGTCGCGAGACGGTTATGAAGTCTTTGTCGTGCAGAATTCGGCAGTCACGTTCGAGCAAGATGTGGAACGCACGAAGGGTGTGATCGCAGAAGCTGCCCATCCGGTTGTGCTTGTCGGGCATTCGTACGGTGGTGCCGTGATCACGGAAGCCGGGGGCGACGAAAAGGTTCGGGGTCTCGTTTATCTGGCAGCCTTCGTTCCGGACGCTGGGGAGTCCGTCTTCGACCTTGCGTCGCAAGAGGTTCCTGGCGCGGAGAAAGCTCCACTCCTTCCGCCGAAGGATGGCTTCATCAAACTCGATCCGCAGAAGTTTGCGGCTGCATTCTCGGCCGACATAGATCCCGCAGAAGCGCAGTTCATGGGTGCCGCCCAGAGGCCTTGGGGCCTTGAAGCCGTCCAAGGCAAGATCACCTCTGCGGCGTGGAAATCCAAGCCATCTTTGTACCTGCTTGCAACGCAAGATCGAATGATACCCGCTCAAGCGCAGGCAGCGATGGCCGAGCGCGCAGGAGCCACGGTCGTGGAGGTCAGCAGCAGCCATGCAGTAATGCTGTCCCAGCCTGAAGAAGTCGCAGCGCTCATCAGAACCGCAGCTAAGCAAAACCAGCCTAACTGATGCTGAGCGTCAGCTGCTGTCCAACATCAATAACCGACTGGGGGAATACCATGCGCAACTTTCTTATGACGAAACGCTCACAGACATCACTGACTAAACTTGAGGAGAGTGGCATGCCTCAGCTGTCACGCCGCGCTTTCGCGAGCGCTCTGCCTCTTGGTCTCGTTGGAGGAACTCTTTTCGGCGGAAGCCTGCTCGGCGACTTGACCGCGCAGGCTGCTACATCCAAAGCTACTGGGACACCGGTCGTAACAACGCCGTTTGCACAGATACATATCGGCCGTTTCACGGTAACTGCCCTGACGGATGGATATGCTGATATGCCCTACAACTACTTCCCGGGACGCTCGGCTCCCGAAGTGGAAAAGGCCGCAAACGCCCAATTTACGGGCAGATCCGGCGGGGTTCGTTTTCTGTTTAATCAATACCTCGTTGAAGACGGTAAGCAACGCATCCTGATCGATGCCGGCGCTGCAGGTTCTATCGGGGAAACCGGACATCTCCCGCAGGCGCTGGCCACGCTCGGTCTGAAGCCAAGCGATATCGATGCGGTTATCGTGACGCATATGCACCAGGACCATATGGGCGGTCTGGTTCTCGGCGGTAAGAACAATTATCCGAGTGCAGAGGTCTATGTAGACCGTCGCGACGTCAAGCACTGGACTGACCGGGCCAAGAGCAATGGCGCGCCTGATTTCCTGCAGCCTAGCTTCAAGATGGCGGAAGAGGTGGTCCGCCTCTATCCGAAGCTACAAGCCATCGACGGAGAGCGTGAACTCGTTCCTGGCGTCTCGATTGTCGACCTAACCGGCCATACGCCTGGCCATATCGGGGTCCGAATCGAGGACGGGGGCAAGAGCCTGATCATGGTATCCGACATGATTTTCCCGGTCGTCCATCCTGCTGCAACGGACGTCTTCTTCCTGTTCGAACAGGATCAGGCTGCTGCGAAAGCGATGCGCGATCGCTTCCTCCCACAAGCTGCCTCGGAAGGCGCCCTAATTGCTGCGACACACATGCCGTTCCCAGGTCTTGGTCGTGTGGTCTCAGATCGTGGTCAGATGCGCTGGGAAGTCGCCGACTGGGCTTTGCAAGACTGATGCTGTAGCCGGGGATTTAGGTAGCTGAGATAGATCAAGGCCCGCATTGTTCGCTGATGCGGGCCTACTCAAGTATGGAGACGAGGTATGCCGTACCACTTTCTGGAAGTCGCCGTCACGCCAAGCGTCCGAGCCGCGCAGGCGGATATGGGGGTGGACCAGATATGGCTGGGCGAGAACGATCGGCCATCGGATACTTTGACGGAGAACGAGATCGCTTTCATCGCCACGCGCGACAGCTTCTATATCGCATCTGTGTCAGAGACGGGTTGGCCATATGTTCAACATCGCGGAGGGAAAACCGGTTTCCTCAAGGTCGTTGATCCCCAAACAATGGCATTTGCCGACTATCGCGGAAACCGCCAATACATCAGCGCAGGGAATTTCGCAGCCAACGACCGCGCCTGTCTGTTTCTCATGGACTATGTCCGACGGACCCGGCTCAAAGTCTATGCACACGTCGAGCGGCTGACGCTCGACGCCAATTCATCGCTAACGGACCTCGTATCCGATCCGACGTATAGGGGGCGTGCAGAGCGGATATTCAAGCTTCGGCTCGAAGCATACGACTGGAACTGCCCCCAGCACATCATCCCCCGCTACACTGAACAGCAAGTTGAGCAAGCAGTCGCACCACTACGTCAGAAGCTGCAACAGCTCGAAGCTGAAAATGCAGCGTTGCGGGCAAGATTAGAAGGTAAATCCGAATGACCAACGCTCAAAGACCGCCTCTACCGCCGTTTACATCGCAGACTACTGCCGACACGGTGCGGCTTGCCGAAGATGGCCGGAACAGCCGGGACCCGGGCAAGGTTGCGTTGGCGTACACTGCTGATAGTCAGTGGCGTAACCGCGCCGAGTTCGTTAGTTGCCGGGAGGCTATCATCGCTCTCCTTGCAGGAAAGTGGCGGCGGGAACTCGACTACCGTCTGATCAAGGAGCTGTGGACGTTCGGCGGCGACAGGATTGCCGTCAGGTTTGCGTATGAGTGGCATAACGACAGCGGCAATTGGTTCCGCTCTTTCGGCAACGAGAACTGGGAGTTCAACGATAGTGGCCTGATATGCCTGCATTAACGACCTGCCCATCCGCGTTGAAGACCGTCGCTTTCACTCGCCGCTCGGTCGTTGGCCCGACGATCACCCGGGGCTCAGCGAATTTGGTTTCTGATCGGCCTCGTTTCCATTTCCATCAGTCGAAGACAGCCACATGGTCATTTTGAATTCGCACTTTTCACAACGTTCATCTCCGACAGAAGAAGAGGCTATCGAGGTCAAAGCCTTCGTGGATCTTTACAATGTCTCACCGGCAACGCTCAAATCTGAAGAGCATTTTGAATGCCTGCCCATCAACGGTGGATGCGCAATATGGCTGCCAAGCGCGCCAGCCATGGGTCTGAACCGTGTACTCGGGCTAAACTCTGTGAACGATCTTGAGGAAGCCTATGGGTGGATGAACGGGAAGAGCGGAAACCGGTTTCTTCAGGTAAATATGGACCGCGCTCCAGCCGGAACTAAAGACTGGATCCTCGCCAAGGGTCTGCTTGAATATGGTGTCGGCTGGGCGAAGCTTGTCTACGACGGCCCATCAGCGAACCTTTCGGAGCCCAACTCGATCCGAACGCGACTCGTTCATGTCGAGGAAGCCGTGCTCTTTGGGACGATGGTGTGCAAAGGCTTTAACTTTCCATCGACCCTGACGAGGTTGTGGTCAGCGATCGTCGGAAAGGTAGGCTGGTCGTGTTTTTTCGCCTTGGATGGTGAAAATCCCGTCGGCACTGCCACCATGTACCAGTCTGGAACCTACGCATGGCTAGGCGGCGGCACCACACTTCCAGAATTTCGAAATCGCGGTATTCAAAAGGCGCTCATCAAAAGTCGTATCGAACATGGGCTCGGAAACAACGTGTCGACATTTGCCGTCGAGACATTGGCACCTGCAGTCGGAGAACCCAATATTTCTTTTGATAACCTTAGGAAAGTAGGCTTCCGGCACGCGTATCACCGAAAGAACTTTAAGTTGTGAGATAGCGATCTGCCCCCGCGGGTGAGCCCTGGTGGAAGGACGTACGATCCCTCCTCGCTTGAGTCACTCCTCGAAATCTCTGAATGATCTAAAGAAGGGAAGTACGAATGAATACGGAAACCCGCATAGAAATGGCCGCCCGGCTGACTTCAGCATCGGGAATCATTGCGGCACTAGATCAAAGCGGAGGGTCCACCCCAGACGCCTTACGCTCATACGGCATATCCGATACCGCCTATCAGGGTGACGCGGAGATGTTGAAGCTTATCCATGAAATGCGCATGAGGATAATGACTGCACCCGGATTTTCGAGCGAGAGAGTGATTGGCACCATCTTATTCGAGCAAACTATGGATCATTCCATCGGCACAAAATCAATACCGGCATACCTTTGGGAAGATCGCGGAATCTTCTCCTTTCTCAAGGTCGACAGCGGTCGAGAAGCCGACCACGACGGCGTTCAGTTGATGAAGCCCATACCAAATCTCAGCAATTTGCTCGAGCGCGCATTAGAGAAAGGCGTCCTTGGGACAAAAATGCGCTCGGTTATAAATTCAGCGTCTGAAAATGGGATTTCTGCCGCTGTCGCGCAGCAATTTGAGGTGGCATCGACTATCCTAAAGAACGGATTGATCCCGATTATCGAGCCTGAGGTTCTCGTCAGGAGCCCGGATAAGGCAATGGCCGAAACCACTTTGGTCAAGGAAATCCTGAGGAATCTTTCGGAGCTTGCGCATGGAACGCAGGTCATATTGAAGCTTACCCTGCCAAATCAGCCGGATCTCTACGCAGGACTTGTAGAGCATCCCAGAGTTGCTCGAGTTTTTGCCTTGTCCGGAGGCTACAGACTAAAGGTCGCCTGCGAGAAACTCAAAGAGAACCCCGGGGTGATTGGAAGCTTCTCGCGAGCTCTGGTTGAGAATTTACGTGTTTCCATGCCAGACGCCGAATTCAACCGCAAACTCTCGGAAAACATCGGAGAGATATATGTAGCTAGTACGCAGACAGGCGAGAGCGCGTGATGCGGTGCACCCGAGAGCGCGATTGAAAACAAAGGCAAACTGCGGAGTCCCTTCACTGTTGCATCCACGACATCTTGCCGTGATGCAACGCCCGTCACCAGAAGGGCGAGAAGTGAGTTCAAATATGGTAAACGTCGGCGGGTTTGCTTACCAGGCAGTACAATCAGTTCAGCTTATAGGGCCAAGGAGCTGAACGAATTCACGATTGTAAAGACAAAGAACGTGCCGAGCGTTCGAATCCGTCCAAGGCGAAAGAACGCGGCCATTGCCCATTTCCGGCTCATAGTACGACTTGAAAGTGCTATCATTTATGTGCTAATGATATCACAACCAAAATATATATAGGATGTAATAAATGGCGGCGGTGACCATACGAAACCTCTCTGATGAAACTCATCGGGCGTTACGCGCGAGAGCAGCTTGCCACGGTCGTAGTACCGAGGCCGAAATTCGTGACATTCTCGAAGCCGCTGTTCGTCCTTCTGGGCGCGTGAAGCTCGGCTCGCTTCTCGCGGCCATTGGTCGTGACGCCGAAATGTCAAACAATGATGTCGAAGCGCTGCAACAACAGCGCGACGGGACCCCGGCAGTACCGATGACTTTCGAATGATCTTGCTAGACACTAATGTAATATCTGAGCCTTGGAAGCCAGCTCCTGATAGTGCTGTGCTGACTTGGTTGGATGCACAGGCCATCGAGACGCTATTCATTTCTGCTATCTCAATTGCCGAACTACGTTTCGGGATTGCCTCAATGCCATCGGGGAAGCGTAAGACAATTCTCCACGGTCGCCTTGAAGGTGAAGTTCTACCAATTTTCGACGGGCGCATTCTGCCCTTTGATGTAGGTACCTCCCAATTCTATGCGGACCTGATGGCCAGCAGCCGAACATCTGGAAAGGCGATCGGGAAGGCTGATGGATACATTGCTGCTACAGCTGCAGAAAACCATCTCGTGGTCGCAACGCGAGATACAAGCCCATTCGAAGCAGCCGGATTGGTAGTCATCAATCCCTGGTCGGCCTAAGTCTTTAGAATTACAGGTCGCCGGTTCATATCTCTACAAGGGTTCTAATTCGACGGCTGCGATCTCAGAAAGTCGAGAAACGCGCGCATTCCCGCCCCTATGTGACGGTGTCTCGGATAGTAAAGGCAGAGGCCAGGATAGGGCGGCGTCCATTCGGCTAGCACCTGCCGGAGTCTCCCGTCGGCAAGTGCGTCAGCCGCCATCCACCGCGTCACGTACGCAAGGCCGCGACCGTCGAGCGCGGCCGCAAGAACAAGCCGGGACTGGTCGACGACGAGGTTGCCGGTTGTTGCCTCGACGACATCCTCGCCGCGACGCTGAAACTCCCAGCGGTAGATCGACCCGCCGGCCATGCGAAGCTGGATGCACCGGTGAAGTGAGAGTTCTGATGGGCTTGCGACGGGAGGCGCATCATCAAGATAGGCAGGCGATGCCACGACGATATGCTGCTGATCCGGTCCTATTGGGATCGCGACCATCTCGCTCGGGACGAGTTCCGCAGCACGCACACCGCAGTCGAACCCCCCTTCGGCAATATCGACCAGTCTTCCCTCGGACCGAATTTCGAAGCGCATTGCCGGCTGCAGCTTCATGAAGCGGGTCAGAAGCGGCATCAGCACTTGCTCGGCTGCATTGGCGTCGCAGTTGATCCGCACGAGTTCGGAGGGAGTGGCAGCCTATTCGTGCAACTCCTCGACTGCCAGCCCAATTTCGCTGAGAGCTGGCATGAGTCGCCCGGCGCAGCGATCGATTAGGCAGACGAGGTTCTGGTAGACGTAGCCGGCCGCCGCCTGCGCTGCACGGACATCGTTGATCCGTTCGCGGAACAGCGCGTGCCCAGGTCCCGAAGATATGTCTTCGACCAGTTGCTCGAACCAGATCTCGAGATCGCCGCGGAAGCTCCCGGTATTCAATGGTATGCTTTCAGGAATGCTCCATCCATTTCCTACAATGGATGTCTCTTATTCCTCAACCGTCAACTTGCGTCCCGTGTTGTTGAACTCACGGTACAGGCTTTGTCTGATGTGATCTATTTCTTCTTCTGTGAGCGCTTCATCCAAGATTTCATTTTTTATGGAACGCTTATAGAGAACAAACTCTACAGTTTCATCGTCTGGAAGGACCAGTTCACCTTCTGCGCTGTAGCTGTCGTTTTTATACGTAAAGCGTAGTTTGCCACGCGACATCTCTGTAATCATTGATTTATCCGATCTAGATTATTCGTTTCAGCAGAGCCGGAAAGGCTTGAGATGAAGTGTTCAATCCCTGCTTGGGCGCACTGAGTGTCCTGCGCTGGCGTCCCGGAGCTGAGGCCTATCGCGCCGACAACCTCGCCGTCGATGATCACAGGCAAACCGCCGCCGACGACCATTAAACGACCACCGATCGCTGAGTTGATCCCGTATGCCGGGCTGCCTGGCTGGCTGGCGACACCATAGCTTTCTGTGGTTCTTTTTGCCCCCGCTGCCGTATAGGCTTTGTCCTGCGCAATGATCGTACTCGTTATTTTGCCGCCATCCATCCGTTCAAAGGCCATCAGTTGTCCCGATTCATCGGTGATGGCGATGCACATGGGTACGCCGATCTCCTCAGCTTTCGCGCGGGCACCTTCGATAAGCACCCGTGCATCCTCGATGCTAAGGCGTTTGATTGTCAGCATTTTCTGTCATTCCTGGTTTCGTGTTGCTCATTCATTGATGATGAGGTGCATCCGCGCAAATCCAATCAGGCTCTCAATATGCGCTTTCGTTGCTTCAAAGGCGGCATCCGAATCATTGCGTTGCAAGGCGTCAATGATGGCAAGATGTTCCGTGGAGTCTGGTTTCAGGCGGTCTTTCAACTGACCAATCTCGAACAGTCGCGTTGCGGCACGCAGGTTGCGTAAAACGCCTGCCATGACTTCATTGCCACAATGGTCGATGATGAGGTTGTGCAGGTGGTCGTCTGAAAACCAGTGTGCATCCGTGTGATAGGCTGTGGCGTCCATCAGTTCGTCAATCTCGCGCCGCACTTCGATGAGCTTGCGGCCGGGAATGCCGGGCATAGCTTGAACAGCCGCCTGTGGCTCAATCAAAAGACGCAGTTTCAGGCTCTGGATATATTCGCCGATATCGACGTGTCGTACCACGTAGTTTCGACCGTCACCTTTTAGAACCAGACCTTCTCCCTCAAGACGCTGTAACGCTTCGCGCAAAGGCGTACGCGACACGCCGAGCATTTCAGCAAGTTGCGCTTCAACAATCACATGCCCGCCCTTGAGGCGGCGGTGGCGGATCATGTCCGAAACGGCTTTGTAAGAAAGGGCAGCCAGCTTGTGGCCAGCGTCCTTGGATGTTTTACCGATACCGGAGTTAGGGTCTGTTTGTGTCAAAGTTCATCGGTCTCCAGGTTGCCACTGTACTACTCACGCGCGATACCTTCAGAAAGGCTTTTCTTGTGTTCTGCCTTGGTCCATACCGGGCTATGTGATCAAACGCAGCGGAGTTGAGAGGATGGATGTTGACGTTCCGGCAGAAAGAAGCCTTGCCGATGAAACCTATCAGTCGCTGCTCACGGAAATTCTTTCGGCGCAACTTGCAGGTGGTGCGGTCGTGCAGGAAAGAAGGCTTGCAGCGCGCCTGGGCGTTTCGCGCTCGCCGATGCGTGATGCATTGGGTCGTCTTGAGGGGCAGGGACTTCTTGTGCGCAACGTCAAAGGCGTCCTCACCGTGCGGATCGTTACCCTTGCAGACTACCTCAACGGCGTTGCGATGCGGATGCTTGTCGAACCAAGCGCTGCGGCGTTGGCCTGCAAGGGTATAGCCGCGGAAACCGTTGCAGACCTTGCTGCCATGCTCGATGCGATAGAGGCGGACCCCGATCCCGATCCTGATTTTGTGTGGGCATTTGATGATGCGCTGCATCAGGGAATTGCCGATGCCAGCGGCAATCCTTTCATGGCTGACACCATTCTGCAGATGCGGCGTTACACGACGATCTTCGAACGCCAGCGCAAGCTCGCCCATCGCAAGCCTGGGCTGAGCGATCATCAAGGCATCGTGCGTGCGCTCCTTGATCGTGACGCGGAAGCGGCCCGCGCCGCGATGACGCTTCATCTGGATCGGATTCGTCGAAACGTGCTTTCCACCTACTGATCCAACCCCCTCACAAAACCAATTCAATTTTTTGCAGCCTTTGCGGAAAGATGTTGCATACGGCAAATGATTGTGTATGAAATTGGTATACCAAATGAATGCGAAAATAGCAAGCAGCGTTGGTCGGGTCCGCAAGAAGATCGAAAAACCAGAGGGTTTCCATGTCATTCCGCACAATCACACTCACGTCCGTACTTTTAGTATGCACCTCCGCGTCTGCGTTCGCGCAGAGCTGCGCGCCTAAGGTCGCTGATTCCGAACTGGTCAAGCCCGGCACGCTGACCATGTCGACCAATCCAACATTGCCGCCAATGCAGTTCGTCGATTCCAGCGGCGAGCTCAAAGGGATGCGTGTCGAGCTTGGCAAGGAAATCGCCAAGCGTCTTTGCCTTACGCCCGAATATGTCCGTATCGAATTTTCGGCGATGATCCCCGGTCTTCAGGCTGGTCGATGGGATATGATCAATACTGGAATATTCTTCACGAAAGAGCGCGCGGCCATCATGCAAATGATCCCTTACGAGGATCAGGCGATCAGCGTTTCCGTTGCGACGAGCAACACCACCGTCAAGGACAAGGATGGCCTGGATGGCCTGCGTATCGGCGTCGAGCTTGGCGGTTTCGAAGAAACCAAGACCCGTGCTCTTGACGCCGAACTCAAGGCCGCCGGCAAGACGGGGCTCGTCATTCAGACTTTCGATAATTTTGCGCTTGCCTTTCAGGCGCTGCGCGCTGGTCAAGTCGAAGGTGTTGTTTCAATCGATGGTGTCGCAAAGGAATATGATAGCCGTGGCGATTTCCGCCGTGCCGTCAGTGGCCTTTATCCAGCGCCTGTTGCCGTTGCCTTCAAGAGTGCAACACTTGCAGACGCGGTATCCGGCGTCCTCAAAGACATGAAGGCAGATGGTTCTCTGGAAAAACTCTTCGACAGCTACGGCCTGCCGATGATCGCCGGCGACTATTCGGTCAAGGGTCCAAACCGCTGATCTGAACGGTTCACCATTCTGACGGATGCCGGCTCGTCCGGCATCCCCTTAGCAATAAAGGTCCCACCATGTCGTACTGGAACTGGTCTGGCTTCTTCGACTATCTCGTCAACCCCTTTATCCTTGGAGGTGTTGTCACCACCATCTGGCTGACCTGCGTCTCACTCGTGTTCGGCCTGCTGCTCGGCTTTGTCGTCGCGCTGATGCGCCGATCCAATTTAAGGCTGATGAGGTGCGTCGGCTGGTTCTATATCTGGCTGTTCCGGGGTACGCCGCTGCTTGTGCAGTTGATTGTACTTTATACGGCACTACCGCAACTCGGGATCAAGTTTACGGTCGTCCAAGCGGCATTGATCGGTCTGGCTTTGAATGAAGCGGCCTACCTGGCGGAGATTATCCGCTCCGGCATCGAGGCAGTTCCCGCAGGACAGGCCCGTGCGGCAAGGGCCTTGGGCATGACCGAGCGTCAGATTATGCGCCACATCGTCATGCCGCAGGCTTTCAAGGTCATCATTCCACCCCTTGGCAACTCGGTAAATGGTCTGCTGAAGACGACCTCGGTTACCTCGGTCATTTCAATGGAAGAACTGCTGCGGCGTACCCAGGTGCTGATTCAGGAAAAGTTCATGGTGCTCGAACTCTTCGCGGTTGCTGCCATCTACTACCTTCTCCTGACGACCCTCTGGGACTTCGTGCAGCGCCACATAGAAAGGCGCTTCGGCCAGTCCACTGCACCCCTGCAGATGACTGAAAAGCGCTGATACTCAATAAAGGACTTATTGCATGCCAAAGACGTTTCGTGGTGTCTTCACCGTGATGATCACTCCCATCGACGCAGATGGAAAAGTCAATTTGCCAGCACTCGCTGCCTTTACGGATTGGCAGATCCGGGAGGGCGTGCATGGACTGATTCCTCTTGGTTCGACGGGGGAATTCCTTTCACTTTCCGATCAGGATTGGGAAGATGTTGCCCGCACGGTCATCCAAACCGCCGCCGGACGGGTTCCAGTGCTGATCGGAACAGGTGCGGAAGATACCCGGGAAGCAGTGCGCTTGAGCTGCAAGGCCGAAGCGATGGGCGCGAATGGCGTGATGATCATCCCACCTTTCTACTCCACGCCGACAGACGACGAATTGGTAGCGCATTACCGAACCATCGCCGGTTCAATTTCCATTCCGATCATGGTCTACAACAACCCTGCGACATCGAATGTGGATATGAAGCCTGAGCTTCTGGCTCGCATTGCCGAGATTGATGGCTGCGACTATGTCAAGGAATCGACGCTTGAAGTCACGCGGATCCGCGATATCGTTCGCCTGGCCGGTGACAACATGACGCCTTTTGGCGGTATTCTCGGTTTTGAATCTTTCGTCATGGGGGCACAAGGATGGGTAGCCGTTGCATCCAATGTGGCACCAGCGGCCATGTCGCGCATCTTCACACTCGCAGCTGATGAGAAGAAATACGATGAAGCACGTGCGCTTTATCTGGAGTGGCTGCCGATCATTCAGGCGGTTGGAGGGCAGGCTTATGTCGCTGGCTCAAAGGCTCTGTTGAACCATATGGGATTTGCGGCAGGATCGCCGCTGCCGCCGCGTCTGCCGCTGCCGTCAGAGCAGGATGGCGCGATGAAAGCTTTGGTCGAGCGTTTCGGCTTAAGCTTTCCCCAGAACTGAGCCGGAGAAAAACGGATGCCCGGTTTGATCATTCAGAATGCAGGAGTGACCGTCCATATCGATGGTGTCGCGCATCGTTTGGATCCGGGCCTTTCTATTGCCGCTGCGCTGACCGCGCAGGGTCGAGCAGACTTCTCCACTGATGCAGCAGGGGAGAAGCGTGGTCTGTTTTGCGGTATGGGTGTGTGTCACGATTGCCTTGTGACGGTCGATGGCCGCACTAGCCAGCGCGCCTGTATGACGCCCGTTCGAGACGGCATGCGCATCGATCGCCAGCAGGCGCGTCCTGACATATCTGCTCCTGACCTTGCCGACCTCATGCCTGTCCCATCAAGTCTTGTCGAGTTGGGCATGGACTTGCTAGTTATCGGAGCCGGTCCCGGTGGTCTGGCTGCGGCGGTGGCAGCGGCAGGAGCCGGGGCTTCCGTGACCGTGGTCGATGAGCGGCACGCATCTGGCGGTCAGTTTTTCAAGCAGCCCAACACCGATGTTGCCCGTTTGGCGCTCAAGGCTGACCGCCAGGCAGCGGACGGCGCAGCGTTGATACAAAAAGCGCGTTCGCTTGGCGTGACCATCCTCTCAGGCGTCACCGTCTGGGGTGCGGCCCATGGAGAAGATGGAAGGCCGGTCATCTCCTGCCTGGGCCATGATGGTATTTTTTATTGCCGACCTGCCATGCTGGTCATCGGCACCGGGGCTTTTGAGCGACCGCCAGTTATCAGGGGTTGGACGCTGCCGGGTGTCATGACGGCAGGTGCAGCGCAAACCCTGCTGCGCAGCTATGGCACGCTTCCCGGTCGACGCATTCTGATTGCCGGGAACGGTCCTCTGAATTTTCAGGTCGCAAGCGAAATCATCAAGGCTGGCGGTGACGTCATCTGTTTGGTGGAGCAGGCCAGCGCACCATGGAGCAGGCCTGTCGAAGCGTTGAGTGTTTTTCGCCATGATGCGGCGCTTGCCCTGAAAGGCATTAAAGAGATCGCAAGGCTGGAACGAGCAGGCGTCAAGCTCGCCTGGAACGCGCAAATTTCTGATATCAGAGGAGATGGCCGAGTTGAGGCGGTGACAGTTTCAGGGATTGGGGTCGAAACGACTTTCGAAGTCGACACCGTGTTGCTTGGGGGCAATTTCACCTCGTCCAATGAGCTATCGCGATTGCTTGGATGCGCTCACAGCGTGACCGAAAATGGCGCACTCACAGCGCAATGTGCCGAGGATGGTGAAAGCTCGCTGCCTCATGTCCATATCGTCGGCGAAGCTGTGCGTTTTGGTGGTGCCCACCTCGCAATGGCTGAAGGCAGGCTTGCCGGTTTGGCAATTGCCGCCAAGCTTGGCTTGAAGGCTCGGCCAGACACCACAGCCCAGACAAAGCTTGCGCGTGCCAAGGCGTTCCAAGCAGCACTTTGGCGGTTGTTCGCCCCGGCGGCAACGCCTTTGGAACCCGCAGATACCGCACTCGCCTGTCGTTGCGAAAGTGTGGCAATTGGTACCCTCAAGCATCTTGCTGTTCAGGGACCGCCAGACATTGCAACATTGAAACGCCTGACGCGTGCCGGTATGGGGCGCTGCCAAAGCCGCTACTGTGGCCGCACCCTCACAGAGCTGACCGGCCGGCCCATGAGTGAGACCAACGGCCTCCTTGCCCCGCAGATGCCACTTCGCCCGGTGCCTCTTGCCGCGCTTGCCGCTGAGAAACCGGAGTGGGGAGGGCACAAAAGGGCGCTTCTGCCACAGCGTCCGCCGCTGCCGCATTCCGAACCGCTGCCGTTGAAAGAAGCGTCCACCGTTATCGTCGGTGCAGGGATTGCTGGACTTTCGAGCGCCCTGTTTCTGGCGGAAGCGGGCGAAGATGTTGTCGTTTTGGAACGTGGCTTTCCGGGCGGGCTGGCGTCGGGCGGCAATGCTGGCAGCCTGCATGCGCAATTGTTGTCATTTGATCATGGAGCCCGCGCCGAAGCAGGTGGAGGACCAGCGGCAAAGACGCTGCCTCTCCAGCGAGACTCCATTGCGCTTTGGCAGACGCTGGAGAAGAAGCTTGGTCGCGATTTCGAGATGAAGATCACGGGTGGCCTAATGGTTGCCGAAACCGAAGCGCATATGCGCTTCCTTGAAGAGAAGACGCGGGTCGAACGCGAAAATGGCATTGATTGCCATGTCATTGGTGCTGATGACTTGCGAAAGCTGGAGCCCGCGCTTTCGCCATTGATGATCGGAGCCTCCTATTGCCCAATGGAAGGCAAGATCAATCCGCTTGTTGCGACGCGCCACGTCCATGATGGCGCGGTGGAAGCCGGTGCCCGTGTATTTGACCGGACCGAAGTGCTGTCGATCCGTCGTGACGGATCAGGCTTCGCCATCGAGACCTCGCGGGGAGCCTTGCGGGCAGGGCGCATCGTAAATGCTGCCGGTGCTTTCGCTTCACGCGTCGGGGAAATGTTAGGTCTTGATGTGCCTGTGTTCGGGGCGCCGCTGCAAATGGTGGTGACCGAGGCTGCTGCGCCAGCGATTTCGCATCTGGTCGCCCATGCCGATCGTCATCTGACACTGAAACAGGCTGCCAATGGCAACTTCCTGATCGGCGGTGGCTGGACGGCTGGCCTTGACCCGGTTCACAGCCATCCTCGACCGTTGTTTTCCAGTCTGGAGGGCAATCTTTGGGTGGCGCAGCACGTTGTGCCGGGTCTGCGAAAACTTCATGTCATCCGCAGTTGGGCTGCCATGAATATCAACATCGACGGCGCGCCGATCCTGGGAGAACATCCTGGCATGCCCGGTTTCTTCAACGCTGTTACATCCAATGGCTATACGCTCGGGCCTATCATCGGCCAACTCACAGCCAATCTCGTCCTTGGCCGCGATCCCGGCCGGGATTTGTCGGCTTTTTCCATCAATCGTTTTCAGGGAGTGAGATCATGATCGAGATCACCGGCATCACGAAATACTACGGCAATTTTGCCGTTCTCAAGAATTGCTCGACCACCGTTTCCAAGGGTGAAGTTGTCGTGGTCTGTGGGCCGTCCGGGTCTGGAAAATCGACCCTGATCAAATGCGTCAATGCGCTGGAGCCCATTCAGGAAGGGTCGATCCGCGTGGATGGTATAGAAGTCAACGATCCCGGCACAAATCTTCCCGATCTGCGCTCACGCGTCGGTATGGTGTTTCAGAATTTCGAACTCTTCGCGCATCTGACGATCGAAGCCAATATCATGCTGGCGCAGCGCATTGTTCTTCATCGCAACGAAAGCATCGCCAAACGATGCGCCATGGATCTTCTGGATCGAGTGGGGATGACAGGGCACGCCCACAAATATCCCGGCCAATTGTCTGGCGGACAGCAGCAGCGCGTTGCGATAGCCCGGGCGCTGGCCATGAACCCGAAAGCAATGTTGTTCGATGAGCCGACATCAGCCCTCGACCCTGAAATGATCTCCGAAGTGTTGGATGTAATGACCAACCTTGCCAGTGAAGGCATGACGATGATGGTTGTCACCCATGAGATGGGCTTTGCCCGTAAAGTCGCGACCCGGATGATCTTCATCGACCAGGGCGAGATTGTCGAGGACCGCCCAACGGAAGAATTCTTCGGTAATCGTCACAATCCGCGCACCGATGCCTTTCTCAGCAAGATCCTCCATCATTGAGAGTTGGAAATGACCAGATTTGACCTAATCGTTAAGGGTGGCACCATCGCGACCGCCTCCGATGTCTTCATAGCCGACATAGGCATTCTCGACGGCAAAATTGTGCAGATCGGCAAGGAGCTTGACGGCGGTGCCCGGACAATCGACGCCAGCGGCAAATATGTTCTGCCGGGTGGCATTGATAGCCACGTCCATATCTCCCAGCCATCGGGAGACGGCATCGTCATGGCCGACGATTTTGAAAGCGGTACCCGTTCGGCACTTTTCGGTGGGAACACCACAATCATGCCTTTCTGCCTGCAGGACAAAGAACGGCCGATGCGCGAGGCTTTGAACGCCTATCACAAGCTCGCTGAAGGCAACTGCTATACGGATGTGAGCTTCCACCTCATCGTTTCCGACCCAACGGATAGTCTCCTTGGGCAGGAGCTTCCGGCTTTGGCTGCTGACGGATATTCTTCCTTCAAGGTCTTCATGACTTATGAGGGGCTTCGGCTGAACGATGCAGAAATCCTGAAGACGCTCGATGTAGCCCGTTCGACGGGCGCGACTGTCATGGTTCATTGCGAAAACGAAGATGCCATCCGCTTTTTGATTGCCAGGCATGAGGCGGCCGGTGACGTTGCGCCGCGAGCCCATGCGTCTACACGGCCGGTGGCGGTTGAACGCGAGGCAACACACCGGGCGCTCACACTTGCCGAAATCGTTGATGTGCCCATTGTCATCGTGCATGTCTCCAACGGTGAAGCGATGGAGGAAATCGCACGGGCCCGCGCCCGCGGCATCAAGGTTGTCGGCGAAACCTGCCCACAATATCTGATGCTGACAGCGGATGATCTCGACGGCATGGATTGGGAGGGCGCAAAATTCGTCTGCTCTCCGCCACCCCGCGACATGGCTGCTCAGCAAGAGTGCTGGAGAGGGATCGAAACCGGTATTTTCGATCTGTTCTCGTCGGATCACTGCCCGTTCCGTTATGATGACGAGCGCGGCAAGCGTAGCCCCAAAGGACTTAAGAGCTTCCGCCACATACCCAACGGCATTCCTGGTGTCGAGACGCGCCTGCCGATCCTGTTCTCCGAAGGCGTTATGAAGGGGCGCATCGATCTGCCGCGCTTCGTTGCTCTTTCGGCAACCAACCATGCCAAGACCTACGGTCTCTACCCGGAAAAAGGCTCGATCTCGATCGGGGCGGATGCCGATATCGCCATCTGGGACCCGACCATCAATCGCACGATACGCCACGCCGATCTGCACGATGGTGCCGATTATTCGCCCTATGAAGGCGTCGAGGTTACTGGCTGGCCCACCACCGTCATCCTCGGCGGCCGTGTGATGGTGAGCGATGGCGAACTTGTCGGGAAAAAAGGCGATGGTACCTACCGTGCAGCGCGCACCAAAAACACAAAATCCATCTAACCAATCCGGAGACGTGAATTTATGAAGCTGAAGATCACCGCTGGCCCGTTCGTCTTCGACGCAGTGCTCGAGACCGAAAAAGCACCGCAAACCTGCAAGGCTTTCATCGAACGTTTGCCCTTTGAAGGCCAGATCGTCCATGTTCGCTGGTCGGGTGAAGGCGTATGGATCCCACTTGGCGACTATAATTTCGGTGTCGGCTACGAAAACCATACAAGCCATCCGGCGCCCGGCCATATCATCCTCTATCCCGGCGGCATCAGCGAGACGGAAATCTTGCTCGCTTACGGCGGTGTCGATTTTTCGTCCAAGATGGGACAGCTCGCTGGCAACCATTTCATCACCATCACGTCTGACCTCGAAAATTTGTCCGTGCTGGGTAACAAGACGCTTTGGGAAGGTGCGCAGCAAATCCGTTTCGAGTTGACGTAGACGTTGTGTCGCAGGGGGGAGGCTCTTCCGCTATCCTGTCAATCAGTAGAGATGATCGAAAATGGTCGTGAACAGGGAAATGGTCCCGTAATGGTCTTTGGCAGCACGCCCGACTAAACTGGCTGCGTCATTCAGGCGGCCCGCTGTCCCTGCAGAACGTTGCCGGAGCCTTGTCCACCACGCAGGTCAAACTGTGCCAGTAGGCCCTCAACTTATTGAGCGCCGCCTTGCTGCTGAACCCAACTTGCTGACGCACCTTGCTCACCACAAGTGGCTTGCGCACTGTCCACGGATGCATTGACTGAAGAAGTCAAGCGGCAGGAAGGTCTGTGTGGTTTCGCCCCGCCCGTTTTGTTGAAGTGGGGAACCGAATGGGCTGGGCCAAGTCTCAGTCAATGAGCGCTAACTATTTCTGAGACGCAGATAAAAAATTTGTCTAACATTCGTTGTTTAACTCCCATTACCAAATATACGAAAGTTAGAAGTTGGATTTTGAACCAAGAGGCTCTTAGAGATCGGATGAGATCTACCGTCAAACAGCAGAGGGGAGGAGGGTTCTATTCCGCTCAATAGCTGGCCCTGTACATGCCTCTTTCGAATCCATAGCTCACAGTGCAATCAGCGGCAAAGCATGCAGCTATGTATGAGTGGGTCGAAGTCGGAATTGTCGGCGAGCGCACGGTCATTCTGTCTGCACGAGCACCCGCTGACTGATTACCTGCAGAGTTTCGGTCTGGCTTCTCGTTTGAGCATACTGGTACCGGCCGCCTCCAAATAGACGCCATGCTTACTGCTCAGCGAACCCATTTTGGCAACGTGCCAGTGCTTTTAAAAACTCAAGCAAACGTACTTGAGCTCGGTGTAGTCATCAATGCCGTATTTCGATCCCTCACGTCCGAGTCCAGACTGCTTGACACCTCCGAAAGGGGCCAATTCCGTAGAGATAAGGCCTGTGTTTACGCCGACCATTCCAGTCTCCATATCCTCGGCTATCCTGAAAATGCGGGCGAAATCCTTCGAGTAGAAATAGCCGGCCAGGCCAAATTTAGAATCATTGGCCAAGCGGATCACTTCCTCTTCCGAATCGAACGAGATGAGAGGAGCCAAAGGCCCAAAGGTCTCTTCGCGAGTGACTTTCATGTCCGAGGTGACCCCGACGAGCACGGTGGGAGCAAAGAACTGCCCGCCGTGTTGGGCTGAAGAACCGCCGGCCACCACGCGTGCACCGTTTGCCAAAGCGTTATCGAGATGGCCCCTAACCTTCTTCATCGCGTTGCCGTCAATCAGAGGTCCGATCTCTACGCCAGCATCAAAGCCATTCCCTACCTTGAGGGCTTCAACGCGTTTTGCGAGCTTGGCCGCAAACTCATCATAGACGCTTGATTGGACATAGATGCGATTTGCACACACGCAGGTTTGGCCTGCATTCCGGAATTTAGCCGCAACAGCCCCTTCGACGGCTGCGTCAATGTCGGCATCGTCAAACACTATAAAAGGCGCATTGCCACCTAGCTCAAGGCTGAACTTCTTGATCTGATCGGCTCCTTGACGCATCAGAATGCGGCCGACATTGGTCGACCCGGTGAACGAGATCTTCGCGACCAACTCATTTGCGCAGAAACTTTGTCCGACCATCTCCGCGTCGCTTGATGTGACAACATTGAAGACACCTCTTGGTAGGCCGGCGCGTTCGCTAAGGACGGCGAGAGCCAGCGCCGAAAGCGGCGTCTGTGCGGCTGGCTTTGCGATAATTGAGCAGCCGACTGCCAAGGCGGGCGCCAACTTGCGGGCAAGCATAGCGTTCGGAAAATTCCATGGCGTGATGGCGCCAACGACGCCGACTGGCCTTTTTATAACGAGGATGCGCTTATCGGCCTGATGAGCCGGGATCACATCGCCGTTCAGACGCTTTGCCTCTTCTGCGAACCATTCGATATATGCGGCGCCGTAGAGAATCTCTCCCCGGGCTTCTTGGAGTGGCTTGCCCATTTCAGCTGTTAGAATAATCGCCAAATCATCTACGTTTTCTACTACAAGATCGTGGAATCTTCGTAGCGTTGAAGCACGCTGCTTGCCCGTCAGCTTAGCCCAAAACTTCTGCGCGTGGCTGGCAGCGTGGATAGCTTTTTCGAGGTCGTCCGCATCGAGATCTGGCACCGACGCGATCCTACGACCTGTCGCAGGGTCGAGAACATCGAATGTTGCTCCGCTTCCGGTCGCCATCCATTCGCCATCGACAAACGCCCTTTCTACAAAGAGGCTTGGATCTTTCAATTTCGATACGAGGTCAAAGTTTTCCACGATGTGGCTCCCTAGACAGCGCAGCGTCTGACAGCTGCGAACACGATGATCTGATTTCTGGGTGAGGTCTCCCGCCTAGAAATAAGCGAGAGGAAATTTCGATGAGAGTTTGAAAGTCGTAACTTCGCGGTGTCCCGCAGCCGGACAACGTTGCACCACAACGGAACTTGATTATCGCGCCCGCTCTGGGCTCGTTGGGCACATCGATTATCTTAACCGTATCTCGGTTACAGCCGTCCTGTAGCTTTCAGTTCAACGGGCATCCTTCCAACGCGCTGAAGCGCGATTGTAGGCTTTTCGAGAATCGCGGAGGCGACGGCTCGATGAGAGTGCCCCGTGACATCTCGCCGCCTTAAGCGCGTATTCATGTGGAAAGTACAGCTGCTCTTAGCCTTGAGACATGTTTCACGCTCAGCGAATCCAGCTGTTCCACCGCTGGACAAGCAATCCCATGTTTGCGTTTATCCACTCGGCATTGGGAATGATGACCTTGCTGTCCATCTCCTCTGCAGATGGCAACCCTTCTCGCGCTTCTTTTGACATCATCTCGATGGCGCTGCGACTTGGAGGCGTACACGAAAGCCGCTCGCATGCTTTCGCTTGAGCTTCGGGATGTTCGAGCCAGAAAGCGACGAGTTTGAGTGCATTGTCGTGGTTTTTTGCTCCTTTTATGAGTGCGATTCGGTCGCCAACCAGAAATGCGCCATCGTAAGTCCAGCCGATTTGAAAGCCCTCAGTCTGGAGGGCTTTTGCCCTCGTCAGCCAAATCTGACCGAGACTGTACTCGCCGTTTCGAAAGCCTTGAACGCTCTGGTCGCCGGTCTTCCACCAGAGCTCAACCGCCGGGCGGATGTTTTCAAGTTTCCGCAGAGCTCTATCGACGTCCAAAGGGAAAAGGTCTTGCTTGCTGACACCATCCGCTAGAAGAGCAGCTGCCAATACCCGCCAGGGGTCGTCAAAATTGGGGAACGCCCTTCCTCCAGGAAAACGCTCGGTGTCCCACATGTCGGCCCAATTTTTGGGATTTTCGGCGCCTTCGCTTGGCTTATACGCTAGAAGCGTCGCGGTCGACTGAAGACGCGCACCCCCTCTTGCACAAGCGTCGGAGACCAGATCGATGTTTTGAGTGTACCGCTTACAAAACTGGGTCAAGTCCTCGGTGATGTCGAAGTGGCGCTGGGATCCCGCCTGGATTTCTCCTTCTAAGAACAGATCCCAAGTCACGTTCCCAGTTTGCACCATTGCTGATGCTTTGGCTCGCTTTTCAGCGTCGGTAGCAGAAACTGCTACGACTTCGATGCCGGTCGCTTTCGTGAAGGGATCGAACCATTCCTCACGTAAAACTTTTTCGTATGTTCCTCCTGTTGTGGCGATGACGACACTTTCAGCCCCTTCTGCGGAAAATGGCATGAGCGCTGTGGCAAGCAGTGTAGCTGCGACCGAATACCCGACCAAAATTTGGCAAGCCTTCGGCGTCTGACCGGAGTGGATCATTTTGAAGTCCTTTCTAGCTGTTGACTATTCTATCTCGAGCGCTTCGCTGTCAGCCGTTGTGCGCAAGCCATGAGAACAAGCGAAAACGCGATAAGCACGGTTGATGCAGCTGCTATTATAGGTGTCAGATTGAAGTCGATGTCCTCGAACATCTTTCTTCCGATGGACTTGCCTGCGATGTCCGAGATGAAAAAGGAGACTGTCGCATCGTCGAAAGATGCGAGGAATGAGAAGACCGCGGCCGCCGCCACACTCGGGGCGATAATGGGCAATTCTACTAAGAAGAATGCTTGGACACGGTTTGCACCGCAGCTTCTTGCCGCCAGTTCGAGGGTGTTGTCGAGTTTCTGCAATGCAGCGCCGACGACAATCACGACGTACGGAACAGCGAGCACTGTGTGCGCAAGAACGAAGCCGTAAGTCGTGCCAGTCATTCGTAGCGGCGAAAAAACCAGATAAAGTGCGACACCGACAACGACGTGCGGAACGATCATGGGACCGAGCGCGAGCGCCTGAAGCGACCCACGGCCCGGCAGCGTGCTTTTCGAGATAGCTAAAGATGCCATAGTTCCGATTAGCGTGGATAATGTTGCAGTCAGAAATGCGATCTTCAAGCTAAAGCGAGTGGCGCTCATCCAATCGACATCAGCGAAATACGCTTGATACCATTTCATGGTTAAGCCGCGCGGCGGGAATTCCAGGTAGGATCCATCATTCAGACTTAACGGAACCACCAACAATGTCGGAAGAACAAGGAATACTAGAATTGCTGTGACGATTGATGCTGAGAGCATCGTCCCCATAACGACTCTTACAGGGGCAAGAGCATGAGGTTGCTTGGTCAGCAAATCGTGCGAGGCGAGGCTGAGGTTGTCAGATACCACTGGTCAATCCTTTGCTAAGTGCTAACGTCTTTCTAAAGAGGATGATGACTGTCAGAGTGAACGCCAACAGAACAGTGGACAGCGCTGCGGCGAACGGCCAATCAAGCAGGACCGTTGTTTGCTGACCTATGAGTGTCGCCATCATCAATGAACCCGGTCCACCGACCAGAGCTGGCGTGACGTAGAAGCCGAGGGCCAGCACAAAGCACATGACGCATCCTGCAAATATCCCAGGGAGCGCCAAGGGCACTGTGATCCTGACGAATGCGTGAATCGGTCCGGATCCGAGGGTTCGCGCCGCGTTTATGAAGTGGTGTGGTATCGCACGCAGGGCGGCATAAATGGGAAGGATCATGAAGGGAAGCAGAACATGCGTCATTGCCAAGATGACTGCACCCTGGGTGTAAATCATCTTTAACGGACTAGAGATCATGCCTGCAGAGATAAGTAATTCGTTGATCAAGCCGTTGCGTTGCAGGAGCACAATCCAGGCGTATGATCTGATGAGTACAGAGGTCCACAAGGGGATGATAACGCAGGCTGCTACGATTGTGGCCCATCGCCCTTTGAGGCGCGTCATAACATATGCGACTGGAAATCCAAGAAGAAGCGCAGCGCCCATAACTGCAACAGCGACAGCGACTGTTGAAAACAGAACAGCTAGGTAAAGCGGTTCGTCTACGATCCTGATGTAGTGGTGGAAGCTCAAATCAGGCAGGCTCAAAGCGACCAATTTGACGAGCGGATAAACGAAACCCGCGAGCATCACCACCAGAAATGGTAATAGCAAAAGTATCGCTGTTGAGTGGGAGTACGTTGTTGCTGAGGAAGGTGCGAGCAATACGCTCTGCCATTGCGGGCGACGTGACTTCTTTAGAAAGAGCCTCATGCAGCGCACCTCTCGGATGCAGAGAAACAGGTCAATGTGGTAGGTTCGATGATGACATCGACCTCCTGCCCGGATTTAAAGGGTTCCACGCTGGAGAAGTGGGGTATCTGCGCCTCGACTGCTGGCCGCCCCGGCAGACTTAGACGGACGATCAGTACGTTATGTGCGCCCATAAAGATGGAGTGTTCTATTACACCTGGAATTCGATTTGGTTTCCTTTCCTTGCGTGCCTCTATTCCAATGAGCTCAGGCCTCAAGGCAATCGTCACCCTTTCTTCTTCGCCTGATGAATCCGTTTGAATACCGCAGTCTGCTAGCATTGTGAGAACGGTATTCTCGGATAAACGTATTTGCTGTCCGCCCTCCTTTGTAAAAAGCCTGTCACCGTCGAGAAAATTCATCCTACCCACGAAATCTGCGACAAACATCGACTTTGGCGCTCGGTAAAGCTCAACGGGGGTGCCGATTTGTACAACCCTTCCGCTTTTCATAATGGCGACCCGATCCGACATTGTCAGCGCTTCTTCCTGATCGTGCGTCACGTAGAGAATTGTCGCGCCAACGGATTGCTGAATCCTTTTAATTTCAATCTGCATGGCTTCTCGAAGCTTCTTGTCCAAGGCTCCCAACGGCTCATCCATCAGCATCAGAGGCGGTTCGAAAGCGAGAGCGCGCGCTACAGCAACACGTTGCTGCTGCCCGCCAGACAATTGAGCGGGAAGTCTGTCCGCAAATGAAGCCAGTTGAACAAGTTCAAGCATCTCGTCCGCTCGCGACCGCCATCTCTCTTTCCATCGTTTTTTCAACTTCAAGGGGAAGGCAATGTTCTGTCTTACGGTCAGATGGGGGAAGAGAGCGTACTTTTGGAACACCATACCGATGTCACGGTCATTGGGAGCAAGCTGAGTCACGTTTCTCGAACCGATGAGGATTTCTCCACTGCTCGGCCTCTCGAACCCGGCAACCATGGACAGAATACTTGTCTTGCCGGAGCCGGATGGACCGAGCACGGAAACGAACTCTCCAGCATTGA
Source organism: Agrobacterium sp. fls2-241-TYG-188a (assembly GCF_030209845.1). Taxonomy (NCBI): domain Bacteria; kingdom Pseudomonadati; phylum Pseudomonadota; class Alphaproteobacteria; order Hyphomicrobiales; family Rhizobiaceae; genus Agrobacterium; species Agrobacterium sp. fls2-241-TYG-188a. The sequence continues at coordinate 154,738 of NZ_JARVRD010000008.1, read as the reverse complement.
CGGTTAAATTCAAATCATCGACGGCGAGTGTCTCATCGTATCTTTTTACCAAGCGATTAAGGTGCAAGGTTTCTCCAATCAAAATGTATCCTCCTCATCTTATAGCTGCAGATCAGCCTATGAAGTCAGCGAGTGTGTAAGAACAAAACAGACCCGGCGACGAGACATCCAAAGCGTGGTAGAAATCGGAAATTGGCGTCACATAAGCTTTGCAATTAGTTCACACTCGATTTTTGTGACATCAAAAATAAAGTAAGTCAACAAGGACCGAGGGAAAATGACGGCCAGTACGCGCGATGAGGGTGATGTAGCTGTCCAGGGACAGCGTAAGGGGAACGCCGTGTACGACGTTCTCCGGGAGCGTATGATCAGAGGGCGCTACGCGCCCGGGTATAAGTTCACCGTCAGAGGCGTGGCGGCCGAGTTGGACGTGAGCACGACGCCGGCTCGTGACGCCCTCAATCGGCTCATAACGGAGTCGGCGCTTGTATTTTCAGGGCCTAAAACTCTGGTTGTGCCGACCATAAGTCGTAGTCAGTTGAAGGACATAACGGTCACCCGGATCGCGCTTGAGGGCACCGCTGCTGAATATGGTGCGCGCAACGCGACTGCCGAAACGGTAAAAAAATTGCAGGAAATACAAGGCTTTATCAATAGTTCGTTGGAAGAAGCCAGGTATCAGGACGCGCTCTGGCACAATAAAGAATTTCACTTCGCGGTATATAATCTATGCGGCATGAGCGGCCTGCTGGAGATGATAGAATCACTGTGGGTGCGCATCGGGCCAACCCTTCTCAATCTGTACCCTGAATTCGCGGAAACTCGCAGCGGCGTGCACAATCATGTCGTCGTGATCGAGGCACTAATCGAGAAAGACCCGATAAGTGTACGGGCTGCTTTTGAGAACGATATTCGCGACGGTTACAGGAAATTACGTCGAGAAGCGCCAGGCGAACCGGACTGAAGCCCAATCTAATAATTGATGTCACATATTGACTCCTCCTAATTTTGTTGCAACAAAATGTGAAGGGCAGGCAAACCTGTTCTTTAAACTTGATGAGGACAGAGATTATGACATCAAATCGCAGTGCATCGCCGGCGTTAAAGACCGGGGGGAAGCGATCGGAGGAACTCTTCGAGCGTGCACGCTCGGTGTTTCCGGGCGGCATCACGAGGGCGACGGTTGAAAGAGATCCTTTTCCCGTCTTCGCCGATTTCGGCGAGGGCGCATATCTAACGGACGTCGATGGGCGCCGTTTTCTTGACCTGAACAACAACTTCACGACGCTTATACATGGTCACGGATTTCCACCTGTGGTCGAGGCGACGGCCGCAGCACTGCGCCGCGGCACGTGTTTCGCCAACCCCATGAGACATGAAATCGAGCTTGCGGAACTATTGGTCGATCGAATTCCTGCGGTTGAGAAAATACGCTTTGTCACGAGCGGTACGGACGCCGTCATGTTTGCGATCAAAGCAGCGCGAGCAGCAACAGGACGGACCGCTGTCGCGCGACTGGCAGGCGCTTATCACGGGGCTTACGACTGGGCGGAAGCCGGACAGAAGACCGCTGGTGGTATGCCGGTTTCAAGCTTCGCTGGTACGCCGAGCCATGTTCTCGACGATGTAATCGTCATTGATTTTAACGATATAGACGATCTGAAACTTAAAGTGGAGGAGAATTCGCATCGTCTTGCCGCACTTCTCTTTGATCCCATGCCTAGCCGCGCGGGCTTTATGCGACCGCATCCGGAATTTCTTGAGACCGTCAACCTCCTGGCGAAGAAACATGGCGTGATACTGATAGCCGACGAGGTTCTCAACTTGCGCCAAGGATTTCATGGAGCCTCCCATCGATACGGTCTTGAACCGGACCTGATTACGATGGGTAAGATTATTGGCGGGGGCTTCCCCATAGGTGCGGTCGGGGGACGCGCTGAAGTCATGAGCCTATTTGCAAGTGACGATAAGATTGCGGGACTGCCTCAAGGTGGCACTTTTGCAGCGAATCCTGTTTCGATGATGGCGGGGAAAGTTGCAATGGAGAGTTTGACGAGAGCCACCTTCGAACGGCTCGAAGATCTGGGCGACCGCGTCAGGGGCGGTTTGGCGTCGCGCATTGCCCATCACGGCGCAGCTTTTTTCGTGACTGGCGCCGCTTCGTTATTTCGCATCCATGCCAGTTCAACAGCGTCGGGTACTGTCCGACAGGCGCACACTATTTCCGACGACGAAAAGACACTAAGCCGCCTGCATCGCCATTTCGCAGCAAATGGCATCATCTTGCCGAGAGGAGCGGCAGCCTCGCTCTCTACTCCGATGAGCGAAGCAGATGCGGACCAAATCATTTCCGTCTTTGACGACTTTCTAGTTTCCGATCTTAACAAAGCCGGGGAGGCCGCATAATGCCCACGAATACCTCAAACTTCACGGTTGCGGAGCAGATCGCCATCGGCCTGATGAGGCACGGCGTTGAGTTTATTTTCGGTCAAAGCCTCCCGTCAGCAGTGATCCTGGCTGCCGAGAAACTAGGCATCCGGCAAGTCGCCTACCGGCAGGAAAACATGGGCGGTGCGATGGCTGATGGATATGCCCGTCGTTCGGGGAAAGTGGGAGTTGTTGCGGCCCAAAATGGCCCGGCAGCAGCACTTCTCGTAGCACCCTTGGCGGAAGCCATGAAAGCAAGCGTTCCCGTCATCGCATTAGTACAAGATGTCGAGCGTGATCAGACGGACCGCAACGCATTCCAGGACCTTGATCAGATCAGCCTCTTTCAATCCTGCACGAAATCGGTCAAGCGCATCAATGTAGCGGATCGTGTCGACGATTACATCGACGCAGCGTTTACAGCAGCGACATCCGGAAGACCAGGCCCCGTCGCCCTGCTCCTTCCTGCTGATTTATTACGGGCTAAAGCGGTAACGCAGACACGGGTAAGACGCCACAGCCTCGGAAACTGGCCGCTCGATAGATACAGACCTTCAGATGAGCAAATCAAAATTGCCGCCGATGCGATTGCTGCCGCCCTAAATCCGGTTGTCATCGCAGGAGGTGGCGTCATCACTTCAAACGCAATCGAAGAGTTGAGGCTGCTGCAGGAGAAATGCTCGTTGCCAGTTTTCACAACCAATATGGGGAAGGGGGCGGTGGATGAATTTCACCCACTTTCTGGAGGCGTTTTAGCGTCATTGGTGGGCCCAAAGTCACTGGGATGCCATACGCTTCCAGTAGTCCAAAATGCGGATCTCGTTCTTCTAGTCGGCACGAGAACGAACCAGAACGGAACCGACAGTTGGAGACATTATGGGCAGGACGCAACGATTATACACATTGACGCGGATCCACAGGAGATTGGCCGGAACTATGAAGCGATCCGCCTTTTTGGGGATGCGCAAGAAACTCTGAAAGCTTTGCGGCAAAAGCTAGAATCACTTGATCCAGACGGTCGGAACAACTCACGGAAGGGAGTTGAGAAGACGCTCAGCAAATGCTGGGAAGCTTTCAGCGCAGAGCGACAGGTCTACTCAGCCTGCGACAAACAGCCTATGAGACCTGAGCGCGTCATGGCGGAGCTTCAGACGCTCATCGGTCCGGATACCACGGTTGTCGCAGACGCGAGTTACTCATCGATGTGGGTGATCGGTCAATTACGCATCTCATCTCCTCAAACTCGTATCATAACGCCTCGAGGCCTTGCTGGGCTTGGTTGGGGAGTCCCGCTAGCTATCGGAGCGAAAGTGGCAGCGCCCTTGAGTGACGTTGTCGCACTAGTGGGCGACGGCGGTTTTGCTCACAGCTGGGCGGAAATCGAAACGCTTGTGCGTATGAACATCCCGATCACGATCATCGTGTTGAACAACGGTATTCTGGGCTTCCAGAAAGACGCAGAGACCGTGAAATTCGGAGCGTACACAACAGCGTGCCATTTCGCCGACGTCGATCACGGCGCCATTGCTCGTGCGTGCGGTTGCGAAGCAGTCTACGTGTCTGGACCGGACCAACTTATCACAGCACTTGCTAAGATTAAGAGCAGGACATCACCACTTTTGATCGAGGTGAAAACGGATCCTGACGCCCATCCGGCCTTGTCTCTGTTCGCACAGATGGACAGCGCGGCATGATCGAACCCCGGGAGAGAAGGACGGCAATTGTCGCTGGTGGCACGTCAGGAATCGGTCTGTCGGTCGTCCAACGACTTCTCGATCTTGGCTACAGGGTAGCCGCATTTGGCCATACGGAGAGCGCGTCGCAAGCGGCGCGCTCCACTTTGGGCGAAGCGCTTGCCTCAGGCAGGGCGCTGATCGGGAAAGTGGATGTCAAAGCCCCGCGGGAGGTCACCCTTTTTTGCCAGACGGTCGGCACAGTTTGGGGAAGTGCAGACACAATGGTCTACTGTGTCGGCATCTCCCCGAAAGATGCGAATGGCAGTGCAAGAAGGTTTGGGGACGTACACGTCAGCGAATGGGATGAGGTCATTGCCACGAACTTGACTGGAGCGTTTCTGTGCGCGCAAGCGACGATTGGGGCGATGGCGAGTAAAGGCTTCGGTCGAATCGTGCTGATTGGTTCGCTTGCAGCTCGCACCCGTCCTCGAGTCGCTGGCGTCGCTTATGCGGTTTCAAAAGCGGGACTAGGCGGACTTGCAAGGGCTCTAGTCAGCGAATTTGCGAGCGCAGGCGTCACCGTAAACGTGGTCGCTCCTGGCCGTATCATGACTCCGATGTCCGGATCGCCAATCAGCCTCATAAATATTGAAGCGATGAAACGTATCCCTACAGGTCGATTGGGAGTGACGGAAGACGTTTCCGCTGCAGTTGCTTTTCTAGTTTCGGAAGAGGCAAGCTTCATAAACGGGGCGATTCTGGACGTTAACGGCGGCGAGTTTGTACCAACCTGAGGCCTAATGGGAGCAGCGAGAATGCGTCCTATCATCGTTCACACCACCGACCCTGAACTTTACCTCATACTCCGATACGTGCTTCAGCAGGCAGAGCATACGGTAGAAATTGCCTCAAGCATCGACGGGATAGTCGCCAAGACTGAGACGATGGCATGTAAGGGAGCAGCCATACTGGCACTCCCTGCATGTACTCTCATAGCCGCAGCAAATCGGCTTCAAGTTCATCGCACACATTTGGACTTGGTCGCTTTTCCGTTTGCCGAAGAGCGCTTGGCTTATGATGCAAATCAACTCTTCGACTTTGTGATCAAACGCCCTTTCGAACCGCAAGAACTTTTGGATTTTTTGCGCAGTGACGAAGTTGAACGTGGTGACCCACGCGGCTCAGAAATAATTCGCTTTGCTGATGTCCAGATAGATGTTGCGGCAAGACGGGTGAAGCGCGGCAGTTCTCGGATTGAACTTTCTCCACTTCATTTCCGGCTCCTGCAGCATCTCGCAGAAAACGTCGACCGCGTCGTCAGCCGTGAAGATCTTATTGACGCCTGCTGGCCCGCGGGGGCGAACGTCGAGCCCCGGACTGTAGATATTCACATTGGTCGGATAAGGCACAAGCTGTGCTCAGGTGGCAGCGACTTGATCAGGACCATTCGTGGAGAGGGCTATGTCCTCGAATAATGCCATTGCTCGAAAGTTGTTCAGTACGATATCCGTCATACGATAAGTTGACTACGCCCGTGCGTATGCCCGATGCGGTCATCGAGTGGATAGTTATTTCACGCAGTTCGCCAGCGTGCCTCACGTCTTGATGGGCAGTGAACGCTGCCGCGGAGCTAAACTCTACAAGTTTGAGTCTTCTAGGCCCTGTTGACAAAGTATGGCAGCCATATCTTTGCGGCGGCCAGGGCAAGGAATGCTGAGAAGGATGTTCGTGTCTTGTCGTATCGGGTCGCAACGCGACGGAATTGCTTGAGGCGATTGAACATCCGCTCGATGCGGTTCCTGTCCTCGTAAACCCTGAAGTCGCAGACAGGCGGGTTCTTCCGGTTGGCCCTCGGCGGAATGACTGGTCTGATCCCATGGATCAGGAGTTCCTCGCGCAGAAAATCACCATCGTAGCCCTTGTCAGCGAGTAACAGCCTCGGCTTGCCGACTGGTATCGCCAGCAGGTCAGAAACAGCATTGTGGTCGGAAGCCTCTCCGCCTGTCAGGATGGAGCCGAGAGAGCGTCCCTGACCGTCCGCGCGGGCGTGGATTTTCGTCGAAAAGCCGCCACGTGATCGACCAAAAGCTTCCTTAAAAGTCCCCTTCAGCGCCCGCAGCCTGAGAGTGGCCGCGAACTAAGGTGCTGTCGATCATGTGCTGCCGGTCATCGACCAGCGTTTCAAGCAGTGCATCCCACACCCCTTGTTCCGACTAGCGGCGGAAGCGCACATAGACGGAATTCCACTTTCCGTAGCGCTCATGCATGTCGCGCCAGGGCCGCCGACCCGCAGAACATGTAGTATGCCGTTCAGATATCGTCGATTGTCATGCGCGAGCCGGGACTTTCTACCACGCTCCGCCGGCAAAGCCCTTGAATCACGCTTCCGCTTATTTGGGAATCAGCTTGTGTAACAGGACTTGGGCCGGATTTACTCCGTCTTCAAGAAATACCCTGTTGCGTACGGCCTCCCTCGCGATCGCACTAGAGTGAGAACGCTCCGGCCTGGTCGGGCAGCGTCCGCCAACGAGTCTACCACGTGCCGCTCCAAATCGATCTCAAACAGCCAGACGGAAGTGCCGCTTGACAACGGTACGGTCATGCGTGATTTTACCGATCGGTAAACATGGTACCAATCGGTACAAAAGCCTCAACTAGACAAGGAACTGAAGATGTCACGTCCCCCACTTCCCCCTTTCACTCGCGAAACCGCCATCGAAAAGGTTCGGCTGGCCGAAGACGGCTGGAACACTCGAGACGCGGCCAAAGTCGCTCTGGCGTATACGCTCGACACCCGCTGGCGGAACCGCGTCGAGTTCGCCAGCAATCGCGAAGAAGCTCAGGCATTTCTGATACGTAAGTGGAACAAGGAGCACGAATACCGCCTCATAAAGGAGCTTTGGGCTTTCACCGATAACCGCATCGCGGTACGCTACGCGTATGAATATCGCGACGATGGCGGCCGCTGGTACCGCGCATATGGTAACGAGAACTGGGAATTCGCAGAGGACGGTCTCATGGCGCATAGACACGCGAGCATCAATGAAATGCCTATTGCTGAAAGCGATCGTCTGTTCCACTGGCCTCTTGGCCGTCGGCCGGATGATCACGCCAGCCTCAGCGATCTGGGCCTCTAATCATGGCCCGCATTGTCGCTGAAAGAGCCGACGTCATAGCCCCGTTGGCCGAAGTTTTCCGCGAACATGGCTACGAAGGCGCAAGCCTTGCCTTGATCGGCAAGGCTACTGGTCTCGGCAAGGGCAGCCTCTACCACTTCTTTCCGAACGGAAAAGAAGAGATGGTGCGGGCCGTTCTCGGCGAAATTGGCCAATGGTTCGAGGATGCCGTATATTCTCCGTTGCGTAACGAGAGCGATGTTAATGGCGCCATCTGTGCGATGCTCGCCTCGACGGACCAATATTTCAAGTCCGGCAGGCGCGTTTGCCTCGTCGGCGCCTTGGCAGTGGCCAATACGCGTGACCTCTTCGCGCAAGCCATCCGAGGTTATTTCGTAGCTTGGGTGGACGCATTGCAGTCAGCGCTTATTCGGCAGGGCCGTGAAGCCGATCAATCGCGCCTCCTCGCGGAAGAGGCAGTTCTTGCCATACAGGGAGCAATCGTACTTTCTCGGGCATTGGACGATCCGGCCGTTTTTCAACGGGCTATCGACCGTTTCCGGAGACGGTTGGTGATCGAAAGCGATGCCTCTGACAACGAAGGCACCGACGTTTCACCGCAAAATGAAGGTCGGCTTGTCTAAGATTAGCGGAGATCACAACACAACGCGGAGCGGAAGGATTTCGGACAATCCTGCCACTCCACGAGCGGTCAAAGGCCAGCGGCAGGAGTTTCGACAAAGCGTCCGCAGGGAGATGGGACAAAACTTTGTCAATAGAGCCTAGCGAACCGCAGCGAAGGGTCGCATCATCATATAGCCTTGATCAAGAACTCAGGAATTTGCCACCTAAGCCTAGTTGATCGTCGTGAGCTTCTTGAATACGGCGGTCCAGAAACTGAATTCTTCTGCGTCACCTTCAAGGCGTGCATCCAGGGCGCAAAACGCAACAGCTGTGGCTGCCTGCTCGCCGAACACGCACCGAACGAAGTCAGCCGCTGAGTTGAGACGCGCATCGTTCACTCGATAGCGGGGACCGCGTGAATGTCTCACCGTGTAGCTCGAATATGTCATTGTGCCTCCTACGCCCAGACGCAGGATTTAGGATGGAGCCGGGCGTTTTGGCTCATAAATGAGATACAGGCAATTGCTGTATTTTCGCCCCTTGGCTCCCCGCACCGTGACTTCAAACATTTGATAAGTGACACACCGCGTAAGCTGACGCAGATTTTGATGTCACAAATTTGTGGGAATTTCAACCAAAGTTAAATTTTCAGATGATTTCTGGTAGTTAAAATCGTTCTGTAAATGGAATAAGCGATATTCTCGAATATTTTGTGACATCAAAAAATGATGCGCATGGGTAATGCTTGCGAGGAGATCATGGCCGAGAACACGACTGAGTGGTTGAGGATAGCCGTCTACACAAACAATCCGGACTATTTCGCCATCCTGAAACATATTCTCAACGGCGCGGGCTTCAGCGCTCTTCTGTGCAATCGAAAAGATCTGGAAGAAAAATTGTCGGTCTGCTGCGTTGCAGGCATCGTCTTGGACGCGGAGGTGGACGATGCAGTCAGCATTTGTCGGTTGGTCAAGTCCAGGGATGCCAGCAGAACTCTGCCGCTTCTTGCTGCAATCCCCAATGGAAACACTGAACTCTATATGTCGCTGATGAGGGAGGGTGCGGATCAGTGCCTTATCCGGCCCTTTTGGCCGCCACATCTCGTAGCTTTCCTGAAAAGCCTAAATCACCCCCTTGGAGACCAAGGCGATCGATCGGCAATGAGTGAAGCATCTCACCTGGGGCCAATCGAGGTTGACCACAGCCGAAAACAGGCAATTGTTTACGGTAAGTCACTGCATCTCGGTCCAACCGAATTTAAAATCCTGTCGCACCTGCTGACCGACCCAGGCAGAGTGTTCAGCAGAAAAGATCTGATCGAAAACGCTTGGCCACCCGAAGTCTACGTGCAGTTACGGACGGTAGATGTACATGTCGGTCGACTTAGAAGACAACTTCACACTGCCATTGGTAGAAATGTCATCCGGACAGCCAGAACCAGCGGCTACGCTATCGAGCTCGATATGCACGAAGGGGGTCTGCCATCGACCGAAATATAAAATCTGGCGTCGCAAAGGTTTCATTTAAAATTCCGATGCCGTTCGTTGAACGACGTCGATTTTAGCCGAAGCTCCTCAGCATGTTAAATTTGCGGAGGAGCCAACCGATGATGACCGATCACCCCAAACGCAATACCCGAGATCTCATCAATCATGCGCAAAGCTATTTCTCAGCGGCTCACAATCAGGGCCTGATGGCACTCTATGCCACCCCCGGTGAAGGTCGTGCTGTGGACATAATTTACGATGGCCAGTCGGTGCGCAGGGTGATCGATTTTGTAAGATGCTCATATCTTGGCCTGGACAATCATCCAGCCATTATCGAAGGTGCTATCGACGCCCTGAAGAAGTACGGCACTCTCCACTGGTCTTGCGCTCGAACCCGGCTTAATTTTGCTATCCTTGCTGATCTGGAAGAACGACTCTCCAGTCTTTTTCAAGCGCGCGTTGTCACGTACACCACTGTGCTTGCGGCCAACATGGGAGCTTTACCAATCATTGCGTCGGGACACCTCACGTCGGGGAGGAAACCGCTCATGGTGTTCGACCGTCACGCTCACGCAACGCTCGCCTTTCACAAAGGTACTCTAGCGCTCGAAACACGCGTGGAAACAATCCCTCACAATGATATGAACGCGCTTGAAGACTTATGTCGTGCAAACGAGGCGGTGGCTTACATCTGCGACGGCGTTTACTCGATGGGCGGTAGCGCTCCGATTGCTGAGCTGAGGACACTCCAAGAGCGATATGGCCTTTTCCTCTATATCGACGATGCCCATGGAGTTTCAATTTGGGGCAAGACGGGTGAGGGGTTTGCGCGCTCGCAGTTGGCAGGACGACTGCACGAACGGACAATCATAGCCGCGTCTCTGGGCAAAGGTTTTGGCGCTTCGGGAGGGCTGCTAATGCTCTCGACAGCTCGGCAGGAAGAGCTGTTCCGGCGATACTCGGTAGCACATGCTTTTTCCGCCTCGCTCAATGTCGCAGCGATTGGCGCTGCGAATGCCTCGGCTCAGCTTCACCACACGGATGTGTTGGCCCATCGACAAGCTGTCCTCCAAGCGAATCTCGCAATATTCGACGATCTAATCCAGACGCAGCAAAGCGGTGCATTGCTCCCTATTCGAACGATCCATCTGGGGTCGGAAGATCGAGCCGTATCCGTCGTACGGCAGATGCTGGATAATGGGTTTTACACCTCGGCAATATTCTTTCCGACAGTTGCCAAGGGACGGGCAGGCGTTCGGGTTTGCCTTACCGCGTCCCACCACGGAGCGGACGTTAGACGGCTCTGCGAAGCTATCTCTAAGTCGTGATGTTACCCTTTAAGGCACTCGTCATGAAAACATCACTCAATCGTCCCGGGAGAGCCATAACATGAATGCGTGGTTCACCAAGCTGCTCGACGTGACAGCGCTGCCAGGCGCCGCAGATCAGATATGCGAAAGGATTGTTCAACTCACCACGGAAGGGGGCTTCTCGTACTTCTGTTATCTCAGGCTCAAGGGCGAAACCATCGACTACAAGACGAATTTGCCTCCTGATTGGCAAGAAACGTTTCTGACTAAGCGACGCATACTCCAGGACCCGGAAGTCATAGACGCACGGCGGCGACGCGTGATCTATTCCTGGTCACAAGAGAACCAACTGAAAGATTCCACTGAGCCGGTCAAGTCAATGCGCAGCGTGTCGAAAAAGTTAGGTATCCGGAGCGGAGTGACCGTACCAATCGCTACCGGCTTTGGCCATCAAGTGATTTTCTCGCTGTATTCTCCATCCGAAGTGCGACGAGACGTCTCCGATACAGATCCAGTGCTAGCGGCCACAGCAGTAGCGCAGCTTCATGCCCGCCTGGAGCACGTGCGGACACGAACAACGGCTGCGAGACTGAATGCGAGAGAGGCCAGATGCCTTCGTTGGATCGCTGAAGGAAAAAGTATTTCGGTCGTAGCTGATCTGGAAGGGCTATCTTATGGGGGTGTTAGGTTCGTCATCCAAAACGCGAAGGAAGCACTAGGAGTAGTATCACTCCCTCAAGCGACGGCGGCGGCAAAAGAGCTTAAATTGATATGAGTGATCGTAACCAGGTTTATGGCCATTGCGGGAGCGTTGCGGAGAGCGCTGTGGTTGCGCTCGATCGAAATCGTGGAACCGCATCGGGCACCTTAACCGTAGTAAGCCTCCGGTGACGGCCGCAGGTCAGGCCGCTTGAGCGTTGATGGTCGGCGGTATCCTGTTCCAAGGAAGCAGTTGCTCCAGCTTGGTTAACGGGGTGTCCGCAATGCGGGCAAGAACGTCGGCAAGCCAAGCATGCGGGGACTTTATCGGATTTTATGGTCGACAAAAGCTCATCAATAAATTCTAACACTGGAAAGGATTTTCCAATGGACATCAAACGAAATGGCTTCAAGCCGTCAGCAAAAGGTCCGGAAGATTGTTTCACTGGAATTGTACGGATTGATAGTCCGGTTCAGGCAGAAGACCCGTCTAGGGTCGGTGGTGCGACCGTCATCTTTGAATCAGGTGCCCGTACCGCATGGCACACTCATCCCCTTGGACAAACCTTGCTGGTTACCTCGGGGCTTGGATTGGTCCAGCGCGAAGGTGGGCGATAAAAGGATTTCGTCCGGGTGATGTTGTTTGGTTTCCACACGGCGAGAAGCATTGGCACGGCGCAACGGCCACGACTGCCATGTCCCACATAGCCATCAACGAATTCCAGGACGGCCGGGCGGTAGACTGGATGGAGAAGGTTACGAACGATCAATATCTCGGCAAATAGATGTTAGCTCAGCACCATTGGTCGCGGGACTCTCAAGCCTATCGTGATGTGCTTATCAACGGTGGTCAGGAAATATCCGTTCTGCGGCTTCAGACAACGCTGTTGGTCGTGCAAAGATCGCGCAGGACTCCAAAAAGAAGAAATCAGGCGCATGTCTTACGCGAATGATATCGCTAAGACCAAGTGATAATTGTAAAGTCGCTTCTGCCCTAAATGCGCTGACACCGAAGCAATCATCAACGATCTCTCATATTGTCATAGTGCAAAGTTGCAGCCTCGACCTTGTCCCCATTGGCTGCTGCCCACGAGCACAACGCTTCGAATGGCTCCCGCAGTGAGTGCCCCAAGGGCGTGATTGCGTATTCAACGCCAATTGGCTGCGTTGGAAGTACGGTTCTGGTCACCAGACCGTTTCGCTCAAGTCGTTTCAAAGCGTCGGCCAGCGCCTTGTGTGTGATCCCGTCAAGACGACGCTTGATTTCATTGAAGCGTGAAGGTTTGGGACAGATCACTGTGAGGATCATGATCGTCCATTTGTCAGCAATTTTATCTAGCACTGGCCGAACCAGCGGCATGTCGCAGAGTGCTCGCTGGGAGAGGTGTTCGAGGTCGGTATACTCGTCCATATCTAGGCTATTCCAAGTGCGTAATTGATATCAGATATCTACCGTATATCATTTGATGACCATGTAGTGAAAGGATTTACGATGGCTCGAATGAACAATAAAGTGGCACTGGTCGTTGGCGGCGCAAAGGGTATTGGCCTTGCTATTGCAGAGCGACTTTCTGCAGAAGGCGCGAATGTCTTCATCACCAGTCGCAGAGGTGAAGATGCTGAAACAGCTGCCCAAGGGATCGGCAATGGCGTTGTCGGCATTGCCGCAGACGCAGGCTCTCCAGAAGACATGGTCGCTGCTGTCGAAACCGTCCGCAAAGCATACGGTCGTGTCGATGCGCTTGTTTTGAATGCAGGCCTCTCGGAGCCTTCAGAGATCGCCAAAATAACGCCTGAGCACTTCGACCGCCACTTTGACGTCAATGTCCGAGGTATGGTGTTCGGCTTCCAGGCGGCTCTCCGCGCCATGACAGAAGGCGGCTCGGTCGTGCTCGTTGGCTCCATTGCCGGAAGCGCGGGATACGCGGGTTATGGTACCTACTGCGCGACCAAAGCAGCGGTTCGCTCCTATGCCAGAACCTGGACAGCAGAACTCGCTCCCAAAGGTATTCGCGTCAACGTAGTTGCACCCGGCCCGACAGATACGGACATGATGGCTTCTGTCGCAGAAGACACACGCGCGGCGATTGTCGCTCCGATTCCGATGGGCCGTATGGCACGACCCTCAGAGGTCGCTGCAGCCGCCTTGTTCTTGCTGAGCGATGACGCGAGCTACATTGCGGGCGCTGAACTTTGCGTGGACGGGGGCCTGCTGCAGGTCTAAGCCGCCACCGACACGCGGCACCCGATCTTGAATTGGTCGGGTGCCGCACGATCTGCTCGACTCATGTTTCGACCGGGCTCACTCGTGCCATGATTGGAAGCTCATCGGCACTATGCTTTCAGACGGCTTTATCGAATGCGTCTGCCTCTGTTTAAGTAGTGAAGGTGAATGTGATCAGCTCACTGTCATCATCTTGGCGGATACCCACCGCCGTCACAATTAAGCGAGCGATTTCATCTTGAGCTTCACTTCCCGTCCGAGATGCATTTACCGCTTTCTCGACAGCCGGTGCGAACACTTCACTGATCACACCCAGACGCATGTTGTGTTTCATGATGATATCCCGGTCTTCGATGATCGCTGCCTGTTCCGCTTTCGCAATTCCGGCGTTGTCCATTGCAGTTATCGTGGCATTCGTCGCGAGCCGGATCGGACCCTCGTCGAGCCAACGGTCAACCATCTGCTGGAACTGCTGCATACGCGCAGCGGGTATCGTTTTCTGTACAGTGATCGACATCTGCATTCCTTTGTCAGCTTCCGTGCATACCGATGCCTGCGCCTTGGATCAGGGACCGGCTTCGCAACCATCAGGCTTGTGCAAGAGCGGTGTAAGAGATCAAGTAGCAAGCTTCAATGGGCTTTTGTTACGTAGTGGACGACGAGATGGGCCTGATTTCGAGTTAGAGCGACGCTACCATGTCGCTTTCTTCACGAGTTTTCTGGTTGATTTCCGCAGAACGTGAGACTTGCTAATGGGAACTGACTTGATCGACGAGCTTCAGGCCGTCATCGACTCGTTTTGGGCTCGAACAAAACTGAGTGACAGTGTTAGCGCAGAACGTTCCAGTCGAGATTTTGGCTACCCGCATGTCGAAGTGGTGAAAGGGAAGTTCGACATAGTCATAACGGAGAGAGGTCAGGAAGTTCAGCGGTTACCACGACTGAGCATGATGGAAGCGGCAAGGTGGTATCTTGTGCAAATGGCGCGGGAGCAGGCTAGCAAGCTTGAACTGAGTTTGAGAACCAAGCCGGAAGATGCCCGCCTTTACCGTGTGGATTGGTTGATGACGGGTACTCGCGGTGGAATCGGATGGCTCCCACAATTGAGATCATGCATCGTATATCGCCCGAGTTCGGAAAATGGACCTGTGACGACTTCAAAAACACTTTACTCCGTTCTCCGCTAGAGCATTACGAGAAGCGAACTCAAGATATCCGTTACCGGGCGACGGGCCATCCAAAGACAGCGATGATTAGAGCGTTCTGCCTCGCTCTGTTCGTTTTTTGGGTGGCGATACCTGCGATGACTTCTGTGCGCTACAGTACAATCCAGTATCAAAGTGCAGAACCCGCCTCACCAATCTCATTTAGCACCTGCCTCTATCAAGGAACCATATATGCCTTGGCAGGATTTACCGGTGGCATCATCAAAGGAGTCACCAGATGGCATTCATCGAAGCAAAAGACGGTACAAAACTGCATGTCAAGGATATGGGGCAAGGCCGCCCTGTTCTCTTGATCCACGGCTGGCCGCTGACTGGAGACATGTTCGAATATCAAACCGTTGCCCTGTTGGAGTCTGGCTTCCGCGTTATTACCTATGACCGCCGCGGTTTTGGTCAGTCAGGACACCCGGCGAGCGGCTACGATTACGACACCTTCGCCGATGACCTTGCAGCCGTAATCGATGGCCTTGAACTTCAGGGCGTCGCCTTGGTCGGTTTCTCCATGGGTGGTGGCGAGATTGCCCGTTATCTTTCACGCCATGGCGCGTCAAAAGTATCTAAAACCGTTCTCGTCGCCTCAGTCGCCGGCTATTTGCTTAAGGATGAGACCAATCCTGATGGTGTAGATGTCAGCGTCTTTGAGGGCATGAAATCGGATATTCGCAAGGACCGTTTCGAATTCTTGCAAACCTTTGCCAAAACGTTCTACGGGGTCGGCTTCGTTACGAGCCCGGTCAGCCAGGGCGTACTGGATTGGTCCTTCGTTCTTGGCGTCATGGCAAGCCCGAAGGCCACAATCGACTGCGTTGACGCATTTGGCAAGACGGATTTCCGACCGGATTTCGCCGCTTTTACAGTTCCCACGCTCGTCATACACGGGACGGGCGACAAGACGGTGCCAATCGACCCGACAGGTCGTGCCGCAGCAAAGGGTATCGCCGGAGCAAAGCTGATTGAGTATGATGGTGAGCCTCATGGGCTGTTTGCCACTGTGCCAAATCGTTTAAACCAAGACCTGATCGAATTTCTCGCTTAATTTGATCGGTGGGCGCACATATAGTGCGTCCGCCGATTAGGGGGCATACTTCAGCGTAACGGAATGAAGCGGAAAATCTGTTTCGCTTGCAAGTTAAGGCTCGTTGAGGCAAATGCGCACGTTAGCGATCCGACTTCCTGTAGGAGCGAGATATCAAAATAGATGGCTGAAGCCAAAAAACACTAACGCTCCCTGGGCTACATCGCCAGTCGGGTGCTCCGGTCAGCCCGTGACGAAGCCAGCTCCGATGGGACACCGACGTCGCAACACGGCAATTCTGTCCTCGCCGCGAAGGCCCTCCAGCACAATACGGATTTTGTCCTCGGCCGAATGATGCTTGAGCGCGGCGCGGCGGATGTCCTTGATCGTCTTCTCGGCCGTCCATGTCTGCGGCCCGGATTTTTGTTTCATCTTCGCTTCCTGTGAATGAGCTACGATGAGCCAAAATCCTCTCTTCTCAATTAAGCCAGTTCTGTCTCAGGGGCGCTGATCAGGGACACAGTAGAATGCTACGCCGGGTTACCAGGTCGAGGTCGCCCGCTGCTTCAAAGGCTGGGGCTTCTTTCCGTCTGGTAGCAATTCCTGAAGATGATCGTAAACGACATCCGCGCTGAATGGCTTCTTCACGAATCTTGCCTCTTGAGGCATTTCTCCCTCGCTAGGTTCGATCATACCTGAGGCGACGATGATCCCTATATGCGGCCAGGATGCGTAGCATTGCCGAGCGAGGTGGAAGCCGTTTAGCTCGCCGGGCGGCATCTGCACGTCCGTAAACAGAAGCTGGATGTCCTCGCCGTGTTTCTGGAGAACCAACAATGCCTCCCCGGCGTTCGCCGCTTCCAACACCCTGAAGCCAGCTTCCTCAAGGATATCCACCGCGTCCATTCTGATGAGGCCATCATCATCGACTACGAGAGCGTAGGGTGTGTTTTTGTCGGACATGCGAGGGGATCCTTTTGACCTGTTCGCAGACACAACGCGACGTCATCAAGTTCGATCCATTCTCGTCAGCCGATTGATTGAACACCGATTCTGTGGAGCGCGGGACAGTCGAATCCGGTCTCTTGTTACGAAGCGGATTTCCCGGTGCTTTTGACAGGGATCACTTGTTTTGATCAGTCCAGTGGTACCCTCGCTATGAACGACAGCCCTGAAGGATCATATGCTACGGTCGCCACACCGCCTGCCTCGCTCGCCAGAAGCCGTTGGATCAACTGTGTCCCGAAGCTTGTCCGAGCTGGTGCAACGACGGGCGGCCCACCACGTTCTCGCCAACTCAGCGTTAGCTCACGGCCTGTGGCGTTCGTGTCGATCGACCATTCAATTTCGACGACACCACTCTCGTTCGACAGCGCGCCGTACTTGGTGGCATTTGTCGCCAGTTCGTGCATGACGAGTGCATAGGCTGCCGTGAGATTGGATGGCAACTCGACCTCTGCTCCAACGATTGAAAACCGCGAATGGTCCTCAACACCGAACGGGGCGAGCGTGCGCCTGACGAGCGTCCGAAGCGATGCTCTGCCGAAATCCTCATTGACGAGAAGATCGTTGGCAGTGGCCATCGCATGTATTCTCGCCGCCAGGGTCGCTCCGGCGTCGTCCAGGGAGCCGGCTCGCCTGATCGTCTGCGATACGATCGCCTGCAGTGACGCGAGCGTGTTCTTCAGACGGTGGCTGAGCTCCCGAGCCAGAAGGGCGCGGTGACCCTGCGCCTCCCGTCTCGAGGTGATATCCTGTGTGATGCCTGTGATGGATAACGGCGTGCCGTCTTGTGCGTAACTCGCCTGGCCCCTGATCTGAACCCATTTGAGCTCTCCGGCAGGCGTGACCAGTCTATACTCGGCTTCAAGGAGGGATCTGTCTTTCACGGCTTGATCGATCGCCTCGATCTGCAGAAGGCGATCCTCGGGATGGATCGTTTCCCGCAGGTCATCCAGCGTAAGGGGTTCGTTGGGTGTTCGACCACATATGGATTTGCATTCTGCCGAGGCGGTCAGTTCTCCCGTGACAAAGTCGATGGTCCATATGCCAAGTCTTCCGGCCTCGAGGGCCAAGCGCAGACTTTGTTCGCTAGCGTCAAGTTCGGCGGTGCGCTCCGCGACTTCTCTCTCGAGGTCGGCTTTGCGCCGCTCAATCGCGGCCAGTTCCTCAAGCTCGAGTGTCACATCCTGCTGAGACGCAACGAAGAAGGTGACAGCTCCGTCTTCGAATACGGGGGAGACAAGCAACCTGTTCCAAAAGCTGCTTCTGTCTTTGCGATAGTTGAGAAGATCGACCTCGATTTCTTCGTTTGCGGCGATGGCAGTCCTCAGGCGCGCGACGGATGCCGGGTCTGTCGCCTCACCCTGCAGGAAGCGGCAATTCTGGCCAACAATCTCGTTTTCAGCGTATCCGCTCATCGCGATGAATGCGGCGTTGGCGTATACGATGGGGTTGTCCGTAAGCCTTGGATTGGTGACGACCATCGGCGTCCGCGTCGTATTGACCATGGCAACGAACGGACCAGCGGCGGCCAGGGATCGTTTGAGTTCGTCTGCGGAAACTTGGTCTTGCTTTATATCCATACAGACGCCTTCGAGCACAGGTTTTTTCCTCTTTTAAATCGACCCCGGAAGCAAGTCCATAAGGCCGGGCAGCCGACACCCGTCATCATTTCGTGTTGAGACTTCAAGGATTTCGGACCTGCCACTACGAGACGCGCCGTTCCTTTGCTGTTAAGTTCGGGCCTTGCGTCCCTCAACAAGCACAGGACATGGACGATGTTTATGCACGTAATGATTGGCAGCAACGATCTGGAGCGATCGAAAGCTTTCTACGACGCCACCTTCGCTGCCCTTGGCGTCGGGCCAGGTGAAATCGATGCCAGAGGGAGGCTTGTCTACATACATGCCGGAAGCCGCCTTATGGTAACAACGCCGATTGATGGGAAACCAGCGACGGTCGCCAACGGTGGAACGATCGGTCTTGTCGCTCCAAGCCCTGCCCATGTGAAAGCATGGCACGACGCGGGGACAAGCCACGGAGGGAAGTCGATCGAGACACCGCCGTCAGAGCGTCCTAATGGCTCATTTGTCGCCTATCTTCGTGATCCGGATGGAAACAAGCTCACCGCGCGGACGTTGCCGTCGGCTTGAGTTGGCCATGCACGGCGAGGTCCTGTCGCGATGAAAACTGTCTGGAGTAACGGATGCCGAAGCGTCGTGAGAAGTCGGACCTGCCCACTAAGATCTGTCCGGTCTGTAGTAGGCCGTTCTCATGGAGAAAGAAGTGGGAGAAGACCTGGGACAACGTGAAGTTCTGCTCCCAACGATGTCGAGAGACGAAAGACAATCGTAAGGCTATTGAGCCGTCGTTAGCTCGGGCACAGACGTAACTGCTCAATATATGAGGAATAGAAATGGCCGAAGATGCAGGCGTAATAGCTGTGGACCACACCGGATTCTCGGTCGCCTCGTTGGAGGAGGCGATCCAGTTCTGGACTGAGGCGATGGGTTTCGATCTTGCTCGCCAAGGAGAGATGGGTGGCGAGTTCCTACGGGAGGCCACGGGGGTTGACGATCCGCGCTGCCGAATGGCGCTGGTGACAGCTCCAAATGGCTACCCTATCGAGCTTCTCGAATATTCGACAGGCAGTACGCTGGGGGAGACACCTCGGAGCGCGGGTGCAATCGGCGCCGCGCACATCGCCTTTACGGTTACTGATATCCGCAGGGCGATCGCGCGGGTCGAAAGGGCGGGGTGGGCCGTGAAGGGTTCGCCGCAGCCGATACCGGCCGGACCCCGACGCGGAACATTGGTCGCGTACATCTCTGGCCCGGATGGCATCACCATAGAGCTGATGCAGCCGCCTGTTCAACATTCCCGCGTCGTGCAACGCCTTTAGGTCCGAGGAAGCTGAACCTTTGTGGGTCTTGGTGCATGGGCCAAGCGCCAAAGGTTGTCTCGAAACTGCGAAGTCCATGGCCGGGTTGCGCGAAGAGCGGACATCTTACCCAAAGATTCCCGAATGGAAGTTCCGCTAAACGTGGGGACGACTTTGCCTGCAGTCACGTCGTGGATGCCCTGCAACATCGAGTATCCCTTATCATGGGGCAGGTCATCTTGCCGGTGAGCGCGGTGACCGCAGTGCCTTCGCCGGAGTCGTCGTGCGATCGGCTATGACGACCCGCTAGGGGTGTTTGTATTCTGTCCGGAGGTCGGCAAGCACGCTCTGGTTGGCGTAAAATAACTCGAGCTTAGATCCTTGTCCAATGCCGGCAACCTATTGCCAACGTAGGTATTTTTCTGCGTTAAGTATCTGTCGGCGAACGACGTCGAGGGATGGTTTCGGTCTGCTGTAGCTGTCCCAAATCGCTATTGGCAGGTGCAAATGATGACATTGCTGACCGGTGCCCATCCGATCCTCACCGGCGAAATTAGACAGCCCGCCGAATTCCCGGAAACAAGTACAATCGACGTCACTTGGGATTGGTCGCACGTTATTAGGGGAGGAGAGGCAGACCACCCCTTTCTTCCGCCAAAAAGACCGTGAAATTATAGTTCAGGTGGCACGGGGTATGGAAGCCGAAGCATTTTTGAAGACCTTTGGACTGACCCGACCATGGGCGCCATCGTGCGGAACTTGCAGGAATGCCGGCGCGCTTTCTTCAGCTCTATCGTGGCAGCCCCGCCTAAGTCCACCTTTTAGGTACCCTGCTACTGGCACTAACAGCTCTTATCGCATCATGAGGACGACAGTCGTCGCATGAACTGGACAGGTTGTACATCCTGGCTTTTCCGTCTTGGGCCACACAGCGACAAGCGTGCTATAGTCCGACTGCCTGACGGAGGCGACGCGGGAGGCTTTGGCATGGACACCGCCGTACTGCGTAATCGATATCCATGGAACAAGGGAATCCTGGTGGGGCAGAAGCGTCCACTACAGCCAAAGAACGTGTGGTCGATCCGCGTTCGACTAGAGATGAGCGGCGCGATCCGGGAACTGGCGCTCTTCAACCTCGCCATCGACAGCAAGCTTCGCGCTCGTGACCTCGTCAAGCTGAAGGTTGAGGACTTATGGTCCGGTAGTTCGATCCGAGATCGAGCGACCATCATCCAAAGAAGACGAAGAGGCCCGTCCAGTTCGAGGTCACCGAGCAGACCAAGATCGCGCTCGTGGCGTGGCTTCCCTTTGTTCGAAGGAACGGCAGCAGCTATCTGTTTCCGAGCATCCGAAAGACGTCGCAGCATCTGTCGACAAGGCAGTATGCGCGGATTGTCCAACGATGGGTCGGGTCAATCGGGCTCGACAGCAGGGCCTATGGCACTCACTTCCTGAGGAGAACCAAGGCAGCCCAGATTTACAAGAAGACGGGCAACCTTCGAGCAGTCCAGATTCTGCTCGGCCATGCCAAGCTGGAAAGCACCGTCCGTTACCTTGGCGTCGAAGTCGACGACGCCCTTAGAATTGCGGAGCAGATTGAGCTATACCTATCGGCTCGTGGCCATCGGCACTAGCCGGTGGTCTCTTTCGCGCCTTTGCGGTCATTGCACTGTGAAGGACTCCCGTAGGTCGAGAGCCTGATTTGCGGCAATCACGGGCGAGTGTAGGGTTGACGCCCAAAGAGATATAGCGGTTCGCCCTGCCAGGAAACTGCCACCCCATCATTTAGCTCGTTCACTGCGCGGTAGAGTGCCGCTATGGGATCAGCGGAAGCTTCTACACCCAGCCGCTTTCGAATAGCCTCCCTTGCCGCGCCGGGCGTGGCGATAGAATAGCCTCCGGTCTCATATGGCCACGGCTTGTTCAATGCCTCGTCCAAGCCCCATTGTTGAACGTAGGCAGCCCAAGCGGCTCGCGTTTGCTGTAAATCTGGTTCACCAACAAACCTCAACGCGTCCCGCCAGCTTGGTAAGCCTGTGGCTATTGCGACGAACTCGTTAAAATCGGACGCAACTATCCCAAATGATCCCTCAGAGTCGATGAGAAGAATTCTTCCGTCCGGCATCAGGTTGAACGATCCGCCACTACCATCCATTGCGAACTGCTGAGATCCTTCGGGGGTGATTATAAATTCGTCCCCATCGATTTGCGGCGGCTCCCCTAACTCTAGTTCAAAAATCGAACCTATCTCAAGTTCCAGTGCAGATGCCTCGATTTTTTGGATAATCTCGCTTCTTGTCATCGCTCCTCCAAATGCTGAAATGTGCCCCAACGTCATCGCAGCGATGACACCGGAGAGCGCCAGTGCCAGTGCTTTTCGTGCCCTCATGACAATTGTTATCCTTTTTTGTTAACGCCGGAACAAGCTTCGTTGCGCGAACACCATGACCGCTTAAGGCCTACTGCAGACGCAGGTTTCGCGGATTCTAGGTTGCCGATCGTGCATTTGGCGAGAGAAATTTGTACCGAAAAGTTGTTTCCCAACGTTTCCACCGCCTTTGATCCCAGTCTTTCGTCTTGGCATAAGTTCCATAATATATCTTACGCGATATTTCTATGTAGCCGCAAAGTTAAAGTGTCCTGTTTCTGCAAAGCTGGAATGTCACACTCCCCGGGTCTGATTGACACCTGGGAGATTGCAGACAAGCCGTAATCGAAGGGCGCGACGTCGCGCGGGCCGCCGGTCGCACCTTCTACGACATGAATGTAGGCGATGCCGAGAGTATCGAGTTTATCGACGATGTATTCGTATTGGGTCTGGGGATCGCTGCAGTAAATCCCGTTGGCGGGCGAAACCGGCGAAATGCGCATGCCTACGCGCTTCGCGCCGATCTCCTTCGCCACTGCGGCGGTGACTTCGAGCATGAGACGCGCGCGGTTTTCCACGGAGCCGCCATAGGCATCCGTTCGAACATTGCACCGTCTTTTGCGAACTGCTCAAGCAGATAGCCGTTGGCTCCGTGAACCTCGACCCCATCGAAACCAGCTTCAATGGCATTAGCTGCTGCCTTGCGGAAGTCGTTGACGATACCGGCAAGCTCATCAATCTCAAAGGCGCGGGGCTCGGACACATCGACAAAGCCATTGTGACAAAGGTCTTGGTCGCCGCACGAATGGCCGATGGCGCCACTGGCAGGCCGCCATTAGGCTGCAGGTCAACATGGCTGATGCGACCAACATGCCAGAGCTGCATGAAAATGCGCCCACCCTTTGCGTGTACAGCAGCCTTCACCTTGCGACAGCCGTCGATTTGGTCCTTCGTGTAGATGCCGGGCGTGTCCTGATAGCCCTGGCCCTGCTGAGAAATCTGGGTGGCCTCGGAAATAATCAGCCCTGCAGACGCGCGCTGGGCGTAGTATTCGGCGGTGAGGTCGCCGGGCACGAAGCCGCGCCGGCGCGATTGCGGGTGAGTGGCGCCATGACGATGCGGTTTGCAAGCGTGATAGCGCCTAGACTGGCGGGTTCGAAGAGCGTGGTTTTTGTCATGATATCACTTTGATATTTCTTCTGACGAGGCGTGGGTTCATCGAGTTCTGAAAGCTCACACCGGCGTGCGATAGCGTTCAGCGGGAAGCGCATTGGCGAGATTGCCGAGCATGGCTTTGCGCGCCCCATCGAAGGCGTCCCACTGGCCGATCTCGTGCAGCGGCGGGATGGTCACCAGTTCGCGGCGGTCGAAACCGACAAGGGCTGCATCGACAAGATCGCCCACTTCCATGACATTGTTCATGGCATTGACGTCGGCGCCGACGTGATCCCAGATCTCAGTCCGGGTCGTGGCGGGAAGCACAGCCTGAATGTAAACACCCTTCGGTCCGAGCTCTTGCGCAAGTCCCTGTGACAGGAAAAGGACGAAAGCCTTTGTCGCACCGTAGACGGTCATGCCGAATTCCGGGGCCAGGCCGACGACCGAACCGATATTGACGATAGCGCCCTCCCCTGCCTTGGCAAGACGGGGAGCAATAGCGCTGGAGAGCCTGACGAGTGCCGTTGCGTTCAGCGTAACGAGCTTGATCATGTCATCGACGCTCTGGTCGACGAAGCTTCCACCGATCGCCGTTCCGGCATTGTTGACGAGAATGCCGATGCGCGCATCGTCACGCAGCCGGGTCTCAACTTTTACAATATCCGCCGTCTGGGTGAGATCGGCCGGGAGGATGTCGATCGTCACGCCGGTTTCCTGGCGCAGACGGCTTGCAAGTGTCTCCGTGCGCGTCGCGTCTCGGGCGACCAGCACGAGATCATGGCCGCGGCGTGCGAACCGTTCGGCATAGGTGGCGCCGATGCCAGTGGAAGCACCGGTAATGAGGACTGCGGAAATTTGGCTCATAGGATTGCTCTTTTCTCTGATTGAACCTATATTCATGATAATCATCATGATTGAATTTAAATATGATCGACATCATGTAAATGTCAACAGGTGTTGCGGAGAATTTTGTAGATGAAGGTCAGCCGAGAACAGATGGCGGAAAACCGTCGCCGGATTCTGGATGTCGCGAGCCGGTTGTTTAAGGACAAGGGGTTCGATGCGGTCAGTGTGGCCGAAGTCATGAAGGCAGCCGGACTGACGCATGGGGGCTTTTACGGACACTTCACATCAAAAGATGATCTTGTGGCCCAGACGCTTGCACAGGCGCTGGCATCTGACAGTGTCGGAGACGGCGAGTTCAACAGTTTCGTCCGCTCTTACCTCGCACCTCGTCATCGGGATAATCCCGGTAATGGATGCCCGACGGCAGGCCTCGCCGCCGCTATTCGTCACCAGACGCCAGCCGCAAAAGCCGTCATGACAGAAGGATTGCGCACCCAAATCGCGCGTATCGAGCGGGCGCTGCCGGAGCAAGGTGCAGCCGAAAAGCGCCGTGCAGCGATCGGAAGCTGGGCCGCAATGGTGGGAGCCGTTATCCTTGCCAGAGCGGTCGATGATCCTGAATTGTCTGACGAGGTTCTTGAGCAGACGCGCGCTTGGATCGACACCCGTGTCGGCTAGGGCATCCGAAAGCGCACAATCTGCGCAGTCGATCCGGTAAAGGCCAATGCTCACCACCACGAGGAGCGATCTCTCCGGAAACATCTGACGTGCCGCGGCTTAATGTGACCATTCGATCGCGACACCCGGACACGGAAACTACTGGATTAGAAAGACTTAGTTGCAGCGCGCGTCGTTTCTCGGTTTGATGGTTACCACCCACGAGCCTCTGACCATGATCGAGCGACGGCCGCTTCCGGATGCTGCAAACTTCTCGCAGCATCCATTCCGATGGCGGATTACTTAACTGAATCGGTTGGCCTACTCGGCCGCCATAGCATGTCCATGGCCCGGCTCCCGCTGAATATCAGTCTGCTGAGAAGCGTGCGCTTTCGGGGGCTTAATGCGGAACCAAACGGCGTAGAGCGCTGGCAGGAAAAGCAGGATCATCGCTGTCCCGGCCGCCGTTCCACCGATCAGCGTATAAGCCATAGATCCCCAGAACACCGAATGGGTCAAAGGAATAAACGCCAGGATCGCCGCAAGCGCCGTCAGGATCACAGGTCGTGTTCGCTGAACTGTCGCCTCGATGACGGCATGATAGTCATCGAGCCCCGCCGCCTGGTTTTCCTTGATTTGCTCCGTCAGGATCAACGTGTTGCGCATGAGGATACCCGCCAGTCCAATCAGTCCGAGAATGGCGTTAAAACCGAACGGCTGATTGAACAGAAGCAAGGTTGGGACCACCCCGGCGAGACCGAGAGGTGCCGTCAGCATTACCATCGTCATCGTCGACAAGCTGCGAACCTGCAAAATGATGACAATCAATGTGGCTGCGATCATGAGCGGGAAGACCTGAACCAGCGCCGCGTTGGCCTTCAGCGACTCCTCGATGTTGCCGCCCATCTCGATGTGGTATCCGACCGGAAGCGAAGCAATCAGCGGCTGTAGCGCCTTCATCACCTGTTGAGACACTTCCGGCGGCTGGGTCGCCTCGTTGATATCGGACCTGATCGTGATGACCGGTGTCCGGTCGCGACGCTTCAGGATCGGCTCCTCGAACCGGATCTCTGAGTGCCCGAGCTGATCCAATGGAACCTGACGCCCGTCTCTACTCATCAGCGAGTAGTCCGCCAAGCGTGATGGGTCGAGGCGATTTTCGCCTGCGCTACGCGCTACGACAGGTACGTTGCGAATATTATCGCGCACCTGCGTGACCGGAATGCCGCTCAGAAGCATCTGCATCTGCTGGGCTGCTTCCGAAGACGACAGACCGATCAGATTGAGTCGTTCCTGATCGGGCACGAATCTCAGGACAGGGGTGCGGTTGCCCCAGTCACGGTTTGCCTGACGGACATCCGGAACGGTTTTCATGATGGCCAGAGCCTGTTCGGAGATTTTGTAAAGCTCACCCTGATCAGGCCCCATAATGCGAAACTCGACCGGGAACGGTGTGTAAGGACCAAATACGAGCTGCGTCACCCGCACAGATGCTTCGGGGACAAGACCCTCCGATATGGCAGCGCGAAGACGATGCTTCAGTTCTTCGCGTGCATGGGCGTCTGGCGTGAGAACGACAACCTTGGCGAAGGCCGGATCCGGTAGTTCCGGTGCCATGGCAAAGAAGAAGCGAGGGGCTCCCTGCCCTACGTAGCTGGTGACGATGTCAGTCTCGGGCTGGGTCTGTAGCCAGTCCTCGACCTTCTTCACTGCGGATGTCGTCGCCTCGATGCTCGTTCCCTCGGGCATACGCACTTCGACCAAGACCTCAGGCCGATCCGATGTCGGGAAGAACTGTTGCTTCACGCCACCCATTCCCACAACGGATACCGCCATCGTGATGCCGACCACAGCGCAGACCATGAATTTGTGGCGTACGGCAAATTCGATGACAGAACGCAAGCGGCGGTAATTCGGGGTGTCGTAGATGGCTTCGTGGCCCCCTTCGACGGGTTTGATGTCCGGCAGCATCTTCACGCCCATATATGGCGTGAAGATCACTGCAACGAACCACGAGACGATCAAGGCGAAACCCACGACCCAGAAGATGTTACCGGCATATTCTCCGGCAGTGGACTTCGCGAAGCCGACGGGCATCAGGCCGATAATTGTGACGAGCGTACCGGACAACATCGGCGCTGCCGTATGGCTCCAGGCATAAGCGGCCGCCTTGATGCGGTCCATGCCTTCTTCCATTTTCACGACCATCACTTCAATGGCGATAATGGCATCGTCGACAAGGAGACCGAGGGCGAGGATCAGAGCGCCGAGCGTGATGCGGTCGAAGAACCGCCCGGTTTCGAGCATGATCAAGAAGACAACGGCAAGCGTCAGTGGCACAGCAAGCGCTACGACGATGCCGACCCGCCAGCCCAGGGCGACCAAGCTTACGAAGAGCACGACGCCGAGCGCCATCGCAAACTTTAGCATGAATTCGCCGACGGCTTCATCGATGTTGACCGCCTGATCGCTGACTTTGGTCAGCGTCATTCCCAATGGCAGTGTCTGCGCGATGGCAGCAGACCGGGCCTCAAGCGCCTTGCCGAGATCAAGACCGTTCCAGCCCGCTTGCATGACGGCACCCAGCATAATCGTCGGCTCGCCCTCGTGGCGGATGACGTAAGTCGCCGGATCCTGATAGCCGCGCCGTACCTCCGCCAGATCGGAGAGCTTCAGCGTTCGTCCGGCGGCAACGATCGGCGTGTCGGCGATGGCCTGCACACTGTTGTAAGCTCCATCGAAGCGGATGAAGACCTGTGGTCCTTTGGTGTCGATTGATCCAGCGGGCGTCACCGTGTTCTGACGTTGCAAAGCAGCAGCGATATCCTGCACGGATATGCCGAGTGTCGCGAGTTTTGCATAGGAGAACTCGACGAAGATCTGCTCGGGTCGCTCACCGACGATGTTGATCTTTTTGACGCCGGGCACTTGCAGGAGATCCTGCCGGATGACCTCTGCCTGCCGCACGAGATCGCGCATAGGCAGTCCCTTTGCCTTCAGGGCGTAAAGGCCAAAGCTGACATCGGAGTATTCGTCATTGACGAACGGCCCCATGACGCCGGGAGGAAGGTTGCGAGCTTCATCACCAAGCTTCTTGCGCGCCTGATAGAACTCTTCCGCGACGGCGCTTGCCGGGGTATTGTCCTTGAGGGTGACCGTCAGAAACGCATAACCTGGTCTGGTTGTCGTTTCGACGCGGTCATACCAGGTGAGTTCCTGGATGCGCTTTTCAAGAGGTTCGGCGACAAGATCCTGCATTTCCCGCGCTGTCGCGCCTGGCCAGACTGTTGTCACGGTTAGCGTCTTGATGGTGAAAGACGGATCTTCGGCGCGCCCCAGCTTGACGAAGGCATAGACACCGGCTGCGGCCAGCAACACGATGAAGAAAAGGGTGACAGCGCGTTCGCGAACGGCGATGGCGGAAAGGTTGAAGCTCATTATTCAGTCCCTTCCTGCTGCTCGGCGACCCTTATGATCGCGCCATTCTCAAGAAGGTGAGCACCGAGTGCGACGACCTGCTGGCCAACGTCGATGCCAGTGACGAAAGCGTTCTCTTCGCCAATTCTCTTTACGGTAATCGGCGCGAATTTCACGGACGATGACGTCCCATCGATAACCCACACGCCTGTGCGCCTGCCGTTATCAATGATTGCACCGACCGGGACAGAGACTTCCGACTGCCGGTCTACGTCTTGAATTCTGATTGTGACGGTCGAACCGAGAGGGGCCGCGGCCGCATTGCCGCTGAGGACATAGCGGGCCTCGTAGGTTCGGGTCTGCGGGTCTGCGGAATCAGAGATCTGTCTCAGTCGCGCGTTTCCACTGAGCCCGTTGCCGCCATAAATACTGGCCTGCGCTTCTGATCCCACCTCGGGGCGTAGTGTCTCAGGCAACGAAACCACCGCCTCACGAGGACCTGCCTTTGCCAATCGCACCACCGTCTGGGCCGCCGCCACGACCTGTCCCGGATCACCAAGGGTTTCGACGACCGTTCCGTCCGAGTCAGCCAGAAGAGTGGTGTAGCGTGTTGCGTTCTCAGCAACCTCCGCCTCCGCTTGTGCGGCGGCGAGCTGTGCTGTGGCTGTATCAAGTGCGGCCTTTGCCTGCTCGTATCGCTGGGGCGTGGCGGCAAGTCCGTTCTTCACCAGCGCCGCATAGCGTTTTTCGTCCGCCTGCGCCTGGATCAGGACAGCACGTGCTGCGGTGACCGCATTTAGTCTGGCTGTGAGCGCCAGTTGCAGGTCAGCTTCGTCAACCCGCATCAACGGCTGTCCAATATTTACCCGCTCGCCAACATCAACCATGCGCTCGACTATCTTGCCTGGAACTCGAAAGCCGAGGTTGCTTTGCACCCTTGAAGCGACTGTTCCAGTAAATGAACGCTCGACCGCATGCGTTTTCGTTGCCTGCGCGGCGCGTACCAGTGGTGACGCGGTTCTCGCGTCTGCGGCTACCGCCGTCTGCGCAGACGTTTGCGACATCACTACAAAGGCACCACCACCTGCTGCAACTGCGAAGCCCAATAGGATCAGGACATGTTTGCGTTTCATTTTCAGTTCTCTTCTTGACGAGCGATCCAAACGAATTAGATTGCGACCTAACTCTATTTACATTATAGATGTCAATCGAAATCTAATTGGAGGTCATCATGAGAGTGAGCCGAGCGCAGGCAGAGGAGAACCGGGACAGGGTAATTGATGTCGCAAGCCGTCTATTTCGAGAGCATGGCTTCGATGGCATAGGACTGAAGGACCTGATGAAAGGTGCTGGTCTGACCCAGGGTGCTTTCTACAAGCAGTTCACGTCCAAGGATGACCTCGCGGCACTCGCATCGGCGAGAGCTATGGAGAGCGCTACAAAAAGATGGTCCGAAGCCGCAGCAAACAGCTCTGATCCGCTCGAAGCTGTCATGGACTTCTACCTCTCGACGGACCACCGGGGAGAGAAGGCAGAAGGTTGTCCTCTGGTGGCTCTGGGATCGGACGCTGCTCGCCAGAACGAAGAGGTCAAGCAACCATTCGAGGACGGAATTCGCGCCCATTTCGATGTGCTGGAAAACCTGGTGGGCGGAGCCGGTGACCCGGAAGCCAGCGAAAAGGCTATGGCTATCCTTTCCCTCATGGTGGGTGCGGTCACGCTGTCACGTCTTACCCAACATGAGACCCTGTCTCAGGGCGTCTTGAAGTCAGCGGCTGACGAAGTCCGGCGTATCGCAGGTCGGGCTGATACACCCTGAAAAGCGGCCTCAACCTGAGATCCGAAGCGGAAATTATTTACGTTTCAGACCCGTATTGACTGATGCCCAAAGCAAGGGCACAGAGGTGGCATCCACGGTTGCTCGCGATGGGAAAACCGCTTGGGGCGCAAAGCAGTCGCCACAACTGAGAAAGCTAAAGCCGAAGAGGGAGTTCCATCACTCGCCCCTCCCTACCCTTGTACCGCGGCCCACCCGGTCCGGTGGGGGCTGATCGTCGGAGCCAGTGCCGCATTTGTAACGGGCCAGCGGCATCGCATCTCTAATAAGCTCTGACATCTTAAATCATTGAAGGCAAACGTAAAATGTTTAAATTTTTCTCATTAGTCTGTCCGTTATTCGACGCGCGGCGGAACGCGTTGTCTTCAGATTTATGGTCGGTGATCAAGCGCCAACAGTGAGCGGTTCCGAGACGCCCCAATCCCGCTTCTTGTGATCACGTACTGAAGCGGGTCGGGATCTGTGCCAATCGCCCCCCAACGGGTCGGCTAGCGAGTTGTTGCCGCTCCGGTCGAGCACCCATTTTGTCTCCGGCGCGACCGCAAATGCGTTGCTGCACCTTGACCGCGCCACCTTTGCGAATGAGATTTCCACTAAAACACTTTGTGAGAACGCATGCCTTTTTTCCTCGTGACGCAGACATCGCTGGTTGAAGCTCAAGATGAGCAGCAGGCCGCTCAAAAGAGCATCGGCCGCCTTCGCGCTGGGGGAGAGGTCAGCGTCGCGGTCAAATCGGATGAAACAACGATCACGCACATTATGATTGCTGCAGTGGCCGAAGAGCCTCTGGCGGTCTCGCCATTCGCTGCCGCCGATGCAAAGCGTGCTGCTGTTGCTATCGCCGACGCTAGTCTCGCTGCACCGGAAACCAGAAAGCTAATCCTGAAGCGTATGCTCGCGGATGGTCTGGCTCTTCTTGGGCGCCGAACGTAATCTCGTTTTCGAAAATCGAGCTTTCACTATTCTATCCTTTTTGAGCGTCGTTTCGACCTGAAGGTGGGGATCGACGAAGAAAGGCGGGAAGTTGAACCTTTCGCGGATCGGTCCTGCCGAAGCTGTAGCTCAACCGCCGCCTGCGTCATCACTTGGAGACCTCGTGCGATGTCAGTTTCCAGCTTTCCCAATATCGGGGGGAGAGCGCAACGATGTCGCACCAGGCACGGCAGGCAAGCCGGGCGACCCGTTCCTCAAGCTAAGCAGGCGTTGACCACGGGACGGGCGGAGCATCCGCCAAACTGCCATTCTTCTGATGCCCAAATGCGGTGAGTGCCAGTGCCATATCCCTTTACTAAAGCGTTTCCGGCAACCCATCTGCGGGCTCGATGAGGCATGTCTGACCGAAGACCGGCTGCGCCTCGATCTTTTTCCCGCAACGACAAGGCTCAGATTTCTTACCCCCGGAGCCCTGCAGGCTCCTCCTCGCCCACTAACAAATCTGCGACTTGCCGCCCTTCATCTCATTGCGGCCTTATCAGGTGCGGTCCGATCGTCACCGGTCCCTGCGACAGCCATCGAGGCCGCGATGGGCGCGGCCCGAACACCAGAAAAGGAATATGACAATGGCAACCATCGGCACCTTCACCTCCACCGAAAACGGCTTCACCGGCTCCATCCGCACTCTCGCGCTCAACGTCAAGGCCCGCATCTCTCGGGTCGAGAACCTCTCCGACAAGGGCCCGCAGTTCCGCGTCTACGCCGGCAGCGTCGAGCTAGGCGCCGCTTGGCAGAGGACCTCAGAGCAAGGCCGCGACTACCTCTCGGTCAAGCTCGACGATCCGAGCTTCCCGGCTCCGATCTACGCGATGCTCGCCGAGGTCGAAGGCGAGGAATGCCTCCAGCTCATCTGGTCCCGCCTGAATTACGACTGATCAGGATCATGAGGCTCCGCCACTGGCGGAGCTTTCTTTGCTACCGAGAGATCAAACCTTGATCAGGCGTCGAGCCGAGTCCGGCTTTTGAGGTGGCATACGGTGAGCAGGAAGCTGCTC
The DNA here is from genome assembly GCF_030209845.1 of Agrobacterium sp. fls2-241-TYG-188a. Classification (NCBI taxonomy): domain Bacteria; kingdom Pseudomonadati; phylum Pseudomonadota; class Alphaproteobacteria; order Hyphomicrobiales; family Rhizobiaceae; genus Agrobacterium; species Agrobacterium sp. fls2-241-TYG-188a. The sequence goes on along the minus strand of NZ_JARVRD010000008.1, from coordinate 122,780 downwards.
AGAATGTATGATTGTGCCGAGCGGCGGCACCGGCCTCAAGGATGAGCGGTGCCCCCAAATTTGCTTCACCCAACTTTGAGGGCAACTGCCACAAATCGGCTCCCCCACTCCCCAGCTTTGCCGGTCGCTGGCGCGATCCGTGGCCTTGCCATCCCTTCCCGGACTGGTCGCTCATAGTTCACAGAAGTCAAGAAGATGAACATGACCCACGAAGTCGAAATCCAGATCCAAGACTACGGCCTTTTCTGATCAGGACGCGACGCTTGCGGCTATGTCGGTCGACATCACGGTTGGGCCCCGCTTGTATCTCTATGGAACCTTCGTTAATCAGCTTGGGCATCCTGTCCGTGGCGCTGTTGCCAAGTGCCAGCTCCACGAGCACTTTGGCTCGCCTACCTCCAGCGTGTCGATTTTTGGAGATGCAAATCTTCTGTCGGTTTAGCCAAATCGTGTCTCCGTCGACGACGCAGGCCATACGCGAGACCGCAGCGCATTTTGGAATCGGAGGCTTACCTCGAATCTGTTGTCGCTCAAGTAATCTGGATGTTGATTGACGTGTTGAATGCTGGAAACGCCTCTACCAACGCCAACGAGGTCGCTCGGATTGACTTCGACGTTCGCCTATCAGCACCCACTCCTGATCTCGTCTTAATCCTTACACTTCAATGTCACGAGCCCTGCGTCATCTGCCAGCGGGCGCCTTATGGGCCACTGATGAGTAGCCGCGACGCTTCTTCTGACGGAGAAGCTCGAAAAACAGATCGACGGCCTCCTGCTCGGTCTCGAAATGGTGACTCATCGTCTGGCCACGCGTTCCGATACGACCCCAACGTCGCATCAGGCAAGGTTCCCCAAACAGGTTTTGCTCGATGGAAATCGCATAGAAGCGAGCCATGTTTCGCGTGGAGTCTGTGCGCTCGATATACAGGTTATAGGGCTGGATGATCATGTCGCCATGATCGTGTTTCTTGGAATCTTCGTCCAACGAGAGTTTTGAATCGCTCGGGGGTGATTGATTCATTTTCGTGATCTGGGGATGCAGTCGTTTTTGGGCGGTCCGCCTCCGGCGTACGGGTCTATGCGCTGTCGCGCACGAAGCCCGCGTTCGATCTTCGCTATTGGCCAAGCCATCACCGACTGGGTGATGGACGTCTTCGACGGACTGACCGAAGAGCTATCCGGCGATTAGACAACTTTCTCAAGCAGAATGCCTCGGTCAGGGGCAGTCGGTCCCGGCTTCCGCTGACGCGGCGCTTCTCTAATCGGCGGGCTGAGGTCAAGCTCTATCCCGTCTATCCGTTAGCCAAGAAAGCAAGGGTTCGTCCGCAGCCTGCCCATTGCGGACATTGGCCACCGCAGAAATCGCCGCGAACCTTTAACTCACCGAGGCTCATAACGCGCTTAAGGTCAGGTGCGGCGTCCCGTTTGATGTCTTGCGTACGGAAGTTCCATTGATATCCACCGTACCTCTTACCATTCGGCGCATGTTCGAAAAGCTGTGGAAGGTAACCGTGTCCACCGGTTCATCGAAACAGACAGTCACGGAATAGTGCGAGCCTGAGGATGATAATGCGCTGATTTCGCCCTTGAAGGATTGCCCAAGATACTGCCCCTGCACCCTTTGGTGCAGATGGAACGGAGGGGGAGGAGCGTTGGCGAGGCGGGCGGACAAGGTGTTCCAGTCGCGCGCACCGTTCTGTCGGGCGACGAGCTCCAGTGCCTGGGCATGGCCCAAGACGTTACCGTCTGCGGCGAGTGCGCTCCGCAGAGATTTTGCGTGCGCTTTGGCTTCTGCAATGGTTCTGACTGTCATGACAGATTCTCCACGGCCTTGAGCCCGATACCCGAGTTTCCCCTCGCCTTGAGAGCGGCGGCAAGGATAAGAGTTGCGATGATTGCGGCCACACCGTCTGCCAGCGGAAAGGCAAACCAGATTGCGTCCGCGCCCAACATTGCCGCAGCGATCGTGACCAAGATAGGCAACAGGATAAGCGGCTTGACCATGGTCAGAAGAGCGGCGCGGGCCGGTTGGCCGATGGCTTGGAAATATAGACCGAGCACAAGAACTGGTCCTGAAAAGAGATAGACCGCAGCCATGGGACGAAGCAACCGGCCGACCTCACCGATCACATCCGGATCAGCGACAAAGGCTGCTCCGACGACTGTGCCTTGGCCCAGCAACAAAACCTCGACGGCAAGACAGTAGAGCAATGTTGTTGCCGCAGCGATCCGCAGAACCGCATCCGAGCGGGAGTAAAGCCGCGCTCCAACATTGTTGCCGACGATGCTCTGCATCGCCATCGCGATCGCCATGATTGGCAGGAAGGCAAAACCGAAAATGCGTGTCACGATCCCGTAGGCGGCAATGGTCGTGGCGTAATCGGTGGCGCCTGCAAGACGAAGAGCGAGAACCACACTGGCGGCTGAAAGCGCCATTCCGATAAAACCCAGACTAACGGGTGCGCCCAGCGCAACGATACGCCTCCAACTGCTGGTCCAAGAGTTCCGCCACAGTCTGTTGAGCGGCATCATGCCCCCAAGGAACGGGCGTAGCCCCGCCAGAAGCACCAGTCCGAGCGTCTGTGCCAGAACCGTGCCCTTAGCCGATCCCGCGACGCCCAGTTCAAGCACGACGACCAGGATGTAGTTCAGCAGGATGTTGATGAGTGTGACCCCAAGTGACATGAGCGCCATCAATCCCGCCTGTCCTTCGTTCCTCCAGGCGTCGGCATGAATACCGAGCAGAAATTGTACCGGGGTTCCGAATATGGTGATTGCCAGGAAGATCCACAGCATTTCGGCAACCGGCCCATCGGTTCCGGCAATGTGCAGAGCGAAGGCCCACCCACCCGCACAGAAGATCACGATCAGCGCTGACGCGGTCGTCAACGCAAGTCCATGCGCGCCGGCGAAGGTCGCGTTGGCCGCGTTACGGTCGTCGGCGCCGAGCTGGCGAGCCAGCAGGCTGGACATTCCCCCGCTGACAAGGGTCGAAAGCGCGATGGTCAGCATCAGAACTGGAAACGCCATGCCGACGGCCGCCATTGCGGCCGCACCGACGAAATGCCCCAGAAAGACGGCGTCGATAATACCCAGCATCCCGTTCATCAACATGATGGCGATCATAGGAAATGCGGTTGCCGCAAAAATTTTGCCTGGCGAGGCAGTTAGAAAACGATTTTCGGGCGATTGTCGCAAAGACATCACTCACTCCTCCAAAGAGGCATTTCGACTCTGATGGGGGCCTGCATTGCCACCAACGAAATGCTTCGAGGGTGAGAAAAAACGTCACATGCCGGGCTTTACCGTGACTTGCGTCTGCAGGCGGCAGGTGCTCGGAACCTTCGCGAGAAAAGCCAGCAATCTCACAGATTGTCAATAGGAGCGTGCGTGAGAATTCTGCACGCGGCCCAAGGGCGGCTAGTTTTTGACCGCCCGGTGGGCGGCAACCTTCAACGGGTCATGCGCTATCATTCGACATCCCACGCTGAATAGTCCGCTTGTGACGCTTTTCAGCCGAAAGCGTTGCTCTACAGGAGCAGGTGTTATCAGCGCCCGGCTGATGCAGCGTTCAACGTCTTTTCGCGGCCCGCGCTTCTCTCCGGGATCGGCACTCGGCCCTCCCATGATGGGGTCCAGTAGATAATGTGGCCCAATCTATGCTGCATCCTGATGATGGATCATCGGAATAAACGCCGCCACGAACTCACATCACCATCGTCCGCGAAGGACGTCTTCCGCCGCTACGCGGAAACCTTAAACTCGAACTTCTCGCCTTGGTAGCTGACCGTTATGCCGCAACAGTTGAGACATTGTCCTCCCTTGTCCAGCGGAACTCGGTGCCATCCATCCACATGCGATGCATGACAACGGCGAGGCGGCGGGCCAGTGCGACCTTGGCTTTCTTGCTGCCGTGGCGCTTGGCGATGTTCATGGCCCATGCCTTCAGCCAGCACCATTTCACCACGCGTGTCATCATCGACTGGGCGGCCTCATAGAGTAGTCGCCGCATCATGGCGTCCCCGCGTAGAGAGACATGGCCAACCCGGCTCATTTCGCCCGACTGTTTCAGCACGGGCGTAAGACCCAATATCGCTCCGACTGATCGCGAATGACGAAACCTGCCGGGAATATCGATCGTCGAAACATAGGCGAGCGAGACGATTGGTCCAACGCCAGGTACCGTCATCAATCGCCTGCAAACCTCATCCTGCTTCGCCTCGGCTAGAACCTTCTTTTCCAGTTTGGCAAGACCTTCTCGCAACTTGCGTCGACCGGCAAGCAGTGGCTCCATGATCTCCCTCAGATCGGCGTCGTTTTCGACGAGCTCAAGTATCCTTCTCTCGAATGTTCCAACCGATGCATGTCCGACCTTCAGTCCAAAGTTGCGCAGGACTCCGCGCATCTCGTTCTCCAAATCGATCGCCTTTTCCTGCAGTAGCGATCGGGCCGTTAACAAGGCGCGGCGCTTCTGGCTGGTGAGCGTCTTCACATGTACGTCCTTGAACAGGCCGACCCGCATCATGTGGGCGATGCCGCGTGCATCGTTCCTGTCGCTTTTGTTCTGCTGCAGGGCGTCCAGGAATGCCTTGGTATGGCGCGTCTCGATACAGAAGACGGGCAAGCCCGCTTTTGCCAATCCTTCAAACAGCCATTGGGACAAGGGGCCAGCTTCAACGCCTACCCTCTCCAAGCTGAATGCCGGATCGCTCAGGATCGCTACAAGGTCCTCCGGATGAGATGCCACCTTCCGTTCGCGGCATAGTTTCCCGCTTTCATCGACGATACAGACGCTGGTGCCTTTGACCGAGACATCGAGGCCGACAAAGTGTTTCATGGCTGCGCTCCTCTGCATCATGGTTATGCCTGTTTCCGACAAGTGACTGTATCATCGGCAGTGTGGTGCAGCGCCTTGCTCCCTACGGATGGGATGGGGCACGAAGCCGATTAGCCCATCTATGCTAAGCCTCCTGGGGCTGCCCGATATCCGACCGAAGCATGACGAGAATTCCCGAAATCACGCCCTAGCGGTCGTCGCTATGCTGATTTCTCCGATGCTCTTATTTTGAATGGCGAGGCACTGCGCGCAACGAGAATCTGCTTTGCTCAACGCAAGCTTTCATATCGTTTCGCCGGAACCAGATGGCGCGACCGCAGCGTAGCGGCGGGTTTCCTGCCGTGAAGACGATCTGCTCGTCAGCTCTCATCCGCAGCACTTCATACGGCTGGATGAGCGGCCGAGCGGCAAGCTGCTTTGACCGGGTCCGTGAAGACCCGCGCGACTGGAAGCTACGGCTGACCTGATCGATCTCGACGGTCGTCATGCCGCAGCGGCGAGAAATATAGTCTGCTGTTTCCGGATCGTTGATTGCGGCAAAGGTGATCCAGCTCGCGCTCTCGAACCACTTGCTGGACGCGTCGCGGCCGCCGTAGGTTTCGCGCAGCTGGCCGATCGACTGGTAGATCATCGCCAGCGTGATGCCATACTTGCGGCCAGCGTCCCGCGCGGTCTCCAGAATGCGCATATAGCCGAGGCGGGCGACCTCATCGAGCAGGAAGAGCGTGCGCCCGCCCATCGCGCCATCTCGATTATAGATCGCGTTCAGGAATGAGCCGATCACGACACGCGCCAATCCGCTATGGGTGTCCAGCGTCTTCAAGTCGATGTTGATGAACACATCCGTCGTGCCGGATGCGATGTCCTCGGTTCGAAATGTCGAGCCCGAGACCAGCGACGCATAGTTCTGGTAAGAAAGCCAGTGTGTTTCCTTGATGGCGTTGGCGTAGACGCCGGAGAATGTTTCCGGCGTCATGTTGACGAATGCGGCGACGTTCTCTTTCACGAAGTCCGATTCCGAATTGTCGTAGATATCCTGAAGGCGCTGTCGGAGTTTCGGCTCGGGCTCCGATAGATTGCTGCGCACCTGGCTCAGCGTTTGCTGTTCCGTCGGCGTATGCCCAGACAGGCAAACGTCAGCGATGATTGCGGTCAGGAGCTGCAGGCCAGAGGCACGAAAGAAATCGTCTCGGACCCCGCTCACGCGACCGCTATCGCTCATGATCCATGATGCGACCGAGGCGATATCCTCCTCTTTGGTTCCGCCATACTGGCCAACCCAGTCGAGGGCGTTGAAGCCCGTCGAGGGTTTGCGCGGATCGAGAATCCTGACACGCCGGCCTGCCTCTTCACGATGTTGCGAGACCATGGGCGCGACCTCGTTCGACGGATCGAGCACGATGAGCGATCCGCCCCACTTCAACGCTGTCGGGATCGTCACCGAGGTGGTTTTATAACCGCCCGATCCTGCGAAGACGATGCCATGCGAGGAACCGAACGATCCGTCGAAACAAAGCAGCGGCGACTTGCCACCTGCACCCCAGGTTGCAGTCGTATCGGCACGGAAAGAGATGGCGGCAGCACTGTCACGGTCGACGCGATACCGCTCACCGACGACGATGCCGCCTGTCGTCGGGAACAGCTTTTCGGCTTCACCAAGTGTCATCCAGTCGGCCTCGCCGTGCAATGCGCGTTTACCAACAATGCGCTTCGGTTTAGGCCGTGCAAATGCGGCGTTGCCGACCATCGCCACCCGAACTGCAAAGCAGCCTGAAATCAGTGCAGCGGTCGCGCCGATCACAGTCGAGGGATCGAGATAGGATAGTGCGGACTTTCCGGCTGGGACGTGGGGTGAGAGCACTGCCAGGCGTATTCCTTCACGCAAGCACGCCATTAGAATGACCACAGCATTGCCGATAGTGGCCCCAAGGCCTGCGGCGCGAATGCTCGCCGATCCCGCCGTTCCGAACAGGAAAATCAGGCCGAGCACCGACGCCGCCGTATAGGGTGCGGCGACCCCTACTCGTTCAAGAGTAAGCCTTGCCGCTTCGGTCTTTCCCAACCCGGCCAGCCATGTCTCTATGCCGGTCATTGCGAACATCGCAGCGCTCATCACGGCCACAGGCAGAATAACGAGAACGACCCTATTCGCCTTCATTGCCGAACGCCTCTGCCCCGATCGCTGTCAGTCGTGATCGCTCGTTATCGTCGGACTTCAGCCGTTTCTGCAGGTCGATCAAAGCGCCGAGCAGAAGCGCGCGCTTCTCGAAGCGAAGGCCGGCTTTGACGATCAGGCCGCCAAGCTCGATCTTGTCACGCGTGTCCTTCTTCCGGGCATCGGACGTTGCGTTCCTGCTCATCCTCTCAAGCCTCACTAGGGATGCCCGAATTCGCGCCAGACGCGGGCGCTTCGGACTGCTCATTGCACGTGCTGCTTTCCCCTGCCCCTTTCGGTCCGCTTGTGCCGGCCTTGCCTCCGCGAAAGCGTTTCGTCAGTTCCTCGAACGCCACCTGCAAATCCGTCTCGTTGATCTCGATCTCGCCAAGGCCTGCCCGCAGTGCGATGCGACCGATACGCTCGGCCTCTCTCATTTCCGCGTATTTAAGCTGCTCCTGGAGCTTGGCAATTTCTTCGCGGATTTTGGAGGATGGCTTCTTCATCTCTGGATTGTCCCTGTTGCGGCATGATGTGGTTCATGCAGCCAGAGTCGTTCAGATCGGCGTGCCGATCTACTAACAGAAATGCGAGTAGGCGGAGCCTACGCTTTTGAGCATCATCCCGACCGTTCGCAAGGACGGATCCGAAGGGCGCAATTATACGTCGCTGATGCGACGCTCTGCTTCAAGGCTCTGGCGGGGCCTTCCGCTCCTCACGAACACGTTGGTTTTGTTCGATCGAAGGAGTTTCTCTGGTCATGGCCGTCCCGCATTTCTCAGTCAGCATCGTTGCGCGCGGCTCCGGCCGCAGTGCCGTGCTGTCGGCGGCCTATCGGCACTGCGCTCGGATGGACTACGAGCGGGAAGCCCGCACCATCGATTACACTCGCAAGCAGGGGCTGCTGCATGAGGAGTTTGTCATTCCTGGAGGCGCTCCGGAATGGCTGCAATCGTTGATTGCCGATCGGTCTGTCGCCAGCGCGTCGGAAGTCTTCTGGAACAAGCTTGAGGACTTCGAGAAGCGGTCGGACGCACAGCTTGCCAAGGACATCACCATCGCCTTGCCGATCGAGCTGTCAGCCGAGCAGAACATAGAGCTCGTCAGGGACTTTGTGGCGCGGCACATAACGGCCAATGGCATGGTGGCCGATTGGGTTTTCCACGATGCGCCGGGCAATCCGCACATCCATCTGATGACGACGCTGCGTCCACTGACTGAAGACGGTTTTGGTTCGAAGAAGGTCGCTGTTACCGGACTAGATGGACGACCGCTGCGCAACGATAGCGGCAAGATCGTCTACGAACTCTGGGCCGGTGGGCTCGATGACTTCAATGCGTTTCGCGACGGCTGGTTTGCCTGCCAGAACTGCCACTTGGCGCTTGCCGGCCATGATATCAGGATCGATGGCCGCTCCTTCGAGATGCAGGGCATCGATCTGACGCCGACCATCCATCTCGGCGTCGGCACGAAGGCGATCGAGAGGAAAGCAGCCAGTGGGAATGGACCTGCGGGGGAAAAAGCTGCGCTCGAACGACTGGAGTTGCAGGAAGAGCGACGGGCTGAGAACTCCCGTCGGATCCAGCGTCGTCCGGAGATCGTGATTGATCTTATCACGCGAGAGAAGAGTGTCTTCGACGAACGCGACGTCGCCAAGGTCCTGCATCGCTATATCGATGATGCGGGCCTCTTCCGAAGCTTGATGGCGCGCATCCTGCAGTCCCCCGAGACCCTTCGGCTTAATCGGCAGCGAGTGGACTTTGCGACCGGGAATCAGGCGCCCGCAAAATACACGACACGCGAACTGCTCCGTCTCGAAGCGGAGATGGCCAACCGGGCGATCTGGCTCTCGCAGCAGTCGTCGCATGGCGTCCGGCCGACCGTACTCGAGGCGACGTTTGGACGTCATGAACGGCTGTCCAAAGAGCAGAAGGCCGCCATCGAACACGTTACCGGTGGAGAGCGGATCGCCGCCGTGATCGGCCGCGCTGGCGCCGGTAAGACAACGATGATGAGGGCTGCGCGCGAGGCATGGGAGGCGGCCGGCTATCGTGTGGTCGGTGGCGCGCTTGCCGGCAAGGCGGCAGAAGGCCTGGAGAAGGAAGCCGGCATCGTCTCGCGCACGCTGTCCTCCTGGCAACTCCGCTGGAGCCAGGGTCGCGTGCAGCTCGACAAAAAGACTATCTTCGTTCTGGACGAGGCCGGCATGGTATCGTCGCGGCAGATGGATTTGTTCGTGGAAGCTGTCACCAGAGGCGGCGCCAAGCTCGTGCTCGTCGGCGATACGGAGCAGCTTCAGCCGATCGAAGCGGGTGCCGCCTTCCGCGCCATCGCTGATCGCATCGGCTATGCCGAACTCGAAACCATCTATCGCCAGCGCGAGCAATGGATGCGCGACGCATCGCTCGATCTCGCGCGTGGCAATGTCGGCAAAGCCCTCGCAGCCTATCAGTCTAACGGCAAGATGATTGGCTCAGAGCTGAAGGCCGATGCGGTCACCAACCTCATCTCGGACTGGAACCGCGAATACGATCCTGCCAAGTCCACATTGATCCTGGCGCACCTGCGCCGTGACGTCCGAATGCTGAATGAACTGGCGCGCGCCAAGCTAGTCGAGCGCGGCATCATTGAGCAGGGATTTGTGTTCAATACCGCCGATGGCAACCGCAACTTTGCAGCCGGTGACCAGATTGTCTTTTTGAAAAACGAAGGGTCGATCGGCGTCAAGAACGGCATGCTGGGCACGGTGGTGGAAGCAGCACCCGGGCGCCTCGTGGCCGTCATCGGCGAGGGTGAGCACCTGCGCCAGGTTATCGTTGAACAGCGCTTCTACAACAATGTCGATCATGGTTATGCCACTACGGTGCACAAAAGCCAGGGCGCGACGGTAGACCGGGTTAAGGTGCTGGCGTCCCTTTCGCTGGATCGTCACCTCACCTATGTGGCGATGACCCGCCACCGTGAGGATCTCGGCGTCTATTATGGTCGCCGATCTTTCACCAAGGCTGGCGGTCTGGTCGAGATCCTGTCGCGCAGGAATTCCAAAGAAACGACGCTCGATTACGCCGGCGGCAGCATCTACCGGCAGGCACTGCGCTTTGCCGAGGCGCGCGGCCTTCACATCGTTGACGTTGCCAGAACCGTCGCGCGTGACCGTCTCGAATGGACGATCCGGCAGAAGCAAAAGCTGTTCGCTCTCGCCGGTCGGCTCACGGCCATCGGCACCAAGCTCGGCTTCGCCTCCTCGACGGCCAGCGCAATTCGAACGTTAGCAAAGGAGAACAAACCCATGGTGGCCGGGATCACCACCTTCCCTAAATCGATCGACCAAACCGTCGAGGATAAGCTCGCCGCAGACCCAGCGCTCAAGAAGCAATGGGAAGAAGTCTCGATGCGCTTCCATTACGTCTACGCGCAGCCGGAAAGCGCCTTCAAAGCCGTCAACGTCGATGCGATGTTGCGCGACCAGGCAGCTGCGGAAAAGACCATCGCCAGGATTGCCAGCAAGCCCGGAACCTTCGGCGCTCTTAAGGGCAAGACGGGTCTACTCGCCAGCCGCGACGACAAGATCGACCGGGACAGGGCGCTGAAGAATATCGCGCCGCTCGCCGACAGCATCAGCAATTATCTCCGCCAGCGTGGCGATGCCGAACGGCGAAATCACGCCAAGGAGCTTGCGGTCCGCAGGCAGGTCGCGCTGGAGATCCCTGCCCTCTCGTCTAATGCGAAAAGCGTGCTGGAGCGCGTCCGTGACGCCATTGACCGCAACGACCTGCCGTCGGGGCTCGAATATGCGCTTGCCGACAAGATGGTGAAGGCCGAACTCGAAGGTTTCGCCAAAGCAGTCACCGAACGCTTCGGAGAAAGAACGTTCCTGTCCCTCGCAGCGAAGGATACCACCGGTGAGGCCTTCCAGCGCGTGACGTCTGGCATGAACGCCGCCCAGAAGAGTGAGGTGCAGCAGGCCTGGAACTCGATGAGGACGGTGCAGCAACTCTATGCCCACGAGCGCAACGTGACGGCACTCAAACAAACTGAAGCAATTCGGCAGACAAAGTCTCAGGGGCTCACTCTCAAATGAAGATGCGTCATCGACAGAGAGTGCTGCGGCGCATGAAGCGGCTCGTCTGGTTCTATCGGATTAGCAGCGTCAGCCTGTTAACGCTTGGCCTCATTGTGCTGCTCGGAGGGGCAGGTTTTCGAGTCAATCTCACACCGAGCGAGCCCCTGGGTCTGTGGCGGATCGTCAAGCCCAATCGTCCGATCTTGGTCGGTGATCTGGTCTTCATTTGCCCACCGGACACCGACGCAATGCGCGAGGCGCGGGCGCGTGGATATCTACGCTTCGGCCTCTGCGCCGACCGCGTGGCGCCGCTGATCAAGACGGTTGTGGCGACGTCCGGACAGGTGATCGAGATTCATGAAGATGTACGCATCGATGGTCGGCCACTCCGTCACTCGCGCGTTGCACGGACGGACGGCCAGAGGCGTGAGATGGTGCGCTACGATGGTGGTGTCGTACCGCCCGGCGCGGTCTTTCTCCATTCCGAGTTCCCGGGTTCGTTCGACAGCCGGTACTTCGGTCCTCTGCCGATGGATTGCATCCTTGGATTGGCGCATGAGGTCTGGACCTATGCACTGTGATTTCTTCCGAACGGGTGTCCTCGTCGCATTATCTGCCAGCGCCGGATGGATCGGTTGGAGTGGTCATGCGCTCCTTCTGCCCGTCGCAGGTGCCTTCCCCGTGCTTTGGTCCCTTGCACGAACGCGACTTCAGGCGGCCTTGATCTCCGCAGCGTATTTCCTCGCTGCATCGCGTGGACTATCGCGGGGCGTGGCGAACTTCTATGGTCAGGATATCTGGCCGGCACTTCTGCTCTGGTTCGTCGCCTCTTCCGCGTATGTGGCAGTCCATGTGTTGCTCTGGACCAATCGCGAGGGCTGGCAGAAATCTTTGCGATACATCGCGGCGTGTCTGGTGATGGCGGTGCCACCTTTTGGCATTCTAGGATGGGCACATCCGATCACCGTTGCGGGTATTCTGTTTCCCGGCTGGGGATGGTGGGGTCTAGCCGTGATGGCAGCCGGCCTGGGCGTCATGACAACGCGATACAGGCCGGCTGCAGCCATGGCCATGATAGGCTTCTGGCTCTGGTCCGCCGCTCAGTGGACGCCGCCAAATCTACCTGCGTCGTGGACGGGTGTCGACCTCAAAATGGGCGCATCTCTAGGACGCGAAGCTGGTCTCAACCGGCAAAAGGAGCTGATCGACGTTGCTCTTGCCCAACCGACGGGCACAACCGTTGTGCTGCCGGAAAGTGCTCTCGGTTTCTGGACGCCGACGGCTGCTCGCTTCTGGCAGAAAGCGCTCACCGGGACCGATATCACGGTCATCGCTGGAGCGGCACTCATCGATGGTCGCGGCTACGACAACGTGCTCGTGACGATATCCGCTGAGAGGACAGAGATTCTCTACCGGGAGCGAATGCCGGTGCCCGGATCGATGTGGCAGCCTTGGAGAGCCTGGATTGGTGGTGATGGTGAAGCTGGCGCGCGGGCCCATTTCTTCGCCAATCCCGTCGTTGAGGTTGCCAGCGCAAAAGTCGCGCCGCTGATCTGCTACGAACAACTTCTCGTCTGGCCGGTTTTGCAATCGGCCTTTCACCGCCCCGACGTTATCATTGCAGTGGGAAACGGTTGGTGGACCGCGGGGACGTCGATCATCGACATTCAACGGGCAAGCAGCGAGGCCTGGACCCGCCTTTTTGATCTTCGTCTCGTCATCTCTTTTAACCTTTGAAACATGGAGCTCACATGCTTGATGCTGTGTTGATCAAAGAATGTACCGATCCTTCGTTGAAGCCTGCAATCGTTGAGCAGTTCGTCAAGGCGGTAGGGTCGGACGATCCGCTTGCCATAACGGTGAAGTCCGGTGGCCGTCTGATCCTCATTCCCAAGCCGAAAACACCCGAGGAAGCGATCGAGATCGTTCGTGAGAACATTGCTGGCTCTATCGTGCGGGTTGGTCTTACCCAGATCCCAGCGGGCATAGGGATTAAGGACGCGTCGGAGCTGAATTTGGATTTGGTCGATCCCTGCGCCAATCTGCGGATGGGCACAGGGATGTTCGCCAAGATCCTCCGCATCGTTGCGAAGTGGTATGGAAATCCGACAAGCGAAGAGGTTTTCCCACAGCTGTTCGATGACGCTGTCCACGCTTGGCGTACCGGCAAGTTCGAGGGTGGGGGTGTGTTTCAGGCTGAGGATCCGGGTGGGGCGGTCGTGCAGCGTTCGGAGGTGACGACCGAAAATACTGGCAAAGGCGAAGATTCACTGGCTAAGAAGCCGGAGGATGCCAGTATTCGGATCGATCTGAAGAGGATCGAGAATAGGATGCGACCATGATTAAGAATGGACGCGTGATGAATTAAAAATGGACGGAACACGACTTCAAAATTGACGCGATCGGTTGCGGGGCTCGGCAGCGGAGCCGATTCCTTAAGTGAGGCTACCTCTAGTTTCTGTAAGCCTTCGGAAAGACAATATCTTGATCTACCAGAACATTGAATTTGTAGCCTGGCCGGATCCTGACGGTAGGCTGGACATTGAGATTCTTTGAAATTGTCTGCTCGGCCACTCTTCCGAAACTTTCGGCAAAATTCCTGCGTGCCGCATCAGAGGCCGTATCCTGTGTGGCCAGTGTCGAGTTCTCCGGCATCGACATGTCGATCCCTGTGCCGATGATGGCGACAAGCGCGGCGGACCCAAAGGTGCGCCAAAAATGACGATCAACCTTGTCTTGAAAACCTCCATACCCCTCGGCATCCGTGCCGGACATGCCGCCGATCTTAAGTGTCGACCCGTTGGGGAAAATCAGGTCGGTCCAAACGACGAGTACGCGCTCCTGGCCGAATGATACCTTGGAGTCATAGCGACCAAAAAGCTTCGCCCCCTGCGGGATGAGCAGCCGGTAGCCTGTGGCACTGTCGTAGACATTCTGGCTGACTTGCGCCGAAATCCTGCCCGGAAGATCTGAATTCAAGCCGGTCATCATCGTGGCCGGGATCACCGATCCACGCTTTAACTCGTAAGGCGAGAGCTGCGGTACCATCTGGTTCGGCAGGTAGCCAAGAACCTTGATGTCCTGATTGAAAAAGTCTTCCTTCGAAGTCTGACCGTTCTGGTCAACGTGCTGACCGAGCAGTCCGGACTTCATCGCGGCGCTATAGAGGTCGGATGCACTGTTCGTCGTGGCGTTGAGTGGTTGGCGGGCGTCGGTCTTGGTTTCGGAAGCGCTCTTCTGGACCTCGGCAACGTCAACCTTGAGCGGAGAATCAAGCGCTGTCGCCCGGGCCTGGAGGCTTGCCATCCTCTGACGCTGCGCTTCGCGAATGACCTGCTCGTCCTGCTCGCGCTTCAGCCGCGCCCTCCACTCGGCTTCCGGCTCGAGCTGCGATCGCCGTTCCGTCCGGATCTCGTTTCGCCGCTCCACGACAGCATCTCTCACCGGCTCGCGTTCGACGATGACGGGCGTCGGCTGAAATACTTCTCGTTGCTCCGGTTCGCCTATGATCCCGTCCATCACGCCTCGTTTGAGCTGATCGCCAAACGTTGTCGCCGGCGACGCGGAGGTGGTGTCGACCTCGTTCCCACGGTTGAAGGAGAGACCGCGCCACGACAGGCCGACGATCACGACGCCGAAGAACAGAACGATGATGACGATCGCGACGATAATCGGCAGGCGATTGAGGCGTCGCATGCTCTGTTGATTGTCAGCATTGCCCATCGTTCCGAGCTGAAGTGATTGAACCATGATCTCCCCTCCCCTCAGTTTCGCTGCATGATCGAAAGCGGACTGGTGGGCGTCGCGCCCGCTGACGTCGCGGTATAGGCCCGGCCGAGCGCAATGACCGGCGTGCTGATCCGTGCAAGGACCTGCCCATCTAAGCTGTCGATCGACCACGCAACCTCGATCGGCTTCTGATCCTTGCCGACTTTTCCATCGGCGATAACCGTGTATCCCCATCCCTTCAGTGCAGCCTCAAGAGCAGCCGAATATTCAGAGGTGTCCTTGTCCATTTTGAGCGTTGTGGTACCGGCCGGGCCGACGTGTTCGGCAAGGCGGCTTGCCATGTCGCCGGCGATTGCACTTGCGGTGGCGCCGGTGACCGCAATCGGTGTGGTATTGGTGGTCAGGGTTTCATCCGCTGTCTGGCAACCGGGAAGGATGAAGGAGATGATAATAGCGGCGAGCGTCTTTCTCATAGGTCAGCCTCCCCGCCGGATCGTTATTTTCTGCTGGCGCCAACCGACCCCTGAGATGAGCACGGCCTTGTCGACGGCGTAGTCGACGATCATCATGTCGTTCTTCATGCGATAGTTGACGATACGGTTCTGGCCGCCGCTGACAACGAACAGCCCTGGCGCGTCTTGGCCGGAGATGGAGCGAGGAAACTGAATGTAGGTCTTGGCGCCGTCGGAATAGACGCGCTTCGGCCGCCATGAGGCGCCACCACTGATCGAGTAGGAGAAATTCAGCTTGTCGGGGGCGGTCCCCGGAATGCCCCCGGTCTCAAGCCGGGCGCTGATGTCGGCCAGCTTGGTCGACACCCCTTCCGGGTATTCGAAGCCGATCCGGGCCATGTATTGGCTGGGATGGGATTTGAGCTGGATATGGTAGGTCCGCCGGGACGTCGTCACGACCATAGACGTGATGAGGCCGGCCTCCGACGGCTTGACGATCAGATGGATCGCCTGCCCGCCAGTTGCACCCGACGTCGCCGGCTCGACTTTCCAACGGACGGTGTCACCGACAAGTACATCGCGGACGATCTCGCCGCCCTGCAGCTCGATATCGCAGACCTGAAGTGGCGAGCACACCACGGAGGGCTGGGTTTCGCCAAACAGAAAAATGACTTTGCCGTCTGGCCCGGTCGTCACCAGACCCGGCGTCCCCCGCCATTTCCGCGAGATATTAGTCCCCTTCACCTCGTTCGACGTCATGCTCTGCGCGACTGCGCAATCCGCAAAGACGAGGCCGGCCATGCAGCCGGCGGCCGCGATCAATCCTGTTCTGTGCATGTGATTTCCCCTGCCCTTAAAGCTGTGCGGTCCAGTCAAAGTCCTGGACATAAAGACCGATCGGGTTGAGGCGGATGATCGCCTCGTCCTGTGGTGCGGTCAGCGCGACCGTGGCGATGCCGCGAAACCGGCGCGTGCCGGTTTCCTTGCCCTTGCGGTCGCGTTCGTATTCGGTCCAGTCGATCTGGTAGGTCTGCTTGGAGAGCGCGACGATGTTGTTGACCTCGACGGCGACAGTCGATGTCTTGGCCTTCTCAAACGGCGAGTTGCCGCGAAACCAGGCATTGATTTTCTGGGTCGATGGATCGGATGTCCGGAGAAGCGCATAGGTCCGGTCGATATATTGCTTCTGCACTACCGCGTCGGGCGTGATCGACTTCAGGCTCGTGATGAAATTGCCCAGTGTCGCGCGCACGACGCGGGAATCGGCATACTCGATCTGCTGCGGGAAGCCGGCCGTTATCGACGTGCCGAGCTTGTCGACTTCGACGATGTAGGGCACGAGCTTGACCTGCGTACTGAGATACATGGCATAGGTGAAGCCGATCACGGCCATCAAAAATCCAAGAATGCCGACAGTCCGCCATGCCCGCGCGGACTGGACGTAGGATCCGTATCGTTCTGTCCATTCCTGCCGCGCGGCAAGGTAAGGGCTATCGGGCGGCCGGTGTGCTGCCATCGCTTTTTGCCTTCCTGTTGATTACTTGTCGTTTCGTTCCGGCGGCGTCTTCGGCCCGCTTTGTCCGGTTCGGCTCTGATCGAGCTTGGCGTTGGCGAGCCCCATGATCGAGCCCGCGTAAGCGCCGGGCGAACCGATCGCCTTCTCCTTGGCGGCTGAGCCAGCTGCTTTTCCGGCTGATCCGATCCCGGCTCCCATGCCGCGTAGTGCTGCGCCGGCAAATGAGGATCCAGCCGCGCGCGCTGACTGAGCCGCCGCGGCGCCGGCTCCGACGGCGCCGGCGGCTAGAGAGGCTGCTCCAATTGCAAATGATGCGGCCTGTCCACCGTGACGGATGGTCTCCATTCCACCTGTGGCCGATGCCCCTTGAACGACGCCCTGGATAATCGTTGGCACGTACATGGCGATAATGAAGACCACGACCGCTATCCCGGCGATCGCCAATGCGGTCTGAAACTGGTCCCCGACGTCCGGCCGGTTCGCCAACCCGATTAAGACCTCGGAACCGATCCGGGAAATCATGACCAGAGCCATGAGCTTCATTCCAACCGAAAATGCATAGATGAGGTAGCGGATGGCAAAGTCCTTGGTGAAGGACGAGCCTCCCAATCCGAGCATGATCATTCCCGCGAGCAGACCGAGATACATCTCGACCATCACAGATACAAAGATCGCAGCAACGAGCGAGAATGCGATCACTGTTACGACCATCGCGAAGGCCGCCGAGATGGCGAGCGCGTTGTCCTCAAACAGCCCGAATTGCACCTTCTCTGACATCTTGGTCGCAACTGCCAAGCCTGCATTGAAAACATCGGCTGGCGAAGCCGTGCCTCCGCCAGCGCCGATTTGAAACAGGCTATCGACGACCGCCTTCGCGAACGTCGGACCCTGCGCGAGAACGAATGCGAAGAATCCCACGAACATGATGCGCCTGACCAGTTCAGCAAACCAGCTGTCGAGTGACGCGGCCTGAAGCGCCAGCCAGACTGCGGCAATACCGATTTCGATCGTTGCGAGGATCCAGAATAGAGATCTCGCCGCATCCATGACGGTGGTTTCCCAACCCTTAGCGGCAGTGGTGATCTCGTTCTGGAGAGCTGTCAGGACCGACCCCTCCTGCGCTATAGCGGGCTGCACCGATACGACGATGAATGCGAAGAGCATCGCAATGCCACTGATCTTTTTGAGCTCAGAGGTCATGCGGTCACCACTCGATCTTCATCTTCTCGCCGCCCGACGTCGGATACTCCTTCGTCGACCCGAAGAACTTTTGGCGCCGCTCTTGAGCTTCCTGTCTCTCCGAGATCATGAGCCAGAGGCCTGTTGCGCCGGAGGTTATTAGTGTGGCGAGGATGGCCAGGATCAGTTTCGTTCTCACCATTCTACCTTCATCCTTTCGCCGCCGGACGTTGAGGGAGCAGTTGATTTGAAGAATTCCTCACGGCGGGCCTGCGCGAGGTCCTTGTCAGTCTGCTCGGTTTGCAGCCAGGTCCCCATCATCGTCATCTGCTGGGAAACCAGGCCACGCAGCTTCTGCATCTGCGAAACCTGCTGGGCTGCGATTTGGTGTCCGACCTGGAGCGCCTTCATCTGGCCGTTGGCTGACTCCGACATGGATCTCAGCGAACTCATTGTGCCTTCTTCCGTGTCGAACTGATCCGCTGTCAGGCTCGCTGCCTTCAGCGTGCTGCCGATCGTGTCCCGGTTCGTATCCGACCAGGATTGGTAGGTGCTCGAGAAGGATTCGGCATTTGGCAGGTTGATTTTGAGGTCCGCATAGCTCTTGAACCGCTGTTGAAGGACATCGTCGGCATTGCCCATCGAAAACGAGATGCTTTGCCCCTGGTCGACAATGCTGCGCAGACGGTTGAGATCGCTTTCGACCTGTCCCCAGACATGATCAGGGAGCTGCGCCGTGTTCTGGAGCATGTTCTCATAGATCTTCAGCTGATTCTGGATCTGCTCTGCCAATTGCGTGATCTGGGTCAGCTGGTTATCGACCTGGAGACCGGAGCTTTTGAGAAGGTCGATGAGCTGAGCATTGTTGGCAAGCTGCGTCCATTCGGTAGCAGCGCCCGTTGCAGATCCCGCTTGGGCGGACGCAACTGGGTATAGCGCGATTACCGCGGTCATTGTTGCGATGAGCCAGTTACTGGACGTTGAGGTGCGACGTGGCATCGTGAACTCCCCTCGATTCAAGCCAATGGGTAGGCCAGTCCTGGCCGTATTCCGCCTTCAGCGCGCGGATCCGCTTCAGGTCTTCCTTTCCAGATGCGCCGACAAAGCTTAGTGCCACCGGCCCAAGCGACATATCGAAGAGCCGCCGTCCGTCTGGCGTGGCGACGTAATATTCGCGCTTCGGGATAGCACCCGAGACGATCTCGATCTGGCGCTCGTTGAAACCGATCCGCTCATAGAATTCGCGGGTGCCCGGTTCTCGCGCCGCACCATTCGGCAAGCAGATCTTGGTTGGGCAGGATTCTTTCAGCACGTCGATGATGCCGGACCGTTCGGCGTCTGAGATCGATTGCGTCGCCAGAACAACAGCGCAATTGGCCTTGCGGAGAACCTTCAGCCACTCCCGGATCTTGTCACGGAACACGGGATGACCGAGCATCAGCCAAGCCTCATCCAGAAGTATCAGGCTCGGAGTGCCATCGAGCCGCTTCTCGATCCGGTGGAAGAGATAGGTGAGGACAGGTACGAGATTGCGCTCGCCCATGTTCATGAGCTGCTCGATCTCGAAGCATTGGAAGGCGCGAAGCGTGAGACCATCTTCCTCAGCATCTAGAAGCTGACCCATAAGACCGTCGACAGTGTAGTGGTGCAGCGCATCCTTAATCTCGCGCATCTGCACACCGCTGACGAAGTCCGAAAGCGATTTTCCCGGCGCGGTCGCCATCAGGCTGATCTGGCGTGAGATTGCATTGCGATGGTTTGGCGTGATGGTGACGCCCTGCAGGGCGACGAGCATTTCGATCCACTCGATCGCCCAAGCTCGGTCGCCATCCGTTGAAAGATCAAAGAGCGGGCAGAACGCTAGTGCTCTCCCCTCCCCGTTCTGGTCATTGCCGATGTCGTAGTGGTCGCCGCCGGCAGCAAGCGTCAAGGGAAGGAGCGAGTTGCCCTTGTCGAACGCGAAGATTTGCGCGAACTCGTAACGACGGAATTGCGCGGCGATCAGTGCGAGAAGCGTCGATTTACCCGAGCCCGTCGGCCCAAAGATCAGGGTGTGGCCGACGTCGTCGACATGTAGGTTGAGACGAAACGGCGTTGAGCCCGAGGCCACCTGCATCAACGGCGGTGAATTAGGCGGATAGAACGGGCATGGGGCCACCGTATTGCCCGACCATACCGAGTTCAGCGGAACGAGGTCCGCCAGATTGCTTGTGTTGATCAGCGGCTCACGGACATTGGCGTACCAGTTACCTGGCAGACTGCCGAGAAACGCATCCGTCGCGTTCAGGCTTTCAATGCGTGCGCCGAACCCCTCCGCCTGGATCAGTCGACGGATGGCTTCCGCCTTTTCCTGCAAGGTGTCGCGGTTTTCATCAAACAGAATCACGACAGGTGTGTAGTAGCCGTATGCTACAAGCTGCGACGAGGCGTGAGCGATGGCGTCCTCGGTCTCCGCGACCATCGTCATGGCATCCTGATCGACCGATCTGCTCTGCGTCTGGAAAAGCTGGTCGAAGAAAGGGCGAACCTTCTGCTGCCACTTCTTGCGCGTGCGCTCGAGCTTCTGGCGCGCCTCTTCCGCATCGAGGAAGATGAACCGCGACGACCATCGATAGGTCAGCGGCATCAGATCGAGATTGTCGAGAATGCCAGGCCAGCTTTCGGCCGGCAGGCCATCTATGGCAACCACCGCGAGGAACCGGTTCTCGACCTTTGGGGTCAGGCCGTGCTCCAGCTCTGCCGTCGCCAGCCAGTCGAGATACATCGGGACATCGGGCAAGCGAACCGGATGGCTCTCCCCCGTGATGCAAAACCGAACGAATTGCAGGAGGTCGTCGTAGCGCGCGACCCGCTCCCCTCCTCTCTCGCGGACCTCGCGGGTCTGCATGCGGGCAATCGAGAGGGTGTTGGCTAGATACTGTTCGATTTCCCGGATCGCGTTGAGGAACACGAACAGGACGGTATCGGCGTAGGATTTCTTCCGGCTCTCTTCGTCGGAATAGATGTACTTGCTGAGCGCCGTCTTCTTCGACTCGAGCGGCCGGTACGTAAGAATGATCGCATGTTTGCTCTCGAAATGCCCCTGCTCGCGCTGGAAATGGGTCCGGCGCTCGGCATCGATGGCGCGGGTGACGGGATCTGGAAAATGGCACTGGGCCGGCGGCGGATAATCAACCGTCGGCACCCGGACCGCTTCGACTTGGATCATCCAGCCTGTCCCCAGACGCGACAAAATCGCATTGATCTGCCGGGATAGCTCGTTGCGCTCGTGGTCGGTTGCGCTTTCGGAGTCCGGGCCTGCGAAGTACCATCCCGCCATAAGGCTTCCGTCCTTCAAGAGGAGAACGCCGTTGTCGACCAATCCGGCATAGGGAACGAGATCAGCGAACGAGGGGCCTGTCTCGCGGAAACGTTTGAGGGCAGCCATCGGGACACCTCTAGTACTTGCGCCACGGTGAAGCCGTTGGCCGGTAGCGCGGCTTGTAGGAAATGTGACGAGCGTAGACTTGTCGCATCAACGGATCGGATTTGGCCATCATGCGGAGTAAACCGACGATGACGATCCAGACGGCCACACCGAAGAGCGCCGAGTAGACGGTCAGCACGACGAAAATCAAAATCACGGCTGCAAGCCCGGTGATCAACACCAATTCGCGGTCGGCGCCCATCAGCAGGCTTGGACGCGACAGCGCGCGATGAATGCGATTGCGTTGGAGGCTCACAACGTCCCCTCCCCCGCTCCGTCCGAAACGACCTGCGTGACCCGCTCTTTTGGTACGCCGATCGACGCACCTGTGGCGCCAAAGAGGCCGACGATCGTCGTCGCACCCAGCAGAATGCCGGCGACCAGGACGACATAGACCAGCCTGCGAGCAAAATCGTTGAGCTCGCCCCCGAAGATCAGCATCCCGCCGGCAATCGCGACGGCTGCCAATGCGATATAGCCGGCGACCGGACCAGTGATTGACTCCTGAATCTGTTGAAGCGGCCCTTCCCATGGAAGACTTCCTCCGGAACTGGCAAAGGCGGGGGAAGTAGCGTAGGCAATAGACAAGGCCATGGCGGCAAGCGTCAGGAGTGATTTCTTATGCGGCATCTAAGCTCTCCTTTGCATAGGGTTCCGTCTGGTACTGGCCATCGGCAAACCGGGTTATGTGAAGAATTTCGCTGACGCGCCTTACTTTGGCGGCTCGCTCAATCGATATGACCAAATCGACCGCGTCTCCGATAACGGCCTGCATCGGCTGGTGACTGGCCTCGGCAGTCAGCTGCTCAAGGCGCTGAAGCGCGGAGCGTGCGCTGTTTGAGTGTATCGTTGCGACACCTCCCGGATGCCCTGTATTCCAGGCCTTCAGCATGGTCAGCGCTGCGCCATCACGGACCTCGCCAACGATGATCCGATCTGGTCGCAGGCGCATTGTGCTCTTCAGGAGACGTGACATGTCGACCGCGTCACTGGTGTGCAGGCTGACAGCATTGTCCGCAGCGCATTGGATCTCCGCGGTATCTTCAAGGATGACCAATCGGTCGTCTGGTGCTTGGTCCACGACTTCCGCGATGATCGCATTGGCAAGTGTCGTTTTGCCCGAGCCGGTCCCCCCCGACACAAGTATGTTCAGTCGAGATGTCACGGCGTGCCTAATAATTCTTGCCTGCGCAGACGTCATCACTTGGCTTGTTACATAAGCATCGAGCCTGATGAGCTGGGACGCGCGTCGTCGGATCGTGAAGGTCGGAGCAGAAACGACAGGGGGCAGCAGGCCTTCGAAGCGGTGTCCACCTATTGGCAGTTCGCCCGATACAATCGGACGCGCGTCATCGACTTCGGATCCGAGCAGATGCGTAATGCTGCAGATAACCGTTTCCGCGGCCTCTACGGTGATTTTGCCCGCTTGAAATATGCCGGATCCAAGACGCTCAATGAAGAGTCTACCATCGGGATTTGCCATTACCTCTACGACGCTGGGATCGCTCAATGCGTCGCACACCTGGCTACCGAGAGCGTCTTCCAATTTCCGGATGAGGCGCGGCAGTGAGGAAGCACGCGTCATTGCTGCGGCTCACTTGAAGAATGGGTCGTGCCTTTCGCGCGCCTGCTGCTCAAACCGATGTCCGTCATATGTCTTGCAAAGCTCCTCTAATGTGTTTGGAGAAGGTTGCGATATGATGTGTCGATCAATCCACTGGCAAAAGTGTCAGTCAGCAGCGTCGCTACGACGTTTGGGAATTGTTGGTCGTGCGCCTATTCCTGAGGAAATTGAATGTATTGACCCTGACCGGGCCGTAAGCTCAAGACTGGGCCGTGCCGATTTCCTGTCGTCGCGCAAGGATACGGCACCGACGATCATGACCGCCTGCGAGTAAGGAGCGCCTATTGCTGCTTTTGATTTTGGGCGAATCGTTTTCCAGCCTCTCGCCGAACGCTGGCGCTACAGACTGGCGTAAAATGGCGGCTTGCAGCGCAAATCACTAGCAAATGTGCTAGTAGCGGTTGCGTTACAAATTCTGGTTTAAGTGGACCTAAGTCGTTGAATCGGAACGACGATACTCGATTACAGCCACTCGCGTCATACTAGTGGATTAAGGTTTCGTTAACTCTATAACGCTGGACGACAACGCAGAATCGTGATGTATCTTTGGCGGGTTGAAGTCGGCAAACCGGCAATTGCCCGCCAAGAGGAAATTATGGCGATAGCGGAACGAGCAGAGATGACAGGTGGACAGAAGGAAGATGCCGGCAGCAAGATCGCGCGGCACGCAAGCCTTTTGTCACAGCAATTGCAGGAACTCCGCACGCGTATGTATCCTCCGAAGTCGGAGAAGAGCCTGCGTCCATTCCTCACAAATGAAGTTTCCAAGCTCACCTCCATACCTGATTCCACTCTCAAACTCATGTCGAGTGAGGGTCGCGGGCCTTTGCCGGGCCGCCTTGAAAACAACCACCGCGTTTACTCGCTTTCGCAGATCAATGAGCTTCGGGAGTTTTTTGCAGGCCAGAAGCCGTCTGAAGCGCTCCGCTTCTCGCCGAGGAGGCGCCCGGGCGAGCATCTCCAGGTTATCGCCATCGCAAACTTCAAAGGCGGTAGTGCGAAGACCACGACCTGTGTCCATCTAGCGCACTATCTTGCTCTGCAAGGATATCGCGTGCTTGCACTCGATCTCGATCCGCAGGCATCCCTCTCGTCTCTGTTTGGCGCGCAGCCAGAGTTTGACGTCGGTGCAAACGAGACCGTCTACGCCGCGCTGCGTTACGACGATGCAGAGCGGCGGCCGATCCGCGATATCATTCGCAAAACCTATTTCGATGGCATCGACCTGATCCCAGGCAACCTCGAGGTTATGGAATATGAACACGAAACTCCGCGGGTTCTGGCGCAAAAATCTGGGTCTGGCGCGATCTTCTTCGAGCGTCTGAAGCTTGCCCTCGCCGAGGTCGATGAGGATTACGACGTCGTCATTCTGGATACTCCGCCGTCTCTCGGCTTTCTCACGCTGAGCGCGATTTATGCTGCCACCAGCATGATTATTACCGTTCATCCGGCGATGCTCGACGTGGCATCCATGAGCCAGTTCCTTTTGATGATGGGCGACTTGATCAGTGTCTTGAATGAGAGTGGCGCCGAGCTCGACCAGGATTTCATTCGCTACCTGGTCACTCGCCACGATCCCAATGATGCGCCGCAGTCGCAGGTCGTTGCTATGATGCGTCACCTCTTTGGATCAGACGTGCTTCTCCCGACGCTGATCGAAAGCACTGCTGTAGAGGCAGCAGGACTCGCGAAACGGTCTATTTATGAGCTTGAGATGGGGCAGATCGGCCGTGATACGCATAAACGCGCTCGTGAGGCCGTGGATGCCGTCAATGAAGCGATCGTTAAACTTATCAACAATAGCTGGGGGCGCACATGACCTCTAAGTCGTCGCGTAAATCTATCGTTGCGAACTTTGGTTTGTTGTCGGCTGAGTTGGAAAATCGGCTTTCGACGAACGGAAGTGAGACGCAGCAGTCGCCGGCCGCACCGGCGCCCGCTCGCGTTGGTGCTGGCGTTATCGGCGCGGCCCACAGGGCAATTGATGACATCAAATCCGAGCGCGACCGCCTGAAGGCGTTGCTGGAATCGGGTGGCGGCGCCATTCGTGAGATAGATCCTTCGATGATCGATCCATCGCCGTTTCCCGATCGTCTACCCGATGACGAGGCGTCAGATTTCGAAACGTTTCGCAACTCGGTCAAATCTGAGGGACAGAAGGTCCCGATTCAGGTTCGCCGGTCGCCTTCGTCACCAGACCGATATCAGGTTATTTATGGCCATCGCCGTCTACGCGCAGCCAAGGAACTCGGAATTCCGGTCAAGGCGATCGAAGTCGAGATCTCCGATGTCGAGCTGGTCATATCTCAGGGCATCGAGAACGCCGATAGACAGGATCTGACCTGGATTGAGCGTGCGTTGTTTGCTTCTCGCATGGACGACGCAAACGTCAAGCCACGCGATATCAAGGCGGCGCTATCCATTGATGATCCTGAACTTGCGAGAATGCGCGCCGTTTACCGAACGGTTCCGCTAGACATTATCGAAGCCATCGGTCGAGCTCCGAAGGTTGGACGCCCGAGGTGGGCTGAGTTTGCCAAAGTCTTTTCTGAGCAAGCCGGGCTGCATGATCAACTGCGCTCAGCGCTTTCTGAAGCAACGGCTAAGCGCCAGGCTTCTGACCAGAAGTTCCTAGCGGCCTTCAACGCTCTACGCTCCTCGCATCCGGCTTCAAGCAACGGCAACACAATTGCAAGCGCTGCTGGGCAAGAGCTCGGTAGGTTCGTGCGTACCAAAAAAGATATGCGTATCTCTGCCAGCACCGCGGCCGGCGCAGAATTCCTCTCGTTTATCGAGGCGACGCTACCGGAACTGGCAGAACGCTTTGAGCGCGAGCGATCGAAAGATTAATCTGGTTGCCAGGCAACCAAGAAACTGACTTTAAAGAAAGGAAAACGCGCAAAAGAAAAAGGCCCCCGAAACGTTGCCGTCATGGAAGCCCTTCTCGATGTGTGACAACGAGAGAATCGCATTTCCCTGAATCCCAGTCAAGAGTATTCGGCACCGATTTGGTGAGCATTTTTCTTTTGCCTTTTTGATGGGGCGAAGGCATGGAAGACGGACAGGTATCGACGCCTTTTGGGCGGCGGCCGGTAACGCTTGCGCTTGTCAAGCGGCAAATAGCCACGACGAAAATCAAGCAAGGTAAAACAGCCGACAAATGGAAGGTCTTCCGAGACGCGTCGGAAGCGCGTGAAACGCTCGGGCTACAGGATCGCAGCCTCGCGGTCCTTGACGCGCTACTCAGTTTCTACCCGGAAAACGAATTGCGCCAGGACGCCCAACTTGTGGTTTTCCCATCGAACATTCAATTGTCCATTCGTGCCCATGGCATTGCAGGTGCAACGCTGCGCCGGCATCTGGCTCTCCTTGTCGAAACGGGCCTGATCATTCGTAAGGACAGCGCAAACGGTAAGCGATACGCGCGCAAGGACGAAGATGGTTCGATAGAGCACGCCTATGGCTTCGATATTTCACCGCTTTTGACACGCTCAGAGGAACTCGCTTTGCTCGCTCAACAGGTGGCGGCGGAGCGGTTGGCGTTTCGTCGAGAAAAAGAGGCGCTGACAATCTGCCGGCGCGACATCCGTAAGCTGATAACAGCGGCGTTTGACGAAGGTTCTCCCGGTGACTGGGTTCAGACCGAAGAGCGCTATCTCGACCTAGTGAGACGGATTCCGCGCAATCCTACGCTCCACGACCTGAGGAATATCGCCGCTGAGATGGGCGTTTTGCGCCAGGACGTACTCAAGCTCCTGAATTTCGAAGATATTTCTGCAAATACGAGCACCAATGATGCTCATAATGAGCGTCACATACAGAATTCAAATACCAAACCCCTAGATGAACTTGAACCTAGCTCTGAAAAAGAGCAGGGAGCGAAGCCGAGCGAGAAGAAGCGGGCCGAGAGTGTGCCGATCAAGGCTTTCCCTATCGGTCTTGTACTTCGGGCTTGCCCTGAAATTTCGAACTACGGTCCCGATGGCAGGATCAGTAACTGGCGCGAACTCATGACGGCCGCGGTCGTGGTGCGATCGATGTTGGGTGTCAGCCCGTCCGCATACCAGGAGGCATGTGAGGCGATGGGGCCGGAAAATGCGGCGGTCACAATCGCCTGTATCCTCGAGCGCGGCGGCCACATCAATTCGCCTGGCGGATATTTGCGAGATCTCACCAATAGGGCAAAGCGTGGCGAGTTTTCGCTAGGGCCCGTGCTCATGGCGCTGTTGCGTGCGGCAGGTCATTCGGAGAAGGCAACGGGATGACCGGGCGATCGTCATCAGTCGGGGGGCGTTTCGAGAATCGTGAGTCAGGCTGCAAAATGCTCGGCGAAACGGTCCGTGGATATGGCGCGCGGTGGGCGAGCGGTTCTCGTGATAATCATCGCTCGTGGCGGGGCTCGAAACGGCAGACATCATCAGTGATAGTTAGACGATCTCTTGCTGATGCACTGGCATCACAGCCCGGCATCAAAATTCTGTCTCCGACATTCGTTCTCTGCCGGTATTTGTTGACGCTTTGCGGGTTCTCCGGCAACCTCACGCCATGACCCTGACAAACAGTTTCATTGCCGAGCTTGTCGTCGACGCCAATCGCATCCACCTTCTCGATGGCTATCAGAGGCGGCGTACGCTTGAGAGGGCTATAGCCGCAGTACGGGACCTTCGCGAAACAATCGGAATGCCAGTAGGTCCAGGTCGTGACCGTCTGCTCGACATTCACACAATCGCTCTTTCTGTCGAACGGGGATGGCAAAGCGACAACGACGTGCGAGAGGCTTTTCTACAAGCTGCCGGGATGATCCGTGATCTTCACATCGTCCTCGCGAGTAAAACCAAGATTGGCTTCGTCGAAACAGCTGAATGAATAGACGTAACGCTCAATTGAGATCTCAGTGGCTGTCACAGCTGACGCCACCCACATGGGCAGTTTGTACCGCTAATTTCCTGTCGAGCGATATTAAGAGTTTGTTAACCATACGGGCACAGGCTTCTCGTACAGCAACGATGGAGGTTGGCTATGGAATATAGCTGGGATCGCAATGAACGCGACTAAGGGTTTGATGAACTGGGTGCGGTGGTAATTTTCTTCACGCCTGTTAGCCTGATTATTTCAGTAGCCTATTTGGTGACAAGCTTCGCCTCTTGAGCTGAAAAAACAACTGATTAAAGCGTGTTCGACGGTCGGTTGGCCGCATATTCCGTCGCGATGATAAATCACCTTGGGCAGCTATGCTGCTCTAAAAGGACCGTGCTGAATGCTTATGAGCTTCACCTGAAGGGCGGATTAGGGTCAGGGCGGTGAAACAGCTTGTTCCAGCATCTGGATATGCTCGTCACAAACGACCTTCACTAACTCTAGTAGATGCGCGGTCTGCTCGCCAAGCCAGACAAGTGCTTCATCGGTGATTTTAAAATGCTTTGAATACCGAGCTTTTACATATGCTTCGTTGATCGTATTGAACATGGCACGTTGTCTGTGGTGATCACGCGGAAACGCTTCAATCAGTCGTAGATCCTGCTCCTCGGCAAGAGAGCGAAGGAACTTGATGTTATGCGAGGCAGGCCCGTAGTTAGTGAGCGTCAACAGCACGCAGGAGTAGGCTTGCTCGATCGCCTGATGAAGTTCGAATGCCGCGACCTTCGCGTCCCCCTCGCTTTGGTAGAATTTGGATCCCTTGATGAAGGTGCCAGCAAGCTTATACCGCTCACTATAATGCTCCCTTGCGACCTCTAAACGCTCCGCTGCCGTTAGCAGCTTCGGCTCAGCCAACGGCTCGTCATCAAGCTCGTAGAGAACGATGCCTTCCTTGCGGATATCCGAGAAGAAATAGTGGCCCTTCTTGAGCTCTGTGTTCACCTCGCGCAGTGAGTGAACGATGAACTGCGTCGGTGTTTCGATGAAGCTGTCGCGGATGATCCGATCTGCTGCCTTGTACCAATAGGTCGCATGGTCCGTCAGCTTGCGATTGTTGACGATCACCAGCAAATCGAAATCCGAGCGATAGCCCTTCATCGTATGCGGTTCGTCGACAAACGTGCCGCGGGCATAGGAACCGAACAGAATGATCTTGAGAATGCGTCCGCGCTTCTTAAAGTCGGCAGTGCCATCGTTCAACGCATCCTCGAACTCCTCGTGCAGGATCTCCAGCGCACGGGCGAGCTCTCGCTGCTTTCTATGCGGGATATGATCTAGGGAGGATTTCATCATGGGAACGGGGGCTGACTGGCTTCCAATTATCGCTGCGATCTCATCGCGCTGGTGGTATTCCTCATCGCGCTGGTGGTATTCATGGACCTTATACGCTTCGCAACATTCATCAAATGGCAAAAGTGTTGGTGGATTTTTGATCAAGCTCTCTAAAGGGCTTGGTTCAGCGTGTGATGGCGTCGTGGCGCCGTTGGTTCGCCGTGGCGAGGGTTGACCGCAAATACCTTGCGACGTGGGTAGTCAACTGCGATCGCGCAAAGGCAACCGCTACAGGCAACCGCATTGAGTAAAGCGCAGGTAAAGCGCCACCAACAATGCCGATTGCCAGGGTTAGTAGACCTGCTGTCAGCATGACCTGACTATCCATTGTAAGCTGGAACGACATGCTTGCATTGTTGACACCGATAGTACCAGCTTGCCACCCGTTGAACACCATCCAAGACACTGCCAAGCCAATGGTGACCCCTAGTGCCGCAAGCACAACGGCCTCAACCCACGTAGCAATAAAAGCAGACAAGCGGCTGAAGCCGGGGGCACGCACAGTTGCGATTTCGGTCGTCCGATCCGATACCGAACTCATCATCGTATTGAGCGCGCCAGCCGTTGCGCCAAGCGCCATCAATATAGCGGTGGCCATTCGAACAGACGAATGAGATTGGCTGTTCCGACGGATTGCGCCGCATAGAGATCGGCTTCGGTTACGACATTCAAGGGGGCGCCAGAGATGGTTCCGACAGCTGCTCGCAGTTTTCCAGCGCATCGATCCCCTCGATCCAGCCGACTTTCGTGCGCCAACTGATGTCCATTGAGGCGACAGACGCTCTCATCGCTGTGGCTATCAGTGGTTTTCTCCGCGCAACGGAGGATAAGGTCAACTGGGCGGACAAGGGCAGTATCGTTGATAGCAGTCTGGAGGAACTCGACGAGTCTCTCGTACGCCATCACATGATGACCGCTGACGAGCTGTCCGATACGCATGTGCATTTGGACGCTCTCCAACGCGGGAGGCAACTATATCGCCGTTGCGCTGATCTAAAGATGCCATTGGAGGGTCAGGCGCTTCCAAGCTATTTCGTCGCTGGGGAGTTCAACTGCCTCGCTGATGATCGGCGGGTCGGATGGCATCCGGACTTCGAAAGTCTGTTTCCAAAGGGGGGATAATGACGACCACCAATTTGTCGACGGTGGCGCTGGTTCAGAACCCCGCGCTATCCGGGATCCTACGGTTCGCCCGTTTGGTACTTGGCTTCGACGCCTCGACGGTGACGACAATTTTGTCTGAGCGATGAGCCAAGGCGTGGGCGATCAGAAACGGATCCCGACCAACCTCGATGATCTCGGCATCATTGAGATCCGCGGCATATCGCTCGATGACAGTCTGCACCAGGCCTGGATCGACGCCATCATCGAGCTTCAGTGCCTCGTAATTGTCGCCTTCTTTCAGCCATTGCGCCAGTTCGGAGCCGTCAGTGATTTCTTCGAGAATTTCCACCGGGATCTTCAGCGCACCAATTTCGCCCATGTGCACGAGCCAGTCCCAGAATTCCGGTACACGCTGAATGGGATAGTAGAGGTTATGCGCCGCAATGAGGACGTTCGCGTCGAGAAGATGCACGCCGCCCCCTTACGCTACGCCGTCAGTCAGCGAGTAGACGTTATTCGCCTTCACGCCAAGGATCGCTGCAGCCTTGGAAGGCGACAGAGCTCCATCCGCCAGCATCCGCTTTGAAAGGCTCAAGAGGCGATTGCCAAGCCTATGGCGGCGCACAAGGTAGTAGCTTGGACCGCTGCTCTCGTTCTCACGGGCGCGTTCTCGCTGCGCCGCCTTGTTGTTCAGCCATTGCTGGCGGAACACAGCCGTCACAGACGACCACCTTGCATGGTCGATGATCCCCTCACGGAAGAGCTTGTAGGCAATCATCGAGTGACTGACCTGGCGCAGGTCCGAGATCTGGGCGATCCTCGCCATCACAAATTCCTGAGATGCACCGCGCAGCGCAACCTCACCGGCGATTTCTGCGGCAGGCAGCAGGATGCGACCCGCCACATCGTTGCAGAAGGTTTCGATGGCCGATGTTGGCCGGCCACCACTTACACCGGTCTGCCCGAGCCAGATATGGGCAAGCTCGTGAAGCAGCGTGAAGGACCAGGCCTGATCGCTGTCCTGGTCGTTGATGACCACGAAGGGGGCAACCTTGTCGGAAAGAGCAAAGCCCCTGAAAAGCTTGACATTGAGCGCGCTGTGGTGGCTACCGAGATTGCCGATCAACAGCGCGAATATGCCGGCCGCTTCAGCCTGGTCCCGCAGATAGGCGAAGCCGCGGGATGTGCCTCGGCCATTACCTGAACGGAAAGACCGAAGGCTGAAACCCAGCCGCTCGCTGATCGCGACGGCCAATCCTTCGGCGCCGCGCCGGTAGTCATAGGAGGCAACGAAATCGAGAGGCTGCGCCTCTTCCTCGCTCTCGAGCAATGACCTCACCATTTCCTGGCGAGCACGAACCTCGCGCAGCAGCGTGTCGACGAGCGCGGCGTCGCGCCGCGCATACTCGTCCGGCAAGGTGCGGAAGTCCTCACCGCGGGCAGCCGTAGCGGGGGGCTCGGCCAGGTAGAAGGTAAGGAGTGGCCGGCGATATTGTGTGGACATTTTGATCAGTTGGGGACGGCTCGGCTCGGTCTCGCCGTTTTCAAGCATGACAAGGCGATCGCTGCCCGCTATCCCGCGTGCATCGCCAATGCCGAGCTTTTCGGCAGCATCTTCAACACTCAGACCCGCGGTCTCGCGTGCCCAGCGCAGGATCGATGGGTTGACCTTTGGCACCATTCACCTCTGTTCGGGACACCTTTGTCCAAGGCAAGCCGATACTTGGTTTGATTTGATCATGCAATCGTTACGAAAGATATAGGCATGCTGCAGATGAGCGACTACCATAAACGCATCGGATACACCGCGCTTGGCGTTCCTGGATAGGTCCCTTCAGCTTCGCATGGCTGTTTGTGCAGCTTCCTGTAAAG
Source organism: Agrobacterium sp. fls2-241-TYG-188a (assembly GCF_030209845.1). Lineage (NCBI taxonomy): Bacteria > Pseudomonadati > Pseudomonadota > Alphaproteobacteria > Hyphomicrobiales > Rhizobiaceae > Agrobacterium > Agrobacterium sp. fls2-241-TYG-188a. Next base: position 90,534 of record NZ_JARVRD010000008.1, on the reverse strand, counting down.
CCGCCTCAAGCTTTAAAACGGCGCGTCGTGGCGGCTTACCACGTGACTGTTCCAGGTAATAGTTTCCGGGGCCGGCCGTCTTCGGCAGGATCGGACATACTACCAGGTCCAATGTCTCCGCCAGAGGACCGCAAACTGGAAGATGTCCGATCGCAAGTCCGAGTCCCTGTGCCACCATAACGAGAGCGAGAGGCGTGGTATCCACTGTCTCAAGGATCATAGTGCGTCCGGTCATCGGCCCTAGATTCTGGGAGAGAAGGACAGGCCATCCTACTGCATGTGCAGCGACGTCATAGAGCTTGTAAGAGAGTAGTGACTTCAGATCGACAATTTTCGGCAGGTCGATACGCCTGCACATCACGACATGCGCCATTCCCATAAGCCACAAAGGATGGCGAACAAGGTGTGGTTCCTCGCCGAAGCGGATTGAGATATCTGGTTCAATCGTTCTGGTCGTGCCTTCCATAAGGAGATCCACACGGATGTTCGGGTGGGCTTTTTCAAAGTCCGCGAGTACCCGTGGCAGCCAACTCATCGCCATCAGTTGGCTGGCAAACAGCGTCACGCGCTCAATCCGTTCTCGCGCGAACAGCGAACCTGCTTTGCTCTCGATAGCTCCTAAAGAGACTTGGATCGTCGGAAGAAAGTCGGCACCTTCGGGGGTAAGGCTAATGCGGTTTGCAGTCCTCAGGAAAAGCGCCTGGCCCAGGTGGGTTTCCAAGGCAAGGATCTGCTGGCTTATTGCCGCCGCAGACATATTAAGCTCTTTCCCTGCACGCGCAAAACTTTGGTTGCGGGCGGCCGCCTCGAAAATGCGCAACCAGTTTAAAGACGGAATCATCGAGCTAACCATAGCCTAGCATAAGTTAAGCTTATGCCTAGATCAATCAGATAGCATATCTACCTAAGCTAATTTTCATGCCAAGGTTTCACACGGTCACAAAGACCTAAAGATAATAAAGGGAACGACGATATGTTGAATAGACGCAGCTTAATCGCACTTGCCCTGACGCCATTCCTGGCCGTTTCGGCATTCGCTCAAACCTTGCCAGACCGTATCACGATAGCAACTGAGGGTGCATACCCTCCCTGGAACTACACGGCTCCAGACAACTCGTTGATTGGGTATGAAATCGATCTGATCAAAATCCTCTGTGAGCGCATGAAGATCAAATGTGATGTCATATCGCAGGAATGGAACGGGATCATTCCCGGCCTGACAGTCGGCAAATACGACGCCATCATCGCCTCGATGGGCGTAACGGAAGAGCGCAAAAAGGTCGTAGCATTTTCGAAGCCTTACGCGCGTGCCCCAAATGGATTCCTTACGTCTGGCGATAACGACCTCAAGGACCTGCCTGACGCCGGTAAGGGTTTTGATCTCTCGACCAATCCCGAAGATGCAGCTACGGGACTCGCTGCGATCAAGACTAAGCTCGAGGGCAAAGTCATTGGCATTCAGACTGGATCAACTGCAGCACCGTTCGCAGCGGAATACCTGAAGGGCCTCGATGTTCGAGAGTACCCAACTTTTGAACAGCTCGGCCTCGAACTGACGGCTGGACGTATCGATATTGCGATCGCGAACGTGACAGCGTTCAAAGCGATCATCGATGCCAACCCACCGGGCACCCTCGTCTTCACCGGTCCGACGTTCGCCGGAGGTTTACTTGGCCTTGGAACAACGAATGTTGCGCTTCGTCAGGCTGATGCGTCGCTGAAAACCGCATTCGACAAGGCGATCGATGAGGTCAACAAAGACGGCACCAACGCGACCTTGACCCAAAAGTGGTTCGGGACGGATATTTCGATCAAGGAATGATCGACAGCCCCCTCCCTTTGTTGGGAGGGGGCAAATCGGCTGCGCTTAGTCGCCGCCCAATTTTTCACATCGCACAGGTGTCAGAATGTTCACGCCGATCGGGTCCTCCGAGGCAACGCTAACCGTTTTCTTCGATGGACGACCATTGCAAGCGCGCGCCGGTGAAACGATTGCCGCATGCCTACTACGAGCTGGTGTAGCCGCGTTCCGTCATACGCCGGTCAGTGGCACCCCCCGTCTGCCGTATTGCATGATTGGCCATTGTTTCGACTGCCTCGTCGAAATCGAGGGTGTGGGAAGCCGCCAAGCCTGTCTCTGCCCGGTGGAGCCGGGGATGCGACTTCGTACTCAGAACGGCTCCGCGACGATCGAGGGGCTTGTATTGGGGGAGGACGACAGATGAGTCTGACAGTCCTCCATATGCCCGATCGTCAGAATGCCCCTCCGGCTTACGATACCGATGTCATCATCATCGGCGCCGGACCGGCCGGCATGTCCGCAGCAGTAGAACTGTCAGAAGCAGGTCGTCGTGTCATCGTTCTCGATATGCAGCCGACACCCGGAGGGCAAATCTTTCGCTCGCTCGAGACAAATCTTGCGGCTCGACCCGCCACAAACGAACTCCTCGATGCTCTCGGTTCGACCTACCTTGCGGGTGAAGCCCTGATTGCGAGATTTCGGGCCTTAACAGAGATTGACTATAGACCCGACACGACGGTCTGGGACCTGAGAACAGACGGAACTGTCGGCTGGTTAAGGGGTGATGCGGCCGGGTACATCCGTGCACCCGATGTGATCCTGGCAAATGGTGCGATGGAGCGCCCCGTGCCGTTTCCAGGCTGGACATTGCCGGGTGTGATGACCGCAGGCGCGGTGCAAACGCTCTTGAAAGCAGGCCGTTTGAAGCCCGATGGTCGTATCGTCCTTGCAGGGACCGGTCCACTGATCTTCCTTCTGGCGGAACAGCTTCGCTGTCTGGGCATCCGGCCCGCAATGGTGGCGCGAACAGACCGCCTCACCGATAGCATCGCCGCCTCTAGAGTGATCCGTCTAGCAGCCCTGCCTGCAATCTTGAAAGGTGCCGTCTGGTTAGGAAAGTTGAAGGTAGCCGGAATAGCCATGAAAACCGGAGTTTCCGCACTCCGGGCTCAAGGTAATGGACGCGTCGAGAGTGTCACTCTGACTGTTGCAAACAAGCAGGTCACGATACCTTGCGACCTGCTTGTTGTACATGATGGCATCGTTCCGTCGATCGACCTTGCCCACGGCGCGGGTTTGGCGCTTGAATGGCGAGACAACGATTCCAGCTGGCGACCGGAGACATCGCTGGATGGGACGGCGACAGTTGCACCGGGGCCCTTGATGAGCGATGGACCCTGCCGCATTCGCGTAAGCGGGGATGCTCGCGTTATCGGTGGCGGTGAAGCCGCAATTGCTCATGGGCGCCATGTCGCCACGGTCATTCTTGGTCAGGCCTGTGACCGGGAAAAAGAGGTCGTAAAGGCTGGTCGACGTGATGCGGCCAAGACGGCCGCTGCGGTGCACCGTGCTATGGCGTATCGGCCTTTCATAGAGTCTGCGTTTCCACTGGGAATCGCAAAAAATCTCCCTCCTGACGAAGCGATCATCTGTCGTTGTGAGGAGCTGTCAGCCGGAACATTGCGGGCTGCCATCGCAGAGGGCGCAACCGACATGAATCTCGTACGAGGGACCTCGCGCTGCGGGATGGGCCCATGCCAGGGACGGAGCTGTTCGGTGACCCTGGCGCGCCTCTTGAGCGAAGCGAATCCGCATTTACGTCCGTCGCCATTCCGTGCCCGACCCCCATTCAGGCCTCTGCCTCTGGGTGCTCTCGCAAAGCTGGAGGGTGTCGATCCCCAACTGTCGCAAATTGAATCGCTGGAAGACAAACCAGACGCTTCGACAGAGGGTGAACCCTATGCGTAAGGCCTGCGACGACTTTATAATTATTGGCGGCGGCCTGCAAGGTTGCGCTATCGGCATGTTTCTGGCCCGCGCTGGCAAGCAGGTCACTTTAATCGAAAAGAATCTCGCGGGACGCCATGCTTCCGGCGTAAACGCGGGTGGCCTGCGGTTGTTGATCAGAGATATCCGCGAGTACCCATTGTCTCTGCGGGCCATGGAAATGTGGAAATCCCTCGGCGACTATGTCGGAGATCAGGCCGCCAAGAGCTGCGAGGTGAAGCTCGATACATCGCAAATCGCACTTGCTATGGACGAGGCTGAGATGGACTGGGCGTTTGCACGCGCTCGTGACATGAATCGGCGCGGCATTGATACTGAGGAAGTAATTGGGCCGGAGGAACTTCATCGTCTCCTGCCGGGCCTTTCGAGATCGGCACTCGGAGGACTCATTTCTCGCGGTGACGGTCACGCAAACCCAGCGAATACGGCGCGTGCCGTTCGCAACGCTGCTGAAGTCGCCGGCGTCCGAATTGTCGAAAGGTGCGGATTACAAACGCTTACGCAGCGATCGTCTGGTGGATGGAGCGCGCGTACCGACAACGGCGTGATTGAAGCCGAACAGGTTATCAATTGTGCCGGCGCGTGGGGTTCTGAAATTGCTGCCTCGCTTGGAGAGACAATGCCGGTCAAGGTGATGGCCCTCACCATGATGGTAACAGCAAGAGTGAAGCACTTCGTCGATCCTGTGGTTATCGGCATCGATCAGCCGCTATCTTTCAAACAAAGCGCCGTCGGCTCCCTGGTGATCGGGGGTGGGATATCAGGCAAACCTTGCCTGACCGAGGGAACGTCATTCACGATCATGGATCGGATGGCGTCGAGTGCCGCAGCGACAACAGCGGCCTTTCCGGCGCTCGCCGGAGTTCCGGTCGTCAGAACCTGGACAGGTCTCGAGGCATCCACTCCTGATGGCGTGCCATATATCGGCCCTAGCCGTCGGCACGACGGCCTGTGGCATGTGTTCGGCTTTTGCGGGCACGGTTTTCAGATATCGCCAGCGGTTGGTGAGATAGTCGCGCAATCCATCCTGACTGGAACGCTTGATGAGAAACTCGTGCCGTTCGCAGTTGATCGACACGAACGTCATGTCATGGAGGCTTCACTATGACACCAGGCATTCTCGATTTGTTGAGCTTCGACAGGGGCTGGGGCTTACCCCTGCTGATTGCGGCGGGTGTCACGCTATCCGCGGCAACCTGTGGCTTTTTCCTGGGAAGCTTTCTGGGGCTCTGCGGGGCCTCGCTGAAACTATCGCGCGCAATGGTGCCTAGAAGCATCGGCCAGTTTTACACGACGGTATTTCGCGGCGTCCCGGAGATCCTTGTAGTATACCTTTTCTACTTCGGCGGAAGCGTGGTCGTTACAAAAACCATGAACCTGGGTGGGTTCCCCGGCTTCTATTCGATGCCTGCATTCGCAATCGGCGTCATTGCGGTCGGCATCGTGTCGGGCGCCTACCAAACCGAGGCATTTCGCGCCGCCTATCTTCGTCTCGACAGGGGGCAAATCGAAGCCGGCGCCGCCTGCGGCATGCCGAAGCTTCTACTGTTGCGTCGGATTATCGCCCCGCAAACACTTCGCTTCGCGCTGCCTGCTCTCGGAAATATCTGGCAATCTGCGTTGAAGGAGACATCGCTGCTCTCGGTGATTGGTCTCACTGAACTCCTCCGCCAGGCCGGGACCGCATCAGGTTCGAGCCGCCAACCACTATTATTTTACGCGGTCGCGGCCTCGATGTTCCTGATCATCGGTCGAGTGACGGGCTACGGGCTTGCCCGGCTGGAAAACCATCTCGCCAAGCCATGGAGACGCTGAGTATGGATTGGTCGTTTATGTTCGATGTTTTTCGTCAGCTCGTTTCAGGGATACCTCTCACCCTGCAACTCACGACGTTGGCACTAAGCGTAGGATTCGTCCTAGCGATTTCAATCGCGAGTGCTGTGAACAGTGGCATTGCGCCTTTGCGATGGATTGCCAAGAGCCATGTAGAAGTGTTCCGCGGGACACCGTTGCTGGTACAAATCTTCCTGATCTATTATGGGCTAGGACAGATTCCGGCTTTAAGGCACTCGTTTTTGTGGCCGTTTCTGCGGGAACCCTATTGGTGTGCTGTCCTTGCTCTTGCGCTGAATACCTCCGCATACACGGCAGAGATTATTCGCGGAGCAATTCAGGCCGTCCCGGCAGGAGAGGTCGAGGCTGCCCGTGCTTGTGGCATGTCCGGCTTTCTGCTTCGCCGCCGCATTGTCTGGCCCATCGCGGTTCGCCAAGGGCTGCCGGTCTACGGCAGCGAAATCATACTGATGGTCAAGGCGACCTCTCTGGCAAGTATCATCACGCTCACGGAAATGACGGGAATCGCCCACAAGCTTATTTCGTCCACCTATCGCGTGTTCGAAATCTTCATCGTCACCGGAGCGCTCTATCTCGCGCTTACTTTCGTGATCAGTGCCGCCATCTCAATGCTTGAGAAGCGCTTGCACGCACATCACGCGCATCGTCGTTCATGACCTTCCGCCGAACGGAGAAATCCATGTCCAATACAATCGCAGATGCTTCCAGCAAAGCAAAGACTGCTGTTGCTGTCGACGGTCTTCGCAAGAGCTACGGCATCCATGAAGTCCTGAAGGGCGTCGACTTTTCCGCCTGTGATGGCGAAGTGATCTCTATTTTGGGGGCATCAGGATCAGGCAAATCGACCTTCTTGAGGTGCCTTAATCTCCTGGAGCTTCCCTCTGCAGGGCGATTGCGGATCTTTGACGAAGAGGTTCGATTAAAATCCACCCACGGCGGATTGCGGATCGTGGATCAGAAGCAGGTCGACCGCCTTCGCACACAAGTGTCCATGGTCTTCCAGAACTTCAACCTGTGGCAACACATGACAGTACTCGACAATCTTATGGAAGCGCCAGTCCACGTCCAGCATCGGAGTCGCGCCGAAGTGCGCGACGAAGCCGAAGCCATGTTGGAACGTGTCGGCATGAAGGAGCGTAGCAAGGCATATCCAGCACAATTGTCTGGCGGTCAACAGCAGCGGGCTGCAATCGCCCGCGCCCTTGTTATGAAGCCTCGCGTCCTCTTGTTCGATGAGCCCACCTCCGCACTCGACCCTGAGCTTGTCGGCGAAGTCCTGAAGGTGATGCGTGATTTGGCGTCCGAAGGACGGACTATGCTGATCGTCACGCATGAGATGGGCTTCGCGCGCGATGTATCCACTAGAATCCTCTTTCTGGAGCAAGGGCGGATCGCCGCAGCAGGTGCACCACTCGACCTGTTCGGAGGTGGCCTAAACCAACGTTTCGACCAGTTTATCTCTCGCTTTAGTCAAGGTTGAACGAAAACGGTCACCGCCACGGGCAGGATTAGTGATGAAGTGTAAATTATTGGGTGCGCCACTACGGATTGGCGCTGGGCATCTGGGGTGCGAAATGGGGCCGAGTGCCCTGCGTCTCGCCGGACTTGACACCGCATTGGAAGATCTGGGGCACGAAGTTGAGGACCTTGGAAATCCCGCACCGCGTCATATCTATGAAATTGATCATCCAAATACCGCAGTTCATCATCTGGGTGAAATGGTCGCGTGGATTGAGACGCTTTCGGCTGCTGCGTACGAGCATAGCGACGATGCGCTTCCCATCTTCCTCGGCGGCGACCATGCGATTTCCGCTGGGACCGTAGCTGGGCTTGCAAAAAGAGCAGCGGAACGGGGTAAACCTCTGTTCGTGCTCTGGCTCGACGCGCATACCGATTTTCATTCGCTCGAAACCACGGTGAGTGGCAATCTCCATGGTACGCCGGTTGCTTACTACACAGGGCGAGAAGGATTCGCGGGCTATTTTCCTGATCTGCAGAACCCCATCCCTCCCCAGAATGTCTGCATGGTCGGAATCCGAAGTGTCGATCCCGCCGAGAGAGATGCCCTGCGAAAGTCGGCCATTACGGTTCATGACATGCGGGCAATTGATGAACATGGCGTAGTCAGTGTTATCGCATCGCCGCTCACCGGTGCGGCAATGGCCAGAATGACGGATCGTGGTCTGCAGTCACCGGCTTCTTGCACGACATGGTCGAAGGCGTCGTCGAAGCTCGGGAATTCCGATGTCTTGATCTGTACGACGTTCTCGACCTTGGATGTCGGCGCCAAGACGACGCAGAAACGAGCGTTCGTTCCCCCGATATCCCCGAGCAGAACGGGAAAGGGAAACGCTTCTGAATGATTGTCAGTCATGATGGTTAGCTCTTAGTTCTGAAGACCCGAGGTCGGGGATTCTGGGGCAGGGGGGAATTCGCGGTTGGTCAGACATTGACCGCGCGGAGGCGGCTTTCGCCGAGAAGACCTTGCTCATCCATGATCGGATGGGCCACCGATACAATGTGGGCATTGATCCGCTTCAGGTCCCGGAGAATGTCGAGGTGTAGCGAACTGGTTTGCAAACTATCCGCCCGACCATCCCGGAGGCGCTCAAGATGCCTTTCCGACGAATGTTTCTCCATGCGGCGAACCTCGATCTTCCGCTCCATCAGCTGCTTGGCAAGATTGATGTCACGGGTGATCAGGATTGTCTGCGAGACACGAAGATTGTCGATCGTGAGCTGGAAGAGCTGCTTGAGTTCGTCAAATCCGTCGTCTGAAAATTTAAGGCCCTGGGCGATCTTCTTTCGGACCTCGGGCAGCAAGCCTTTCTCGACGATGTCGCCGATATGCTCGAGGTTGATGGCGTAGTCTATGATGACGATCGAACGTCGTCCTTCTTCTTCGCTTAACCCCGTGCGACCGAGTTTTGACAAATAGACCTTGATCTCCTGTTGTAACCGGTCGACTTGAGCCTCGAGGATTGGAATTTCGCGCAAGCGTCCGTCGTTGTTCTGCTCGAACGCATCCGACACCCTCAAAAGCATTCTCTCGATGAGGTCTCCGACACCTAAGACCTCGCGCGCCGCGCTCGTAAGCGCCACAACCGGGGTGGATAGTTCTTCTAAGTCGAGGTATTTTGGATGGTCGTCGGCTTGGGAGGGCTCTGGAACAAGCCTCGTCATCAGACGCGCTAGTGACCGCGACAATGGCCACGCCAAGGCTGCCAGGGCCAAATTAAAGGCGAGATGGACGTCGACAGGCAGTTTTGACGCTGGGAGGGGCAGCGTCGAGAGACCATCGGCGAGCATCTGAGCGGCCGGAAGCGCGAGAAGACAGCCAACTCCGCGGACAACCAGATTTCCCAAAGTCAGGCGTCGAGCTGCGCTAGACCCTGAAAGGGAGGCGATCACCGGTGGCACTGCCCCACCGAGATTGGCGCCGAGCACGAGCGCGACGACGAGACCACCGGAAAGCATTCCGGTTGAGGATATCGACAGGATGAGGACAACCGCTGCAAGGCTCGACGACGAGAGAAAAGAGACCAGTGCAGCGAAGATCATTGCGACCAGCCATGCGTTATCGAGAAGTCCTATAAAGGACGTCAAGGCTGGCGAATGGCGCAATGGCTCGGTCGCACCGCTCAATAGGTGAAGAGACAATAACATCAGAGCGATGCCGATCAAAGCTGTCCCGGCACCTTGCCTGGCGGAGGAACTGCTTCGGTAGAGGACTATGCCGACGAAAAAGAGCGCAGGCGACAGCCACTCAATACCGGTGGCAACGATCCACGCCGTCACGGCAGTTCCGACGTTGGCGCCTAGCAAAACCATTTGTGCCATGCGCGGCTTGATGAGATCACGCTCGACAAACGACGAGGTCATCAGCGCGGTCGCCGTCGAGCTTTGGAGGGCAAGGGTTGCTAAGAAGCCCGACAAGAACGACCGCAACGATCCCTTCGTCCCGGTGGCAAGCCCGGTTCGCAGCTTCGCACCCAGGGCACGTGATGCCCCGTCTTTGACCTGCGCCAGGCCGAATAGCAGCAGAGCTACTGACCCAAGCAGATTTATCATGACAACAGTCGAATCCAATTCCCGAGCCTGCCTTGGTTAGATTTGAGGTCGCTAACAGCGCATTTGCGGCACTGGCAACGTCGAAGGTCGCAAGACCGCTGTGTTGTTGATGACGAAGGCCCTCCACGCACATCCCGATGCGCCGCATATCGCTTAAAACGTATGATCGATATCGCTCAAAAATTCAAGAGGCGAGTTGGTTTCGATCTTGATCAACAACACATCCAAACAAAATTTTTCTTCCAAATTGCTGCATAGCAACAAGTCTTGTCATAAATCCGTCATTTGACAAAGATAGATATCGCTCATACAAATGATCGAAATAGTTCACCAATAGCGAGAATCCCCGTGCTCACAGCTGCTCAGGAACGTCAGGCGAAAATTGCAGACTTGCTGCGTGAGCAGCAGTTTCTGGCAATCAACACGCTTACCGAACGTTTCCAGATCTCCGTCGCAACAGCGCGGCGCGACCTCGGCGACCTCGAACAGGCGGGTATACTTCGCCGCACGCACGGAGGTGCTGTCAGCGTTAATCAGGTCGGTCAGGACACGACGCACGCCGCCCGCGCGATCTCGCGCCAAATGGAAAAAGCCGCTATCGCGTCCGTCGCCGCAACGATGATTGCTGAAGGCGATGCGGTTTTTCTTGATGCAGGCACAACCGCCCTGGAAGTTGCGAAAATTCTGTCGGGTCGCAAGGGCCTGACCTTGATCTCCAACGGGCTTGATATCGTCGCCGAACTTTCTCGCGGCGAAGGAAACAGCATCTATTCTGTCGGTGGAGAGTTCACGGATACGAACCGTTCCTACCGTGGGCCGTTGGCCGAGAGCTTCATCCGACAGTTCAACGCCGACAAGCTCATCCTCAATGCCAGCTCGATCGACCTGGATCGCGGCACGATCTGCACATCGACCCCGATGAATGCAAGCATACAAAAAGCCATGATTGAAGTCTCGAGCCGAGTGATCGTCGTTGCCGACCACTCGAAGTTCACGAAATCGAGCCTGTCTGTCACGGCAAAGATCGAGGACGTCGGGGTGATCATCACCGACGTCGGCACCAAGTCGATCATCGATACGGTGCCAGAAAAATTGCGGAGGAAGTTCGTCTTCGCGAACTAGGGCTCGATGTCCCCGCCAGACAGCAACCAGCACAGAAAATTCTCTAAGTCCGGGAGAGGACCATGGTAAAGACTGATCGCAGAAATTTCCTTATAGGTGCCAGCGTTGCAATGCTGGCATCAACGACCAGCATGAAATTCGCCTTCGCGGCTGACCGCAAGGCACTCAGGATTGGCGTGAATGGCCTGCCGTCCACGCTTGAACCCATCAACGGCATCAGCAATACGGGTCCCCGTATCATCAATCAGATCTTCGATACCCTGATCCGTCGCGAGTATTTCGCTGACGGTGCGAAGGGTAACGGCATCAAGCTTGTACCGGCTCTCGCCGAAAGCTTCGAGCGTATCGATGACAAGTCGGTCCGCTTCAAACTCCGTCAGGGCGTCAAGTTCCACAACGGCGCCGAAATGACCGCCGAAGACGTTGCTTTCACCTTCTCGTCCGAGCGTCTGTGGGGCGACGAGGCAATCAAGACGGTCCCTAACGGTCGCAACTTCTCGCCCAATTGGGACGAGCCCGTTGTTGAAGACAAATACACGGTCGTACTGCGCACGAAAACATCGTCTTATCTCATCGAGAAATATCTCGGCTCCTGGCTCGGTCCTATCGTCCCGAAGGAATACTACAAAAGCCTGGGTGCCGTCGCATTCGGCAACAAGCCGATCGGAACCGGTCCTTACAAGTTCAAGGAACTTGTTGCCAACGATCATGTGACGCTCGAAGCCAACGATGGCTATTGGGGCGAAAAGCCGACCGCTTCGACCATCACATATCAGGTCGTTGCTGAACCGGCAACCCGCGTTGCCGGCCTTATCAGCGGCGAATACGATATCATCACGACGCTCACGCCGGACGATATGGCTCTGGTCGATGGCTATTCGGACCTCGAGACACGCGGGACGCTGATCGAGAACGTCCACATGTTCACGTTCAACTTCAACCAGCCGGTCTTCCAGAACAAGACGCTGCGTCGTGCCTTGGCTTTGGCCGTCAACCGTCCGCTGATGGTCGAGGCACTCTGGAAAAACCATGCCTCGATCCCAAATGGATTTAACTTCCCGCATTACGGCGCGAGCTTCGATCCGAACCGCAAGGCGATGGAATATAACATCGAGGAAGCCAAGCGGCTTGTAAAGGAAAGCGGGTACGACGGCACCCCGATCACCTATCACACCATGGGCAACTACTACGCCAATGCTGTCCCGGCTTTGATGATGATGATCGAGATGTGGAAGGCGATCGGTATCAACGTCGTTCCGAAGATCTACGCTCCCGGCACGACCCCGAAGGACTCTGACATCTTTATCCGCAACTGGTCAAACGGCCAGTGGCTCACCGATGGCCTGACGACGATGGTATCCGAGTTCGGCCCAGGCCGCGGTATCCAGAAGCGCTGGGGCTGGAAGGCACCGGCCGAGTTCAACGAACTGTGCGACAAGGTTGCTCAGCTCAAGGATGGTGAAGAGCGTTCGGCGGCATTCAATCGGCTCCGTGACATCTTCGAGGACGAGGCACCGGCCGTTCTTCTCTACCAGCCATATGACGTCTACGCGGCTCGCAAGGATGTCCAGTGGAGCCCGGTTTCGTTCGAGACGATGGAATTCCGAGGAAACCTCAAGTTCAAATAACAACAGCCCAACAAGAAGGCGGTGCGCATCCGTGCGCATCGCTCAATGGGAGGATGGAAATGCCCGCACTATTGAACGTACGCGACCTCGTGGTCGAGGTACCTGCACGAAATATCAAAATCATCGACGGCGTGAGCTTTTCGCTGGAGGCCGGTCAGACCCTTGGCCTGGTGGGCGAGTCTGGCTGCGGCAAGAGCATGACCTGTTACGCTGTGGGTAATATGCTCCCACGCGGCATTGCTCAGACCGGTGGATCGATCGAGTTCGGTGAAGGTGGCGTCAGGTCTGGTAAGGTCGGGAAGCCGACAATCGCCATGATTTTTCAGGATCCCACCAGCAGTCTGAACCCGGTCCACACGATCGGGTATTATCTGGAATCGGCGCTCTACCGCCATCAGGGCTTGAAAGGCAACGATGCCCGGCTGGAAGCGATGAGGCTTCTCGAGCGCGTTGGAATCGATCGGGCAAAGAGCCGGCTGCGTTCCTATCCACACCAATTTTCTGGCGGTATGAACCAGCGCGTGATGATCGCCCATGCGCTTGCTGCAAAGCCACAGCTCCTGATCGCAGATGAGCCCACGACAGCGTTGGATGTCACGATGCAGGCGCAAATTCTTCACTTGCTTGAAGAGCTCAAGGCCGAGACCGGCATGGCCCTGATCATCGTCTCGCACGATCTGGGCGTAATCGCCCGCCTCGCCGACAAGGCTGCAGTGATGTATTGCGGGAAGATCGTCGAAACAGCGCCGGTGACAGAACTTCTTGCACGTCCAGCGCACCCCTACGCGCGCGCGCTCATCGACTGTATGCCAAGCATCGATGCGGCAGATCTCGAGCCGCCGGTCCCGATCCCCGGATCTGTTCCACTCCTCGATAGCCTGCCGCAAGGCTGTTATTTCCATCCACGCTGTTCGCGCGCAAGCGCCGAGTGCTCGGCGCGCTTTCCCGCGCCGGCAAATTTCGGCCTGGCGCACGAAGCAGCCTGTTATCATCCGGTGGCAGCATGAGTACGCCTTTTCTCAAGACGCAGGATCTGTCGAGGGCCTTCGGTCAAAAGACCAGTCTTTTTTCCAAGTCCACCAGCTTTTTCGCTTCCAAATCCATCAATCTGGAACTCGCACCTCGCGAACGTCTCGGCGTCGTAGGGGAGTCTGGGAGTGGGAAGTCGACGCTGGGACGCCTCCTGCTTGGCTTAACACCGCCCACTTCCGGAGAGATATGGTTCGAAGGTGTCAATCACAAGGAACGGACCGCGCGTGACTGGCAACAGTTCCGCATCCGAACCGCCCTGGTCCAACAGAACCCACTTTCCGCCTTGAACCCGCAAATGACCATTGGCGAGCAGGTCGCTGAAGGGCTTCTCGTCCATCGCATCACCGATCGCGCGAACGCTTACGTGCGGGCTGCTGCGATGCTCGAACGGGTCGGCCTGTCAGCGGCAATGATGGATCGCTACCCTCACCAGATGTCTGGGGGACAAAGGCAGCGTGTCGTCATTGCCCGCGCCCTCATCCTCGATCCAAAGCTGGTCGTTTTCGATGAGGCGGTCTCGGCACTGGACGTATCCGTCCAGGCCCAGGTCGTAGCGCTGCTGCGCGAGCTCTGGCAGGAACTCGATCTCGCCTACGTCTTCATTACGCATGACTTGCGTATCGTTAGGCACCTCGTGGATCGCATCGCCGTCATGTATCTTGGCCGCGTTGTCGAGACCGGGGACATCAAGTCCGTCTATCAGTGGCCAAGGCACCCTTACACCCGCGCCCTCTTGGCCTCGGTTCCGACCATGGATCCGACAGTCCGAAATATCGAGCCTCCGATCAAAGGCGAGCTGGATGTCGGCAAGGCCTTGCACGGATGCCCATTCCGTTCTCGCTGTCCTTTCGCAATCGAACGGTGCTCGACGGAAACGCCGGTCCTTCGGCCGGTGGGAGGACAGCAGGTCGCCTGCCATCGTGCGGAGGAGTTTCCCCAGTCGATCGTTTCGCCTGTTCCAGGTTTGCAAAAGGAGATTGCGTGATGGGATCATTCATCCTTGCCCGTCTCGTGCGGGCGATCATTGTCCTGATATCCACTGTGACCGTCGTCTTCATCGTGCTGCGGCTCAGCGGCGACTCGGCGCAACAAATGCTCTCCGACACTGCAAGCCCCGAGGCTTTGGCCGCTTTTCGCGCCAAATGGGGCCTAGATCGGACAATCTTCGAGCAGTACCTGCTTTATGTCGGCAACGCACTACGCGGAGATTTCGGCACATCTTATGCAGATGGTCGTGAAGTTTTCGATGTCGTCAGCGAGCGTATCCCCAAGACACTACTTTTGACTGTATCCGCCTTCATCCTCAGCATCCTGATCGGCGTGCCTGCCGGGATCCTCGCGGCCGTTCGGCGAGAATCGGCTGTCGACAAGGGTGTCATGGCTGGCGCGGTACTCGGCTATAGTATTCCGAACTTTCTGCTCGGCCTTGTCTTTGTGTTTGTTTTCGCCGTCTGGCTGCGGGTTCTTCCAAGCTCTGGAAACACGACCTGGAACCACATGATCCTTCCTGTCGCAACGTTTGCGTTGTTCAACGCTGCGGCGATCGCAAGGTTCATGCGTTCGACGTTGATCGACGTGCTCGGTCAACCGTATATCGCAGCAGCAAGGGCCGACGGCATCCCGAACTGGGAGATCATCCTGCGGCATGCGCTGCCGAATGCTGCAATACCGATGGTAACGACGCTCGGCTTCACGGCCGGCGGCCTGCTCGGTGGAGCGGTTCTCATCGAGCCTGTTTTTGCATGGCCGGGACTTGGTAGCGGTTTCGTGGCTGCCACCAGCAGCGGTGATCTTTCGGTGGTCCAGGCAATGATCCTGCTGTTCACTGCATTCATGGTGACGATCAATCTGACCGTCGATGTTCTCTACGCGGTTCTCAACCCTAAAATCAGGAAGCACTGACATGACGACAGCGACAGCTTCTCGCTCGTTCAAAAGTGCCCTATGGGCACCGTTTCATCGCATGCCGATCAGCATCGGCCTCTGCTGCACATGGATCGCAATCGTTGTCATCATCGGCGTCACAGCGCGGTGGGCAGCACCATATGACTATCTGCACCAAGACCCGCTGGCTCGCTTCAGCAAGCCGTTCATCTCGGCAGCACATATGTTGGGTACCGACTATCTCGGCCGAGATGTCGTCAGCAACTTGCTTGTCGCAACTCAAACGACATTGATGATCGCAATTATCGGCTCGCTCATCTGTGCTCTAATCGGGACCAGCCTCGGTCTGCTTGCTGCGCATTTCGGTGGGTGGGTCGATAACCTGATCATGGGTTTTTCCGACGCCATGGCGTCTATACCCTTTATCATCGTTGCACTCGGCGTTCTCGCGATCTTCGGGTCGAGCCCGCTTCTGTTCGTCTTCCTGGTAGGGCTTGCGAATTGGGAACGCTACGCGCGATTGACCAGAGGCCTGGTACTGAGCGCCAAGGAAGAAGGATATGCAGAGGCAGCTCGCATCGTCGGTGTTCCGCCAATGCGCATCTATCTGCGGCATATGCTTCCGAACATCGCCGGGCCGCTCATTGTCCAGTTCACCGTCAACTTCCCGGAAATCATCTTGCTTGAAAGCGGATTGAGCTTCCTTGGTCTGGGGATTCAGCCTCCGGCTACAAGTCTCGGCCTCATGGTGGCCGATGGGCGCAATTATCTGGCCATCGCCTGGTGGCTGGCTGCATTTCCAGGGGCAGTGATCGTACTGACCACCCTGTCGATCAGCCTGCTCGGCGACTACCTCCGCGATCGTCTCGACGCGCGGCTCCGTTAAAAGAAAGGAAAAGAAATGAACCCGCTGAGAATGACGCCGCAGACAATGCGTCTCGCCGGCCATCGCGGCCATAGCGAAGGCGCCCCGGAGAATACTTATGCTGCGTTCCGCGCGGCCCGGGAATTTGCTGGACCAGGTGTAACCTGCGAGACCGACCTCCGTATCACCAGTGATGGGGAGCTTGTTCTCATCCATGATGAGACCGTCGACCGCACCACCGATGGACACGGCCTGATCCGTAACATGAGCTATGCTGAAATCTCCAAACTTAGCGCCGGCCGCTGGTTTGGCGAAGAGTTTGCAGATGAGCGAGTTCCCCTCTTGAAGGAAGCGCTGCAGTTTGCGCGCGAACACGACATCATCTATCAATTGGAGTTGAAGACATACGGTAAGGACGACGTGTTCTTTCCGAAGCTGAAGGCTTTGATCGAGGAGCTCGGCTACGCTGATCTTTTGCAATTTTCGTCCTTCGACTTCGTGCAGCTGCGAGCTCTGAAAAAGGCGATCCCGGAAGTTCCAACGGTCGGCCTGTCCCATTCTCGCCTGATCGACCCGGCATCGATTGCGATCGAAGCGAACGTTGACGCGATCAATCTGGAAATCCACCACTTCCCGAGTGGGGAAGCCAAACAGCTTCATGACGGCGGCATTGCGACCTTCCTGCATGTTCCACCGCCGAGCAAACTGAAGAACCTCAAGACCTATGGTGTCGATATCGAAGCAGACGTCATCGGCTGGATCAGGGATGGTCAGCTGGACCAGCTCATCAGTAATGACGTCTCTCAGGTCGCACGGCTCAAGGATGCAGCTAATGGCTGATGCACAGTCGCTGAAAGCGATGGAAGCCACCGTCGAAGGAATCGCTCGCAAGGCAGGGGAACTTGCCCTCGAACATTTCCGATCACTTGCGGATCTCCCGGTCGAGAAAAAGGGACATCTCGATCTGGTGACCAAGGCCGACAGGGAGGTTGAAGACTTTCTAATCGCGCAGCTGCGCGAAGCGTTCCCCGAAGACGGGCTGTATGGTGAAGAAGGCGGCGAAGTGCCGGGTACTTCTGGCCGTATCTGGGTGATCGACCCAATCGACGGGACATTCAATTTCGTACGGGGTGGCCAGAACTGGGCAATTTCGATTGGCCTTTATGAAAACCGCCGGCCGACCTTCGGGGTTATATTTGCGCCCGCACGCGATCTCATGCTTGTCGGGGGAGGTTCAGTACCGACAAGGCTGAATGGCAAGCCAATTCCGCCCCTCAAGCCTCTCGATATGTCGCAGGCGGCTATGAGCTTTGGGATACACCCCACTGTCGCCACCAAGGACCGACTGGAACTGATGAGGTTCATCTCAGACGAGTTGCAGATCAGCTTCCGCATCTGCGGTTCGGCAACAGCGTCATTCATTGAAGTCGCGCTCGGCGAGACGGATGGCTACGTATCACTCGGTGACTCCACCTGGGATGTCATGGCGGCCCTGCCCATCCTTGCCAATCTCGGGGTATCCCATACCATCGACTGGGACATAACAGAGCTACCGGAGAAGCTTCGCTTTGCCTGCGGAAGCGACGAGTTCGTCACGCGGCTGCGACCACTCCTGCAGACGGTTTCCAAAGCGGCTTAGCCGCTGCCAGAGCAAAATCATGGGTGCTGTAACAGCCGGTCTCAACGGCACCCATCCCGAACAAGGTCGACACAAGAACTCGAAAAATCCGATTCTGGAAATTTGACAGAACAAACCAAATCTAGGTTCCGCAATGTCTGGTGAACCTGCAAAACGAAATGCACTCTCGCAGATGGCGCTCGTAGCGGACAAGCTCTTCAGAGGAGATGTCCGGACCCAATATGCTGCGATCTGTTATCGCCACACCGGCCGCGATGACGGTTCCATCGAAGTTTTGTTGATCACCAGCCGGGAGAGTGGCCGCTGGGTCATCCCCAAGGGATGGCCAATGCGCAAGAAAAAACCCCACGAGGTCGCGAGCCGGGAAGCCTGGGAAGAGGCAGGGGTGCGCGGTCGCATCCGCAAAAAGGCTTGGGGTCACTACACCTATGTCAAAAAGCTGGAAGATGGCGAACTGGTACCGGCCATGGTTCAGGTCCACCTGATCGATGTGCAGGAGATGGAGACTGATTTTCCGGAACGTGATCAGCGGCGCCTGGAGTGGTTTGCACCTGCTGTCGAAGCATCGGCCGTCGGCGAGCCCGAGTTGCGTGGCCTGATTGCGAAGCTCGAACTGCGCTGCTGCCGTCGCGCAACATCGCCGGTCGCTTGAGAAGTATGTAAGCTCGCATCGCTGATCGCGAGCTCCCCAGACTTGAAATGGAAGTCATGATGGACATAGACCTTTTTAGACGGACAGGCGACCTGCGCGCCCTTGCCGACATTCGTCTGCTGACCTTGGAAGATGGACCGGGCAGGGGACAGCGTCTGCTGGTCGCCCGCAACGCGAACGGCATTTCCTTCGAGGTTGCCGTTGATCGCGGCTTCGATATCTCGGGACTTTTTTATAGCGGCGTGAATATCGGTTGGCATTCGCCCGCGCAGATGCCGTATCCCTTGCATGATCCAGTGTCGGAAGATGGTTGGGGTTTCCTCCGCAACTTCGACGGCTTCATGGTCACATGCGGCCTCGATCACTACAGCCGCCCGAACGACACGGATGTGAGCCAATATAATCATCCGCACATAAAGTCGAAGAAGATGCCGTTGCACGGACGGATATCGACCGAAAAGGCTCGCCTGATCAGCTATTGGGTTGATACTGAGACGCTCGAAATATCCTGCGAGGCAACTATCAGGCAGGCGAGCGTGTTCGGGGAAACGTTGGAGCTGCGCCGCAAGATCACATTGCCGGTTTTCGGAACCGAGCTGGTCGTCGAAGACGTCGTGACGAACCGCGGCTACCGTCCGACGGACCACGCCATCATGTACCACGTGAATTTTGGCTATCCGTTTCTCGATGAGGCGCTAAGCATTTCAGGAATCCCCGATCCGCTCCTATCTGAACTGAACTCCCTACCGGCTGCGCCCGCTGACGATTTCGGCGAAAAGGTCGACGTCGTTGACAGCCGTATCACGCCGCATCAGATACCGGTTGTTCTCCGTAACGAGCGGTGCGGGGTTGCGGTCTCCTTCAAATATAGCCAGGAAGCGCTGCCGAAACTGGCCATCTGGAGAGCTTATCAGTCAGGCATTTTTGCACTTGGCATTGAGCCAAGGACGGACCTTCGTCCTACGGACGGCGGAATACTCGCACCGGGAGAGAGCCGTGCGTACTCGTTGGGATTTGGTTTCTCATCGATTTGAAGGAAGTCACTTCGGCAACGCCTCGCCTGTGGCAAATTCCTTCAATAGGTGCGGTACGACGACGCTGAGACGAACACCGAGAAGAATTCTCTTCTTCTTCAACTCTATGACGATCCCTGCCAGAAGTAGCTGCGGGGTTTTGGAACCAACCAAGACCTCGAGATCGGCTGGCTTTCCAGCGTCGATTATCATTCCCCCACTCATTCCCTTTGGTGAGGCGGAATTGACCACTTTCCCATCCGTGTCACGCGATTGCTTACCGTAGGTCATAAAGATATGGTCCGCTCCCCCGTTCGGAAGCGTCTTCGCGATATCCAAATCCAAGACGTGAACGCTGGAATAGGGTAGAAGCCTTGGTTTCACCGTAAGTTTTTTCGGGTTGTATTTTCGATTTTTTGAGTTCGGATAGCCCAGGGCGGTGAACAGGCTTCCTCTGGCAGACGCGGGCGAAAGGGCCATTTCCGCGACGGTAATGAAATGTGTTCCACCGAGTTTTTCAGCCAAGGGCTCGGACAGCCGACAAAAGGCAAAGTCGTAATGATCTCTTTTCCGTCCCTTCGGGGCTTCGGTAATAGTAAACTCGCCTTTCGGATGAGCTCGAAGGCCTTTGCCATGCAGGTCAGCATGCCGAGTGCCAGGATACCGTCGAATACCTTAAGCGGATTGCGATCATTCGTGAGGTCACGCTCGCCTATCTCCGGCTTGCGTTCATGGACGACCGGGCCGCGTGGAAATCGGCGCGAGGAAATCTGGAAACACTGTCCGTGTCAGCGCGGTTGGAGGCGAAGAGCCCGCTAGACCGGGCCACGTGAGAATGAGGGGCAACGCTCGATCTGAGAGCCCTGTTTCAACCTGATCGCCTCCATCCTGCTCGTCTTGATCCCCTCGTAGGCTCGCCGGCTTCGGTCGAACCCGAACACGACCTATTAATGTGATCTCGCAAAATCCGGACCCTGCGACTTCATCACTACCTGCCAACGCAAGACCCTCGATAGATTGGTGCGGACTTTGCTTTTCACGCACCGTTCGACGCCTCGCGCGTTCCGGGCATCAACTCCACTGCAGTTGGCGATTGTCTCGCTGGCGATGAGCCTGCCCCGATGAAATGGATCCCTGGTCGAAACCATTATCAACGGCGTGGATTGTCGCCCATACGTTAAGTCGATTTCAAGTTGGCATTTCGCTTCCCTAGAGTGGCTGAATATCAGACCTGAAGGAGGCATATGCCATGGAGAATACAGTTATCGTCACAGGTGGATCGCGCGGGATCGGTCGCGCCACCTGCGTCCTCCTTGCAGCACAGGGTTGGAACGTCGTCGTCAACTACGCCAACAATCATGATGAAGCCGCATCTGTCGTCGCGGAGATTGGCGGCCGTGGCGGGCGTGCCGACGCGGTTCGCGCCGACGTTTCATCAGCGTCCGAAATGAAGGATCTTTTCGATCAGGCGGAGGATGCTTACGGACACGTCAACGCCTTTGTCAGCAGTGCGGGGGTCTTTAAACCGTCGCTGATCAAAGACCTCGACGACGCGGGGCTGTCGGAACAACTCGACATAAATCTTCGTGGCACAATCAACGGGTTGCGCGAAGCTGCGCGACGGATTGTCGACGGCGGCCGGATCGTCAGCATCTCCAGCACGACGCTTGCCCTCAACCCTCCAGGCTACGGCATCTACAACGCGACGAAAGCCGCCATCGAGGCTCTGACGCGCGTGCTTGCCAAGGAGCTTGGAAGTCGGCGGATTACCGTCAACGCCGTGGCTCCCGGTCCAGTCGAAACGGATTTGTTCGTCACGGGCAAGAGCCAGACCGAGATCGATCGCATGGCGGGCGCAGCACCTTTCAAACGCCTCGGGCAACCGCAGGACATAGCCGAAGTCGTCGCATTTCTTCTGTCTGACGCAGCAGGATGGGTCAATGGCCAAGTCGTGCGCGCCAATGGCGGCTTGGCTTAAGGAAAAATATTATGTCTCAGAAAGTCATCGTCGTCACCGGCGCGGGATCCGGTATCGGTCGCGCCGTCGCCGACGCGCTCGCCATCGCGGGCCACATTGTCTATGCTTCGATGCGATCTCTCAAGGAGCGAAACCGGGACCGTGTCGAGCAGATTGCGCGGTTTGCCGAGGAGAAGAAAATCGACCTGCGCGCGCTTGAGCTCGACGTCCTGTCGGAGGAGAGCATAAGAGCAGCGTTCGATCAGGTCTTGCTGGAGACCGGTCGTCTCGACGTGGTCGTCAACAATGCGGGCATGCTGATGGTCGGCATTGCCGAAGCCTTCACGCCTGCGCAAATGGCAAGGATTCTAGACACTAACGCGATCTCCTGGCTTCGGGTGAACCGGGCCGCGCTGCCGATCATGCGCCGGCAGAAAGAAGGCGTTCTGGTCTATATTGGGAGCACGACTTCGCGCATCCATGAGCCCTTCATCGGTCCCTATGTTGCCAGCAAAGC
The DNA here is from genome assembly GCF_030209845.1 of Agrobacterium sp. fls2-241-TYG-188a. Lineage (NCBI taxonomy): Bacteria > Pseudomonadati > Pseudomonadota > Alphaproteobacteria > Hyphomicrobiales > Rhizobiaceae > Agrobacterium > Agrobacterium sp. fls2-241-TYG-188a. Next base: position 68,492 of record NZ_JARVRD010000008.1, on the reverse strand, counting down.
GGCGGGCGAGGCCCTGGCTGAAGCAATGAGCTTCGAAGCGGCACCTTTTGGCATCGAGAGTGTCATCGTCGTGCCCGGCGCGTTCGCGTCAGGAACAGAACATTTCGCGGACGCACACGGACCGGAGAGCCTTGCCGTCGTCAGCCAATACGGTGAGCTTCCGGATCGACTATGCGGCCTCGGCAAAGCGCTTGAGGCGCTGGATGCCGACAAAGGCCTCGGTCTGACAGTCGAATCCGTTGGCAAGGCGGTAAAGGATGTTCTCGAGCTTCCGTTCGGAGAGAAACCGTTCAGGATTTCGATCGACCCTCAGGCCAAAGGGACGGACGAGATCGAAGCCTTGATCGGCGCCAGGCAGCTTTCGTTCTTCGAGAGACTTGGGATAGCCGACCTGATGAGGCCCAAGCGTCCATAGTCTGAACCCGACCACGCAATCGCGAGCAGACCTTACTTTCCATAGGAACATACCCATGAGCGACATCCTCCAAACCGCCGGCTTGGTCATCGCGTTGGCAACGCCATCTCCTGCTACACAGGACAGTTTATCTGTCGAGCAGGCGATCGAGGTCGTGCGGCCTGTCTATAACGCACTCACCGCGGCGTCAGCCGCGGATGTGCGCGTTTATCTTGAAAGCGGCACGACAAAGGATTGGCAGAATTGCGATTCTACCAACGCCTGCGATGACCGCGAAGCGACGATCGCGAGATGGAGCGCCCGGATCGCCAAGGTACCGGATTTCAGGTTCGAAATCCGGGATGTTGTCACGATGGGGAACAGGATCGTTGTTCGCAGCGAAGCTCAGGGAACACCGGTCGGTGAGTTTCTCGGTGTCGCCCAGTCCGGCCACGCCTTCCGGATCATGACCATCGATGTCCACGAAGTTCAAGATGGCAGAGTTTCCCGAACATATCACGTCGAAGACTGGGCGCGCGCGGCGCGCCAGCTGCGCGACCAGGATTGAGGCGAGCTACCCCCGCGCATGTCTAACCTTTCTGGCAGAGGCCAGTCTAGGAGTCGGCCTTTTCAAAGAGTGACCCGATCACCTCACGCAGCCAGCGCTGTGCGGGGTGAACGTCGTTGCGCCTATGCCATGCCATGTCGAACTTTGCCGTTCCAAGTTCCAATGGCGGCTTCAGGACGTGAAGCTGTTCGCGATACCCGGAAGCTTCGACGACGCCCTTCATCAGCGTCGCTATCAGGTCGGACGACGCAACGAGCGGCGGCGCGGCGTACATTTGCGGGAGCGTCAGCGAAAGGCGCCGTCGCAGCCCCAGCTTGCAGAGCGCGGCATCGACCATCCCGAAACGCTCGTTTTCCGGAGAAACCAGAAGATGCGACATCTGGAGAAACGAGTCGAGCGTTAGCTTTGCGTCTGCTTGCGGATGGTCTTTGCGGAGGACGCAGACGAAACTCTCCTCGAACAGTCGTTCGCTCAGGATACGACCTGCCGTCGTGTGCGGCACGCCGACGGTTAGATCTGCCTCCCCAGAATCCAGAAGCGAGAGGACCGCGTCGCGATGGTCGAAGTTGCGGATCCGTAAAACGATACCCGGCGCCTGAGTTCGCAGGAGAGCAAGTAGTTTCGGCAGGACGATAAACGCCGCGTGCTCGGAAAGGCCGATCGAGAATGTGACGGTTGACTTAGAGGGGTCGAAGACCTGCGTGAACTCCAGAGTTCGTTGGATTTCTGCCAGCGCATGGCCGAGAGGTTCGGCGAGATCGAGCGCGCGCGGCGTCGGCTGCAACCCGTCTGGGCCACGAATAAACAGATCATCCCGCAAGAGAGCACGCAGACGGGAAAGTGCTGCACTCATCGCCGGCTGTGTGCGCCCGATCCTTACTCCTGCACGCGTCACGCTCCGCTCGGCCATAAGAGCGTCGAAGGCCACAAGGAGGTTCAGATCGATACCATGTAAATCCATGCGGTGGATGTTACAGCATACCTAATATCGATTTCAACGATGAAATCGCGTGACGTACGTTGCTCATCATCAACATGGAAAGATTGATATGAGCAACGAACAACCACCATACAGCGGGATAAGTACCGCAGATCTACAGACGCTTCGCACCTTCTACAAAGCGTTTGAAGGAAACCCTTCCCTTCTCGACGAAAGCGTCGTCGCGGACTGGCAGGACATTCCGCTTGCGCCGGGCCAAGCGGCGGGCCGGGATGGGTTCAAGCCTATGATCGCCGCTTTCTCCGAGGCGTTCGCTGAACTCAATATCGAGATCGTCGATGTGATCGGCGGGCCAGACAAGGCAGCGGTCCGCGCCGTGATATCCGGACGCCACGTCGGAGTTTGGTTTGGGGTTGCCCCGACCGGCCACGAATTCTCGCTCCCGATCCATGAGTTCCATGCCTTCGAGAACGGCCGGATTACCCATACCTGGCACATGGAAGACTGGATGGGCTGGTTTGCCCAGATGGGTGCCTGGCCTTTCAAGAACTAGGAGCTGACAATGCAACAGATCATTCTTTCAGACTATGAGCAAACCCCTGTTCTGCAGGACGCCGCTATCCCTGAGCCGAAAGACGGAGAGGTGCTGGTCCGCATTGCAGCCGCAGCCCTCAACCCGCTCGACGTCAAGCTGCGGCGCGGTCAGGTGCACGCCTACTTCCCGCTCACCTTCCCATCGGCCATGGGCACGGATCTCGCTGGCACGATCGAGAAAACGGGTTCACTGACCTCGCGGTGGCGGACAGGCGATCGGGTCATGGCGCGGCTCGATCCGACGAAGGGTGGCGCTTTCGCGGACTACGCCATCGTTCCCGAAGATCAACTGGCGCTTGTTCCTCAAGATCTGGACTTCAACAGCGCGGCCGGATTGCCGACCGCCGCAGGAACAGCCTGGCAGGCACTTGTCGAGATGGCGGATCTTCAGGCCGGCCAGACCGCCCTTGTGCATGCAGGTACCGGGGGTGTCGGTAGTTTCGCCATCCAGTTCGCCAGAGGGCTTGGCGCGCGGGTCATCGCCACCGCCTCGGGAGACGGTGTAGAGATCGCGCGCGACCTGGGTGCCGATAACGTCATCGACTATCGATCCGAGGATTTTACGCGCAAGGTTTCGGACATCGATGTGGTGCTGGACACGATCGGCGGGGAGACACAACAGCGCTCTTTCGAGGTGTTGCGCAGTGGCGGCAAGCTGCTTTCCACCGTGTCTCCGCCCGATCAGGCACTGGCGGCAGCTCACAAGGTCGAAGGTGCATTCGTGTTCCACACATCGAACGCAAAACGGCTCTCGGATCTGGGCAAGGCGATGGGCGCAAAGGGCCATTCAGCCCTGATCGACGCTGTCTTCCCCATCACCTCTTTCACAGAAGCTTTCGATCGCCAGGCATCTGGCAGAGCGCGTGGAAAGATCATCTTGAGTTTCTGATCGTCCTCGTTGGAGCAATGGAGCCGGGCGGCGGCTTTGCCCGGCTCTTTCTTTCTTAGCGCTCGACACTACTGAACGGTTTATACTTCGCCGAAATAATGCAATCCTTCTAGATCGTCGATCAATGCGGGGCCAACCGGCCGCCAGCCGAGTTCTTGCTGTGTCCGCTGGCTGTCAACGGGGTTATCGACTCCCACAAAGGGCGCCAGGAAGCCGAACTGGCGTTTGGCTTGCAGCGATGTTGCGGATCGGACTGGAAGACCGAGATCTTTGGCCATGATTTCAGCAATCTGCTTGTATGTGACCCCCTCCTCTGCTGCGCCGTGATAAACACCCCCCGCCCGTCCCTTTTCAAGCGCCAGCTCGAAGAGATAGACGGCATCGCCGATATGTACTCCACTCCATCGATTTGAGCCGTCTCCGACATAGAGCACCTCACCATTCTTACGGGCAGCTGTCGCGAGTTGCGGAATTAATCCGCTGTCGCCCCGACCGTGCACTGACGGCGCGAGCCGAACCAAGGATGCCCGCACGCCACGCTGCGCCCATTGCCTCACCAAGGCCTCGCTAACAGCACGAACGTGACCGGGCGAGCGGGGATCGGGCAAATCGGTTTCCACAGCAAGGCGTTCGGCGCGCGCGCCTGGGGGCCGGCCACGCCCATAGTAGCGAACGCCGTCACCATCGGGCGTGCGGATCCAGCCAACGCCGCGGCCAGAGCATCGATGGCTGCCTCGTTCGTGGCCGTTATCGCCTGCATCATTCTCGCGACGGTGTTGCCGGGCCATCCCCCGAGGAGAGCGCCAAACAAGCGCCGGCGCGGTAGGTCGCCCGGCGAAAAGCTGTAGGCGAGATGGACGACCGCATCGGCCTCGGCAGCCCCTCTACGGAGAATATCGAGATCGACGATACTCCCTGCAAGCGGACGCGCGCCCAGAGAGTTCAATCGACGCTCTGATGTCTTTGAACGGGCCAATCCGACGATCTCGTGGCCTTTTGCCGACAGATGCTCGATGAGCGCAGGGCCGATAAAACCGGTGGCCCCCGTGATGAAGATACGCATTTAGTTACCCCTTGGAAGGTGTCATGGAATGAGCGACCAGAACGCTTGTCGGACGACGCCAGAGATAGAGCTCCGCGAGCAGAAGGTTCGGCAGCCAACAGGCCCACGCGATGGTGCGATAGGCAATCAGAAATTCGATGTTAAAAACGTCCGAGAGCGGCAGGTAGATACGAAGCGTCACTGCTGAGAGCGTGAGCGCGAAGGACCGGATCATCCAGCGCCGGTGCGATACAATACGGCCGACAAGAACCTCGCGTACTGCAAGACCCGTCGTCATCAGCCACGCCAAGCCGAGGGCAGCGAAACCCGCACCAGCCACGGGACCCGAGGACAGTCCCGTCGCCAGCACCAGCGCTGCTAGGCCACCGCTGGCGCAGCCGGAGACGTAAAGGCGCCCGATACACCTGTGCAAAAATGGCCACCGCGCCCTCAGTCCCGGCCAAAATTGCCACGGTCCGAGAAGCAGTGCTGTAGCAGCGCCGGCCGCGTGCACAGCAATCCACGGATCGAACTGCCGGTTGGCAGCGATATTTTGGGGAACCGGCCCCTGGCCCGCAAGATAGCGATAGGAAAACAGCGCCACCACGGTTGAGATCGTTGCCGTGGACGCCCAGACGAACAGGCCCAAGCGCGATCTAGATACATGCACCGTTTTCATAGCTTTCCTAAGATGCAGCATTCCTGCAACCACAAAACGAGGGACGTAGGCATGGGATTTCCTTTGATTTTACATTTTCCAAAGACTACCCCTCCCTTTGCGAACCATCTATGCTCGTTCAGACTAGAAATCTTCGAGATCGTTCGAAACATGGATCCATTGTCCGACATCCTGACCATACTGAAGCCTCGTCGACTGGAGACCGGCGCCACCGATGTGGGAGGCGACCTTTCAATCCGGTTTCCACCGCATGAGGGGCTGTACTGCTATGCGGTGCTGGAAGGTGCGTGTTGGTTGACGCTGGAGGACGGCGCCACGCCGCTCCGACTCAAAGCCGGGGATTGCGTCTTGCTGCCGAGCGGTCGTCCGTTTCGCATTTGCAGCAAACAAGGCCTCACATCCGTGGATGCCGCTGTTTTCTTCGCTGGCCGAAGCAATGGCGAAGTCGTTATCTATGAGAAGGGAGGCACTTGCTTCGTCTGTGCCGCACATTTCGGTTTCGACACTCCGGATTCGAGTTTGCTGCTCGGCATGCTTCCACCGGTTGTCCATATCAACGACCAAACAGATCAGACCGCGATGCGCTGGGCGCTGGACCGGATGATGGCGGAGCTGCGTACACCTAGAGCAGGAAGCGATCTTCTCGTTGAGCACCTCTCCCATTTGATACTGATCCAGGCACTGCGCCAGCACCTCACAGCGCGGGACGGCACACGTGTTGGATGGCTTTCGGCGTTAGCTGACCCACCCGTCGCAGCGGTCATCGCAGCTCTGCATGCGAAACCAGCTGATCGATGGAGCGTCGCGGCAATGGCCAAGATCGCTGGCATGTCGCGCACTATCTTTGCGCTCCGCTTCAAGGCGAGCGTCGGCGCCAGTCCGATGGAATATCTGACGCGCTGGCGCATGATGTTAGCCGCCGATGCTCTAAGGCTGCCACACAGAACAATTGCCTCAGCCGCCGTGGCGGTCGGATACGACTCTGACAGCGCTTTCAGCACCGCCTTCAAGCGTATCATGGGCTGCTCGCCTCGTAGGTATCATGCAAGGATGAGCAATGAGAACGCTGTCTAGAGCTGCATCACGCATCAAAAATTGCTTGGAACTCGATACTTTGTTCGAGCAGAGCGAGCCCGTAATTGGGGTCAGACCTTTACGACGTGAAGGGTCGTTTTTAGATCGGCTAACAGCCGCTTACCCGGAGCATGTGTCGCCTTGAGCTGAATCGAACCGTCGGCCGACAGTACCCAATCGTAAATCATTGAAAGTTCCGCGCCTTCACCTTCAACGTTTCGATATGAAGATCCGGAATGAACATGTCCCGCGGGACAACGGGCTTTAGCCGATCGCGTGAATCCGGCCCGCCGCCGCCGTGGGCAAACTCATCGCCGCGACCAGCCGGCAGCCTGAACTCCGTATCTCGATCGGCAAGGCCAACCAGATCGCCTGAAAGATCGAATAGTTGCTGGGCGACGAGATGGACGACCTCCCCTTCCCGCTGAATCCGTCCGTTGATCGCCATCATCGAGGATCCCAGTACTACACGTCGTCGCTTTTCAAACAGTGATGGCCAGACAACGATGTTGGCCGGTCCCGTTTCGTCCTCGATGGTGATAAACATCACGCCCTTGGCCGATCCCGGCTTCTGCCGCACCAGCACGAGTCCAGCGGTGTAAACCCATCGGCCATCCCGGGCATTCATCGCCTCGGCACAGGTGATGATATTGCGTGCCGACAGGTCCTTGCGCAGAAAGGCGACCGGATGCTGGCGCAAAGTGAGCCCGATGTGGCTGTAGTCCTCGATGACGTTATGGCCGTCCGTCATCTGCCGAAGCACTACCTCCGGCTCCTGCTGCTCGGCAATTGCCATCGCCTCGCGTTCGGCGGCGGCTGCAAACAACGGTAACGGCTCGTCGCGCAGCGCCTTGATCGCCCAGAGCGCATCGCGTCGTTCGAGTTTGAGCGATGGCAGGAAGGCATCGGCCTCCGCCAGCTGGACAAGCGCTTCGGTTGGGACACTTGAACGCCGCCACATATCATCGACTGAGGCGAACGCATTGTTCATGCGCGCTGCAACGATCCGCGCCGCCTCCGCAACTGCCAGTCCCCTCACCTGCCGGAAACCCAGCCGGACAGCATGCCGATCAATGCTGCCGATCTTTTCCAGAGTGCAGTCCCAGCGCGAGCGGTTGACGCACACAGGTCGCACTTCGACGCCATGCTTGATCGCATCACCGACGATCTGGGCTGGAGCATAAAAACCCATCGGCTGACTGTTCAAAAGCGCCGCGCAAAAGACATCCGGATAATGGCATTTGATGTAGTTCGATGCATAGGCGATCAGCGCAAAAGATGCCGCGTGACTTTCCGGAAAACCGTAGCTGCCGAAACCTTCGAGCTGGGAAAAGGTCTTTTCGGCGAACTCCGCCGAATAACCGTTCTTGACCATGCCGGAGACGAGTTTTTCCTTGAAGCGGGAGACCCCGCCGGTGAACTTGAAGGTGGCCATCGACTTGCGCAGCTGGTCGGCCTCGCCACCGGTAAAACCGGCGCAGACCATGGCGACGCGCATGGCGCTCTCCTGAAACAGCGGCACGCCCAGCGTCCTGCCGAGCACGGCCTCAAGCTCGGGTGTGGGATACTCTACCGGCTCCTTGCCTTCGCGGCGGCGAAGATAGGGATGCACCATGTCGCCCTGGATAGGACCGGGCCGGACGATCGCCACCTGCACGACCAGATCGTAGAAGGTGCGGGGTTTCAGACGCGGCAACATCGCCATCTGCGCGCGGCTTTCGATCTGGAAGGTCCCAAGCGTATCGGCTTTTCGGATCATTGCGTAGGTGGCTGCGTCTTCCTGCTGGATCGTAGACAGATCGAGATCCTCCCCCTTATCCTCACGGATGAGATGAAACGCCTTTGCCATGCAGGTGAGCATGCCGAGTGCGAGCACATCCACCTTCATGAATTTCAGCGCCTCGACGTCATCCTTGTCCCATTCGATGATCTGGCGGTCCTTCATCGTCGCCGGCTCGATCGGTACGAGATCGTCCAGCCGGTCATGGGTGAGGACAAATCCTCCTGGATGCTGGCCAAGGTGGCGTGGCGCACCCATCAGCTGCTGCGCCAGTTTCAGGGTGAGCGCTAAGCGCCGGTCGTCCGGGTTGAGGTTGAGTTCCCGGATGTTTCTGTCGGGCACTTCCTCCGACCAGGACCACATGCCTGATGACAGCGCCTTGATGACGTCCTCCGGCAGTCCGAGCGCCTTGCCGACATCGCGGATTGCGCCCTTGGCCCGGTAGCGGGTGACGGTCGCGCAGAGTGCCGCCTTGTCCTTGGTATAGGTCTTGTAGATCCACTGTATGACCTCCTCGCGCCGTTCATGCTCGAAGTCGACATCGATATCCGGCGGCTCGTCGCGCTCCTGGCTGACGAAACGCTCGAACAGGAGGTCGTTGGTCGAGGGATCGATAGAGGTAATGCCGAGAATATAGCAGACGGCGCTGTTGGCCGCCGATCCCCTGCCCTGGCAGAGAATGCCCTGGCTTCTCGCAAAGCGCACGATCGAAAACACCGTCAGAAAATACGGCGCGTATTTCATGGTGCGGATAAGATCGAGCTCGTGCCGAACGGTCTTTAGAACATCCGGTGGCAGGCCTTCCGGATAACGGTCAGGCGCGCATTCCCAGACATAATGCTCCAGCGAGGCCTGCGCATCCTTGCCCGGCACAATGGCTTCCTCCGGGTACTGGTAGGTCAGTTCCTCAAGCGAGAACGTGCAGCGCCGCACGATCTCCATGCTTCGCGCCAGGGCATCCGGATAGCGCGGAAATAGGCGAGCCATTTCTTCCGGAGGCTTCAGATATCGATCGGCATGGCGTTCGCGCTCGAAGCCGACATCGTCGATCGTGGTGTTATGCCTGATGCAGGTAACGATGTCCTGCAACTGCCGCCGGCCCGGCTCATGAAACAGCACGTCATTGGTGACGACGGTTCTGACCTTGAACCGCGCCGCCATGTTGGAAATCTCATGCAGGCGCAATTGGTCGTTCGGTCGCCGACGCAGGTAGAGCGAAACATAGGCGCGATCGCCAAACGCTTCAGCCATCTTGCGAAGCTGGATCGCGCAGAGATCATCCGGCAGATCCGGTACGAGAATGCCGACCATGCCTTCCGAATAGGCGATGACATCGTCCCAATGTAAAATGCAGTTGTTCTTGCCGCCGCGCGACTTGCCGAGTGTGATCAGCCGCGTCAGACGTGAATAGGCGGGACGATCGATGGGATAGACCAGCAGAGACATGCCGTCAGCCAGATCGAGACGACAGCCGACGACAAGCCTGACGCCTGTCGCACGCGAGGCTTCTAGGGCCCTGACGATTCCGGCCAGCGAGTTGCGATCAACGACGCCGAGTGCCTCGATCCCCAAGATCTTGGCGGTCTGGAACAGTTCCTGCGCCGAGGATGCGCCGCGCAGAAAGGAAAAATGGGTCGTGACCTGCAGCTCCGCATAGCTCATGCGAAAATCCCGTGACAGAACCATCGGTGGCTCCCGGTCTCAGGATCCACCCCGTCGCCGGAGCGGAACACCCACAGGCGTTCACCTGCTTCGTCTTCGATGACAAAGTAGTCCCGCACCGCCTCCATCTCTGCATCGCGCTGCCACCACTCCCCAAAAATGCGTTCCGGTCCATCGGCACGCTTGACCTTGCGGCGCTTGCCGCGCCAGACGATCGAGACCGGCGGCCGGTCCGGCATCAGCGCGATCGCCTCGATCGGTTCTGGGCGTGGTAAAAGCCGAACCGGCCGGCGCCAATGGCTGACCCAGGCAACGGCGATCGGTTCAGCGACGGGGCTGATCCGTTGGACGGAGCGTTCCGGCACGTCGGAGGCAACAGGCGCTACGCGGTAGACCCTTTGCCCCCCGGTTTCCGTAGATGTCGATCAGCGGCGTCACATCGGTGATGTCATCCTCAATCAGAGCAGAGGCTCTCTGCACCTCCTCCATAGGCTCGGCCAGAACGGCCACGAGCGTCAGCTTCTCGATCCCAAAGCCCGGCTCGATCTTCTCCGTCCGGTCCCGAAACAGTTTTGTCAGCCAGGCGATGTCGCGCGCAGGCTTGGCAGTACCCGCCCGGATCGCCTGACGCGTACCATCGACTTTCTCGACGATAAGATCTGCACGGCGCACCCCAAGGGCGCGCTTCTGTAGCTCATCGACCAGTTGCACGACAAGCCGCCCGACATATTTGTCGATTGTCTCCGCCGCCCCGATCGGTTCGGCGAAAGCTTTCGAGACTTCGACCAGTTCCGGAGTACGGATGGGTTCAATCGGCTCGGCAATGCGGCCAAAGATATGGTCGAGACGACGTCCGACCTCTGGACCAAAGCGGAGTGTCAGTGGGGCGCGTGGTGTATTGGCGAGCTCACCGACCGTCTGGAAACCAAGGATACGCAGATCGCTCACGATTTTTGCCGGCAGGCGCAGAAGTGCAATCGGCAGCTTCTCGACGGCGCGGACGGTTTCACCGGGTGGAATGACGATCGTCTCGCGGTTGATCGCGCGGGCGCAGGCGTGGGCAGCACCCCAGCTATCGGCAACAGCCACACGGGCGGTAAGTTTTTTGGCAAGAAACTGGTTGGCAATTTTCGTGACCATGGGCAACTCACCACCCTGAAGATGGTCTGCACCCTCGGTGTCCATGACAATACCATCAACTCCATCAACAGCGACGATCGGCGAATAGACTGTCAGCGCCCAAAGCGTGATGCGTTCGAGTGCGGCTCGATCAGCTTCATCGTCTGCGTCCACCATCATCAGACCGCGAAACAGCGACTGTGCCTTTGCTGCTGCCATGCCGATATGCACGCCTGCCTTTCGGGCGTTTGCATCCGCAGACGAAACCCACCGTTTCGAACCGCTCTTTGCGATCACGGCGATGGGCCGTTCAGGCGGAATGGACGGATCGGCTCGACGAATGCGATCCGTCGGCAGATCCGGAAGATAAATGGATACGACCCTTGTCATCACACGCTCTCACGAGAAACTCAGCACACTCACCCGCTTTCACGCGCATCAATTCCAAAAACCACTGAGGCCTGCCCACCCCCGGTACCGGCAGCTCCTCGGACGGCATCACACTCACCCGCCATCTGGTTGTCGACGCCGTCGGCTGGCCAAAATCATTCGCCTCCGTCTGCCGCCGCCATCGCCGAACGCCAAGCGCCATCGTCCCGGTTCGCTCGGCGGCCAGTTGCAGGCGGCGGGAGCTGACCATCGGCAGGCGAACGAGCTCGCCGACGACAGCGCCGAGCCCACCGAAGGACAAGCCCTCCTCCTTGTCGGACTCGACGAAGATGACGCGGTCGGGATGGAGGCCGACCTGGGCAAGCGCCGGAAAGAACAGATCCGGCCTCGTCAGACACCAGATGACGGGGCCTTTGGTTCGCGCGGCAATGCCGGCCACAAGAAGCGCGGCTGCTGCACCATCGACCGTACCGGATCCGCCGCCCGCAAACTCATGCAGAGCTCCATAAGCAAGACCCCCGCCAGGCAGGGCCGCATCGATCTCGGGGACACCGAAAGCGAGCGTTCCGGCCCGCTTCGCGGCTGCGCCCTCCATAGAGGCGATGCGTTCACGCAAGTCGCAGATCACATCCAAGACCCCTCCAGGAGCCCTGGGGGAACGGGCAGCAGTCATCGTTCACGGCTCCCTTCAAGGTCGTGTTCAAAGGATCGACATCATGTCGCACGGGCTATTTGTTCATTGTTTGTTCTTGTGATGCAAAAGAGTCAAGCACCACAAGGTTGAGGAATATTATCCAACTATTAGCAAAACCGAAGATTCGAAAAGGATTCAAGGATTTATGGATAACAAGAATTTTTACCGAACTCCCCTCGTGTCGAGCTCCGAATCGTGGATAGCGGGGATAGATGAGCGGCGTCACAATCTTCTTAAGGTTTTCGTGCTGAACTCTCGGAATGACGAAGCCACCGAGATCAAAGCCGCTCCTTCGTGATATCGAAGCCCCGATCCGCTCAAAGCCGCATCGGAAGCGTAATCCTGCACAGCCACAGCTTCTGTTCGATCCGATGCCCGACCGCCTCGAGCCGACGCTTGCGCAATTGAAGGCCCATCCGCCACAAGGCGATCAATGGAGCTGGGAGCTGAAATGGGACGGCTATCGGCTGGCGGTCCACATCGAGCCGACAGGTGTGCGCATCCTTACCCGCGGGGGTCATGACTGGACGCACCGGTTTCCGGCGATCGAACAGGCTGCCCGAGCGCTTGGCCCGGCAACGATGATCATCGATGGCGAGGCGGTGGTGCTGGACGAGGAAGGGCGGCCGGATTTCGGCCTGCTGCAGAAGTCGTTGGGGGCTTCGGGCAAGGCGGCCGGAAATCGAGCATCTGAAGCCGTCCTCTACGCTTTTGATCTTATGTACCTCGACGGCCACGATCTGCGGGAGATGGAATACCGATCACGCCGGCATCTTCTCGAGGATACGATAAAGGCGAATGACGGCGCCGTCCGTCTATCGGAAACACTCGACGCTGACCCCAACGTCCTGTTGGAGCATGTCCGCAGCCTTGGTCTTGAAGGCATCGTTGGCAAGCATCTGGATCAGCCCTATCGTTCCGGTCGCACCGGCGACTGGGTGAAGATCAAATGCATCGAGAGCGAAGCGTTCATGGTCGTCGGCTATGAACCGTCGGCGGCATCGCCGGGTGGGTTTGGCTCACTGGTGCTTGCTGCCTACGGCGGCCACGATCTCGTCCATGTCGGGAGCGTCGGCACGGGATTCAAGGAAGCCGAGATGACCAGACTGCGCAAGATGCTGGACAGGCTGCGCTGGAAACGAAAGCAGCCGCCTTTACCCTTTCCCGAAAAATCAGACATTGTCTGGGTCGATCCGACCTTAATCGCCGAGATCGAGTTCCGGGCGTGGACCGGAGACGGCAAATTGCGGCATGCCTCCTACAAGGGCCTGCGGGAACGTCAGGACAATGCCGACGTTTACAGGCTCGACTAGCGTCTCAGGCGGAACTCAACCGTCAAACTGCATTCGGTCGCAACGGAGGAATTGCTGCCATGTGCAATCTTTATCGCGGGAAGACAAGGACTGGGTGTCGAAATGGGCCCAGGATGCCGAGAGCCTGATCAACCTGATGCCGGCGTATCAGATGAATCCCGACCAGCTGGGGCCTATCGTCCGCAACACGGCTGACGGAAAGACGCAGCTTGTGCATGCGCGCTGGGGCTTGCCCTCACCGATTTTCGTGCAGAAGAAGGCTGCGGAAGCTCGAGCGGAGAAACTGAAGGCCAAAGGCAAGGCCGTCGACATGGACGAACTCATTCGCATGGAGCCCGACCGTGGTGTGACCAATGTTCGCAAGCTCAACCTGCCTCACTGGACGAGATGGTTCGGCGTCGAGCACAGGTGTCTCGTGCCGGTCACCAGCTTCGCCGAGCCGGATCCGGCAAGCAAAGAGGACGGTGGCAATGTGCCCAATGCATGGTTTGCGCGCAACAAGGCAAAATCGCTGATGTTCTTCGCCGGTATCCACGTGCCGCAATGGAAAAGCGTTCGCAAAGTCAGGGACGGGCTCACGACCGACGATCTCTATGGTTTTCTGACCACGGATGCAAACGCAATCGTCAAGCCAGTCCACGAGAAGGCCATGCCTGTCCTGCTGCAGACGAGGGAAGAAACCGATATCAGGATGCGGGCGCCGTGGGACGAAGCAAAGCACCTCGCCCGCCCACTACCAAACGATGCGCTCATCATCCTGTCACGTGAGCCCTACGGATCGTCAATCGTATCGAAATCTGGCGAGCCGGTGGAGCAAGACGGTCTGGTGTAACCCATTAGCCGTTTCGCTCGGCAGGAGCACTCCACAATCGGGTAAACCACCGCGGCGCAGTTTTGCGAGAACACGATTTAGATTTAATGCCGTTCCTCTCTTCGCAGCAGCTCAGCCTTCCGCTCAATTCCCCAGGTATAGCGGAATGACGCTCCATCTTTTCTTACAACACGGTGGCAGGGAATAGCGATGGCGAGAGGATTGCTCGCGCAGGCACTGGCTACAGCCTTACCCGCCTTCGGACGTCCGACCTTAGCAGCGAGATCTTCATAGCTGATGATCTCGCCCGGAGAAATATCTCGTAACGCAAGCCAGACGCGACGCTGGAAGGTAGTCCCACGCAGGTCGAGCGGCAAGTCGAAGCCGACCTCCGGGCGCTCAACCATTCCAACAACCTTAGCGACGGTGTCCTCGTATCGTTCGTCCCCTCCGACAAAGTTCGCATTTGGAAATCGATCCTGAAGATCTGTCAGGAGGGCGGCAGGATCATCCCCAAGGAGAATTGCCGCAACGCCCTTGTCGCTCGAAGCAACCAGGATCGCACCAAGCGATGTCTGGCCGACTGCAAAGTGCAGCGTTTCCCTGCGCCCGCCTGCCCTGTAGTCTGCCGGGGCCATTCCGAGCGCGCGGCTGCATACCGCGTAGAACCGTCCGCTGGAACCGTATCCTGCGTCATAGAACGTCGACGTAATGGACCTGCCCGGTTTTAGTCCTTCCCGGACGAGTTGAGCCCTCCTCTCGAGCATGTATGCTCGCGGGGTCATTCCAGTGTGTGCGCGGAACGTCCGGTGGAAGTGCCCCTCACTGACGCCGAGCGCATGTGCGAGAGCCGCCACAGTGGGCGAGCTGTCGCCGGCATCGATCAGCTTGCACGCCTCAGCCACGAGATCGGCATTCCTCCTTGCAAATTTCTCGTCGTCGGGACGGCATCGCAGGCACGGGCGAAAGCCTGCTCTTTGTGCGTCGAAGACGCACCCGAACCAGCGCATGTTCTCTGGCCGGGGAGGACGGGAGATGCAGGTCGCCCTGCAGTAGACGCCGGTTGTGAGGACGCCGCGGAATGCGAGCGCTGTCGCTTCGGTCAGAACTTCCGCGGCATCCGTCATCAGCCGGCGCTCCTCTGCATCGAGCCGAACGGGTTGTCGATCAGATAGCGCCAGAGCCCATCCGGGCCACGGCGGGCGATGTCCGTTGCGGTCGCCACCATGTTGATCTTCGTGCCGTCCCGCGCCGTGCCGATATAGGACCAGTCGAGGATAAGGGACGCGACGTCACCCGCCACGAACAGGTGACGTTGCGTGATCGACATCTGAAGGCCGAGACTAAAGTATTTTGCGAGCTCCTTGCCGATCGCCTCCTTGCCGACGTGAGCGACGCCTGCGGCGTCCACGATCAAGCCTTCCGGGTCGTAGAAGCCGAGCATGGTCTCGACGTCGAGCGAGTTCAGATGGGCGAGAAGCGCCGGGACGATGCCTTCCGGCGTCGAGGAGAGTGCGAGCTTGGTGGTCATTCGTCGTCCTTTGTTGTTGTTCTGCTCCTGCGAGCGTCTTGACTATGGCGAGGCACCAAGGCGTCGAAACTCCGTTTTCTGATCTCATATTCCGATTTTGGACCGGTCTACGTGATCGGGGATTGACAGCTGTCCTAATCATAGACATTTTATATCCACGATTAGGAGATGCAAGATGAAACTGAGCGAAGGCGTCGAACAGGCGATCCACTGCACGGCATTCCTGGCGGGGCTGTCGCAAGACGGCGTGCTGTCGGCTGCAGCACTGGCCGAACTCCACGGCGTGTCGACGAGCTATCTGCTGAAGCACCTGCAGGCGCTGTCAGGCGCCGGGATCGTCGCGACGACGCCGGGGCCTAAGGGTGGTTATCGGCTGGCCAAGGCCCCGAAGGATATCAGCCTCCTGGATATCGTCCTCGCGGTAGAGGGACCGGCGGCTGCCTTCCGGTGCGCCGAAATCCGCCAGCGAGGGCCGAACCCTCTTCCGCAGCGCTATTTCACAAAACCCTGCCAGATCAACGTCGCGATGCTGAAAGCCGAGAAAGCGTATCGCGCCGAACTCGCCAAGGTGTCCGTCGCGGACCTTCTGGCGGATCTCGGCGCAGACGACGACGGCGGGATCGCCGCCCGCGGATGCGCCTTCCTGAAACTCCACGAACGCAAGACGGGCAATCGTGCCTCGTCATAGGAGAAAGCAGAAATGAGTACGTTAAAGAAGGTCGCCGTCATCGGCGGCGCGGGCCTGATCGGCTCGAAGGCAGTGAAACTGCTGCGGGACGCCGGCCACGAAGCCGTCGCCGCAAGCTCCCGCAACGGGATCAATGCCTACACGGGCGAAGGACTGGCCGAAGCCCTTGCGGGCGCAGACGCCGTCATCGACGTTTCCAACATGATGTCGTCCGACAAGACTGTGATAACCGACTTCTTTGGAACGTCGAGCAGCAACCTGACGAGCGCAGAAAAGGCCGCGGGCGTACGCCACCACGTCGTCCTTTCCATCGTCAACGCCGATCAGCTCGCGGCCAATCCCTACATGGCCGGCAAGGTGGCGCAGGAGGAAACCGTCGCGGCGTCGGGCCAAGGGTACACCATCGTCCGCGCGACGCAGTTCCATGAGTTCATCGAGACCCTGGCAGGCGCTTATGCGGCCGACGGCGTGGTGAAAGTGCCGGATATCGACTTCCAGCCGATCGCGGCCGACGACGTCGCCGCTGCTCTGGTGGAGGCCGCGCTCGGCGGGCCGAGGAACGGAACCGTCGATCTTGCCGGACCTGAACGGGGACCGTTCGAATCTTTCATCCGGACTTATCTCGATGCCAGGGGCGACGCTCGTCCGGTCAAAGCCGACGAGGCCGTCGACTACTTCGGCGCTCCCGTTGTCGCCGGCTCACTGGTTCCCGGCGGAGACTACATCAAGGGCGCGATCACGATCGCCAAGTGGCTCAGAACATAGGAGGGAAAGAATCATGAAGGCCATATTCTATGCCGCTACGGCACTTGCGGTCTCTCTGGCCACAGCTTCCGCTCATGACGTCGTCAAGCCTGGACTTGTGTACGACACGAAGGACGCAAAGGTGACGCTGGTTTACGAGCATCCCCTCCCGGACGTTCCAGGCAAGAGCGTCAAGGGCGTGCTCGTCGAGTACGGCCCCGGCGGCTACAGTTCCGCTCATACGCATGCAAAATCCGCCTTGATCTATGCGACGGTTCTCGAAGGCGCGATCCTGAGCGCCGTGAACGGTGGCGAGACGAAGACCTTCATCGCCGGTCAGAACTTCACAGAGCTGCCGGGCGACCGCCACGACGTCAGCGCCAACGCCAGCAAGACCGAGCAGGCGAAACTGCTCGCGGTCTTCGTCGTCGATACTGATGACACCGCCCTGACGACGCCGCGCAAGCCGTAGCGCTACCTACCAGACTACCCCTCACCTAGCACGAGCAACGACGGTTTCTCCGGCGAACGGAGAACCGTGTCTACGAGAAAGGAAAACAATATGTCCCGCATGAACTGGTCCGAAGTCGCCCCCGAGGGTGCCAAGGCGCTCTTCGGCGTCCATCACTACGTCACCAAGAAAACGAACCTGCCTGAAGAGCTGATTCATCTCGTCTTCCTGCGCGTGTCGCAGATCAACGGCTGCGCCCATTGCATCGACATGCATAGTCGCGATCTGCGCAAGACGATGTCCGTCGATAAGATCACGCTAGTTCCTGTCTGGGACGAGGTGCCTCACCTGTTCAGCGAGCAGGAACGAGCAGCACTGGCCTGGGCTGAAGAAGTCACGAATGTCAGCCAGACCCATGCCTCCGATGAGGCCTATGCCGCAGCGGTAGCCGCCTTCGAACCGAAGGATCTCGTCGATCTGACGATCACGATCGCCGCAATGAACGCCTTCAACCGCTTGGGCGCGCCATTCCGGCTTTCGGTGGCGGCCAAGGCCTGATCAACGTCCGGTCATCGCTCGACGAACACCCTGCCGGTCCGGACAGGTCGACAGGGTGTTCCGCTCACAGAGGCAATCCCAGCATCCGCGTCGCCATCTCCCAGAGCCGGTCCGCGTTGTCCTCATCAACGGCGTATCTCGCCACGCCTTTGAAGGGCCCAGCTCCGCGCTCGTCAACGACTGGGGCCTCCCGGCAATCGTCGAAATATCTACCGGAAATGCCTTCGACGAGCGGCGAACCCGCCAGCAGCACCGACGTGGCTGCTCCCTGCTCTATTGTCTTGCGCAAATGCTCGGGGGTTCGCAGGCCTCCGGTGTGCTTCTGAAGCCCCGTGGCAATCGCTCCGGGATTGAGCGCGTTGGACGTTATCCCGTCGCTGGCCCAGTTCTTGGCGATCCCAACGGACAGCAGGATGCAGGCTGTCTTCGATTGCCCATAGGCAAGTAGCGGATCGTATGGAATGAAGCGGAAGTCCGGATCGTCCCAGAACACGGGCGCGAACAGGTTGCCAGTCGAGGCGACGGAAACGACGCGGGCACCATTTGCCTTGGCTAGATGCCGTCGCAGCGCTAGCGTGAGTGCGAAGTGCCCCAGATAGTTCGTCGCGAACTGCATCTCCCGTCCTTCCGCAGTCCGCTGGATTTCCGGAATGGCCATGACGCCCGCATTGTTGACGAGAAAGTGCAAAGGCTCGTTCCAGTTCTCCGAGAATTCCTGCACGGAAGACAGATCCGCGAGGTCGAGGCGCCGAACGCGCAGTTGAGCCTCGGGCATACTCGTTTTCAGCTCAGCGACTGCCTTCTCCGCCTTATCCGGGCGGCGGGCTGCAATCGTCACAGCAGCTCCCGCGGCCGCGAGAGCGCGGCTCGTCTCCAGCCCGATGCCAGCGGCGCCACCGGTTACGATGACGTTCCGGCCAGCGAGGTCGACGCCTTCCAGAACGTCGGCGGCAGTAGATGAAAAGCCGAACGGTATCGGTAAAGTCATGGTTGTCCCTCGATCATCACCGGCATCTCAGTGATCCATTCTCTCAGCGGGCGCGGCCTCTTTCATGCCACCTCCTTAAGTAATTGACTTGTCCCGAAGATAAGCGCATGGCATTCATGAACTAGATGACTACCGTTACACACAATGATGAGATAATTCGAACAGTGGGCTTGCTCCCTCCTGGCGAGCTGGCGGCCTTCCTTGCCGTGGCCGAGCACGGAGGTTTTCGCGCTGCGTCCCGAGTTCTGGGCCAGACGGCGTCGGCGTTGAGCCACGCAGTCGCCGGACTGGAGAGACGTCTCAAAGTGAAGCTCTTCCACCGTTCGACGAGGAACGTCTCGCTGACGGAGCCTGGGCGGAGACTTGCGGAGCGGCTCATGCCGGCGCTCAGCGAAATCGGAATGGCGGTCGAGGAGCTTCACGACCAGGCCGCCTCGCCGTCCGGGCTTGTACGGATTAACTGCGACGCCAACGCCGCCGAGCAGTTGCTAATGCCGCTGTTGACGCGCTTCATGAAGCTGCAGCCGGCAATGCGCTTCGAAATCCGGTCCGAAGGGCGACTGGTCGATATCGCCGAAGGAGGTTTCGACTGCGGCATCCGCGCGGCGGAACTCGTCCCCGGCGAGATGGTCGCAATCCCGATCGGTCCAGACCAGCAGCACATCGTGGTGGCATCGCCCGCCTATCTCGACAATGCGCCGCTTCTAGATAGTCCGTCGGATCTCTCGCTTCACCAGTGCATCCAGCTCCGCATGGCGGGCGGGTCGATTTATCGCTGGGAGTTTCAGCGCCGCGGCGAGGAGGTCGTCGTGGCGACGACCGGCAACCTCGTGGTCGACCAGTCCCGACTTCTTCTGGCCGCGGCTCTGGACGACTGCGGCCTCGCCTATGTCACGCGATGGATGGCCGAGGAAGCACTTGCGGACGGGAGACTCCGGCAGGCGTTAGCCGAGTGGACGCCGCCCTATCCTGGCCTCTGCCTTTACTATCCCAGACACCGCCATATCGGAGCGGGGATGCGGGCCTTTCTGGACTTTCTGAAGGCCAATCGATCGATCTAAGCTCTTGAAGGGGGTCGAACCGACGACTACCAACTCTTTTAATCTAATGATCTGATATACAACAATCTTTTCGGGTCTGTGGAGGGTTAGAGGGTCAAACCTAGTTTCTCGTCTACTCCTGGTACTGGGGAACGACAGCGGTCTTAGATCTGAGTGCTTCGATGCGATGATCTGTTTGGATAATTGTACATCTCGCTACCCAGTCCGACATGGTGCGGCAGTAAGCGCTTACCTTCATGGGTATCGAAAGCGCCCATCCCGTGCTAGTCGCTCTAAACTTTGAACTTCGAAGTGTGGAGGCAACTGGTGGCGCGAGCACTCATAAGACCTGGCGGACGAAGCGAACGGATACAGATCGCTGTTCACGCCGCAGTTCGGGCGTTGCTCGAAGAGCATCATGGCCGAGACATCACGGTAGCAATGATCGCTGAACGAGCCGAAGTTCCGCCATCCACAATCTATCGGCGGTGGGAAAGCCTCTCGAAACTCCTCGAAGATGTCGCCAACGAGCGCTTAGTCCCCGACAGCATACCCATGGACACTGGAAGCTTCCGCGGAGATCTCGAAATCTGGGTTGAGCAAGTGGTCGATGACATCTCGTCGGGACCTGGTCACGCCCTGTTTCGTGAACGGATCAACGACGTCCGCGCAGCGCAGGCGGCGGCCGGCTACGTTTATCAAAACCTCGTATGTCTGATTGATCGCTGCGCTCAGCGTGGAGAAGTCGTGCCCGTGGCCGACCGCCTTATGGACATGATCTTTGCCCCGATCATCTACAGAATATTCTTCACCGGGCAATCGATCAAAAAGGCCTACCAGATCGAGCTGATCGAAAATGCGCTTTCCTCACCCGGAACAACACGTCCATTCGAGAGCCAAACGTCAATCAAGGAGTACGTTATCTACGAGAATCATCTTCAGTAGTTCACAAGAAGGCTGTCGCCTCCATCGTCTTCCCCAAACCGTGGCTGGACGCCAAGAAGCGGCGCTGAACGAGCAATAATTGCCTTGGCCATGGGGGCCGCCGTGTACGCTGCAAGCCTGCCGCCCTTCTCCCCGGTCAGCGGCGCGTCGATGATCGTCAGAACGACATAGCGCGGTTTGTCGATGGGGAACGCGGCGAGGAAGGCGTTGAAATTTAGGTGCGCGGCAGCAGTTGCCCCGTGAGTGTGGAGGTTCTAGTCCTGGGAGCGGGTTATGTCATGGAGGCTGGATCTTTCGTGCGATTGTTTCCTAACGACAGGTTCATTGGAAAACTTTTTATGGGCTACGTCCGCATTCTCCTGCTTCAAACAGCATCCACCGTTAGTTCACTAACCCACCAGAAAATAGAAAAGCGTCTGGCGAGATGGCTTTTGATGTGTCACGACAGGCTTATCGGAAACGACATCGTTTTAACTCACGATAGTCTGGCGAACATACTTGGGGTGCGCAGGGCAAGCGTCACAACCGCGCTTCACGTCTTGGAAGGAAACGGTTTCATACGCTCAACGAGAGGTCTCATCACGCTGAAAGATCGTCCCGGCCTAGAGCTTTTTGTAGGCGGATCATATGGAGTGGCAGAACGAGCATACCGATCGCTTATTGCTGGCGGCCCAGATCACGACCATAGCCCCCAAAGCGTGGGAGAGGTTTTTGGAGGAGCTTTTACCAATCTTCAGTAAACTGGTGCAGGAGCGCAGGCTTGAACACGTCTGACAGTGCGCACAAATTCCGAACCGCGCTCCGCTATTGCATCGTCGCGGAGAGCCGGCAGCTGCCACTACTTGGCATCAAAATCGCAGAACCAATACTCGAGTTGGCGTGTCTCTTTTTGTGCAGCTCAGTGGAGCCGAAACCGGATGACGACGCAGCGGCAGTAGAGTTCTTGTGTTGGACATGATCGATATGGCGCGTGCATAAGGTATCAGAATTACCGCAGAAAGCGTCGAAATGGCAGAACAGCATGCAGCCCTAGTCCGCCTTAGCCGTGACGACCTTACGGGCGAGACCGGAAGTCAGAAATTGCAGCGTGCTGTCGTTAGCTCTTGAAAGGGATTGAACCCCAAAACTGCGTGTAGTCATTACGTCAAAGCCGACTAGCGGCAGATAACGATCATTCGGTTTTTTGACCTTTTACTAGATACGTCCAGCACCCGCTGTGCTGCCGCATGAAACCATCCGCCGAATTTGGATATTCTCCAGTTAGCGTGCCTACACTGTCAGTGACGCGATCCTCATTCCCGTCTTCAATCCACTTATCCATCAAGGCCAAGGTCTCAGCATAGGTCCTATCCAAACCACCATCGCAGTATCGATCGACAAGTTGATCGACGTCCAGATTCACATGCCGGATCGCTCTTCCCAGAACGTCCGTAAGCTTGGATGCAACATCCGAATAGGACAACGTCTCAGGACCGGTCAGAATAAAATCGCGGTTCCACGAATGGTCCGCGAGCAATGCGCTAACCGCTGCTCTGGCGATATCGCTTGCGTCGATGAAGCCGACCCTGCCCGATCCTGTGGCGGAATAGATGACGCTCTCTTGGCGGATCGTATTTAGATGATGCTTCTGGGAAAAGTTTTGCAGGAACCAGGTTGGACGCAGAACTGTCCACTCTGAAGCGTTGTCCTTCAGATAGGCATGGATCTGCCCCATCATCGGTCCACCCGCCTCCAGCGATGATGCGCTTAGGAGAACAAAGCGCCGAACTCCACATGACCGCGCTATTTCGAGGACTGGCAAAACCACTGAGCCATGATCGCTGGTATTCGTTGGCGCAACCACATAGACCGCATCCATGCCAGCAAAAGCCGCCCGTGCACTTTCCGGCTTCTGCCAGTCAAATAGAACCTCGTCCGTGGTCGATGGCCTGCGCGTGCCGACTTTCGTTGCAATACCTCGCTCTTTCAGGCCTCGCACCACCAACCGCCCCGTTGTACCGGTACCACCTGTCACAAGAACATTCATCTTGTGAGCGTTGTCCATTATCCAGCCTCCTCTGCGGATGACGACGACGCCGTGGCGTTGAGAAGGATGATTGGGTTCCAGTAATCGCGGTAACGCGTGATCAGGCCATCCTTTAAATCGATCACCGAGACGTAGTCCTGATCGTAACGTGCGCCTGTCTCGTTAGAATATCCCTTGCAACTGAATTCGACCGTGGCGGCATCGGAGTTGGAAGAAATGAAAACACGGCCAAGACTCATGGACTCGATCGTCAGCAAATCTCCGACCGTTGGAAGATATGCTTCAAGTGCTGCCTTGCCAATGAGACGCTCTGTGAACCCCTCTGGTGCATAGGGAAATTCGAAGACGATTGTATCAGCGCACATGTCGAGAAATGATGTTGCGTTCGGCGATACCAGATCGCCCAACGCCTCTCGCAAGAGAGATGACAGGCTCGGAAACAGGTCAACATTCTCGATCATCATGCTTTACTCCCATTGAATGGAACGCTATCGTTCCGTCCATATATGGAGTGCAATCGATGGAACGCAAGAGTATCGACCAAGAAAAACGTAGCCCGAGCGGTGCTGCGGTCATGCGTACCGACCTCACCGACGCATTGGTTCGCGCGTTTTTTGAGGAGTGGGCATCCTATGGCTATGGCGGAATAAGCCTTGAGCGGGTCGCGGCGCGCGCAGGTGCAGGCAAGGCTGCCATCTATCGCCGCTGGCCATCGAAGCTCGCGATTGCTACCGAGGCGATAGCTAAGCTGGGGATGGACCTAACCGATGTCTCGGAAAGAGATAGCCTGATCGAAGAGCTGGAGGGATACCTGTTCATGATGCGGCGTGCACTTCGGCATCGGCTTGTGCGCAGGATATTACCGGACCTTTATGCCGAAGCCGCCCGTCAAGGTGAACTGGTCTCGACGTTAGCCGGTCTTGCGCGCGCCCGTCGATCCGCAGGCTCCGCTATACTTCAGCGCGCCATAGCGCGCGGCGAGATCAACGCAAATGTGGATATTGAGATGGCTCTGGATATGATCCCGTCGGCACTCTACTGGCGTATGGTGGTGACGGGCCGCTCGCTAACGAGAGATCAGACAAAGCGGCAAGCAAAGGCTCTGGCTGCGGCCATCAAAATTCTCTAGCAGCCAAAGACTTTACACGCAGAACGCGTTCTAAAACGCAAAACAATCGAAACCAGAATTGCAGTCTCGTTGTTGCTCGGCAAAAGAGGAGACCTTGTATGCCCCACGTCGATACCGAAAATATGCGGATCAGCTTCATCGAAGCAGGTGCAAAACATGGCAAACCCGTCCTGCTTCTTCACGGTTGGCCTGACGATGCTTCGACGTGGGATAACGTGTCATCGAGACTCGCCAAACACGATCTGCGATTGATCGCACCATACCTTCGTGGATTTGGCGGCAGTGTCTTCCTTAACGAAGATGCGTTGAGAACTGCCAACAGCGAAATCCTGGCAATGGACGCGATCGCTCTGATGGATGGTCTGGGAATCGACACGTTCTCCGTCGTTGGACATGATTGGGGAGCTGGCGTAACGGAGGCGTTGGCAGTCGGCTGGTCAGATCGTGTGGAGCGAATGGCGCTTGTATCCTCGCTGCCGCGAATGGGTGGACTGAAAACTCCATCATTCCAGCAGGCACAGAGGTACTGGTACCATTGGTTCATGGCAACGAAACGCGGCGCGGAGGCAATTGCAGAAAATCCACACGGCTTTACTCGCATCCAGTGGAAAAACTGGGGTCCTGACGGCTGGTTCGATGAGGCGACGTTCGATGCGGTATCGAAATCCTTCGATAATCCAGACTGGGTCGCAGTCACCCTTCACAGCTATCAGGCGCGATGGGGAGAGGCAGATGTCGATCCCGCAAGCAAGTGGTTGGAAACCAAAATCTGGGAAACGAAATCCCTATCGCTACCCACACTCTACTTTCAGGGACTGGAAGACGGCGTGAACCCGCCCGAGCTATCCGAAACTCTGCACGAAAAATTCTCCGGTCCATTCCAGCGTATCGTTCTTCAGAATGTCGGCCATTTTCCACAGCGCGAGGACCCGGACACGGTCGCGCGAGAACTTGCAGTCTTTCTCGGCAGTTGACGCAACGCATCCCGGCGATAGATCGCTGGGATAGGCAAGCAAAGCGTTGATCACCGCTCACAGCTCGAGCTGCAAATCCCCGTCCGTTTGAGCCGGCACTGAACAGCAGATCAGCGCCTCGCTATCCGCTACCGCATAGCTAGGCTCGGAGAGGTAACTGACCTGACCCTTGACGATCTTTGTTCGGCAATCCCCGCAATTGCCGGCCCGGCAGCCATAGGCCGGGCTGAGGCCACTTTGCTCTGCGAGTTCCAGCAAGGAGCCTCCGCCCGGCTTCCATTGCACTTCTTTTTTCGATTGTGTGAAGCCGACGCGCGTCGGAGCCGAAGCTGCGGGCTTCGAAGGCTCCGCGGACAACTCAACAGCGCGATCGCGCTTCAGGCCAGAGGGACCGAATGCCTCCGCATGGATACGATTGTCTCCAATATTCAATCCGCGTAGCCCGTCATACATTGCCTGCATGAAGGACGATGGTCCGCAGATGTAGAAGTCATAGTCGCCGAATGGCAGGTATGCCTTCAGCAACGTCATATCGACGCGGCCAGCTGCATCAAAGAGGCCTTCATCATCGACATCGGGCGCACTGAGCACCCTGACATCCCGAACGGTCCCTTCGCTGCGCGCCACCAGTTCGCCGATTTCGCGGTCGAACGCCCTCTCGGCAAAGCTGCTTGACGATCGGAACAGCCATACTGGCCTGCGATAGAGCGTTCTGTCGCCCGTCTGAACAACATGGCGCAGCATCGACAACAATGGTGTGATGCCGATGCCAGCCGCAAGAAGGACCGCCGAACGGCTGCGTTCCATCGCGTCGATGGTAAACGCTCCCACAGGCGCCAGCGCCTCGATCTCGTCACCCTCGTTCATTGTGTGCAGGAGCGTGGATGCCCGCCCCTCACGCTTCACACTCAGCCTGTAGAAGCCGTCCGCCGGGCCATTGGATATCGTATAGCTACGGCGGATCGTATCCTTACCGTCATTGATGCGGATCGGCAGATGCTGACCCGCGAGGTGCGGAATGGGGGCCTCATCATCGACGGGCTTAAGGTAAAGCGAACGGATCGTCGAACTCTCCTCGACAATTCGCTCAGCACGAAAGCGCCTCCACGTCTTTGACGGGGTCGCGACCTTCAAGCGGCTTGCAGCCTCCTGCCAGTCCCCAGTCATCAGGCTGTTCGGTGACATGCCGTTTTCGAGAAAGCTCCATCGCAGCGGCAAGGCGTCTTTGCGCAGCACCACTTTTTCTGGTGTGACGCGCCAGAGACGCTCGGCGCCCTCGAAGGCAGCAATCTCGGGTGAATCCAGTATCACCTCGACGCTGCCAGCAATCTGCAGAACATCACCCGTCTCATGGTCAAGGAACAAAAGCCCGGCTCGCGGATTGACGACGAAATTGCCAAGTGTGTTGAAGAACAGGTTTCCATTGAAATCCGGCACAGTCAGGCTGCCATCGGCATCAACACGAACGAAACCGGGCCGGCCGCCGCGATGGGAGACATCGACCTGCCGCCCTTCTCCGTCGCAATCCACATAGGAGGCCACGAAGAACGTGTCGGCAGATTTGACGATGCCACGCTCCTGCATGCCGAGCCGATCTGAAACAAGCACTTCCGCGCGTTGCGGCGTTTCCGGATCACGCACAAAGCTGAATTGCCGATTTTGGACGTAGCGCGGACAATTGCCGAAGCTCTGCCCGACTGCGACGGAAAAGCGGTCGTTGCTATCCCGGATGACCGTACCGTTCATCCTGTTACGTCGGCGCGTGATGAGATCGACGCCGACCAGACCAATGGGATCGCCGTCGTTCATACCGGCTTCGGCAGGATCATCGGTATCGCTGGCGGCCTCGACATCAAGCGTATGGGGATCGGGCGAATGCAGAAAGCCGGGCCGTCCACTGCGGATCGTCGCCCACGGCGTACCATCGCCATCGACAGAGCCGATGGCGATGAACGGCAGCAGCGGATAGAACTCCCGGTGCTGGTCAAGCAGGAAGGTTCGCAAGACCCTGCGCCCCACTGGGTCCATCTGCTCGATCACACCGGCGTGCCGCTGTATTTCAAGTTCGCCCGCATGCCATGGTGACGATGGTGAGGGTGTTTCA
Organism: Agrobacterium sp. fls2-241-TYG-188a; assembly: GCF_030209845.1. NCBI lineage: Bacteria > Pseudomonadati > Pseudomonadota > Alphaproteobacteria > Hyphomicrobiales > Rhizobiaceae > Agrobacterium > Agrobacterium sp. fls2-241-TYG-188a. The sequence continues at coordinate 41,365 of NZ_JARVRD010000008.1, read as the reverse complement.
GCAGGCATTGGAACCTCCTATGAGGGACGGCGACCGGACCAGTGTCCCGAACGAGAGACCGTGTCAGGCAGCCAGGCCAACTGCGGTTTTCGGGAGAGCGACGAAACCGGGCAAAGCTTCGATCCTCGCCAGCCAGTGACGGACCTCTGGATGAGGCGTGAGATCGACATTGCCCTCTGGCGCGCCAGCGATGTAGCTGTAAAGCGCGACATCCGCGATGGTCGGCGTATTGCCGATGATGAAAGGGTGATTTTTGAGTTCGGCATTGATGAGGCCAAGAACCCGGTGGGCTCGGGCAATTACCTCTTCGGCCCGGAAATCTGCTCCGAACACGGTAATCAGTCGCGCCGCGCACGGCCCATAGGCAATTTCTCCGGCGGCGACGGAAAGCCACTTCTGTATCTTCGCAACAGAAGCAAGATCGTCGGGCAGCCAGTCTTTCCGACCAAGCTTCGTGGCGACATAGACGAGGATAGCATTGGAATCGTTGACGACGACGTCGCCATCCTCCAGCACCGGCACTTGGCCGAATGGATTGAGCTTGAGGAACTCGGGCGTCTTGTGCTCGCCGTTCGCCAGATCGAGGTCGACGATCTCGGCGTTCACGTTGAGGAGAGAAAGGAAGAGGCGAGCGCGATGCGCATGGCCCGAAAGTGGAAAATGGTAGAGTTTCATGACTGGCTCCCTTGAGGGCCGGACACAGTCATCCGGCAACGAGAGAAACCTAGCAGTATCCATATTTTTGTATTAGAGCGTTAAATCTGTAATCATCCTCCCATTTTGTGGAAGGCAAGTATGGATCGTCTTGATGCTATGGCAGTTCTCTTGTCCGTGGTGGAACATGGTAGCCTTTCCGCAGCGTCGCGCGCGCTGCACTCGCCACTGCCAACGGTCAGCCGCAAGGTGGCCGAGCTGGAGGCTCATCTCGGCGTTCCCCTGCTGACCCGCACCAGCCGCAAGATTCTGCTCACCGAGGCCGGGGAGAATTATGTCGCTGCGGCGCGCGAAATTCTTGAGCGAGTGGAAGAAGCCGAACGCCGTGCCACCGGAGAATACGCCGCGCCAAAGGGAGACCTCACAATGACGGCGCCGATTGTCTTCGGCCGCCTGCATGTGCTTCCAGTCATCACGGGCTTCCTGAAAGCCTTTCCGGACATCAACATTCACCTGACGATGAGCGACCGGACAATCAGTCTTGCCGACGAACACATCGATGTCGCTCTGCGCATCAGCCAGCTTTCCGACAGCAACCTGATCGCAATCCGCCTCGGCTCCATCCGCACAACGATCTACGCCAATCCCGACTATCTGAAGCGGCACTCCCGTCCGTCACATCCTGACGAACTCGAGCACCACGATTGCATCGCGTTCGAAGGCGTGCTTTCGACACGGTTCTGGACGTTTCATGACGGCGCAAAAGATATCGCGGTGCCGATCCGCACACGCCTTTCCGTCAACACCGCTGAAGCAGCGGTTGACGCAGCCGCCGCCGGTCTCGGGATAACGCGCGTCATGGCCTACCAAGCGAAGCACGCAGTCGATGCCGGCTTGCTGGTGCCGTTGCTGGAGGATTTTGAACGAGAGGCATCGCCGGTTCACCTCGTCCACCTATCGCAGGGCCTGATGCCGCTGAAACTCAGAACGTTTCTTGATTTTGCCACGCCACGACTGAGGACTTTGTTAAAATAGGGCGCGACTGGGCTGTTTGATGAAATTCAAACGGATAATCGGAGTCCGACGCCTTGATGAGAATCGAACCCTCACTCGACGAGTTGTGGGAGCATTGACTTCATTAGCTTTGATTTGCCGGCCGTTGCTATTCCCCACTGACACCCCACCGCGGCGGTGCGCCGATATGGGCCTTGAGTGCTTCCGTAAACGCCCTGACCTTGGCGGACGGCACCTGGAGGGCACGCAGGAGATAGATGCCTGACGATCGCTCGTTCCATCGCTCGCCACGGAGTTTCAGCCGGATGAGATCACCTGCCTGCGTGGAGGGGCCCGAAACCCAGCTTGGCAAAAAGGCCACTCCCATTCCGGAGATCGCGGCGCTGTTTAACGCCTCGAAATCATCGGACCGGAAAGCCACTTGCTTGCAGGCCTCGCCGGCGGAGCTTCCGAGAATGTCAGACCATCCGAGCAGATCATTGCCATGGAGCTTGTCGAGAAGGCGATGATGGATGAGCGCATTCTCGTCTTCCGGCTCGCCATGCTGCTCGACATAACCAGGGCTCGCCACAAGAATGCGGTCAAGCGGAGCAAGCTTCGTGGCAATCAGGGAGCTGTCCGCAAGCGCCCCCATCCTCACCACTAGGTCGAGCCGTTCGGCCACGGGATCGGCCAGCCGCTCGGTAAGATCCAGCTCGACATGCAGACCCGGATATTCCTGCGCTAGCGATGCGATAACAGGAATAACATAGCGCTTTCCGAAAGTCGGGAAACAAGCGATCCGCAGCGTGCCGCTGACCGCACTATCGAAGGCGGCAACCTCGGCATGTGTATCGGCCAGATCGTTGAGCAGGCGCTGGGCGCGCTCATAGAGATGACGGCCCGCGTCCGTCAATGACAACGCTCGTGTCGAGCGAACAAGGAGAGCAACGCCCAGGTCTTGCTCGAGCGCATCAATCTGTCGAACGACAGCCGAGGGTGTGACAGCCCTACGCCGAGAGGCAGCTGAGAAGCTCCCAGTGCGTACGACATCGACGTAGACCGCGAGATGTTCAGCGAACCGTGGGTCTCTCATCTTTGCCTACAGCGCAAAACCGTTTCGACCATTCAGTTTGTTATCATCTGCGGGCATCCGAAGCATTTTCCTTCTCGTCAACGGGCGGTCGCCCAACAAACAGAAGGAACACTCCAATGGTCAAGGTCCTAGATACAATTCTCTCCCAGTCCGCCTATTCCGCAGAGATCGACGTTCCGCTCGAAAAGATCGACATTGCCGACTGGCTCTTCACCCTGCCGGAAGCCGAATACCTGCGCTGCTGCCCGCCTGATCACATTGCAGCCGGCGTCACATGGACCGACGACGGTCGTCGCATGTCGATCAATGTTGAGCAGATCGGCTCGGGCCTCGTTGTGCAGCATTATGTGGCCGAGGTCGCCGAGCCTGCCTACTGCCGCATGAACTCGATCTCGGACGTCTTCACTGACAAGGGGCGCACCCAGGTCAACGTCGTCTGGGAATTGATGGCCGAGAAGATCGACGATGGCAGGACCCGCTATACCAACAAAGTTACCGCCCATCCGACGGATGTGTTCATGGCTTTCCTCAGCGAGCACAGCATCAAATTCGAAGATGCCGCAGCAGCCCGCCAGGCAGCGGGCGGTGACCACAATAGCCGTGAGACACCTCTCTTCGCTGCAAGCATCGCCCGCCGGGCACTGTCCAAGTAAGGAGATCTTCGAATGAAAGCGATCGTCTTCGACGACTTCGGAAGCGCGGATGTCCTGCGACTTGCCGATGTCCCAATACCCGAAGTGCGCCCTGACGACCTTTTGGTGAAGGTTATGGCGGCCGGTGTCAATCGCGCCGACCTTCTTCAACGTGAAGGCGTCTATGGCGCTCAGACTTACGGCGACAGTGACATCCTCGGCCTCGAGGTCGCCGGAGAAGTGACAGCCGTCGGAAACGAAGTAACCGGCTTTGCCGTCGGCGACCGTGTCATGGGGATTGTCGGTGGCGGGGCCTATGCTCAGTACGCCCGTGTCGATGGCGGAATGGCGACAGCCATCCCTACCGGCTTGTCCTTCATGGAGGCTGCCGCAGTCATGGAAAGCTTCGTCACGGGCTGGGAGGCGCTTGCCCATCTCGGACAAATCGCAAAAAGCGAGACCGTTCTCATCCATGCTGCTGCAGGCGGTATCGGATCAGCAGCCGTCCAGCTCGCGAAAGCGGCAGGAGTAACCGTGCTGGCCACCGCTTCGGCAGGCAACATCGAAAACGTGTTTTCGCTGGGCGCCGATGCTGTTTTTGATTACAGGCGAATGGATTTCGAGGCGGAAGTTGTTGATGCGACGGCGTCTCGCGGGGTCGATCTGATCATCGACTTTGTCGGCGGGTCCTACCTCGCCCGCAACATTCGTAGTCTTGCTCCCGGTGGTCGGCTTGTCCAAGTGGGCCTGTTGGGGCGGGATGACAACGCCAAGATTCCGCTCGGGACTGTTCTTCACAATCACTTGCAATTGCTTGGCACGGTCATGAAATCCAGATCGCGCTCAGAAAAAAGAGCAATGATCTGCCGGTTCAGGGACGATGTGCTGCCAATGATGGGCAAAGAACTTCAGCCCGTTGTCGGGGCACTGTATCCGCTCTCAGCGACATCGGATGCCCATCGCCGGATGGAGGCCGGCGGAGTGTTCGGCAAGATCGTTCTTGGCAATTTTCATGGGTGATGCCGGATACGTGAGCTCTTGGACTGAGTGGAACTCGCGAACTGTACCGCGATAATTCAAAAGATTGACCGGCGGTGAGTTTTGCCCAGCAGACTTTTGCAGGAGGAAAGATGGCGGAGTGGTGGACAGAGCCGCTGTGAACGGCCCTATCCCTGCAGCGCTGAATTTATAACGTCCAGTCTCCGTCGATTGTCAGGCTCGATCCGGTCATGAAGGACGTGTCGGGACCCGTGAGATAGGACACCATTCCCGCAATTTCCCGGGGGTCGGCAACGCGCTTCAAGGGGCTGCGGTTAGACAACATCTCAATGGCACCGGCATTCATGTCCGTGTCCGTTGGACCAGGTTGGATGTTGTTGACGGTGATGCGCCGCGGAGCCAGATCAAGGGCCAAGCCTTTCACCATCGCTGCGACGGCAGCCTTGGAGAACTGGTAGACGCTTGCTCCCGCCATTCCAGTCCGTTCCGCCGTGTTCAAGCCGATGTTTATGACCCGGCCGCCATCCTTCATGTGCGGCACTGCGGACTGGATGGACAAGAAAACGCCGCGGATGTTGATGTCGATCATCAGATCGAGTTCTTCGAGACTGACCGCATCCACTGCGTTGAGCCGCTAAATCCCTGCGTTGACAACGACGGCGTCGATTGGCCCGAAGATGTCGACAGTTTTTGCCACCGCGCCACGAATGGCGTCAGCGTCTGCGCTGTCGGCCTGGACAGCTACGGCGCGGCGCCCGCTCTTCTCGATCTCGCTGACGAGCGCCTGTGCGCTGTCTGGTCGCGAAACATATGTGAAGGCGACATCGTAACCGTCTTTTGCCAGTCTCTCGACCGAGGCGGCGCCGATGCCACGGGCACCTCCAAATACGAGGGCGGTTTTGCGTTCTTCGATCGTCATGGGAGTCTCCTTTTATTGACAGATCAGTCCATAATTGAGCAAATGAAAAGCCTCGTTGTCGCAGAGGCCTGGTTATGGCTTTAGACGCTTCGTTGCAAAGCGTGCCATCGCCTTCAGATGTGGAGCTTTTGCGCCGCCACGCGCAGCCACTTGCAGGCCGGTCATTGTCATCTGAATAAACGCAGCAGTCTCTTCAGCGTCGAGAACAGGATTGATTTCCCCCGAACGCTGGCCCTCCAACACTCTCTCCGAAATGCGTTGACCTAGTGCCGCACTGGCAGTGGCGCGGCGCGTATTGAGATCCGGATCGGTCACGCCAAACTCGCCGACTGATCCAACCCCCATGCATCCCAGCACACGCTCACAATCGTCTTCCGACACAAGACCGGAAAGCAGGTCTTCGATGCCTTTTATAGGCGATGTCGGGCCGCTCAACCTCATGACATGTCCAGTGTTTGTCCGCTGCTGATAGGTATCCAGCGCTTCAAGATAAAGAGTACGTTTGTCGCCAAAGGCGCCGTAGAGGCTTTGTCTGCCAATGCCCATCGCCACACGCAGATCATCGGTAGAGGTCGCGGCAAATCCCTTTGCCCAGAACACCTTCAGTGCTTTCTCCAACGCTGCGTCTCGGTCGAATTCTCTCGGTCTTGCCATGCAGCCGATCTATTAATTATGGACTGATATGTCAATAATTCAAATCCTACCGCCCGGCAGCTGCAATACGTCGGGGTGTCGATGAGAGTGCGAGCTTCCTGACTATCGCGAAGCGCCTAGCCGCCAGAGCTCCGTTTTCTGATCTCACATTCCGAATTTTCAACGATCTACTTGATCCCGGATTGACATCGAACATATTCGTGGATATTTTATATCCACGATTAGGAGGTATACCATGAAACTGAGCGAAGGCGTCGAGCAGGCGATTCACTGCACCGCATTCCTGGCGGGATTGTCCGAAGACGGCGTCCTTTCGGCGGCAGCACTGGCCGAACTCCACGGCGTTTCGACGAGCTACCTCTTGAAGCATCTGCAGGCGCTGTCTGGCGCCGGGATCGTCGCGACGACGCCGGGACCGAGGGGCGGCTACCGGCTGGCCAAGGCGCCGAAGGACATCAGCCTTCTCGACATCGTCCTTGCGGTCGAAGGACCGGCACCCGCCTTCCGCTGTGCCGAGATCCGCCAGCGGGGGCCGAACCCTCTGCCGCAGCGCTACTTCACCAAGCCCTGCCAGATCAACGCCGCGATGCTGAAGGCCGAGAAGGCTTATCGCGCAGAACTCGCCAAGGTGTCCGTCGCGGACCTTCTGGCGAATCTAGGCGCAGACGACGACGGCGGTATCGCCGCACGAGGATGCGCCTTCCTCGAACTCCACGAACGCAAGACGGGCAATCGCGCCTCGTCATAGGAGAAAGCAACATGAGCAAGTTGAAGAAGGTCGTCGTCATCGGCGGCACGGGCCTGATCGGCTCGAAAGCAGTGAAGCTGCTGCAGGATGCCGGCCACGAGGCCGTCGTCGCAAGCTCCCGCAACGGGATCAATGCCTATACGGGCGAAGGACTGGCCGAAGCCCTTGCGGGCGCCGACGCCGTCATCGACGTATCGAACATGATGTCCTTCGACAGGGACGTGATCACCGATTTTTTCGCCACATCGAGCCGCAACCTGATGGGCGCCGAACGGGCAGCGGGCGTGCGCCATCACGTCGTCCTGTCGATAGTCAATGCCGATCAGCTCGCGGCCAATCCTTACATGGCAGGTAAGCTGGCGCAGGAGGAGGCCGTCGCTACCTCGGGCCAGGCCTTCACGATCGTTCGGGCGACACAATTCCATGAATTCACGGAGACGCTGGTGGACGCGTACTCGGCCGACGGCGCGGTGACAGTGCCGGATATCGACTTCCAACCGATCGCGGCCGACGACGTCGCCGCTGCTTTGGTAGAAGCCGCGCTCAGCGAGCCGAAGAACGGCACCGTCGACCTCGCCGGACCTGAACGGGCACCCTTCAGATCCTTCGTCAGTACGTATCTCGATGCCAAAGGCGATAACCGCCCCGTGAACGCCGACGCCACCGTCGACTACTTCGGCGCGCCGGTCATGGCAGGCTCGCTGGTTCCCGGCGGAGACTCCATCAAGGGCCGGATCACGATCGCCGAGTGGCTCAGAGTTTAAGCAAGAGAGAAAGACCATGAAAATCATCCTCTATGCGGCTACGGCACTCGCGGCTTCCCTGGCCACCGCTTCCGCTCATGACGTCGCAAAATCGGGGCTCGTGTACGATACGAGGGACGCCAAGGTGACGCTTGTCTATGAGCATCCGCTTCCCAGCGTTCCCGGCAAGAGCGTGAAGGGCGTCCTCGTCGAGTACGGCCCCGGCGGCTACAGCTCTGCCCATACGCATGCAAAGTCCGCGCTTATCTACGCCACGGTTCCCGAAGGCGCGATCCAGAGCGCCGTAAACGGCGGCGAGACGAAGATCTTTACCGCCGGTCAGAACTTCACTGAACTGCCGGGAGACCGCCACGACGTCAGCGCCAACGCCAGCAAGACCGAGCCGGCGAAGCTGCTCGCCGTCTTCGTCGTCGATACCGATGACACCGCCCTGACGACGCCGCGCAAGCCGTAGCGCTACCTACCAGACCTACACCCTCCCCTACTGCACAAGTAACGACGGTTTCTCCGGCGAACGGAGAACCGTATCCACGAGAAAGGAAAACAATATGTCCCGCATGAACTGGTGCGAAGTCGCCCCCGAGGGTGCAAAGGCGCTCTTCGGCGTCCATCACTACGTCACCAAGAAAACGAACCTGCCTGAAGAGCTGGTTCATCTCGTCTTCCTGCGCGTGTCGCAGATCAACGGCTGCGCCCATTGCATCGACATGCATAGTCGCGATCTGCGCAAGACGATGTCCACCGATAAGATCATGCTTGTTCCGGTCTGGGACGAGGTGCCTCACCTGTTCAGCGAGCAGGAACGGGCCGCTCTCGCCTGGGCCGAGGAGGTGACCAACGTCAGCCAGACCCACGCGTCTGACGAGGCTTATGCCGCAGCCGCAGCCGCTTTCGAACCAAAAGACCTTGTCGACCTGACGATTACGATCGCCGCGATGAACGCCTTCAACCGTCTCGGAGCGCCGTTTCGTCTTCCGGTGGCGGCCAAGGCCTGATCAGCGTCAGGTCATCGCGCGAGTAACACCCTGCCGATCCGTTCAGGTCGACAGGGTCTTCCGAATGACAATGGCAATCGCAGTATCCGTGTCGCCATCTCCCAGAGATTGAAGGCATTATCCGCATCGATCACGTCAGTAGGTTTCTGACGGTGAGCCGCTGTTTACCATTGCCTGATACAGACTGACCATAATGTAGCCGGTCATCGACTGCCCAAAGGCCTCGCCTGGCGAAATCGCAAAGCGCTAGGCTGCCGATATGCCTCAGCCTCGACGATCACCTACTGACAAGCCGGTTAAATGCTCAGAAAGCAGCCAGAGCCGTTCAGCAGCCTGTGGATCCATGGCCCACGGGGCCACACCTCTGGTCCCATCCGTCTCTGTCTGCGGCAGGGCGACTTCGCAATCTTCGCAGTAGACACCGCCGATACCGTCGAGTTCGGGCCGCGTTGCTGCCCAGACGCTTGTTGCTGCCCCTTGTTCCGGCGTCTTGAGATCGCGCGATGGATCCACCCGGCGATTGCCATTCTCGTCGTAGACATCGAAAGAGTTGATCTCGTCTTCGGTAAGATGGCGGGCGAGATCGGTCAGGATGACGCCGGGGTGCAACGAAAATGCCCGCACGCCAAGCGCAGCTCCGCGGCGATCAAGTCCCAGCGCGAACAGAGCATTTGCCGTCTTCGCCTGGCCATAGGCCTGCCACTTGTCATAGGGGCGCGTCTTGAAATCGGTATCGTCGAAATCGACCGGGCCGATTTGATGCCCGCGCGACGACACCGAAATCACCCGCGCGTTGCCCGCTTTAACCAATGCCGGCCAAAGACCTGCAACAAGCCGAAAATGGCCGAGATGATTGGTCGCAAACTGGCTCTCGTGGCCAGCCTGATTCCGGCCAAGCGGCGTTGCCATGATGCCAGCGCTGTTGACCAGGATTGAGATCGGCTTACCCGCCACAACGATCCTGCCAGCAAAGGCGGCAACCGATGTGGGATCCGCAAGATCCATCGCTTCGATAACAACATTGTCGATACCGGCAAGTGTGCGTTCGGCCTTTTCGCGATTGCGGGCCGGTACGATGACACGAGCGCCGGCACCTGCGAGCGCCCGCGTCGTCTCGACGCCGAGACCGGAATAGCCGCCGGTGACAATCGCCGTCTTGCCGGAAAGATCGATGCCCTCGGTGACCTCGCGCGCCGTGCTGGCCGCACTGAATTGAGATCCAATAGGTTTCTGGTCGGACATGTCGTTACTCCTTGATTTATGGCTCTGGTGTCCGCTCCCTATATCGGATAGGCTCGCGGAGCCCCCAGCCTGCAGGATCCGGATTTCTGTCGTGATCGTCCAAAACATCCAAGATCCTCTATCTGACGTGTTGAATGCCATAGACGCGCGGGCGCTGTTCTCTGTGCGATTTGCCGCCGGAGGCTCGTGGTCTGTTGCTTTTCCACCACTGGGCTACCTCAAATTCAATGCGATCCGCGAAGGCGGTGCCTGGCTGGTCTCAGAGGGAGAGGCGCCGTTGCGCATTGAAGCGGGCGATTGTCTTGTGGTCAGCGGCAAGGCGTTTACGCTTTGCAGCGATCCCAACGTGAAGCCGATAGCGGCGGCAGAGGTATTCGCCGGGGGCAGTCTAGATGTCTCAGTGGGCGATGGTCGGGATTTTGTGCTCCTCGGCGGCAGCGTCAACCTCGACACAGTCGACGGATCTCTCCTCACCGACGCCCTGCCGCATGTGGTCGTGATCGACCGAGAAGAGGCCGGACCGATTGGCTGGCTGCTCGAACAGTTGGACTTGGAGTGGAACAGCACCGCGCCAGGTGCTCGGATCGCATGCAACGACCTGCTGCGGCTGGTGTTTATCCATGTTCTGCGTGCCTATATGGCACGTCAGACATCACAGCATCCCGGCTGGCTCGCCGGACTTGCCGATGTACGCCTGGCGCCTGCAATGCGGGCAATCCACGCTGATCCTTCGCACCGCTGGACGGTCGACGCACTGGCTTATCTCGCCGGCCAGTCCCGCTCCGGATTCGCCGAAAGATTTCGAGCCACCGTCGGAGCATCCCCGATAGACTATCTCGTGGGCTGGCGGATGCGGCTGGCCGCCGCTCGCCTACGGCGTGGCAACGAGCCACTGCCACGGATTGCTCAGTCGCTCGGCTATGCGTCTGATAGCGCGTTTGCCGCCAGCTTCCGCCGCGTCCTTGGCCAATCGCCCGCACGTTACCGTGCCCTGTATCGCGACGCAATCCACAGTGGGACGGTCAACTCTTGACTGCCGCCTTGCCACCTGGCTGAACGACTGCGCCGGGAGATGCAGAATTTCAGCAAGTCATCATTGTTTACGACCGCTTTCAATTTGAACCCACTCCGCATCGTAACGCCTTGAATGGAATCGAACCGCCGACCCTCAGTTCAGTTGGCTCTGTCTGGATAATTTTTCTAACAAACGCAGCTACTTCCTCTTCGGAGTGGTCAACTTGGGTCGGTGATGTCGGCAGCTAGCATCAAAACCGGTCATTTGGCTGATCGTCTGGCCTCGGAACAAAGTCATCCTCAATGCGCTGTGTCGTGATGACAAGAACAGGCGTGGAGAATGAGTTTGGCACAGACGAAGAATCGATCACGAAGCGCATAAGCATATGTTGCAGATACACTGGCTTTGATTCTGTCTTTACCACCACCGGCACCATCAATGAGCGGTTTATTGCAGGAATGACTTGGGAGCAGGTCTTTCATGCGCGCCTGATCGGAGGATTTCTTATGATACCAATAGGGCGTCCGTACGGGATGTGGCGCGACTGGATGATGAGCCATGCGAAGGAAAACCGACTGTCCCAGCTTCTATGGGACAGCTTGGCGCTGATGAGCTTTCAGGTGCCGATCTACGCCGCGATCATCTCTTTTAGCGGAGCCTCCGGGGATGGGCTGATACGAGGGGTCTTGGGCGCAGCGGTGATGATGATCATGCTCGGCCGACCTTATGGAGCATTCCTGAACTGGATAAGACACCTTTTTGGTCTACCGCCTGGAGGTGAAAAGCCAATGTCACTTAACACCTAAACGTAGGGGACCTTTAGACAGCGCCGCGGCGATTTGCCAATGCCAACATTGCTGCATCATATCTCGGAAAGTGCTCAAATGCGAAAATACGATGGTCGGGTTTTCCGATCGTTGTGGCATCTCTTACTACAAAAGGGCGAACCCGATTGAGCAGCTCGCGAGACCGGCATCGAGCAGCAAGGCATTAGAACTGAGGGCTTGGGAGGTCGTTGTCGTTAAATGCAGGGTCTGCGGCACGTATCTAACATTCCTCAATGGCGTATGAAGAATGTCGATAAGGACAAGTCTTTGGATCAACTGGGATCGCAGATGCGTTGTCAAAAGTGCCTCAAAAGAGGCGAAGTGAAAATCACTGTCGCGAAGATGCCGAGGTGACGCATGTGCAATCTGTACCAGGTCCGTAGCAATCAGGAAGCCATGCGCGACATCGCTGGCACGATGAATGAGCGGCTCAACCTTCAGCCAGAGATCGAAGTCTACCCGGATCGCCCTGCTCCGGTAGTGAGGAACAAGGATGGAGGCCGCGAGCTCGTCGAACTGACGTGGGGAATGCCAACTCCGCCAAACATCCTGGGCGGCAAGCCGGACACAGGGGTCACTAACATCCGAAATGTCGCGTCGCCTCATTGGCGCAAGTGGCTGAAAGTCGAGAACCGCTGTGTCGTTCCATGGACTCGATTTTGCGAATGGGAAGATACAAAGCCCCGTAAAACCAAACGTTGGTTTGCGATCAATGAGGTAGAGCCCCTCGCCTTTTTCGCCGGCGTGTGGACGGACTGGACCGGTACCAGAGGATCCATGAAAAATCCACGCGAAGGCCAGCACGAACTGTTTGCCTTCCTAACAACGGATCCCAATGCCGTTGTGAAACCCATCCATCCGAAGGCAATGCCTGTGCTGCTGACCACCAAGGAAGAAGTTCACGTGTGGATGAGCGCTCCGTGGGATGAAGCAAAAGAGCTGCAGCGACCTCTGCCAGCGGAGAAACTAATTCTTTTGCCGGTTGAGGAGCAGAAGGCAACTAGCGACTTGTTTGGATAGGAGAACGTCGCAGATGGCAAACAAGGAAAAGCTCCCTCGCCTCCGGGACTACAAAGGTGAAAAGATCGACATGGCGTGTCACAGGTGCGAGCGATACGGCATCTACGAGCGCAAATCTCTTTTAAAAAAGTTTGGAGCTTCGGTGCAATTTGTCAGCTTGCGTCGCGTGCTTGCAATCGGGTGCGACGACGCAGGGACGACAAAGTGCGACGCTCACTTCCCATGCCTGTTATCTGCAAACCTGGAATTTGGACAATAGGACTGGTCATTGAGCGACCTAACAAGCAAGACGGGTGACGGCATTCACGAAAATCACTATTGCAGTGTGCCGGACTGCAAGAAGTGGGGTGGCTTTGGATTCAACCCCAGCAAGGCTGAGCAGGTCCAGTGGTGGTGCTGGGCACACTACCCGTATAAAGAGCCGAACAAATGAGGTCTGTATTTTTTGCCGCGGCAGCGATAGCAATTCCGTTGATATCATCGTGACGTGACCGCGAAGATGATCAGTTTACAGATTTGGGATCGCCGTGGGGCGGCATTTGGTGAAGACCCATATGTGACCCCGATCGTTAGACAAAGTCATTTCAACGGAAAACATCATTTAGCTGGCCCAGTCGGCTTGCACTCCATCCCGGAGAACAGCGTCTCTTTCACTATTTTACGTTTAGCTCTCGCGACGCCGCTGATGGATCGGTGCGCTGTGGAACATACGACGTTAAGCCGGGCTCAATAAGGTTCGAATACTCGATCTCAGCTGAAAACATGCGAATGATGCGAGGAGTTTACTCAATAACTGAAGACGAAATGGTCAACTTCATCAGATCATTTGAGGCGGCACAACACTACAAGTACACGCAGCAGAGATAACCAAAAAGGCCGGGGCGAAACCGCACCGACCTTCCTGTCGCTTCTCACTTCTGCCAGTACATCCGTGGTCAGGCCGCAAGCTACTTGGCTGTAGGAATGCGCGGAGGCAGCGTTGGTTCCGCCTCCGCATTCATATCACTTACGGTACGACAAGCCGCCCCAAACACGACCTTCATCGCGGTGACGTCCACCATGCACGGCGCCAATATAGGCCGCTGCTGCGGCTACGAGCGAAGATGCCGCAAGAAGAAACGCCGTGAGGATACCGGTAACACGGGCTTTCTCAGCCGCGTCTGCAGCGGCAGTCTTGGCGTCCTGCATTGTCTTTTCGGCCTGTGCTGTCAGTTCGTCGATCTTCTTCTGAGCTTCATCGACGCGCTGTTGCGCTGTTGTACGAACAGTCTGAACACGTTCCACAGCCTGGTTTACGCGGTTCTGCGCATCTGCCTGGGGAATGCCTGTGCGAGCAGCGATCTGGTTGGCCATCCATGCCTTATCGGCGTCGGAGATTTCACCTGTCGAAAGCAGATTGCTCAGTATGCCGCTTGCTTGGCGCTGAAAGTCACCACTATTGGGATCGGCATTTAATGCAGGGGTATCAGTGCGCAGCAAAGTGTCTGTGAAGTAGTCGATCGGATTGGATTTAAGTCCCTGTGGCAAGGACTGTTCAATGCTTGGAGCGGCAGCCTGACCAGCACCCTGCGCGATGCCACCAACAGCATTACCTGCTCCTGACACCACGCCGCCCGCCAGCTGACCCGCTCCTTGCGCGGCACCACCTACAGCGGAGCCAGTGGCTTCAACTGCAGTTTGAGCAACACTACCGACAGCCTTGACGCCGCCCGAAACAACGCTAAGCGCCAGGAAAGCGGAAACAACCGTACCGATACCCCAAACGACAAGACCATTAACACCGTCTCGAGTCGTGCGTTCGTCACTGGTCGTCGTTTCAGACGCTGGACGTCGCATGCGGCCAGAGATGTACCCTCCGAGCATATAGGATGCGACCATCGACACGACCACAAAGAGCCCGGTCACGACAAGCCATGTGACACTGATTTCGCCGCCGTTATCTGCGGAGATAGCGTTCAGTCCCAGACCACCGGCAAACGCGGTGAATACAGCCATTGTACCGGACGTGATCGCTGTTCCAGCAAAAATTGCTGGCCAATCAACGTAGCTGCGATTTTGATTTTCAATCAATGTAGACTCTACCATCAACGTAGTCCCAACAATGAGAGGACAAACAGTACAACGACGACTAGTCCCACCAGATAAATGATAGAATTCATGAAGGTCTCCCTGAAAACAGCCGGAGCATAGGATGGCAAGTGGCTCACATAAAACTCCGAGCGCAATGACGCTCGGAGCGATAACCAGCGGTACGATAAAAGGTTCATTCGCCAATGCGAATAAATGAGCCGCGGCGGCACCTTATCTAAAAGCATGTCAATCCAGCAGCTCTGCCGGAACCTTGCCGCCGTTCTCAGACAGCTTCTTGAGAAGCGCCTTGTGCAGCCAGGTGTTCATCGCTGCTGAACCGTCGGCCTCTCCAGTGTAGCCAAGCTCGTGCGCCAGTTCCTTACGTTCTGCAAGGCTGGCATCCATGCCGAGAGCCTTCATCAGGTCGACGATCGAGTGCTTCCAGTCAAGCTTCTGGCCGCTTCTCTTCACCGCGGCGTCAAGCTGTGAGGCAACATCAACTGTCTGGTTTGCGCCTGCTGTTGTTGGTGCAGATGGCACCGGTGCCGACGCGCCGGATGTGCTTGGGGCAGCTGGGCCGGTACCGCCTACGGGTGGCGCGGTGGTTGCGGCTGGCTCAGGGATGGAGGATGGTGCTGGAGTGGGTTCTGCTGCTGATGGCGATGCCTGTTCTGCGTGGGCTGCGCCGCCGAAAATGGCGTCTCTGATTTTACCGAATATGCTCATTGTGTTTTCTCCCTAATGATCACAAGGGACAAACGGATTGGATTCGGTTGCGTTCCTAAGCAAATACTAAAAAGCCGCCAGCTCTTTAAAGCTGACGATTTGGTCAATGAAAAGGAAAAGGCGACCTTTCGACCGCCCTCCCCGTATCGAACCCGCATAGCCCCCGTCGTGAATGGTCTCATCCCGGTCGCTAAGTAACCGCAATAGAGGGGGCATCGACAAGATTGATCAGGCGGGGCACAATGAGGTTGATTATGGACAAGCGAGCTCTGGCGGAACTTTTTCGTGGCCGCTTGCTAGAACTTGTGACACGTTCGGGCGTCCCTCACTCCGCGTTTGCAGCCGGGATCGGCATTGACCGCTCGGCGCTTTCGCAGCTTTTGTCGGGTGATTCGGCGCGTCTGCCGCGCGTGGAAACCCTCCTCAACATTGCCGAGCGCCATGCGGTTTCGCTCGATTGGCTTTTGGGCATCTCGCTCGCTTCCACCGGGGGAATATGAGCGGCACCAACCTCCGCTCGGCCGCCGCCATTGATGAGCTTCAACCCCGTGATGGCGCATCGTTTGTCATAGGCGTGAAGAACCAGCCGGCCTGAGCATGGAGAAACGGACGTGTTTGTTCACGTATCTACCTTGCAGCAAGGTGGGTCGCTGAGAGAAGGTGACAATGTCACTTTCGAAGTTGGCCAGGACCGCAAGACCGGTAGATCGAAGGCTGAGAACGTTAGCGTGCTCTGATCTGCGGACCTTGAGGCCAGCCTGACCGAAAAAACGGCAAGCTGGCATCGCTCTCGACAGAACTTACTGAAAATTCCGACTTTTCACCTTCAGCGTATCGATGTGCAAATCCCGCACGAATATGTCCCGCGCCTCGGGCAATGGTTTTTGTCTATCGCGAGAGTCCCCACCACCCGCCGAGCCATGAGCGAACTCGTCTCCTCGTCCTGATGGTGCCTTAAACACAACATCCATATCAGCCAGCCCGGAAAGGTCTGCAGACAGGTCGAACAATTGCTGGGCTACCAGATGCACGACCTCCCCTTCCCGCTGAATTCGTCCGTTGATGGCCATCATGCTCGATCCGAGCACAACGCGGCGCCGCCTCTCGAATAAACTCGGCCAGACGACCACGTTCGCAGGACCGGTCTCGTCTTCTATCGTGATAAACATCACGCCTTTCGCGCTTCCAGGCTTCTGCCGGACCAGGACAAGACCTGCGGTGTAGACCCATCGCCCGTCGCGGGCCGACATTGCGTCTTCGCACGTCACCATGCTGCGCTTGGTCAAGCTCTCCCGCAGGAATGCCATTGGATGTTCGCGCAGTGTCAGGCCGACGTGACCATAGTCCGCGACGACATTGTGCCCTTCGGTCATCTGCCGGAGCTCGACATCAGGCTCCACCTGCTCAGCGATCGATTTCTGCTCGCGGTCTGCAGCCGCTGCAAACAGCGGCAACGGCTCATCGCGCAGCGCCTTGATCGCCCAGAGCGCATCGCGGCGTTCGAGTTGAAGCGATGACCGGAAGGCGTCGGCCTCTGCGAGCTCAACGAGGGACGCAGCCGGAACGCTAGATCGACGCCACATATCATCGACCGAACTGAAACCATCATCCATGCGCGCGGCAATGATCCGGGCCGCGTCCGATGCTGCCAGTCCTTTTACCATCCGCATCCCGAGACGCACTGCATGGCGATCGGTATTTCCGATCGGCTCCAGTGTGCAGTCCCAACGGGACCGATTGATGCATATCGGCCGGACCTCGACGCCGTGCGCGCGGGCATCACCGACGATCTGTGCCGGGGCATAAAAACCCATTGGCTGGGAATTCAGGAGCGCAGCGCAAAACACATCCGGAAAATGGCACTTGATGTAATTAGAAGCGTAGGCAATCAGCGCGAAGGAGGCGGCGTGTGATTCCGGAAAGCCGTAAGATCCAAAGCCCTCGAGTTGGGAAAAAGTCTTCTCGGCAAACTCGGCTGTGTAGCCGTTTTTCACCATGCCGGAGACCAGCTTCTCCTTGAACCTGCTGACGCCGCCCGTAAATTTGAACGTCGCCATTGACTTGCGCAACTGATCGGCCTCACCTCCGGTGAACCCAGCGCAGACCATGGCGACGCGCATGGCGCTTTCCTGAAACAGCGGCACGCCTAGTGTTTTGCCCAGCACGGCTTCCAGTTCCGGCGTTGGATAGTCGACGTTTTCTTTGCCTTCCCGGCGCCGCAGATAGGGATGCACCATATCGCCCTGAATAGGACCGGGACGCACGATCGCCACCTGAACGACCAGATCGTAAAATGTCCGCGGCTTCAGGCGTGGCAGCATCGCCATCTGGGCTCTGGATTCGATCTGGAATGTTCCCAACGTGTCGGCCCGCCGGATCATCGCATAGGTCGCCGGATCCTCTTG
The DNA here is from genome assembly GCF_030209845.1 of Agrobacterium sp. fls2-241-TYG-188a. Lineage (NCBI taxonomy): Bacteria > Pseudomonadati > Pseudomonadota > Alphaproteobacteria > Hyphomicrobiales > Rhizobiaceae > Agrobacterium > Agrobacterium sp. fls2-241-TYG-188a. The sequence continues at coordinate 23,606 of NZ_JARVRD010000008.1, read as the reverse complement.
AGTGATCTTTGCGAGATCCAGATCATCGTCCTTGTGCTCACGGATCAGGTCGAATGCCTTGGACATGCAGGTCAGCATGCCCAGCGCCAGAACGTCGACCTTCATGAACTTGAGCGCCTCCACGTCATCCTTGTCCCATTCGATGATCTGTCGGTCTTCCATTGTGGCAGGTTCGATAGGAACGAGGTCATCGAGGCGGTCGTGGGTCAGCACGAAGCCGCCGGGATGCTGGCCCAAATGACGTGGTGCGCCCATCAGTTGCTGCGCCAGTTGCAGCGTCAGTTTCAGCCTGCGGTCATCCGGATTGAGGTTCAATTCCCTCACATTGCGATCACTGACTTCTTCCGACCAGGACCACATGCCCGACGACAAGGCCTTGATCACATCCTCCGGCAGGCCCAGCGCCTTGCCGACATCGCGAATGGCACCCTTGGCACGGTAACGACTGACGGTCGCACACAGTGCCGCCTTCTCGCGGGTATAGGTCTTGTAAATCCACTGAATGACCTCTTCGCGCCGTTCGTGTTCGAAATCGACATCGATATCCGGCGGTTCATCGCGCTCCTGGCTGATGAAGCGTTCGAACAGGAGGTCATTCGTCGAAGGGTCGATGCTGGTGACGCCGAGAATATAACAGACGGCAGAATTGGCAGCCGAGCCACGCCCCTGGCAGAGGATTCCCTGTGAACGCGCGAATTGAACGATGGAAAACACCGTCAGAAAATACGGCGCATATTTCATCTTTTGAATGAGATCGAGTTCATGCCGAACCGTCGCCAGAACGTCTGGTGGCATGCCCTCAGGGTATCGGTCCGGTACACATTCCCAGACATAGTGTTCGAGAGACTGTTGCGCGTCTTTACCCGGAACGATCGCCTCCTCGGGGTACTGGTAGGTCAATTCCTCAAGCGAGAACTTGCACTGTTCGACAATCTCCATCGTCCGCCGCAATGCTTCGGGATAGCGCGGAAACAGCCGTTCCATTTCCTCTGGCGGCTTGAGATATCGGTCAGCATGACGTTCACGTTCGAAGCCGACGTCGTCTATGGTCGATTTGGACCGGATGCAGGTGACGATGTCCTGAAGCTGCCGCCGTCCCGGCTCATGAAACAGGACGTCGTTGGTGACGACGGTTTTGACTTTATGCCGCGTGGCCATGTTGGAAAGATCGTGTAGCCGAAGCTGATCGTTCGGTCTGCGGCGCAGGCAAAGCGAAACATAGGCGCGGTTGCCAAACACCTCCGCCATCTTCCTGAGCTGCAGCGCGCATGTATCGTCGGCAAGATCGGGAATGAGGATGCCTATCATGCCATCGGCGTAGCTCATCACATCGTCCCAATGGAGGACGCAGTTGTTCTTGCCGCCGCGGCCCTTGCCAAGCGTGATCAGCCGGGTCAGACGCGAATAGGCGGCCCGGTCTGTCGGATAGACCAGAATCGACATGCCGTCCTGTAGGTCAAGCCGACAGCCGACAACGAGACGAAGGCCGGTGGCGCGAGATGCTTCCAGTGCCCGGATAATGCCAGCCAGTGAATTGCGATCCACGACACCGATGGCATCGATGCCGAGGCTTTTCGCCGTCTCGAACAGTTCGTTCGCACTGCTGGCACCGCGCAGAAACGAAAAATGGGTGGTGACCTGGAGCTCGGCATATCTCATGCGAATATTCCCTGTACGAACCATTTGTGCGAGCCGGTCTCGCTATCCACGCCGTCGCCTGCCCGGAAAACCCAAAGGCGTTCGCCCGCTTCGTCCTCGATGATGAAATAGTCGCGCACTGCGGCCCACTCGGATGTCCGCTGCCACCATTCGCCGAATATTCGTTCGGGACCATCGGCGCGTTTCACCTTGCGGCGCTTGCCACGCCATGTGACGGAAACGGGAGGATGGTCGGGCATCAATGCGATGACCTCGACCAGTTCGGGGTGAGCGAGCAGTCGTACCGGACGCGGCCAGTGATGCGGCCAGGCGGCGACAACGTCATGTGCAACAGGTGCAATCCTCTGAACGCTGCGCTCGGGAACATCGGAGGCAACGGGGGCCAGACGATAGACACGCTGTCCGCGATTGCCGAAAATGTCGATGAGCGGCGTGATGTCGGTGATCTCGTCTTCGACGAGCGACGACGCCTTCTGTGCCTCCTTAAGCGGCTCGACCATGATCGCCGCAAGGGTCAGCTTCTCGATGCCGAAACCAGGATCGATCTTCTCGGTCATGTCGCGAAACAGTTTCGTCAACCAGGCGACATCGCGGGCAGCCTTTGCCGTTCCTGCCCGCAGCGCCTGGGTCGTATTGTCGACCTTATGGACGATAAGATCGACGCGGCGAACACCCAGGCCCTTTTTCTGGAGTTGGTTGCAGAGTTCGACGACCAGACGACCGACATATTTGTCGATCGTTTCGGCAGCCCCGATCGGCTCCTGGAAGATGCGGCTGACTTCGATCAGGTCGGGCGTGCGGATAGGGTCAATGGGCTCTCCGATACGCCCGAAGATCTGGTCGAGGCGGCGAGCGATTTCCGGGCCGAAGCGCAGTGTCAGCGGTGCCCGCGGCGTCGCAGAAAGCTCACCGATGGTTCGAAAGCCAAGTATTCTTAGATCGCCCACCATCTTTTCAGGCAGACGCAACAGGGAAATCGGCAACCGCTCGACCGCTTTCACGGTTTCGCCGCGGGGTACGATCACCGTCTCTCTGGTGATGGCGCGTGCGCAGGCATGAGCGGCACCCCATGTATCGGCAATGGCGACACGGGCCGTCAGCCCCCTGCCCCGAAAGCGATTGGCAATCCCGCTCAACATCGCAAGCTCTCCGCCCCGGAGATGGTCGGCACCATCGGTGTCCATGACGATGCCATCAGGTGCATCGACTGCGACGATCGGGGAATACTGGCTCAATGCCCAGAAGGTAATGCGCTCCAGTGCATCGGCGTCCGCCTTCGGATCGGCATCGATCATCAGTAACCCTTGGAACAAGGCCTGTGCCTTTGCCGCCTGCATGCCGACACGCAGGCCTGCCTTCTTCGCGGCAGAATCTGTCGCCGATACCCAGCGCTTCGATCCGGATTTCGCGATCACGGCGATGGCCTGTTCAGCCGGAATGCCGGGATCGGCGCGACGAATGCGATCCGTCGACAGATCCGGAAGGTAGATCGATACGACCCTGGTCATCACACGCTCCAACAATAAACTCGGCACACTCGCCTGCGCGCGACCGCATCAATTCCAGCAACCATCTCGCCCGCCCGACGCCTGGCACGGGTAACTCCTGCGACGGAAGCACACTCACCCTCCACCGTGTGGTCGATGCCGTCGGCTGGCCGAAATCATTGGCTTCCGTCTGTCGTCGCCACCTACGAACAACGAGAGCCAGGCTTCCCTTCTTTTCCGCTGCCAGTTGGAGCCGCCGACTTGCCAGCATCGGCATTCGCACGACCTCGCCGACGACCGCGCCCAGCCCACCGAAGGAGAGCGCCTCTTCCATTGAGGCAAGCACGTCCTCTTCGCGATCGCTTTCCACGAAGATCACGCGGTTTGCGTCAAGACCTGCCTGCGCGAGCGCAGGAAAAAACAGATCTGGGCGCGTCAGGCACCAGACGATCTGGCCTTTGGTACGGGCGGCAACGCCTGCTACGAACAGGGCCGCGGCTGCCCCATCGACGGTTCCGGCGCCACCACCTGCAAATTCATGAAGAGCACCTCTGGCAAGACCGCCTCCTGGCAGCACCGCGTCGATTGCGCTCACCCCGAACGGCAGACATTCAGCTTGCTTGGCCACGACGCCTTCCAACGAGGCGATGCGATCACGCAAATCCGCTATGACATGCTCGCGCGCAGCAGCCATTGTTCACGCAATCCTTCCGGTTCGTGTCGTTTATGGGAACGGCTTCATGCCGTTTTCAATGTTGAAGTTCACGTTCTGTTCCTACACCCAACAGGAGTCAAGAGGCGCTAAATTAGGAATGCAGTCCTCTATTTTTAGCAACTCGAGAGATTCGCAAATTGAATCAGTGAGTAAGATTTGGAACGGTGTTTCGTACCACGCACAAAATAAATTTTAGGGTAGCCTGATCAATTCCTCAGCTTCGGCTGTCGATGTGTGCAAGCGGTCCTGATCGCAGGCATCATTTCAGGAACAATCCTACGCCGATCGCGCTTACCAATGCTGAAATTTAAAGGAAGGTAGCACCGAAGTGATCGAAGCCAGGGTACGCGTCATCGATCTCGAAACAGGAGGTAATGGCCCAAACGACGTTTGCGAGATCGGCTGGCAGGATGTCGTGATCGACGAGTGCGGAAAGTGGGAGGTTACTGACGAGCGCGGGGCGCTGTTCGTCAATCCTGGCCGTCCGATTTCACCCGACACGATGGCAATTCATCATATCCTGGATGCCCAAGTCGCGGATGCTCCGTTCTGGAAGGAAATAGCAACAACCGTTCTCCGTCCACCCGGCCGTATCGACGCCTTGGCAGCTCATCGAGCCGCTTTCGAGCAACGATATTGCACGCCACGATTTACAGGCGGGACGCCTTGGATCTGCACATGGAAGTGCGCGTTGCGTGTCTGGCCAGAGCTTCCGCGGTTTTCCAACCAGATGCTGCGTTATCAACGAATGCCCAACGGACTGGTGCATGAAATCGGCCTCCCCGCGCATCGGGCGATGCCTGACGCCTACGTTACGGCTCATCATCTCCGCGACATGTTGAACCAAGCATCACTTGAGGATTGCCTGGCATGGAGCAGCGAACCAGGCCTTTTGCCACGCGTACCTGCCGGACCAGATCGAGGAAAACCGTGGGATCGCATCAGCCTCGAAACCCTCAACGCGTATATCGCAGATCGGGATGTGGACGTGCGCTTCAGCGCGCTGAGGGAACTGGCCCGCCGGAATGAGGACAAACCATCTCAGGATGCGCAACCAGCGCAAGGGACGCTTGGATTCGAATGAGCAAGACGTATCCGGACACGCCCGATGGTCGATATTTCGTCGTGAAAGGCAGGCTGTGGCGTCGCAGCAATCCAGCGATCGATGAGCCCACCCGTACGGCACTGGTCAAGGATTTGATGGCTGCACGCCGGGCAGTTCGCGATGCATCGGCAGGCTCGCCAGAGATGAAAGAAGCCCGCAAGAAAGTGGATGCAGCAAAGGTTGCCCTTGGCGAACGCGGTCCCGTCTGGTGGGATGATGGCGCGCCGGACTTCAACCGGCACCTAGCCAAGAATACTCCATACGCAGCCTGGTTCGAACAGTTGGAAATGGACTGAGATGTCATGGCACAAAAAAATCTGACCCGCTGAGCGAAGGACACAGGCATAGAATTTGATCTGGCGCGGTTCATCAAAGCGCAACAAGACACGTACGCAAAAGCCTTGCAGGAATTATGCGACGGGCAGAAGAGGTCTCACTGGATGTGGTTCATCTTTCCGCAAATCCACGGACTTGGTCGATCGGAAACTGCCCGCTTTTACGCAATCTTTGGACGTTCTGAAGCCGAAGCCTACCTCAAACATCCTGTTTTGGGACCCCGTTTGGAGGAGTGCACGCGCGCCATGCTCAGCCATCCCCGCCTCAGCGCACACGACATTCTTGGCTCTCCCGATGACCTCAAGTTTCATTCCAGCATGACGTTATTTGGCATCGCCTCCCAGAGTGGTTCGTCATTCGAAACCGCCCTTCACGTTTTTTACGGAGGTGAAGGCGATCAAGCCACGCTTGCAGCGTTGAAGAACGATGGATGATCAGACGCTTACCGACTTTTGCCAAAGTCGCGACTTAAACAAGGATTCGGCTGCGTGAAAGTGCTGTCGAGAACAGCTATTCCCACGGTGTCGCGGTGCCCAAACCTGAATTCCGATACGTCAAGGATGCATTTTTGCTCCCTTTACGATCTTATCGACCACCTTCTTTTCGGCTCTAAGTGCCAGTCCTGCCAGCTTCGAATTGTCTGGGCCGAACTGGGCGAACATCTCCCTGTTGGCAGCGTCGTGCCCTGTTGAAAACATCTCCTCGATATAAGCCGAGGCTGTAACGTCGCGGTCGAGAACCCGCCTGTGGATCGTGCGCAGCGTATCCTGATCCGCGGCGAGGACCACGATTGGCTGGATCGTCATGGGATTGTAGACATGACCAACCGCATCCCGATATGGTTCGCCGATGATGGCTGGTGTCTGGGCAACGATGCCGCTGGTCAGGAAGGCGGTGACGTTCAACTTCTGCCAGGTTGCGAGGTCATTGCGGATAACGATTGCGATCTTGGTGTCGAACATGCGGTTGAACTCCATTCAGGGTATCGAGGGAAAAGAAGACCTAGCTCCGAGCAAGGCGGGCGGTCTTGAACGTTCGTGCAAAGTCGGATTTGCCGACGGCATGCGTATCGCTGCGCCCTCTCATGGTGTTGAGCGGATTGAAGCCCGGTTTCATGGCAACGCATTTTCGCCGCATCGTCACGACACCTACGCGTTAGGGCTGACGCTCCACGGCGTACAGACATTCCGCTATCGCGGGACCGAGCGTTTCAGCAGCCCCGGAAACGTGATCGTGCTGCATCCCGATGAGCTGCATGATGGCGCTGCAGGTACCGAGGATGGGTTGATCTATCGGATGATCTATCTACCTCCCGACCTGATTGGCGCCGTCGATGGTTACAGTCACGCCCTTCCATTCGTTCCCGATCCGGTCATTGCCGACATCGGGCTCTGGCAGGCACTGGCAGAGGTTCTTTTCGATCTGAGCGAAGAGCCAAGCGACCTGATCATGGACGACGTTGTGATGCGGCTGGCATCGGGGCTCCCTCGTCAGGCGGGTGCTTCGCCGAGACCGATCGCAAGGTCGGCAAAGTCTGCGGTCCTCCGGGCCCGCGACTTCATCGAGAGCCACCACACAGAAGTCGTTCACTCAGAAGCACTGGAAGCTGCGTCTGGGTTGGACCGTTACGAACTGGCCAGACAGTTTCGCAGAATGCTTGGTACCAGTCCGCATCGATACCTCATCATGCGCAGACTGGAATTGGCAAAACGATCTATCGCGGCTGGCGAAGGTCTGGCGCAGTCGGCAGCAGATGCGGGCTTTGCCGACCAGGCACATTTTACCCGCCACTTCCGCAAAGCCTTCGGCATGACGCCAGGGCACTGGCTGGCAATGCGTTCTGCAAGCTCTGGCTGAGTTTTGATTGTATTTGAACTGCCATCGAACGCGACCAAGCTTGGTAAAGGCGATCGCGGGCGAATACGATCCGCCCGCTTGTGCATCATGCTGCGTCGATTACGGGATAGTCCGTGTAACCTTCAGCGCCGCCGCCTGCGTAAAACAAAGCAGGTTTTGGGTCATTAAGCGTAGCACCCGTCTTGAGACGCCGCACAAGATCGGGATTGGCGAGTGCCATGACGCCTAACGCCTCTAGATCGGCAAGTCCTTCTGCGACATCGGCACCTATCTGTTCACGCGAACGACCAGGCCGATTGACGATCAGTGGGCCACCGAAAGAGCGGCGCATATCTTCCAGCAACAGATCGGTGCGAGTGTAGAGAACATGTATATAGGCCAAACCCATCTTGCCAAGTTTGACTGCGAGATACCGATACAGTTCATCGTTGTCCTGACCTTCGGCAATGCCGCCTGTCGCAACACCCGGTGAGAGGCGTATGGCAGTTTTCTGCGAACCGATGGCATCGACGACCGCACGGACGACATCAATAGCAAATCGCGCACGTCTTTCCATGGTTCCTCCGTATTCATCGGTCCGGTGGTTAGAATCCGGTGCCAGAAATTGATGCACCAGATATCCATTCGCGCCGTGGATTTCGACGCCATCTGCACCGGCTTCGATCGCACGCTTTGCGGCATAGGCAAAATCCGCAATCGTCTGCTGGATTTCCTCTTTCTGCAGCGCGCGCGGTTGGGGGACGGGCTGCATCCCGCTCATCGTGAACATCGCCTCTCCGGATGCGATTGCCGATGGCGCAACGGGCTGATTATGATGCGGAGTGTTATCAGGGTGAGACCGTCTGCCGACATGCATGAGCTGTATGAATAGGCGCCCATCTGCCGCATGGACGGCGTCAGTGACCTTGCGCCAGCCAGCGACGTGCTCGTCCGTGTATATACCAGGGGTCGCCAGGTACCCTTGGCCATCTTCAGACGGCTGGGTTCCTTCGCTAATCAGTAGCCCGAGCGATGCTCGCTGTGCGTAATATTCCGGCGCGAGGTCGCCGGGTGTTCCGTCAGGCTTGGCGCGGCTGCGGGTCATCGGTGCCATGGCCAGACGATGCGGCAGGGTAATCCCGCCAAGTGTGAATGGGCTCCAGATATCGGTCATGAGATTCTCCGGTGAAAGGTGTAGGGGTAGCTGGCGAGCCTCCTCGCCAGTTGCAGTTCAGTAATTTGGCTTGGCTGTCCGTCGGTCTTGCTAGCTGGCCGAAGCAAGGCTCTCCGCAAACTCACGGTAGCTGTGCAGGGGGCGCTTCAGCATCGCCACAAGCCGTTCGACATCGCCTTCATTCGGGATCATGCCGTCGGTAACGTAGCGTTCTGCCATCAAACGCATTTCATAAGCGGTCCACTTCGGCATAAAGCTCGCCATGTTCTGTTCGAAACCCCTCGGATCATCACCGCCATAGACGATATCGCGACCCAGGACCTCGGACCAGATTGCAGCAACCTTGGGTCCCGTGAGCGTGTCGGGACCGACAAGATTGATCGTTTCGACTGGCAAGAGTTCAGAAGCCTGATCGCGGCGGATCAGTTCGATTGCAGCGACCTCGGCAATATCGCGCGCATCAACCATTGCAACGCCCTTGGAGCCGATCGGCATCGGATATACGCCGTGATTGAGAACGACATCCTTGATCATTATCTCGTTGTCGATGAAGTAGGTCGGGCGCAGGATCGTGGCGCTGAATCCCATCTCGCTCAGCATACGTTCGCCACCCGCCTTCACAGCAAAATGCGGGACGTTGACGGAGTTTTCGGCGTTGAACACCGAGAGATAAACGACGCGTTCGACACCCGCCTCTTTGGCAATGTTGAGGGTGATGAGAGCCTGAGTGAACTCGTCGCCCGTAACCGCATTGAGAAGGAACAAGGTGCGGACACCTTTGAGTGCCTCGCGAAGAGCATCGAGGTCGAGCAATTCGCCCTGGGCAATCTCGACGCCCTCCGGAAAGTTTGCCTTCGCGGCGTCGCGCGTCAGAACACGAATCTTGGCGTTGCGTGCAATGAGTTGGTTTACGACGTGGCGGCCAACGCGGCCGGTAGCACCGATTACGAGAATAGTCATGAATGTTACTCCTTGTGAGGCCGCTCGGGCGCTGTTGACATGTCCAAAGTTAGATGATCCAAATTTCCTCAAATAGACATCATTTCTGGACGCATCGTCTCACAGGTGGAACACATGGATTTGCTTGCGCTGGCCGATTTCAACCTCGTTGCTCGGCATGGCGGGTTCGGCAAAGCAGCGCGCATGGCTGGGCGGCCCAAAGCCACACTGTCCAGACGCGTCGCCGATCTTGAGGCGAGCCTTGACCTGCGGCTATTCGAGCGTGGGCAACGGGACTTGAAGCTGACGGAAGAAGGTCGAGCCCTGTTCGAGCGGACTACGCAACTGCTGACGGAGCTGGAAGAAACCGCAACCGCTATCGCGTCAGGGGGGCAATCACCACGTGGACGTCTGCGCATCAGCGCGCCGCTCATGTTTGCACAGGCAGCCTTGGGAAAGCTGGCGGCAGGCTTTGTGCTGAAACATCCCGAGATGCGGGTCGAGATCGTCGTGGAAGATCGGACCGTGGACATGATCGAGGAGGCTTACGATCTTGTCATCCGCGTCAATCCTCAACCCGATGTCAGCCTCGTTGGTCGGCCCTTTCTGCGTGACCGACAGGTCGTTGTCGCGGCTCCGGGCCTAGCCTGGCCGGAGCCGGATAAGGCAGTGCCATCAGTGGTTCGCAGTTTGATCGGCAAGCCAGACACCTGGACTGTCGTGACGGATTCAGGGTCAACAGAGCTTGCGACCACGCCGGTGCTTGGCATGTCGTCGAACACGATGCTGCGGGATGCGGTCTTGATGGGTGCGGGCGTCGCACGGCTACCGCTTTCTTTGGTCAGCAAAGACATCACCTCCGGTCGTCTCAACCACTGGGGCGATGTCCAGGGCGCCGAAACGGCGCTTTGGGCGCTCTACCCTTCGCGGCGTCTGCTCAGCGCGCGTGTATCAGCCTTCCTCGATTATCTGAGAGAAGCCTTTCCGCAAGGAACCCCGGAAGAACTCGCTGCCTATTTAAGCTGACTTAAAGCAGCTACACTGCATGGCCTCCAAGCGGCCTCAAGCCTATCAGAGACGAGGTTTAAGCGCTGGTGCGCGCCCGGAATCGCCTGAGTTCGGTTCGCCCTTCGGTTCTATCAAGAGAACCTTCACCTCGTCTTTAGCCCGTGGCCGATGCACCACGCCCTTGGGAACGACAATCATCTCGCCGGCTCTCACTGTTCGAGACGGCTCGCCTTCGATGTCGAGCTCCATCTCCCCCTCCAGCACAAGGAAGAAGTCATCGGTCGTGTCATGCTTGTGGAACGGATATTCGCCCTTGAACTTCACGACCATCACATCGTTCTCGTTGTAATCGGCGATCACATGCGGGTCCCAGTGGCTCGAAAACAGACTAAGCTTCTTGTCGAGATTGATGGATTCCATTTTCGTATCCTTTGTGGGTTTGAACGCGACCGCGACGAAGGAAGGCAATTCAATCAAAGCAAGTCAGCGCGATTGTTACGCCAGACGTCGAACTGGGTATTGAACGATCGTGCAAGAGCGACTGGTTTCTTCCAGAAGGTTTGCGGAAAAGGATTCAGATGGCGGGAACCTTTTCCGGTTCCAAACGTCGTCACTCGTTAACGAGGACGACCTTGCCCTGCATGCTTCCCCGCCCTGCCCGACCATGGGCAGCGGAGGCCTCAGCCATTGGGAACGTACTGTCGATCACTACTCGTATCGTGCCATCATCGAGCAGACGACCCGCCTTCGCCAATTGTGCACCATTGGAGCGCACCTGAGCCGTTGAGACGATAATGCCGCGTCGTTGGGCCTCTTCATGGCCGGAAAAGCCGAGAGGATTGACCAGATAGAGCGCGCCACCTTTTTTGATAACATTCAGGAAGCGCTCCATGTTGGAGCCACCAACCGCGTCGATTACCAAATCGACATTCCGCATGACCGTCTCGGCTGACTGCTTGGTGTAATCGATGAATGCATCTGCGCCGAGATTGGCGAGAAGCATCTCGTGCCTTCCGGAAGCAACTGCAATCACGCGGGCACCCTTCCATTTTGCCACCTGAACCATCAGGTGTCCGACCCCACCGGCAGCGCCATTCACCAGCACGGTCTTTCCCTCGAGCGGAGCCGGTGCATGGTTGAAATCCTGGAACGGGTTGGGTTCGTTGTGTCCAAGCTCTACGAGAAACTGCCATGCCGTCAGCAGCGACATCGGAGCGGCAGCGGCCTGCACATGATCGATGCCTTTAGGTTTCAGTGCGAGATCCGAGGCCGGAACTTTGACATAGTCGGCATAGGCATTGCTGCCGGTCATGAGATCGTGGGGGAAACGCACCATGCCATAGACCTCGTCCCCGACGCCGAATGCTCGGACATCGTCCGCGACTGCGGTGACGATACCGGAGATGTCTGTTCCCAAGATCAATGGAAAGACGGGGCTGGGTCGCCACTCCGGCGGGAGCGCGCGATATCCGTCCCGCAGATAAAGATCAGGGGGATTGAGACTCGCCGCATGCACCCGGACAAGGACCTCGCCCTGTTCGGCAACAGGCCGTGGAGCGCCTTCGTAACGCAGGACCTCCGGGCCACCAAATTCATGCAGGCGGACTGCTATCATCATCTCGGTCATATTTAAACTCTTTCAAATTGAGATTTCGCTGACCCGATGTACGCATGTCTACAAAGATTGATAATGGTGCTATATTTCGCTTTAATAATGCCATGAAGGAACAAATTGGAATTGAAAGACTGACCGGCTTGATCGCCTTTGCGCGCGCCGGATCGCTGGGTAGCTATACGGCGGCAGCGCGGTCGCTTGCCATCTCGCCATCAGCGGTCAGTAAAAGTGTCCAGCGACTGGAAAGCCACCTTGGCGTTTCGCTGTTCACCCGAACGACGCGATCTCTCACTCTCACCAACGAAGGCCGTGACCTACATGAACGCGCATTGCGGCTGCTGCGGGATGCTGAGGACATCGAGCAGGCCGCAAAGGCCGCGCGCTCCGAACCGACGGGAACCTTGCGCATTGCCGCTCCCCTGCCGATCGGCCTGCATGTCATCGCACCTGTGCTGCCCAGGTTTCGCGCACGTCATCCAAAGGTTTCCATCGATCTCAGACTGGATGATCAGAGGGTTGACCTCATCGAAGAGGGAATAGATCTGGCTGTTCGCATCGGCGACCTTCCCGACTCCCAGCTTTTATCACGGAAACTTTCTCCGCATCGGCTTTGCTGCTACGCCTCCCCGGAGTATCTGGCCACGAATGGTGCGCCAACCCACCCCGATCATCTTCAGCAGCACCAGACGGTCAACCTGCGCTATCAGAGCAGCGGGCAGTTATTTCGCTGGCCGTTCCAGCTCAAAGAGCGAGAAATCGAGATCGTGCCGTCGTCGGCAATCATCGTCGATGCGAGCGAGGCTATCATAGCAACGATCGCAGCGGGAGCGGGAATAGGAATGGCGACGAGCTTCATGGCAGCGCCATGGGTGGACCGTGGTCAACTGATCCCTGTCCTGTCCGATTTCTCTGTCGAACGTCACAACATCACAGCCGTTTGGCCGGAAAGCCGCCGGACCAACCCCGCTGTGAGAGCCTTCCTGAGCATTTTGATGGAGAGTTTCGGTAAGAGGGAGGGATAAGCAAGATCAGTTTCAGTTCCTCGTCTGCCGTCAACAGGCTCGTTGACTTGGAAGAGATGAGCAACCATTTGTGTGACATGCCGAAGCGTGAAAAAGATGAGATCGAACTGATCAGGACATGGACCCTGCCAGCCACCGTAACAATGGGGTCGGCCGTTCGGGCGAAAGGCGTTCTTCAGGAAATACAAGCAAGGCTGCCTGCGACCTCTAAAAAGTCGATCTCGCTGGAGGGCGTCGATCTCACACTGGCGATGACGGCCAACGAAAAGACCTCATTCAACGCGGCAGCGGCTATCGTCGCGAAAGTGGTGGCGGAAGCCGGGGTCAGACTGAACGGACGCGCTCGTCAGATTACATTCCATGTCTTCGACCCCAAGGTGGTGGAGGATCTTCTCGACCGAGGGGCCGCAGAAGAATGGCGGGTGGAGGATGCCGAGGCAAAAGCTGAAAAGAGGCAACGGGCTACGTATCAAGCGAAGCTGACGCGGTCGCTCAAGAGGGAGGCTGCAAAGAGGTCTAAGAAGTCTAAAGACGACGCCAAGGATTCGGCGCCGAAGCTTGGCGGCTGGGAAGAGTTCGACGTCGATGGACTGCTTCGGTAGATCTGTTTCCTAGCGCGGTGGCGCTCAAGTCAGTTGGCTTAGGCATCCTGCGCTCGCATCAGCGCGAAACCTTTCGAACTTACCGATAGATGCCATGCCGTAGAGGATTGGCGACGGATATCCCGCAAGTGGGCACCAGTCTCACCTTCCCCGCACTCCCTGGCTCGGAGTAGGTTCCGCCGCACGTTGGTCGCATCCGCAAATCTTCCGCAGCTTGCAACGCCACGAAAACGTCAAAGTTCATTCAGGCATGGTTCACGGTGCGGGTCGCTAAATCGCATCACCCTCAACGGAGTGATGTGAGATGCGCAAGATAATTTTCAGCGCGGGAATAATTCTAGGTAGTCTGCTTGCCAACGTCGCCAACGCGATGCCGTCAGTTCGTCCATCTGTCCCCTCGGCCTCAGACGTGCAGAAGGTAGACTACGCTTGCGGACGCGGCTTCCACCTTTCCCCACGCGGCTATTGCCGACCAAATGGCCCTCCGCGTGAGTATCGCGATCGGTGGGATAGACGTGACCGCTGGGAAGCCAGACGAGAATGGCGCGATCGTCGCGAATGGCGAGAACGCCGCGACTACTACGACCGACGCGAATGGCGTGGGCGACATGAATATCGTGACTACAGGTGGTAGTGCCTGGATCCTCGCGCAAATATAGATACATAGCGTGAGAGTGTCAGACGAGCTGTTGGTCAGGGGTCAATTAAAGCTTTCCGTATCAGGGAACCAGAGGCCTGTGATGCCGTTACGTGATCATCCACAAAGGAGGAAACCCGATGGATCATACAAACCACGTTCGCCTATCGACGACAGAGCTGACCCCGGAAATTCTGGAAGGTGCAACCGTATATGGCGCAGATGACCATAAGGTTGGAAAGGTCGATCACGTCCATGGCGGAACAGGCGGCCAAGCCATCATCGATGTTGGCGGATTTCTTGGAATCGGCGCCAAGCCAGTAGCCGTCGCGCTGAGCGACCTTGATTTCATGCGCGACGAGGATGGCGATGTTCATGCTGTGACGTCGTGGACGAAAGACCAGTTGAAAGAGATGCCAGAACATCACCACTGATGTTGCTGGGGTCCGGTCGCAAAGACCGGGCCCTAAAACCAATTCCTTCCGAATATCAGAAGATTACAAGTCGCCGTACCTGCTTAGCTCGCTCCCCATCCACGCACCTGCTGTCCACCGAATACCATTTCAGTCGGCATCTGGAAGATGAAGTAAGGATTGAGCATTGGCAGCGCGGTGGCCTTCTCCAGTCGCTGCAGGTGCTGATCCTCCAGCACTGTGTCGAGCGACGCGATATTTTGAGTAAGTTGATCTACACGGCTTGCGCCGATCAACACCGAGGAGACGCCAGGGCGTTTCGCTACCCAGGCCAGTGCTACTTCCGCAGGCGAACGACCAGCCTCTGAAGCCACAGCTTTCAGAACATCGACGACTTGGAAGTTGCGATCCGTGAACAGCATGCCCCCGAACGGGTTGTCACCATTGAGGCGCCCGTCGCTTTCACCCTCGGTCACAGTTCCTGCCTTGTCTGGCAGCCCCGGCACACGGCTGGCATCGCTGATCTTGTCGCGACCGTATTTTCCTGTCAGCAATCCAGCCGCAAGCGGGCTCCATGGCACCATTCCCAGACCGAACTCGGCACCTGCCGGAAGGAGATCCAGCTCCACGCCACGGTCGATGAGAGAATAGGCATATTGCAAGCCGATTGGCTTGGGCAAGCCGTGCGCTTCGGCGAGCGTCGCGACCTTTGCGACATACCATGCAGGCGTGTTGGAGAAACCGTAATGCAGGATTTTACCGGCGCGAACCGCATATGCCAAAGTCTGCAACACCTCTTCTGCTGGCGTCGTGCGGTCCCACACATGCATCCAGTACATGTCGATGTAATCGGTCTTTAGCCGCTTCAATGAGCCCTCTATGCTCATGCGGATGTTCTTGGCACCATTACCACCCCATAAAGGCGTACCCTGCCCGCGTGGAAAACCGGATTTGGTGGCAATGACCAACCGATCACGCGTGCCGCTGTCCGACACAAATGTGCCAAGCATCTCCTCGCTTTGGCCAGCGGAATAAACATCCGCCGTGTCGATGAAATTGCCACCGGCTTCGACATAGGCATCGAAAAGCGCGCGCGAGGTTTCGTTTCCGGCACCCCAGCGTTCCGCACCGAAGGTCATGGTGCCAAGGGCCAGCGGGCTGACGATCAGGCCGGATTTGCCGAGTGTGCGGTAACTGGTGAGATCCATCGGTGTTCTCCATCGTTGTTGTGCAACAGGATGTAACGACAAGCGTTCCACAGCATAAGCCATTGATAGCGGGATGAACTTGTGAGCACAGTGCATGAATGGAACGAAACGAACTCAATGATCTCCTGGCCTTCGCGGCGGTGGCGCGCGAGCGCAGCTTTACCCGCGCCGCCGCCATTCTCGGCATGTCACCCTCTGCGCTGAGCCATGCGATGCGCGGGCTGGAGGAGCGGCTGGGCGTCCGGCTTTTGTCGCGCACCACGCGCAGTGTCGCGCCGACCGAACCGGGCGAGAGGCTGCTGCAATCGCTCAATCCAGCGCTCGCCAATATTGAAAGCGGGCTGGAAGCGCTGGCGGAGTGGCGCGACAATCCTTCCGGTACGGTCAGGATAACCACCTTCGCCTATGCGGCACGAATGGTGCTTCTACCGAAGCTACCGGCCTTCCTGCTGGCCAATCCGGATGTGCGGGTGGAGGTCAATATCGATGATGGCCTGACGGATATCGTCACAGCCGGTTTCGATGCGGGCATTCGACTGGGAGAAGCCGTCGCCAAGGACATGGTCGCGGTAAAGCTGGGGCCGGATTTAAGGACGGTGGTGGTGGGAACGCCATCCTATTTCGAACGCTATCCTCCGCCGTTGACCCCCTATGACCTGGAACGCCACGCCTGTATCGGATACCGGCTGACGACCTCAGGCGGACTACTGCCCTGGGAATTCGAGAAAGATGGCAAGGAGATCAATATCCGCACTAGCGGACCCCTCGTCGCAAATGACGGCGATCTGCCGGCGGCGGCTGTTCGTGCAGGTGTCGGGCTAGGCTATATCATGGAGCATGACGTCGCTGAGGAGATCGCGGCGGGGACTCTTGTTCAGGTGCTGAAAGACTGGTGTCCGAGCTATCCCGGATTCCACCTTTACCACCCAAGTCGCAGGCAATCTCCACCAGCCTTGAGGGCACTCATCGCTTCACTCAAGGTCGGATGAGGCTTGCATATTTGCTCATTGTATAAACGAATGACCGCCAGCTCGAACCGTTCAAACTTTTTACATATCGGCACGCCGACAGTCTGCGCCCGAAGACTATGCAGGGTCTAGAACAATGTGATCTCTCGGTCCGTTGCTCATCGATAATGTACGGGAAACAAATCGGAATTCGAAATGCCAAGGTACTTCTTCCACGTCAGGGAAGCAGACACCCTTTTTTTGAAGGCGCGGTGCTTTCAGGTGACGATCAGGCCATAAGAGAAGCGCCTCAGGCAGCGAGGGAAACACTTGCCGAAAAAATAGTATTCGGAGACATCATCAGCCACACCAGCTTCGAGGTCGTTCGCGCCGATGGTCACCTGATCGCCGTCATACCCGTCTCGTCAGTCTTGAGGTTTCAGTAGGAAATAGCTTAAACCTCGGCTGAACGGCTCTCTTCGCTACCTCCCGGTCGGCTTGGCTTGTATTTGTTCCTTACAGTCAAATATCTCCCCTCCAGTCCTCGAAGCATATCGGACAAGAATGACAGTCGTCGCATCCTATCTCTATCGCAACGGTAAGCGCACTGATGAGATGACACTCTCTTCGCAGCCCTTTGAGGCGAACGCCAACGAGTTTGTCTGGATCGGGCTGACCGATCCGACGATCGAAGAGATGGCATGTTTGAAGGCGATGTTCAGCCTTCATTCCCTTGCAGTCGAGGACGCGCTGAATGGCAAACAGGTCCCGAAGGTCGATATCTATGGCGACCAGCTATTCGTCGTCGCCAAGACCGCAAATCTCGAAAACGACAGGATCGCCTATGGCGAGACCTGTATCTTTGTCGGCCAGAACCATGTCATCACCGTGCGACATGGGTCGGCTCGATCACACCAGAAACTACGCGAACAACTCGAGCAGGCACCGCAGCTTCTCTCGCATGGTCCTGACTACGTCCTCCACGGCATCCTCGATTTCATCGTCGATAGCTATCTTCCCTTGGTCGAAACGATAGAAGACCGGGTTCTGGAGATTGAGAAACACGTTCTCATATCTTTCATTGAGCCGGAGCAGATCCGCAGGATCTTCCGAATGCGTCGGCAGGTCATTAAGTTCCAGAGGCTGATGGGTCCGACGGCGGAAGTTGCCAGCAAGCTAGCCAACCTTAAACTGCCCTGCGTCGACAACAACGCTAGGCCGTTCTTTAAGGACGTTCACGATCATGTTCGGCGTGTCGAAAACATAGTGATCGGGTTGCGTGATATCGTGACATCCGTATTCGAGGCCACAAATCTTCTGGAGCAACAGCGGCAAGAGCGACTACGCGGCAGCTCGCAGCATGGGCGGCGATTCTGGCTGTGCCGACGGCAATCGCTGGGATTTACGGCATGAACTTTGAGAACATGCCCGAGCTGAAGTCGCAATACGGGTATCACATCGTTCTGGCTGTCATTCTCGTTCTCTGCGGCATTCTGTATTACCGCTTCAAACCCGCGCGGTGGCTGTGATCCAGTTGGCCTGCAACGGCGGATGACAGTTTGGCGCTATCACTTTTTTAGCTCCCCGGCGCCGCGGCTGATCCCGCAAGAATGCCGCCATCGATGGTCAATTCGGCTCCAGTCATATAGGTGGCTTCGTCGGAAGCCAGCAACACAGCCAGCGCAGCGACTTCCTCCGGCCTTCCAAACCGGCGCATCGGTGTGTCCTTGACCAACGCGGCCTCGCGGTCTGTACGATCCGCGCCAGTGCCCAGCATCGGCTCCCACATGGGAGTCATCACGGCGGCCGGATGGATCGAATTGCAGCGGATGTTCAAGCCTTGACTAGCGCAATAGAGGGCGACGCTCTTGGTGTGGTTGCGCACCGCCGCCTTGGATGAGGCATAGGCCGCAGCCATCGGAATTCCAACCAACCCCGAGCGAGACGAGATATTGATGATCGAGCCCGCACCATTTTCCCGCATGGCCCTGATGGCATAACGGCAACCGAGGAAAGTCCCATCCAAATTCACGGCATGGACCGCACGCCAATCGGAGAGTTGAGCGTTTTCCGGATCGTGAGCAGGCGGAGTGCTGTCGACTGGTCCCTCGAACCCGGTGATCCCGGCATTGTTGACAATCACGTCAATCCTCGGAAACTGACGGGCAATCTCAATCCAATCGTTTTCCGAGGAAACATCAAGTCGGACGAACGTCGCTCCGATTTCCTTTGCTAGATTCCGGCCACCTTCCACGTCGATGTCAGTGACAATGACGCTGGCCGCTTCGTGCGCGAAAGCACGAGAAATAGCTGCGCCAATGCCGCGCGCAGCCCCGGTCACGACTGCGGTTTTCCCCTCAAGTCTGGGCATGAGTGAATCCTTAAAAGTGCGAATTATACTCAGGACGCGCGATGTTCTCGGCCGCTACATCAGTGGTGCTGATTCAGACTACAGGTCAGCAATGTCCATGGTCGTGCACTCCAAGTTGGCCCATCTCTTCTACCCGCGCCCGGATAATCAGTCAAGAAATGGAGGTCGAACGTACACCGTGATGCCGCTATTTTAAGCCGTCGCGAAGGAAGATGACGGCATCCATTGCCTCCTCCGACGATATAGTGTGTCCGACCCCAGGATAGATTTTGGACGTCACCTTGAAACCAGCCGATCGCAGTTGGCCAGACGCGACAGTTGTCGCTGCCGGTGGAATTGTTTTATCCTCTGCACCATGCATCATCAGAATAACTGTTCGTGTCGAAGATGACGTCGGCGGCAGAGGCAACAGACCTGCAAAAGTGGCAAGAGCGCCGACCTTCCAACGACCCGATGCAACTCCATCCAGCGCCATAATGGCGCCCTGCGAGACCCCGACGAACGCCACTCGGTCCAGCGCGCCTTCGAACCCTTCACGTTTGACAATTTCAGAGACCACCCTGTCGAACGATCGACGCGCGGCATCTATCCGCTCGGGGCGCATGATCTGGTCATCGACTGCAAACCATTGACGACCACCTGACTTGTGCGCGAACGGCGCGTCTGGCGCAACGAACACTGTGTCCGGGAGCGTAGCCTGCCAAGAGTTCCCGAGCGCTCCCATCACCGCCCCTCTTCCCCGGATGCCGTGGAACAGGATCACCAGATGATCCCCACGCATTCCTACTCGAGCAGCGGTCGATCTGGAGATGCTTTCTGCCTGCACCATCTGCAAGGGTTTGGCCGCAGGGTCGACCTTGGACGACACAATTCGGGGTCCGCGGTCCCCAGCCATTACAAAACTAGGACTTGCAGCGACGCAGATTGCGCCAATGAATATAACGAATAGAGAGAAGAAGGCCGCGAGATTTGAGGGCATCATGAGACTTTCCTATTGCATCCCCTCAACCTCCACTGGGGAACGTTCGTTCCGCTCCAGCGCTACGCCGCCACTGACAATCTCGTTATTGCCATCTGTCTGCCTTCAATCGCCAAGACCTCTGCGCCGGGAACAACCCCGCACATGTCCCGTTTCAGAACGAGGCACCACTGCACATTCAAGGGGATTTCAATGCAGCGATTTGCAGACAAGGTTGTCGTCGTAACTGGCGCTGGTTCAGGAATAGGCAAGGCAACGGCGGAGCGTTTCCTCAGCGAGGGCGCAATGGTGACCCTGGTCGGCCGCACGAGGGCAAAGCTGGAGGATGTCGCGAAGCCTTATCCTGAAGATCGGGTTCTGCTAATCGAGGCTGACATATCGAATGACGGTGACGTGAGAGACATGATTTCTCGGACGGTCGAAAAGTTCGGGCGCCTGGATGTTCTTGTCAACAATGCAGGTGTTGTTGCCCAAGGCGACGTCAGCACCCTCACCACAGATGCCTGGCGAACGGTCATGGCGACAGATGTGGATGGCGTCTTCTACGCCTGCCGTGCGGCCGTCCCACATCTGAAGTCGTCGCGCGGCTCCATCATCAACGTCAACTCCGTATCCGGCACGGGTGGTGACTGGGGCATGGCGGCATACAATGCCGCCAAGGGTGCCATTACCAACCTCACGCGGGCGATGGCCATGGATCATGGCAAGGACGGCATCAGGGTCAACGCAGTATGCCCGAGCCTAACGCGCACCGGGATGACCGAGGACATGATGGACGACGAAAAGTTGATCGCGAAATTCAACGAACGCTTTGCGCTCAGAGGCCCTGGCGAACCGGAAGACGTCGCGGCGGTGATCGCATTCCTTGCAAGTGACGACGCTCGCTTCGTGACAGGCGTCAATCTGCCTGTCGACGGTGGAATGTCGGCGTCTAACGGTCAGCCGCCTCAATAAGAAGTCGAACGGCCCCTGAGGGGTTGTCCTCCGGGGCCCCCACAAACCTTCAATCTACAGGTCGTTTCTCTTCTGCCGCTGGCCAGTCGTTGGCCGGCTCCTCGATTACATCATCATCTGCGGGATCTGGATCATGCTCATGAGCGACCAACATGCTGTTGACCTCCACGACAATGACACTGCAAGCGTCCTCATAACTGACGCCGTTTACAACGAGGCCATCGACCAGCTCTTCGAGCTTTGAGCGAACCTCACGTTTCCAATCATCGGTCATTTGTCTCACCTTTTTTTGACGTTTTTTCGGTCAGTTCAATCCAGACAGGCGCGTGATCGCTGGTGTGCTCCCAGCCACGGACGTGCTTGTCGACTTCGGCCTTCACGAGCCTTTCGGCGAGATGCGGGCTCAGCAAAAAGTGGTCGATCCGCAGACCAGCGTCGCGCGCATACGCATTTCGAAAATATGCCCAGAAGGTGTAGATCCGTTCGATCGGATGCAGATGCCGTACCGCATCCGTCCAGCCTTGCGCCACCAGATCCGCATAAGCCGCTTTGACCTCGGGCCGAAACAGCGCGTCGTCTATCCAGCGCTCCGGTTTGTAGACATCGAGATCGGTTGGCATGACGTTAAAATCGCCAACGAGGGCTACAGGTACTCCGAGCTCGAACAGTTCTTCCGCGTAGGAATGCAGTCGCCGAAACCAGTCTAGTTTGTATTGGAACTTCGGACCTGGGACAGGATTGCCGTTTGGCAGGTAGAGGCATCCGACAACCATTCCGTCGATGACAGCCTCGATGTATCGACTTTGATCGTCGTGCTCGCCGCCGGGCAACCCGCGTCTCGTCTCAAGCGGCTCCTGGCCGCGTGCAAGGATCGCGACACCGTTCCACGATTTCTGGCCATGCCATATCGCGCCGTAGCCTGCGCGTTCCAGCTCTTTGCGCGGAAATTTATTGGACGGTGCCTTAAGTTCTTGCAGACAGACGATGTCAGGTTGCCCCTCGTCCAGCCAACGAAGCATAACGTTCAGGCGACCATTGATACCGTTAACATTGTAGGTGGCGATCTTCACCGGCTTGCGTTAGCGCTTGCGATCACCTTTGTCGCCCTCTCCTGATTTGGTATCATTCTGTGCGTCATGGCGCGCATCGGCTGAAAGCGAACGAGAGACATCGACGCTCTCCTTGAACTTGCCGTCTTCATCGCGGCGTACGTAACGCTTGTCAGTGCCGGTATCGATAAGTTCTCGCTTTGTCATAACAGATCTCCGTCGGGTGGCTATGGAGGGAAACGCGTCACGCTTTCAAAAGATGCATTCGTATCAGCGACCTAAGACAGACACGCGAAACGAGAGGCCGCATGTGCCTAAGTCATCGTAAACGACTCGTTTTAGCTAGGACGTCTCGATCACTCGTTCGGTTGAATCGCGTGGTTCTGTGAGGAGTGTCATATTATGGGTTCCCCGTGAGCGGGTTGGAAAGGCTTCATCAAATTCGGCGAAGTGTCCTGCGCAGTCGCGCTTTGGCCGCAGCGTCAGGAGCGGATCGCCTTCAACACGCTCAACAAAGCAACCGACAATCGGGTGAAGCGCGAGTTCGTATATGGCGAGACCGGCGAGTTGGTCGAGCGTGACGATCAGATCAAAGGTTATCAGACAGATAACGGGCAGTACATCGTTCTGGAATCGGAAGAAGTCACCGCCGCCACTCGTGGGGTGATCTTAAGGGGCAGAGCCGGAAAAAGCACGTAAGGACATGCTTCGAACTTCTGTTCCGGAGCACATTTTGCTCAGACGCGGGACCGTCGTGACCCCGCGGCGCGAGCTTTCTCCTCCGAGCAAAAACCAACGCTCGCCGTGCAAGAAACTGATCCAGGTTTCATGGTAGTAATTCTGCCCGGCACATCGTAAGTGCGCTTGCCTCGCGTACTGACCGTTCCCTTGATGGGCATGCACCGGTTTCCTCCGTCAAAGCAACAGTCATGCTTAGGAGCAGGATACTAGTAGCCCGCCGCAGAGATGAGCGATACATCGTTCCCACGCCATTAGTCCACAAGGCGACTGACCTGCCGCAAGGCGCCAAACAGGTCGTGTCAAAATAAAAAGAGCTACGTGCCGCAAGAAAAGGCGTATCGCCAGCAGCGGACAGCTTTTGTGCCGACACCCAATAGCACGCTTAACGCTAAGCCAACCATGTCGACAATATGAGAGGCGGCGTAAAGAATCTTATAAAGACCACGCTGTAGGCTTTGACGCAAGGGGGCAGAGCAATGCAGATCGATTTACAAACTCTTTGGTACTTAACCATTGGAACGCTGCTGGTGTCAGCATCGCTTCTCCTTTGGGAAAGGCACGCTCATCCAGGTCGCGCACGCGTGCTCGGTGTTTTGGCCGCGGCACTCTTTACGTTCGTTTTCGGCTGCATACTTGCAATGAACCGCAGCCACTTTCCCGTCGCGCTCGGCATGGGGGCGATCAACATCCTAATGATGTTGGGCTACCTTCTGGTCCTTAACGCTGTCGCCGGTCTGGACGGTCACCGGTATTCCTGGTCGTCCGTCGTAGCGCTAAGCTTCTTAGCCATCGCCTGGGCGATCGCTGGC
>NZ_JARVRD010000009.1:0-284384 GCF_030209845.1 Agrobacterium sp. fls2-241-TYG-188a | reverse complement strand
CTCGCCTTGCAGACGCAAGGCGGCTGGATCCCGGATCAAGTCCGGGATGACGGGGAGAAGTGGTGCCTCAGGACGCCAAGGAGGGGAAGCGCCCGGGACTAACGTGGGCAGGAGGGAGCCGTTGAAGCCTTTGGCGAGACGGCTGTCAGGCTGCTGCGGTCAGTCTTTCTCCGGCGATGCGGTAGGAGATGGCTTCGGCCAGGTGGATTCGGCTGACGATCGATTTGTCATCGAGGTCGGCAAGGGTGCGGGCGACTTTGAGGATGCGGTGATAGCCGCGGGCGGAAAATTTGAGTTTTTCGGCGGCGTCGCGCAGCAATTGCAGCCCGGGGGCATCCGGTTCGGCGAATTTTTCGATGAGGGCGGTGGAGCAGCGGGCATTGGTGCCGATGCCCTGGAACCCTGCCCTGCTGTAGCGGTCTTCCTGCTTGCTTCGTGCCTGGGACACGCGTCTTGCAACATCGGCGCTGGTTTCGGCGCTCATGGGACGGATGAGATCGGCTGCTGAGACGGCGGGAACTTCGATTCGAATATCGATACGGTCCATCAAGGGACCGGAGATGCGCTGCTGATAATCCGTGACGCAGCGGGGGCCACGGGCGCAGGTGAAGCCCGGCTCTCCCGCCATGCCGCATTTGCACGGGTTCATGGCCGCAACGAGCTGGATCTGTGCGGGATAGCTGACGCGGTGGTTGGCGCGGGCGATGATGCATTCCCCCGTTTCCAGCGGCTGGCGCAAGGCATCCAGCACCTGCGGTGAGAATTCCGGAAACTCGTCCAGAAACAGCACGCCGTGATGCGCAAGCGACGCCTCCCCCGGTTTTGCCCGCAGGCCGCCGCCGACGAGAGCCGCCATGGTGGCGGAATGATGCGGCGTGCGAAACGGGCGACGGTCCGACAGCTTGCCGCCGGCCAGTTGCCCCGCAATGGAATGGACCATGGAGACTTCCAGTAATTCCCCCGCAGAAAGCGGCGGCAGGATGGAGGGGAGACGCGAGGCGAGCATCGACTTGCCCGAGCCGGGCGGCCCGACCATCAAGAGATTATGACCTCCGGCAGCTGCCACCTCAAGCGCCCGCTTGGCGCTTTCCTGCCCCTTGATATCGGCGAGATCCGGCAGATTGGCGGGGTTGGCACGAATGGAGGGCATGGGCCGGGACAGGCGCTGCGTGCCGCGAAAATGATTGGCAAGCGCGATCAGGCTGCGTGGTGCCAGAATGTCGATATCGCTGCCAGCCCAGGCCGCTTCCGAGCCGCTCTCGGCCGGGCAGATGAGCCCCCTGCCCTGGGCATTCGCACCGATGGCCGCAGGAAGCGCGCCGGACACCGCACCGATGGTGCCGTCCAGATTAAGCTCACCCAAGGCGACATAGGTATCCAGTGCATCCGCCGGAATGGCACCCAGCGCCGCCATCATGCCAAGCGCAATGGGCAGGTCGAAATGCGAACCTTCCTTGGGCAGATCCGCCGGGGCCAGGTTGACAGTGATCTTCTTTGCCGGAAGCGCTAGCCCTGACGCGTGCAATGCGGCCTGCACCCGCTCCCGGCTTTCGGCAACCGCCTTATCCGGCAGACCGACAATCTGCATCCCGACCTTGCCGGGCGCGACCATGACCTGAACCTCGACAGGCACACCCTCTATGCCCTGAAACGCCACCGTGTTGACGCGCGCAACCATGCAAGCCCCCATATGCGGACTTTAGAAAACTATAATAAAAAGTGTATTCGTCCGTTCATGCAACCTTTCACATTCTGCAAGCCGATACAAGAACAAGAAGTGAACATTTTCACCTTGGGGTGCGAGCCGGGTGTCTGCGCGCAACCCCGACCCGGCTGCCGCTCAAACGCCGGTGGAGCCGAAGCCGCCCGCGCCGCGCAGGGTTTGCGAGGTTTGCGTGACCTCGACAAGGGCAACCTGCGTAACAGGGGCGATGACCACCTGGGCGATGCGCATTGCGCGTTCGACCACGAAATCCTCCTGCCCGAGATTGGCGAGGATGACTTTGACCTCTCCCCGATAATCGCTATCGACCGTGCCGGGCGTGTTGAGGCAGGTGATGCCGTTCTTGATGGCAAGGCCGGAGCGCGGGCGGATCTGCGCTTCGTAACCCTCAGGCACTTCAAAGACGAGGCCCGTGGGCACCAGCGCGCGGGCACCGGGTTTCAACACCAGCGGTGCGCCCTCCTCCACCGCTGCGCGCAGATCCATGCCGGCTGCCCCTGCGGTTTCATAGGACGGGAGCTCAAGACCTTCGCCGTGGGGCAGACGGAGGAGATTGAGAACGGGGCGATTTTCATTTTTTACGGTCATGCGGCATTAGTTTGCCGTGTGAATGCCAAGGTCAATTGCAAAAGCGGCCCCGAAACGTTAGATAGCCCGCAATTCCACAGGATTTGTCTAATGCCCGAAACACTCGCAGAGGCGGTTTCCCGCCGCCGCACCTTCGCCATTATCGCGCACCCGGACGCCGGTAAGACGACACTGACCGAAAAGCTGCTGCTGTTCGGCGGTGCCATTCAGCTGGCTGGCGAGGTGAAGGCCAAGAAGGATCGCATCCAGACGCGGTCCGACTGGATGAAGATCGAACGCGAGCGCGGCATTTCGGTCGTGACCTCTGTCATGACCTTTGAATATGACGACAAGGTCTTCAATATTCTCGATACGCCTGGTCACGAAGACTTTGCCGACGATACCTATCGCACGCTGACGGCGGTCGATGCGGCCATCATGGTCATCGATGCCGCCAAGGGTATCGAGCCGCGGACGCTGAAGCTGTTCGAAGTCTGCCGTATGCGCGATATCCCCATCATCACCTTCGTCAACAAGATGGACCGTGAAAGCCGTGATATCTTTGAAATCCTTGACGAGATCGAGGAAAAGCTCGCGCTGGACACCGCGCCTGTGACCTGGCCAATCGGTCGTTCCAAGAGCTTCTGCGGCTCCTACCATCTGGCGAGCAACCGGGTGCGCGGCTCCGACAACGAGGTCGAGGCGACGCAGGTCAACGGTCCGCAGGCGGTGGCGGACCGGCTGCCGGAGAATGAGCGCGAGGCCTTTATTGGCGAGACGGAACTGGCGCTGGAAGCCTGCCGCCCGTTTGACCGCACCGCTTTTCTTGAGGGGCATCTGACGCCTGTCTTCTTCGGCTCCGCGCTGCGTAACTTCGGCGTGCGTGACCTGATCAATGCTCTGGGCGAAATCGCCCCGCCGCCGCGCGACCAGGTGGCCGATACCCGCACCGTGCATGCCGATGAAGACAAGATGACGGCCTTCGTCTTCAAGATTCAGGCCAATATGGACCCGAACCACCGCGACCGTATTGCCTTTGCGCGCATCTGCTCCGGCAAGCTGGAGCGCGGCATGAAGGCGCGGCTGGCGCGCACCGGCAAGCAGATGGGCCTGACGGCACCGCAATTCTTCTTCGCCTCGCAGCGCCACATTGCCGACACCGCCTTTGCGGGCGACGTCGTGGGTATTCCCAACCATGGCACATTGCGCATTGGCGACACGCTGACCGAGGGCGAAAACCTCGTCTTCCAGGGCGTGCCGAACTTTTCGCCGGAAATTCTGCGCCGCGTGCGGCTGGAAGATGCGATGAAGGCGAAGAAGCTCAAGGAAGCCCTGCATCAGATGGCCGAAGAAGGCGTCGTGCAGCTGTTTTCGCCTGAAGATGGCTCCCCCGCCATTGTCGGCGTTGTCGGCGCGCTGCAGCTGGACGTGCTGAAGGAGCGGCTGATGGGCGAATATGGCCTGCCGGTATCGTTCGAAATGTCGCGCTTTTCGATCTGCCGCTGGATTTCTTCGGACCAGCCCGCCGATATGGAGAAGTTCCTGACCGTCAAGCGCGGCGATATCGCCCGCGATCTGGATGGCGATCCGGTGTTTCTGGCGCAGGATGGCTTTTCGCTGCGCTACGAGGCGGAGCGCTACCCATCCATCAAGATGGCTGCAATCAAGGAATATCACGTCGCAAAGGCGGCGTGATATCTGACGTCATGACCCGGCGCCCGGTGCGATCAGGCCTTTGATGGGAGAAGAGTCTTTTCGTCTTGCAGACGCAGGGCGGATGGACCCCGGATCAAGTCCGGGGTGGCGGAGGTTGGAGCAATCAGCCCTGCGCGTCGCGCTTGCGCTCGATGGCATCCCACAGCAGGCTTGCGACATCGGCACCGCCAAACTTCTTGACTTCGCGAATGCCGGTCGGTGACGTGACGTTGATTTCCGTCATGTAATTGCCGATGACATCGATGCCGACGAAGAGGAAGCCGCGTTCGCGCAAGGCAGGGCCGATGCGCTCACAGATTTCCTTCTCGCGGGCCGTCAGCTCGGTCGGCTCCGGGCGGCCACCGGCATGCATGTTGGAGCGGGCATCATTTTCCGCAGGCACACGGTTGATGGCACCGACGGGCTCGCCATCCACCAGCAGGATGCGCTTGTCGCCCTTGCGGACGTCGGACAGATATTGCTGGGCGATGTAGGGTTCGCGGAACATCTGGCCGAACATTTCCAGAAGCGACGAGAAGTTGCGGTCATCGCGGGTGGAGTGGAACACGCCAGCGCCGCCATTGCCGTACAGCGGCTTTAGGATGATATCGCCCATTTCTTCACGGAAGCGGGCAATCTCGGCCACATCCTTGGTAATCAACGTGGCGGGCATCAGGTCGGCAAATTCGGTGACGAAGATCTTTTCGGGCGAATTGCGCACCCATGCCGGATCATTCACCACCAATGTCTTGGGGTGAATGCGCTCCAGCAGATGGGTGGAGGTGATGTAGGCCATGTCGAATGGCGGGTCCTGGCGCAGGTGGATGACATCCATGGTCGACAGGTCGACGCGCTCAGGCGCCGAAAGGGAGAAGTGGTCGCCCTTGATGTCGCGCAGCTCCATCTGTTCGACGGTTGCGTAGATTTTGCCATCGCGCATGGAGAGCCGATCCGGCGTGTAGTGGAAAAGGCGGTATCCGCGCGCCTGCGCCTCAAGGCTGATCGCGAATGTGCTGTCGCCAGCGATGTTGATGCCGGAGACATGATCCATCTGGATCGCGACGTTCTTGATTTTGGCCATGCGCAATTTCCTTTTGAAAGCCCGGAATGTGTAGGGCAGGCAAACTTCAAAGGCAACTGCTTCGAGATGGCCTATCTATGAGTTTTATTGAGGCATCCTGCACTCACAGCGACGGTGTTGCCGCAGGCAGCAGCCTGTTCTTGACGCGATATGCGATGGCGATCGGCGTCGGGAACGGGCGGCGCAGAAAGGCGACCTTGCGAACGTAAGTGTCCACCCGCCATGTGGCCCAGGTGCCCGCCTTGAAATAGGCGACATCACCCGCGCGCAGCTCATGTACCGATCCATCCTCGGCGGTCACATGCACCTCGCCTTCTAGAATATGGACCGTTTCATCCCAGCCGAAATACCAGCGGAACGTTCCAGCCGTGCAATCCCAGAGGGCCGTGTAGGAGGCGCGGTCGTCGCTGCGGGAGTGGTCCGCCATACGGGCCTGCGGCTCACCGGCAATGATCCAATCCGGATTGATCGGGGCGGAACGCATCTCCAGCGCGCAGGAGCTGGCAGAAACCACCGGCTGCGGCCGCATTCTTATGCCTGGCACGGGTCTTCCCGGCACCGCACGCGCCGCCAATGCCGCCACCGCTGCAATCATTCCATGCAAAACCATCTCTTGTCCCCAACCTTTGCAACGACGGGGTCATAGCACAAATGGAGTGTTCATGCCCTTCCAAAAAAACCTTCAATTTTAATGGAAGGGCGAAGCGAAACGCTCAATGGGCTGCCGCGAGGCTTTGCACGGGCTGGGTCTGCACCCTGGGCGCATTGCCTTCGATGCGCTTGCCGCTTTCCATATCGAAGAAATGCAGTCTGTCCGGTGTGATGGTCAGCACGAGATCCTCCGGCAGTTCGGTTTCTGCCGAGGTAGCGAAGGTGAGCTGCTGATCGCCCAGCATACCGTGGACGAGACGCTGCGAACCGAGCTCTTCGATATAATCCACCCGCAGGCGCAGCCCCTCCTCACCGACACCGGCAAGGCGCATGTCCTCTGCGCGAATGCCGACCGTTACCGGACCCGACGCTGGCGCATAGCCGTTGAGCGAAAGCACAGCCGGGCCCATGGCGAGACGATCCCCATGCAATTCACCGGACAGAAGGTTCATGGCCGGAGAGCCGATGAAGCTTGCGACAAAGGTTGAGGCCGGGCGGTGATAAACCTCCAGCGGTGCGCCGATCTGTTCGATACGACCGGCATTGAGCACCACCAGACGGTCAGCCAGCGTCATGGCTTCCAGCTGGTCGTGGGTGACATAGATGGAGGTGGTGCCGAGGCGGCGTTGCAGGCGCTTGATCTCACCGCGCATGGAAACGCGCAGCTTGGCATCGAGGTTGGAGAGCGGCTCATCGAAGAGAAAGGCTGCGGGCTTGCGCACTATGGCACGGCCCATGGCAACGCGCTGACGCTGACCGCCAGACAGGGCACGCGGCTTGCGATCCAGATAGGGCTGAAGCTCCAGCATCCGCGCCGCCTCCGCCACCCGCGCATCAATCTCCGCCTTGGGCGTCTTGCGGTTCTTCAGGCCATATTCAAGGTTCTGGCGAACCGACATATGGGGATAGAGCGCATAGTTCTGGAAGACCATGGCGATGTCGCGATCGGCGGGTTCCATGCGGTTGACGATCTTTCCAGCGATTGACACTTCGCCGTCAGAGATCGTTTCAAGGCCAGCGACCATCCGCAAAAGCGTCGACTTGCCGCAACCGGACGGCCCGACGAGAACGATGAACTCGCCATCGGTGATATCGATCGATACGGCATCCACCGCGCGGGCACCACCTGAGTAAATCTTCGATACATTGGCTATCGTGATGGGAGCCATGTTACTTCTCCGTCTCTGTAAGGCCGCGGATGAACAGCCGCTGCATGAAAATCACAATCAAGATTGATGGCAGCATTGCCAGAACGGCGCCTGCCATAGCGATATTCCATTCGATGACGCCATCTTGCACAGTGACCATGCGCTTCATGCCCATCATCAAGGTGTAGTAACCCGGGTCTGTCGTTACGAGCATGGGCCAAAGATACTGAACCCAGCCATATATGAAGAGGATGACGCAGAGCGCACCGATATTCGTGCGTGACAGGGGCAGCAGGATATCGCGGAAAAATTTCATAGGACCGGCACCATCGACACGCGCTGCTTCCAGCATCTCATCGGGAACAGTCATGAAGAACTGCCGAAAGAGGAAAGTCGCTGTTGCCGACGCAATCAGCGGGATTGTCAATCCTGCCCAGGAGTTCAACATGCCAAGGTCTGCCACGATCTTGTAAGTTGGCATGATGCGCACTTCAACCGGCAACATCAGTGTAACGAATATGATCCAGAAGGCCAGTTGCCGAAATGGAAACCGGAAATAGACGATGGCGAAGGCCGAGAGAATGGAGATGGCAATCTTGCCCACGGTGATGACCAAGGCCATGATCAGTGAATTGATTGCCATGCTCGAATAGTTGGGCAAACCATTGGCAGCCGAGGCCCCCGTCAATATGTGGCGGTAATTCTCGATGAAATGCGAGCCTGGCAGAAGCGGCATGGAGGAGCCGACCAGGGTGGCGGTGTCATGCGTCGATGCAATAATCGCAACATAGACCGGGAAAGCAACCACCAGAAAGCCGCAGAGCAGGAAGGCATGCGTGAGAAAAGTGAGGAAGGGGCGATTTTCGACCATTGTCGTTCCTTAATACTGGACGCGGCGTTCGACATAACGGAACTGAATGAAGGTCAGGACCATCACAATCAGCATCAGCAAGACTGACTGCGCAGAAGATGATCCGATATTCAGGCCGAGATATCCGTCGACAAACACCTTGTAGACAAGCGTGGTCGTGGACTGCGCCGGTCCGCCACCGGTTGTCGCGTCGATGATGGGGAAGGTGTCGAACATCGTGTAATTCACATTGATGATGAACAGGAAAAACGTCGTGGGCGAAATCAGCGGCAGTGAAATGGTGAAGAAGCGTTTCACCGGACCGGAGCGGTCAATGGCCGCCGCCTCCATCAATGATTGGGGAACGGATTGCAGACCGGCCAGGAAAAACAGGAAGTTGTAGGAAATCTGCTTCCAGGCAGCGGCGATGACGATGAGGATCATGGCGTGGGTGCCATTGAGATCGTGATCCCATTCAACGCCGATAAACTGCAAATAATAGGGCAAAATACCGGTCGAGGTGTTGAACATGAACCACCACAGCACACCCGCAATGACCGGCGCCACAGCATAGGGCCAGACGAGAAGTGTCGTATAGACCCGGCCGGTGCGAACGAGGCGATCGACGGCGGCGGCAAATGCCAGCCCGAGGACCATAGAAAGCACGGTTACGGATACGGCAAAGACCGCAGTTCTCGCGAGTGCATCGAGATAGTTGGGGTCGGCAAGAAGATTCTGGTAATGGGTGAGCCCGACGAAAACCGTGGCATAGCCGAAAGGATCTTCACGCTCGAAGGATGATTTGACTGCCTGTGCTGCGGGCCAGATGAAAAAGACTAGAGTAATGATCAGCTGTGGTGCCAGCAGCAGGTAAGGCAGCAGGCGACTGTCGAAAGTGGTTCGTTTGGTTTCCATGAAGCCTCGCACGGCGTGCTGAACAGACAAGAAGAGGACCGGCGCAAGCCGGCCCTCTTCCAGAGCATCAAAGATGGTTAGTTTGCCGCTTCGAATTCACGCAGAAGCGTGTTGCCGCGCGTTACAGCGCTGTCGAGTGCCTGCTGAGCGTCTTTCTTGCCAGCGAGAAGCGACTGGAATTCTTCATCCACGATGGTCCGGACCTGGGTGAAGTTTCCAAAGCGCACGCCCTTTGAATTGGCGCTTGGCGTGCCACGTGTGATCTGCTCAATCGCGATGTCGGAACCCGGATTCTTTGTATAATAGCCCTGGGTCTTGCCGAGTTCATAGGCAGCATTGGTAATTGGCAGGTAACCGGTGGCCTGGTGCCATTCGGCCTGCACTTCAGGCTTGGAGAGGTAGCTGAAGAACTTGGCGACGCCCTTATAGGTGGCCTTGTCCTTACCGTTCAGCACCCAGAGAGTTGCACCGCCGATGATCGAGTTTTTCGGCTCCTTGATCACATCATCATAATATGGAAGCGGGGCAAAACCGGGTGTGAAGGTTTTGGCGTTTGCGATGACGCCCGCACGGCCAGCGGACGAATTCATCGTCATGGCGCATTCCTGCGCGTAGAACATGGTGGCAGCCTGGTCACCGCCTACAGGGCCGCCGTACTTGAAGAGGCCTTCATCCTGCCACTTCTTGAGGTTGGACCAATGTTTGACCTGAACCGGGCCATTGAACTTGAACTCAGCATTAAAGCCACCGAAGCCGTTTTCCTGCGTGCCGAAAGGCTGATCATGCAGGGCCGACAGGTTTTCCGTCTGTACCCAGGTGATCCAGGCCGATGTGAAGCCGCACTTTGCAGCGCCAGATGTGACGATCTTCTTGGAAAACTCCTCGACTTCTTTCCATGTCTTTGGAGCTACTTCAGGGTCAAGGCCAGCCTTCTTAAAGACGTCCTTGTTGTAATACATGATAGGTGTGGAAGAGTTGAAAGGCAGCGACAGGATGTTGCCGCTGGTATCGGAATAATATCCAACAACCGGCGCCAGGAACGACTTGGTGTCGAACGTTTCACCTTCGTCTGCCATCAGCTTGTAGACAGGATATACCGCGCCCTTGGCGGCCATCATAGTGCCGGTGCCAACTTCAAACACCTGAACGATGGCTGGCTGCTGCTTTGCACGGAAAGCGGCGATCGCAGCGGTCAGGGTTTCCGGGTAGCTGCCCTTGTAGACGGGCACGACCTTATATTCGCTCTGCGTCTCGTTGAAATTCTTTGCGATGGCTTCGAGCTTTTGGCCCAGCTCGCCGCCCATGGCGTGCCACCAGGTTACTTCGGTCGCGGCAAGCGAAGACGACGCAGACAGAGCGACAGCCAAAGCCGCCATGGAAACATTCTTGAACATGATAATATCCTCTACCGCCCTTGATGGGTGAGGATGCGAATAGGCTCGTTCCGTGACGGGGTTTTTACAGTTTCATTGCAGATTTATAACAGGCTGAATCGATTAGACCGGGCGATATCGGCTTTTTGCAACCTTAAAAGGCATCGATGAAATGTCTGGGCAGGCGGCGCGGGATGACGGCGATGATGTCGAAGCGCAGGGAGAGTCTGGCGGCGTCCCGGCGGCGGGAGAGCCAGAGGTCTGCGGCGGCGCGGATGCGGTTTTGCGAGGTGTGGCTGACGGCATTGACCGCGCCGGTTTCCGTTGCGCGCGCCTTGACCTCGACGAAAGCCACCACATCCCTTTTGCGGGCGATGAGATCTATTTCTCCCAAGGGTGTGCGGTGGCGCAGCCCCAGAATGCGGTAACCCTTGAGCATGAGATAGGCGGCGGCCCAATATTCCGCCGCATGGCCTCGCCTTTCGGCGAGGCGCTTCCTGTCACGCCGTCCCTCAGCCGCCATCGCTGCTCTTCATATCCAGAATGCGCTGGTAAAGCTCCTTGCGCGGAAGGCCGGTGAGCTTCGAGGCTTCTGCCGCCGCCTTGGCTGCGGGCATGGTCGAGACGAGGTCTTTCAGCAGCTTTTCCACATCTTCCATATCGGGGATTTCGTCATAGGACGGCGGCTCGATGAGCAGCACGATCTCGCCCTTGACGATGCGGTCTTCGTTGTAAAACTCGGTGAGTTCACCGAGTGTGCCACGGCGGAATTCCTCGAAGGTCTTGGTCAGTTCGCGGCAGACGACGGCGCGGCGGTTAGGCCCTAAGACTTCCGAGGCGACCTTGACGGTGGCGCTGATGCGGTGCGGCGATTCAAAGAAGATCATCGTCGCCGGTATCTTTGCGAGTTCGGAAAAACGGTCGCGTTTGCCCTTATCCTTGACCGGCAAAAAGCCCGCAAACATGAAGGCATCGCTCGGCATTCCAGACCCGACAAGGGCGGCAAGCGGTGCGGACGGGCCGGGAATGGGCACGACGCGGTGTCCGGCCTCCAGCGCCATCTGGCCAAGCCTGTAGCCGGGATCGGAGACGAGCGGAGTGCCTGCATCCGAGACCAGAGCCACGGATTTGCCAGCATCGAGCGCGGCGATGAGCTTCGGGCCCGCCTCTTCGGCATTGTGTTCGTGATAGGAATAGGGCCGGTTGCGGATGCCGTAACGATCCAGCAGAATGCGGGTGACGCGGGTATCCTCGCAGGCGAGAACATCCGATGAGGCCAGTGTTTCCAATGCGCGCACGGTGATATCGCCGAGATTGCCGATGGGTGTCGCGACAAGATAGAGGGCAGCTTCGATGGGGCGTGCAGGCACGGTGAAGCCGCCGACCTTGAAGCTGCGCCCGGTGCCCTCTGCCTCATCCGTGGTGTGGTCGCCCAAAGCGTCGTCTGTCACTGCATCATTCCCGTTCTGTCTCGATTGCCTGCCTTTATGGGCAAGACGGACCGCGTGAACAAGGCCGATCTTGGTTAAGGCACCGCTCAAGCCAATGTATAGCGGGGAAAATGCGGAAATGACGCGCTGTGGCCCCTTGCATTTTCTACGATAACTCTGCCATTTTGCCCGTCCACATTATCCGGCCCAAGCCGGAGACACTATCTTGGCGATCCCTCCCTTCAGGATCGCATCGGTTGAAAGCGGGCATGTCCATGCGTATTACTCTCGAGCGGTCGAACCTTCTGAAATCGCTGAACCACGTTCACCGTGTGGTGGAACGGCGCAACACGATCCCTATTCTGTCCAACGTATTGCTGCGCGCTTCAGACGCCAAGCTGGACATGAAGGCGACCGACCTTGATCTGGAAATTACCGAAGCGACACCAGCCATGGTCGAGCAGGCCGGTTCCACCACCGTGCCCGCACACCTGCTCTATGAAATCGTGCGCAAGCTGCCCGATGGCTCCGAAGTTCTGCTGGCGACGAACCCAGACGGTTCGACCATGACGGTTGCCTCCGGTCGCTCGAAATTCTCGCTGCAATGCCTTCCCGAGACGGATTTCCCGGACCTGACGGCAGGAACGTTCAGCCACAGCTTCAAGCTGAAGGCATCGGACCTGAAGATGCTGATCGACCGCACGCAGTTTGCGATTTCCACCGAGGAAACCCGCTACTACCTCAACGGCATTTTCTTCCACACGATCGAAAGCGGCAGCGACCTGAAGCTGCGCGCTGTTGCCACAGATGGTCACCGTCTGGCCCGCGCCGACGTGAATGCGCCATCGGGTTCCGAGGGCATGCCGGGCATCATCATTCCGCGCAAGACGGTTGGCGAGTTGCAGAAGCTGGTCGACAATCCCGAGCTGGAAGTCACCGTCGAGGTTTCCGACGCTAAGATCCGCATGACGATCGGCGATATCGTGCTGACCTCCAAGCTGATCGACGGCACCTTCCCGGATTACCAGCGCGTCATTCCGACCGGCAACGACAAGGAAATGCGCGTCGATTGCCAGACCTTTGCCAAGGCCGTGGACCGCGTTTCGACCATTTCTTCCGAGCGCGGCCGCGCCGTAAAGCTCGCCATTGCCGACGGGCAGCTGACGCTCACCGTCAACAACCCGGACTCGGGCAGCGCGACGGAAGAAGTCGCTGTCGGCTATGAGCATGACGGCATGGAAATCGGCTTCAACGCCAAGTATCTGCTTGATATCACCGCCCAGCTTTCCGGCGAAGACGCCATCTTCCTTCTGGCCGATGCCGGATCTCCGACGCTGGTGCGCGACACCGCAGGCGATGACGCTCTCTACG
Organism: Agrobacterium sp. fls2-241-TYG-188a; assembly: GCF_030209845.1. Classification (NCBI taxonomy): domain Bacteria; kingdom Pseudomonadati; phylum Pseudomonadota; class Alphaproteobacteria; order Hyphomicrobiales; family Rhizobiaceae; genus Agrobacterium; species Agrobacterium sp. fls2-241-TYG-188a. The sequence goes on along the minus strand of NZ_JARVRD010000009.1, from coordinate 271,580 downwards.
TGCTGATGCCGATGCGCGTATAGCGGCTGAGAGAGATGACTGAATGACGAAATGCCGGTGGTGCCCTCACCGGCATTTTTGTTTGCGGAATTTTTATAGTTTGTTAAGATTTTCCAGTTGCGACATTTTTCATTGGCTTTACGACAGAACGAGACAACATATCGCCATAGTTTCAACAAATGTTGTGTTGACGTGAACAGAGGGGACGCGGATGGGATTGAGCCTTAAAGAACGCTTCGGCAGAAAATTCGAAGAGGAAATCCGTTTCTTCAAGGGCATGGTGAACCAGCCCAAGAAGGTGGGTGCCATCGTTCCGACATCGGGCGTCACGTCCCGCCGCATGGCAAGCGTCATCAACCCGCATTCCGGCCTGCCCGTGCTGGAACTCGGACCGGGCACCGGCTGTATCACCAAGGCCATTCTCGGCCGCGGCGTAAAGCCCGAGGCCATCACGGCCATCGAATATTCGACCGACTTCTATCAGCAGCTTCTGCGCAGCTATCCCGGTGTCAATTTCATCAATGGCGACGCTTTCGATCTGGACAAGACGCTGGGCGACCAGAAGGACCAGATGTTCGACTGCGTGATTTCTGCCGTGCCAATGCTGAACTTCCCCATGGCCGCGCGCATTCAGCTGCTCGACGATCTCTTGAAACGCATTCCCAAGGGTCGTCCGGTGGTGCAGATTTCCTACGGCCCGGTCTCGCCCATCGTGGCGCAGCCGCACCTCTACCACATCCGCCATTTCGACTTCGTGGTGCGCAACATTCCACCAGCGCAGCTGTGGACCTATACCCGCGCCTGAGTTAGGCTTGCGGGCATGTTTGCGCTCTATATCACCCATCCACAGGTCAGAATTGAAGCGAATGTGTCCGTTCCCGAATGGCAATTGTCCGACATAGGACTGGAGCGGGCGCGCAGGGCAAGCCTGACGCCCTGGGCGAAATCGCTGCGTCGCATCGTTTCCAGCAGCGAGGCAAAGGCGCACGATACCGCAAAGATCATTGCGCGCGGCGCCGGCATACAGCCGGAAACCGCTGACGGGATGCATGAGAACGACCGCAGCGCCACGGGCTTTCTGCCACCGGAACAGTTCGAGCGGGCCGCCGACTGGTTCTTTGCCCACCCCATGGCAAGCTACAAGGGTTGGGAGACGGCGGTGGACGCGCAGGCGCGTGTCGTTGCTGCCGTCGAGGCTGTTCTCAGCCGCCACGATCCAGCAGCCCCGATTGCCTTTGTCGGCCATGGCGCGGTGGGCACCTTGCTGAAATGCCACCTGTCGCGCGAGATCATTACGCGGCGGGAAGACCAGCCTGCGGGCGGCGGCAATCTCTTCTGTTTTTCCCTTGCGGACAGGCGGCTCACATGCGACTGGACAGCGATGGAAACATGGCAGGGAATGACGCAATGACCGCACGCGAGCGCCTGATTGTCGGGCTGGACCTACCGACGGTAAAACAGGCCGAAAGCATCGTCACCGCATTGGGAGATGAGGTCATCTTCTACAAGATCGGCCATCAGCTGGCCTTTGCGGGCGGGCTGGAATTCGCGCGCGAGCTGGCCGCAAGCGGCAAGAAGATCTTCCTCGACATGAAGCTTCTGGATATCGACAACACCGTTGCCTCGGGCGTCGAAAACATCGTCAAAATGGGCATGACCATGCTCACCCTCCATGCCTATCCAAAAGCAATGCGCGCTGCCGTCAAGGCAGCCGAGGGCTCAGGCCTGACGCTTCTGGGCGTGACCGTGCTGACATCCATGGACGATGCCGATCTGGCTGAAGCAGGATATGCGGGCGATGCCCGTTCGCTGGTGCTGAAGCGCGCCGAACAGGCGCGACAGGCCGGCATGGGCGGCATCGTCTGTTCCGCCGAGGAATCGGCTGCCGTGCGAGAGATCGTCGGACCGGACATGGCGGTGGTCACACCCGGCATTCGCCCCGCAGGTGCCGATGCCGGTGACCAGAAGCGGGTTATGACACCCTTTGACGCCATCAAGGCGGGTTCCAGCCATCTCGTGGTCGGTCGCCCCATCGTCAAGGCAGTCGATCCAGCCGCAGCCGCCCGCGCTATCCTTGCCGAAATGGCCGACGCCATGGGCCAGACCCGTTCTTGAAGCGCTTCCCTGATCTGAGGGAAGCCCCGTAACAGGAGACCACCATCATGGCCAAAGGCTATTGGATTGCCAATGTCGATGTGCGCGACGCCGAGCGTTACAAGGACTACATCTCCACCGCCAAGCCCGCTTTCGAGCTCTTCGGCGCCAACTTCCTGGCGCGCGGCGGTGCTGTGACCCAGCTTGAAGGCAAGGGCCGCGCCCGCAATGTGGTCATCGAGTTTCCTTCGATGCAACATGCGCTGGATTGCTACAATAGCGAGGAATACCAGCAGGCGCTGAAAATACGTCAGGAAGTGGCGGACGCTGAACTGATGATCATGGACGGCGTTTGATAAGCGTCAAGCATCGCTTCATTCTGGTCAAAAGCGTATACTGTTCTCTCTTCCCGTTGCTTCGGCTTTGAGCTAAGAGACGGAAACGCTATATTCAACGCTTCGCAGGAGCCTCCCATGCCTTTGGCCAACCTTCCCCCTCTCGTGACCGTATTCGGTGGCTCGGGCTTTGTCGGGCGGCATGTGGTGCGCACTCTGGCAAAGCGCGGTTACCGCATTCGCGTCGCCGTTCGCCGCCCTGATCTGGCCGGTTTTCTGCAGCCGCTGGGCAATGTCGGGCAGATTTCCTTTGCCCAGGCAAACCTGCGATACAAGGAGTCCATCGCCAAGGCCGTTGCAGGCGCAGACCATGTGGTAAACTGCGTTGGCATTCTGTTTGAAAGCGGTCGCAACACCTTCGATTCCGTACAGGAATTCGGTGCACGCGCCGTGGCGGAAGCCGCCAAGAATGCTGGCGCGACATTGACCCATATTTCCGCCATCGGTGCCGATGCGCAGTCTTCCGTCGGCTATGCCCGCACCAAGGGCCGCGCCGAAGCCGCCATTCGCTCCCTTCTGCCTGAGGCCGTCATCCTGCGTCCTTCCATCATCTTCGGACCGGAAGACGACTTCTTCAACAAGTTTGCCGGAATGGCCCAGAAGATGCCGTTCCTGCCGCTAATTGGCGGTGGACGCACGAAGTTCCAGCCCGTCTATGTCGAAGACGTGGCCGAGATGGTTGCAAAGAGCGTTGATGGCGCCCTCAAGCCCGGCGCGACATATGAGCTGGGCGGACAGGACGTCATGACCTTCCGTGACTGTCTCGAGGCCGTTCTGGCTGCGACCTACCGCCAGCGTCCTTTGGTAAACGTGCCCTTTGGCATTGCTTCGCTGCTCGGCACGATTGCTTCCATGGTCCCGCTGATTTCGCCGCCATTGACGGCTGACCAGGTGACGATGCTCAAGACCGACAACGTGGTTTCGGGCGATGCTGAAAAAGCAGGCCTGACGCTCGAAGGCGTTGGCATAACGCCGGTTCGTGTCGCGTCTGTTCTGCCATCCTACATGGTGAGCTACCGCACGAACGGCCAGTTCAGCAATGCAGGCAAGGCCGCCTGATTCTATTACGCAGAGCGAATGGCGTGACGCTTTGGGGTCATCGGGCTCGACTGGGCCTGATAGCGATCTTTGCGTCTTTCGTGCGCTTCACGTCCAAAGGCCGGGTTATGTTCGAACGATCCGGCTTTCTGCCGTAAAAATTTCATAAAATTAGATTGCAACCATTTCCGCAGTCGTGAGTTTAGCTCGCGACTGCCAGCGGCCTTGCCCGCTGATCAATTCCAATGTGGGGGCACATCATGAAAATCGCATTTCGTCGTGGTCAGCGTGGCACAAGCGCAACTGTGGACAAGAGTTCGCATTAACCCGGTGTTCAGCAAGCTGATTTATTGATAGACGCCACATCCTACACACATCCCGAACCTAAAAATCATAGCGCAACGGCTTGGACCGTTTGGTTAATCGTCTGAAAGGCAAGTATAAAATGGGCAGGTCTATCGCACTCTTTTTTGCGTGTGCGGCTTTGGTTGTTCTGGCAGGTTCTTTCATGGCACCGGGTACAGTCGCGGCTGGTAAAACCGGTTGTTCGCCAGCCTATGGCGTGGATCCATGCGCTACGAGTTCGATCTCGGCAAACTGATCGCCTCAAGCAACGCGCTTGATCCGGATCTTTCCAAGAAGCGCCATCGATCCCACGACGGCGCTTTTTTCATGGCTCAAGCAGCCATTCGACAGGAAACTGCAACGGCAAATGGATTGTCGTTAAACTGGTCTTAAAAAAGCTGAACTTATAGTTTCTGCACAAGACGCAGTTCTTGCCTTCTGGCGATCTCGAAAAATCAATCACCAGAGCGTTTCCGCTTTCTTCGAAACGCGAAAATGTTCTCGATCCATGTTTCATGCGATTCCAAGTGCAAAGCGTTCTTCATCTTGCCGGGATTGCTCAATCGAAAATTTGAGTACCGATGCCAACTCTGTTTCATTCCCCCATGTCGACCGCTTCCCGATTCGTTCGGCTCATCCTGTCGGAATACGGTTTCCAGGCGGATCTGGTCGAGGAGCAGCCTTGGGAAAAGCGGCGCGAGTTTCTTGCCCTCAACCCTGCGGGAACGTTGCCTGTCTATCTTGACGACAATATGCGTTCGCTCTGCGGTCCCTATGTGCTGGCCGAGTTTCTGGACGAGACCCATGGCGTGCTGAAGCGTGACCGCCGTCTTCTGGCGGAAGACCCGTTTCAACGGGCCGAAATCCGCCGCCTGACGGAGTGGTTTCTGCAGAAGATGGAAACGGATGTGACACGACCGCTGGTGCGGGAGCGGGCGTACAAGCTGCAAATGTCCACGGCACAGGGTGGTGGCCCGCCAGACAGCAAGCTTTTGCGCACGGCCCGCTCCAATGTGCACCAGCACATGAAATATCTGGAATGGCTTGCGGGTTCGCGCACATGGCTTGCCGGTGACCGCCTGAGCTATGCGGACCTTGCCGCTGCTGCCTCGGTTTCCATTCTCGACTATCTCGGCGAGATCAAGTGGCTGGAAGCACCCATTGCCAAGGAATGGTACCAGCGCGTCAAATCGCGCCCCTCCTTCCGCCCGCTTCTGGCCGAGCGCGTGCCACGGCTTGCGCCCTCCTCGCACTACGCGGACCTCGATTTTTAGCTCTGACATCTGCGCGTGCTATATAATGGCGTGACGATGTGGCGGAGTGCTGCATCCGGCGCAGGAGATGAGCCATCGACACGGCAACGGACAAGCGAAAGGCACGTGCCCGAAAGCTGACGGATTTTATCCGGGCAGAGGCGAGTGCGCTTGGCTTCGACCTCTGTCGTGTGACCTCGGCCGATGCCATTCCTCAAGCGCCTGCAAGGCTGCGCGAATTCATCGATCAGGGCTATCACGGCACGATGGGCTGGATGGAAGAGACCGAGGAGCGCCGGGCAAGCCCGAAAACGCTGTGGAGCGACGTGCGATCCGTGGTGATGTTCGGGCTGAATTACGGGCCGGAGGAAGACCCGCGCGGCCTGCTTGCGCAGCCGGACAAGGCGGCCATATCCGTCTATGCCCGCAACCGCGATTATCATGACGTCATTAAGGGCCGCCTGAAGGAAATCGCCACCCGCTTTGGTGCGCGCGCCGGCGAAGACGTCAAGGTTTTCGTGGATACCGCACCCGTCATGGAAAAACCGCTGGCGCAGGCAGCGGGTCTGGGCTGGCAGGGCAAGCATACCAATCTGGTGAGCCGCAGCCACGGCTCCTGGCTGTTTCTGGGCAGCATGTTCACCACCGCAGAACTCTGTCTGGACGAAGCGGAGCGCGACCATTGCGGCTCGTGCCGCGCCTGTCTGGACGCCTGTCCGACCGATGCCTTTCCCGCACCCTACAAGCTGGATGCGCGGCGCTGCATTTCCTATCTGACCATAGAGCACAAGGGGCCGATCCCGCCTGAATTCAGGCCGCTGATCGGCAACCGCATATATGGCTGCGACGACTGTCTTGCGGCCTGCCCGTGGAACAAGTTTGCCGCTTCCGCATCAGAAATGAAACTGCAGGCGCGAGACGATCTGAAAGAGCCTGAAATCGCCTTTCTGCTGACGCTCGACGATGCGCAATTCCGCTCTTTCTTCAGCGGATCCCCCATCAAGCGCATTGGTCGCAACCGCTTCATCCGCAACGTTCTGATTGCCGCGGGAAACTCCGGCAACGCCGATTTCATCGCGCAATGTCAATTACTTAACCAGGACGAAGCGCCCGAGGTGCGCGGTATGGCGGTGTGGGCGCTGTCAAGATTGATGGACAGGGACGGCTTCAATGCCTACGCTTCGTCGCGCATGACCGAAGACGATTCGGACGTGCTGGAAGAATGGCGCATGGCAGGAGAGTAAATGTCGCATCTGATGATTTTTGGCGCCGGATATTCCGGAAAGGCCATCGCCAGAGCGCTTCGAGGCAAGATGGAGCAGGTTTCCGGGACAACCCGGGGAGAAGGCAATGTTTCCACGCTGCTATGCCAGGCCATCGCACCTTTCATTTTCGATGGGGGAGCCCTAAGCGAGGACCTGCGCAGCGAATTGCGCGGTGTGACGCATCTGGTGCAGTCCATTGCGCCCGGCGCTCCCGGCGATCCGCTGCTGCGGCTTTGCAATGGCGACCTCAAGAGCCTGATGCCACAGCTGGCGTGGACGGCCTATCTTTCCACCGTCGGTGTTTATGGCAACCATGATGGCGAATGGGTGAGCGAAGACACGCCGTGTCGCCCGGTTTCGGTCCGCTCGACAGAGCGCGTGGCGGCGGAAGAGGCCTGGGCGGAAGCGGCACGGCAGGCGGATGTTCCGCTTGCGATCCTGCGGCTTTCCGGCATTTACGGCCCCGGACGCAACGGCTTCGTCAATCTCGAAAAGGGCACGGCGCGACGGCTGGTCAAGAAGGATCAGGTCTTCAACCGCATCCGCGTGGAGGATATCGGCGCAGCAACGGCCTTCCTCATCGAGGCGCATGAGGGCGGCATCTTCAACATCACCGACGACGAACCGGCACCGCCGCAGGACGTGATTGCCTTTGCCGCGGGGCTGATGGGTGTGGAGCCTCCGGAAGAGCAGGATTTCGAGACGGCTGAGCTGAGCGCCATGGCACGATCCTTCTATGGCGAGAACAAACGCGTCTCCAACGCCAAGCTGCGCGCCCTCGGCTTTAATTTTTCCTACCCGAATTACAGGGTTTCGCTGCGCCAATTGTGGGATGACGGCGTCTGGCGAGATGAATAAACGTTCATCTTCGAGGCGATGAAAAATCCTTCCAAAGGCGTTTTAGCGGAAGGTTTTATTCTTAATTTAGCCATTTAACCTTTCGTTAATGCGCAAATTTGGCTAAAATTTTCGGACTTTGGAAAAATATTTCACCACCAATTTGTGATCCGAATCCATTCCGGCATCGTCAGCAATGGGATTCCTGTTTACCCTTGATTCTACATGAATTTTTTCTCAATGGATCGAAGGCTATCTAAATTCTCGACCGCGGATTTTCATCACGAATGTTACAGTCTGTAATACTTCGTGATTGGCACTTGGCCATTTTTTGCCATTTTTCCCTCGCCCTACACTCACCTCAGTTCAATTCGCCTAAGTTCATCGGCGCGGGGCCGAGTATCAGGGAAGCACAGTTTGACGAATATCCGACGCATGACTTTTGCGGCTGCAACTATAGCCGTCTGTTCCATCATCGTTCCACTTGAAGCCCGCGCCGGAACCGGCTGCGGCGGCGCATCCTGGTATGCGCTGACTTCCAAGACAGCTTCGGGCGAACGGATGAATCCTTCCAACCTGACCGCTGCGCATCGTTCGCTGCGCTTCGGCACCAAGGTCAAGGTGACCAATGCCCGAAACGGCAAGGCCGTCGTGGTGCGTATCAACGACCGTGGCCCGTTCATCAAGGGACGCGTTCTCGATCTCTCCAAGGCAGCTGCCAAGAATATCGGCATGGTCAGCTCCGGCACGGCCAAGGTCTGCTACGAGATTCTGGCGGCCAACTGATCGCCGGCGGCGATCGGGCGTTTTTTAGGGAATGATCAGTGAAGGCTTGCCCTCGCCAGCATTCGCGTCTACCAACCCGGGCACAGTGTTTGTGAGGTAGAATATGCGTTTGGGTGGGCGTTTGGCCGGGGCTATGGAAGTGTTGGCGGATATAGAGGCGCGCAGGCGTCCTGTCGCTGACGCACTCAAGGACTGGGGACTGGCACATCGATTCGCCGGTTCCGGCGACAGGGCCGCCATCGGCAACATCGTTTACGATGCCCTGCGCATGAAACTCTCCCACGCATGGCTGATGGATGACGACAGCCCAACCGCTCTTGGATATGCGGTGATGCTGCGCCAATGGGGCAAATCCGCCGAACAGCTGGCATCAGAATTCGAAGACGACAAATTCGCGCCCGCACCGATTTCCCAGGACATGCTGACCGCCTTCGCATCGCGCGCGCTTTCCGATGCGCCGGCTCATGTGCAGGGCGATATTCCCGACTGGATAGAGACCTCCTTCAAAGCCGCATTCGGCGACGACTGGCTTCGCCAGGCAAAGGCGCTGAACGAGCGCCCGACGCTCGACCTTCGCGCCAATACGCTGAAAGCATCAAGAACCAAGGTCATCAAGGCTTTGGAAGATGCAAGCGCGGAAGCCACACGCATCGCCCGACAGGGCGTGCGGATCGCAGCCGGTGAAGGCCCCTCGCGTCTGCCCAACGTAACCGCCGAGCTTTCCTTCCAGAAGGGCTGGTTCGAGGTTCAGGACGAGGGATCGCAGATCGTTGCAGATCTCGCGGGCGCGCAGGAAGGCGAACAGATTCTCGATTACTGCGCAGGCGGTGGCGGCAAGACGCTGGCCATGGCCGCGACCATGAACAATAAGGGGCAGGTTCACGCGTTCGATGCCGACCGCAAGCGGTTGGCACCCATCATCGAGCGGCTGAAGCGCGCCGGTACCCGCAATGTGCAGGTGCATGACCGGGCCGAAGGACTGGAACGCTATATCGGCAAGTTCGATCGCGTTCTCGTCGACGCGCCCTGCACCGGCACCGGCACATGGCGCCGCCGCCCTGACACGAAATGGCGGCTGACGCAGCGCAATCTGGAAGAACGTGTCGAGCAGCAGGCCCAGGCGCTGGAGCAGGCCAAGTCCTTCGTGCGCGCAGGCGGTGAGTTGATCTATGTGACCTGTTCGGTTCTGCCGGATGAAAACGAGCGACAGGTTCGCCGGTTCTGCGCGGAAAACAGCGAATTTTCGATACGGCCTGCCTTGCCGCGCTGGACCGAGACATTTGGGGCGGACGCCATCAAGCCGCATTCGGCAGATGGCGAGACGCTGACTCTGACCCCCGCGACGACGGATACGGATGGCTTCTTCTTCTGCGCCATGAAGCGAAACGCCTGACAAAATTCCGGCAAACGCCCGAAGGAATTGAGGAAGGACAAGTTTCCAGCCGCTGGTTGGAAAGCTTCTAAACTAGAATGTTTGACACAAGTTTGTGATTGGTTCAGAACTCGCCTTCACGGCCTCGCGACGAGAGGACCGACAGGAGAGATCATGTTCCGCAAATCACTTACTGGCGCAACGCTTGCGCTTCTGGCCACGTCTGTGACCTTTACCGCCCTGCCCGTGCGTGCTGCAACCGATCCGGCGGCAGTGGTCAAGCACTATGCGGAGCTTGGCCATGCGAAATATCAGGATGCGCTGACCACGGCGCAGGCGCTGGACAAGGCGATCGATGCGCTGATTGCCAAACCAAGCGACGAAACGCTTAAGGCCGCCCGGCAGGCATGGATCAAGGCCCGCGTGCCCTACCAGCAGACGGAAGTCTATCGCTTCGGCAACCCTATCGTCGATGAGTGGGAAGGCAAGGTCAATGCATGGCCGCTGGACGAGGGCCTGATCGACTATGTCGACGGCGCCTATGGGACCGAGAGCGACGAGAACGAGCTCTATACCGCCAACATCATCGCCAACAAGAAGATCACGATCAGCGGCGAAGAGGTCGATGCCTCCAAGATCACGCCGGAATTGATCCAGAGCCTTGCCGAGGCCGGTGAAGTTGAAGCTAACGTCACGACGGGCTACCACGCAATCGAGTTTCTGCTGTGGGGCCAGGATTTGAACGGCACCGGCCCGGGCGCCGGAAACCGTCCCTACACCGATTACGACACCAAGAATTGCACCGGCGGCAATTGCGACCGCCGCGCCGATTACCTGAAAGCGGCCTCGACGCTTCTGGTTGCCGACCTGACCGAAATGGTGGCCAACTGGGCACCGGATGGCGAAGCTGCAAAGACGGTGGAAGCCGACCCCAAAAAGGGCCTGACCGCCATTCTGACCGGCATGGGTTCGCTGTCCTATGGAGAGCTGGCGGGCGAGCGCATGAAGCTTGGTCTTCTGCTGCACGATCCCGAGGAAGAGCATGATTGCTTCTCCGACAACACCTATAACTCCCACCTCAATGACGCGATTGGCATCGCCGCAGCCTATACGGGCGAATACAAGACCGTTGATGGCAAGACGCTGACCGGACCTTCGCTCTCCGACCTCGTTGCCGCCAGCGACAAGGCGCTGGATACGGAAATGAAGGCGAAGCTGAACAAGACGCTGGATGCAATGCACGCGATGGAAAAGCGCGGCCAGACGGTGGAAGCCTATGACCAGATGATCGCCGAGGGCAACAAGGACGGCAATGCCACCGTGCAGGCGGCGATTGACGGACTGCTGGACCAGACCAAGACGGTCGAGCGCGTGATTGCCGCTCTCGACCTCGGCAAGATCGAGCTGGAAGGCTCTGAAAGCCTCGACAGCCCGGACAAGGTCTTCAAGTAAGACCATGAAATGCAGGCCGCATGGATGACATGCGGCCTGCCTGCAGCTGCCAGACCATTTGCAGGCGGATCATTTTGCGAAGAACGCGGTTTGTCTCCTTCCGTCATCCCGGCCTTGAGCCGAGATTGAGCAGCGCCATGTCTGCGGCGCAAAGGCGTTCTTTTGCCGTGCAGACGCAATGTCTCCGGGTCGAGAAGCAAGGCGGGGCTGACATCAAAGCCGCACTTTCGGTAGCGTTTCATGGTCTGCCTTCATGATACGCCTGCGGCCACGCCATCTCATCTATCCCCTGCTGATTGTAGCTTTGGGCGCCGCGGCGCAAGCCGAGACCGCAGCCCGCCGTGACCTCTCCGGCAGCGACCACAGCCGTGTGCGGCAGGTGACGCGCCCGACCACCGATTTTACCAGGGCGGAAACCTTCGAAGCCATGTCTGCGGGCGCTGCGACGACGACCGTTTTGCGAGACCCTTTTTCTCAAGCTTCCGCCAATATGCCGCTTGAGCGCGGACAGGACTTCAAGCTCGGCAACGCGCTGTTTCAGAAATTATGGGTTTCATCGCCCTCCTCCACCCAGGCATCCGATGGGCTTGGGCCGCTTTACAATGCGCGCTCCTGTCAGAGCTGTCATATCAAGGACGGTCGCGGGCGGCCGCCCGAGGGTGGCGAAGATGCCGTTTCCATGGTCCTGCGCCTCGCCCGTCCCGCGCGGACCCCGGAGGAAATCAAGGCGACAGGCGAGCATGGTGTCGTCAATTTCCCGGATGCGACCTATGGTCGGCAGCTTCAGAACCTTGCCGTGCCCGGCCTCAAGGCAGAGGGGCGGCTGGCTGTCACCTATGCCGAGCAGACGGTGACGCTGGCTGATGGCGAAACCGTCTCGCTGCGCAAGCCAGGCTATGCCATCGCCGATCCGGCCGATGGTCCGACCGGCGTGGACACCACACTGTCCGGTCGCATCGCCCAGCCAACGCTGGGTCTGGGGCTGATAAAAGCGATTGCCGAGGAGGATATTCTCGAAATCGCGGACCGGCAGAGCGCAGCGAATGATGGCATATCCGGCAAACCCGCCTGGGTGCGCGACCATCTGACCGGCGCGCTTGTGCTTGGCCGGTTTGGATGGAAGGCGCAGAACGGAAGCGTTCGCGACCAGGCGGCAGATGCGTTTTCCAACGATATCGGCATTTCCACGCCAGACGCGCCGAATGCTTATGGCGACTGCACAAAGGCTGAGAGCGACTGTCTTTCCCTGCCCAGTGGTGTGCAAAAGCGGCTGGGCGATGTGGAAGCCCCCTCCCCCGTTCTCGATCTCGTGACCTTCTACACCGAAAATCTGGCAGTGCCGGCACGGCGCAATGTGGACGGCGCAGAGGTGCTGCGTGGCAAGCAACGATTTTACGAGGCGGGATGCGCTTCCTGCCATGTGCCGAAATTCGTCACCAGACGCGATGCGAAGGATGCGCTGCATTCCTTCCAGCTGATCTGGCCCTATTCCGATTTTCTGCTTCACGACATGGGCGAGGGATTGGCAGATGGCCAACAGGTTGGCGAAGCGACAGGTCGCGAGTGGCGGACCCAGCCGCTGTGGGGACTTGGCCTGACGCAAGCGGTCAACGGAAACGGTTTTTACCTGCATGACGGGCGCGCCCGCAGCCTGACAGAGGCCATTCTTTGGCATGGCGGCGAGGCGCAAGGCGCGCGCGACGCCTTTGCTGCCTTGCAAAAGTCTGACAGGCAGGCTTTGCTCAGCTTTCTCTCTTCTCTTTAATGGAAAATGCGATGCGAAAATTTCACGGCCTTCTGACGCTCGCCTTTCTTTGCAGCTTCGGCACGGCACTGGCGCAGGATGTTGAACTGATGCCGCCACCGCCGCTTGACCCGGCAAAGGTGCGCACCGTCATGGAAAAGGCGGTCGATGGCTTCATCCGCCCCGGCTATGATGCTTTTCGCGACAGCGGCACGGCGCTTGAGGGCAAGATGGCAGCGCTTTGCGCCACACCGTCTGCCGACACGATGGCTGCGGCCAAAGCGGGCTTTGCGGATGCGGCGGAGGCCTGGGCCCGGATCGAGATTGTCCGCGTCGGTCCTGTTATCGAGCAGAACCGCTTTGAGCGCGTGCTCTATTACCCCGACAGGAAGGGGCTGGGCCTCAGACAGGTGCAGCGATATCTTTCCGAGCGCGACGAAAGCGTGACCACGCCCGCCGGCCTGCAGGCAAAAAGCGTCGCCGCACAGGGCTTTGGTGCGCTGGAATATGTGCTTTACGGCAAGGACGCCGATGACCTCTTGAGCACAAAAGACGGTTTTCGCTGCCGCTATGGCGCGGCGATTGCGGGCAACATAGCCAAAATCGGCACCGAGCTTTCCGATGCGTGGGACGCGCCGGATGGGACCGCCCGGCACTGGAAGGAACCGGGGCCGGACAACCCGGTGTTTCGCGATGAGCGGGAGGCATTGGTGGGTCTTTTGGGCATACTGGTGCACGCAGCCGAGGCCATTCGCGACCAGCGCATCGAGACTTTCTACAAGGGGCCGGACAATGCGAAATTTCCGCGCACCGCGATCTTCTGGCGCTCTGGCCTGACCTGGAAAAGCATCGCCGACAATATTGCCGCCGTCCAGACGCTGATGAGCAAGGCCGGGATGAGCGATCTTCTGCCGCCTGACCAGAGATCGATCACCGGCTCGATCGACTTCATCGCCAAATCCATGGTCCGCGTGGCCGGTAACATCGACCCCGACATTGAAAAGGCATTGGCCGACGATGCTCAACGCGGCAAGGTCGATTATCTGCTGCTGAATGGCAAGGACCTGATCTATCGCATCAACGACCAGTATGGCGGCGCAATCGGCCTGAGTTCCGGCTTCTCCTTCTCGGATGGGGATTGACCCCATGGCCAACGACAAGCGGCTGCTGATCGACCGGCGCGCCTTCATCAAGGCGGCGGGTCTGCCGTTTCTGGCATCGCTTGCGCCGCGGTCTCTTCACGCGCTTGAGCGCACGGACGCCGTCTTCGCCTCGGCCTTTCGCGACCGCAATGGCGCTTACGGCGTAGCAACGGTCAGCGAAGCGGGCGAGATCATCGACCGGCTGGTTTTGCCCGCACGCGCCCATGGCATGGCAACCAGCCATGCAACGGGTGTGACGGTTGCCTTTGCGCGAAGGCCCGGCACGTTTTTCATGGCTTTCGACCCGGCCAGACGCCGGGAACCAATCGTGATGCATACGCCGCCCAACCGGCATTTCTACGGTCACGGCCAGTTTTCGCCCGATGGTACCATTCTCTATGCCAGCGAGAATGATTTCGACAAAAACCGTGGCGTGATCGGCCTTTATGACGCCCGCGACGGTTTTCGACGCATTGGCGAACACGACGCCTGTGGCATCGGCACGCATGACATGACGGTGAGCGAAGATGGACGGATGCTCATCATCGCCAATGGCGGCATTCAGACCCATCCGGATTTCGGGCGCACGAAGCTCAATATCGACGCCATGGAGCCCTCGCTTGTGCTTCTGGATGCGGCGACGGGACGACTGATCCAGAAGCACGGACTTGGAGGACCGCTTGCGCAGCTCTCTACCCGGCACGTGGATCTGGGCCGTGACGGGCGCATCTGGTTTGCCTGCCAGTACGAAGGTCCGCGCAACGATCTGCCTGCGCTTGTCGGGTATTTCTGCAAGGGTGACGACCTGCATTTCCTTGATCTGCCACCGGAAACAACGGCGCGGCTCGCCAATTATGTGGGGGCGATTGCGGTGAACCGCCGCGACGGCATCGTCGGGCTGACATCTCCCAACGGCAATGCAAGCGTGACGCTGGATGAAAAAACCGGCCGGATATTGAGCGAGGCTGCACTGCGCGAAGCAGCCGGCGTGGCACCTGCGGCCCATGGAATCGTCGCCTCCTCCTATGACGGACATTTTGGTTCAAGGGCAAGCGATGTGGCCTGGGACCAGCATATTGTCAGGCTTGCAGGATGAATTGCTGAAATAACGCTGGAACGAATAGCGTTTCCGTGCATTTCATGGCGCATGAAAAAAGCGCTGGTCTACCTCATTTTCATACTCGTCGTTGTGACGACAGGTGCGCTGATTGGCATGAACAACGTGCCTGGCGAATGGTATCAATCGCTCAACAAGCCCTTCTTCAACCCGCCCAACTGGATTTTCGGTCCGGTATGGACAGCGCTCTACATCATGATTGCGGTGGCAGGCGCACGCACATGGCTGCAAAGCCGCATGGGCGGGCGGATGCAGCTGTGGGGCAGCCAGATGCTGCTGAACTTCATGTGGTCGCCGATTTTCTTTACCATGGAGAGCCCGGTAGGCGCGCTCATTCTCATCGTGCCCATGCTGATCTGCGTTGTCGCCTTCATCATCATGACCGCAACGCGCGACAGGATTTCCATGTGGCTGTTCGTGCCCTATGCGGCATGGGTCGGCTTTGCCACACTTCTCAACGCCAGCATCGTTTATCTGAATTAACTGCAACGTGCCCTTGCGTTCGCGGCCACCTCGCGCCATGTCTTTTTAAAAGCGGAAAGGCAGGGGAATGGAATTTACCGATTCCGGCGACTATCGTCAGCGGATAGAAAAAAGCTTCAAGCGCCAGGGCGTCGTGCAGGCCATCAAGGCGAATCTTTCGCGCATCGAACATCGGCTGGTGGAAATCGAACTGCCGTTCCACCCCAAGCTGACGCAGCAGCATGGCATTCTCCACGCAGGCGTCATCGCCGCGGCGCTGGACACGGCCTGCACCTATGCCGCCTACACGATTATCGCCCCTGAAAGCTCGTTGCTGACCATTGAATTCAAGGTCAATCTCATGTCGCCCGGTCGGGGAGATCGTTTTCTGTTTCGCGGCGAAATCACCAAGCCCGGCAGCAACATCATCGTGGCAGACGGTCGCGCCTATGCGCTGACGGACGGCCCTGCCAAGCTGATCGCCTCGATGACGGGCACGATGATGGTGATGAAAGACCGCGAGGGCTTCGAAGAGTGAGCTACGAGATCCTGGAGATTGCGGGCAAGCGCCTGCTATTCGTCATGGCTGCGGATGCGGAATATGGCCCGCAGCTCAAGGCCCGTTTTAAGCCCCTGATGACAGGCGTGGGGCCCGTGGAAGCGGCGGTTTCGCTGACCGCGACGCTCGCCACTCTCGACAGCGCGAACCGGCTGCCCCACCTCGTCGTTTCGCTCGGATCCGCCGGATCGCGGGTGCTGGAGCAGGCAGAGGTCTATCAGGCCACGTCCGTTTCCTACCGGGATATGGACGCATCCGCCTTTGGCTTTGAAAAGGGCTGCACGCCGTTTTTGGATCTTCCGGCCGAAATTCCTTTGACGCTGAGCATTCCCGGCGTGGCAAAAGCGCGGCTTTCCACCGGCGCCAATGTTGTCTCGGGCTCAGGCTATGACCATGTGGATGCCGACATGGTGGAGATGGAGACTTTCGCCATCCTGCGGGCGTGCCAGCGGTTCGGTGTGCCGATGATCGGACTGCGGGGCATCTCCGACGGCAAGGCCGAGGTCAGCCACATATCCGACTGGACCGCTTATCTGCATGTGATCGACCAGAAACTGGCGCAAGCGGTTGACAGCTTGTGCGCTGCGATACAAGAGGGTGAGATTGCTCTGTAAAGCTTGCGCAACCGCTTATGTTCTGGCTTTTCAGGCCAACTCCCGGGTTGCGTTGAGGCCCGGATTTCTTTAAAGGCTCGCCATGACCCAGATAGCCCATCCCGACAGCATCCTCATCATAGATTTCGGCAGCCAGGTGACGCAGCTTATTGCGCGCCGTGTGCGCGAAGCCGGAGTCTATTGCGAAATCCACCCCTTCCAGAATGCGGCGGAAGCCTTCGAGAAACTTCAGCCGAAGGGCGTGATCTTCTCCGGCGGCCCGGCATCGGTAACCGCTGAAGGCAGCCCGCGCGCTCCACAGGCGGTGTTCGATTCCGGCATTCCGATCCTTGGCATCTGTTACGGGCAGCAGACACTGTGCACGCAGCTCGGCGGCACTGTCGAAGGCGGACATGCGGCAGAATTCGGTCGCGCCGATATCGAGATCAAGAAGGCAAGCCCGCTGTTCGACGGATTCTGGGATGTCGGTGGACGTTACCCGGTCTGGATGAGCCATGGCGACCGCGTGACGCAATTGCCGGCAGGTTTCGAAGTGGCCGCGACATCCGAAAACGCACCCTTCGCCATCGCCGTCAATGAAGAGCGCCGCTACTACACCACCATGTTCCACCCGGAAGTGATGCACACGCCTGATGGCGCAAAGCTTCTGTCCAACTTCGTGCACAAGATCGTCGGCCTGAAATCCGATTGGACCATGGCGGCCTACCGCGCCGAGATGATCCGCAAGATTCGTGAGCAGGTTGGAACCGAGCGGGTGATCTGCGGCCTGTCTGGCGGCGTCGATTCCTCCGTCGCAGCGGTGCTGATCCATGAAGCGGTTGGCGATCAGCTGACATGTATCTACGTCGATCACGGCCTGATGCGCCAGGCCGAGAGCGAGCAGGTCGTCGGCATGTTCCGCGATCATTACAATATTCCGCTGGTGCATGTGGATGCCTCCGACCTGTTCCTGACGGAACTGGCAGGCGTTTCCGACCCGGAAGTGAAGCGCAAGACCATCGGCCGCCTGTTCATCGAGACCTTCGAGGCGGAAGCTGCCAAGATCGCCTCTGACGGCAAGGGCGCTCCAGCGTTTCTGGCGCAGGGCACGCTGTACCCCGACGTTATCGAGAGCGTATCCTTCTCCGGCGGCCCATCGGTCACCATCAAGAGCCACCACAATGTCGGCGGTCTGCCAGAGCGCATGAACATGAAGCTGGTCGAGCCGCTTCGCGAATTGTTCAAGGACGAGGTCCGTGCACTTGGCCGTGAACTCGGCCTTCCCGAGAGCTTCATCGGCCGCCACCCCTTCCCGGGTCCGGGTCTTGCCATTCGCTGCCCCGGCGTCGTGACCCGCGAAAAGCTCGACATTCTGCGCAAGGCCGATGCGATCTATCTCGATGAAATCCGTAAAGCCGGTCTCTACGACACCATCTGGCAAGCCTTTGCCGTGCTGTTGCCGGTACAGACCGTGGGCGTCATGGGCGACTACCGCACCTATGACTTCGTCTGCGCGCTGCGCGCCGTGACCTCGGTGGACGGCATGACGGCGGATTTCTACCCCTATGACATGAACTTCCTGGGACGCGCGGCAACCCGCATCATCAACGAAGTCAAGGGCATCAACCGCGTCGTCTACGACGTGACGAGCAAGCCGCCCGGCACGATCGAGTGGGAATAAGTCCAATCGGGCTTGAACGACACAAACCGGGCTCCGTCGAAAGACGGGCCCGGTTTTTCTTTGCGGCATTGATATAAGCTTTAAATCGGCTATCTTACTTCCGTCTTACCCAAGGTGGATATGATGCCGCAGCCGGAAAAACTGACCACCACTGTCTCCACCAAAGGACAGGTCATTCTCCCCAAAACCATACGCCAGCATCGCGACTGGCGGGCTGGAACGCGTTTGACGGTCGAGGAAACCGCTGACGGCGTCCTGCTGAAGCGCGCTCCCGCCTTTGCACCGACGACATCGGAAGACGTGTTCGGAATGCTACCGTTCAGGGGAAAGCCAAAGACGTTGGAAGAAATGGATGAGGCCATATTGGCTGAAGCGCACAGACATCATGATCGCGATTGATACCAACGTCGTTGTCCGCTACCTGACGGGGGATCACCCTGAGCAGTCTGTCCTTGCCCGCACCATCGTTGATGGACAGTTGGTGTTTGTGGCCGTGACAGTGGCACTGGAAACCGAATGGGTTTTGCGAAGCGCCTATGGATTTAGCCGCATACAAGCGGTTGGCGCACTCCGCGCGTTTTGCGGGCTACCGACCGTCAGCGTCGAGGACGCAGACTGCATCGCAGAGGCGCTGGACTTAACAGAAAAATCGATGGATTTTGGCGATGCTCTGCATCTTGTCAGAACTGCTCACTACGAGAGATTTGTCACGTTTGATCGCAAGTTCATAAGGGCCGCTCAGGCGGCAGGCATTAAGCACGTCGTCGAGGCCTGAAGCGCTCTGGCGTGTAAGCACAGGCGGAATCCGCCTCATGCCAAGGCGAGGCCATCATGCCTCGCCAGCGTCGATATCAGACTTAGAGCTGTACCTTGTCGAAAGCCTTGCGGTCGATGCCCAGAGCGTCAAGGTCAGCACCAGCTGGCTTGCGATGTGCACGAACAGCAGCGGAAACGGCAAGAGCTGCGCCGAAAACGGCAAAGGTTTCGCCGATGAAGTTACGGGATGTCTTGGCAACGTTACGCATGTGCGTTTCTCCTTTGTGTTGCTTAGAATATGAGCATTCCCGGGCAATTCTACAACTCATGATACAGCAAGCGAGCCATGCAGGTTAGCTCGAACTCATTCAGATGACAGACCATGCAAATTTGCATAGCTAAGGGGCTGTTTGAATTCCGGCCAGAGTTTGCTATTCCGGTGGTCTTCCATCAGGGGCTGGTTCATGACGATCACTATCTACGGCATCAAGAATTGCGACACGATGAAGAAGGCTCGCACATGGCTGGAGGCCGAGGGCATCGATTATCAGTTTCATGATTACAAGACAGCCGGTATCGATGACGGGCATCTGAACGCATGGTGCGATGCAGCAGGCTGGGAGACCGTGCTGAACCGGGCCGGGACGACCTTCAAGAAACTCGAAGATGAGCAGAAGACGAATCTCGACCGCGACAAGGCGATTGCGCTGATGCTGGCACAACCATCGATGATCAAGCGGCCGGTGCTGGAGGCGAAGGGCAAGATCACCGTCGGGTTCAGGCCGGAAACCTATGCGGCCCTGTTTCGCTGAGATCTGCCATGTCGAAGACCACCCGCGCGACACAGATGCTCAGCAAGGTCGGTATCGTCTTTACCGCCGTGACCTATGAGTACGATCCGAACGCCGACCGCATCGGCCTGCAGGCGGCGCAAGCCATTGGCGCCGAGCCGCATCTGGTTTTAAAAACGCTCATGGCCGAGGTGGATGGCAAGGCGGTTTGCGTGGTCGTACCATCCGACCGCGAGGTGAGCATGAAGAAACTGGCGGCGGCCTTTGGCGGCAAGTCTGCGCAAATGATGAAACCGGCAGATGCCGAACGCGCAACCGGTTATCACGTCGGCGGCATAAGCCCCTTCGGCCAGAAGAAGCAGGTGCCGACAGCCATCGAGATACAGTCTCTCAGCCATGACGAAGTTTACATGAATGGCGGCCAGCGGGGACTGCAGGTGCGGCTTTCGCCTAGGGATGCGCAGGTCGTTCTGAAAGCCGTCGCCGCTCCCCTGGTTGCCGAATAGCACAAAGACGGTTGGCTTTCGCGACGAATGGGCTATGTTTTGCGCCTCGCAATGAAGACATGTGAAGGCGCATCATGACAGTTTCTCCCATCGATCCCGTCAAACTCGAAAAGCTGGCCGAAGTCGCCGTCAAGGTCGGGCTGCAATTGCAGAAGGATCAGGATCTGGTCATCACGGCGCCGCTTGCCGCGCTGCCGCTGGTGCGTTTCCTGACCAAGCACGCCTATATGGCAGGCGGCGGTCTGGTCACCACCTTCTATTCCGACGAGGAAACGACGCTTGCCCGATACAGGCACGCAAGCGACGCGAATTTCGACCGGGCATCCGGCTGGCTCTATGAAGGCATGGCGAAGGCCTATGCCAATGGTGCCGCGCGGCTTGCCATTTCCGGCGACAACCCCATGCTGCTGGCCAATGAGGACGCTTCTAAGGTTGCCCGCGCCAACAAGGCCAATTCCACGGCCTACAAACCGGCGCTGGAGAAGATTTCCAACTTCGACATCAACTGGAACATCATTTCCTATCCGAACCCTTCCTGGGCGAAGCAGGTGTTCCCCGGCATTCCCGAGGACGAAGCGGTCAGGAAGCTGGCGGATGCGATCTTTGCGGCGTCGCGCGTCGATGTCGCCGACCCCGTGGCGGCATGGGCTGAGCACAATGCCAATCTTGCCAAGCGTTCCTCCTGGCTGAACGGCGAGCGTTTCGCCGCGCTGCATTTCACCGGCCCCGGCACGGATGTGACGATTGGTCTTGCGGACAATCACGAATGGCATGGCGGCGCATCCGCAGCCAAGAATGGCGTGACCTGCAACCCGAATATTCCGACCGAGGAAGTCTTTACCACGCCGCACGCGCTGCGGGTGGATGGCTATGTTTCCAGCACCAAGCCGCTGTCGCATCAGGGTACGTTGATCGACGACATCAGGGTAACGTTCGAGGCAGGCCGCATCGTGGAAGCCAAGGCATCCAAGGGTGAGGCCGTGCTGAACAAGGTTCTGGACACGGATGAAGGCGCACGACGCCTCGGCGAAGTGGCACTGGTGCCGCATTCCTCGCCGATCTCTGCCAGCGGCATTCTGTTTTACAACACGCTGTTCGATGAAAATGCATCCTGCCACATCGCGTTGGGACAGTGCTATTCCAAGTGCTTTATCGATGGCGCGACGTTGACGCAGGACCAGATCAAGGCGCAGGGCGGCAATTCCAGCCTGATTCACATCGACTGGATGATCGGCTCCGACAAGGTCGATATTGACGGTGTCAGAGCCGATGGTTCGAAGGTGCCTGTGATGCGCAAGGGCGAATGGGCCTGATGAAAGCTATTTCGGCGCCTGGCTCTTCTGGCTGAGCCAGACGCTTGATAGCACCATGACAAAACCGGCAATCTGCGCTGGCGAGAGGTTTTGACCCAGCGCCAGCCAGCCGAGGAGCGTTGCCGTGACCGGGCTGAGGAAGCCGAGCGAGGCCGCAACCGAGGGCTCTATGCGGGCCAGACCGCGAAACCACAAGAGATAGGTCAAGGCAGCACCAAACAGGCCGAGATAGGCAAGTCCGAGCAGGTTTACAGAGGTAAGGGGCGGCAAGGCAGGCTCGAAAAACAGGGCGACCGGCACAAGCATCAATCCACCGGCTGCCAGCTGCCACGCCGTGAAGGTAAGGCTTGAGACCGGCGGCTGCCATTTGCGCGCTAGAACCGTGCCAAAGGCCATGGAGACTGCACCGGCGAAAGCCGCCGCAACGCCCACCGGGTCGAGCGCGGCCTGCGGCGTCATCACCAGAAACGCTACACCCACGATACCGACGACACCGGCCAAGACCGTGAGCGCGCGGATGGGCCGCCCGAGATAAATGCGCGACAGCCCGATCACGATCAAGGGCTGCACCGCGCCCACGGTCGCCGCCACACCACCCGGCAGGCGATATGCGGCAACAAACAGCATCACCCAGAAGAAGGCGAAGTTGAGCGCCGCAAGGATGAAGGTGCGACCCCACCAGATGCCTGTTGGCAGCTGGCGCACGAGAAGCAGCAGCAGCAAGCCCGCTGGCAAGGCCCTGAGCATGGCGACATGCATGGGATAACCCTGCGGCAGAAACTGCGTCGTGACATAATAGGTGCTGCCCCAGACGGCTGGGGCAAGCCCGGTCATGGCGACGTCGGCAAGGTAATTTAGGTTTTTCTTCATTTCAAGATTCTCGATGTCAAGATATCTGCACCATATGACAGTTTATCTTGACGTCAAGACAAATAATGGTATCCCTTGTCGCCATGACCAAAGATGCCTCTCCTGACCACGTCGACAAAATTCTGGCCCAGTGGGGGCGGGAAAGACCCGAGCTCAACGTTGAGCCGATGGGTATCATTGGCCGGCTTCACCGGCTGACGACCCATCTTGGCCGCGAGATCGAGGCCGTGCTGATGCAACATGGCCTTTCGATTTCAGCTTTCGATGTGATGGCGACGTTGCGGCGCGCAGGAGCGCCCTACCAGCTCTCTCCCGGGGAACTGCTGGCCATGACCATGGTCAGTTCCGGCACGATGACCAACCGCATCGACCAGCTGGAAAAGGCGGGCCTTGTGGAGCGGATCAACAATCCGCAGGACCGGCGCAGCGTGCTGATAGCCCTCACCGACAAGGGCTTTGCCATTGTCGACGAAGCCGTGACGGCGCATGTCGCCAGGCAGAATGAGCTGCTTGCGGGCGTGAGCGAAGCTGACAGACGGGAATTTGACCGGCTGCTGAAGGTGTTTCTATCAGATTTCGAATGAGGCACGCGGCTCTCTGTGCAACGCCTGCCGTCGCCTGTTTATGCCTTAAAAGAGAGTACCCTGATCAACCGGACCGGATGAGGCCGGTTTAGCGGGCTTCTTTTTAGGCGCGGGCGCGGGGCCTTCCGGGGGTGAGGCATCGGCACCACCCGCTACGGCAGACACGCGCCCATCGGCGAACTCCATCGACACCACAGCACCTGATACGACTGCGGCAGCGCGGGTCAGCGGGCGGTTATCCTCATCGCGAATGACCGCATAGCCGCGCTTGAGCACATTCTTGTAGGACAGGGATTGCAGGATGCGATCATGGGCGGCGATGCCGGAACGGTTCTGCGCCATGCGGTGCAGGACCGCGGTATCCGTACGGCGGATGGCGCCGGCAACCCTCTCCTTCTGCCGTTCCAGCTGGCCGAGAAGGCGGGCGGGCAAAGCGCGCAGGGA
This sequence comes from Agrobacterium sp. fls2-241-TYG-188a, assembly GCF_030209845.1. Taxonomy (NCBI): domain Bacteria; kingdom Pseudomonadati; phylum Pseudomonadota; class Alphaproteobacteria; order Hyphomicrobiales; family Rhizobiaceae; genus Agrobacterium; species Agrobacterium sp. fls2-241-TYG-188a. The sequence continues at coordinate 248,181 of NZ_JARVRD010000009.1, read as the reverse complement.
CGAGTCCGACGATGATACGCGCGACTGCGCCTGCAGAAGTCGACGCTCCACCAGACCCTCGGCACGCTGCATACGTTCCTGAATGCGTTGTCGCTGCTGCTTGAGACCGTGCGCCAGAACGTCTGGACGCAGGCCGGATGCGGTGCGCTCAAAGCTGCGGCGCTTGTTGAGCGTGTTCAACTCCAGCCCACGACCGAGGCCGCTGGCTGCCTCATCGAAACGACGGCGTGGAAGAGCCAGCAATTGATCGAGCGAAGGCAGTGCGCGAACCAGCGCCCTTACACCCTGGCGGCGATTATCCATCTGGCGCGACATTGAGCCGGAAAGACGCGCGGAAAGACCGGCAAGCTGGGCTTCCAGATCCGCGCGAACCGGCACGGCCATTTCCGCCGCCCCTGTTGGCGTGGGCGCGCGCACATCGGCGGCATGGTCGATCAGGGTCGTATCGGTCTCGTGACCGACAGCGGATATCAGCGGGATCTGGCTTTCGGCTGCGGCCCGAACGACAATCTCGTCGTTAAAGCTCCAGAGATCCTCCAGACTTCCGCCGCCGCGCGCCACGATCAGCACGTCAGGACGCGGAATCTCGCCGCCGGCTTCAAGCGCGTTGAAGCCTCTGATGGCATTCGCCACCTCTTCGCCCGAGCCCTCGCCCTGTACCTTGACCGGCCAAACGAGCACATGCACCGGGAAACGATCGGAAATGCGGTGGAGAATATCCCGGATGACAGCCCCTGTGGGTGAGGTGACGACGCCGATGACCCTTGGCATGTAAGGCAGTCGGCGCTTGCGGGCCTGATCGAACAGGCCTTCCGCCGCCAGCTTGCGGCGGCGCTCTTCCAGCAACGCCATCAGCGCGCCTGCACCGGCGGGCTCCAGGCTTTCAATCACGATCTGGTATTTGGACGAGCCTGGGAAGGTGGTGATCTTGCCGGTCGCGATCACTTCCATGCCCTCTTCAGGGCGGAATTTCAGCTTGGAAAAGCTGCCTTTCCAGATAACGGCATCGATACGGGCACGGTCGTCCTTCAACGAGAAATAGGCATGTCCCGATGTGTGCTGCCCCCGATAACCGGAGATTTCCCCGCGCACCCGCACCTGATCGAAGGCGGTCTCGACTGTCCGCTTGATGGAACCGGACAGTTCCGACACGGAAAATTCGGCAAGATTGGTGAGGGGCTGGCTGAAAATATCGCTCATGCCCGTTTCTACCCTATGGTCCGTGATTTGCAACTCGCGCCGATAACACTGAGTTGACAATTTTTGGTCGAATGAATTTCACAAAATTGCAACAATCTGATACTGTCCATCGTTGAGAGTGCATGCCTTGGAGGAGAATAAGGGTTTTTGGGGATGACGATGCCTTTCCTCAAGCCCTCAGGAGGAGGAGCGGCATCATGGTATTTTTTCTAGGAATCTCGCTCGGCGTTGCCGCGCTGGCTTTACGGTCCATGTCAGCGCTGGCGCTGATTGGTGTTACGATTACAGGCATATTTGCAGTTTCGGCAATGGTTTCGGCATCGGGAGTGCCGGTCCTGTCGCTTCTCATCGCACTTGCCGGTTATAATCTCGGGATTGCCGGTGGCTTTGCTGCCATGCTAGCGGTGATGAGGCTAAAACTGGTCTGAACGAGGATATTGCATCTTCGCGGCCCTGACTGGCCAGCTTGCCTTACCGCGAGGATGATCCCGTTTGAAAGCTATTAACCCGCTTTTTCTTTTCTGCGCGTTGACTGCGCTGGATGGAGCGCTCTCCTACGTTTTCATTGCACATTATGGTTTTGGGGCAGTGCTTGCGAGAACCCTGAGTGCTGCGCTTTCCTACGCAGCGCTTGCGACTGCCCTATTCTATCTTGGTCGGCCAAGTTCAATATCACTTTTTTCTGCGCTTGCTGTCAGCTTCATCAGCCTTGCCGTGAGCCTGGCGGTGTCCAGCCTCATCATCATCAGAAATCCAGCCGTTCACTGGCCGATCGCCTTTGTTGCGGGCGCTATCGCCAGTCTGGCCTTTGCCGCATTCGGATATGCCCGAGCGGCAAAGGCCATGGGTTCCGGGACTTGAGAGGGTGGGCTAGACCTTCTCCCAGCCGTCCTGCTCGGCTGCGCGGTAGATGGCATCGATGAACCGCTGGCTGTTCCTGGAGCTTTCCAGGGTAACGACCTCCCCGCCCTTTCCGCTGGCCGCTGCGGCAAAAGCTTCGATTTCCCGCCGATACTGGCGGCTGTCCTGAAAGCGGAAAATCTGTGACTGGCCGTGATCCTGACTGGTCAGTTCCACCTCTTCTGCGCCCCAGCGGTCTGCGTTGAACGGGGACTTCACTTCGATATAGCCCTTCGTTCCGTGCAGCACCATCAACTGACGCCCGGCAAGCTGCGTAGAAATATAGAAGCTGAGTTCGAAGTCGCCAAAGTCTGCCCTGACGCTGGCATAGATATCGGTGCCGAAATCCGGATCGCGCTCCACCGTTGCCTGAACGCGCTGCGGTTCCTTGCCCGTGGCAAACCGGGTTGTAATGGTCGGGTAGACGCCGATATCCGGCAGCGCGCCGCCTCCGAGTTCCGGAATATTGCGCATGTTGGAAGGGTCGCGGTTGAAATAGGTGAAGGCACCCTGCACGTGCTTCAACGTGCCGATGGCACCGGAGGCAAGAAGTTCGCGGACCTTCAGCCACACCGGCGCATAGGTGACCATATAGGCTTCCGATACCAGCACCTTGTTGCGATCTCTGGCCTCTATCAAACCGTCGATCTCATCAGCCTTGAGCGCGATTGGCTTTTCGCACAGGACGTGCTTGCCCGCATTGGCGGCCTTGATCGACCACTCCACATGCTTCGACGTCGGCAGCGGAATATAGACCGCGTCGATTGCATCGGAAGCCAGCATCTCCTCGTAGGAACCGAAGGCATGGGGAACGGAGAACCGGTCGGCAAGCGCCCGCGCCTTTGCCAGATCGCGGCTGGCGATGGCGGTGACAACGGCATTTTCCGCGTCCTGAATGGCCGGAATAACGAGTTCGCGGCCAATCTTTGCCGTCGACAGAATACCAAAACGTAACATGCCTATCTCCCATTGTAGCGGCGGGCACCTTACCATGCCTGAGATGGCTGGCAATGGGCACAAAGCCGCTCATGTGCTGACTACACCGTGGCTGGATATGTCCCATACTCGGCAGGCTCGTGTCTTTCGCCTTCCAACCAAATGCTAAAAACTGTATCCATTGAAATCAGGAGATACAGAAAATGTCCCATTCGAACACGGCACTGCTGGTGATAGATGCGCAGGAATCCTTCCGTCACGCGCCCTATTTCGATGAGAAGACCCTGCCAGCCTATCTTTCTGCCCAGCAGAAACTGATCGATGGCGCCAAAGCGGCTCAGATACCGGTCGTTCAGATCTTTCATGTCGACGGCGACCGCGCCTTTGGCGAAGACAGCGGCTTTATCCGGGCCATCGAGGGGCTCGCAATCGATCCCAGTGTAACCTTTCGCAAGAACCGCCATTCGGCCTTCGTCGGCACGGGGCTTGACGTGTGGTTGACCAGCCACGGGATCAACCGGCTCATCGTCTCCGGCATCAGGACAGAACAGTGCTGCGAAACCACCACGCGGCAGGGCTCCGATATGGGTTACAGCGTCGATTTCGTAACCGAGGCAACGCTGACCTTTCCCATGACCCACGCGTCCGGAAAAGTCTTTTCCGCAGAGGATATCGCAACCCGCACGGAACTGGTGCTGGCGGGTCGTTTTGCGCGCATCGTAACCGTCGATGAAGCATTGAAGACGCTGGAGAACGCCGGATGACAGATGTGAGCGACGCCTTGCGCGACAGGATCATTCCAGTCTTCGTGGTCTTGCCGCCAAGGACGTTGCTGATGGATGTCGCAGGGCCGGTGGAGGTGCTGCGCTATGCCAACGAGTTTCAGGATGAGGTCCGGTTCGACCTCACCTATCTCTCGGTCGGCGAGACGCAGACAACGACCATCGGACTGTCGCTGTCTGGTCTGACACCCCTGCCTGACGCCTTGCCTGCCAATGCCATGGTCATGATATGCGGAGGGGCACTTGCGGAGCGCGGGGATGCAGAGCCTGCGCGGGAACGACGGCTGCTTGCCGAATGGCTGCGGCGCGTTGCCCGTGATGACATGACGCTCGTTTCCATCTGTTCCGGTGCCCTGATCGCCGCGCAGGCAGGCCTGTTCGATGGTTACCAGTGCACCACGCATACCGACTGCATTTCGCAACTGCGCAGATTGTCTCCGCTGGCCGACGTGCGCGACAACCGGTTGTTCGTGGAGGATCGCAAACGATTTTCCAGCGCTGGAATCTCGACAGGCATCGACCTGCTGCTGCACATCGTATCGGGGCTGACCAGCCCTGCAACTGCCGCCCATATCGCACAGACCATGGTCATCTATATCAGGCGGGCTGCCAAGGACCCGCAGATTTCACCATGGCTTTCAGGCCGCAACCATATTCACCCCTCGGTCCACAAAGCGCAGGATGCCATCGTGGCCGATCCTTCCGCAGAATGGTCTCTGGAACGGCTTGCCCGCGTTGCGGGATTGAGCGAGCGCCATCTTTCACGGCTGTTCAAGGACCATGCAGGTGTCAGCGTCGTTGATTATATCAACCTGATGCGCGTCAATCTCGCCCGGGACATTCTCACCAATTCCCGGCTCGACATGGAAGCCGTGGCAGAACGGTGCGGCTTTGCCTCTGCCCGCCACATGCGGCGTGTGTGGCAGCAGCATCATGCACAGCCGCCAAGTTCCTATCGAACCCTTTCCTCCTGAATGTCGTTTCCATCACGCAGGCGTCGGCTCGACATCACGTAAATTCAATGGTTATGCCGTCCCGCGCTTGCTACTGCTGATATCCAACGGAACAACAAAGGGAGTACTGCCCGTGGAGAAACGCGCGCTTGGCCGAACCGGCCTTTCCATCGCCCCAATCGTTTTTGGCGGAAACGTCTTTGGCTGGACTGCGGATGAAAACACTTCCTTCCAGCTGCTGGACGCGTTCTTCGATTCCGGCTTCAACACCATCGATACCGCCGATGTCTATTCGGCCTGGGTGCCAGGCCACGAAGGTGGCGAGTCGGAAACCATTATCGGCAAATGGCTTAGGCGCGGCAGCGTTTCGCGTGACAAGGCGATCATCGTTTCCAAGGTCGGATATGACAAGGGACTGAAAGCCCAGCGGATTGCCGATGCGGTCGATGCTTCGCTAAGACGCCTGCAGACCGATTATATCGACCTCTATCTTGCCCACAAGCCGGACCCGGAAACGCCAATCGAGGAAACGCTTGGTGCCTTCACGAAGCTGAAGGAACAGGGCAAGGTGCGCGCCATCGGCTGCTCCAACTACGATGCGCCGGAATTGAAGGCGGCACTGGATGCTTCCGAAGCTACCGGACTTGCCCGCTTTGATGTGGTGCAGCCCGAATACAATCTCTACACCCGCGAAAGATTTGAAGGTCCGCTTGCCGAGTTAACGGCAAAGGAGGACATCGGCGTCATCAATTACTACAGCCTGGCCGCCGGGTTCCTCACCGGTAAATACCGCAGCAAGGCAGACACCGAGGGCGTGGCGCGATCCTACCGCGTTGGAGATTATGTCAATGCACGTGGCTTGGCCATTCTTGGCGTGATGGACACGATTGCGGCAGAGACCGGCGCGAAGCTTGCCGATATTGCGCTGGCATGGCTGCTGGCGAAGAAGTCCGTGACGGCACCTATTGCGAGCGCAACCAGCCTTTCCCAGCTTGAGAGCTTCAAGCGGGCTGTGGATTTGAAACTGACGGACGACATGGTGACCCTTCTGGACAAGGCTGGCGCATAATGGATTTGAGCATTCGCGATGCCCGCAGCGACGACCAGGACGCATGGTTGAAGCTGTGGAATGATTATCTGGCATTCTATAACGTCGATCTGGCCGAGGATGTGACCGCCCACACATGGGCGCGCATCATCGACCCGGCATCCCGTGTCAGCGCGCGTCTGGCAATACAGGATGGAAACGTCGTTGGCTTTGCCATCCACCATTTCCACGACTCGACCTGGGTCAAGACGCCGGATTGCTATCTGGAAGACCTGTTCATCGACGCCAACATCCGTGGCCGGGGCATTGGCCGCGCCCTCATCGACGATCTGATTTCCATCTGCCGGGAAAAGGGGTGGTCGCGTCTTTACTGGCATACGAACGAGGACAATGAGCGGGCGCGAAAGCTCTATGACAGCTATGTTTCCAGCGATGGCCACATCCGATACAGAATCAAGTTCTGACCTCAGGACTTGACGCGGAAAAAATCCACGAAAGCCCTCAACGCCGGTCGCATCTGCCGGCGTGAGGGGTAATAGATGTAGAAGCCATCGAATGGTGCGCACCAGTCCTTGAGCACCTGCACCAGACGCCCGGCCTTCACATCCTCTTCGATGCCCTGTTCGAACACGAAGGCAAGTCCGGCACCATCCAGTGCTGCGGCACGAATGAGGCTTTGATCGGACAGGACCAGCGGGCCCTGTACATCGACAACCAACGGCTTGCCATCCTTCTCCAGTTCCCAGCGATAGATCAGGCCACTGGAGAAACGCCGTCTGATACAGCGATGTTGCATCAGATCGCGTGGGTGCTGTGGTGCCGGGTTTGTTTCGAAATAAAGAGGCGAACCGACGATGGCGCCGCGCCAGTTTCCGCTGGCGCGCACGGCAATCATATCCGCCTCCAGATTTTCACCCAGCCGCAAACCGGCATCGAAGCCCTTGGCGACAATATCTTCGAAACGATCATCCGTGGAAATCTCAAGTGCTATGTCCGGATAGCGGCTGAGAAAGGCACCGAGCTTGGGCATGATGACATCCTGCGCGGCCAGGCGCGGCATGGTGATGCGCAAAGGACCTGCGGGGCGCCCGCCATGCTCTGCCAGTGCACCGATGACGGCATCGATATCGGCCAGCGCCGGCGCCAGCGTTTCGAGGAGGCGCCTGCCTTCCTGTGTGGGAGAGACGCTGCGGGTTGTGCGGTGAAGCAGCCGCAGACCAAGGCTGAGTTCTAAGGCAGAGATGGCATGACTGACGGCAGAGGGCGCAATGCCCAGCTCTGCCGCTGCCTTTCGGAAGCTCAGACTTTCAGCCACAGTGGCGAGGACGGCGAGTTGGGAGAGTTGCACACGGTTCATTGTTCTAAATGATAGAACAAGCCAACACGAAAGCCAGCGATTATTTTTGCCGTCTTGAAGGCGTATCCTGTTTGTACGCCCCATGACGGGCAGACCCTTTCTGGAAGGACATAGAGATGCAGAACAGAATTCTTGGAAACCAGCTTTCGGTCTCCGCCATCGGGCTTGGATGCATGGGCATGAGCCATGCCTACAGCCCGGCTGTAGATGAAGCCGGCTCCATCGCCACGCTTCATCGGGCAGTGGAACTTGGCGTGACCTTCTTCGATACGGCGGAAGTCTATGGCCCCTACGCCAACGAGACCCTTGTCGGCAAAGGCCTGAAGCCCTACCGCGACAAGGTGACTATCGCCACCAAATTTGGCTTCAAGATCGATGCGACCAAACCATCCGGCCAGATGATGGTGGGCACCGACAGCAGGCCGGAAAACGTCCGCGCCGTGGCCGAGGCCTCGCTGAAACGTCTTGACGTCGACGTCATCGACCTCTTCTACCAGCATCGTGTCGACCCAAACGTGCCGATTGAAGAGACGATTGGCGCCATGGCCGATCTGGTCAAGGCAGGCAAGATCCGGCATCTCGGCCTTTCAGAAGCCAATACGGCGACGATCCGCAAGGCGCACGCAACGCACCCGATCACGGCACTGCAGAGCGAATATTCACTCTGGACCCGCGATGTCGAGACCAACGGCGTGCTCGACACCTGCCGCGAACTCGGCATCGGTTTCGTGCCCTTCAGCCCGCTCGGCCGGGGCGTTTTGACCGGTGCGCTGAAGAAGCTCGACGGCCTCTCCGACACCGACTTCCGCCGCTCCCTGCCCCGCTTCCAGGCAGAGAATTTCGATGCGAACCTGGCACTCGTTACTCTGCTGGAAGACATGGCGGCTGAAAAGGGCGTAACCGCAGGCCAGTTGGCGCTGGCATGGGTGCTGGCGCAGGGTGACTTCATCGTCCCCATTCCCGGCACCACGAAAATCGCCAATCTGGAAAAGAACGTGGCGGCAGCGGATGTCACGCTCAGCGCCGATGAAGCCGCAAAGCTCGGTGAACTCTTGTCTCCGACCAAGGTCGCTGGCGGGCGCTATCCCGAGCAGATGGCGGCAATGGCGAACCGTTAAAAAGCAAAGGCCGGGGAAGCATTTTCCCCGGCCTTTTCAGTTCAAGCACGATCGTTAAAAATCAGGCGCGCAGCACGCCGCCTGTCGACTTCTCGACATTGCCGACGATCTTTGCCGTCAGCGCTTCGAAGTCTTCATCCGTCAGCGTCTTGTCGACCGGCTGGATCTGGACTTCGATGGCGATGGACTTCTTGTTCTCGCCGACGGATGCGCCTTCGAAGACGTCGAAGACATTGACGCCGGTGACGAGTTTGCGGTCGGCGCTGGTTGCGGCCTTGATGATGGCACCCGCCTCAACCGTACGATCGACCACGAAGGCAAAGTCTCGCTTGACCGCCTGGAAGGGCGACAGTTCAAGCGCGGGCTTGGTGCGGGTCGCCTTCTTCTTCGGCTCCGGCATGGCATCGAGATAGATTTCGAAACCGGCATAGACGCCCGAGACATCCAGTTCGGACAGCGTCTTCGGGTGGAATTCACCGAAATAACCGAGAATGACCTTCGGACCCATCTTGATCGTGCCGGAACGGCCGGGGTGATACCAGCCCGGAGCACCCGCTTCGATCTGCACATTGCTCATCGGCAGGCCACAGGCTTCGATGACAGCCAGCGCATCCGCCTTGGCATCATACACATCAACAGGCTTGCCGCCGCCCTTGGCCGCGTTGGACCACATGCGACCGGAACCGGCAATGGATGCCGTGCCACGACGCACGCCGCCTGCGACGCGACGCTGGCCTTCCGGCGTATCACCTTCATAGGTGCCGGAGACTTCGAAGATCGCGACATCGCCATGGCCCTTGTCGGCATTGCGCTGTGCGGCGGCCAGCAGGCCGGGCAAGAGCGAGGGGCGCATATCCGACATGTCGGCTGCGATGGGGTTGGCAAGCTTGAGCGCGGGCGTGCCGCCACCGAAAAGCTTTGCCTGTGCTTCCGGGATGAACGACCATGTTACTGCTTCCAGCATACCGCGCGAGGCAAGCGAACGCTTGGCCGTACGCGTGCGGATCTGCAGAGTCGTCAGGATGCGGCCATTGACGGCACCAAAGCTTTCCAGCGGCTCGGGCTTGATGTTATCGACGCCATGAATGCGCATGACCTCTTCCACCAGATCGGCCTTGCCATCCACATCAGGACGCCAGGAGGGAACCGAGACGCTGACGCGCTCGCCCGAACCTTCGACGCCGAAGCCGAGGCCCTTGAGAATGTCCAGCGTTTCCTGCGCCGATACATCCAGACCCGTCAGGCGCTTGACTTCGGAGAGCGGGAAATCGATCCACTTGGGCTCGAAGCCCTTGTAACCGACAACCTTCGCTTCAGCTGCCGTGCCGCCACACAGTTCGAGCACCAGCTCCGTCGTGCGCTCCAGACCTGGCACCATATATTCGGGATCAACGCCGCGTTCGAAGCGGTAACGGGCATCGGTGATGATGCCGAGCGAGCGACCGGTCTTGGCGATGTTGATCGGGTCCCAGAGCGCCGACTCGATCAGCACATCCGTGGTGTTTTCATCGCAGCCGGAATGTTCGCCACCCATGACGCCGCCGATGGATTCGATGCCGTTATCATCGGCGATGACGACGTTGGCGGAACCGAGCTTGTATTCGCGCTGATCCAGCGCAAGAATGGTTTCGCCTTCCTTGGCGCGGCGAACCACGAGATTGCCCTTTACCTTGGCCGCATCGAAGACGTGCATGGGGCGGCCCTGATCGAAGGTCATGTAGTTGGTGATATCGACCAGCGCATTGATCGGGCGAAGACCGATCGCGAGAAGACGCTGCTGCATCCATTTCGGGCTTGGGCCGTTCTTGACGCCGCGTACGAGACGCAAGCTAAAGCCGGGGCAGAGTGCGGCGTCATCAAGATCTAGCGTCACATCGACGGTCGTCTGACCTTCGACCTTGAAGCCCGGTGCGGGCTTTGTCTTCAATGTGCCGAGACCCGACGCTGCAAGATCGCGGGCAATGCCGTAGATCGAGGTGCAATCCGGGCGGTTCGGCGTGAGGTTGATTTCGATGACGGGATCATCGAGACCCGCATAGTTCGCAAAGGAAGTACCAACAGGCGCATCGTCAGGCAGATCGATAATACCATCATGGCTATCGGACATGTTGAGCTCTTTTTCCGAGCACATCATGCCATGGCTTTCGACACCGCGGATCTTGCCGACAGCAAGCGTCACATCGAGCCCGGGAACGTAGACGCCGGGACGAGCGAGAGCGCCGACGAGACCGGCACGCGCATTGGGCGCGCCGCAGACAATCTGCACCGGCTTGCCGTCCCCGGCATCGACGCTGAGCACCTTGAGGCGGTCCGCTTCGGGGTGCTTTTCAGCCGTCAGGATCTTGGCGATGACGAAGGGCTTGTAGGCGGCCTTGTCGTCAACGTCCTCGACTTCAAGACCGATGGCGGTGAGGCGTTCGCAAATCTGTTCGAGAGACGCATCGGTTTCCAGATGCTCTTTCAGCCAGGAGAGTGTGAATTTCATGTGTGTCTGTCCTTAACGGTATGTGTCTCTTCTGGACTGGCTATCTTGGGCAATGACTTCAAAGAACGGTCTGGCAATCATGCGGCTTGCTGTGGCGCCTTGGCGCCTGGAGCTTTCCAGCCAAGAAGCATGGACTTGACGGAAACGCCATCGTCCATGTCAGGCCACCAGACGCCGGAAAATTGCATCTCGACATTCGCACGCTGTATCGGTGTTGCATTGTTCAGAAATGGGTACCACCAAAGAGGCGCGCGAATTTGCCTACCGTCTGCCAGCGCCACATAGACGAAATGGTCGTCGCACTCGGCGGCAACAGGCGACATTTCCTCGGTTTCAAATTCCAAAGAACTCATTCCATTTCTCCATCCAGTCGTTGCGGCTTTCGTTTATCTTCGCCAGAAATTCCGCCACTTCGCGGCTATTATACCCGTGATTATAGGCGATTTCCATGTTGATGAGCCAGACTTTGGCAGACAGCTTGTCCTTGACGATATGGACATGGGGCGGCTCTGCTCCGTCAGAGGAGTAGAACCGGAATTTGTACCCATGCCAGATCAGTAAGGTCGGCATGACTTATGCGCTCAAGCCACCAAACAGGGTCGGCATGTCGAGCGGGCGGAAGCCGTAATGGGTCATCCAGCGCACATCCGCATTAAAGAAGTCACGCAGGTCGGGCATGCCGTATTTCAGCATGGCGATGCGGTCGAGACCCATGCCCCAGGCAAAGCCCTGATATTCGTCGGGGTCGAGACCACCGGCGCGCAGGACATTGGGGTGGACCATGCCGCAGCCGAGGATTTCCATCCAGTCCTTGCCTTCGCCGAACTTGACGATGGGACCGGAGCGATCGCACTGGATATCCACTTCGAAAGACGGTTCTGTGAAGGGGAAGAAGGACGGGCGGAAGCGCATCACGACGCTGTCGACCTCGAAGAAGGTCTTGCAGAACTCTTCCAGCACCCAGCGCAGATTGCCCACATTCGACTTCTTGTCGATGACGAGGCCTTCGACCTGATGGAACATGGGCGAGTGGGTTGCGTCCGAGTCCTGGCGATAGGTCTTGCCGGGAATGACGATGCGGATCGGCGGCTTCTGGGCTTCCATGGTGCGGACCTGCACCGGCGATGTGTGCGTGCGCAAAACCTTGCGCTCACCGTTCTCGTCCGGCTGGAAGAAGAAGGTATCGTGCATCTCGCGGGCGGGGTGGCCTTCGGGGAAGTTCAAGGCAGTGAAGTTATAATAGTCGGTTTCGATATCCGGGCCTTCCGCGATGGAGAAGCCCATATCGGCGAAGATGGCGGTAATCTCATCAACGATCTGGCTGATCGGATGGATGCGGCCGCGCTCGGCAGGCGACTGGCGCACCGGCAGGCTGACATCAAGCGTTTCCGCCAGGAGACGCGCGGAAATGGCCGCGTCCTTCAGTTCCGCTTTGCGAGCGGTAATGAGGTCGGTCACTTCGTTCTTGAGCTGGTTGATGGCGGCGCCGCGCGTCTGGCGTTCCTCCGGCGTCATGGAACCCAGGGTTTTCAGGAGTTCGGAGACCGAACCCTTTTTACCCATTGCCGACACGCGCACAGCTTCGATAGACGCTTCATCCGCGGCGGCGGCGATGTCCGACATCAATTGCGATTTCAAAGTATCCAGTTCGGTCATATTTTCCTGCCTCGCCGGGCTTATGCCTGCGGCTTCGGGTTCACAGCATTCTTCAGATAATCGGTCGCCTTGATAAAGCGTCGCAGATCACTACCCATCTGCACTCGCCCAATCAACCGTGCCAAAGGCAAAAAGCGGCCTAAAACATGTACCAGCCGGCGCAATTCCGCGATTGCCGCATCCGGCGCACGCGATGCCCAGGCCTCGTAGGCCGCATCAAGCGATGGCGTCCCTTTGATCGCCCTTTGCGAAAGCGGTAAAAACAGCAGCCAGAGATCGCGCGCCTGCGCGGTTTCCAGCGGCATGACGGCTTGTGGCGTCTCTTCGAAATCCATGAAACCGAGCCGTCCGTCACGCATATAGAAGTCCCGCACATGCGGGCGCCCGTGACACAGGCCGGCTGAATGGAGGTCGCCAAGTCCGGCCGCCACACCGATGAGCAATTCGTCATGCGCATCCACGTCGGTCGTCTGCAACCGATCCAGTTGCTGGGCGATGGTCAGGCCGACGTCTTCGAGAACGACAGCCGTTGTCGATGAATAGACGATTTGCGGCACGGGAAAGCCCCGCGCTTCAAACAGCCGCATCGTATCCACCTCCCGGCGCATCATGCCTGCGGGGTCGAGCACGGGAGACGGGCGCATGAAGGAATAGGGCAGAAACTTCGACAGAAAGGACTGCGCCTTTGGTCCCCAGGACGGCTTCTCCGTTCCCTGCCGCTTGATCCAGACAGATCCGGTAGAGAGGCTGATTTTCTGTATGCGGCGCTTGCTATTGAGCAGGGCATACATCAGCGCTGTTACATCTTCGTCTTCGAGATGCACCTCGAAGCCCTGTGCTTTTTCATCTGCACTGGCTGCCAACATGATCGCCACACCTTTGCGGATCGTCGCACCCGCCTATTGTTCCACGCAAAGGAACCCGACAATAACAAAACCCGCACCGGTGGCCCGGCGCGGGTTTCAAATGAACAACAATCTGTCCGCGCCGTAATTACTTTACAGCGGCTTCAAACTCATTGGCGGTGCCTGCGTCCTTGAGGTACTCAAGAGCCTTCTTTGCAGCAGTGACGAGAGCGCCGAATGCAGCAGGCTCATGGATAGCCATGTCGGACAGAACCTTACGGTCAACCTCAATGCCAGCCTTGTTCAGGCCGTCGATGAAGCGGCCATAGGTCAGGCCAGATTCGCGAACGGCAGCATTGATACGCTGGATCCAGAGCGCGCGGAAGTTGCGCTTGTTGACCTTGCGGTCGCGGTAAGCGTACTGCTTGGAACGATCCACAGCAGCCTTTGCTGCGCGGATGGTGTTCTTGCGACGGCCGTAGAAGCCCTTGGCTGCCTTGAGTGTCTTGGTGTGCTTGGCGCGGGAAGTTACGCCACGTTTTACGCGTGCCATGTCATGATCTCCTTAAAAGTGTCCAAAAATGCGGAAGAGTCTTAGAGACCGTTCGGCAGGTAGTTCTTGACGACTTTCTTGCCGTCAGCTTCGGCCAGAACCATGGTTCCGCGCGCGTCGCGAATGAACTTGTTGGAACGCTTGATCATGCCGTGGCGCTTGCCGGCAGCGGCTGCGAGAACCTTGCCAGTGCCAGTGATCTTGAACCGCTTTTTAGCGGCGGACTTCGTCTTCATCTTGGGCATTTTGCTACTCCATTATTTGTATCGAAAGACAGGCAGACGAAGCCTGCTTTCAAGCTATTCTGGAACGGACACGGCATGCCCTGCCGGACCGTTCGGACGCGCTCCTATAACCGCGTTCACGGCAAAGAGCAACGGGGAATGAGAAATTCCCCTGCCACTTCGGCAAAACGCCTGCCCTGCAGACGTTTCTGGACTTACTTCGGCGCCAGAACCATCATCATCTGACGTCCTTCGAGCTTTGGCTCGGCTTCAACCTTGGCAATTGCCAGGGTGTCTTCCTTGACCTGCAGAAGAAGCTTCATGCCGAGTTCCTGGTGGGCCATTTCGCGGCCACGGAACTTCAGCGTTACCTTCACCTTGTCGCCTTCGTCAAAGAAACGGTTCATCGCCTTCATCTTCACCTCATAGTCATGGGTGTCGATGTTGGGGCGCATCTTGATTTCCTTGACCTCAACGATCTTCTGCTTCTTGCGCGCTTCGGCCGCCTTTTTCTGGGTCGAGTACTTCAGCTTGCCAAGATCAAGAATTTTGCAGACCGGCGGTTCCGCGTTCGGCGAAATCTCAACCAGATCAAGCCCGGCATCTTCTGCCATCTTCAAAGCCTGGTCCGTCGGCATGACGCCAAGGTTCTGGCCTTCTTCATCAATCAGCTGAATCTTGGGAATTCGAATTTCCCTGTTGGAGCGCGGGCCCTCTTTGACGGGGGCATCGGCTTTGAACGGTCTGCGAATGGTCGTATTCTCCTGATCTGTTTCGGGATCGCGTCGGCAAAAACAGCTTGTCGGTGCAAATGGCGGAAATGTCGTGAATGCCGCCGCGAAGTCAATAGCACGTCCGCGCAAAAAAATCACCTCCTGTCGTGCTTTTTAAGAATCTGCGCTACAGGGAGAGTAAAAAGCAGGAGAATTGGGCACCGATGACTGAAGATATGGTTGAATATATTACCGTTGGCAGCGCGCAGGATGCGCGCGACATCGCCATCCTCGCCCGCAAGGCCGCAACACAGGACGACGCCCCTGCACTCGTGTGGCTGGGCGGCTATCGTTCCGACATGACGGGCACCAAGGCTGTCGAACTGGACCGTTACGCAAAAGAGGCAGGACTTGCCTGCATTCGCCTCGACTATTCCGGCCACGGCGCTTCCGGGGGTGACTTCAACAAGGGAACCATCTCGCGCTGGCTGGAAGAAACCATCGCCGTCCTGCGCCACAAGGGTGCAAAGCGCATCATTGTCGTCGGCTCCTCGATGGGCGGCTGGATTGCGCTGCGGCTGATTCAGGAACTTCGAAAGGATCCAGACGGTACCGAGGTCGCCGGCCTGCTGCTGATCGCCCCTGCCCCGGACTTTACGGCAGAACTGATCGAACCCAACCTTTCCGACGAGGAAAAGGCATCGCTCGCTGAGCGCGGCTATTTCGAAGAGCCCTCGGAATACAGCACCGAGCCCAACATCTTTACCCGCGACCTCATTGAAGACGGGCGTAACAATCGCGTCCTCACGGGCATCATCGAAACGGGCTGCCCCGTCCACATCCTGCAGGGGATGCGCGACGAGGACGTACCCTATACCCATGCGCTGAAACTGCTCGACCACCTTCCGGCAGACGACATCGTGCTCAGCCTTATCCGCGATGGAGACCACCGATTGTCGCGTCCACAGGATATAGAGCGGATGCTGGCTGCCGCCCAATCCCTTGTTTTCTCGGCAAAACCGCAACGATCTTAACCATATTATTCATCTTGCATTCATGAATGATGAGTTCCGATTGACTCCCGCCCCTAACCTTTTTAACTTTTCGTTAAGATTTTAAGGGACGGGTTTCATGATGAATGCATCACGGGCGCGGGCGCTGCTTCTGGCAGTTGCGACCGGAATAATGTCTGCGGCCTCTGCGCAGGCAGACAACATCGGCAGCCTGTCCATGGTCACAGGTGGCATTACGTCCCAGCCAATCGGCCATTATGAGTTCTGCCAGAAATACATGGACGAGTGCGATATTCGCAGCAAGCTGACCCCGCCGCCCCGCGTGACGGAGTTCGGCTGGCAGGTCATTCGCGACGTCAACAAGGAAGTGAACGCCTCCATCGTCGCGATGACCGATCTGGAAGTCTATGGCAAGGACGAGGTCTGGGAATATCCCAAGACCGCCGGAGACTGTGAAGACTTCGTGCTTCTGAAGCGTCGCAAGCTGATGGAACGCGGCTTTGCGGTTTCGGACCTTCTGATTACGGTCGTGCGCAAGCCGGATGGCGAGGGCCATGCCGTGCTGACAGTGCGTACCAATAATGGCGACTTCATTCTGGACAACCTGTCCGACGATGTGAAGCTGTGGACGGACACCAACTACACCTATCTCAAGCGTCAGGCGTCCTTCAACACCGGCCGCTGGGTCTCGATTGAAGACGGTCGCGACGTTCTGGTCGGCGCTCTGCGCTAAGCCCCACAGATTTGCGGCCAGGGGCCGCCAATCATTTCGCCAGCAAGCCTGATGCCATGAGCTGAAATACCTCTGCGGCCTTTACAAAGGCCGCCTTGGGATCCTCAGCGGCGGCGATCCAGAGAGCGGCGTTCAGCACGGCGCCGTTCAGCAACCACGTTGCAGCCCTTGCATCGACTTGGGCCAGCGTGCCGTCATCCACCAGCGACTGAACCGTTTTTTCGATACGTTGCAGGCAGGCGGTCTGACTTGGCCACTGCGCCGGATCGCCCAAAACAGCCGGACCATCCAGAAGCATGATGCGCTGGATTTCGGGCTCCAGAGCCATTTCAATATAGGCGAGACTTTCGGCAATCAGGCCGTCCCATGGGGTTTTTGCTGCCTGCTGGACAAGATGCATTCTTGCCAGCATTTCCGCATCGATCTGATCGATCACGGCCCTGAGCAATCCCTTCTTGTCGCCGAAATTATGGTAGAGCGCGCCGCGCGTCAGGCCTGCCTCAGCTGTGAGATCATCCATGGATGAGGCCGCATAGCCCTTTGTTGCAAAGGACGTTCGCGCCGCAGCAACAAGCTTGGCACGCGTTTCCTCCACCATCTGCGACCGCGTTCTTGCCATGGGGCAGCCCTTCTGATTTTCACATACGTCGCGTATGCTATTGACATACGCGACGTATGTCTATTATCTGAACATACGGGCCGTATATCAGTTTCCATGACCGCCCGTAAAGCAATGAAACATCGGCGAACCACCCGCCCGCATCTGCGGTTTGCGGGAAGGGTATCGCTGTGCATCGATCTGGAGATCACGATGACCAAACGCGAAGCAATTTTCCCGCCCAACCGTCATGCACTTTATGAAAAGCATGGCTATTCCGCCGCGATCCGCTCAGGCGATCTGCTGTTTGTTTCCGGTCAGGTGGGCAGCCGCGACGATGGCTCAGCCGAACCTGACTATGCGAAACAGGTGCAGCTTGCCTTCAACAATCTGAAGGCAGTGCTGGCGGCTGCCGGTGCATCCTTCGATGATATTATCGACGTGACGACCTTCCATACCGATCCGGAACAGCAGTTCGAGACCTTCATGGGTATCAAGGAACAGGCTTTTTCGGAAAAGCCCTATCCGAGCTGGACGGCGGTCGGCGTCAACTGGCTTGCCGGTTTCGACTTCGAAATCAAGGTCATCGCACGGCTTCCCGACGCCGGATAATTGGCAGCACCGTGACTGTCAGCCGCTGCCGATGAGAATGCCCGCCGCAAGAACCAGTGAACCGCCCAGCACCACCTGAAAGACGGCGCGCAAAAACGGCGTCTCCATGTAGCGGTTCTGGATGAAGGCGATGGCCCAGAGTTCCAGAAAGACGATAACGGCGGCAACGGCGGTTGCCGTCCAGAAATGCGAGATGAGATAGGGCAGCGTATGTCCCAGACCGCCGATGGTGGTCATGATGCCCGATGCCAGCCCCCGCTTCAACGGTGAGCCGCGACCCGACAGCTTGCCGTCATCATGGGCAGCTTCCGTAAAGCCCATGGAAATGCCCGCACCGACGGATGCGGACAGGCCGATGAGAAAGGTCTGCCATGTATCCTGCGTGGCGAAGGCGGCGGCGAATATCGGGGCCAGCGTCGAGACCGAACCGTCCATCAAACCGGCCAGACCGGGCTGAACATAGGTGAGCAGGAATTGACGCTTTTCGGTTTCACCCTCCTCAGCTATTGCATCCTCGGGCAGGTGCTTGTCACCCAGCATGGCGGCCACATCCTCATGTCCGCGTTCCGCCTCGGCAAGATCACCCAGCAGCTTGCGCGTGGAGGCATCGGTGACGTGTTTTATCGCCTCGTCGTAAAAGCGGATGGCCTGCGCTTCCATCCGTTCCGCCTCTTCGCGAATTGTTTCGAGCGGTAGATTCTTGACGAGCCAATCCGGCTTGCGCTCGTAAAAGCCACGAACATGCTCGCGCCGGATAAGCGGAATGACCTCGCCAAACCGCGCCCTGTGCTGCTCGATCAGCATATTGCGGTGGGCCTGCTCGACCTCAGCCATATCATCGAAAATGCGTGCCGACTGGGGATATTGCGCTTTGAGATGCGCCGCGTAGGACCGGTAAATGCGCGCATCATCCTCCTCGGAGGAGATGGCAAGGGCGAGTATTTCCTGCTCGCTCAACGAGGAAAAGGGGCGCTTGGAGAGGGAAACGAGGCTGCGAAACATGGGATCACCTATTTAGAATAATTCTAAATAATACGAATGCGGGGATTTCACAAGCCTGTTTAGAACCATTCTAATTCTAGCCCGACAATGTTAAAAGGTCGCATTGTGAATTGGTGGTGGCGGGCAGATAGTGCAGGCCTTGCCGAAGGGATATCCATGACCGAAGAAATCACCGCGCGCGCCGCTCCCCATGCCGAAAGCCAGAGGCAGGCGCAGATTTCCATGGCGCAAATGGGCGTGGATTCCGCCTTTATCGACCGGCTGGTCGAGACCTTCTATGGGCGTATTCAACAGCACGAAACACTCGGCCCCGTCTTTGAAAGACGTCTTGCCGGGCGATGGGCCGACCATATGGAGAAGATGAAGGGTTTCTGGTCCGCAATCGCCTTCAAGACGGGCGCTTATGGCGGCAAGCCGGTTCAGGCCCATTACGGCATGGACGGTTTGAGCGAGGCCCTGTTTGCGCAGTGGCTGGAGCTGTTTTCGCAAACGCTGCGCGATATCGCGCCCAACCGTGAAACCCATGACTGGTTCATGGCAACCGCCGAGCGCATCGCACGCAGCCTGATGCTGTCGCTGTTCTACAATCCCGCCCTTGATGACCCGGCCCGCAAACGGTGACGCGGCAACGATTGCGTTCATTAGAAAACGGGCATTCTTGACGCAATATGACCAAGTTTATCTTGAAGGCTAAAGGCGGACATGATTAGTAGTTCGCGGGAGGCGTACCAGGCGGTTCGCCTTATAGTCTTCATTCAGGGCAGAATCGAAATGGATCGCAGATCATTCATCCGCAATGCAGGCGCCGCAGGCGCTGGCATTACCGCAACAGCACTTGCCGCACCGGCCATCGCCCAGGAAAATCCAAAGATAACCTGGCGCATGACTTCTTCCTTTACCAAGGGTCTCGACATTCTGTTTGGCGCTGGCCAGATCGTTGCCGACCACGTCAAGGAAGCGTCCGGCGGCAACTTCACCATCCAGCATTTTGCCGGCGGTGAAATCGTGCCGGCCCTGCAGGCCGCGGATGCCGTGACATCGGGCACGGTCGAAATGGCCCATACCTGCTCCTATTACTATGTCGGGAAAGATCCGACCTTCGCTCTGGGTACCTCCGTTCCCTTCGGCCTCAATGCGCGCCAGACCAATGCATGGTTCAACCAGGCGGGCGGTAACGAGCTGCTCAACGAATTTCTGGCCAAGCACAACATCTATTCCATCCTGCTCGGCAACACCGGCGCCCAGATGGGCGGCTGGTTCCGCAAGGAAATCAACACCATTGATGACCTGAAGGGTCTGAAGATGCGCATTGCCGGCCTGACCGGCCAGGTCATGCAGAAGGTTGGCATCACGCCACAGCAGATCGCAGGCGGCGACGTCTATGCGGCGCTGGAAAAGGGCACAATCGATGCGACGGAATTCGTTGGCCCCTATGACGACCAGAAGCTTGGCTTCTACAAGGTTGCGAAATATTACTACTATCCCGCATGGTGGGAAGGTGGCCCGGCCTGCCACGCCTTCGTCAATCTCGAGAAGTACAACAGCCTGCCGGAAAACTACAAGCGCATCCTGAAGGATGCCTGTGCTGCCGGAAGCGCCTCCATGCTGGAGCGTTACGATGCGCGCAACCCGAAGGCCCTGAAGGAACTGGTGGCACAGGGCGCGATCCTGCGTCCGTTCAGCCAGGAAATTCTTGATGTCTGCCACAAGGCGGCGCTCGAAACCTATGCGGAAATCTCTGCGGTCAACGAGAACTTCAAGAAGATCTATGAAAGCCAGCAGGCCTTCAAGAAGGATGCCTATCTCTGGGCGCAGATCTCCGAATATACCTATGACACCTACATGATGATCCAGCAGCGCAACGGCAATCTGTAATCATCCAAGTCCAAAGCATCGAGGGGCCGTCCGACTATGCCGGACGGCCTTTTCTGTCTGTGGACACAAGCTTCCAGACCTCCCGCTCGCGCCATGCCAGCGGGCTCATGCCGGTAATGCGGCGGAACTCACGATTGAAGTTGGACTTCGTCTGGAAGCCGCTTTCGAGCATGATGGATGTCACCGATTGCTCCGTCTCTTCCAGCAGGCGGCAGGCATCCTTCACCCGCAACTGGTTGATATATTGCGAGACATTGCCGCCGGTCGCCCGATTGATGGCCTGCGAGATCTGCCGGCTGGGCAGAGACAGCTTGCGGGCAAGTCGCGTCAGATTGAGGTTCTCATCCCTGTAGACGTGCTGCCGTGCCATCAGCTCCTCCAGACGCACCATGATCTCGTGATCCTCCGCAGTCGGACCTGATGGCGGCGGCTCCGCCTCGGTCACACCGCGCGATGTCTCGGGCTTGCTGTCTCCTGCGACCCATGCCGTCAGGCCGATCATGAGAAGGCCGAGCAGGTTGCCATTGCTGATGATGATGCCTGCATTGGCACCCCTCGCCCATTGAAAATCCAGGAGGACGACGACATCGAAGACGGCGGAAAAACAAAGTGCGGCGGCAGCGATGTAAAGCGCGCGGTGCACCGATGTAACGCTGGCAAATTGCGCTTCATCCAGGCCGTCCGGTCCACGCCGCCCCAGCAGAACAATGGCGATGGCATAGCCCACGAAGAGCGCGATCAGGACCAGATCAATAGCGACCGGAAAGACGGCCAAGGTAACAGCAACGACCAGCGGCGGCAGCGTAAGGCTCGCAATATTTGCTGCACGTTTCATCTCCCAGCCGCTGATCAGGCTGCGGAAACTGGCATAGGCCAGGGGTGGCAACAGCGACGCCATGAGCGGGAGGGCGAATTTCAACTGCTCGATGCCATAGCCCCAGCGAAGGCCAACGAGTGCCGATTGGGTTGCGCTGAGAGCGAGCAGCAGAAGAAAGGGGTGATTGGCCCTGCCTTCGCCTTTCGCTCTCAGGACCGACAGAAGAAGCAGAAACAGAAGCAGTGCGACGACGATTGGCAGGGGTAGGAAAATCACGGCGGACAACCTGAAACGAAAGGATCATGCTTTTCCATGGACCAGATCGCGTTGGTGCACGACCTGAAACATGTTTGAGGGCGTGAAAAACAGGGGTTCGATCAAAATGGGATACGTTGTTTCAACCCATGAGGGCCACCATGCGTTTCCTTCTCTCTACCACCCTTCTCCTGTCGGCGCTGGCTTTGCAACCCGCTCTGGCAAGCGAGCCTGTCGGCACAGGCGACATCGCCGTCCCCTCACCCGCCCGTGCCAAGAATTTGGCCGTCACGCTCTGGTATCCGTCCGATGGCAAGGGCGAACCGGTGAAGGTCGGCGATAACAGGATTTTTGAAGGCGCCGCAGCCTTCAGGAACGCAGCCATTCAACCCGGAAAACTGCCTGTCGTGATCATGTCGCACGGCTCCGGCTCTCGCGGCATCGCCATGTCCTGGATTGCGCAGGAACTGGCCGAAGCAGGCTTCCTCGTCGTGGCGCCCGATCACCCCGGCACGACCAGCGGCGATTCCACCCCTGCAGACACACCCAGTATCTGGGAGCGTACGGATGATATCTCGACCATCATAAGCTCGCTCTCATCTGATGCGGAATGGTCGAAATCCGTCGATGCCGACAGGATCGGCGTACTCGGCTTCTCACTGGGTGGTAGCACGGCAATGGAGCTTGCGGGTGCGCGGGCCAATCTGGATGCCTATGTCCAGTATTGCGTGGATTATGCGCAATCGATGGATTGCACATGGTTCTCCGGCGGGCGTGGCTTTAAGGACGGCGCAGCAATCAGCGTGCCGAAATTTGATCTGCGCAGTGTGGACAGAGCGCGTTTCGAACAGTCCAACCACGATGGGCGCATCCGCAGTGCCGTTCTGGTCGATCCCGGACTGGAAGTCGCTTTCACGAGAGACAGCCTCAACACCATCGATATCCCCCTGACCTTCATCAATCTGGGCAGCCAAGGCAAGATCCCTGTTTCCGTTCTGTCCGATCAACTGGCCAAGGATGTGCCTGGCGCAACCTATGCACAGGTTGATGACGCGGATCATTTCAGCTTCCTGCCGGTCTGCAAGCCGGAGGCGGACGCGTTTCTGAAGTCTGTGGGAGAGATCGATCCGATCTGCGTTCCGACTGGCCGCGACCGGGCTGACATTCACCGGCAGCTGGCGGAACTGATCGTAAATGCTTTTAAAGAAACTCTGAAAATTAACAAATGAGCTTCGGCAAGACGATTACAACAACAGTCCATGATGAGGCCGGCACAGAATGTCGGCCTCAACCTGTAAAGCTACACCCCTAAAATTAATGGATTTTTCAAACCTTGGCTGCACAAGTTCAGGGACGACGATCTCACCAGAAAACAGAGACGTTGGTTCAAATTGGGCCTTGGGGAAAATTAATGATAATTGATAATTTGCTGGCGCGGTTTAAAATCCAAACCAAAGTCATCGTCTTCATTGCGCCATTCGTGGCGAGTATTCTTGCGGTTGGTTTTTCGGGTCTATACGCGTCGAACCTTCTACAAAGCCGAATGGATGTTTCCAACACAATCCTCCAGTCCTTGACAGGTTTCAAGGAAGTCTATGGTGGAATGACATCGTTTCTTACCAATACTAACGAAGAGACCCGCGGCTCCCTGAACCGCCAACTTGCCGAACAGGCCAATTTTCTGCGCGCAACGGAAGATGGCGAGTCTGGCGAGATAAAAGATGCCATTGCACGAACAAAAATTATTACCGAACAGGTCGATCAATTGTGGTCGAGTCACCAGAAGGAAGAAGCCCTTCGCGCGTCCATGAGCGGCGACCTCGCAATTGTCCTTAAGGAACTGAACGGCCTTCTCGCAAACGCGACAAACATCCGTAACACGCTGCTGACCGACGAGACGAAGGCCAAGCTGCTGTTGCGCGAGGCGGACAAGTTGAACCGCGGCGCCAATCTCATCGCAACCGTCGTAACCGACTTCAACCGCGTGACCTCACAGGAAGAAAAGACGGCGGTGGTAAAAGCCGCCATCGGCACACTGGAAGCGACCATCAAGGAACTGGTTGCCATTGCCTCCGTCGATCAGAAGATGATCATCGAGCAGCTTGCCGAAGGCGTGACGCAGATCCGCGCGCAGCTGGACATTGGCATCATCAACGACGCAACCGTCGGAACCATCGAGCGCGTCGTCAACCTCATGCGCCCTGCCACGATCCGTCTGCAGGGTTTTGCGACAGTGAAGTCTCGGCAGGCGACGGAAGTCTTCGGCCAGCTTGACCAGCCAATCGAACAGGCGACGACATTCCTGGCCACCGCCCGACAGATTGGCGACGACGCAAAGAACCTTCAGCTGGAAATGGCCGGCTTTGTCGCCGCCCCCACAAAGGCTGGCTTGGAAAAGTTTCGCGATGTGGCATTCCGCCTGAACGTCTCGGCTGGTGCCATGACCGGTGACGCCGCAGTGTCGGAAGCCGCGCGCAAGAGTGCGCAGGCCATTGACGACAGTGCAACCAAGCTGGACCGGGCAGCGGCAGAGCTTTTCGCCTTGTCCGAACAGCGCAAGGTCGCCTTTGCCAACGCCGAAGAGGAAATTCGCCGCGTCTGGACCAGTCTCACAGGCTTTGCCGAAAAGCAGCGCACCGCAGCCGATACCGAACGCAGCAAGGCCGATGGGATTTCGCTGTCTGCAATGGTCATCGGCGTGCTGGTTGCGATTTTCGCCGGCATCGGCCTCGTTCTGACCTTCAAGGGACCGATACTGGGTATCGTCGGCGCCATGAAGCGTCTGGCGACAGGGGATGTCGATATCGCGCTCGAAGGAAAGAACCGCCACGACGAAATAGGCGACATGGCGCGCGCCTTGGAAGTCTTCAAGGAGAATGCAGAAGAACGCATTCGACTGGAAGCGGCAACCGAAGAGCAACGCGCTTCTGCCGAGGCGCAGCGCCAGTCCAACGACGCCGAACGCAAGGAAGTGGAACGCCAGATCCAGTTTGCGGTCAGCGCGCTGGCAGCAGGTCTGGAGCGCCTTTCCTCCGGCGATATTTCCACCACCATCGACACACCCTTCAACGGTCGTCTGGAACAGCTGCGTGTGGACTTCAACCAGTCCATGCTGCGACTGCGCGAGACGATCGGCGGCATCCGCGAAAATGCCGGAGCTATCCGCGAGAATGCGCAGCAGATGTCGGCTTCGGCAGTGGATCTGGCCCGGCGCACCGAGCGGCAGGCCGCTTCCCTTGAGGAGACGGCAGCGGCAGTCGATGAGGTCAACTCCAACATGCGCAATGCCGTTGATCGTGCACGTGAGGCAAACGCAATCGTTGACCAGACACACCGCAACACCGAGGAATCGCTGGTCATCGTGCGCAGTGCCGTATCCGCCATGCAGCGGATAGAGAACGCATCCCAGACCATCGGCAACATCACCGAGGTCATCGACTCCATTTCCTTCCAGACAAATCTGCTCGCGCTCAATGCGGGCGTTGAGGCGGCACGCGCCGGGGAAGCGGGCAAGGGCTTTGCGGTTGTTGCCCATGAGGTGCGGGAGCTGGCACAGAGATCTGCAGCGGCGGCCAAGGAAATCCGCGAATTGATTGCGGTTTCATCCAGCGAAGTTGCCGCAGGCTCCAGCCTGGTTTCCAAGACCGGGGAAGCTCTGGCCAAGATCGGCAGCCAGATTTCTGACGTCAGCGACCAGGTCAAGAGGATCACGCAGGCGACACAGGACCAGTCCGTTGCCATGCAGCAGATCAACAGCTCCGTCGGTGAAGTCGATCTTCTGACGCAGCAGAATGCTGCGATGGTGGAAGAAACCAGCGCCGCAAGCGAGCAGTTGACCGAAGAGACGGATCAGCTGCTGGCACTTCTGGCCCAGTTCCGCCTTGCCACGTCGCAGGAGGTTCACAGAGCCAACCGTTTCGCCGCGTAAGCAGCAAGCGAATTCACACGAAACGCGCGGACCCAGAAAGTCCGCGCGTTTTTTTATGCGCTCACGCCGCAATAGCGCGATGGTGATGGCGAAACCGCCTCGGTCCGGCCCGATCTCTGCCGGGCGTAAAGATTGCATTCAGCCTTTTTTGATAATTTGTCGTTAGTCATAGTTTTTTGGGTCTCAGGGTGGTCGCATTGTGCCTGCCCGCTTGTTTTGCGTACGGGTTCTCATGCATCGATCGACAGTGCCAGCCTTTGTCCTAGCCTGCCTATCCATTACGGGCTGTACGTCCAGTTCAGGGCCGGAAGCCCTTGTGGCAGGCATTCCCTCCAGGGAAACCACGAGTTCGGTTACGCCGACAGCGCCAGTCCCGCAGGCAAGCGTTGGCGAAACTCGCGCGCCATTGCGCGCCGAACCGGCACAGAAGGTGCTGGCCTGGGGCGGCCCCATGCCTTCCGGCTCGCCCGCTTTTGCAGCCGTGGACCAGCAGAATGCAGCAGCGCCCACATTGCCGCAACCGCGCGCCTCCATCGCTCCGCAAATCGGCGCAGCCCTTCCCAATGAGCGACCCGTCCAGCTTGCCATGGCCGGCGCGCCCGCCATCAGCGCCGGGTCTGCCGTTCGCTCGCGCATCTTCAGGTCGAATTTCAGCGATGCAAAGCCGATCAATTTCGGCAAGGTCACGCCCCGCCATTTCCCCGTCCACGGTGTCGATGTCTCCCGCTGGCAGGGCAATATCGATTGGGAACGCCTGCGCTCCCGCGGTGCGAATTTCGCGTTCATCAAGGCGACCGATGGTGGCGACCATCTGGACCCGATGTTCAAGACAAACTGGAACCGCGCCAAGGCAGCGGGCGTGAAGCGTGGTGCCTACCACTTCTTCTACTGGTGCCGCGCCGCAAGCCATCAGGCCGAGTGGTTCATTCGCAACGTACCGCGTGACCCCGACGCGCTGCCGCCGGTCATCGACGTGGAATATAATGGCGAGTCCAGCTGCAAGATGCGTTTGCCGCGCGCCAAGGTTCTGGAAAAGATGCAGGTCTTCATGGACATGCTGGAGCGCCACTATGGCCAGCGGCCGATCATCTATACCGCGCCGGACTTCTACAAGGACCACCTGTCCGGTGAATTCCTGAATTACCCCTTCTGGCTGCGCGCAGTTGCCCAGCATCCGTCGCGTGTCTATCCGGACCGCAAGTGGTTGTTCTGGCAGTATTCCGGTTCCGGCCTTTCGCACGGCGTGGAAGGAAAGATCGACCTCAACGTCTTCAGTGGCAGCGAAGAGGCATGGAACAGGTGGTCGCGCGGCGGCAACGGCTGACCGCCCGCACCCTATTTCGAAAACTTCCTGGCACCCGCCACGCAGGCGACCACCGCGAGCGTGACGCCGACCATCGCCACGCTGACCGGTTCGCCCAACAGCGTGGCGGCAAGCGTCAGGCCGAAGAAGGGCTGCAGCAATTGCAATTGCCCGACGGCTGCGATGCCACCAAGCGAAAGCCCGCGATACCAGAAGATGAAGCCGATCAACATGCTGAAAAGCGAGACGTAGAACAGTCCGCCCCATGCAGCACCCGTTATATCCGCGAAGGATTGCGGCGCCAGAAACACGGCAAGCGGCAGCATGACCGGCAGCGACAGGACCAGTGCCCAGGAAATGACCTGCCAGCCGCCCAGACGTCGCGACAGCGCCGCACCTTCCGCATAGCCAAGCCCGCAAACTATCACAGCGCAGACCATGAGACCGTCTCCGACCATGGAGCCCGCCATATCCTGAAGCAGCGCAAAGCCTGCAACGAGGATGCTTCCGAGGCAGGAAAAGAACCAGAAAGCCGGGCGAGGTCTCTCACCGCCACGCAGGACCGCGAATATTGCCGTCGCGAGCGGCAGCAGCCCGATAAAGACGATGGAATGCGCGGAGGTTATTTCCCTCAGCGCCAAAGCCGTCAGCAGCGGAAAGCCGATCACCACGCCAAGTGAAACGATGGAGAGCGACGCGAGGTCGGACTTCGCGGGCGGTTTTTGCCGAAATATCCACAGAATAGCCAGCGCCAGCACGCCCGCAATGCTGGCCCGGGCAAGGGTCAGAAAGGCGGGATCGAAGCCTTCTACGGCAATACGGGTTGCGGGCAACGACCCGCTAAAGATCACCACCCCCAGAAATCCGCTCCACCAGCCGCTCGATGTCTTGCTCATGATACCACTCCCGCTCATGCACCGGTCATGCCCCAGCCCCCATGGCCATGACAGTGACAATGCATTACAGTTTCAAAAAACTGTAATGGTACAGGAAGCAGTACAGATGCACGGCAGCAACGATGGACAGAGGCAGGCGGCGCCACGAACCCATGCGGTAATGCTGGAAATAAGGCGTCGCATCGCATCGCGTGCCCTGCTGCCGGGGGCGCGATTGCCTTCGGTCCGCAGCTTTGCCAAGGCGATGGATGTCTCCACGTCAACCGTGGTGGAGGCCTATGAGAGATTGGTCGCGGATGATGCGATCCGGTCACGCCCGGGGTCCGGTTTTTATGTTGCCAATGCCCTTGCTCCGCTTTCCCTTGCCGATCTTGGACCGAGGCTTGACCGGGCGATCGATCCGTTCTGGGTATCGCGTCTTGCACTGGAGGCAAGCGATGCGATGTCGAAGCCCGGATGCGGCTGGATGCCCGCCTCCTGGATGCCGCAGGAGGTGATGCGTCGCGCCCTGCGCAGCGCATCACGCGGGCAGGAAGCCGATTTAAGCGACTACAGCAGTCCGCTTGGTCTTCTGCCATTCAGGGAACTCCTGTCCCGCCGCTTGGGCGAGCAGGGTGTGATGGCAGGACCAGAGCAGATCATGCTTGTCGATTCCGGCACTCATGCCATCGATCTCCTCTGTCGTTTTCTGCTGGAGCCCGGGCAGACCGTGCTGGTGGACGATCCCTGCTACTTCAATTTTCATGCGTTGCTACGCGCCCACAGGGTCAAGGTCGTCGGCATCCCCTATCTGCGGGATGGGCCGGATGTGGCGCGGTTCGAGCAAGCGCTGAACGAGCACCAGCCGCGCCTCTACATTACCAATTCAGCCATTCACAACCCGACCGGTTCCGTTCTTTCACCGGCGACTGCGCATCGGCTGTTAATGTTGACCGAACGGGCGGGCGTGACCGTGATCGAAGACGATATCTTTGCGGATTTCGAGGAACAGAAAGCCCCTCGCCTCGCCGCTTTCGATGGCTTGCGGCGAAGCGTGCAGATCGGCAGCTTTTCCAAGACGCTCTCGGCTTCAGCCCGCTGCGGATATATTGCAGCGCCACGTGACTGGATCGAGCCACTGACGGACATCAAGATTGCGACCGCATTTTCCGGAAACCGCATCAATGAGACGATCGTCTTCAGCGCACTCAAGGACACGCAGTATCGCCGCCACATGGAAAGCGTCAGAATGCGGCTGTCACAGGCCCGGCTGCGGGTTTCTGCGCAATTGAGCGACGTCGGCATCATGCCCTGGATGGAGCCTGCGGCCGGTATTTTCCTGTGGTGTCGGCTGCCTTCCGGCATCGATGCCGCAGCGGTTGCACGTTACGCCCTGACGAAGAACATGGTGCTTGCCCCCGGAAATATCTTCAGCCAGGGGCAAATATCTTCGGGCTTCATGCGCTTCAATGTTTCGCAATGTGATCATCCTGAGATGATTAAAATCCTCAAGGAGGGGATAGCGGCCGCGCAGTGCTCTTCCTGAGGGTATATTTCGTCTTTCTCACGTATCTGGAACAAATTTAGAAGATGTGCATTTTCTCCCCACAGCAAGAGGAGAGAAAACATGACTTTTGACCCTAACATGCCACGCGATCCCAACTTGAGACCTGACCGCCCTGAACTGCGCACAACGCCCGAAGCGGCGCGCAAGTCCGCGGGCTGGGCACCTTGGGCAGCCATCATCGCAGTTCTCCTGGTCGGCGGCTTCATCTGGATGCAGATGAGCGCCCCGTCTACGACGGACCCGACCACGACGTCCTCGACGACGGCACCGGCAGCAACCGAGCAGGCACCTGCACCGGCACCGATGACGCCAGCAGCGCCTAACAATACGGCTCCTGCCTCGCCGAGCACTGGTGGCACGTCCACACAGCCGTAACAGCGTAGTGTTATGAATGCGAAAGAGCCGCTTGCGACATGCAAGCGGCTCTTTTCGTTTGGTACATGCCTTTGCGGCGCGTTGAACAGTCGCGAGGTTTTGAGCCTCAGTCGTCCTTCATCTTCAGAGCTGCAATGAAGGCTTCCTGCGGAATGTCTACCTTGCCGAACTGGCGCATCCGCTTCTTGCCTTCCTTCTGCTTGTCCAGAAGTTTGCGCTTACGCGTGGCGTCACCGCCATAGCACTTGGCGGTCACGTCCTTGCGCATCGCAGAAATCGTTTCACGGGCGATGACGTTGCTGCCGATTGCCGCCTGAATGGGGATCTTGAACATGTGACGCGGAATGAGATCTTTCAGCTTCTCGCACATGTCGCGGCCACGCTTTTCTGCAGCCATGCGGTGGACGAGCATGGACAGCGCGTCGACCGGCTCTCCATTGACCATGATCGACATCTTCACGAGATTGCCTTCGCGGTAGCCATCCAGATGATAATCGAAGGATGCGTAACCCTTGGAGATGGATTTCAGCCTGTCGTAGAAATCGAAGACGACTTCGTTCAATGGCAGCTCATAGGTGATCATCGCGCGCTTGCCGACATAGGTCAGCTCGGTCTGAATGCCGCGACGGTCCTGGCAGAGCTTCAAGATGCCACCGAGATAATCATCCGGCGTCAGGATCGTTGCCTTGATCCAGGGCTCGCGAATTTCCGCAATCTTGACGACATCAGGCATGTCGGCGGGATTGTGCAACTCGCGCTCGGAACCGTCCGTCATCGTCAGCTGGTAAACAACCGATGGAGCGGTTGCGATGAGATCGAGATCGAACTCACGCTCGAGACGTTCCTGAATGATTTCAAGGTGAAGCAGGCCGAGGAAGCCGCAACGGAAGCCGAAACCGAGCGCCGCAGACGATTCCATTTCGAACGAGAAGGATGCGTCGTTCAGACGAAGCTTGCCCATGGCGGCGCGCAGATCTTCGAAATCCGCGGCATCGACCGGGAACAGGCCGCAGAAGACCACGGGCTGCGCGGGCTTGAAGCCTGGCAGCGCCTTGGCCGTCGGGCGCTTGTCTTCAGTGATCGTATCGCCAACACGGGTATCGGCCACTTCCTTGATGGAACCGGTGATGAAACCGATTTCGCCCGGACCGAGACTGTCGACCGCGACCATCTTAGGCGTGAGAACGCCGACGCGTTCAACCTGATATTTTGCATCCGTGCCCATCATGCGGATGGTCTGGCCCTTGGTCAGGACGCCATCAAGCACGCGCACCAGAACCATGACGCCGAGATAGGTGTCGTACCAGCTGTCAACCAGCAGAGCCTTGAGCGGGCCCTTTTCGCCAAGTTCGCTCTTGGGCGCCGGCAACTGATGCACGATGGCTTCCAGCACATCTGGAATACCAAGACCGGTCTTTGCAGAAATGAGGACCGCCTGCGAAGCATCGATACCGATGACCTCTTCGATCTGTTCCTTGATCCTGTCAGGTTCGGCGGCAGGCAGGTCGATCTTGTTGAGAACGGTCACCAGCTCATGATTGTTGTCGATCGCCTGATAGACATTGGCCAGCGTCTGCGCCTCGACACCCTGAGAGGCATCGACAACCAGCAACGAGCCTTCGCAAGCCGAAAGCGAGCGCGAGACTTCATAGGCAAAGTCGACGTGGCCGGGGGTGTCGATGAGGTTCAGAACGTAGGTTTCACCGTTATTCGCCTTGTAATGCAGGCGCACGGTCTGTGCCTTGATCGTAATGCCGCGTTCCCGCTCGATGTCCATGTTGTCGAGCACCTGCTCGGACATGTCGCGCTCGGCAAGCCCGCCCGTCGACTGGATCAACCGGTCGGCAAGGGTCGATTTGCCATGGTCGATATGGGCGACGATGGAGAAGTTGCGGATATGGTCAAGCGGTGTGCGGGTCGATTGTGTGCTCATGCTCCGCGCTATAGCAGGGGCTCTTGCGCCGGAAAAGCAGGAATTTGGTTAAAAGCCTTTAAAGTTGGGCTTTTCCAGTCGGTAACTCAGCTTAAGGGCCGCGAAATGAGTGCAGTCGAGACCCGCATCAAATACAGCTTCTGTATCTGCCACTATTTTTCACTATCCGGGATATTGACTCCATCATAT
This sequence comes from Agrobacterium sp. fls2-241-TYG-188a, assembly GCF_030209845.1. NCBI lineage: Bacteria > Pseudomonadati > Pseudomonadota > Alphaproteobacteria > Hyphomicrobiales > Rhizobiaceae > Agrobacterium > Agrobacterium sp. fls2-241-TYG-188a. The sequence goes on along the minus strand of NZ_JARVRD010000009.1, from coordinate 216,336 downwards.
GAGATAAATACTCTCACATGATGGAAATTGAAACCGGCACATTCGAGCGCTCCATCGCAGAGCGGATCAAGCATTTGCGCATTGAGGGCAACCTTACACTGGACCAGTTGGCGAGCGCGTCCGGCGTCAGCCGCGCCATGATTTCCCGCATCGAGCGGGGAGAGGCAAGCCCCACGGCAGCGCTTCTCGCGCGCATCTGTGCGGCTCTCGGTCTCTCGCTTTCCGGCTTTTTTGCCGAGGATGACGAGGTGGTATCGCCAATGGTCAGGGGTGCAGACCAACCCACATGGAAGGACCCCGAGACGGGCTACATACGTCGCGCCATTTCTCCTCCCCGAGTTGGCTCCGATGTCGATATTGTCGAGGTTCATCTTCCTGCCCGTGCCAGGGTCAGCTTCCCCCCTCACACGGCCAGTCGCGGCATGACGCAATATGTCTGGCTGCTGGAAGGCGCGCTGAAGATGACGACCGGCGACGAAGAATACCTGATGTCCGCTGGCGATTGCCTATTCATGCCGGTGGGCGACGGACACGCATTCCACAACCCGTCCGACACAGCCGCCCGCTACGCCGTGGTGCTGGACCAGCGCAAGCGCTGACATTGCAAGGAGAGATAAAATGGCAACAATCCGGATGTTGAACAGCGAAGAAACACTCTCGGCGCTGCCCGATCTGTGCGACATCCTGTCTGACTGCGTCAATGGTGGCGCATCGGTGGGCTTCATGCTGCCCTTCACCGACAGGGAAGCGACAGCCTTCTGGCAAAAGGTGGCAAAGTCCGTCGACAATGGTGACACAATCCACGTTGCTGCGGAAATGGATGGGAAAATCGTCGGCACCGTGCAGGTGGGTCTGGCGGATAAGCCCAACCAGCCGCACCGTGGCGATCTGATGAAACTTCTGGTGCACCGCCGCGCGCGCGGCCTTGGCCTTTCGCGCAAGCTGACCGAACGGGCAGAGGCCGAGGCGGTGGCAAAAGGCCGGACGCTTCTGGTGCTCGACACCGCAACCGGCAGCGAAGCCGAGGCGATCTACCCGAGGCTGGGATGGCAACATGTGGGTGTCATCCCCGACTATGCGCTTTTTCCGGATGGGCGTTATTGCGACACGACGATATTCTACAAGCGGATCGGCCAGGTCGGGTCGCAATTGCCACTGCAAAAAACCGACGGCTGAACAGCCCTGTTACAAAACACCTTGAAGAGGACGGCCATGTCAGACGAAGCACCCAAGCCCCGGATTTCCATCATCTATTGTACCCAGTGCAACTGGCTGCTTCGCTCAGCCTGGATGGCGCAGGAATTGCTGCACACATTTTCCGACAGCCTTTCGGAAGTGGCACTGGTTCCAGCGACCGGCGGGCGCTTTGAAATCCTTGTTGACGGTGACGTCATCTGGGAACGCAAGCGCGACGGCGGATTTCCGGGGCCGAAGGACCTCAAACAGCGTGTGCGAGATGTCATCGAACCAGACCGCGACCTTGGCCACCTGGACCGATCCAACAGTGACGGCGCCGACGGCTGATTCTGGCCAAGGGTGGTACCGCGCATGGGGACCGCCCCCCTAACCGCTTTCCACAATCAGTTTTTCTGCTGAAAAATCAAAGATCGTCACAAAACTTCAAAATCTCTGTTGACACCAGACGGCTGCCCCCGTACATGGCTCCTCGTCGCCCAGATGGCGGAATTGGTAGACGCGCCAGCTTCAGGTGCTGGTACTCGAAAGGGTGTGGAGGTTCGAGTCCTCTTCTGGGCACCATTCCATTTTGATCTTAGCCAGATCAACAACTTACCGAAATTGCAACAGTGAAAATCGCCCGCCGGGCGGACGTCACGCGTTGCTTTTTCCAGCCGTGCAACAGGCATCGCTTCCACGACCGCGCGCTTTTCCGGCAGGGCTTCGTTCTCACGTTAAATCAGTAAAATTGGCCTATTGGCTCGCGCTGGTTCCTGCAGATGCGCTCTCGTTGGGAGAGTGCTCTTCGCAATTGGGCGTGCAGGACAGAACGGTCCGCGCTGTCTGGCGAAAGACGCGCACGGTGTTGCCTTCATCGATGGAAACGATGACCCGCTCGTCCACGATGGCATTGCCCTGCGCATCCAGAAGAACGAGATTGGTCGTACCGAAGCTGCGGCCTGTCAGCACAATGGTGCGGGCATCTGCCACGGTCGCATCTGCCACCTTGGAATTGCCGATAATGACCTTGCTGACGGGTCTATCCAGCTTCAGGACGCGCGCATGGTTCATGGACACACGCAGCATTTCATCACTTGCCAGGACCGCGGTGGCCGGCATTGCGGCAAGCACGGTCAGAACAACAGCGATTCGAGCCTTGGAAGCGGACGACATTTACCTGGGCAGCCTTGAACGGAAGATCGGATGCTTTCACCATGCGCGGGATTGGTGAATGAAGCGTTAAGCTCGAATCCCATAATGGTATTGCGCCAGAGACGATTTCCATTACGGGACAAAAGCAAAGGAGTTGCTTCAGAATAGCACAGCCACGAGCATCCTTTTGGGGCAGGAAACAAGCCGTTTGAAGCCCAGAAATCCATAATAATAAGCGGTTTTTCATCTCATTAAAATTTGAAAATATACTTGAATTATCTGTTTACTATTTACATCGCAGGGTCTGTTTAATCATTTTTTAAGGAGATTTTTTAAGTGGTTGGAAATCCAACTTCTGTAGCTTCACCAGCAACCGAACAACGGCAAACAGTTGTCGGCGTGCTGAACAAAGTTGAAAGAGTTTAGGAGAAACCGCATGACACAGATTTTCGCTCGCTTCATGAAAGACGAGTCCGGCGCGACCGCCATTGAATACGGCCTGATTGCCGCCCTGATTTCCGTTGCGATCATCACAGGCGCTACGACAGTTGGAACACGCCTTGGTCAAATGTTCACGAACCTCGGTGCTCGCCTGAACGCAAACATGCCTGCTGCCACAAACTAACAGACTCGAGTCTGCGGCATAGACGCCGCCCTCCTGAAGGGCGGCGCAATGCTATTTAGAATAGGTCAGTCACGTCAGAGGCGCTTCATGGTAACCGCAGCCATATTTCTCATCGTGCCGCTGTGTCTTGCCTTTGCAGCGCTGAATGACCTTTTCACGATGACGATCCCCAATCGCATCTCCATCATCCTGGCCTTGTCATTCGTGGTCGTCGCACCACTGTCGGGAATGGACATGCAGACGTTCGCCATGAGCCTTGTTGCGGGCCTTGCCGTTTTTGCGGCAACCTTTGCATTGTTTGCGTTAAATACGATGGGCGGCGGTGATGCAAAGCTGCTGACCGCATCGGCCATCTGGTTCGGCTTTGATCAGGCGCTGGCGGTCTATATGGTTGCCGTCGCTCTCTTTGGTGGCATCCTCACCGTTGGTATCCTGTTCATCCGGTCCTACCGCCAGGAAATCATGATTACCGGCCTGCCGGTTCCCGATTCGCTGCTTGTTGCCAAGAAGGTGCCCTACGGCATCGCCATTGCCATTGCCGGACTGCTGACCTATCCCGAGGCGCCCCTGGTCCAGCTGGCCATGCAGCATATGATGTGACGCCGGTCTAACGAGGTCGAACCCTCGTTTATTTTTCATTAACCAGTCACGAAGACAATTTATTAACCATAATTACACGAATGGCAGGCCATGGTGGCAGAAGAGATTCTGATCCCCCTCAAGGCCTGTGCATGAAACCGTCGCGCGTCATCATTCTTTCCGTAGCCGTTGTTGCCGCCGCACTTGCCGGTCTTCTGGCCATGCAGCTGGCAAGCCCTCAGCAGGTCGTGGAAAAAGCGGAAGCCATCATCCAGAAGGAACCGACGGTCAATGTGCTGGTGTCGTCGGCCAATCTCCCGGTCGGCAGCCGTCTGGCCGCTGATTCGATGCGCTGGGCACCATGGCCGCAAGGTGCCATCAACGACAGTTTCGTCACCGAAAACAAGCGTCCCGACGCCATCATCGAATTGACCGGCTCCATCGTTCGCCTGCCGCTGTTTGAAGGCGAACCGCTTCGCGCGGAGAAAGTCGTCGATTCCAGCACGCGGATCATGTCTTCGCTGCTTCCGGCAGGAAAGCGGGCGGTGGCGACGGAAATCTCTGTCGCGACCGGTGCCGGCGGCTTCGTGCTTCCCAATGACCGCGTTGATGTCATCATGGTGCGCAAGGGCGAGGGTGGATCCTTCCTGACCGAAAATGTTCTCAACAATGTCCGCGTTCTCGCCATCGATCAGCAGATCAAGGAAGGCGAGGATGGCACCAGTGCCGTCGTGGGCGCCACCGCAACGCTGGAACTGACGCCTGAACAGGCCAAGATCATGACCGTCGCCCAGCAGATGGCAGACCGGCTGACGCTTGCCCTGCGCTCGGTTGCCGATGCGCAGGACAATGACACCACCGCTGCGGATTACCTGCTGAGCGGAAGCAGCGGCCAGCCGGCGATCCAGGTGATCAAATCAGGCTCGATCGTCCGTGAAGGACAGGGAGGAGCTTCGCAATGACCAGCTTTTACTCAAGCGCGCGTCTTGCCCGGGCCATGCGGTCATCCGTCGCTGGCGGCTTGGCCTTTTGTGTCGCCTTTACGGGCTTTCCAGGCATACCCGCCTCTTTCGGCACGCCCAGCAATGAAGCTCTGGCACAGAGCGCCAGCATCGTGCGAATCAACGAAAGTGGACAGGGTGTTCGCAAGCGCCTGAAACTTGGGCTCAACAAGGCTCTCGTCATCGACCTGCCTGAGGATGCGCATGACATTCTCGTCGCAGACCCCGGCATGGCGGACGCCGTGACGCGCAGCTCGCGGCGCATCTACCTGTTCGGCAAGTCCGTTGGCCAGACCAATATCTTCATCTTCGGTGATCAGGGTCAGGAAATCGTCAGCCTCGATCTGGAAGTCGAGCGCGATATTTCCGGGCTTCAGGCCAACCTGCGCCGGTTCATTCCCGAATCCGATATTCGCGTTGAAATCGTCTCTGACAACATCGTTCTTTCCGGCAGTGTGCGCACCCCGCAGGATTCTGCCCGTGCCGTGCAGCTTGCCTCCGCGTTTCTGAAGGGCGGTGAAGCCACCACCCGCAACATCACCGAGACAAGCCAGAGCAATGGAGATGGCGCCGTTGCCATCTTCGCCGAAGACCGGCAGCAATCTTCCATCGTCAACATGCTGACCATCGAGGGCGAGGATCAGGTAACCCTGAAGGTAACCGTGGCTGAAGTCAGCCGTCAGGTTCTCAAGCAACTCGGCTTCAACGGCTCTATCAGCGGCTCCGGCAGCGATCTGAGCGGACGCATCTCCTTCTCCAACCCGGCCAATTTGGGCAATGCGGCCAGCCTGGCCGGTACCGGCAACATTGCTGGCACAATTGGCAAGGTCGCACTCAGCAGCTATTTCAATGCCATGGAGCAGGCTGGCGTCATGCGCACGCTGGCGGAGCCCAGCCTGACTGCCATCTCGGGAGAGCAGGCCAAATTCTATGTCGGCGGCGAATTTCGTCTGCCGGCCGAACAGGAAGTTACGATCGACAGCACGACCGGCCAACCCACCGTCACGCGATCCACCGACACGGTTGACTACGGCATCGAGCTGAATTTCCGTCCGGTGGTCCTGTCGCCTGGACGTATCAGCCTGAAGATCGAAACCAATGTTTCCGAGCCCACCTATGAGGGCAGCGCCGCGACCGGCAACGGCAGTACCATCAGCGTACCCGGCAGCACCTATCTATCCATCCGTAAACGCGAGGCTTCCACCAGCGTCGAGCTGCCATCCGGTGGCTCCATCGTCATTGCCGGTCTGGTGCAGGATAATGTGCGGCAGGCAATGTCGGGAATACCGGGTGTTTCCAAGGTCCCGGTTCTCGGCACGCTGTTCCGCAGCAAGGACTTCATCCGTAACGAGACGGAGCTCGTCATCATCGCCACGCCTTATCTCGTGCGTCCGGTCTCGCGCAACGAAATCGCCCGGCCCGACGACAATTTCAATCCGGAAGCCGATGCGGCGATGTATTTCATGAACCGCGTCAACAAGGTCTATGGCAACAGGCAGCAGGCTCACACACAGCCCTATCAGGGCTCGGTAGGGTTTATCTACAAATGACAAAGATGCATCCGATGAAACCTGTTTCTCAACCGCTGCGCCGGACCGGTCTTACAGTCGCGGTTCTGGCTGCCGCCACGCTGCTGCAGGCATGTGCCCGCGACCCCATGTCGACGGGAGCAATTCCTGACGACTATCGCACGCGCCACCCGATAACGCTTTCGGAAGCGCAGCATTCGCTCGATATTCCGGTTTCCTCCGGCGACAACCGCCTAACGATTGCGATGGCCGATAACATCAAGGGCTTTGCGCAGAGCTATACGGCAACGTCGTCAGGCGTTGTGCAGATCCAGGTGCCGACGGGATCGCCAAATTCCGCTGCGGCCTCGATCCTCAAGCGTCATGTGCGGTCCGTGCTTGCATCTTCCGGCGTACCCTCGGGCAAGATCGTCGAGACCCATTATGGCGCTTCGCCAAGCGGAGATGCCGCACCCATCCGGCTCAGCTTCATTGCGATGACCGCCATGACCGGGCAGTGCGGGCAATGGCCAGAAGATCTTTCCGACAATACCTATTCCAACAAGAACTGGTACAATTTCGGCTGCGCATCCCAGAACAATCTTGCAGCACAGGTGGCAAATCCGATGGATCTGGTCGGGCCCCGTGGCATGAGCCCGATCGACGCCGAGCGGCGCTCCGTCGTGATCGGCAATTATCGTTCCGGCAAGACCACGGCAACCACGGATTAATGTTCACGATGGACCGCACGCGCCCACAGGAAGCACAATGAGCCCGGTAGACTACGATATTCACCGCGATGAACCGAACGAGGCCTATGCCGAGGAGCCCGTGCGCGCAGGCGATCTCGATGCGCTGAGGCCATTGCCGCGCATATCGGTTCACGCATTCTGCGAAAGCGACAGCGTCCAGAGGCTGATGGAGCGCCTTTCCAGCGACCGTCGCATGACCAAGGTGAGCATGAGAATCACCAATGGTGAAATCGAGGCGGCGGCGACGATGTTCTCGTCCAGTCCGACACCGAACCTGATCATTCTCGAAACCGGGCGTGAGCCTGCAACCTTGCTCAACGATCTGGCGCCGCTGGCGGAAGTCTGTGATCCGACGACGCGCGTCATCATCATCGGCCGCCATAACGACATTGCACTTTACCGCGATCTCATTCGCAACGGCATTTCGGAATATCTCGTAGCGCCCATCAATTTGCCGGACCTGCTCTCATCCATCTCGGCGATCTTCGTGGATCCCGAGGCAGAGCCGCTTGGCCGCAACATCGCTTTCATCGGCGCCAAGGGTGGTGTGGGATCTTCCACCATTGCCCATAATTGCGCATTCGGCATTTCCAGCCTGTTCTCGACGGAAACGATTCTTGCCGATCTCGACCTGCCCTTCGGCACCGCCAATATCGATTTCGACCAGGACCCTGCGCAGGGTATTGCCGAAGCGGTCTATTCTCCGGAGCGGCTGGACGAGGTCTTCCTCGATCGCCTTCTGACCAAATGTTCCGAACATCTTTCGCTGCTTGCCGCCCCTTCCCTTCTGGACCGGCCCTATGATTTCGAACGGCTGAGCTTCCAGCCATTGCTGGAGCTTCTGCAGCGCAGCACGCCGGTGGCCGTGCTTGACGTGCCGCATATCTGGTCCGAATGGTCGCAGACCGTGCTTGCGGAAGCTGACGAGGTGGTGATCACGGCGGTGCCGGATCTTGCCAATCTGCGAAACACCAAGAACCTTTTGGACGCGCTGAAGAAACTGCGCCCGAACGACAAGGTCCCGCATCTCGTGCTCAACCAGGTCGGCATGATGAAGCGCCCTGAAATTGCACCTGCGGACTTCTTCGAGCCACTGGAAATCGAGCCGATTGCGATCATACCCTTTGATGTCCAACTGTTTGGCAATGCGGCCAATAGCGGGCGGATGATCAGCGAAATCGACGCGAAATCACCGATTGCCGAAACATTCTCGCAAATTTCACACATCGTCACCGGCCGTTCCACCGTGCGCAAGGCAAAGCGTGCGGGTCTCGGCAAATTCATGGACCTCATCAAACGCAAGTAATGCATCGCTGCCTGCGCAGCGATCTGCCGGAAGAAAAACATGTTCGGAAAACGTGGCAACGAAGGCTTCCCCAGAGCCACAAACAACAGTCCGGTCGCCGCCGCGCCTGTGGCGGCTCCTGTTGTCATTGCTCCCCGCATAGAGCCCGCCGAAAGGGTTTCTTTGGCACCGGCTCCGGCACAATCCCCATCTCACGCCCCTGCGCAGCAACCGCGCAAGCGTGCCAGGACCGAGGATTATTACCAGACGAAGGCGCAGGTTTTTTCCGCGCTGATCGATACGATTGACCTCTCGCAGCTCGCCAAGCTCGACACCGAAAGCGCGCGCGAAGAAATACGCGATATCGTCAACGATATCATCACCATCAAGAACTTCGCCATGTCGATCTCCGAGCAGGAAGAGCTGCTGGAAGACATCTGCAACGATGTTCTTGGATATGGTCCGCTGGAACCGCTTCTCGCCCGCGACGATATCGCCGATATTATGGTCAATGGTTCGGGCCAGACCTTCATCGAAGTCGGCGGCAAGACCATCGAATCCGATATTCGCTTTCGCGACAATGCCCAGCTTCTGTCGATCTGCCAGCGCATCGTCAGCCAGGTGGGCCGCCGCGTGGACGAATCGAGCCCGATCTGCGATGCGCGCCTGCCCGATGGATCGCGTGTCAACGTCATCGCCCCGCCGCTTGCCATCGATGGCCCGGCGCTGACGATCCGCAAGTTCAAGAAGGACAAGCTGACACTTGACCAGCTGGTTCGTTTCGGAGCGATCACGCCCGAGGGTGCAGTGCTGCTGCAGATCATCGGGCGTGTGCGGTGCAATGTCGTCATCTCTGGCGGTACCGGCTCGGGCAAGACGACGCTTCTCAACTGCCTGACAAGTTACATCGACAAGACCGAACGCGTCATTACCTGCGAGGACACAGCCGAACTGCAGCTTCAGCAGCCGCATGTGGTGCGCCTGGAAACCCGCCCGCCGAACATCGAGGGCGAAGGCGAAATCACCATGCGCGATCTCGTCAAGAACTGCCTGCGTATGCGGCCTGAACGCATTATCGTCGGTGAAGTGCGCGGACCTGAAGTCTTCGACCTTCTGCAGGCGATGAATACCGGCCATGATGGTTCCATGGGGACGATCCACGCGAATACCCCGCGTGAGTGCTTAAGCCGCATGGAATCGATGATCGCCATGGGCGGCTTCAGCCTTCCCGCCAAGACGGTGCGCGAGATCATTTCCTCGTCGGTCGATGTGGTCATTCAGGCCGCCCGCCTTCGCGATGGTTCGCGCCGCATCACTCAGGTCACCGAAGTGCTTGGCATGGAAGGCGATGTCATCATCACGCAGGACCTCATGCGCTATGAGATGGAGGGAGAGGACGCGAGCGGTCGCATCATCGGCCGGCACGTTTCCACCGGCATCAGCAAGCCGCATTTCTGGGATCGCGCCCGTTACTTCAATGAGGAAAAACGCCTGGCGGCGGCGCTCGACGAAATGGAGAGCAAATCCCAATGAGGCACCTTGGCGCGCAGCGCAGGACACAGACTGGTCAGGGCGGACACTAGATGAACATGTCGGTGATGCTGCTTATCGTTCTCGTCGCCATATCGGCAGGAGCGATTGCCTACGTCTTTCTGTTTTCCCAGATAGAGGTGGAGAAGAAGACGGCAAGCAGGGTAAGCCGTGTCAAATCCGCAGAAACCGACCACACCAAGATCAAGGCCGCGCGCGACCGGGTGCAGGAGCTGAGCAAGCGCCGGAAATCGGTGCAGGATACGCTCAAGGATCTTGAACGCAAGCAGAGTGAAAAACTGAAGGACCGGAAGGATACGAGCCTGCGCGGCAGGCTGGTCCAGGCTGGTCTCTCCATATCCGTGCGAAAATTCTACCTCATGAGCGGCGGTCTTGGACTGGTCGTGTTTCTGGTAGCCCTGCTGTATGAAGCTCCATTGCTGCTGGCATTGGGTGGCGGATTTGTCGGCGCACTGGGGCTGCCCAGATGGGTCTTGAGTTTTCTCGTCAAACGGCGCCAGAACAGGTTTCTGGAAGAGTTTCCCAATGCGCTGGACGTCATGTACCGCTCCATCAAGTCAGGTCTTCCGCTCAACGACTCGGTGCGGTTGATTGCCTCCGACGGCCAGGAGCCGGTCAAGAGCGAGTTTCAGCGGGTCGTGGAAGCGCAGCAGGTTGGCATGAGCATTCCTGAGGGCATCAACCGCATGATGCTGACCATGCCGCTGTCGGAAGTGAACTTCTTCGGCACTGTCATCACCATTCAGGCGCAGGCGGGCGGCAATTTGTCGGAGGCTCTCGCCAATCTCTCCAAGGTCCTGCGCGAAAGGCGCAAGATGAAGGCCAAGGTCTCCGCCCTTTCCATGGAGGCGAAAGCTTCGGCGGTCATCATCGGCGCTCTTCCCTTCATCGTGGCAATGCTCGTCTATTTCACCTCACCAGACTACATCATGGTGCTGTTTACCGATACGCGTGGACATCTCATTCTGGGCGTATCGGCGCTCTGGATGTCCATCGGTATTCTCGTCATGCGCCAGATGATCAACTTCGATATTTGAGGCAGTCATGACGGATCAACTTCTTTCCAGCCTCACCAATCTGCATCTTATCGTTGCCGTGCTGGTATCCATTGCGGTCTTTGCCACCTTCTATACGCTGGCCGCTCCCTATTTCGACAAGGGTGACCTCTCCAAACGCATGAAGGCCGTCTCGACGGAGAGAGACCAGATCAGAAGCCGGGAGCGCGACCGCATGAGCGAAGCCTCCAAGGGGGGCAAGGCCACACTGCGCGCCAACAACAACAAATCGGCAAGCAAGATCGTTGAACGCTTCAATCTGCGCGAAGCACTCGTCGATGCCAATACGGTCAACAAGCTCCGAGCCGCCGGCTATCGCTCGCAGAATGCGTTGAATACATTCCTTGCAGCACGTTTCATTCTTCCCTTCGTCTTCCTAATCCTGGCGTTCCTGTGGGTGTTCATGATGGGAAATCTCGGCGAAAGACCCTTCGGCCTGCGCCTCATGGTCGTTCTCGGCTTTGGATATCTGGGGTTCTACGCGCCCAACATCTTCGTTTCCAACCAGATGTCCAAGCGACAGAAATCCATCAAGCGCGCCTGGCCGGATGCGCTGGACCTGATGTTGATCTGTGTCGAGTCTGGTGTTTCCATGGAAGCAGCCATGCGCCGGGTGGCCGAGGAAATGGCCGACCAGTCTCCGGAACTGGCTGAAGAGATGGTGCTGACGACCGCCGAATTGTCGTTCCTGCAAGACAGGCGCACGGCGCTCGAAAACCTCGGGCTTCGAACGCAGCTGGATGGTGTGAAAAGCGTTGTGCAGGCCCTTATCCAGGCGGAACGCTATGGAACGCCGCTGGCGCAGGCCTTGCGGGTTCTGGCGCAGGAAGGCCGCGACGAGCGAATGAACGAGGCGGAAAAGAAAGCCGCCGCCCTGCCCCCGAAACTGACTGTGCCGATGATCCTGTTCTTTCTACCCGTCCTGGTGGCCGTCATTCTCGGCCCGGCGGGCATTCGCATCGCCGACACATTCTGACACCGTCCTTAGGCAGGGTCGATGTGAAAGGCATACTGAAAAGCGATGAGACCGGATCAGTTGGTGGCGGTTTTTTTGTTCTTGTCGGAAAGCTGCGACCAGGCATTCTGCTGGGCCAACATGCCACGCAGATAGGCGAGATTTGCCTGCGCCTGCTGGGCGGACAATTCCTGCATGGCAATGCGTTGCGCCTCTTCGAAACGCCCCTGAAGGCCTACCACCAACGCCAGGTTCTGGCGAATGCGGCTATCGGCACCGGGCTGCGACGCTGCGGAGCGAAGATAGGTCTCGGCGGTGCGGGGATCGCTCTGAAGCACGTAGGACATGCCAAGATTGGAAAGGATGCTCGGATCGTTCGGCTTTAGATCCAGCGCCTGACGGTATTTGGCGCGGGCTTCGTTCGAGCGGCCGAGCTGGTCCAGAACCGCCCCTTCGGCTGAAAAAAGGCGCCAGTCCGGACGATCCGGCGTTTGCGCACGGTTAATGGTGTTGAGCGCCTGCTCCAGCTGGCCCGCGGCTGCCTGCGCCTTGCCATAGGATGCCAGAACCTCGCGGTCTGCCGGATAGGCGATGGCCACCTGCTGCATGACGGCCAGAGCCTGCGTGTTCTTTCCCGTCATCATCAGAAGATTGGCGTAGTTGAGGCCAGTGTTGCGATCCTTCGGGTTGCGCTCATAGGCCTTGCCCATGGAAGCTTCCGCCTGTTTCAACTGCTCCATGTTCATCTGATCATAGGAGTGAGAAACCGGAGCCACTGACCCGGTCGAGATGCGGTCAGGCTTGTTGGTGGCACCGCAACCGCCAAGAAAAAGCGCAAGAGCAACGGCGCATGTGCTGCGAAGCAATGTCGTCCGACACGCTGAGATGTTAAAAACAGCAATCATGACATCGCCCCGGTTCGGTTGCAGATAGGGCTTTGGAAGCGTGATTCACGCGACGCAACCCTCGCTCCAGCAATAATCTGTTAACCCTAACAGAGTGTTAATTTGCCGATTCTTGAGCTTTACGAAAGCAGCCTATGGCCCTCTATCAATATATCGAACGCACCACGCCTTTCAGTTCCAAAGCGGGCAAGACGCTGCCTGTTTTTGCCGTGACGCCGGCCCATATCGAACAGGGTGCGATTGATCCTATCGCGCTGGACTGGGCGAAAAAGGCAGGTTTCAAGGCCGATGCGGGCGCGATTCTGTTGATCCCTTCCGCGGAAGGCGCACTGGGGGGCGCGCTTCTTGGTCTCGGTACCAACCCGTCGGAACTGCCCTTCATTACCGGCAAGCTGGCCCGGGAATTGCCCGAGGGCGACTGGCACATCGAAACGGCACCGCTGACGGTCAATCGTCTTATCATGGGCTTTGGCCTCGGGGCATATCGCTTCGACAAGTACCGCACGGTCAAGGGAAGCGGCGCAAAGCTTCTGATCCCTCGCGACGCTGAAGATGCCGAGATCAAGCGTGTTCTGGCCGGGGTCTATCTCGCCCGCGACCTGATCAACGTGCCTGCCAACGACATGGGCCCGGACCAGCTGGAAATCGCATTTCGCAGCCTTGCAGCGCATTACAAGGCGCATGTATCGGTCGTTTCCGGGGAGGATCTTCTGAAGGAAAACTTCCCTCTCATCCATGCGGTCGGTCGCGCCAGCGAAAGTGCACCACGGCTTCTGGAAATTACATGGGGCAAGAAGGGCAATCCACGTCTGACGCTGGTGGGCAAGGGTGTCTGCTTCGATACGGGCGGCCTCGACATCAAGCCATCGTCATCCATGGCGCTGATGAAGAAGGACATGGGCGGCGCCGCCAACGTGCTTGGCCTGGCCCTGATGATCATGGATGCGCGACTGCCGGTCAACCTGCGGGTCCTCGTGCCTGCGGTTGAAAACTCGATCTCTTCGAATGCCTTCCGCCCCGGCGACATCTACCAGAGCCGCAAGGGCCTGACGGTACAGATCGACAATACCGATGCCGAAGGCAGACTGGTTCTGGCCGATGCCCTGGCCTATGCCGATGAGGATGCGCCGGATCTGATGATCGATATGGCGACACTGACGGGTGCTGCCCGCGTTGCTCTGGGTCCGGATGTACCGCCCTTCTTCACCGACGACGAGGATCTGGCGCACAGCATCGCCGAAGCCAGCATCGATGTGGACGACCCCTTATGGCGGCTCCCGCTCTATATGGGCTATGACAAGGACATACGTTCACGCGCAGCCGATATTACCAACGCGCCCGCCGGCGGCATGGCAGGGTCGATTACCGCCGCACTCTTCCTCAAGCGTTTTGTGACGCAGACGAAGAAATGGGCTCATTTCGACATCTATGGCTGGTCCTTGAGCGAACGCCCGCATTCTTCCATAGGCGGCGAAGCGCAGGCCATACGCGCCTTGTTCCACTATATTTCACGCAGCTTCGCGAAGAAGTAGGCGCGACCGCGAGGGCGCGAAGACGCCCTCGCTTCACACCCGGACGATCTGTTCCTTGCGGTCTTCCTGACCAAAGAATTTCAGATAACGCTGGACCTCATGCGGCTCGCCCGTCGCTTTCTGCGGATTGTCAGACAGTTTGACGGCGGGGCGGCCATTGGCATCGATGACCTTGCAGACAATCGATATGGGCTTCAAGCTTTCGATGGTCTTTGGCGCACATCCGGCAAAATCATTGGTCAGGTTTGTGCCCCAACCGAAACTCATCCGCACACGCCCTTCAAAGTGTTTATAGGTGTCGATGATCGCATCGACGTCCAGACCATCGGAGAAAATGAGCAGCTTTTTCTTCGGGTCACGGTGCATCTTCTGCCACCACTCGATGATTTTCTCACCGCCCTCCTTGGGAGGGGCGCTGTCGGGACGAAATCCCGTCCAGTCGGCAACCCATTCAGGGGCGTTGCGCAGAAAAGCCGCGGTGCCGAATGCATCAGGCAGGACGATCAGCAGGTTGCCACCATAGAGACGGTTCCAGTCCTTCATGACCTGATAGGGCGCGGCCGCCAGTTCTTCGTCGGTCTCAGCAAGGGCCGCAACCACCATGGGCAACTCGTGCGCATTGGTGCCGACCGCTTCCAGATCGGAATCCATAGCCAGCAATACATTGCTCGTGCCGGTAAAGGCCGGGCCGATGCCTTCCTTCAGGGCTTCCACGCACCAGCGCTGCCACAAAAAGCTGTGGCGACGGCGTGTTCCGAAGTCGGAAATGCGCAAGCCCGGCAACTCTCTCAGTCGCTCGACCTTTTCCCACATCTTGGCCTTGGCGCGGGCATAGAGCACGTCGAGCGTGAAATAACCCAGCGACCGCATGGCGCTGCGTGACCGCAACTCGTTGATGATGGCGAGTGCTGGGATTTCCCATAGCGTGGTATCCATCCAGCGGCCGTGAAAATTCAGCTCATACTGGCCATCGCGCTTGAAAAGCTCATATTCGGGCAGCTGGTAGCTATCCAGCCATGACAGGAATTCCGGCTCGAAAATCTGCGAGCGACCATAGAATGTGTTACCCGCGAGCCAGATGCTTTCCTTCTTAGAAAGCCGCAGGCTGCGTGCATGGTCCAGCTGCTCGCGCAACTCCATCTCATCGATCTCATCGGCAAGCTTTACGGACTTGGTGCGATTGATGAGCGAGAATGTGGCATTGACCTCCGGATAGAGTTTCCAGATCATCTGCAACATCAATAGCTTGTAGAAATCCGTATCGATGAGGCTGCGGATGATGGGGTCGAGCTTCCATGTGTGATTGTGTACACGGGTCGCGATATCTGTCTTCGTCATTGCTGCTGCTATCCCCCGAACCGGACCTCGCCGGTATCGCCGCGCATTTCGAAAAGGCCTTGAGCCTTCAAGAGCCTGATCCGCTCCGCAAACAAAGACTTATCTGATAAGACAGCGGCAAGTCCAGACCGCTTGCAGCAGAGATGGTTCTAAAGCTGCCCGGAGGAGCGTGCTGGCAAAAAAACGCATGGAGCGGCGTGCGATCAGAAATCAACCGCTGGCGGATTGATGCCGGGATACCAGTCCTTCGACGTGGGCACGCGTGTGCCGGTGGCAGAGGCACCTGCAGAACCTGTGCAACGATAACCCTGAACGGCCAGACCACTGCTGCCGAAAACATCGCGATACGGGCCATCGGGATAGGATGAAGCGACCGACGTCGTGTGGCAATTGTAGCGCTCTTTCGGCTGCAGCGTTTTCGGATCCTTCACGCCTGGCAGATTGGCATAGGCGTCCGGCGCTGGCATATAGCCATTTTCATAGACCGTCTGCGCCTGAACCGCCGAGGCTGCGAAAAGACTGCTGAAAACAATTACCGGAATGATTGCTGATCGTGCCATCGTCTGGTCCTGCGGGAAACATCTCTGTCCCATATATAGAGCGGCGCATGGGCGAGAACAGCCGATGCGCCAAACGTTTTCGTGAAGCTCAGGGGCGACGAAAGGCCGTGGGCAATTCGTAAAGCCAACCGATGCGCTTGATCGCTTCGTCGAGATTTTCCCGTGCCACATTCATGGTATGGCCATTGGCGTGGAGAAGCGTTTTCTCGTCTTCCATGATGCCGACATGCCCCTTCCAGAAGACAAGGTCACCGCGGCGGAGATCCGCGCGCTCAATTTCGCTGCCGACGGATTTTACCTGCATATCGGTATCCCGCAGGACCGATTTACCCGTCATCGCCATGGAAAGCTGAACGAGACCGGAGCAATCGATACCGAATCCCGAGCGACCGCCCCAAAGATAGGGCGTTTCCAGAAACCGAAGGGCAATGGAAACGTAGTCGCCGGCCTGCGCCTCTTCGACGCTCTGGCAATGGGCGGCAATGACGCCCTCGCCCTTTTCCGTCATCAGGTAACGGGTGCCGCGTGTTTCCTCTTCACCGACGAAGCGGACAAGGCTTCCCATGGACAGCGCCGCAAGCGGTGGCTTGCGGAGTTCGGCCTGCGGGTAAAGGAAGGTGCGCGGCGCTGAGATGCGATGTGTAGCAACAACGGTTTCACCGAATGCCGTCTCCGGCAGGTAGCCCGCATAGCCATCCGCATCGGCCTGCACCCAGGCCCAGCCATTGCTTCTTTCGAAGACCTGCAGTGTTTCGCCCAGAAGCAGTTCCGTATCGATACCGGCGGTCAGATCCGGCTTCGGTCTCAGCCCGATGACAGGAACCGTTATCTGCGCGGGTGAGCCTTTGACGAAACGCTCTGCCGTAACCTTGCCCTGAAGTTTTTCATCGGCCAGATCGGGACGAAAGATATTCAGGCGACGATCGAGTTTCGTTTCGGTTTCTGTCATTTCGGCCTACCTCATGTCTTTCAGCTTTACCGGAATACACGTTTCGGCACCGCCCGCTAAGCCCTCCGGGCATGTTCGATGATGAGATCGCCGAATTTTTCCAGATAGAGAGCACCGCTGACCGTGCGCTTGATGATGACATTGCGGCGGTCACGGCTATCGCGCTCGCGGTCAACCAGCCCCATCGCCCCCATGCTGTCGAGCGCTCGCGTAATGACCGGCTTGGTGACGCCCAGCACGGTGGCAAGCCCTCTTACCGTGTGCGGCGGCGGAACGAGATAGATGTGAAGCAGCAAGGCCATCTGCCGTGATGTGAGATCAGGCGCATCCTGCTCGACCTGTGCAAGCACGACCCTGTGCCAAAGGCCCAGCGCCTGACTAGGGGACAGTTCGACAGACACGTTCCAACTCCGTTTCTTTGTGTGGCGTGGTCATATCCGCCAATCTTGGCGCAAATCAGTGAACAAAACGAAACCGCCGCCAATCACGAAGGCCAAAACTGGCGCATCGGTCTGGCGGCGGCTGCTGTGCTCATTTTGAGCGACATGTCCCCTCTGGACTTGACAGTAGAGAAGCATCAAACGTGCCAGTTGGATTGAGGCGCCGAAACACCATCTTTTCCAGGCCATGGAAAACAGAAAGGCTGCGATGACGCAGTCACCGAAGCCTAGATTTTAAGCGATATTTCCGCCTCGCACAAAAATGCGCCGCCCGATAGAGCTGGCGCATTCTTTGAGAGCTTAGATTTCTGCGCCCTGTCCGCCTTCAATCTCCCGTGCCCGCTCCTTTTTGTTGTAGCGGATGGAGGACCACAGGGAGAGACCGATGAGAGCCGCACCACCCAGACCGGTGATGACCTCTGGGATGTGGACAAGGCTCTGGACATACATGATGACCGAGAGAATGAGGATGGCGTAGAATGCGCCGTGCTCGAGATAGCGGTACTCGGCCAGAGTTCCCTTTTCGACCAGCATGATGGTCATCGAGCGCACATACATGGCACCGATGCCAAGACCAATGGCGATAATGAACAGGTTGGAGGTCAGCGCAAAGGCACCGATCACGCCATCGAAGGAGAAGCTGGCATCCAGCACTTCGAGATAGAGGAACGCGCCGAAGCCGCCCTTGGCTGCGCCTTCCAGCACCTGCTGGCTGCGGTCCAGAATGCCACCGAGAACTTCGACCAGAAGGAAGGTCAGCAGACCCCAGATGGCTGAGCTGAAGAAGAGCGTCGCAGCTTCGGGACCGAGGCTCGGATCATCGCTGTTGCTGATGATGCGCGAGAAGATCAGCATGACGACCAGAACAAAGGCGATCTCGATGCCCTTGATCGACGAATAGGTTGCGATCTTTTCCTCAAACCAGCGAACCCAGTGAACGTCCTTCTCATGGTCGAAGAAGAAGCTGAGGCCAACCATCATCAGGAAGGTTCCGCCAAAGGCCGCAATCGGCAAATGGGCGTCCTGCATGATCTGGGCGTAGCGCTCAGGCTCCGTCGCGGCCATGACCATGGCACTCCACGGACCGACATTGGCCGCGATGACGACGATGAGCAGCGGGAACACGATACGCATACCGAAAACTGCGATCAGAATGCCCCAGGTCAGGAAGCGATGCTGCCATTCCGGCGTCATTTCTTTCAGCTTGTTGGCATTGACGATGGCGTTATCGAAGGAAAGGGAGATTTCCAGAACCGCCAGAACGGCACAGATGAAGAAGATCGTTGCGGTGCCGCTGACCGTTCCCGTCATTTCCCAACCGAGCCAACCGCCCAGCAAAAGGCCGACGACGGTAACGATGAAGGCCCATTTGAAATAGGTGAGTGAGGATTTTGTTGTCGGTGTCATCACAGTGCCCCCGCGCTTGCTGGCCGAACGGGAAAACGTGGAGCAGGCATTGCGCAAAGCGCACGCATGGAATGCATGGTCAGATTATTCATGGGTTTAAATCCGCCGGCGTCATAAGCAGGCGGTACCGACATCGCGAGAGCGCCGTAAAACTCTCGCCAGAGGGGCCCGGCACCAAAGTTCAATCAAGGCCCGATGTCAGGGGCCATGTCAGGCTGTAGTCTCTCAAAGTTTTGATTTCGTCAAGTTTAAAGTTGTTTTTCGCGGCCAATTCAGATTAATCGCGGCTAATATAGCCGATAATGCAAATAAAAGTTGCATCTCCATCTTTGCGACCAAGATCGCGCCGCTTTAACCGGATGCTTCTTTCACCATGGGAAAATGGCAGCGGGACGAGCTAGACGACGTCCTCGAGCGGCGCGTTTGCGGCTGTTGCCAGCCTGCGTTTGAGCGCATTTTCCCGAAAGAAGATGTAAAGACCGGACAGAACGATGAGCCCCGCTCCGATGACAATGCTTGGCTGTGGAATATCGCCAAACATCAGCCAGCCAAAGACGACAGCCCAGAGCAGCAGCGTATATTGCAGCGGTGCAACCGTCGCTGCATCCGCCAGCTTGAGCGCCCTGTTGACGAGCATATGCGCAGCCATGGCGACGATACCGAGAAGGGCAAGCAGGGAGAGATCGAAGCCTGATTTCAACGGCACCCATCCGTCTGGCGTGACGGCAATTGCGACGATCCCGGCAAGGGCCGCACCGATGATCTGCCAGAACGCAAGCACGGTATCCGGCGTATTCCTCAGCTGACGGCCTGACAGCATCATGAATGCAAAGGCCGCGCTGCCCAGAATGGAAAAGAGAGCGGCTGGTGTGAGCGATGCCGAGCTTGGCTTGAGCGCGATGAGCACGCCAACAAAGCCGATGGCGATTGCCGTCCAGCGCCGCCAGCCGACTTTTTCACCGAGAAGGAATGGTGACAGTGCCGCAACATAGATCGGTGCGGCGAGCCAGTAGGTCATCACATCCGCCAGGGGCAACGCCTTGACGGCAAAGTAGAAGCAGAACAGCTCTGCTGTCGAGAACATCGCACGGGAAGCCTGCAGCATGGGGCGCTCGACGCGCAGGACACTGGATATGTTCGCACGCCAGAGAATGGGAACGAGAACGATGAGTGCAGCGGCGCTGCGGATCAGGATGACCTGCCCCAGACTATAGGTGGAGACCAGCCATTTGCCCATGGCATCATTCAACGCAAAAAGAAGCATACCGAGCAGCATGACAGCCACCCCAAGACCGGTGGGGGAAAGCTGGCGGATGAAATTGGGCATTATCTGCACTCCCTGGAGATTCCATGGATCGATGAGGCCCTTTTCCAAGTCAAGCCCTGGGGTGAGCAGATGTGTAATTTAGGGATATCTATTTTAACATGAGGTCTCTCATGGCCGCGAGAAAGCGTTTTGAAATGACGTCACGCTGCACGTGCCGCCCGTTACGCACAACCGGCCTGCCATTGATCCAGACGGTGTCAGGCTTTGCGAGACCGGCAAATATCCATCCATCCAGCACATCGTCACGGGTCAGATAGGGTGCTGCCGATGTGTCGAGCAACAGGAAATCTGCCGAAAGGCCCTCTGCGATGCCTGCCCTTGTTCCCAGAGATTGCGCGCCACCGACAATGGCGGCATCGAACAGGGCTCTGCCGGTCGATCCGCCCGCGGGCGCCAGCACGTTGCGCGCACGATCAGCCAGCCTTTGTGAATATTCTAGCTGCCGCAACTCATCGGCAACGCCGATCAGCACATTGCTGTCGGACCCTATGCCCAGCGCTCCACCGGCATCGATGAACTGGCGGGCGGGAAACGTACCGTCACCGAGATTGGCCTCGGTTACCGGGCAAAGTCCCGCCACCGCGCCGCTGCGGGCAAGGCCAACCGTTTCCTCCTGCGTCATGTGTGTGGCGTGGATCAGGCACCACCGGTCCGTCACATCCGCATTGTCCAGCAGCCATTCCACCGGTCGCTGGCCGGACCATGCAAGGCAATCCTCCACTTCCCTGACCTGTTCGGCGATGTGAATATGCAGAGGGGCCGAAGGTGCGAGCCGGGTGGCGAAGGCCAGTTCTTCCGGCGTTACCGCGCGCAGGCTGTGGGGAGCCACGCCAATGACGCCACCGGGCAGCGTCGAAACCACCCGGGTCGCAGCCTCGAAAAGCTGCGCAAAACTATCGGGACCATTGATGAAACGCCGCTGCCCTTCGACCGGTGCCAGCCCGCCAAAACCCGCATGGGCGTATAAAACGGGCAAGAGTGTCAGCCCAATTCCTGTGTGCGACGCCGCCGAGGCGATGCGCTCCGACATTTCGGCAATGTTGGCGTAATGCCCGCCGTCCCTGTCGTGGTGGAGATAGTGAAACTCGCCGACACGCCCGAAACCCGCCTCCAGCATTTCCATGTAGAGCTGCGCGGCGATCGCTTCCATCTGATCCGGCGTCATGGTCAGTGCGAAATGATACATGAGCTTGCGCCAGCTCCAGAAACTGTCGGCCGTCTCTCCTCGCCTTTCGACCAGACCTGCCATGGCGCGTTGAAATGCGTGGCTGTGGAGGTTGGGCATCGCAGGCACAAGAAGCTGTTGCCGGTCGTCACCAGCTTGCGCCGGGACACCGGTGGCGACCGAAGCGATCTTGCCATCGACAATTTCGAGCCTGACATTGTTCTGCCAACCCTCTGGCAACAAAGCGGTTTCGGCGTGGATCCACATTCGAGCACCTCAATTTCCTGATCATGGCACTTGCCTACGGGTCCATTATGTATATACATATTAAACCCAGGGGAAGGAAAATCTGGCATGACCGCAAACTTCAATTCAACCGTCGGCGGACAGGGAAACAGCATCTCGCTTTGGTACAATGCGAGGCTGGCGACCCTCGCCCCAACCCTGCCCGGCCTTGGAATTGTTGAAAACGGTATCATTGCCGTTCGTAATGGAAAAATAGCCTTTGCGGGGCTGCAGGAAGAGCTTCCTGGCGACCTTGCCATGGCTGGCGAGCGTTTCGATTGCGCTGGTCGCTGGATTACCCCCGCCCTCATCGATTGCCACACCCATCTGGTCTTCGGCGGTGATCGCGCCATGGAGTTCGAGATGCGGCTGAATGGCGCTGCTTACGAGGAGATCGCCAGGGCGGGCGGTGGTATTCTTTCCTCCGTGCGGTCCACCCGCAGCCTTTCCGAGCAAGAACTGACCGAACAAGCGCTGCGGCGTCTGGATACGCTTCTTGGCGAGGGCGTTTCGACGGTGGAAATCAAATCGGGCTATGGCCTCGATATCGAAACGGAACTCAAGATGCTGCGGGTGGCGCGTCGGTTGGCACAGCTGCGCCCCGTGCGGATCGTCACCAGCTATCTGGCGGCCCACGCCACCCCGCCCGAATACAAGGGCCGCAACAGAGATTACATCTCCGACATTGTCTTGCCCGGTATGGAGCGCGGCCATGCCGAGGGGCTGATCGATGCCGTCGACGGCTTTTGTGAAGGCATCGCATTTTCTGTCGAAGAGATGAAGCTTGTCTTTCAAAAGGCGAAGTCCCTGGGTCTGCCGGTCAAACTTCACGCCGAACAATTGTCCAATCTTGGCGGTGCAGAGCTTGCGGCGTCCTATTCCGCCCTTTCCAGCGATCATCTGGAGTATCTGGACGAGGCGGGGGCAGGCGCGCTGGCAAAGGCAGGCACGGTTGCGGTCCTTCTTCCCGGCGCATTTTATGCCTTGCGGGAAACACGCAAACCGCCGGTGCAGATGCTTCGCGACCTGCGCGTCGACATGGCGCTGGCGACCGATTGCAACCCCGGAACCTCGCCCCTGACATCACTTTTATTGACCATGAACATGGGCGCAACCCTGTTTGGTCTGACGGTCGACGAATGCCTGACGGGCACGACCCGAAACGCGGCGAAAGCTCTGGGCCTCTCGGCGCAAACCGGCACTTTGCAGACCGGAAAATCAGCTGACTTCACGATTTGGGACATCGAACGACCTGCCGAGCTTGTCTACCGCATCGGCTTTAATCCACTTCATGCGCATGTTTTCAAAGGACGGACCATCAAACCATGAGCATCATTCTTTACCCCGGCTCCGTAACGCTTGGCGATCTCGCTGACATCTACTGGAACAATGGCGCGGCAAGGCTTCATTCGTCCTTCGAGGCGGGCATTGAAAAGGCCGCCCGGCGTATTGCGGAGATCGCGGCTGGCAACGCCCCGGTCTACGGCATCAATACGGGCTTTGGAAAACTGGCATCGATCCGTATCGATGCTGCGGATGTGGCAACGCTCCAGCGCAACCTCATTCTTTCGCATTGCTGCGGCGTGGGCGCGGCATTGCCGGAAAATGTCGTTCGCCTGATCATGGCGCTGAAGCTGATCTCGCTCGGCCGTGGAGCCTCCGGCGTCCGGTTGGAACTCGTGCGGCTGATCGAGGACATGCTGGACAAGGGCGTGATCCCGTCCATCCCGGAAAAGGGATCGGTCGGCGCATCCGGCGATCTGGCACCGCTTGCGCATATGGCCGCCGTTATGATGGGTGAAGGCGAGGCATTTTACGGCGGCGCCTGCATGAGCGCCGCAGACGCGCTGGAGAAGGCGGGGCTCAAGCCTGTCGTCCTTGCGGCAAAGGAAGGTCTGGCGCTCATCAACGGCACGCAGACGTCCACTGCGCTGGCGCTGGCCGGGCTGTTTCGGGCACACCGGGCGGCACAGGCCGCGCTGGTGACAGGCGCTCTCTCCACCGATGCCGCGATGGGGTCTTCCGCGCCGTTCCACCCGGATATTCATGCGCTGCGCGGCCATAAGGGCCAGATCGACGCCGGAGCTGCGCTTCGCACCCTGCTGGAGGGCTCGGAAATTCGGGTCAGCCACATCGAGGGCGATGAGCGCGTGCAGGACCCCTATTGTATCCGGTGCCAGCCGCAGGTGGATGGCGCTTGCCTCGACCTTCTGCGACAGGTCGCGCGTACCCTGGAAATCGAAGCCAACGCGGTCACCGACAATCCGCTTGTTCTCTCCGACAATTCGGTTGTTTCCGGGGGCAACTTCCATGCCGAGCCGGTGGCCTTTGCCGCCGACCAGACGGCACTGGCGATCTGCGAAATCGGTGCCATCGCCCAGCGCCGTATCGCCCTGCTGGTCGATCCCGCTCTGTCCTACGGCCTGCCCGCGTTCCTGTCGAAAAAGCCGGGGCTCAATTCCGGCCTGATGATTGCCGAGGTGACGTCCGCAGCCCTGATGAGCGAGAACAAGCAGATGTCTCACCCGGCCTCGGTGGACTCGACGCCAACATCAGCAAACCAGGAAGACCATGTTTCCATGGCGTGCCATGGGGCGCGGCGGCTTTTGCCGATGACGGAAAACCTGTTTGCCATTCTCGGCATCGAAGCATTGTCTGCCGTTCAGGGCGTGGAATTGCGCGGACCGCTGAAGACCAGCCCGGAATTGCTCAAAGCCGTTGACGTGCTGCGCGGCGTCATTCCCTCGCTGGATGATGACCGTTACATGGCTCCCGATCTGAAGGCTGCATCGGAATTGATCGCATCCGGCTCGCTCGTTTCGGTCATTTCGGACGGCATTCTGCCCAAACTGGAGGGATGAGGATGCCGGTTTTCGAACTCCATCAGGGATCATCGCCGATTATTTTAGGGCTGCCGCACACCGGCACCGAAGTGCCAGCGGACATATGGGAGCGGCTGAACAGCAATGGCAGAACCCTTGCCGATACCGATTGGCACATTCACGACCTCTATGCCGGACTGCTGGACGACGCGACGACCGTTCGCGCCACGTTCCATCGTTATGTCATCGATGCGAACCGCGATCCTGCGGGTGTGAGCCTCTACCCCGGCCAGAATACGACCGGCCTTGTGCCTGAGACGGATTTCGATGGCAATCCGATCTGGAACAAGGGCGAGGAGCCGACCGATGCGGATATCGCAAAGCGGCTGCAACAGTTTCACGCGCCCTATCACGCAGCCCTTTCGGCTGAAATTGCGCGGGTGAAAGCCATCCACGGCATTGCCATTCTCTATGATTGCCACTCGATCCGCTCCCACATTCCGTTCCTGTTCGATGGCGCGCTGCCAGATTTCAACATCGGCACGGATATGGGCCGCACCTGCGACCCTGCCATCGAAACGATCGTCCGCGATGGTGCGGCAGAGGCGCAAGGCTACACCTCCGTGTTGAACGGCCGCTTCAAGGGTGGGTGGACGACACGCCATTATGGAAAGCCTGAAACCGGCGTTCACGCCATCCAGATGGAACTGGCCCAATCCACCCATCTCGCAACGGAAACGCCACCTTTCGCCTATGACGGCGACAAGGCGTCAAAGCTACGCATTCATCTCAAGGACATTCTGCAGCGCCTGGAAAAATTTGCGCTCGATGCCAAGGACAGGGGAGTAACAGCATGACCAACCCGCGCCACAATGAACGCGAGGTCCGTGCGCCACGCGGACCGGAGCTTAACGCCAAAAGCTGGATGACCGAAGCGCCGCTGCGCATGTTGATGAACAATCTCGACCCCGATGTGGCGGAGCGCCCGCATGAGCTGGTGGTCTATGGCGGTATCGGTCGCGCCGCACGCACCTGGGAGGATTTCGACAGGATTGTCGCCACCCTGAAGGACCTCAACGAGGATGAGACCTTGCTGGTGCAATCCGGCAAGCCCGTGGGCGTGTTTCGCACACACAAGGACGCGCCGCGCGTGCTGATCGCCAACTCCAACCTGGTTCCGCATTGGGCGACGTGGGAGCACTTCAACGAACTGGATAAGAAGGGGCTGGCCATGTACGGCCAGATGACCGCCGGTTCGTGGATCTACATCGGCACCCAGGGCATCGTGCAGGGCACCTACGAGACCTTCGTGGAGGCTGGACGCCAGCATTATGACGGCAACCTCAAGGGCAAATGGATCCTGACCGGCGGCCTTGGCGGCATGGGCGGGGCGCAACCTCTTGCTGCCGTCATGGCCGGCGCCTGCTGCCTTGCCGTGGAATGTGACGAAACCCGCATCGATTTTCGGCTGCGCACCCGCTATGTGGACGCAAAGGCGCATACGCTGGATGAGGCCCTTGAGCTGATCGACCAGTGGACGAAGGCAGGTGAAGCCAAGTCCGTCGGTCTTCTCGGAAATGCTGCCGAAATTTTCCCCGAGCTCGTCAGACGCGGCATTCGTCCTGATATCGTCACCGACCAGACCTCGGCGCATGATCCCGTTCACGGTTATCTGCCGATTGGCTGGACCGTTGGCGAATGGCGCGCAAAACAGGAGAGCGACCCGAAAGCCGTGGAGGCGGCGGCGCGCGCTTCCATGCGGCTGCAGGTCGAAGCCATGGTGGATTTCTGGAATGCCGGCGTTCCCACGCTCGATTATGGCAACAATATCCGCCAGGTTGCCAAGGAAGAAGGCATGGAAAACGCCTTCGCCTTTCCCGGCTTCGTTCCCGCCTATATTCGCCCGCTCTTTTGTCGCGGCATAGGCCCCTTCCGCTGGGCGGCTCTTTCGGGCGACCCTGAGGATATCTACAAGACGGACGCCAAGGTGAAGGAACTCACGCCCGGCAACACACACCTGCACAATTGGCTCGACATGGCGAGGGAGCGCATTGCCTTTCAGGGCCTGCCCGCCCGCATCTGCTGGGTTGGCCTTGGCGACCGCCATCGACTGGCGCTGGCGTTCAACGAGATGGTCAAAAGCGGGGAGTTGAAAGCGCCCGTCGTTATCGGTCGCGATCACCTCGATAGTGGCTCCGTGGCCTCGCCCAACCGCGAGACGGAAGCGATGAAGGATGGCTCCGACGCCGTGTCGGACTGGCCGCTGCTCAACGCACTCCTGAACACGGCCTCGGGTGCGACCTGGGTCTCCCTGCACCACGGCGGAGGCGTCGGCATGGGATTCTCGCAGCATTCGGGCGTTGTCATCTGCGCCGATGGCTCCGATGATGCAGCCCGCAGACTGGATCGTGTGCTGTGGAACGACCCGGCAACAGGCGTCATGCGCCATGCCGATGCCGGTTACGACATCGCGCTGGATTGTGCGAAGGAAAAGGGCCTGCGCCTGCCCGGCATTCTGGGCAACTGAGCGCCATGGCACTCTTCCGCGCAGGCGAACACAAGCGGATGCCGTGGAAGAACGGTGGCGGAGAGACGGTGGAGATCGCCGTTTTTCCTGCCGATGCATCGGTCGATAATTTCGACTGGCGCATCAGCATGGCGACGGTTGCCAGCGATGGGGCGTTTTCGATTTTCTCCGGGATAGATCGCACACTATCCATCCTGGATGGAAACGGCATGGGGCTGGAGGTTGATGGCAGAGCGGCCGTGCTGCTGACGCGTGAAAGCCAGCCGCTGACATTCGCGGCGGATGTGCCTGTGGAGGCAATGCTGGTCGATGGACCGATTACAGACCTGAACGTCATGACAAGGCGAGGACGTTTCAGTCACAGCGTAGAGCGCGTAACGGGTCGTTTCTGCGTCAGCAGGAATGCACCAAGCGACCGTGTTTTCGTGCTGGCAACGGGTGATGCTTTTGCCGTGTCGGCTTACCAGTCCTTTGCCTTGAAGGCACTGGATGCGATATCGATTGACGCAGCGACCGACGTTCAGGCGGATGACATCGTCTGCTATGTAATCCGTCTCACGCCGCAGGGCTGAAGATGGACCTTTCGCCTGCGACGATGTCCTGCAGAAATTGCGCCACGGTTCTGACGCGTGCCAACTGGCGGGCATTTTCATGAAAGGCGGTCCAGTAGGAGCGGTGGATTGAGATGCTCGGCAGAATCCGCATGAGGCCTCCATGGTTTCTGGCGATATAGTCATGGAGAATGCCGATGCCTGCGCCGGATCTCACGGCTTCCGTCTGTCCTATAGCGCTGGATATGGCAAAGCTTGCGCCCCAATCGCGCAGAATTTCACCGGTATAATTGAGCGACGGCGAAAAGATCAGATCTTCGACATAGCCGATCCGGCGATGGTCCTTGAGGTCTTCCACCGTCGTCGGCACGCCATAGCTGTCCAGATATGACGTCGATGCATAGAGGCCAAGCGAGTAGTCGGTGAGCTTCGAAAACACCAGCCTCCCCTGCTCTGGCCTCTCGATCGTAATTGCGATGTCCGCCTCTCTCTGCGACAGCGAGAAGGAGCGCGGCACCGGCACCAGCTCGATTGTCAGATCGGGATGAAGCGCTGTCAGCGCGCCGAGGCGTGGCGCCAGAAACGAGACGCCGAAACCATCGGGCGCGCCAATGCGCACGGTGCCCGTGATGGCGGCATCCCCGCGCCCGAGATCGGATTGCACGCTCAGCATTTCCGTTTCCATCCGTTCTGCGGAGGCCAGAAAGCGCGTGCCATCCTCCGTCAATGTGCAGCCGGTGGTGCTGCGCAAGAACAGCTGGCAGCCAAGCGTGTCCTCCAGCGCCGAAACCCTGCGGCTCAGCGTTGCGTGGTTGACGCCCATCTTTCTGGCGGCCGCCAGAAACTGACCGCTTCGGGCCACGTTCAAGAAAAAACGCACATCGTCCCAATTCATAGCGCAAGCCTTATGCCTATTTCTGCACAATGGATGATTATTGCAGGCCATTGATTTGCGCAATTCAAAGCGCAAAACTGTGACCATCATTTTATGGAGGAAAGACCCGTGAAGCAGATCGGCCATTTCATTGACGGCAAGCAGGTGGCAGGCACCAGCGGCCGCACGTCCAACGTCTACAATCCGGCTACCGGCGAAGTGCAGGCCACGCTGTCATTGGCAAGCGATGCGGAAATTCTCGCCGCCGTCGAAAGTGCGAAAAACGCACAGCCAAAATGGGCGGCCACCAATCCACAGCGTCGCGCCCGTGTGTTCTTCAAATTTGTCGAATTGCTGAACCAGAACATGGACGAGCTTGCCACGCTGCTTTCGAGCGAACATGGCAAGACGGTGGAAGATTCCAAGGGCGACATCATCCGTGGTCTAGAGGTCTGCGAATTCGTATGCGGCATTCCGCATTTGCAGAAGGGTGAGTTCACCGAAGGTGCTGGCCCATCCATCGACATGTATTCGCTGCGCCAGCCTGTGGGCATCGGCGCTGGCATCACGCCTTTCAACTTCCCCGGCATGATACCCATGTGGATGTTTGCCCCGGCCATTGCCTGCGGCAACGCCTTTATCCTGAAGCCTTCGGAGCGCGATCCGTCTTTGCCTATCCGCCTTGCGGAACTGATGATGGAAGCTGGCCTTCCAGCCGGTATCCTCAATGTCATCAATGGCGACAAGAGCGCGGTTGACGGCTTGCTGACCAACCCTGACATCGGTGCAATATCCTTTGTCGGATCGACCCCAATCGCACGATATGTTTATGGCACGGCAGCCATGAACGGCAAGCGCGCCCAGTGCTTCGGTGGTGCGAAGAACCACATGATCATCATGCCGGATGCCGATCTCGACCAGGCTGTCAGCGCCTTGATGGGTGCGGGCTACGGTTCTGCCGGTGAGCGTTGCATGGCTGTGTCGGTAGCCGTTCCCGTTGGCGAGGAAACC
Source organism: Agrobacterium sp. fls2-241-TYG-188a (assembly GCF_030209845.1). Classification (NCBI taxonomy): domain Bacteria; kingdom Pseudomonadati; phylum Pseudomonadota; class Alphaproteobacteria; order Hyphomicrobiales; family Rhizobiaceae; genus Agrobacterium; species Agrobacterium sp. fls2-241-TYG-188a. The sequence continues at coordinate 187,004 of NZ_JARVRD010000009.1, read as the reverse complement.
GCAAACCGCCTCGTCGAAAAGCTCATTCCGCAGATCGAGGCGCTGAAGATCGGCCCTTACACCGATGACAAAGCCGATATGGGCCCGCTGGTGACGAAGGAAGCACAGATCCGCGTCAAGGGACTGATCGACAGTGGCGTCGAACAGGGCGCAAAGCTTCTGGTCGATGGTCGCGATTTCAGGCTTCAGGGCTATGAAGACGGATATTTCGTCGGCGGCTGCCTGTTCGACCATGTCACGACCGACATGGACATCTACAAGCAGGAAATCTTCGGACCGGTTCTGTCCGTCGTTCGCGCCAAGAACTACGAGGACGCGCTTGAGCTGCCGATGAAGCATGAATATGGCAACGGCGTTGCGATCTTTACCCGTGATGGCGATGCGGCCCGCGACTTTGCCAGCCGCGTCAATGTCGGCATGATCGGCATCAACGTTCCGATCCCGGTTCCCTTGGCCTACCACTCCTTCGGCGGCTGGAAGGCTTCGAGCTTCGGCGATCTCAACCAGCACGGCACCGACTCGATCAAGTTCTGGACGAAGACCAAGACGGTCACGGCCCGCTGGCCCTCCGGCATCAAGAGCGGCGCAGAATTCGTCATGCCGACGATGAAGTAGTTCCGATGTAATCGTTTCATTTGTCTTACAAGAAAGGCGATCTTTTAAGGTCGCCTTTTTTTGTTATCAGGACTTAATTCGTATTTTCATAATTCCTTTCTATCGCTTCATTTTCTCAGAAAGGATTATTTCAATGGCTAAAACAGTTATGATGAAAAACAATGAAAATGGCGTCCTGAGAAAGGGCTTCTACGGTTTTTCATGGACATACTTATTCTTCGGCTGGTTCGTTCCACTCATCAGGGGCGAACTGGGAGTTGCCGTGCTGCATTTTTTTCTGGCGATCTTCAGCTGTGGGATCGCGCAACTGATTTTCTGCTTCCTCTACAACAAGCAATTTACGCAGCGACTGCTGGAAAAGGGTTATCGCTTCGCTGATCGGCCTGAGGTGAACTCGGCAGCAGCCGTGGCAATTGGGGTTGATCTTTCCGTCAATGCCGTTCCGGCTTGAAAAAGCAGAAACGCCGCTTGAGGGCGGCGTTTCTGACGGACGCTGATAACAAGCAGTCCGATAGACTTCGAAATTTGATTACTTGGTGCCGTACATGCGGTCGCCCGCATCACCCAGGCCGGGCATGATATAGCCCTGCTCATTGAGGTGGCTGTCGATAGCGGCGGTGTAGATTGGAACATCCGGGTGGGCTTCGCGGAAGTTCTTGATACCTTCCGGGGCCGCCAGCAGGCAGAGGAAGCGCATGTTCTTTGCGCCGCGTTCCTTCAGCTTCTCGACAGCGGCGATGGACGAATTGCCGGTTGCCAGCATCGGATCGACAACGATGATCAGGCGGGCATCGAGATTTTCCGGTGCCTTGAAGTAATATTCAACCGCTTCCAGCGTGTCGTGATCGCGATAGACGCCGATATGCGAGACGCGAGCGGAGGGAACGAGTTCGAGCATTCCTTCCAGAAGGCCGTTGCCAGCGCGAAGGATGGAAGCGAAGACAAGCTTCTTGCCTTCCAGAACCGGCGCTTCGATGGTCTGCATCGGCGTTTCGATGGTTTCCATCGTCATTTCCAGATCGCGCGTGACCTCGTAGCACAAAAGCGTGGAAATTTCGCGCAGCAGGCGGCGAAAGCCCGCCGTGGAAGTTTCCTTCTTGCGCATGATGGTAAGTTTGTGCCGCACGAGCGGATGATCGATAACGGTGACGCCGTCCATGAAAACTGGCCTTTTCTCTGATCTATGATGTTTTCTGTATTTCACCGAATGAGGGGATTTCGCAAGACCGGAAGCGCATTTTGCCCTGCCTTCGCTTGATCGATGCTCAGGCGGTTGCGTGCGCATCCAGCTTCGCCAGAAGTCGCGCCTGCGTTTCCTCGTCCACGAACGCAGCCTCCAGCGAGGTGCGGGTCATGGCATCGATCTCCGCATCGCTGAAACCGAAGGCATGTCGGGAAATCTCATATTCCTGCGCCAGCGAGGTGTGGAAAAACGGCGGGTCGTCGGAGCTGATGCAGACGCGCACGCCCGCATCGCGAAGACGCTTCAAGGGGTGGCTTTCGAAATCCGGGTAGACGTCAAGCGCGATGTTGGAGCCGGGACAGACTTCCAGCACCGTGCCGAGTTCCACCAGCCGCGCCACCAATGCATCGTCTTCGATGGCTCGCACGCCGTGGCCGATCCGCTGCGGTTTGATAAGATCGAGCGCATCCGCCACGCTGAACGCGCCGCAGACTTCGCCCGCATGAATGGTCAGCCCCAGCCCGGCATCGCGGGCGATATCGAAGGCGCGGGCATAATCCGCCACCCGGCCCATCCGCTCTTCACCCGCCATGTTGAAGCCCGTTATCAGCGGATGTTTGACGCGCGCCGCATATTCCGCAGCGGCAATCACGCTGTCCGGGCCGAAATGGCGCTCGCCGGTAACGATGATGCGCGCCTCGATACCGGTCTTTTCCTTTGCCGCCGCAATGCCTGCAGCGATGCCGGAGAGATAGGCATCCGCGCCCAGGCCAATCCGGTCGCCGTGATCGGGCGAAATGATGAGTTCGCTGTAGATGGTGTTCTCACCGGCCAGTTCGGTCAGATAGGTCTCGGTCAGAAGCGCATAATCTTCCTCGGTCTTGAAGACTTGCGCCACGGCATCATAACAGCGGATGAATTCGGCAAAATCGGTCCAGATATAGGCGCCATCGCGCAGGAAGCTGCTGCTGTCGATGCCGTATTTCCGGGCCTGCATTGCCACCAGCGCGGGCGGGGCGGCACCTTCCAGATGGCAGTGGATTTCTGCTTTCAACAAATGCGACGTCACATGAAACTCCTGCCGTGGCGGCCGGTTGGTATGCTGAGGTGGGAAGCGATGCTTTCGCCGATATCGGCGAAGCTCGAGCGTATCCCGATATTGCGTTCACGAATGCCGGGGCCGAAGGCCATGATCGGCACGCGCTCTCGCGTATGGTCCGTGCCGCGCCATGTCGGGTCGCAGCCATGGTCGGCGGTCAGAATGGCGATATCGCCCGGATGCATCTTGCGGTGAATTTCCGGCAGGCGGGCGTCGAATGCCTCGAGTGCTGCGGCGTAACCTGCCACATCGCGGCGGTGGCCATAGATCATGTCGAAATCGACAAAATTGGTGAAGACGAGATCGCCGTTTTCGGCCTCTTCCATCGCCTGCAATGTCGCATCCATAAGCGCCTCGTTGCCATTGGCCTTGATGACGCGGGAAACGCCCTGATGCGCATAGATATCGCCGATCTTGCCGATGGCGAGAACCTTGCGGTCCATTTCCACCAGACGGTCGAGCAGGGTTGGCTCCGGCGGCAGAACGGAAAAATCGCGGCGATTGCCGGTGCGCTCAAACGTGGCAACGGTTTCGCCGGTAAAGGGACGGGCAATGACGCGGCCGATATTCAGGGGATCGACCAGTTTGCGCACCGTCTGGCAAAAAGCGATCAGACGCTCCAGCCCGAAATGCTGCTCATGCGCGGCAATCTGAAACACCGAGTCCGAGGACGTGTAGCAGATTGGCTTGCCGGTACGGATGTGCTCAGCACCGAAGCGGGCGATAATTTCGGTCCCGGATGCATGGCAATTGCCGAGAATGCCGGGAACCTCGCCCTGTTCGCAGATGGCCTCGACCAGTTCGGGCGAGAAGGCGTCACCTTCCGTCGGGAAATAGCCCCAGTCGAACCGCACCGGTGTCCCTGCAATTTCCCAATGGCCCGACGGAGTGTCCTTGCCCTTGGAAACCTCGTTGGCGCAGCCGTGAATGCCATAGATGCGTTCCGGCGGCTCCATTCCCGCTGGCGCCTCTCCGCTGGAGAGATGGGCGATATTCAAGAGCCCGAGCGCCGACATGTTCGGCAGCTTCAGGGGGCCGGAGCGCAGGCCTGCGCGATCGGCAGCACCGGCAGCACAGAACTCCGCGATATGCCCAAGCGTGTTGGAACCGAGATCACCATATTGCTCGGCATCCGGCGCGCCACCCACGCCGAAGGAATCAAGAACGAGAAGAAAGGCCCGTGCCATATGTCACCACAAAAAGCGCGGCGCAGAGGGCCGCGATAACAAACGAGTGATATAATCACCGCAGGAGAAAAGGTGAAACGCTTTCTTTAAGCACTCTCTTGTGCGTCGGACGCCGGATCACCGGCTCTGCCTGCCTTCGGCGTATTGAGATTACGCGTGACGTACCAGCCCGCAGCAACGACCATGCCTGCCAGAATATACCAGGTGATGGCGTAGGACAGGTGATTGTTGGGGAAGGTCAGCATGGTCTTGCCGCCGATGGGAAGCCCGCCCGGATTGGGCGTCGCATCCGCATCGACATAAAACGGCGCTGCATTTTCAATCTGCCTGATCTGGGCAATCTGGGCGATGTTGCGCGAATACCAGCGATTGTTCTGCGGATCGTTGGTGCGCAGGAATAGCCCGCCGGTCTCAGGCGCGCGCATCAAACCAACAACATCGACACGGCCTTCGACCTCGCCTTGCGGACGCGAGGCAGGCTCGCGCTTGTCGGTCGGCACGAAGCCACGGTTGACGATGACGGAGGAACCATCATCCCGTTGCAGCGGCGTCAGCACCCAGTAGCCGGGGCCGAGATCGGAGACCGTATAGACCTGCACCTCGTCGCGATGGCGGAATGTGCCGGACAGGTGAACGCGGCGATATTCGTATTGCGATGGGTCGGTCATGGCAGGCCATTCGCTGGCCGCAGGCACCTCCACGGGGGCGGCATGGGCACGCTCCTCGACATTGGCAATCAGGTCCCGCTTCCATGCCAGCCGGTTGACCTGCCATGTGCCGAGCGCCAAGAGGCAAGCGGTCAGCACAACGGTCATGAGGATGACGACGATGGCCGCAGGGCGGATGCCCCTGCGCGGCGTGTTTTCACTTTGAATGGTCATTCGAGCTTTCCCGCTCAACAGAAAACCCCATGAATCCGCTCTCCGATTCATGGGGTTTTGTGTCTCTCGGAGAAGAGCGGCCCGCTTTTTGCGCGGGCCGCCAGAAGGTTGCAGCGATGCCGGTTACGGCATGTTGCGCATCTGCTCCATGGTCATGGTCGGCATCATGTTCTTGTTCATGTTGTACATGACCCAGAGCGAACCGACGAGCGTGATCATGACGACGACCAGCGTGAACAGCAGCGACATGAAGGTCCAGCCTCCCTGCGACTTGGTGTTCATGTGCAGGAAGTAGATCATGTGCACGAAAACCTGGATGACGCCGAAGATCATGATGACGATCACGGTTGTCGTGCGGTTTTCGATGACATCACCCATGACCAGCCAGAAGGGTATTGCCGTCAGGATGACCGAGAGAATGAAGCCGATCATGTAGCTCTTGAAGGAGCCGTGATCCTCACCGCTGTCGTGGTGGTGATCATGACCGTGATCATGCGCGTGGCTATGGTCGTGTGCGTTCGAACCCATCACAGAACTCCAACCAGATAGACAAAGGAAAAGACGCCGATCCAGATCACGTCGAGGAAGTGCCAGAACATGGACAGGCAGGTCAGGCGACGCATGTTTTCAGGATGCAGGCCGAACTTCTTGACCTGCACCATCAGCGTCACCAGCCAGATGACGCCGAAGGTGACGTGCAGACCGTGCGTGCCGACCAGCGCGAAGAAGGCCGACAGGAAGGCGGAGCGCTGCGGCGTTGCACCCTCGTGGATCAGGTGGGAGAACTCGTAAAGTTCAAGCCCGAGGAAGGCGAGGCCAAACAGGCCGGTAATGGCCAGCCACACCAGCGTCGTGTTGACGTTCTTCTTGGCTGCCTCCAGCATGGCAAAGCCATAGGTGATGGAGGACAGAAGCAGGAAGGCCGTGTTGATCGCCACCAGCTTGAGATCGAACAGATCCGCGCCGGAAGGACCGGCCGCATAGCTGCGGCCGACGACGGCATAGGTTGCAAAGAGCGTTGCGAAGATAAGGCAGTCGCTCATCAGGTACAGCCAGAAACCGATGGATGTACCGTTTTCCGGATGGTGGTCTTCCTTCAGGTAGAAGACCGGCTTTTCTGCGCCATCGGCGCTCTGGGCAGGTGCTTGAGACATTCTGTTACGCCTGAGTTGCCAGCAGCTTCGTACGTTCTGCTTCGACTTCCGTCACATCCGAAACCGGGATGTAATAGTCGCGATTGTAGTTAAAGGTGTGGGCGATGGAGACCGCGATGATCGCAACCATCGAGACGATTGCCAGCCACCAGATGTGCCACACCAGTGCGAAGCCGAGCACGACGCTGATCGCGCTGATGATCACGCCAGTGCCGGTGTTTTTCGGCATGTGGATGGGGATGAAGCCATCGACCGGGCGTTCTGCACCGTGCTTCTTCATATGCGCCCAGGCATCGATTTCATGCACGACCGGCGTGAAAGCGAAGTTGTAGGCAGGCGGCGGTGAAGAGGTGGACCATTCCAGTGTACGACCGCCATAGGGATCGCCGGTGACATCACGCAACTCTTCACGGCGCAGGAAGCTGACGATGAGCTGGATGATGAAGGAGGCGATGCCGAGTGCGATGAGGAATGCACCGAAGGCAGCGACGATGAACCAGATCTGCAACGAGGTGTCTTCGAACTGGCTGAGGCGGCGGGTCACACCCATCAGGCCGAGAACATAGAGCGGCATGAAGGCGAAGTAGAAGCCGACGAACCAGAACCAGAAGGACAGCTTGCCCCAGAATGGATCCAGACGATAGCCGAAGGCCTTCGGGAACCAGTAGGCAATACCGGCCAGAACACCAAAGACCACGCCGCCGATGATCGTGTTGTGGAAGTGGGCGATCAGGAACAGCGAGTTGTGCAGCACGAAGTCCGCTGGAGGCACGGCGAGAAGAACGCCGGTCATGCCGCCGATGACGAAGGTGATCATGAAGCCGATGGCCCACAGCATGGGAACGTCGAACTTGATGCGGCCCTTGTACATGGTGAAGAGCCAGTTGAAGATCTTCGCGCCCGTGGGGATCGAGATGATCATCGTGGTGATGCCGAAGAAGGCATTGACGCTGGCGCCCGAGCCCATGGTGAAGAAGTGGTGCAGCCACACGACATAGGCGAGAATGGTGATGACCACCGTCGCATACACCATCGAGGCATAGCCGAAGAGGCGCTTGTTGGAAAAGGTCGAAACGATTTCCGAGAAAATGCCGAAGGCAGGCAGCACGAGGATATAGACTTCAGGGTGACCCCAGATCCAGATGAGGTTGACATACATCATCGGATTTCCACCAAGGTCATTGGTGAAGAAGTTTGTGCCGACGTAGCGATCGAGCGTCAGAAGTGCGAGCGTTCCGGTCAGGATCGGGAAGGAGGCCACGATCAGGATGTTGGAACACAGCGAGGTCCACACGAAGATCGGCAGGCGCATCATGGTCATGCCCGGTGCGCGCATCTTGATGATGGTGACGATGAGGTTGATACCCGACAGCGTCGTTCCCACACCGGCGATCTGCAATCCCCAGATATAGTAGTCGACACCCACACTCGGGCTGCCCTGAATGCCCGACAGTGGCGGATAGGCCAGCCAGCCCGTCTGCGCATATTCACCGATGAACAGCGAGATCATGGTGATGATGGCACCGGCAGTCGTCATCCAGAACGAGAAGTTGTTGAGGAACGGGAACGACACGTCACGTGCGCCGATCTGCAACGGAATGATGTAGTTCATCAGGCCGGTGATCATCGGCATCGCCATGAAGAAGATCATGATCACGCCGTGGGCGGTGAAGATCTGGTCATAGTGGTGCGGGTTGAGATAGCCTTCCGAACCGCCGGATGCGATGGCCTGCTGAAGACGCATCATGATGGCGTCGGCAAAGCCGCGCATCAGCATCACGAGGGCGAGAATGATGTACATGATACCGATCTTCTTGTGATCGATACTGGTGAACCATTCCTTCCAGAGATAGCCCCAGAGCCGGAAATAGGTGATCGCACCCAGAAGTGCGGCCCCACCAAGGGCCACGACCGCAAAGGTCACGATCAGGATTGGCTCATGGAGGGGAATTGACTCCCACGTCAGCTTCCCGAAAAGGAACGACGTTTGATCGGTATTGACGACCATTTTAGCCTCTTGCGATTTTCTGGAGCGCAGCCGTCCAACGGGACGACAACAATCACTCCACATCATTGAATTTACGCACCGGACGATCCGACGCTCAGGGCTGCGCGAGTGCCGCGCACGCCCCCATGCAATTCACCTGGTCAGCCAGCGCTTTTGCTGGCGGGCTGCAGTTGCGCTTTCGTGTCAGCAGGCAGAGCAGCCGGCTGGAATGTCTGGCCTTCGATCGCTGCTGGCAGAGACTGCGGACCGGACGCCACGCCGTAAGGCGAAAGAGGCGTGCAGACGACCGAGTTCAGCGCCTTGGCAACATCGATACCTTCCTTGCCGCCGCCGCCATTGGCGTCGATATGCATCATGTCACGCATGCACAGCTTGTTGGGTTCGACGCAGCGGTTGAGGATTGCGTCGTAAAGCTCCGGATCGACATTGGCGAAATACTGCACCGGCTCACGCTCGCTCGGCTTGGCAAACTCCAGATATTCCATGCGGCCGAAGCCCTTGCCGCCTTCTTTGGCCTTGGCAACCCACTGGTCAAAGCCTTCCTGGCTCAAGCCATGAAACTTGAAGCGCATGTGCGAAAAGCCGGGACCGGAGAAGTTTGCCGAAAAGCCGTCATAGACGCCCGGCTTGTTGATGACCGCGTGGAGCTTGGTCTGCATGCCACCCATGGCATAGATCTGCCCCGCAAGCGCCGGAACGAAGAACGAGTTCATCGCCGTCGTGCCGGTGATCTTGAAGTTGATCGGCACGTCGACCGGTGCTGCAAACTCATTGACGCTGCCAATGCCCAGCTCCGGATAGAAGAACAGCCACTTCCAGTCCATGGCGACGACTTCGACCGTGATCGGCTTCATGTCGGCTGTCACCTGACGGTCTTCGTCGATACGCTCGATCGGGCGATAAGGATCCAGACGGTGTGTCGAAATCCATGTCACCGTGCCAAGCATGAGGATGATCGCCACCGGAGCGGACCAGATGACCATTTCCAGACGCGTGGAATGGTGCCACTCGGGATCGTAATCCTCGGCCTTGGCAGACTCTCTGTACTTCCAGGCGAAGAACAGAGTGAGCGCCAGAACCGGAACGATGATCAGCAGCATCAGGACCGTGGAGGTGATGATGAGATCTCGCTGCTGGACTGCAATGTCTCCGGATGGATTCATCACAACGAGGTCACAGCCGCTCAGGAGCAGCATGGACGAAATAGCCACGAGGGCTGGGGGTAATTTCATAAGCGTGCGCACGTTTTGGGACTCGTACTGTTTTGGGTATTGTGGCGTATACTTAGCAAACGTCATAAAAGACATGAGGTAGTTTGTCGCGGTGCAACATAAGTTTCTGACCGCGCTCATCGCGGCTACCAGAAATCGGCCTTTATGCAGAAGTCGCTGCATTATCTCACAGGATGCCCTTTGGGCAACCCTTGGCGACAAACTTCATTTGACGAGGTGAAACCCGTGTGTGACAATCCGCCGCAGTGATGTGAACGGATGAGGAGCCGTGCGCGTTACTGACATGGCAAGACCATACGCAGGAGGGAATTTCATGAGTTATGTCGACACGGCCTCATCTTACAAAGACGGAAATCAGATAAACGGCCAAGCCAAAGCGCCTGTCGCTGTCGATCCGGACCGCATCACGATTGCGGTCATCCTGGCAAGAATGACTGAGTTTTTTGACTTCTTCGTCTATGCCATCGCCTCGGCACTTGTTTTCCCTCACGTCTTCTTCTCTTTCGTCGATCCGCTTACCGCGACCCTCTATTCCTTTGCGGTATTCTCGCTTGCCTTCATCGCCCGCCCGATTGGCTCGCTCATATTCCTCCAGATAGACCGGAAGTTTGGTCGCGGCGTGAAACTCACGGCTGCCCTGTTTACGCTGTGCGGCTCCACCATGGCCATCAGCTTCCTGCCGTCTTACGCCGAATCCGGAATGATCGCGCCCATCCTGCTGGCCGTGTTCCGCATAGGCCAGGGTATTGGTCTCGGTGGCGCATGGGATGGCCTCGTGTCGCTTCTGGCCATGAACGCGCCGGAAAGACAGCGCGGTTGGTATGCGATGATGCCGCAGCTTGGTGCCGCCATGGGCTTTGGCCTTGCCAGTGCCTTCTTCATCATCTTCACGACGCAGCTTTCCAATCCGGAATTCCTCGCCTGGGGCTGGCGCTTCCCATTCTTCGTGGCTTTGGCTCTCAACGTGCTCGCCCTGTTTGCCCGCCTGCGCATGATCGTCACGCCCGAGTTCCAGACCATGCTGCAACAGCATGAGCTTGAGCCCAAGCCCATGTTCCAGATGCTGCGCAACCAGTCCCGCGTTGTCTTGACCGGCGCCTTCGTGCCGCTTGCGAGCTTCGCGCTGTTTCACCTTGTGACCGTATTTCCCTTGAGCTGGGTTTCGCTCAACACCAGCCAGAGAGTGTCCGACTTCCTGTTCGTCCAGTTCGTCAGTGCCATTATCGCTGGCGGCATGATCGTCGTTTCCGGCGTACTGTCCGACAAGATCGGTCGCCGCAAGCTGATCGGCATCGCGGCAGCCCTGATTGCCATCTTCAGCTTTGCAGCGCCCGTTCTGCTGGCCTCGGGTGACATCGGACGATATCTCTTCGTGCTGATCGGCTTTGCCCTGCTCGGCCTGTCCTTCGGTCAATCGGGTGGTGCGCTGGCGTCCCGTTTCAGCCGTGAATATCGCTACACGGGTGCATCCCTGACGTCGGATATTTCCTGGCTGATTGGTGCGGGCTTTGCACCACTCGTGGCCCTTGGCTTCTCGTCCAAGTTCGGCCTCTTCGCAGTCGGTATCTATCTTCTGTCTGGCGCCGTCTGCACCATCGTCGCGCTGTATTTCAGCCGCACGCTGGACATGCCGTCCGAGTGAATTTCGGCAATCAACACCGCAGAGTGACGACCACTCTGCGGTGTTCTATTATTCGAAAAGAATATCGAGACTGAAATGGCTGTCAGCAATCGCCACAGGTGATGGGGTCAGCTTCGCGCTTGGCGAAATAATAGTCCCGGCTGATGGTTATCGGCGTTATCGTCGATGACAGCGAGGACATGAACATCAGCAGGGAATGAGGGATCGTCAATTCGGAGTGAATGATGAAGCCGTTCGCCTGCTTGAAGTTATTGGGAATGTTGACAATCGTACCTTCATTGTAGGCCGGCTTTCCGCTCTGTTCCCACGACCAGGCGATCCTGGCGACCTTGTTCGCGTCGATCTGGATACCGCTGATCTTCAACGTCATCCCGGTGGTCTGGTAGGGGGCGAAAACAGCCGATGCCACGTCCGTCATGGTGGCGAGATAGGCCTTGTTGACCGTCTGCGGCTGCGAAACCAGATCGGCTATCGCTCCGGCTGCGCGCGTTGCCCGCTTATAGACGCTGAAGCCGATCGTCAGCTCAAAGGCCGTGATATAAAGCGAAAGCAGGATCGGGAAGATGATTGCGAATTCAACCGCGCCCAACCCCTGACGATCACCTTTGAGCCTCTTCAGCGTTCGGCCAAGCGCGCTCAACATCTTTTTTGACCGTGTCATCATCTGTCGGCGCTCACTGATAGGCTTCATTGCGGAAGGCGTCCGTTGCAACGATCAGAAAGTGGGATGGCATCGACCCGTCCAGCGGGCGGATTTTCGTCAGATAGGGACGAACCAGATCCGTGATGACCGGCCAGCGATAATAGACCCGCAGCATGTTGATGGATGACGGACCTCCTGGCGAAAAGCCGAAAGCCGACGTATCGAGATCGAAATACTGTCCGTTTGGAACGAGCGCGATGTTTTTTGGTATATCCGCAAAAGCGTTGAACCGCCTCAGATCGATATACAGCTTCTGCGGTGTTCTGATTTCATCGGCCGAGCAGGTGATGAGAATGGAAACTTCGGCGCAGAACTGTTTTCTGAACTCTTCGCGCGTGATGGTGTTGGAAATCTGTCCGGTGCGCAGCTTGCGTGCCAGCGTATCTGTCGCGTTGGTCACCAGCTGCTCGCCCACCAGCGCCAGAAAGGTCTCGATGATGGCGAAGACAACGAGAAAATAGGGAATTGCCAGAATGGCAAACTCTATCGCTGCCGCCCCCTCGCGCGAAGCCGCGAAGCGCCGGGCAAGTCTGGCTTTCGAAACAAGTAATCGCATCGAGCTTTTTCAATCTTCATGACAGGAAAGCATTTCTGCCCGAAAGCGTTTATGCGAGACAAAGCATATGACGGCTTCGTTTACATTTTCTTGCACGAAAACATCGCATTGCTTCGATGAAACGATTTCCAGACGACCAGATCCCTCAGGACGTCATATCAATATCCTCTGGAAATAATATAAATATTGCCTATTGCGTGGAATTACGGGATATTTGCGCGCGAAAATTAACGTCGAGGTCGCGGAAACACGCCTCAATATTGCCTGGAGTGATGGGTGGCCAGCTTGAACGAAAACATCGAAGGCAGCACGAAAGAACAGTCATCGATCGGCCGCGCGGGCGGTTCGCTCGTCACCCAGACCGCCGACGCCTTGCGCCAGGCAATCCTTTCGGGCGAATACAAACAGGGTGATAAGCTGCCAAGCGAAGCAGGCCTGACCGAGATGTACAAGGTCAGCCGCACCGTCGTACGTGAGGCTGTGGCGGCGTTGCGTGCCGACAAGCTGGTGGAAGCCCGACACGGAGCGGGAATATTCGTGCTGGCCCTTCCCGCGCAGCAGGCGCAACCTTTTCAGGATGTGGACCACGACCGCATTTCATCCATCATCGAGCTGCTGGAGCTGCGCGCCGCTGTCGAAACGGAAGCGGCGGAACTGGCTGCCATTCGCAGATCCCCTGCTCAGGAGGAAGCGATCATGCGCTGTCTTTCCGTCGTTCAGGACTGTATCGAGAAGGGACAACCAACCGCAGAGGCCGACTTCAAGCTTCACCTCGCCATTGCCGATGCTACCAACAATCCGCGTTTTCGCGAATTCCTTGAAGTGATGGGGCAAAACGTCATTCCGCGTGCGGCACTTCGGGCATCGCAATCGGAAAAATCTGCGGCGGCCTATCTCAACCAGCTGCAGAATGAACATGAGACGATCGTCAATGCCATCTCCGATGGCGATTCCTCGGCAGCGCGCGAAGCGATGCGACAGCACCTCAAGGGCAGCCAGCAGCGGTACCGGGCAATGCTGCGGCACGTAGAGCGCTAGGCCGCGGCGAGAGCGGCAAGAATCGACACTCCCCTATCCCCACCCAGTCGTGCCGAAGGAGCGGAGACGTCATGACAATCATCAGAACATTCGAAGGCAGGCAACCGGGTACCGCTCTACCGAAAAGTACGATCGATACGCAGATGCACATGTATCTGCCGGAGTTTCCCGGACAAGAGGGCGGGCCTCCCCTGCCCGAGGATGCACCCGGTCCCGACGAATACCGCCGGCTGATGCAATGGCTTGGCATTGGACGTGTCGTCATTACCCAGGGCAACGCCCATCAGCGCGACAATGGCAACCTGGTTGCCTGTCTTCGCGCCATGGGGCCCGCGGCAAAAGGCGTGGCCGTCATTACCCGCCAGACCTCTCCGGACCAGTTGCAGGAGCTTGCCGAAGCTGGCGTGGTGGGCGCGCGCATCATGGACCTTCCGGGCGGTGCCGTCGATCTTTCACATCTGGAAGAGGTGGACGATATGGCAAGCCAGCTTGGCTGGTGTATCGCGATCCAGTTCGATGGGTCGCGGCTGCTTGAACACGAACAGCGCCTTTCCGGCCTCAAGAGCCGCTGGATTTTCGATCATCACGGAAAATTCTTTGCGGGCGTTACGCCTGATAGCCCGCAAATCGACGCACTGAAGCGACTGATCGATCGCGGCCGCTGCTGGTTCAAATTCGCAGGCTGCTATGAATCCAGCCGGTCCGGCGGCCCCGATTTCGAGGATATCGCCGCTGTTGCACGGGCGATGGCCGCGCACGCGCCCGAACGCATCATCTGGGGCACGAACTGGCCGCATAACAACGCAAAAACGACGGCGGACTACCCAGACGATGCAGCACTTCTCGACACGGTGTTGTCCTGGTTGCCATCCGAGGAGGCGCGCTACAAAGCGCTCGTCACGAATCCGGAAGAGCTCTTTGGCTTTGCGCCAGCCAACCGGTGACACGAAAAAGCCCGGCTGAGCCGGGCCTTCGAACGTGATGAGACGTCAGCTATTCGCTGTCAGCATTGTGAAGCACGTCGAGGGTCGGGATCGAGGTGATGTTGAAACCGCCATCGACATAGTGGCATTCGCCCGTGACGCCCCGCGAGAGATTCGACAGGAGGTAGAGTGCCGATCCGCCGATATCATCGATATCGGGCGTACGACGCATGGGCGCGTTTTTCTGATTCCACGAAAAGATCGCGCGCGCGTCTGAAATACCGGCGCCGGCAAGTGTGCGCACGGGGCCAGCGGAGATGGCATTCACACGAATGCCCTTCGGACCGTAGTCAGCTGCCAGATACCGCACCGACGCCTCGAGTGCTGCCTTGGCCACACCCATGACGTTGTAATTGGGGATGACCCGCTGCGATCCATTATAGGTCAAGGTCAGCATGGACCCGCCATCCGTCATCAGCGCTGCGGCACGCTTTGCGATTTCGGTGAAGGAGAAGCAGGAGATCACCATGGTACGGCTGAAGTTTTCCCGCGTCGTATCGGCGTAAAGCCCCTTCAGCTCATTCTTGTCGGAAAAGCCGATGGCGTGGACGACGAAATCCAGCGAACCCCAACGCTCACGCACCGCTTCGAACAGAGCATCGACAGACGCGATATCTTCGACATCGCAGGGGACGATGAAGTCGGATCCCAGTTCAGCGGCAAGCGGCTTGACGCGCTTGCCCAAGGCTTCGCCCTGAAAAGTGAAAGCCAGTTCAGCGCCCTGCCCGGCCAACGCCTTGGCAATGCCCCAGGCGATGGAATGGTTGTTGGCGACGCCCATGATGAGGCCGCGCTTTCCCTGCATGATGCCATTCATGGGCGATTATCCGTTGTAGCGCTGGAAGACGAGCGTGGCGTTGGTGCCGCCAAAACCGAAAGAGTTCGAAAGAACCGTATCGATCTTCGCGTTATCGATGCGCTTGCGAACAATGTTCACGCCTTCGAATTCCGGATCAAGCGTCTCGATATGCGCGCTTTCGCCGATGAAACGCTCCTGCATCATCAACAGGCCATAGATGGATTCCTGCACGCCCGCAGCGCCCAGAGAGTGACCCGTCAGCGACTTGGTGGATTGAATATGCGGGATCTTGTCGCCGAAAACTTCCCGGATCGCACCGATTTCCTTGCTGTCGCCAACAGGTGTCGATGTTCCGTGGGTGTTGATGTAGTCGACGTCGCCCTTCACCGTGGCCAGAGCCTGACGCATACAACGCACGGCGCCCTCACCGGATGGCGCAACCATGTCGTAACCGTCGGAGGTCGCGCCATAGCCAACAATTTCAGCATAGATCTTGGCGCCGCGCGCCTTGGCATGTTCGAGTTCTTCGAGAACCAGCACACCTGCACCGCCTGCAATGACGAAACCATCGCGGTTGGCATCATAGGCACGCGAAGCCAGCGACGGCGTATCATTGTACTTGGACGACATCGCGCCCATGGCATCGAACAGGTTGGACATCGACCAGTCGAGATCCTCGTGGCCGCCAGCAAACATCACATCCTGCTTGCCCCACTGGATCATTTCGGCAGCATTGCCGATGCAATGCGCGGAGGTCGAGCAGGCAGAAGAGATCGAGTAGTTGACGCCGTGGATCTTGAACCAGGTGGCAAGCGTGGCGGATGCCGTTGAAGACATGGCCTTCGGCACGGCAAAGGGGCCAATGCGCTTGGGGCTGTTGTTCTTCAGCGTGATATCGGATGCCTCGACGATGGTGCGGGTGGAAGGTCCACCGGAGCCCATGATGATGCCGGTGCGCTCATTGCCGCTGATGACGCTTTCTTCCAGGCCGGAATCGGCAATCGCCTGCTTCATGGCAACATGGTTCCATGCGCCGCCCTGGCTGAGGAACCGCATGGCGCGACGATCGACCAGATCGGTCGGATCAAGCGACGGCTTGCCCCAGACCTGGCACTTGAAGCCGTGCTCGGCAAAATCAGGTGAGAACGAGATTCCCGACTTCGCATCTCTCAAGGATGCCGTAACCTCTGCGGCATCGCTGCCGATCGATGAAACAATACCGAGGCCGGTGACTACAACTCTTCTCATGAAGTTGACCTTTTCTCTGTTTGCCGACTGACGTCTTTGCTGGATGGCGGGTGAACCGCCCATCGCAAAGGTCAAGGATCAGGCGGTCTTTTCTTTCGACAGGCCGACACGCAGGTCCGACGCTTGATAAATTGTTTCGCCATCGGCTTTCAGCCAGCCATCGGCGGTGCCGAGAACGAGGCGGCCGCGCATGACGCGCTTGAAATCGATGCCGTATTGCAACAGCTTTGTTTCCGGGCGAACCATGCCTTTGAACTTCACTTCGCCCGTAGAGAGCGCCATGCCGCGACCGGGCTCACCCAGCCAGCCAAGGAAGAAGCCGGTCAGCTGCCACATGCCGTCAAGGCCAAGGCATCCCGGCATGATGGGGTTGCCCTGAAAGTGGCAGGGGAAATACCAGTCATCGGGGGAAACATCATATTCCGCGCGGATAAAGCCTTTATCGAAAGCACCGCCCGTTTCCGAGATTTCGGTGATGCGATGAACCATGAGCATGGGAGGCAGAGGAAGCTGTGCATTGCCCGGGCCGAACAATTCGCCACGTCCGCAGGCCAGAATTTCCTCGTAATTATAGCTGGATTGCCTCGTTGCCATATTGCTTCCGTTTCCCCGTTGACCAGTTGTTGAACGACTTCTGTAGAGCAAGTTAAGTCCAAAATGAAGCGCCACAAGGGCAGCTTGCACATCTGGTTACTCGACCTTGCGGTGCAGACCTTGTCTAAACATGGCGCCCGCATACAGGAAGCGTAAGGCCCTCACCAGAGGAAATTTGCAAAAACCACCGCCTTGCAGCCATTTGCCGCGCAGCGACAGAGCGGAAACTATTGAAAGGACTGCGCGTAAAAGTTATATGCATTCCCAATCGACTTTATTTTATGGGTTTTTGGGGCCGCTTTGCATGGCATTTGACGCCACACTGGATATAGGAACAAGGTTGCGCCGTTTCGGCCTTCGCCCCACCCGGCAGCGGGTGGCGTTGGGCGACCTCCTGTTTGCCAAGGGGGACCGGCATCTGACCGTCGAGGAGTTGCATGACGAGGCGGTCAGCGCCGGCGTGCCGATTTCTCTGGCAACCGTCTACAACACGCTGCATCAGTTCACCGAAGCCGGTCTTATCCGCGTATTGGCCGTTGAGGGTGCGAAAACCTATTTCGACACGAATGTTTCGGATCACCACCATTTCTTTGTGGAAGGTGAAAACGAGGTTCTCGACATACCCGTCAACAATCTCCAGATCGGCAACCTGCCGGAGCCGCCGGAAGGCATGGAGATTGCCCATGTCGACGTCGTCATCCGTCTTCGCCGCAAACGCGGCTGACCAGGACTGCCAGCGCCACGAGCAAGGTGGCGCTGTTGCTCGTTCTTCCGAGCCAAAGGCTCAGTTCGAAGGGCCGTCGTTAAACCCGACCTCATCCACCAGTTCTGATGCCTGCCTGCGATGAGCGGCGATTTCGGTCAATGACAGTGTGTCCGGCTTGATCGGGCCGAAATTCTTGACGACCTCAGAAGGCTGGGCGCCAGGCAGCACCGGATATTCGAAGACCTGACGGGCATAGATTTCCTGAGCCTCGCCTGAGGCCAGAAACTCCATCAGCTTCAGTGCGTTGTCCCGGTTGGGCGCATATTTCGTCATCGCCACGCCGGATATATTGACGTGCGTGCCGCGATCCTCGGCATTGGGGAAGATGACCCTGACAGAATTGCCCCAGACCTTTTCTTCCGGCTCCTGCTCGTTGGTCAGCATCAGCCCGACATAATAGGTATTGCCCAGCGCGATATCGCATTCACCGGAATAGATGGATTTCGCCTGGCTGCGGTCCGTTCCGTCTGGCCTGCGGGCAAGATTGTTCTTGAGCGCCGTCAGCCAGGTGCGGGTATAATCGACGCCGTGGTGGGCAATCATCGAGGCAAAAAGCGCGATATTGTAGGAATGCTGCCCGTCACGAATGCAGATCTTGCCCTTCCATTTCGGCTCGGCCAGCTCTTCATAGGTGATAGTCTTCTGGGAGACGCGGTCCTTGGAGGCGTAGACCACCCTGCCCCGTGTGGTCAGGCCGAACCATTCACCTTCGGGATCACGCAAGTTGGCCGGAATATCCTTTTCGATCACGGGATCGTTTAGAACCGGCTGCGTTACCTTTCCCTCCTTGGCTTCCACCAGCCGCGCAATATCGACGGTCAGCAATATGTCGGCAGGAGAATTCTCTCCTTCCGCCTGAAGCCGTTCCACCAGACCCTTGTCGAGAAACAGGACATTGGTTTCGATTCCCGTCTCTTTCGTAAAGGCATCCAGCAAAGGCTGGATCAACTCTGGCTGGCGATAGGAGTAGATATTGACCTCCCCACCCGCAAAAGCTGTGGACATTGTGCCACTCGTCAAGGCTGCCGTCGCTACCGCCGCACAAATTAAGGATTTCACGCTTGCCATGGGAAATGCCTCCGCTACATTAGATTCTTGAGTTGTTTGTTCATGAATCGAATGACCGGTCAACAGAGCAGTCGGATGATGTGAAATTCTGTTTAGGAATTTTTTAAATCTGGAATTGTTCTAAAGTGAAAAAGCGACTATATAACTCCACATTCATGGAGTTCGGAGACCAGCATGCGCCTGACAAAACAAACCAACTATGCCGTCCGCATGTTGATGTACTGCGCCGCCAATGATGGCAATCTGAGCCGCATTCCCGAAATTGCCAAGGCTTATGGCGTGTCTGAACTGTTCCTGTTCAAGATCCTCCAGCCGCTCAACAAGGCGGGTCTTGTGGAAACCGTTCGTGGCCGTAACGGCGGCGTCAAGCTCGGTAAGCCCGCGGACAAGATCAGCCTTTTCGATGTGGTCAAAGTCACCGAAGACAGCTTCGCCATGGCGGAATGTTTCGAAGAAGGTGCTGTGGAATGTCCACTCGTTGACAGCTGCGGTCTCAATTCCGCGCTTCGTAAGGCGCTGAATGCGTTCTTCGATGTTCTGACACAGTATTCCATCGACGATCTCGTCAAGGCACGTCCCCAGATCAGCTTCCTGCTGGGCCTGGAAGACACGATGGCAAAGCGTCGCCCGACAGCGTCAATCGCCACAGCCCCAGCAGCCTGATCGCCAGATCATAACGTTCTACAGCCCGCGATACCTGTCGCGGGCTTTTATTTGCGGCTTAAAGGTTGACCTTCAGGTCTCAACAGGGGCAACTGGGAAGCTGAATTTCGCAGAGCCTCCCGATTCTATCCCGATGATTCCCAGACCAGACCTCCTGAGTTATGCCCTGACCGCCCTTATCGGCGGTATCGGCGCGACCGTGGCATTTGCTCTTGCCGTTCCCGCCCCCTTTCTGTGCGGTCCCGCTCTTGCGGTAACCTTTGCCGGGCTTCTGGGACTTCGGCTCTCCATTCCAACCCTGCTGCGCAATGCAGCCTTCGTGATCGTCGGCATATCGATGGGAACGAGCGTAACCCCTGATGTGATTGCGGCAGCGCAGACCTGGCCGCTGAGCTTTCTGGCGGTTCTGGCAACGGTTGTCGTGCTTCTCTACGCCGCCTACTGGATTTTGAGAGGCTTCGGTTATGATCGCACCACGGCCATGCTTGGCGCTTCCCCCGGCCATCTCAGCTACATCATCAGCCTGACTGCGGAAACGAGAAGCGATCTTGCGACCGTCAGCGTCATCCAGAGCGTGCGGGTTCTGGCTTTGACGCTGGCTGTGCCCCTGATCGTCGAATATCTCGACCTGATCGGCCTTGAACCTGCGATCCTGCCAGCGCCCATGCATCCGGCCATTCTGGCAGCGACGGTGGCTGCATCCCTTGCCGTGGGCTGGATATTTCTCCGGTGGCGTTTTCCAGCCGCCCTGCTTTTGGGCGGGGTTGCCGTTTCCATTACCACCCACATTACCGGCATGACGAGCGGGGGCGTTCCCAGCTGGCTGAGCCAGCCCACCTATATCGTGCTGGGCAGCCTTATTGGCACCCGCTTTTCCCGCGCGTCGCTGCGCGATATGCGCAAAGCCTTCGTGGCCGGGGGCGTCGTGACGATTGCCGTCATGCTGCTGGCCTCCGTCATCGCCGTCCTGGTCTCGAAACTGACCGGCGTGCCGATGAATGCGGTCATGATCGCCTTTTCACCCGGTGGACTTGAAACCATGGCCGCAATGGCTGTCATGATGCACGCAGATACCGCCTATGTGGGCTCCCATCACGTGCTGCGCCTGCTGTTTCTTTCCGTTCTCATGCCGCTCGTCATGGGCCGGGATGCTAGGCGAAAGCAGGATTAGGTCGGGCGCTTCTGTGCCACTCATGCGCCCCGAACCCTTTTTGGCATCCAGTTCCTGAGTGGCCACAAAACTCATTTTCACATGTGAGAATAAATTGCGATGGCGATGCAACCAACTCGCTCGCGATTTCGTTACCGCCAACTGAACCGGTAATTCCGGGCATTTGTGCCCGGTCTGCCCTTGCGTCCGCATCCACCCGATTGGAGAGTTTGATGAAGCGTTTGATGAAGCTGACCGGCGCCGGGTTGGCACTCGCACTCTATGCGTCCATTGCCCAGGCCCAGGTCGTCGTATCCTCCAAGATCGATACGGAGGGCAGCGTCCTCGGCAGCATCATCCTGACAGTCCTGATGAAGAACAACATCGAGACGACGGACCGGATTCAGCTGGGCGCCACACCGGTTGTCCGCAAAGCGATCACCGCAGGCGAAATCGACATCTACCCGGAATATACCGGCAACGCCGCCTTCTTTTTCGAAAAGGCCGACGACCCGCTCTGGAAGGACGCGGCAAAGGCCTATGAGGAAGCCAAGACCCTCGACTATGACGCCAACAAGATCGTCTGGTTGACACCGTCTCCGGCCAACAACACCTGGGGCATCGCGATCCGCAAGGATGTTGCCGAGAAAAATAATCTGAAAACGCTCAGCGATCTGGGTAAATATGTTTCTGGCGGCGGCTCGCTTGTGCTTGCAGCGTCATCGGAATTCGTCAACTCCGCAGCCGCCCTGCCAGCCTTTCAGAAAACCTATGGCTTTACGCTCAAATCCGATCAGCTGATTACGCTCTCAGGCGGCGATACGGCCGCAACGATTGCAGCAGCCGCGAACCAGACCAACAATGCCAATGCGGCCATGGTCTATGGCACCGATGGTGGCATCGCGCCTTCGGGTCTTGTTGTTCTCGAAGACGACAAGAATGTTCAGCCGGTCTATCAACCGGCACCGATCATTCGCGAAGAAGTGCTGAAGAAGCATCCCAATATCGAGCAATTGCTGAAGCCCGTCTTTGAAAAGCTGGATCTTGCGACGCTGCAAGAGCTTAACGGGCGTGTGCAGGTTGGGGGAGAACAGGCCAAGACCGTGGCACTCGACTTCCTGACGAAAAACGGCCTCGTCCAGTAGGGTCGGTGGTGCAGCGCTTAGCGGGCAGCACGAAAGCCTTTCCATTCCAGCCCGACAAGGTCGGGCTGCTCATCGCCGCGCTGATCACTTACGCGGCGCTGGCCCTGCCCTTTGCAACCTTGCGGGCAAACCGCATCGTTCAGGGCGAAAGCATTTCCCTCGTCAACGCCATGCCCGGTCTGGCCGTCACCTGCCTTTCCGTGGTGCTGGCAGGCTGCGTTGCCATCGCGTTTTTTCGAACGGATGCGCGGCTGCGGCTGCTGGGAGCATTGGTCGGCCTGTCGACACTCGCCTATCTGATCGGTCTTGCCGCAGCGCATTTGACCCCTGATGGGAACAGCTACGCCCGCGTCTCGCCTGCAAGCGGATTCTGGCTGCTGCTTGCTGGCCTGATCGTGATGGCGACCGACGCTATCGCCCGATTGAAACCCAAACCGGCAACGCGCGTCATTCTCCTCATTCTGGTGCTCCTTGTCACCGGTATCGTCCTTGCGTCGGGGCGGTGGGATGATCTTTCCATCATCAAGGAATATGGCAGCCGTCGCGATATCTTCTGGACGGAAGCGATAAGGCACCTTCAGCTTGCCTTTGGGTCACTGCTCGCGGCGGTCGCTGTCGGTCTGCCCCTGGGCGTCCTGTGTTACAAGATCAATCGGCTCCGGGCTTTCGTGCTCAACAGCCTCAACATCGTCCAGACCATTCCCTCTATTGCCCTGTTTGGCCTGCTGATCGCCCCTCTTGGCTGGATGGCTGCCAACATTCCCGGCGCATCCGAGATCGGTATTCGCGGTATCGGGATGGCGCCGGCATTCGTCGCGCTTTTCCTTTATTCGCTGCTGCCCATCGTATCGAACACGGTCGTGGGGCTGGACGGCGTGTCCGGCTCGGTCAGGGAAGCCGCCCGCGGGCTTGGCATGACCGCAGCGCAAAGGCTCCTGAAGATCGATTTTCCGTTGGCGCTGCCCATCATCTTGACCGGCATTCGTATCGTGCTTGTCCAGAATATCGGCCTCGCAACCATTGCCGCCCTCATAGGCGGCGGCGGCTTTGGTGTGTTTGTCTTTCAGGGCATCGGGCAGACGGCGATGGATCTTGTCCTTCTGGGCACCCTTCCCACGGTTATCCTCGGCTTTACAGCTGCGATCCTGCTGGACGCGCTCATCGACAGCCTATTCCTGAAAAGGGGACGCAGCACATGATCGAGGTCGAAAATCTCGTCAAGGACTATGACGGCAACAGGGTCGTCGACAATGTATCGCTGACGATGGAAGCGCGCAGCATCACCGTGATCGTCGGTACATCGGGATCGGGCAAAACGACGCTTCTGCGCATGATCAACCGTCTTGTCGAACCAACCTCCGGCACGATCCGCATCGACGGGCAGGATATCCTCGACATGCAGGGCTACAAGCTTCGGCGCAGCATTGGTTACGCGATCCAGGGTCATGGGCTCTTCCCGCATCGAACCGTCGCCCAGAACATCGCAACCGTGCCGGAGCTGGTCGGATGGGATGCGCAGCGCGTCCAGTCGAAGGTTTCCGCCCTGCTCGAGCTTTTCCAGCTCGATCCCTCCCTTTACGCCAATCGTTTCCCGGGCGAACTTTCCGGCGGCCAGCAGCAGCGCGTTGGCGTCGCAAGAGCGCTCGCCGCAGAGCCCAATATTCTTTTGATGGATGAGCCCTTCGGTGCGCTCGACCCCATCATTCGCGCAAAGGCACAGGACGATCTTCTTGCCATTCAACGAAAGCTCGGTGTTACCATCGTGCTGGTCACGCACGACATGGATGAAGCCTTCCACCTTGCGGATCGCATTGCCGTCATGGATCAGGGCAGGATTGTCCAATATGGCAAGCCTGCCGAACTGGTGCTGAAACCGGCATCGGATTTCGTCCGAACCATGATCGGCGAGCGGGAAAGACCCTTGCGCCTCCTGTCTGTCGGCACCGTTGCAGACATTGTCGAAACCGGCGATGCCGAGGGCGAGCCCCTGCAAACGACGATGAGCCAACGCGATGCCCTCTCGGCGATGTTGTGGACCGGCAGGGAGACACTTCCCGTCATCCGGCCCGACGGTCAAAAAGCCGGGCTGATACGGCGCGACACCTTGCTGAGCAGGGCGGCGGGACAGGTATGAAGAGCCCGACAGCGCCCATTCTGCTGACGGCGCTTTGTGCAGCCCTCGTCGCCTTTATCGGTTTTCCCGAACTGTTCGAGCCGCTCTTCAAACCGCTGGTCCAGACCAACGCACCCGCAATCTACACGCAGGCTAGCCTGCTGGCGCTGACGCTGTCGCATCTGTCGATCGTCGCCATGGCGACTGGCGCCGCAATCCTGATTGCCGGGAGCCTGGCAATCCTCGTCACCAGACCCTTTGGTTCGGAGTTCCTGCCCCTCTCACGCAGCATCGTGAATATCGGCCAGACGTTCCCACCTGTCGCCGTGCTTGCACTTGCCGTCCCGATCATCGGCTTTGGCCAGAAGCCGACGCTGATTGCGCTGTTTTTATATGCTCTGCTGCCCATTTTCGAAAACACCGTCACGGGCCTCACGACCATTCCATCGCCTGTGAGCGAGGCAGCGCGTGGCGCTGGAATGACCGGGCTGCAGAGACTTTGGCGAATAGAGCTTCCGCTCGCCTTGCCGTCCATTCTGGCGGGTATCAGGCTATCGGCCGTGATCAGCCTTTCGACAGCCACCATCGGTTCAACGGTTGCGGCCCGCACACTTGGCGAAGTCATCATTGCAGGGCTCCAGTCCAACAATCTCGCCTTCATTCTGCAGGGAGGGCTGATCGTGGCGGGGCTGGCGGTTGTTATCCATAGCGCCCTGTCGATGCTGGAGGCAAAGGCAGCCCGTCGGGTCGCCCTGTAAGTTGAACAACCCGGCAAAACCATTTCCGATCATGACGCTGATACGCTATGCAACGGAAGATGATCCGGAAATGTGGAGTTTTTCGTGAAAAAAGCAATTATCGTCATGGGTGTGAGCGGCTGTGGCAAGTCGACCGTCGGGGAAGAACTCGCAGGCAGACTTGGCATCCCTTTCATGGAGGGGGACAAGCTGCACCCGGCCGCCAATGTTGCAAAAATGGCCGCAGGCACGCCGCTTGACGATGACGACCGCTGGCCGTGGCTCGATCTCGTTGGCGCAGAACTGCGCAAGGGCTACGAGGCAGGCGGCATTGTCGTTTCCTGCTCTGCACTGAAGAAGATCTACCGTGACCGGCTGCGCCAGGCCTGCGGCGGACCACTGGCATTCGTCTATCTTGAAGGTAGCGAAGCGCTTCTGACCGAGCGCATGGGCGCGCGCACCGGACACTTCATGCCTTTGTCCCTGCTGAAGACCCAGTTGGCCACGCTCGAAGCGCCATCCGGGGAGGACGGCGTTGTGACCGTCAACATCGATGCGACGCCTCAAGCCATCGTGGACAATGCCTTCAAGGGGCTGTCGGCGCTCTGAAGCTGAGCGCCGGGCGTGTCAGACACCAAGCCTGTCGCGCAGACCATACCACCAGGCGCCCAGCATGGTCAGCGGCACGCGAAATGTCTTGCCGCCCGGGAAGGGGTAGTTGGGCAGCGACGACCAGACGTCGAAACGACCGGCGTGCCCCGCCACTGCCTCGCCCAGTATCTTGCCCAGAAGCTGGGTGGTCGTTACACCGTGGCCGCTATCTCCATGGGAGAAGTAGATATTCTCCGACAGCCGTCCAATGTGCGGGACACGTGTCAGCGTCAGCGCAAAATTACCGCTCCAGGCAAAATCGATCCTGGTGTTTTTCAGCTGCGGAAATGTCTTGAGCATGTTGGGACGAATGACGCCGGTCAGATCGGCGGGATCGCTGCCGCCATATCCGATACCACCGCCATAAAGCAGCCGGTTGTCGGATGTGCGCCGGTAGTAGTCGAGAATGTAATTGGCATCCTCGACGCAATAGTTGGCCGGCAGAAGATCTTCGATCAATCCCTGGTCCAAGGGCTCCGTTGCCATGACCTGGCTGGAAACCGGCATCATCCGCTCTCCGATTTCCGGCAGTAGACCGCCAAGATAGGCGTTACCGCAGACGAGAAGATATTTTGCCTTTACCGAACCACGGTCTGTGCGAACCGTTACCTGCGCGCCTTTTTCGACGGACACGACCCTCGAATTTTCGAAGATGCGTCCATTGAGGCTTTCAATGGCGGACGCTTCGCCAAGCACGTAGTTGAGGGGGTGGATATGGCCGCCGAACCGGTCGATCATGCCGCCCGCATAGCGGTCAGACTTCACATATTTGCCGACCTCGGCTTTTGAAACCATCTCAAGCCCGGAATGGCCGTGCTTTTCCCAGTTGCTCTTGTTGGTTTCCATTTCCTTGATCTGTTTCGAGGTGAATGCGGCAAAGAAGCCGCCATCGACCAGATCGCAATCGATCCCGTATTTGCGAACGCGCTGCCGGATGATCTCTCCGCCCTCCAGCGACATCTCGCCCAGTTGGACCGCTTTTTCCCGCCCGTAACGGCCCGCAATCGTTTCCAGATCGCGGCTATAGCCGTTGACGATCTGGCCGCCATTTCGGCCCGAAGCGCCGAAACCGATGCGCTCGCCTTCAAGAACAATGACGGAAAAGCCCTGGTCTGCCATCTCAAGTGCGGCCGACAGCCCGGTAAAGCCGGCACCAATGATGCATATGTCGGCGGTCTCCTCGCCTTCCAGCGATGGTCGCACCCTCTTGTCGTTAGCGGAGGCAGCATACCACGAGGAGGTGTGGCCGGGATTGGGAGAGTTCGTTACCTTGGCCATCTCACACCGTCCTGATATAGGCGTCATATTCCACATCGGTTACACGCAAGGCAAACTCGGAAAGCTCCTGCATCTTGCACGTTGAATACAGCGTACGATATTTTTGTCCGAAGGTCGCGTAGGCGAAGCTCGACCGCGTAAACCGCTGCAAGGCATAATCCCAATTGGTCGGCAACGGCTCGTGATTGATTGCATGGCTGTCGCCGGAGATCGCACCGCCCGGTTGGCGCTTTTCCTTCATGCCCGCCAGCGCAGCACTGAGGATCATCGCCAGCACGAGATAGGGATTGGCATCAGCACCAGCAACACGGTGTTCGATGCGGGTTGCGGGCCTGCTTGCCGTAATCACGCGAACGGCGGCAGACCGGTTATCTACCCCCCAGGATGCATAGGTCGGCGCATGTTCGCTGGGGCGCAGGCGCCGGTAGGAATTGGCATGGGGCGCAAAGACCGCCATGCTTTCCCCCATGTTTTCCAGCAGTCCGCCAACGGAATGCATCAGCGCCTCGGACGGCCCGTCGTCGCCGACATAGATGTTCCTGCCGTCCCGATCCAGAATGGAGAAATGGACGTGCATTCCATTGCCCGCCTGCATACCGTAGGGCTTTGCCATGAAGGTCGCATCGAGATCGTGTCTGCGCGCAACACCCTTGACGATGCGCTTGAGGAACACGGCAAAGTCGGCGGCCTGAAGAGCATCCGGCACATGGTTGAGGTTGATTTCATACTGACCCGGACCGTTTTCGCGAAGGGTCGTATCCGCAGCCACGTTCTGCGCCCGACAGGCGGTGGCGATGTCGTGAAAGACCTCTTCGAAATCCTGCAGTTCGGAAATCGACAGGACCTGGGTCTGGCCGGTGTGCCAGCGCCCTTCGCGACTGCGGGGCGGCCGCACCGGGTCCAGCGCCGAGCGCACAGGATCGATCAGATAAAATTCCAGTTCGGTTGCGACGACAGGCGTCAGGCCGCGCTTGGTATATCCATTGAGGACCTGGGCCAGCACGTTGCGCGGGTCGGCATAAAAGCCGTTCCCATTCGGGTCCTGCATGGCCAGAAGCACCTGCGCCGTTGGGCGACCAAGCCACGTGACGCGTGACAATGTGCCCGGCACGGGAAAACACAGGCCATCGGGATCGCCGGTACCCTCGGCAAGACCGGCGGCATTAACGTCTCGCCCCCAGATATCCAGCGCATAGACGGAGCGCGGCAGGGCCATGCCTTTTTCCAGAACGTCGATGGCTCTTTCGCGCGGAATCCATTTGCCGCGCGGCACGCCATTCACGTCAATGACGAAGGCTTCGAGAATTTCGATATCGGGATTTTGTTCGAAAAAGGTCTTTGCGTATTCAATATCGGCCATCACTCACCAGAATGTTTGTTTCGTTTTGGGTGCGGCACAAGTGCTGCTAACGAAAAGCATCCTGCTGCTGATAGATCAGATATCGAGCCGTCATGATGACATCATGCCCCGCAGTTCTCAATATTCCCCGCCCCATGTTACGTTGGCTTGGCGGATAAGGCCAGCCTGTTTTTCGCCATCAGGGATTGAAGCGCTCGGGCCTGTAGGAATCGATGGAAATGACCGGTGCCTCACCCAGCATGGTCTCGGCCAGGATGCGCCCGGTTATGGGCCCAAGCGTCAGCCCGTGATGGGCATGTCCGAAGGAGAACCATAGCCCGGAGTGGCGGGGCGCCTTGCCGATGATCGGCATCATGTCCGGCGTACAGGGCCGCGCACCCATCCACGGCTCCGCATCCAGTCGGTTACCGAGTGGAATGATGGTGCGCGCAACTCTCTCGGCACGGTCCACCTGAACAGGTGATTTCGGGGCATCGCGGTGGGTAAACTCCGCACCCGTTGTCAGCCTGATCCCCTTGTTCATGGGCGCCAGAAGATAGCCGCGCTCGGCATCGAGCAGCCAGTTGTTCAACGTCGTGCCGTTCTGCGCTGCGTAATGCATATGGTAGCCACGCTTGACGCCCAGCGGAAAACGGTAGCCCAGGCGCGATGTCAAAACGTCCGACCAGGGGCCCAGCGCCACGACCGCGCTCTCGGCTTCCATCTCTCCGTCCTGTGTCTTGACCTTCCAGCCGGTCGCGGTCTGGCTCAACGTCGAAGCATCGCCCTTGACGAAGGTGCCACCAAGGCTTTCGAACAATTGCACATAGGCAAGTGTCAGGGCATGTGGATCTTTCACCCCCCATGGGTCGGTCCATTGCAGAGCCCCTGTAAAGGGATAGCTCAGGTTCGGTTCTGCGGCGGCCAAGGCCTTGGCGTCGAGCTTGACGTGGTGAAGTCCATGATCCTTCTCGACTTTCTCCGCTGCGGCATAATTCGCATCACGCTTGGCGTGGCTGCGATAGAGCTCAATCCAGCCTTGCCTGGCGATGAGGTCGTCTGCACCCGCCTCGCGCACCAGAATATCGTGTTCGGACAGGGAGTTCTCGATCAACGGGGCATAAGCGCGCGCAATGGCCTGATGCCGTACCTGTCGCGAATGGTACCAGTAGCGCGCCAGGAAGGGAGCAATCCCCGGAAGAGCACCAGCATGATAATGGGCATCGACCCGGTTGTTCAGCGCATATTTTGCAAGCAATGCCAGATCCTGGGGAAAGCTGTAGGGAACCACGCCTTCCCGCTGAATGAGACCGGCATTTCCGAACGACGTCTCCTCGCCGGGACCGCGGCGATCGACCAGCACGACAGACGTGCCGCGCCTTGCCAGCTGCAGCGCCACCGACACTCCGACGATCCCTGCACCCAGGACGATCACATCCGCTGCCATTGCTTAATCCAGTGCTTTGAGACCTTCGGAAACTCTATTGACTGATTGCCGTCGTCTTGACCGCTTCTATGTTGAAGGCTGCGGCCATCAGGGCTTTGGTGTAATCCTGCGTCGGCGCATCGAAGATCGCCTTTGCCGGGCCGCTTTCCACGACCTTGCCGTGACGCATGACAATCACCTCATTGGCCAGCGCCTTGACCACCTTGAGGTCGTGACTGATGAAGAGATAAGCCAGGTCGTGCTTGGCCTGCAGGTCCCGCAAAAGGTCGACCACCTGCGCCTGCACGCTCATATCGAGCGCCGAGGTCGGTTCATCCAGCATCACGAACCGGGGCTTCAGCACCATGGCGCGCGCAATTGCTATGCGCTGCCTCTGCCCTCCGGAAAATTCATGCGGATAGCGCCAGCGCGTGGCCGGATCGAGACCGACCTCGTCCAGCGCCTGCGCGACGCGGCGGTCGCGCTCGTCTGCCGACAGCGATCTTTCATGCACCTTGAGGCCTTCGGCGATGATTTCACCCACCGACATGCGCGGACTGAGCGAACCGTAAGGGTCCTGAAACACGACCTGCAGCCGGTTTCTCAACGGCTTCATCATGGCGTAGGAATAGGCGTCGATGGATTGGCCGATGAAGCTGATGCGTCCCTTGGACGAAATCAGCCGGGACAGGGCAAGGCCGAGCGTCGTCTTGCCCGAGCCGGATTCGCCAACGACGCCGACCGTCTGTCCGGACCGCAGGGTGATGTCGATGCCATCCACCGCCTTGACGTGATCCACCACCTTGCGCATGAGGCCGGCCTTGATGGGAAACCAGACCTTGATATCGTTGCCCTGCATCACGACAGGCTTGCTGGTATCGGAAAGCGGCGGCTCGCCCTTTGGTTCGGCTGCGAGAAGGTGGCGGGTATAGGCGTGCTGCGGGCTGTTGAAGACCTGCTCCACCGTGCCTGTTTCCACGATCTTGCCCTTGGTCATGACGCAGACGCGGTCGGCGAATTTGCGCACGATGCCGAGATCATGGGTGATGAACAGCATGGACATGCCATGCTGGTTTTTCAGGTCGCTCAAAAGCTCGAGAATCTGCGCCTGCACCGTCACATCCAGCGCCGTGGTCGGTTCGTCGGCAATCAGAAGCTTTGGCCTGTTCGCCAATGCCATGGCGATCATGACGCGCTGTCGCTGCCCGCCGGACAATTCGTGCGGATAGGCTTTCAGTCTCTTTTCCGGCTCGCGAATGCCGACCTGCAAAAGCAGCTCCAGAATGCGCTTGCGCGCTTCTGCGCCCGTGATGGCCTGGTGCAATTCGAGGATCTCGCCAATCTGCCGCTCGATGCTGTGCAGCGGATTGAGCGATGTCATCGGCTCCTGAAAGATCATCGTGATGTCATTGCCGCGCACGGAGCGCAGTTCGCTTATCGAAGCGTCGAGCAAATCCTTGCCATCGAACACGATCCGGCCAGAGGGATGGCTGGCGGCAGGATAGGGCAGAAGTTTCAGGATGGAGTTCGCCGTAACCGACTTGCCGGAGCCCGACTCGCCGACCAGCGCCACCACCTCGCCCGGCATGATGTCGAAGGAGACATGATCGACCGCAGTGGTTTGCTGGCCGCCCTGATGAAAGGCGACGGAGAGGTCGCGCACCGCAAGAAGGGGAGCTGTATTGGTATCCTTCATGGCACTCATCGGAATGTCTTTCTCGGATCGAAGGCATCGCGCACCGCTTCACCGACGAAGATCAGCAGAGAGAGCATGATCGACATGGTGAAAAACGCGGTAAGGCCGAGCCATGGCGCCTGAAGATTGTTCTTGCCCTGCGCAATCAGCTCTCCCAGAGACGGTGAACCGGGCGGCATTCCGAAGCCCAGGAAGTCCAGCGACGTCAAGGTCGTGATCGAACCCGACAGGATAAACGGCAGGAATGTCAGCGTCGCCACCATCGCATTGGGCAAAAGATGCCGGTACATGATTGTGCCGTTGCCAACCCCCAGCGCGCGTGCGGCATTGACATATTCGAAGTTTCGGGCGCGCAGGAATTCCGCTCGCACCACACCCACGAAGCCCACCCAGGAAAACAGCAGCATGATGCCCAGAAGAACGAAGAAGCCGGGCGGCAGAATGGCTGCGATGATGAGGAGGATGTAAAGCACCGGCATCGATGACCAGATCTCGATGAAGCGCTGCATCAGAAGATCCGTCCATCCACCGAAATAGCCCTGCACGGCGCCGGCGGTGACACCGACAACTGCCGAGGCGATGGTCAGCGCAAGCCCGAACAGCACGGAGATACGGAAACCGTAGATGACGCGTGCCGCCACGTCGCGAGCCTGATTGTCCGTGCCCAGCCAGTTGAGGTTGCCAAGCGTGCAGCCTGGGTCTTCCGCTCCCTGCGGGTAGCCGGAGCAACGCTCCTGCGCATCCATCAGCCAGAAGGGCGCGGTTGGCGCGGAATGCGGAATGTTGGAATTGACCGTCTGATAGGAATAGCGGATCGGCGGCCAGATCATCCAGCCATTTGCCTTGATCTCATCCTGAATGAAGGACGACTTGTAGTCCGTCTGCGCCAGGAAGCCGCCAAACTTTTCTTCCGGATAATCCACCATGACCGGCACCAGAAGCTCACCCTTATAGGAGGCAAGGATCGGCTTGTCATTGGCGATAAACTCCGCAAACAGGCTGAGCCCGAACAGCAGCAGAAAAAGCCAGAAGGACCAGTAGCCCCGGCGGTTTGCCTTGAAGTTCTGCCAGCGCCGGACGCTGGTGGGAGAAAAGAACGGACGCTTTTGCGGCATGGGCGCAGCTTCAACGGCGGGTGACGATGTCGACATCACACATCCCTCCGTTCAAAGTCGATGCGCGGATCGATCCACGTATAGATAAGGTCGGAAATGAGGCTGACGACGAGACCCATGAGCGAGAAGATGAATAGGGTTCCAAACACGATCGGGTAGTCTCTGTTGACGACGGAGAGATAACCCAGCCGCCCGAGGCCATCCAGCGAGAAGATATTCTCGATCAGCAGCGATCCGGTAAAGAAGGCCGAGATGAAGGCACCGGGGAAACCGGCAATGACGATCAGCATGGCATTGCGGAAGACGTGGCCGTAGAGCACCTTGCTTTCCGAAAGACCTTTTGCACGCGCGGTGACCACATATTGCTTCTTGATCTCATCGATGAAGGAGTTCTTGGTCAGCAATGTCGTGGTCGCAAAGGCAGACAGAATGAGCGCCGTCAGCGGCAGCGCTAAGTGCCAGAAATAGTCGATGATCTTCTGCCACCATGTCAGCTCGGCAAAATTGTCGGACACAAGACCACGCAACGGGAACCAGTCAAAGAACGATCCACCCGCAAAAACCACGATCAGCAGGATGCCGAAGAGGAAGCTCGGCACCGCATAACCGACGATGATGATGCCCGATGTCCAGACATCGAATGTCGATCCGTCGGACACCGCCTTCTTGATGCCGAGCGGGATGGAAATCGCATAGGAAATGATGAGAATCCAGAAACCAAGGGAGATCGAGACCGGCAGCTTGTCGATGATGAGATCGATGACGGAGGAATTGCGAAAGAAACTGTCGCCGAAATCGAAGCGGATGTAGTTCCACATCATGTCGAGAAAGCGGGTCAGCGGCGGCTTGTCGAAACCGAACTGCTTTTCCAGCTTGGCGATCAGCTCCGGGTCGAGCCCCTGGGCGCCGCGATATTTCGAACCGCTTTCATCAAGCCCACCGCCCATCAGATCGCCGCCGCCGGAGAGCCGGTCGGAGGCGCTGTCACCGGAGCCGGAAAGCTGCGCGACAACCTGCTCGACCGGGCCACCGGGCGCAAACTGGATGACGAGAAAAGAAATGCCCATGATGCCGATGATGGTCGGAATCATAAGGGCAAGACGCCGCAGAATATAGGCTCCCATCAGGCTCGTCCCTGCACGGCAAGAGGTTCGGTCATCATCGGTTTCGTCAAACCGTTTCCTTTCGGGCCTGCGGACAATACCGCAGGCGGCGTGATTCGTTATGGCTCATGTGAATCAAGGCTTGGCTCATAAAGCAAGGCCAAGGTCATTTTTCGGCACTTGCAGACCACCAGGCCTCGGGGAAACCGATGCCGTAGCGTGGAAGCTCTTTCGGCTGAACCAGCGTGTTCCAATAGGCGAGCGTCATTTCCCCGCGATAAAATTGCGGGATCACGTAGTTGCCCGCCAGCAGCACCCGGTCCAGCGCCTTGACCGCTGCCACCTGATCGTCGCGATCCTTGGCAAAAATGATCTTGTTGACGAGCACATCGATGGCCGGGCTCTTGATACCCGCAAAATTCTTGGAGCCCTGGCGGTCAACGGATTTGGAACCCCAGTAGTCAGCCTGCTCGTTGCCGGGGTTCGAACTCTGGGCCCAGAGATTGACGACCATGTCGAAGTCGAAGGAGCGGGTGCGGTTTGTATACTGCGACGTATCCACCAGCCGCACCGTCGCGCCTATGCCGATTCTTTTCAGGTTCTGGCTGTAGGGCACGGCGACACGTTCCATGGCGGCGGAATCGACAAGGATTTCGAACTCGAAGGGCTTGCCTGTCGAGACATTGATCATGCGGTTGCCGCACAATTCATATCCAGCATCCTTCATCAGCCTGACGGCCTCGCGGAGATTATCCCGCTGCTTTGCAGGATCGCCGCCCATCGGATTTCGATATTCCTTGGTAAACACCTCCGGCGGAATCTGGTCTTTGATCTCGTTCAGAATTTCCAGCTCCTTGCCCTGCGGCAAGCCGGAAGAGGCCAGATCGCTACCCATGAAGAAGCTGTTGATGCGCTGATACTGGTTATAGAACAGCGTGCGGTTCATTTCCTCGAAATCGAAGGCGTAGTTCAAGGCCAGACGCACCTTCGGGTCCTTGAACTTGTCTCTGCGCCCATTGGGCACGAAGGCCTGCATGATGCCGACAGAGCGGTAGATGTTGGGAAGTTCTTCCCGCTTTATGCGACCGTCCTTGACCGCGGGAAAATCATATCCCGTGGCCCAGCGCGAAGCGGAATTTTCGTGCCAGAAATCCGTATTTCCCGCCTTGAATGCCTGAAACTCGACGTCTCGATCCGCGTAGAAAGTGTAGGTCACGGTTTTGAAATTATACAAGCCGACATTGACGTTGACGTCCTTGCCCCAATAGTCGTCGCGCCGCTCGTAGCTTATGGTCGAACCGGGTGCGATGGAGGCAATCTTGTAGGGGCCTGAACCCATGACTGGCTCAAGCGTCCCGCGCGAGATGTCGCGAGGCTTGCCGTCCGCGCCCTTGGCCTCCCACCAGTGTTTCGGCACGATGAGAAGCTGGCCCACGATCTGCGGCAGTTCCTTGTTGTTCTTCTCGTCGAAGGTGAAGGTAACTTCCCGCTCGCCGGTGACTTCCGCCTTGGTGACATGGGTGTAATAGCTTGCCAGCTGCGGATTCAGGTCCTTGGATTTTTCGAAGCTGAAGACGACGTCTTCCGGCGTTACCGGTTGCCCGTCTGCCCACTTCGCTTCTTTTCGCAGCCGGAAACTGGCCCTGGAAATATCCTCGGGAAAGCTGACCGCCTCGGCCAAAAGACCATAAGATGACGAAAGCTCTTCTTCCGAAGGTTTCATCAGCGTGTCGAAGACCAGACCAAGCCCTGTCGCAAGTTCACCCTTGGCGAGAAGCGGGTTGACCGTATCGTAGGTCCCGGTCGTCGACATCCGCAGCGTCCCGCCCTTGGGCGCGTCCGGGTTTACATAGTCGAAACGCTCGAAACCGTCTGGATGCTTCAACTCACCGACCGTCGAAATCCCGCTGCGCCAGTTGTCGCCATCAGCAGCGGATGCCCACACGGGTGCGAGCACGAGAGATGCTGCAGCCAGAGCCAACAAGCTGGATTTCAACCTTGCCAATGTCATGAAGCGACGATCCTTTTTGGTTTTCATTACGGCGCACCATAAGACAAAGATTGGCAAAATATAGGGGTTTTGGCTCACAAGCAGTTTATGCCGCAGATATGAGGCAAACATGCTTTCACCAAAATCGCATTCCAGCATAATATTTCCAAGAGAATCATTTCAAGCATCCAGGCGGCAGACGACATGGGAAAACAGGCAAAAGGCGTGGGCAAGGCATCACTCCTGGCACTATCGGTGATGTCCATACTGGCCATGGATGGGTATTCCGCTTTTGCGCAGGACGCTCCGGCCAAGCAGGTCTTCGGGAATATCGCGCTGCCATCTGCCGGTCCTTCCGCGTCCTATGGGTCCTACGCCAAAGGCTGCCAATCGGGGGCAGTCGCGCTTCCGACCGAAGGACAGGGTTTCCAGGCCATGCGTCTTTCGCGCAATCGCCGCTGGGGCCAGCCGCAGATGATAGCCTTCATCGAGCGTTTCGCGCAGGATGCCCAGAAGATCGGCTGGCCGGGCCTGCTGATCGGCGATATATCGCAGCCGCGCGGCGGCCCCATGCTGACCGGCCATGCATCGCACCAGATCGGTCTTGATGCCGATATCTGGTGGCGTCCCATGCCGGACCGCGTCATGAGCGCCGATCAGCGCGAAAGCACACCCTTCATTTCCATGCTCGACAAGAGCAAGTTCCTGACGGTGGATGATCGCAAATGGTCTCCCCTCAATGCCAAGCTGGTCATGCTGGCGGCAAGCTATCCGCAGGTGGAGCGTATTTTCGTCAACCCCGCCATCAAGCAGAAGCTTTGCCAGACATGGAAGGGCGATCGCACCTATATGGGCAAGATCCGGCCCATCTACGGACATGACGAACATTTCCACGTTCGCCTCGAATGCCCTCCAGGCGCACCCAACTGCAAACCGCAGGCAGCCGTGGGCGCTGGTGATGGCTGCGACAAGTCGTTGGCCTGGTGGTTCTCCAAGGAACCATGGGCAGCACCGAAGAAAGACCCCAACGCCAAGCCGCCAAAGCCGCCGCGTCCCGTCATGGTCTCGGATCTGCCCAGAGCCTGTGCAGCCATTGCCAGTGCGCAGTCGGCCTCTGCCGGAGCCACCCTCATTCGCAACAGAGAGGCATCGGCGATGCCCGCTGCGCAGCCGGAGATGGACACCAACGCGCCTTCCGTCACCCCGAATGCCCTGATGCCGCCCGCCGATATTCCCCGCCCCTCTTCCCGGCCTTCATTGAATTGACAGGGAATACGCGGCTTTTCAAAGCCCGCTGACCTGATATAGAAGGCTTCAAATCGATTTAAAATTGGCCATCCATTGGCGCTGGCAGCAGGAAGAAACATGGCCGGGCAACGCTGTATCGCACTGATTGCACATGACCTGAAAAAGGACGACATGGCGGATTTCGCTCGCGAACATCAGCAGGCCCTGTCGCAGTTTCGCATCGTCGCGACCGGCACCACCGGTGGGCGCGTACAGGAAGCCTGCCCCGATCTGAGCGTGATCAGGCTGAAAAGCGGCCCGCTGGGTGGCGATCAGCAGATCGGCGCGATGATCGCCACGGGCGAAGTGCATATGCTGATCTTCTTTATCGATCCGCTGACCTCGCTGCCGCATGATGTGGACGTCAAGGCATTGACGAGACTTGCGACCGTCTACGACATTCCGATGGCTCTCAATCGCGCAACCGCCGAGATGCTGTCAGACTTCTGTTGAATAGTGATATCCCGAGATCCAGGAGCAGCAATGCCCAACCAGAACGACACCCTTTCCTTTCCCATTCTCATTGGCGATATCGGCGGCACCAATGCCCGGTTCTGCATTCTTCCGGATGCAGATGCCGATCCCGTCCAGCTGACCAGCGTCAAGACGGCTGATTTCAAGAATATCGATGAGGCGATCCAGCTCGCCATTCTCGACAAGACATCGCTCGTGCCCGTATCGACCATTCTGGCCGTTGCCGGGCCAATCGAGACGGATGAAATCCCGTTGACCAACTGCCACTGGGTGGTCAAGCCGAGGGAAATGCTGGTCAATCTCAGGCTGCAGGACGTGATCGTCATCAACGATTTCGAGGCACAGGCGCTGGCAATCGCGTCGCTGGGAGACGACAATCGCGAGACCATCGGCCCCAAGCGGCCGGACATGGTCGCATCACGCGTGGTGCTGGGGCCAGGCACCGGTCTTGGGGTTGCGGGACTGGTCCATGCTCGCGGCATGTGGTTTCCGGTTCCGGGCGAAGGTGGCCATGTCGATATCGGTCCGCGCACGCCGCGCGACTATCAGGTTTTTCCGCATATCGAGACCATCGAAGGCCGGGTCGCCGGTGAACAGATCCTCTGTGGACGCGGTCTTGTGAACCTCTACCGCGCCATCTGCAAGGCAGACGGCACCACGCCCGCCTTTTCCGATCCCGCCGACATCACAGCAAACGGACTGAGCGGCGATAACCGCGAAGCCGCAGAAACCCTCTCGCTGTTCAGCACCTATCTGGGACGCGTGGCGGGTGATCTTGCCTTGATCTTCATGGCGCGGGGCGGCGTTTATCTTGCGGGCGGCATCTCCCAGAAGATCATTCCGGCTTTGAAGCTGCCGGAGTTCCGCGCCGCCTTCGAAGACAAGGCTCCGCACAGCGCCCTCATGCGCAGCATTCCAACCCATGTCGTGACCCATCCGCAGGCCGCCTTGGCCGGTCTTTCGAGCTATGCCCGCAGACCCGCAGAGTTCGGCCTGACGCTCGAGGGACGGCGCTGGCAGGCCTAAGCGGAACTCGGTACTGGCCAAAACCCGCCTTAGTGGCTATAGGAGCCGATTAAATAAAGCGGCTCGTCCGCTTTAAACACGCAAGGTGGATGAAGATTTGACGACCGCCAAAAAACGGAATCCCGTGGATACCGATACGATCACCGCTGTCCTGAAGCGCATTTTCGCCGAAAATGCCCGCGACCATATTCCCGGCTATGCCTTCGCAATCTTCTGCCTTCTGACTGTGGCAGGCACCACGGCCTTTACGGCCTGGATCATGGATTCGATCATCAACGAAGCCTTCGTCAACCGGCGGGCGGATCTCGTCTGGCTGATCTGCGCGTCCATCTTTGCCGCATTCTTCATTCGCGGTATTGCGACCTATGGGCAGTCCGTGGCGCTGTCGAAGATCGGCAATAATATCGTCGCCCGATACCAGAAGCGGCTCTACTCGCATCTCATGACCCTTTCGGTCGGCTATCTCAGCGAGTCCCGCTCGGCGCATCTGGCAGCTCAGGTCAGCCAGAATATTGGCGGCATCAGGGATGTCATGAACCTGACCGTCACCACGGTCGCGCGCGATCTTCTGACATTCATCGCGCTGGTTTCCGTGATGATCATCAAGGACCCGGTTCTTTCGATTGTCATCGTCTTCATCGTACCGCCGCTTGTTCTGGGATTGCGCTATATTTCGCGCCGTCTGCGCAGCGCCACCCGTGATGCCGTTGTTCTCAACAGCCGCGTTCTGGGTGCCATGCAGGAGACCTTGCAGGGCATCGCCATCGTCAAGGCCTTCACGATGGAAAAGCAGTTGGAGACCCGCGTCGACAAGGTCATCGACGCTGCCGAGTGGCGCGCCAACCGCATTGCAAGGCTGACGGAAAAAAGCGCCCCGCTGACCGAAACCATTGCCGGTCTGGCGGTGTCGGGCGTGCTGGCCTATGCGGCCTACCGCGCGATTTACGACAATGTGCCGCCCGGCGCATTCTTCGCATTCGTAACCGCCCTGCTTTTGGCCTATGACCCGGCGCGACGGCTTGCCCGCGTTCAGATTTCGCTCGAGCGCGCCGTCGTCAACGCGCAGATGATCTATGACATTCTCGACATGGAGCCGGTGCAACGTCAGAAGCCCGACGCAAAGCCGCTCACGGTGGCAAATGCGACGGTCGAACTGCGCGATGTGGAGTTTTCCTACAAGGATGGCGGCCCGATCCTGAAAGGCGTCAGCTTCATTGCAGAAGGCGGCAAGACCACAGCACTTGTCGGCCCGTCCGGTGCAGGCAAATCGACCATCATCAACCTCGTGCCAAGGTTTTACGATCCGACTGCGGGTGCCATCTTCATCGATGGCCAGAACATTGCCGATATCACCACCCTCTCGCTGCGCCAGAACCTCGCCTATGTTTCCCAGCAGCCCTATCTGTTCGAGGGAACGATCCGGGACAACATCCGCTATGGCAGGCCGGAGGCCACGGATGCCGAGATCGAGGAAGCTGCGCGGCTCGCCTTTGCGCATGATTTCATCCTCGCGCAACCGCAGGGCTACGATACGCCCGTGGGCGAAAACGGCATGACCCTTTCCGGCGGGCAACGGCAACGCCTGTCCATTGCCCGTGCTCTGGTTCGCAATGCGCCGATCCTGCTGCTCGATGAGGCGACCTCCGCGCTAGATACCGAATCGGAAGCCGTCGTTCAGAAGGCGCTGGATACCGCCATGACGGGACGCACGGTCATCGTCATCGCGCACCGGCTGTCGACCGTTGTCAAGGCAGACAAGATTGTCGTTATGAATGAGGGCAATGTTGTCGAGGAAGGTGTCCACGAGACGCTTGCGCGGCAGGAAGATGGCCTTTACGCTCGCCTCAACAATTTGCAGGCGACCGGCGTTCGCGGACTTTGACGAGCACAAGTAGGACAAGATGAGCGACGACAATAAGATGAAACTGGTGGTGGTCGGCGCAGCGGGCAAGATGGGTCAGGCCCTGATCCGCATCATCGACGAAACCCCGGGCGTCGAACTACATGCAGCTTTGGCGCGCGAAGGCTCGCGCTTTATCGGCACCGATGCCGGTGAGCTCGCAGGCCTCGGCAAAACCGGCGTTACCGTCACCAGCGATGCGCTGACCGCCTTCCTTCACGCCGATGGCGTCATCGATTTCACCTCACCTGCCTCGACTGTGGTCTTTGCCGGTCTCGCGGCGCAGGCCCGTATCGTGCACGTGGTCGGGACAACCGGTTGCTCCGTTACGGATGACGAAAAGATCGAAGCCGCTTCCCGCCATGCGCGCATCGTCAAATCCGGCAATATGAGCCTCGGCGTCAATCTGTTGAGCGTTCTGACGCGCCAGACGGCAACGGCCCTTGGCGCTATCGGCTGGGATATCGAAATTCTGGAAATGCACCACAAGCACAAGGTGGATGCGCCGTCCGGCACCGCTCTGCTTCTAGGGCAAGCGGCTGCGGCTGGTCGAGGCATCGAGCTTGCCGCGAAGTCCGTTCGCGTGCGCGACGGGCACACAGGCGCGCGCGAAGAAGGCACGATTGGCTTTGCCACGCTGCGCGGCGGTTCTGTGGTCGGCGATCACTCGGTGATTTTTGCTGGCGAAGGCGAACAGGTGACGCTGTCGCACCACGCGGCCGATCGCTCGATCTTTGCGCGCGGCGCCGTCGCGGCAGCACTCTGGGCTCGCGACGAGAAGCCGGGCCTCTATTCCATGCTGGACGTTCTGGGTCTGGCGAAAGATCAGTAATCAACTGGAGAGCAGTACATAATATGAGTGGAACCCTTGTCCTCGTCCGTCACGGCCAAAGTGACTGGAACCTCAAAAACCTCTTCACCGGCTGGCGCGACCCCGACCTGACAGAGCTTGGCGTGCAGGAAGCCAATGCAGGCGGCAAGGCGCTGGCAGATTACGGCATCAAGTTCGATGTTGCCTTTACCTCCTCGCTCATTCGCGCGCAGAAGACGTGCCAGATGATTCTGGACAATGTCGGCCAGTCTGACCTGACGACGATCCGCAACGAAGCGCTCAATGAACGCGACTACGGCGATCTGTCCGGTCTCAACAAGGACGATGCCCGCGAAAAATGGGGTGAGGAGCAGGTGCATATCTGGCGTCGTTCTTACGACATCCCGCCTCCAGGTGGCGAAAGCCTTCGCGACACAGGTGCCCGCGTGTGGCCCTATTACCTGACTGAAATTCTGCCGCGCGTTCTTCGCGGCGAAAAGGTTCTTGTTGCCGCTCACGGCAACTCGCTTCGTTCACTGGTCATGGTTCTGGACAAGCTGAGCAAGGAAGAGATTCTGAAGCTCAACCTCGCGACCGGTGTGCCGATGGTCTACAAGCTGAATGCAGACTCGACGGTTTCTTCTAAAGAAGTTCTGGGCGACATGTCCGCCGCTCATTGACCGGATCAATATGCGCCGTTTCGTCAAAGGGGCGGCGCATGTTTTCGGGAAGTAACGTCGTCATCCGAAGGTAACGACTGCCCGATTATCAGGTCAGAAGTTGCGGTGTTCGCCGAACCAGTAAGCACAAAATACGCTGGAAGCGGCAAATACTGTGAAAAACAGTGTGATCAGAATTCCGATTTCCATGAGCTCTAGCTCCTTCAGACTTTAACTTTCCTGCAGTGACAACGCACGATGCAGCAGGAAGTTTCATTTTCCGTTCTTCACTTCCCTGCCAGCTATCTTTGCATCTCCCGAGTTAATACTTCGACAGCGCGTCGCAGCTTTTTTCCGCGCGATCATCATTCCGTCATGCGGGCGCGTTAATTCGCTTGATCCGCGCCAGAGAATCTGGCCCGTAATCGAGACCCGCTTGAAGACTGAAAGTGCGACACAGTGCGCTATGCGATTTATTTCACGCCCGCCGAAGATGATGCCCTGACCAGAAAGGCGGCGCGATGGCTGGGTCGAGATGCGTTTTCCTGCGATCACTATCAGGATCATCGCGACTATGCCGAGATCACAGCAGATCCGCGCCGATATGGTTTTCACGCTACCCTTAAGGCGCCCTTCGAACTTTCCGACAATACAAGCGAAGGGGAGCTTCTCGCGGCATTCGAGGCGTTCTGCGAGAAGCAGCAAGTGTTTGATATACCAAAACTCGTCATCGGTTCGCTTGGGCCATTCTTCGCGCTTGTGCCAGAGGGCACTCACCAACCCTTGCAGGAGTTTGCAGCAGAGGTTGTCGACTATT
The DNA here is from genome assembly GCF_030209845.1 of Agrobacterium sp. fls2-241-TYG-188a. Taxonomy (NCBI): domain Bacteria; kingdom Pseudomonadati; phylum Pseudomonadota; class Alphaproteobacteria; order Hyphomicrobiales; family Rhizobiaceae; genus Agrobacterium; species Agrobacterium sp. fls2-241-TYG-188a. Next base: position 144,868 of record NZ_JARVRD010000009.1, on the reverse strand, counting down.
TTGAGCCGTTTCGCGCGCCATTGTCGGAGCATGACATTGCCAGACGCAAGCCGCAGAACCTGACGGAGCGACAGCGGCAAAACCTCTCCCGCTGGGGCTATCCCCATGTAATGGAAGACTTCCGTTTCCACATGACGTTGACGGGACCCGTCGCAGAAGATCGGCGGAACCAGATGGCCGACGTGCTTTCGACCGAATTTTCGGATTTTACAGACCGACCGCTGACCATCTCCGGCCTTTCGCTGTTCATCGAGCCTGCCCGGGGCGACGATTTCAAGATCCATACCTGGCTGCCACTGGCTGCGCCCGGTCCCACCGATATGAAAGAATGACTGGAATGACCGAGCAAATATTGTCGAATGCGCGCATCGTCCTGGATGACGATGTCATACACGGATCGGTGCTGATCCGGGACGGTCTTATCGCTGATATCAGCGAGGGCACGATGCGGGTTGGCGAGGACTTTGCCGGTGACTATCTGATCGCTGGCCTCGTTGAGTTGCACACGGACCATCTGGAGCAGCACTACGCGCCCCGCCCCGGCGTGACCTGGAACAAGATTGCCGCCATTCAGGCACATGATGCGCAAGTCGCATCCTCGGGCATCACGACTGTCTTCGACTGTTTGAGACTGGGCTCGGACGAAGACGGCGGCTTTGCCCGTGGGGAAATGCGTGACATGGCAGATGCCATCGAACAGGCCCAGACGGACGGGCGCCTGCGCGCCGACCACCTGCTGCATCTTCGCTGTGAAGTGGCGGCTGCGGATGTGCTGGATCACTTCGAGGATTTCGAAAACGACCCGCATGTCAAACTGATATCGCTGATGGACCATTCGCCGGGGCAGCGCCAGTTCCAGACAATGGATCAATATATCGTCTTCTACCAGAAGAAGCGCGGTCTCAGCGATGAGGTCTTCAAGGCCTTCGTGGACCGCCGCATCGAGGCGTCTGCGAAATACTCCGCCAAGAACCGTGATTATCTTTCCGCCCGCTGCCTTGAGCGGGGCATCACCATTGCCAGCCACGACGACGCGACCCATGCCCATGTCGAGGAGGCGATTGGCCACGGCGTCAAGCTCGCCGAGTTCCCGACAAGCATCGAGGCGGCGCAGGCATCCCACGAGGCGGGAATGAGCGTTCTGATGGGCGCACCGAATATCGTGCGTGGCAAATCCCACTCCGGCAACATTGCCGCGCGTGATCTTGCCGAACGCGACGTTCTGGATGTCCTGTCTTCCGATTATGTCCCGTTCAGCCTGCTTTGCGCGCCCTTTCTGCTGGCCGACCAGATCGAGTCGATGAGCTTGCCCAAGGCGCTTGCCATGGTCACGGCAACACCGGCCCGCACCGTTGGCCTTTCGGATCGCGGCCGTATAGCGCCCGGTCTCCGTGCCGACCTCATACGGGTCCACCGATCAAGCGACGTCCCCATCGTCCGCTCGGTCTGGCGGCAGGGGCGGCGTGTCGCATGAGTGAGCTATCACCTGGACGTGCCGACCCGCACAGCGAAAAATCCGGAGTGATGATCGTGGTCGTCGGCCCAAGCGGCGCCGGCAAGGACACGCTCATGGGCTTTGCTGCCGCCCGCCTTGGTCAGCAGCAGCGCATTCACTTTGCGCAGCGGGTGATTACCAGACACCGGGATGCCGGAGGCGAGGACCACGCAGCCGTAACCCAGGCGGAGTTTGACCGTCGTCTCGCTGAGGGTGACTTTTGCGTTTCGTGGCAGGCACACGGGCTCAGCTACGCCATTCCGGCAACGGTGCAGGCAAGATTGCGTGACGGAGACATCGTCGTCGTCAATGGGTCACGGTCCGCGCTTCCCCTCTTCCGGCAAGCTTTTGCGAAGCTGAAAGTCGTCAATGTCGTGGCAACCCCTGATGTGCTGACCGCTCGACTGGAAGCCCGAGGACGCGAAAGCCTCGATGACATCGTGCTTCGCCTCCAGCGTAGTTCGCTGGAGGTTTGCGGCGAATTTGATGTCACGACAATCGACAATAGCGGCGCTCTGGAGCTATCCGGTGCGATCTTCGCAGACTTCCTGCGCGATCAGCTTGCCAGCCAGAGCCGTTAAAGCTTCGAAATCTCGGCCAATATGTCATCATCCATGACGATGCCATGTTCCAGGGCATGTTTCCGCACACCCTGACTGCGGCGTCCGGGCAGGCGCGCATTTTCCTGCCCTTCGATTTCATTCGCCATCAGGCGGAGGCGCGTTGCAAAGGCGTCATTGCCCGCAATATCGGGATCGATTGCGATGATCGTATGCCCCAGCGACGGAGCCGTGCCCGTGTCATCCAGCAGGGAAGACGCCTGAAAACCGAAATTGCCGCCCGTCAGGCCCGCCGCCATGACCTCGACCATCAAGGCCAGAGCCGCTCCCTTGGCGTCACCCGCAGGCACCATGGTGCCGTTGATCGCCTCGTTCGGGTCGGTGGTGGGCCGGCCTTGCGCATCCAGTGCCCAGTCATCAGGAATAGTCTCGCCCTTCTGGCGAGCCGCCATGATCTTGCCGCGCGCGACCTTTGACAGGGCAAGGTCGATGACCAGCGGGTCGGCATCGGCCACGGGCGCAGCAAAGGCAATCGGATTTGTGCCGTAGAGCGGTTTGATGCCTCCCCAGGGGGCCATGGAGGCCGGGGCATTTGCGACCATGAAGGCAACCAGCCCTTGCTCGGCAAGTCGCTCGACCGTCAGGGCCATCACGCCGGCATGATGCGAGCGGTTGATGAGGCCAAGTGCAATACCCTGGGCCCGCGCCATGGCAGGCAGGAGCTCGATTGCAAGATCGATAGCCGGATAAGCATAGCCGTGACCAGCGTCGACGCACAGCACGCCGGGGCGAAGGGTCTTTGCAGAGGGCATCGCCTTTCCATCGATTTTGCCGACATGCAACTGGCTGATATAGGCCGCGATGCGTCGAAAACCGTGGCCGCCCTGACCGGCTGCCTCTGCCGCTACCAGCGCACGCGCCGTGGAGCGTGCACTTTTCGGCAGGACACCGTTTTTCTCGAAGATGGACGCGACGAAATCTTCTGCCTGTTCAATCGTGAATTTCATGCCTGATTTGACCTATGATGGGTAAAATCCAGCCATAGCGCGGGCAGCATTCAATAGAAACGGTTTTTAATTAGAAGTCCCGTATTCTACTTGATCTCAATCGGCAGGGTCACGCTTCGGCTGGCCTCGGGAGGCGGTGCAGGAACCGGAGAGGCCCGCTCGATCCACGCGACGATCTGCTGGTCGAGCGATGCGTCTCCAGTCGACCTCAAAAGCCGGATGGAATTCAGGGATCCATTATCGCTGACCCGAAATGCGACGGTGATCCTGGCATCGTTTCCACGTATCTCGCGAGGCTTCTTGCGCCTGATATGCGAAACCAGTCTCGATTCCCATTTCGCTGGCGTCATGGATGACGAGAAAAAGCCCGAACTGGTGCGTGCGGCAGCAGTACGGTTCGACTGCGTCGTTTCGACCTTTGCCTTTTCCATCGAGGGCGATTGCGGCTGTGCCGTTTGCTTTGGACGCTCTACCTTTTTCTTTTCAGGCTCGTCCTTCTTCTCCACTTTTTTCTCAGCCGGAGGCGGAGGTGGACGCAGGACAGGAAGTGGAACCTCGACATTTTCAAGCGCCGCCATCTGCTGCTCCTGAATAGGATCGATTTCCTCGATCGGTTCAGGCACCTCCTCAGGCAGAGGTTCGACAACCTCCTGCGGTGGTTCAGGCAAGGGTTCGGGCTCCGGCGGTGTTTCTTCGACCACGGGTTCTGGCTGTGGCGTTTCCTCCGGCGGAACCTCTTCCACCTTCTCCTGAACCTCGCTCTTGACCTCCTGAGCGTCTTCCAGATCGGTTGTTTCCACCGTTTCCTCGGTTTCGACAGCCTCTGGAAGGGCGGCGAGCTCGATCATGATGGCGGCAGGCGGGCCACCATCGGCTTCGGGCACGGGTGGCTCCTGCATCAGGTAATAGGCGGCGCCCGCATGGACGGAGAGCGTAAGAACACCGGCCACCGTCCAGAGTGCAACTTCTCCCAACCGGGAGCGACCGGAACGGGGAAAAGAGGCCTCGGTCATGGCGTCGCTCCGACAGGGGCGGGGGCGGTCGCGGGCACGGTTGAGGATGGCGTCGCGGACGGATTGGCCGCTGCTGCATTCTCAAGACCGACCAGCGCAATCTTGAGATAGCCGTTATCACGCAGCATGTTCATGATTTCCATGAAATGCCCGTAATCGACGGCCTTGTCGGCCCGCAGGAAAATGCGTGTATCCTTGTTGCCGCCAGTCTGCGCATCGAGACGTGCTCCCAGCGCCTCCCGTGCCACCGGGTCATTGCCGATGTTGAGCGACAGGTCGTTCTTGACCGTCAGGTAGAGCGGCTCATCCGGCCGTTCCGCCGGCTTTGCGGAGGAGGCCGGCAGATCGACGTTCACGTCGACGGTCGCCAATGGTGCAGCGACCATGAAAATGATCAGCAAAACCAGCATGACATCGATGAAAGGCGTGACGTTGATTTCGTGGTTTTCAGACAGTTCGTCCCCACCGCTTTCGCGAATTCCACCCGCCATGATCAGCGTCCCACAAGCGAAACGGCTGGCTTGACGGATGTTCCCGGCGGAATACGGCGAAAATCGAGGTCACGGCTGACAAGACGCTCGACGCCTGCCGCGACATCGGCCAGCAGATGCCGGTAGCCGGTGATGGACCGCGCAAAGACGTTATAGATGACCACGGCAGGAATGGCCGCGACAAGACCGATGGCGGTTGCCAGCAGCGCTTCGGCGATGCCGGGAGCAACAACCGCCAGATTGGTCGTCTGCGATTCGGAAATGCTGATGAAGGAGTTCATGATGCCCCAGACCGTACCGAACAGACCGACGAAGGGTGCCGTTGAACCGATTGTTGCAAGAGCACCCGTTCCACGGGACATGCGGCGGCCCGCATGGGTCTCGATGCGCGACAGAACGGAGGAAACACGCTCCTTGATGCCGCCACCGTCGGTATGGTCGACAACAGCATCGGACAGGTGCATCTCGTGGGTCGCCATGCGCAGCATGAGAGCCGCAGGTCCGCCCTTTTTCTCGACGGCATCCGTCGCTTCGGACAATGTTTTCGCCTTGTGGACGATCTTCAATGTCGAGCCAGCACGAATGCGCGCGCCAGCCAGCTCAATCGTTTTTGCCACCCAGACGGTCCAGGTGATGAGCGAGGCAAACGCGAGCCCGATCATGACACCCTTGACCACCCAGTCGGCCGCCATGAACATGCCCCAGGGGGACAGGTTATGGGGTATATCCGTCCGTTGCTGTGGGCTGCCGGATGCTTGCTCCTCTGCAGTTGCAAGGCTTGGCTGAACGGGTTGCTGGTTCTCGACAACGGGCGCCGGCTGTTCTGCTGGCGTCGTGCTGCTTGCGGGAGCGGGTGGCTGGGTCTGCGTGTCGGTTGCGGAAGGTGCGGCCGCCGGTTGCTGCGGCTGGACGGGCGAAGCCGGGGCAACCTGCTGCGTAGTGGGCGCGGCCTGGCCTTGCGGGGCAGCCTCCTGCGTGGCGGGCGCGGTCTGGCCTTGCGGAGCCGGCGTTGCCTGGGCAAAGGCACCTGCCGCGTACATGCTCAGAGCCAGTGACAGCAGAATTGTTTTTCCCCTGCGCCGGTTGCCTTGCACACTCAGCTTGTTCAACGAAAGGGTGAGATTTTCAGTTGCCATCATGCTATTCCCGGATGTCCGTAACAAGGTGCCGATCTTCTGCGGCCAAAGCTCGCAATCTTGATCGGATCGCGCTTGTTGACAGCCGCTAACAAAGTTGAGTTAGATTGGCAACTAATACACCGCAAAAAACATGTGCTGTAAACTCTTCTTTTAGGCAGAAAGTTTACGGAGGAGATCACATCTGCTGTGATGGCATGAATTGCGCCACCAGTTCGTGGCGATCGCCGGGATATGTCACGGTAACATGGGTAATGTAGTTCTGCCCGTTCCAGGTCCGCCGCTCGATGACCAGACAGGCCGAGCCGGTCGGTATGGCAAGCGCCTCAGCAACGCTCTTGTCTGCTGCAACGGCGCGAATACGATGTTCGGCGGCGCTCCACGGCACCATCTTCAGCAGCCAAGACCCCGGCCCGACCTCGGAGAAATCAGCATCACTGGCTTCCGGCACGGTCGCGACATTGATGATGCGTTCTTCCAGGCAAAAGGGAACATCGGCTGCATAATGGCGGCACAGAAGCGAAAGAACAGGCGCATTCGGCTTGATCTCCAGCAGGCGTCTGTCGTCCGCCGTTGCCTTGCGCAGTTGCCGATTGTCCAGCCGGTAGAGATATTTGAGGCCAAGCGCCTGAACCTCGCGCTGGATATCATGAATCTCGAGCACGGCGGATTGAGCGTGCGGCTGGGTGACAAAACTGCCGGAACGGCGACGGCGTTCGATCAAGCCTCTTTTGACGAGTTCGCCCATCGCCTTGTTCACCGTCATGCGCGAACACGCATATTCCTGCGTCAGTTCATGCTCGAAGGGAATGCGGTGGCCCGGGGCCCACTCGCCGGACAGAATACGGCCTTCGATGTCTCCGAGAATACGCTCATGCAGCGATTTCTCCTGAACGCGCGGGGCTTTGTCCATGGTGCTCATCCTGTTTCCTGCCGGGCGTGATATCACCCTCAACAGCGCATAGCCATATGGCGTCGCCGCAGCCTCGGTCTTAACGGGGCGGAAATCTGGCAGGCCTACAATCCGGTATACAGGCTGAGCCAGAATGCGGGATTTCGATGACGAGACAGAAACGGCGCAAGATCATTCGCGCAAGGCGCACCGCGACCGGCATTGCTCTGGTAGCGGCCATCTCCTTTATCGCGGGAATGACGGATGCCATTGGCCTCACCATGTCGGGAGATTTCGTGTCCTTCATGACCGGAAACACCACCCGCGCTGCCCTGTCGCTCCAATCGGGCGATTATACCCACGCCGCAACATTGTTTGCGGCGATCTTTGCTTTTGTCGCGGGAAATGCAGGCGGCATCGTCATCGCCCACAGGAGTTACCGGCGCATTTTCAACGTGTTGTGCGCAGTTGGCGCTCTGCTCGGCCTCGCCGCCCTTCTGCAGCAGACGGATATGAGCATCATCCAGTTCTGTATCGTCGTCTTTGCCATGGGCATGATCAACGCTGCCGTGGAGCATATCGAAGGACTGCCGATCGGCCTGACCTACGTCACCGGTGCGCTCTCCCGTTTCGGACGCGGAATTGGCCGCTTCATGCTCGGCGAAAGAAAAATCGACTGGACGATACAGATCGTGCCATGGCTCGGCATGATCACGGGTGCGGTGTGCGGCGCTATCGTGGCACGCAGTTACCCGGCGGTCGCTCTTGCCGCCGTCAGCGCAGCGGTGTTTGCCGTCGCCGCTGCCACCGGTTTCATGCCCCGCTCACTGCGGCGCAGGTACAATCAGAACGTCACCATCAGACGGGTGAACTGACCCTTCTGCCACGCTATTTCTTGGAAATCGTCACGAAGTTGGTCCCGCGAACGCGGACTGTCATCTCGCAAGGCGCGCTGTCGGTGCGTTCGCAATAGCGGGGATGCATTTTCAGGACGAAGACCATATTGCCGAACCGCTGAACGAAGTCATAGCTGTAGATCGTGGCGGTCGCGATCATGAGATAACCGCCTTCCTTGACCTGCACATAAAAATTGAAGGGGCAGCCGTCTTCGTTGCAGCTGCGGGCCTTTTCGCCATCGCAGGTCAGTTCGCCGCGATTGGTGACCGCATCCATCAGGCCATCATTGTTGATGTCCAGCCGCGTCAGGAAGCCTTCGCCGAATTCAGCGACCTTGCACTCGGAGCGGAAATGGTCCTTCTCATAGATCTCAGGATCGGTCACCAGCTGTTGCTGGGCCAGAGAGACGACAGGCACGGCAAGAAACACCAGAGCCTGGAGTGTTGTGATGAGAAGGCGTTTCACGGCATTTTCCTTTGGGACTGTTTCCGCTATGGATGCCGAAGCATGAGCAACGACATATATTGAACCGGCGATGGACATTAAGTTCTGGCCCTTGCGCGGCACTGACCGCGCGGCAACTTTCGAGGAGTGCCTTTCGTGACCCTTCTGGCCTTTCTCGATTATGCCGGAGTGGCGGTATTTGCCGCAACGGGCGCGCTTGCCGCGTCGCGTAAACAGCTCGACCTCATCGGCTTCCTGTTCTTTGCAGCCGTCACCGGCATTGGCGGCGGCACGCTGCGTGACCTCGTTCTCGGGCGCGCGCCGGTTTTCTGGGTGGTCAATCCAACCTATATTCTGGTGTGCGTTGCTATTGCAGGGCTGGTCTATCTGACGGCCCACCTTCTCGAATCCCGCTACCGCCTGCTGATCTGGCTCGATGCCATCGGCCTTTCGGCCTATTGCGTCATGGGCGCAGCCAAGGGGCTTGCCGTTACGGGCTCGCCCACCGTCGCCATCGTCACCGGCACGATGACAGCCACATTCGGAGGGGTGTTGCGCGACATTCTTGCCGGTGAACCATCCGTTCTCCTCAGGCCCGAGGTCTATATCAGCTGCGCCCTGATGGGAGCCTGCGTCTTTACCGCCGCCCATGCCATCGGCCTGCCGCTTCTGATTGCTTCAGCAGCAGGTGTTCTGACCGCATTTGCCATCAGAAGCGGTGCGCTGATCTTCGGCTGGACCTTCCCGCGCTATCGTGCCCGCCCCGGAAGACCGCCGGAAGATGTCATGTGATGAAAATGCAAAAGGCGCCCTTCGGCGCCTTTCGTGAAAACATCGATTGTTTTAGCGCTGCCGCCCGGCGTGTCGGGCATCTTGCGCTGGTAGCGCCATCAATGGACGCTGATGGTGCGCAGCTCGTCTTCGGCGGCCTTGAAGAAGGTGCTCGACCGATTGTCCGTCAGAAGAATTGGCGTGCCATCCGCGCCGAACAGAGCCCAGAGATCAAGACCCGGATCGATATTGGGCGCTTCGGGAAAACAGCGGTTCACTTCTTCGGCGCGCATTTTCCGGATATATCCGACTTCACCTGCCCCGATATGAGCCAACTGGGATTTGGTCAAACGCGCATGCGCTTCTTTTAAAAGCATCTCAGCCTCCACATTCATCAGCCGCTGCGCCGCGATGCGGCACTTGCCTGCAGAATCCTAGTGTGAGACGGAAATGTTAATTTTCTTCACTACGTTGGAGATTTCTGGCCGCGTCAGATCGATGGACAGCAGGCCGTTGCGCAGACGCGCATCATTGACCTGCATACCATCAGCCAGAACGAAGACGCGTTGAAACTGCCGCGCAGCGATACCCCTGTAGAGATAGTCACGGGCATCCTGTTCCTGCTGGCGTCCACGAATGACCAGCTGGTTGTCGGCTGTCGTTACTTCCAGATCCTCTTCGGAAAAACCGGCGACCGCGATGGTAATGCGCAAGCGCTCAGGGCTGTCACCCTCGGCTGCAAGACGCTCGATATTATAGGGAGGATAGCCATCATTCGCCTTGGCCATTCGCTCCAGCGTTTTTTCCATGGCGTCGAAACCCAGCATCAGCGGGTGTGTGAAGGGTGTCATGCGGCTCATATATCGCAGTCCTTGTATCCAAGCGACGATCGTCAGCCCCGTTTGCGGCAGCTTTCCTGAATATGGTAACGCAAATTTTGCAGCGCAAGAACGCCGACGTGCGAAAAGTTGCCATGGTCGCAAGCTTGACAAGCTCTAAAAACAAGCCTGAAAAGGCAGTTCATCAGAAACGGGAAAATCATGACCGAGCGACGAAAAATCATTATCGACACCGACCCAGGTCAGGATGACGCGGCTGCCATCATGCTGGCGCTCGGCAGTCCGGAAGAGATCGAGATCCTCGGTCTTTGCGCGGTCGCTGGCAACGTGCCGCTGAAGCTGACAAGCCGCAATATCCGCATCGTTCTGGAACTGTGCGGCCGCACCGAAATCCCTGTCTATGAAGGCTGCGCCCGCCCGCTGGTGCGTGATCCGATCACGGCGGAACATGTGCACGGCAGCACTGGTCTCGATGGCCCTGTCCTGCCTGAGCCGACAATGACGGCTCAGGGCCAACACGCCGTTGACTTCATCATCGAAACCCTGCGTCGCGAACCCGAAGGCACGATCACGCTCTGCACGCTGGGTGCCCTGACCAATATCGCGACCGCCCTGCAGAAGGCACCCGATATTGCCCCGCGCGTCAAGGAACTGGTGCTGATGGGCGGCGGCTTTTTCGAGGGCGGAAACATCACGCCCGCTGCCGAATTCAACATCTATGTCGATCCGCAGGCCGCAGATATCGTGTTCCGCTCCGGCATTCCGCTGGTCATGATGCCGCTCGACGTGACCCACAAGCTCTTGACCACCAAGACCCGCGTGGCAGCCATTCGCGATATCGGCACCCGTCCGGCCATTGCCATGGCCGAGATGCTGGAATTCTTCGAGCGTTTCGACATCGAAAAATACGGCTCGGATGGCGGTCCGCTGCATGACCCCACCGTCATTGCCTATCTCATCAAGCCGGACCTGTTCGATGGTCGCGATTGCAATGTCGAGATCGAGGTGAACTCTGAGCTCACCATCGGCATGACGGTTGTCGATTGGTGGAAGGTAACGGGCCGCAAGCCGAATGCCCGCGTGATGCGGGATGTCAATGCCGATGGCTTCTTTGCGCTTCTGACAGAGCGTTTTGCGCGGATCTGATTGGTCTCTTCCGTCACCCCGGCCTTGGGCCGGGGTCCATTGCGATCATGTGCTGGTTGAGGGAGGCAAAGGAGCGCCTCACTCAAAGCTCATAAAAATCGGCAATCACCTTCCATGCATCATCACCCGTTTCGGCAAAATGCAGAAGCTCCATGTCCTCAGGCGCAATGGTTCCGAAATCGGCCAGCGCCTTGAAGTTGATGACGGAGCGCCAGAAGGCTTCTCCGAACAGGACCAGCGGAATGGGCGCCATGCGCTTGGTCTGGATCAGCGTCAGCGCTTCGAACAGCTCATCCATTGTGCCGAACCCGCCGGGGAAGACCACGATGGCCTTTGCGCGCATGAGAAAATGCATCTTGCGGATGGCGAAATAGTGGAAGTTGAAGCTGAGTTCCGGCGTGACATAGGGATTAGGCGCCTGCTCATGCGGCAGCAGGATGTTAAGGCCGATTGAGGGCGCGCCCGCCTCCGATGCACCGCGATTGCCCGCTTCCATGACGCCCGGGCCACCGCCGGTCACGACGACATATTCGCGGTGGTCGTATTTCTGTGCTTCGGTTGCGCAGAGCTTGGCGAATTTGCGGGCCTCATCATAATAGACGGATGCAGCTTCGAGGTTCTTGCGCTGCGTTTCATTGCGCGCCGCCCAAGCCTCGCCGCCGGGCTGGGGAATGCGGGCACCGCCGAACATGACCACGGTCGATTTGATGCCCCTTTCGGCCAGCATCATTTCCGTTTTCAGGAGCTCCAGCTGCAGCCTGACCGGACGCAATTCCTCGCGGCAAAGGAAATCGGGATCGTTGAAGGCAAGACGATAGGATGGCGAATCCGATTGTGGCGTCTTGGGGATGCCTTCAGCGCTCTGCTTGTCGTCGGAACTGCGCTTCAACGGATCCCAGACACCGTCCTTGCGCCGCAATTTGCCGTTTTTCAATTTCGCCATCGTCATGCCTTTCATATGCCCGCGCCAAATCACATTGACGCCCTTCGAACACTCGCTTAGAGCAGTTGGCCATGTCCGGCCAGCGGTGCGGATGTTTCCCAGCATTGACGATAGTCATCGAAGTTTAAGGAATTCTCATGAGCAACCTGGAACATGGCTCCCTTGAAAGCATCATCGAAACCGCATTCGATAATCGTGATAGCGTCAATCTCTCGACCAAGGGTGAAATTCGGGAGGCCGTCGAAACATCTCTGAACCTTCTCGATACCGGCGAAGCACGCGTTGCCGAACGGCAGGCCGATGGTAGCTGGAAGGTCAATCAATGGCTGAAAAAGGCCGTGCTTCTGTCCTTCCGTCTCAACGACATGGAAATCGTGACCGGCGGTCCGGGTGAATCCACATGGTGGGACAAGGTGCCTTCCAAATTCGAGAACTGGGGCGAAAACCAGTTCCGCGGCGCAGGTTTCCGGGCCGTGCCCAATGCTGTCGTTCGCCGTTCGGCCTACATCGGCAAGAATGTCGTACTGATGCCATCCTTCGTCAATCTCGGCGCCTATGTGGGTGAAGGTACCATGGTCGATACCTGGGCAACCGTTGGCTCCTGCGCACAGATCGGCAAGCATGTTCACCTGTCCGGCGGCGTCGGCATTGGTGGCGTTCTTGAGCCGCTTCAGGCGGGCCCGACCATCATCGAGGACAATTGCTTCATCGGCGCACGCTCCGAAGTGGTTGAAGGCTGCATCATTCGCGAAGGTGCCGTTCTCGGCATGGGCGTCTTCATCGGCAAGTCCACCAAGATCGTCGATCGCGCCACCGGCTCCATTACCTATGGCGAAGTGCCGCCCTATTCCGTGGTTGTCGCTGGCACCATGCCGGGCAAGCCCTTCCCGAATGGCGAAATGGGCCCAAGCCTCTACTGCGCCGTCATCGTCAAGACCGTCGATGAGAAGACGCGCTCCAAGACCGCCATCAACGAGTTGCTGCGCGACTAAGGGAAGTAGACCGACGCATGAATGCCACCGATCCCGTCGCCAATCTGGCCGCTCTCATTCGTTGCCCCTCGGTAACGCCCGCAGAGGGTGGCGCGCTTGCTCTGCTTCAGAGCCTGCTCACTCCCCTCGGCTTTGCCGTTGAGCGCATGACGGCGACGGAGGAAGGCACGCCCGACGTCGAAAATCTTTACGCCCGCATCGGCAGCGAAGGTCCGCATCTCATGTTTGCGGGCCATACCGACGTGGTGCCGGTGGGAGATGAGGCGGCCTGGAGCCACCCGCCTTTCGCGGCAGAGATCGCTGGCGGAGACATGTTCGGACGCGGCGCCGTCGACATGAAGGGCGGTATCGCCTGCTTCGTCGCAGCCATTGCCCGCCATATCGAAAAACACGGGCAGCCGAAGGGTTCGATGTCCTTCCTGATTACCGGCGACGAGGAAGGCCCGTCCATCAACGGCACCTCCAAGCTGCTTGAATGGGCCGCCGCCAAAGGTGAGACCTGGGATGCCTGCGTGGTTGGCGAACCGACCAATCCCGATCAGCTCGGTGACATGATCAAGATCGGCCGGCGTGGATCGCTCTCGGGCCACATCACGGTTCACGGCGTTCAGGGCCATGCGGCCTATCCGCACCTTGCCGACAATCCCGTGCGCGGATTGCTGCAATTGACCCATGCATTGATGAGCCCGGCCTTCGACAATGGCACGGACAACTTCCAGCCGTCCAATCTGGAGGTAACGACGGTCGATACCGGCAATGCGGCGACCAACGTCATTCCCGCCAGAGCAACCGCTGCCTTTAACATTCGCTTCAACGACACATGGACGGCGGAGACCCTGCGCGCGGAAATCATCCGCCGTCTCGATGAAGCCGCCGCTACAGGCGACCTGCGGCCGGACCGTTCTCCCGTCAGATATGATCTGGTCTGGGCGGATCGGCCATCGCATGTTTTCCTCACGCGCAACAATGCCCTGATATCGTCCCTGTCCGGCGCCGTGGCTGCGGTGACTGGCAAAGAGCCGAAGCTGTCCACAACGGGCGGCACATCGGATGCGCGCTTCATCAAGGATTATTGCCCTGTGGTGGAATTCGGCCTTGTCGGCCAGACCATGCATATGGTGGATGAGCGCGTGGCCGTTGAAGACCTGGAAACGCTGACCCGCATCTATCAAACCTTCATCGAGCGTTGGTTCGACCATGCCGTCAGCTAGTGAAGTCTCTCTCTATCTTCGGGGATTGTGGCTGCTGTTCCTGGGAGATCCCGCAGGCGGACGCCTGCTTGACCTGACGGAACGCGGCATGTTCCGCTCCTTCTATGCCGCGCTCTGGTGCCTGCCGTCCATGGCGCTGTCCTGGTACTGGTGGCATGAAGCCTATGTCGCGACGCTGCCGCGAGGTCTTGGAACCGGCGGAATCTTTTTCCTGCGCCTTGCGATGGTCGAGGCCATCTGCTGGATGGTGCCGCTGATCCTGATCGGGATTCTGTTGCTTGCCTATGGCGCAAAGCAGAAGTTCAACGCGCTGGTCGTGGTCGCCAACTGGCTGTCGCTTCCTTTTTCCTACGGCTATGCAACATTGATCCTGATTGCGCTGTTCCTGCCGCGTTTGCAGGGCATCGTTGCGATCCTGTGGTTTGCCCTGTTGCTGATGCTGGTCTTCAGCTTTTCGCGCATCGTCAAGTTCTTCATACGCGATCAGCCGTTGCTGGTCGCAGCCGTCGTCATGACGCTGCTCATTCCCGGCATGATCCTGTCGGAACTGCTGCAACGGTTCCTTGGCGTCTATCCGAGCTGAGGCTTACACGGGCGATCATCACAGATCGCCGTCCGCAACCGCCGTCTCCGTTCTTGGCAGACGCTGCGGTATTACGTCAGGATAATCCACCTGCATGAAATAGAGCCCATCCGGTGGCGCCACCGGACCGCAGGCCTTGCGGTCGCGGGCTTCCAGCGCTGCTGCGACGTCATCGACACTCATCGCTCCCTCACCCGCAAGCTTCAGCGTGCCGGCAAAGGACCGGATCTGGTTGTGCAGGAAGCTTTGCGCCGTCGCGCGTATCTCGATCAGGTTGCCATCGCGGGTCACATCCAGACGGTCGAGCGTCCTCACGGGGCTGTTGGCCTGGCAATGCACGGAACGGAAGGTGGTGAAATCATGCCGCCCGACAAGCACCTGGGCCGCCTCATGCATTCTGATATGATCGAGGTCTTTCGATACCCACCAGGCCCGCTTGTGTTCCAGCGCCAGCCGTGATTTGCGGCAGATGATCCGGTAGAGATAGTGACGGCGCAAGGCGGAAAAACGCGCGTCGAAATCCTCCGTGACGGCGTCGACATCCAGAACCGATATGGCCTCACCCGCCATGGCAAGATGGGCATTCAGCGCATTGCGCAGCTTGTAGGGTTCCCAATCCCGCGACAGATCGACATGCGTGACCTGCCCTTTCGCATGGACACCGGAATCGGTACGGCCCGCACCGCGAAAGCTGACGCTTTCCTTCGTCAGCGACAAAACGGCAGCTTCGAGCGCACCCTGAACCGATGGCCCATTGCTCTGCCTCTGCCAGCCGAAATAGGGCGAGCCATCATATTCGACAGTCATGCGAAAGCGTGGCATCAGCCGAGCCTCGTTCCGACGGAGACGGGCGTGCCGCGCAGGAAATCTGCAGCCAGCATCGGCTTGCCGCCTGCCTTTTGCAGCCGCAGAAGCCGCACCGCCCCGCTTGCGCAAGCGATGGTGAGGGCATCATCCAGCACGGAACCGGCCTCACCCATGCCGCTCGCTATCTCCGTTGCCAGAACTTTGACCCGCTCCGGCTTGCCGCCAATCTCCATCTCGAACCAAGCGCCCGGAAAGGGCGAGAGGCCACGAATATGATTGTGCACATCCTGGCTTGACCGGGAAAACTGGATGCGCGTTTCGGCCTTGTCGATCTTGGCAGCGTAGAGAACGCCGTCTTCCGCCTGGGGTGTCAGCGGCAGATCGCCATCTTCCAGTTTCAGCATGGCTTCACGCATCAGCCGCGCACCTGCCAGCATCAGGCTGTCATGCAATTCGCCAGCCGTCATGTTCGGCTCGATGGCGACATGCGCGGTCAGCGCAACGGGGCCGGTATCCAGCCCCTTTTCCATCTGCATCACCATCATGCCGGTTTCGGTATCGCCTGCCATGATGGCGCGTTGAATGGGAGCAGCGCCGCGCCAGCGCGGCAGGAGTGATGCATGGCCGTTGTAACAGCCAAGGCGCGTTCCGCTCAAAATCGCTTCGGGCAGCAGCAGCCCATAGGCGACAACCACCGCGACATCCGCGTTGAATGCCTTGAATTCCGCCCTGTCCTCTTCAGCCTTGAAATTAGGGGGCGTCAGAACAGGAAGGCCGAGCAATTCGGCAGCCTGATGAACGGGGGATTTCTGCAGATCCAGTCCGCGACGTCCGCCGGGCCTTGGTGGCTGCGTATAGACAGCGGCAATATCATGACCCGCATCGACAAGCGCGCGCAGGGTGGGAACGGAGAATTCCGGTGTGCCCATGAAAATGATGCGCAATGACATGTTCGTCCCCTGCCCTGCCGGCCGCACGTCCAACCTTCAGCCGGAGACCTAGATTTTTGCGCGGGCCGCTTTGGTGAATTTCTTGATGACCATATCCCGCTTCAACCGGGAAATATGATCGATGAACAGGACGCCATTGAGATGGTCGATCTCATGCTGGAGGCAGGTGGCCAGCAGGCCGTCCGCTTCCACTGTCTGCTTCTTGCCGTCCCGGTCGATATATTCAACGGTCAGTGCGGCAGGTCGTTCCACCTCGGCATAGTAGTCGGGAATGGAAAGACAGCCCTCTTCATATGTCGAAACATCATCGGAGACTTTGAGGATTTCCGGATTGATGAAGACAACCGGCTTTCTTTCCTCGTCTTCGCGGGAAATGTCGATGACAAGCATACGGCGGGGAACACCGATCTGGATGGCAGCCAGGCCAATACCGGGCGCATCATACATTGTTTCCAGCATATCGTCGGCAAGACGCACGATCTCGGCATCCACCTGTTCGACAGGCTTGGATTTCTCGCGCAACAGAGGATCAGGCAGAATAATGAGCGGTTTGATGGTCATGGCTTCCCATAACCCATCTCATCTTTCTAGGAAACAAAAAATAGAGGCCCGGAGATTCTGTTTTGCAGGCAGGTCAGGACTCATTTCGGCCCGATAAATGTTCTTGGTTTGATCTTACGAATCACCGGAAATCTGTTAGATTTGCTCATGAACATTGATCTTGCCGCATTTGGTACCACAGCTTTCAGTCTCGGTAACCTCCAGATATCGGTCGGTGCTTTGCTCGGCATCGTCGTGGCGGGCTGTCTTGTCGCCGCAATCTTCGCCTGGCGCCGCCAACCGCCGCCGGTCGATCAATCCCGCGACGAGATTACCGAACTCTTGAGAACGCAGTCTGAGCTTCACGGTCGTATCGCCGCGATGACCGAAACCTTGAGCGCGCGCCAGAACGAAATGAGCCAGACGTTGAACGAGCGGCTCGATGGCATGTCGCAGCGGATCGGCTCAACGCTGACGGAACAGACGCGCTCCACGCATGAGAACCTCAGCAAGCTGCAGGAGAGGCTCGCGGTCATCGATGCCGCGCAGGGCAATATTCAGGATCTCGCCAAGGACGTGATCGGGCTGCAGGCCATTCTCTCCAACAAGCAGACGCGGGGCGCGTTCGGGCAGGCGCGCATGGAAGCCCTGATTGCCGATGCCCTGCCATCAGGATCCTATCAGTTGCAGCCAACGCTCTCCAACGGCTTCCGGCCCGATTGCACCATCAGGATGCCCAACAACGCGCCTCCGCTCGTCATCGACGCGAAATTTCCGCTCGAGGCATGGAATGCGTTGAAGGCCGACGATGCGCCCGAGGCCAAGCGTGCGGCCACACAGCAGTTCCGTCGCGACATGGAAGTGCATATCCGCGATGTGGCTGAAAAATATCTGATTTCCGGCGAGACACAGGATACGGCCTTCATCTTCGTGCCATCGGAATCCATCTTTGCCGACATCCACCAGCATTTCGAGCCGCTGGTGCAGCGCGCGCACCGCTCCCGCGTCGTCATCGTGTCCCCCTCCCTGCTGATGCTGTCGGTACAGGTCATTCAGTCCGTTCTCAAAGACCAGAGAATGCGCGAGCAGGCGCATCTCATTCAGGGCGAAGTCGCGCTTTTGATGGATGATGTACGCCGTCTGGATGAGCGAACCCGCAAGCTGCAAGCCCATTTCGGGCTGGCGCAGAAGGACGTGGATATGATGCTGACCTCTTCGGAAAAGGTTCTGGCACGCGGCGTGAAAATCGAGAGCCTTGATTTTTCGCCATCCCAGAAGGAGATCGCCCATATCGAGGCCGAGCAGCTGCGCCGTCTGGCCGAGGGCCGCTCCAATGTGGCGAAGCTGAGAGTGGTTGACGACGAGTGATCCACTCGGCAAAGTCTGCGCTCATTCCAACTCGCTTAATCCTTATTTCGGAACAACCCGCATGATCACAGTTTTCGGCTCCATCAACATGGACCTCGTTGCCATTTCCGACCGCCTGCCGAAGCCCGGTGAGACCGTGACGGGCAAGACCTTCTCCACCGCCGCAGGCGGCAAGGGCGCAAACCAGGCGCTGGCTGCGCGGCGCGCCGGCGCTACCGTGAAGATGGCGGGCGCCATCGGCGACGATGCTTTTGCAGCACCCGCCCTCACATTGTTGCGGGACGCGCGGGCCGATCTCGCACTCGTCAAGACCGTCGCCGAGCCCACCGGCACCGCCGTCATCCTCATCGGTGAGGGCGGCGAGAACATGATTTCGGTCATTCCCGCGGCCAATGGCGAGGTCTCGGAGAGCGATGCCGACCGTGCCGTCTCTGAAATGGCGGCTGGCGACATTCTGATGCTGCAGTTTGAAATACCGGCACAGGCCATCGAAGCTGCCTTGAAAGCCGCCAAGGCAAAGCGTGTGACGACCATCATCAACACGGCACCGCTGACGTCGCAGGCTCAGCGTCTGTCACGGATGGCGGATATCGTGATTGCCAACGAAACCGAATTCGAACTGCTGATCGGCAAGAGCGACCTGTCGTCCGGTGAGCGAGAGAAGGAACTTGCCGCCCTTCATGACGAGACCGGCCAGACGCTTATCGTCACGCTGGGAGCAGAAGGCGTTATCGCCATCCGCAATGGCAAGCTGGTCCGGGCCAAGGGCCTGAAGATCGAGCCGGTCGATACGGTTGGTGCGGGCGATACATTCTGCGGCTATCTCGCCGCCAGCCTCGATGCAGGTCTCGATTTCGAGGCGGCGCTTCGCCGCGCAGCCGTCGCCGGATCGCTCGCCTGCACGCGGGAAGGCGCACAGCCATCCATTCCGGTCGCATCAGAGGTGGATGCGAAAATCTGACGCTCAGCCTCGGATGAATGTGAGATAGGCGGAGCTGCGACCCTCGCGCTTCGCCTTGTTCTCATAGCGCGTGCCCGGCCATGTATCGAACGGCGTCGTCCAGTCGGCAGACACCTGCGCTGTCCACTCGAAACCGCCATGGGCGGCGCAATGTTGCAGCGTCCAGTTGATGTAGGTGTCGATATCTGACGCGAAGCAGAATTTGCCGCCGGGTTTCAGCACACGGTGAAAGCGGGCCAGATTGACGTCAGAGACGAAGCGCCGCTTCCAGTGCTTCTTCTTCGGCCATGGATCGGGATAGAGCAGATCGATATGGTCAATGCAGGCATCCGGCAGCCAGTCCAGAAGCTGCGTCGCATCATCATCGTAAAGGCGGATGTTCATCAGCTCGCGCTCACGCACGCTGCCAAGAAGCTTTGCCATGGAATTGACGAAGGGCTCGACGCCGATAAAGCCGGTATCAGGATTTTCGGACGCGCGGTGAACCAGATGCTCGCCGCCGCCAAAGCCGATTTCGAGGCGAATGGATTTCACATCGGCGGGAAAGAGAGCGGCGAGGTTTTTGGGCGGCTGCGTCGCCAGATCCACCTTCAAAAGCGGCAGAAGGGTCTCGATGGTATCGACCTGCTGGTTGCGCAGCGGCTTGCCCTTACGCCTTCCAAAAAACGCTTCCGTTGCGCGTGAACGCCGCTCTTCCGTCATTTCCAACACTCTCAGACAAATGGATAACCCGCACGGCGCTTGTTTTTCGCGCCGTGCGGGTTCAAAACGTTCAGACCGTATCTCTCAATCGACGCTGATTGACAAGCCTTGGATGGCAATGCGCGTCCGGGTGCACGCGCATGCCTGCTCCAATTTTCATCCCGGCATGGACCGAGCGAATACCAATCGGGCTATCGGCCAGATGCTCAGGCAGCCTTCAAAGCATCCTTGAGCGGCTTGACCAGATCCAGCTTCTCCCAGGAGAAGGAACCGTCGCGACCGGCCTTGCGACCGAAATGGCCGTAGGAGGATGTCTTGGCATAGATCGGCTTGTTGAGGTCGAGGTGACGGCGGATGCCGGACGGAGACAGGTCCATGACCTTGCGGATCGCGGCTTCGACTTCGTCTTCGCTCAGCTTTCCGGTCTGGTGCAGATCGACATAGACCGACAGTGGCTGCGCAACGCCGATAGCGTAGGACAGCTGGATCGTGCAGCGTTCTGCCAGGCCAGCGGCCACGACGTTCTTGGCGATGTAGCGGGCTGCATAGGCTGCGGAACGGTCGACCTTCGTCGTGTCCTTGCCGGAGAATGCACCGCCGCCATGCGGGGCTGCGCCACCATAGGTGTCGACGATGATCTTGCGGCCCGTCAGGCCCGCATCGCCATCGGGACCACCGATCACGAACTTGCCGGTCGGGTTGATGTACCACTGGCAATCATTGGCGATCTTGAGGTCGCCCAGCGCCTCGCGGATGTAGGGTTCAACAACCGAACGCACCTTCTTGGAGTCCCAGCTTGGGTCCAGATGCTGCGTGGAAAGCACGATGGACACGGCTTCTGAAGCCTTGCCATCGACGTAACGCACGGTCACCTGGCTCTTTGCATCGGGTCCGAGCTTTGCCGCTTCGCCTTCGCCGCTCTTGCGGGCTGTGGCGAGAAGCTGAAGAATACGGTGGGAATAATAGATCGGAGCCGGCATCAGGTCAGGCGTTTCCTTGCAGGCATAACCGAACATGATGCCCTGGTCGCCAGCGCCTTCGTCGCCCTGCTTGTCCGACGCATTGTCCACGCCCTGCGCAATGTCGGCAGACTGCGGGTGCAACAGCACGTCGATCTTGGCCGTCTTCCAATGGAAGCCGTCCTGCTCGTAGCCGATATCCCTGATCGCCTTGCGGGCGGCGGCCTTGAACTTGGCGGGGTTGATCATGGGGTGGCCAGCGGCGTCCTTGAGGACGTTGCCTTCCTTGTCCTTCTTCAACAGCGTATCGGGCACGCGCACTTCACCGGCAATGACGACACGGTTGGTTGTCGCAAGCGTTTCACATGCGATGCGCACGGTCCACGGATCAACGCCAGTCTTGGCGGCTTCACGATAGATGAGATCGACGATTTCGTCGGAAATGCGGTCACAAACCTTGTCAGGGTGACCTTCAGCTACAGACTCGCTGGTGAACAGGTAATTGGCGCGCATTCGGGATTCCCCTCAAAGAAGTGTCTACCGGTTTGTTAGTCATTTTGCTCGCAAAAAACAAGGACACAACGACATAAATATATCTTTATATGAGAATTCCTAACCCATCCTTACGCAATAAAAAACGGCCCCGAAGGGCCGTTATCAAGGTTCACAATGCGTTAAACCGAGGCTTACTCGGCGTCGCCTTCGGCGGCCAGCGCCTTGACGAGGTCGACGATACGGCGACGAACCTTTGGGTCGCTGATCTTGACGAAGGCGCGGTTCAACTGAAGCCCTTCGGAGGATGACAGGAAATCAACCACGTAGTTCGAGCTGCTTGCTTCTGCCATTCCAGAGGCGCCCACGGCCTGATCGCCAGGTGCGTCTTCGAAGAAGAAGGAGACGGGAACGTTCAGAATTCCGGAAATGTTCTGCAGACGGCTCGCGCCGACCCGGTTTGTGCCTTTTTCGTACTTCTGGATTTGCTGGAATGTGATTCCCAGGCTTTCACCCAGCTTTTCCTGGCTCATACCCAACATCGTGCGTCGGAGGCGGATACGGCTCCCGACGTGAATGTCAATCGGGTTCGGCTTCTTCTTGTTTTCTGTCATTTACGGGGATCCTGACATTCAATTTCTTCGGGTTGTCGACTACACGCCTGTGCAGATCCTGAACTGTTAGATTGTTGCGCAACAGAATATATCATGAGCGTTGTGCAACCTGACAAGTTCACTATGCAATTTTAGGGGTTTTTGGTCAATTCTTCCGTTTCATCAAACCCATTCGCGAAAACAACGATACAACGAGCAATACCAAAAACAACAACCAAAAGTGTATCTGTCGCATATCTGCGGTAACAACGCCAGCGGCGTGGCCACCCAGGGTGGAATCGATTATTCCGACTTGACCGTAGTCCAACCCTGCGACAATTCGCCCCACAGGGTCTATGACCGCCGAAATACCCGTATTGGCCGCGCGAATCACAGGCATCCCGGTCTCGACTGCCCTCAGCCTCGCCTGCTGGAAATGCTGATATGGGCCGGGCGTATCGCCGAACCATCCGTCATTGGTCACGTTGACAATCGCAGCCGAGTTTCCGATGTCGGCAGGGACTTCGCCGGGGAAAATGATCTCGTAGCAGATGAAGGACGTCAGCGACTGGCCCGAAGGAAGGGTGATCGCTTCCCGGCTTGCCGCAGCGGAAAATCCACCCGGCAGGCTGACGAGATTGTTGATCCCCCAGTGCCGCAGCAAGTCTTCGAAGGGGACATATTCGCCGAAGGGGACAAGATGAACCTTGTCGGTCGCGCCGATGATCTGGCCCTGACTATCGATGGCGTAGACGGAATTATAGTAGCGCGGCGCCTGGCCGGCACCGGCATTTTCCATGCGAACAGCGCCGGTGAGCAGGATCTGTCCGTCCTCAAGCGTATTGGCGATGTCTTGCAGGGCATCCGGGTTCTGGCTCAGAATGAAGGGCACGGAGGTTTCCGGCCAGACGATCAGATCGGGCCGTTTCTGGCCCGGCTGCGGCGGCAGTGCGGATAGACGCAGATGTTCCCGGAAAATCTCCAGCCGATCCTCGTTCAGCATCTTCCTCGACTGGTCGATGCTGGGCTGGACAATCCGGACCGTCGTGGCGACAGCGGCATCGGAGGGCGGCAGCGACAGGCAATAGGCCCCGTAGCCGAGGTGAAACGCCAGCATCAGGGCAGCCAGAGCAAGCCCGGGGATGAGGCCCTTTTTCGTCCCGATCAGGGCGGGGCTGGAAAACAGGAAGACCGCTATGACGGACATGCCGAAAATGCCGACGAGATTGGACGTCTGCATCATCAGGGGAACCGGCATCAGGCCGTAACCGACCGCATTCCAGGGAAAGCCGGACAGGACGAAGCTTCGCAGCCACTCGATCAGGCCGAAAGACGCAGACAGGGCTGCAATTCTGCCCCAGCCATCCGACCAGAGGAGATTGGCAAGCATGGTCGCAAGCCCGTAAAAAATGGCAAGGCAGGCGGGAAGACCCAGCATGGCGAGCGGCAGGGCCCAGGCGAATTCATCCGCCTCCAGAAGCAGGGCATTGCCCAGCCACCACAGACCGGCAACGAAATAACCCAGACCGAACAGCCAGCCGATAAGGAAGGTTCTCCAGCCGCGAGACCAGCCTCCGCCGTTCGGGCCACCGGTGGTGCCATCGATCAACCAGACCAGCAGCGTGAAGGAGACGAACATCGCGGCGAAGAAACCGACAGGCGGCAGCGCAAGCGCTCCGATTGCACCGGCAAGCACGGCAATCGCTACGCGGCCAAAACCATTGCTCAACATGATTTTGCCAGCCAGCCGCTCCATGCAGTCTCCACCTTACAAGGCACCGTCCGACACGTGACATAGCAGGCGACACTGTCTCTTTGATCGGACTTACTTTAAAATGAAGGGAACGTCCACCGCATCGAGCAGCGCCCCCGGCAGACCTCACCTCCGCGAGCTCAAAGCTGCGGACATTATTCCGCAGCTTTGGGCCAGGGCTCCCAGCCCTAGACCGAAGCGTTGTCGGTTCTGTTTTCCGGGGCGGCAAGCGTCATCATCACCGTGCTGGCGGCATCGGCCGGAGCCTGATCGTCCTCACCGGAAGACGACTGGTTGCGCACGATGCGAACACCCTTGATGCGTCTGGAATCGGCATCGAGAATATGAAATTCGAAGCCGGACACAGCCCTGACGACCTCTCCCTTGACGGGAATACGGCCAAGAGCAAAGAAAATCAGTCCGCCAAGGGTATCGAGTTCCTCGATATGCTCCCGCACGTCGAAATCCGGTCCGATTGCTTCTGCAAGTTCGGTCAACTCGGCGCGCGCATCGGCAATCAACACATCCGCAGACAGGCGCGAGAACATCGTCTCATCCTTGTCATGCTCGTCGTCGATGTCGCCAACCACCATTTCAACGATATCTTCGTGGCTGACCAGACCGTCGGTGCCACCATACTCATCAATGACGAGCGCCAGCTGGGTGCGTTGCGCCTGCATCGTTTTCAGAAGCGTTGAGGCAAGCATGGACGGCGGCGCAAACAGGATTTTGCGGATGATGCCCGCTTCTGCCAGCGTCTTTTCCAGATCGACCCGTGCCAGATCAAAATTCGCCCGCGGCGATTTCGCTGCCTTGGCTTCGCCACCCGGAGACACTCTCGAGCCGGCACGGCGCTTGTTTCTGGCCTGCCTGCCGATAAAGGACAGAAGATCGCGGATGTGGATCATGCCCTTGGGATTGTCGAGCGTCTCATCATAGACGGGCATACGCGAACGTCCCGTTTCTTCAAACAGGATCATCGCCTCGCCAATGGTCATGTCCTGATCGAGCCCGTCAATATCGACGCGCGGGATCATGATGTCTTCGACCCGGACTTCCCGGAAACGCAGTATGTTGTTGAGCATTGCCCGCTCTTCGGGCGTGAACGCGGCACCGATCTCGGTGTCGGTCATCAGGGCGTCGGTAATGTCTTCTCTGAGACGCTCGCCCTGAGAGGGCTTCAACAGCCGCGCTATGCGCGACCAGAGGCTTGCCCGCGGCTTGGCCTGATAATCCTGACGTAAGGGACTACTGCCCTCCTCCGATGAGGATTGTTCCCCTGTGTCCTTGCCCTCTGCGGGCGGTCTTGCAGAATGTTCGTTCATTGTCCCAAACTGTCAAATCAAAGCGGTTCCTGTCCCGCATAGGGATCAGATAGACCAAGCTTGGCCAAAATGCGAGTCTCAAGCCCTTCCATTTCTTCTGCTTCATCGGTTTCGATGTGGTCGTAACCGATGAGGTGCAGAAAGCCATGCACCAGAAGATGCGTCAAATGATCCTCGAAACTCTTCTCCAGATCAAGTGCTTCACGCTCCACCGTTTCACGCGCGATCACGATGTCGCCCAGCATGGGGCCCGGCATGTCGCCGGGCTCGATTGGATAGGCCGGGAAGGAAAGGACATTGGTCGGCTTGTCCTTGTCGCGCCATTCGGCGTTGATTTCCCTGATGGCTTCATCATTGGTGAAGACCAGCGACAGCTCGGTCGGCACCTTTGGAAAGGGCTGCTTCTCTTCCGTTTTCAGAAACTCGACAGCCGGATCAAGGACCCGGCTGCTGAATGCCAGCAATTCATCTTCTGAAGGCCAGCGGTCGGCTTCAACGCTGACCTGAATATCCAATGCGGTCATTCGTCTGTCACATGCCTCTTGGCAGGCTTTCATCCGGCACTGCCGTCTGCGCTTCATAGGCACGAACGATGCGAGCGACCATGGGATGACGAACCACATCCACATCCTTGAAGCGGACGATGGACACGCCCTCGACATCGGGAAGGATTTGCAGCGCCTCAACGAGGCCCGATTTCATGCCGCGTGGCAAGTCCACCTGGCTCGGGTCACCCGTCACGATCATGCGGCCGTTTTCACCCAGACGTGTCAGAAACATCTTCATCTGCATCGTCGTGGTGTTCTGGGCCTCATCGAGAATGACGGCGGCATTGGCGAGCGTGCGGCCACGCATGAAGGCCAGTGGCGCGATTTCGATGACGCCCGCCTGAATGGCACGCTCCACCTTGTCACCCGGCATCATGTCGTAGAGCGCGTCATAGAGCGGGCGCAGATAGGGATCGACCTTTTCCTTCATGTCGCCGGGCAGGAAGCCCAGACGCTCGCCCGCTTCCACAGCCGGGCGCGACAGGATGATGCGATCGACCACACCGCGTTCCAGAAGCTGTGCGGCGTGCGCCACGGCCAGATAGGTCTTGCCCGTACCGGCAGGGCCGACACCGAAGACGAGTTCCGATTGCTCCAGCGCCCGCATATAGACGTCCTGCGTCGGCGTGCGCGCCGCAATCGTCTTCTTTCGGGTGGAAATCTGGGCCATGGAAATCTTCGCCTTGCGCTCCATGGTCGGCAGCGTCAGCTGGTCGTCGGCAGCAACCGCCATGCGGATGGCGCCTTCGACATCGGACTCCTCGACGCTTCCGCCCTTGAGCAGGCGTTGATAGAGGAAATCCAGCGCCCTGCGTGCCTGGTTGGTCGCGACCAGCTCACCGGTGATAGCAACGGAGTTGCCGCGCGGGCGCGCATCGATGTTCAGTCGCTGTTCCAGCAATTTCAGGTTTTGATCGAACTGACCGAATAGCTCTCCCGCTATCCTGTTATTCTCGAACGTGAGGACGAAGTGATTGGCGTCGGTCGCGGCTGGGCGTGGCTGGCGCGATGAGGGTGATACCAATTCGTGTGCGTTCAAGCGGTCAGGCTCCCGTCCTAATCAGTGTGGGTTCCTCACTCTAGCTCGATGCCACCTCGGCAAACAAGCTGTTTGGACCCGTTGCGGTGATTCGTACATGAATAATGTCGCCGATTTTCATGTCTTTTGCATTAACATTCACAGATTGAAGCCAAGGAGATCTTCCAATCAGCTGTCCCGGCATTCTACCTGGCTTTTCGAGCAGAATATCCATGGTCCTGCCGACCAGCGATGCGGCAAAATCATGCTGTTGTTTCAACAACAAAGCCTGTAGTCGCTCCAGCCTTTCGGCCTTGACGTCTTCTGGAACCTGATCGGTCAAATCTGCACCGGGCGTGCCGGGGCGTGTCGAATATTTGAACGAAAAGGCCTGCGCATAATTAACCTTTTCCACAATTGCGAGCGTATCTTCGAAATCCTGATCCGTCTCACCGGGGAAACCGACAATAAAGTCCCCGGACATGGCAATATCAGGGCGGACGGCACGAATCTTTTCGATAAGCCTAATATATTCATCGCCCGTATGGCGACGGTTCATGGCTTTGAGAATGCGATCCGAGCCCGACTGCACCGGCAGATGAAGATAGGGCATGAGATTGCGCAGATCACGATGGGCGCCGATCAGGCGATCATCCATATCGCGCGGATGGCTGGTCGTGTATCGCAGGCGGGCAAGACCGGGGATTTCGGCCAGCCGGTAGAGCAGATCGGCAAGGCCCCACTGCTCGCCATTGGCGCCGGTTCCGCGCCAGGCGTTGACATTCTGGCCCAGCAGCGTGATCTCGCGCACACCGGCATCGGCCAGTTTCTTGGCTTCATCGACAATCTGGTGGACGGGTCGGGAAACTTCCGAACCGCGTGTATAAGGCACCACGCAGAAGGTGCAGAACTTGTCGCAACCTTCCTGCACCGTCAGAAATGCGGTCACGCCACGCGCGCGCAGCTTTGACTTTTCGGCAACCGGCAAATGGTCGAACTTGTCTTCAACGGCATATTCGGTTTCGATCACGCGCTCGCCGCCGCGCACGCGCTTCAAGGCTTCGGGCAAACGGTGATAGGTCTGCGGTCCGATCACGACATCCACGGCCGGTGCACGGCGCAGGATTTCCTCGCCTTCGGCCTGCGCCACGCAACCGGCCACGCCGATCATGAACTCACGTCCCTGCTCTTCACGGGATTTCTTCATGTCACGCAGGCGGCCCAGCGCGGAATAGACTTTTTCGGCGGCCTTTTCCCGGATGTGACAGGTGTTGAGAAGAACCAGATCCGCCTCGCCCATGTCTTCGGTCTGGACGTAACCATCCTTTGCCAGAGCATCGCTCATGCGCACGGAGTCGTAGACATTCATCTGACAGCCATAGGTCTTGATGAAGACCTTGCGGCTGTTTGCGCCTTCGCGAAGAGAAATTGGGGCCTCAAGGCCGATCGTTTCCTGGGTCATGGCCGCTATCTAATGATTTTGAGAGCCATATTAAACAGAAAAATGCGTTGTCAGCGAGACTTTCGCCACCCGCCGCGCAAAGCGAAATTCAACATGTCGCGTATGGCCGTCGTCGCGCTCATGCTCAATGCCTTGCGATTGTCGCCGCGATGGAAGGGAATCGTTTCGCCGAAACACAGGTCGACATCGATGTTACCGGCCCGCATCAAGCCCATCAGCGAGGGAAGAAGCTCGATGGTGCCGGGCCATGCCGCAACGCTGCGGTGATAGCGCCCCATGGCCATGCCCTGAATGCCGGTATAGGCGATGGCGACCGGCTGGACATTGACCATCTGTCCGGGCACCTGGTCGGCAGCACTCGATGCAGCGCCGAACAGCGATGATTTGACGGGCAGAAGGCGGTTGCCGTCAGACGTCGTGCCTTCGGGAAACAGAACGATGATTTCCCCACCTGCCAGGCGTTGCGCAATCTCATTGACCTGCGCCCCGGCCTTGCGCTTGTCCTCACGGGCAACGAAGACGGTTTTCTGCAAACGGGCCAGAAGGCCGAATACGGGCCAGTTGCGAACTTCGTTCTTAGCGATGAAAGCCACATCCACGACGCTGCCCAGGATCATGATATCCTTCCAGGACACGTGATTGACCACCAGAAGCAGCGGCTTTGCCGCCTCGACCGAGCCGTGGACATGCACCTTGATGCCGAGCGCGTGGCACGCAACCCGGTGCCACAGTCTCGGCAAGCGGCGTCTCAGGGGTAAATCGAGAGCAAGACAGATCAACTGCGCCGGCAGCAGCACCAGCGTGACCAAAGCCAAAATGACAACCAGATAGAAGATTCGCAGCCACGTCATCGCTTCATTCGCTCCGTGGCACCTTGCACTCAGTGGTCTTCCGATTTGAGGGGAACACCGTAGAGTTCAAGCCTGTGGTCCACCAGCTTGAAGCCGTGCTCACGGGCAATCTTTTCCTGCAACGCCTCGATTTCCGGGGAGTGAAACTCGATCACCACGCCGTGCTTGAGATCGATCAGGTGATCATGGTGCTCTTCCGGCATCGTCTCGTAGCGCGACCGGCCATCGCGGAAATCGTGTCTCTCGATGATCCCGGCATCTTCGAACAGCTTGACGGTCCTGTAGACGGTCGAGATCGAGATGCGCGGATCAACGGCGGACGACCGGCGGTAAAGCTCCTCGACATCGGGATGATCGGCAGATTCCTGGAGCACGCGGGCGATCACACGACGCTGATCGGTCATCCGCATTCCGCGCTCGGCACATAGTTCTTCCAGGGTTTTTGAAAGGTCAATCACGTCGTCAGGCTTTCAGATGCTTCCGTTTCGAGGCGCCGCGGCGCGTTGCATTCCTACAGGAACTAACGAAGATCACGCCGCATGACAAGCGCCGTCGACTTCGTACCATTCTTGTCGGTGTAATAGGCCTGCCGCTCCGCAACCGTTTCAAAACCAAGCTTCCGGTAGAGCCGTATGGCCGAGGCATTCGCACCATCGACCTCCAGAAACATGGTTTCGGCGCCGCGCATATCCGCCTCGCGCATGGCCGCCAGCATCAGCCGCCAGCCCAGCCCGGACCCGGCAAATTTTTCGCCGACCGCGATTGTCAGAATCTCGGCCTCCCCTCCCGCTTCCCGGGCCAGAACAAAGCCGCCCAAAGGCTTGCTGAAAAAGGCGTTGGTCTGTCGCGCAACCACGCCAAAGACACTTGGCTGGCTCAGGAGCCCGGAAAACTCTCCGTCACCCCATTTATGCGAGAAACGTTGGCCGTGCAGTTCCGACACATCGGCGCAATCGGCGTGCACCATGGGAACGATCTCAAAATAGGGCTTCCAGCTGAGGTAATCGTCAAACATCGCAGGGAATCATCCGCATTCAAAGCATGAATGGCCCCGTATCAGGCAACCGGCCTGCGTTCCAGTGCAAATCCTGACTGTATCTTGGCATCCGGTCCACGCAGATACAGTGGCGCAGGCTTGGGCATACCACGCGGCTTTTGCGCACCGATACGGGCGACGATATCGATGGGAAACCGATCCGGACCGGACCCTGCATCGCCACCCGCCAGAAGAGGGGCCGCAGACCCGATGATTGTTCCATCGAAATTGACCAGCATCGACCGCGCCTCGTCGAGTGACACGAGCGCTGCGTCGGTGGAGGGCGTTCCGCTAGCTGCGAAAAGCTGCACATAGCTCTCCTGCCGCTTCGCATCCAGCGCAACCGCGACTGCCTGGCCGGGATTATCCCGCAGGTGCTGCTCTGCCAGAGTCTCCAGCGTCGTTACACCGACGGCCTCGACGCCGAGCGACAGCGCAAAGCCGCGCGCGGCTGCGACACCGACGCGAATTCCGGTAAAGGAACCGGGACCGATGGTGACCGCGATCCGTCCGACATCGCCAAGCGCAAGCGACGACTGCGACAGGGCATCGTCGATGATGCCCATCAGCAGTTCCGCATGCCCTTTGCCGATATTTTGCGTAACCTGACCCAGTGCGACGCCCTTCTCGCTGTCATAGAGACAGGCCGAGCAATCCACACCGGATGTATCGATGGCAAGAATGATCATGAAGGATGAGCCCGTCAGACGGCCTCGACCTCCTGGACCTCAGGCACGAAGTGACGCAGCAGGTTCTGTACGCCGTGCTTCAGGGTTGCCGTCGATGACGGGCAACCGGAGCAGGCGCCCTTCATGTTGAGGAAGACCGTGCCATCGCGGAAACCGCGGAAGGTGATGTCGCCACCGTCCTGCGCAACGGCAGGGCGAACGCGCGTTTCGAGCAGTTCCTTGATCGTTGCAACGATGGTTTCGTCGCCCGCTTCGAAGAATTCTTCTTCTTCATCGGAAATCTCGGCGGCCACGGCTGTGCCCATCAAGGGACGCCCGGACATGAAATGCTCCATGATCGAGCCGAGAATGGCGGGCTTGAGGTGCTGCCACTCCGCACCATCCTTGGTGACGGTGATGAAATCAAAGCCGTAATAGACGCCCGTCACACCCGGTATCTCGAACAGGACAGCCGCCAGCGGTGACGCCTGCGCCTGCGAGGCATTCAGGAACTCCGCCGTTCCGCTTTCCAGAACAACCTTGCCCGGGAGAAACTTGAGCGTGGCCGGGTTTGGCGTGGTTTCCGTCTGAATGAACATTTCAATCTCCTTCGGGACCGTCATTGGACATCCCGGAATTTAGAATACTTCCAAAATACGTCGGACGGAGCCTGACTTCAAGCCCTTACATGACTGCGCCATTCAAGAAATCCGTGCCAGCGGGCTGGAAGGTCCTTGCCTCAACACAATGCGTCGATTTCCTCGTCGGTCAATGTATCGGGCAGAACCGTGACAGGAATGGGGAAGGCCGCGCCGCGTCCGGCAATCGAGGAAACCAGCGGTCCGGGGCCATCCTTGGTCGATCCCGCCGCAAGCACCAGAATTGCGATATCACGGTCCTCTTCGATCAGACCATGGATCTGCTCTGCGGCATTGCCTTCGCGGATGACCGCTTCCGGCTCTATGCCCACAGTTTCACGGATGCGCTGGGCAACCTTGGCCAGCGATGCCTCGGCCTCTTCGCGGGCTTCCGCGCGCATGATCTGCTCGACACCGAGCCACTGCTGAAAATCGCCTTCGGGAATGACATAGAGAAGGATCAGGGCACCGTTCGAATTCTTGGCGCGGCGTCCGGCATAATGAACCGCCCTTTCGCATTCGGGTGTGCCGTCTATCACCGCCAGAAACTTGCGTCGGTGTCCTTCAAGGCGCGAAAGGCGTTTCGATACCATGGCGTACTCCTGTTTTCGCCGTTACGGCAAAAGCCGCCCGACGGTTCGGGCGGACCTTATATCAATTTCCGCGATTCAAAAATGCTCTCTCGCCCGCATTCACAGGTGATCAGCGCAGGAAGCCGATGATGTCCCTGACCTCGTTCATGGTTTTTTCGGCAATGCTGCCCGCCCGCTCGCCACCATCCTTGAGGATTGCGTCGATATGGCTGACATCGTCCAGCAGGCGGCGCATTTCTGCGTTGATGGGCGCAAGCACCGTAACCGCCAGATCCACCAGCGCGGGCTTGAAGGCCGAAAATTGCTGGCCACCGAATTCCGAGAGCACGTCCGCCTTGGTCTTGTCGGAGAGCGCGGCATAGATGCCGACGAGATTTTCCGCTTCCGCGCGGCCCTTCAGGCCATCGACTTCGCTTGGCAGCGCATCCGGGTCTGTCTTTGCCTTCTTGATCTTTCTGGAGATCGTATCGACATCGTCCATCAGATTGATGCGCGACAGATCGGATGGGTCCGACTTCGACATCTTCTTCGTGCCGTCCTTGAGGGACATCACGCGCGGTGCAGGTCCGCCGATCAGCGGCTCCACCATCGGGAAATAGGCGTGTACGGGCTCATCGCCCACCTTGATATCGACGCCGAGGCCTGTGGTGCGGATATGATTGCCGAAATCGATGTTGAATTTCTGGGCGATATCGCGCGCAAGCTCAAGATGCTGTTTCTGGTCGTCGCCAACGGGAACATGCGTGGCGCGGTAAACCAGAATGTCTGCGGCCATCAGGCTTGGGTAAGCGAGCAGACCAAGCGAAACCTGCTCGGTGTTCTTGCCCGACTTGTCCTTGAACTGGGTCATGCGCTCCATCCAGCCGATGCGCGCAACGCAGTTGAATACCCATGCCAGTTCGGCATGTTGCGGAACAGCCGACTGGTTGAAGACGATGTGCTTGACCGGATCGATGCCCGCCGCGATGAAGGCGGCTGCAATCGAGCGTGTCTGTGCCTTGAGGTCGCTATGGACGAGCTGGGCGGTAATCGCGTGCATGTCGACGACGCAATAGATGCAGTCATTGTCTTCCTGCAGCGCCACGAACTTGCGGATAGCCCCGAGATAGTTACCGAGATGGAGGTTTCCCGTGGGCTGGACACCCGAAAAAACCAGCGGCTTGAATGCGTTCATGTTCATCCTCGAAAAGGCTGGTGGAGGGCCTCGCCCCATGTTTCAGATTGGGTTTCAAATTGGCCGCGCTTATGCACCCACAACAGCCCGCAATCAAGCGTCATCGGTGGTCTGCGTCTGAGTTTCCTGCTTCGCCTTGCGGCGCTTCAATCCCCGCTTGATCATGGCCAGATTGGCACCGCCCGAAAGGAAGGCCAGGCCGAAATAGAGGATCATCGACGCCAGAACGAGGCCAGCAAGCGTACCGACCCGCATGATGACGGAAGCAGATGACGACAGTTCATATTGCAGATGGCCAAGCGCATAGTAGATGACAGCCGCCATTGCCGCCGCGCAGATGATCAATCGCGGAATACGGGTCAGGAGTGGAATATCCAGCTGCCAGTGTCCGCGCCACATCAGCATACCGAACAGCAGCGCCGCATTGACCCATCCAGCCGTGATTTCTGCCGTCGCGATGCCGATGCCGCCATAGAGCGGGAACAATGTCAGCGCCAGAGAGATGTTCACGACCACGGAAATGGCGGCAAATATCATCGGCGTGCGCGTGTCTTCGCGTGCGAAGAAGCCGGGAATGAAGGCCTTGATGAGCACGAAGGCGGGCAGGCCCAGACCATAGACGCCAAGGATCTGTGCGACCGTTACCGTTGCCGATGGCGAGAAGTTTCCGCGCTCATAGAGAAACCGCACGATGGGCTCTGCCATAACGAGCAGGGCGGCAGCGGCTGGCAGCGTCAGAAACATCACGAATTCGACCGAGCGGTTCTGCAGGTTTGCCGCTTCGACCTGATGACCGCCCCTAAGCGCCCGTGCAAGCTCCGGCAAGAGCACCGTCGCCACGGCGATGCCGACGACGCCGAGCGGCAGCTGGTAGATGCGGTCCGCATAGGCCAGCGACGAGATGACGCCATCGCCACCGGACGCGATATTGGTGTTGATCAGCAGATTGATCTGGGTAATGCCGCCCGTGATCGCGGCGGGCAAGGCGAGGATCAGCAGGCGCTTGACGTTTGGCGTCATTTTTGGACGGCGAAAGCCGATCTTGATGCCGGCATGGCGCACGGCAATCCAGACGATGGCCAGCTGTACGAAGCCTGCGGCCATGACACCCCAGGACAGCGCATAGCCCACCTGCAAGGGATCGAAATTCTTCCACCAGGCCGCGCCCAGCACGCCGATGAGGATGATGTTGAGAAAGACCGGGGCGATTGCTGCGGCGAAATAACGGTGCAGCGAGTTCAACATGCCGCCCATCATGGCGGCCAGCGACATGCAGGCCAGATAGGGAAACATGATGGTTGCCAGCTGGACCGTGTTGTCGAATTTGACGGCATCATTGACGAAGCCGGGCGCGATCACCGTTCGCACGATGAGCGGCATCGAAAGCTCCATGATGATCGTGAGCGCCATCAGGACGGTAAAGAGAACGCCGAATACTTCTTCCGAAAAGCGTCTGGCGCCGTCCATGCCGTTGGCTTCGATTTCCTTGGCAAACAGCGGCACGAAGGCGGAGTTGAATGCGCCCTCGGCAAACAGCCGACGAAACGTGTTGGGAAAACGGAATGCGGCGTTGAAGGCATCCGCCACCGGCCCGGTGCCCACAGCCGCCGCCATGAGCATTTCGCGGACGAAACCGAAGAGACGGCTACCGAGTGTGGCGGTGCCGACTGTTGCAAATTTGGCGATGAGGCCCATTGTCTATCTCAAGCTTTCGCAGTGCGTGCGGCGGGCAGAGCCGCAACATCGGGATGGGCGATGATGCCGGGCGGCATCCGATCTCGCAATTCATCTTCCTGCTCGGCCATCACAGCCTTGAGCCGGGAGGCGATACTCGCCTGGCGGTTATCCGTCATCACCTTCTGGCCGAACAGGTCGGTCACATAGAAGGTATCGATGACCTTTTCGCCAAAAGTGGTGATCCGTGCCGAGGTGATATCCAGCGAAAGATCCGCAAGCACCGCCGTCATATCCGCCAGAAGGCCGGGCCTGTCGAGGCATTCCACCTCGATGACCGTAAACTTGTTGGAGAGCCCGTTCGAAATGGTCACCGACGGCGGAATGTTGAAGGTCTTGCTCTTCTTGCGGCTCTTGGTGCGGGTCGCAATCATTTCTGGAATGCGCTTCTTGCCCGCCAGAACCTCTTCGATCAGCTTGCCGATATTGTTGGCGCGCCGTGTCTCGTCCTCATCAATCGGAAATTCCCGGTTGATGAGGATCGTATCGAGCGCGCGGCCATCCGAGGTGGTGAAGATCTGCGCATCCGCGATATTGGCACCGGCAGCGGCACAGGCGCCTGTTATGATGGACAACAGGCGGGGATGGTCGGGCGCAAGGATCGTGATCTCGGTAATGGCATGGAAGGAATGGGTCCGCACCATCGTCGAAAGCGCCGTTTCGCGTTTGTCCGATTCTCTGAGAAAGTGGGTGTGGCGAATCTGGTCCTGCAGATCGACCGAGAGCAGATAGGGCTCGTAGTGGAGGCCGGTATATTTGCGACGCGCCTTCTGGCCCCAGTCGGTCAGCGCATCGTAAAGTGCCTGCCGGGCAATCTTGGCGCGTTCCTTGCGCGATGTTTCCGAGAAACCGCCGGACAGAAGAAGCTCGGTCTCATAATAGAGTGTGCGCAGCAGCTGGCCCTTCCAGCCGTTCCACACATCCGGCCCCACGGCCCTGATGTCGCAGACCGTTAGGATGAGCAGCATTTTCAGCCGCTCCATGGACTGCACCTTGTCGGCAAAATCGGTGATGGTCTTGCGGTCGTGCAGGTCTCGCGTCTGGGCAACCATCGACATCAGCAGGTGTTGCTCGATCAGCCAGACCACG
Organism: Agrobacterium sp. fls2-241-TYG-188a; assembly: GCF_030209845.1. Taxonomy (NCBI): domain Bacteria; kingdom Pseudomonadati; phylum Pseudomonadota; class Alphaproteobacteria; order Hyphomicrobiales; family Rhizobiaceae; genus Agrobacterium; species Agrobacterium sp. fls2-241-TYG-188a. Next base: position 109,187 of record NZ_JARVRD010000009.1, on the reverse strand, counting down.
GTTTCGGTCTGCTTGTTGCTCAGGCGGAAACGCTGGCACAGCTTGCGCGCCACGCGGGCCCCGGCAATGGAGTGATCTTCCTGCCGTCCCTTGGCAACATCGTGCAGCAAGACGGCGAGATAGAGCGCATCACGGTCTTCGATAGCCGGCATCAGCTGATTGACCAGCGGATGGGTATCGATCGCCTGCCCCTTGTCGATCTCGGACAAAACGGCGACAGAGCGGATCAGATGCTCATCCACCGTGTAGTGGTGATACATGTTAAACTGCATCATCGCGACGATCTTGCCGAATTCAGGAATGAACTTGCCAAGCACACCGGCCTCGTTCATCCGCCGCAGGGTCAGTGCCGGGTCGCGTCTTGAGGTCAGGATGGACAGGAAAAGCCGGTTGGCCTCCTCGTTTTCGCGAAGCTCGTGATTGATGAGCGCCAGCGACCGGGTCACGACGCGAAGCGCATCCGGGTGAAGCTCGAGATTGTTGATGTCGGCGACGTGGAACAGTCTGATGATGCTGACCGGGTCCCTGCGGAACACTTCGGCATTGGCAAGCGCAATGCGGCCGCGATCTTCCACGAATTCATCCGAACCGGGGATCTTGCGGAGACGATGGGCAAAGCGGCTGAAGACCCCGGAAAGCCCGGGTACGTCCTTGGCCTGCTTGTCTTCCAGCGCCGCGCACAAAATGCGTGTCAGGTCTCCGACATCCTTGGCGACGAGGAAATAGTGCTTCATGAACCGCTCCACCGCCGAGAGACCGGGGCGGGGCTGATAGTTCAGGGCTGCAGCGATTTCGCGCTGGATATCGAAGGACAGACGTTCTTCCGCCTTGCCCGTGATGAAATGCATCTGGCACCGGACGGTCCAGAGAAAGTCGTCCGCCTTTTCAAACAGCTTCAATTCGCGCCGGGACAAGACGCCTAGCTTGACGAGTTCCGCCGTGTCGCGGACATGGTAGTAATATTTGGCGATCCAGAACAGCGTGTGCAGGTCGCGCAGGCCGCCCTTGCCTTCCTTGACATTCGGCTCGACCAGATAGCGCGTATCGCCCGCCTTGCGGTGGCGCTGGTCGCGCTCGGCAAGCTTGGCGGCAATGAATTCCGGTCCGCTGCTGGTCACCACCTCGGTTTCGAAGCGCCGCTCCAGCTCATCGGCAAGCGCCTGCTTGCCGCAGATCGCGCGCATTTCCAGAATGGCCGTACGGATGGTCATGTCCGCCTTGGAAAGACGGATGCATTCATCCACGGAACGCGTGGCGTGGCCGACCTTGAAACCCACATCCCAGAGAATATAGAGAACGAACTCGATGGCCTTGTTCATGTCAGGCGTGGCTTTGGGCGGAAGCAGGAACAGGAGATCGATATCCGATCCCGGCGCAAGCGTCCCGCGTCCATATCCGCCGACAGCCGTGATCGCCACCTGCGGGGCGTCCTGCGGATAGACATAGGTGCATGTCAGATCGTAGAGGACTTCGATCAGCCGGTCCTGCAACCAGGAAATCCGGCGGGCGCAATCAATGCCGCCGCCTTCGGTGTCGAGCAGTTCGCGCGCCTTGTCGCGTCCCTGCCCGCTGGCTTTCTTGAAGATCGGCAAGAGGTCGGCGCGCACATCGGATACGCGTTTTCCGTCCTGCTTGAACACTGCGTCGCATTCGTGCTTGAGCGCCGCAACATCCAGTATCGCGGAAAAATCCAGGTCCTTGATGGCCATTGAGCCGACATCCATTTCTACTGGCTTTGCCTTTGGCACAGCCCTATAGCGTTTTTTAGGCGTGATGGACAGGCACTGTAAATCTCAAGCGTTGCCAAGTTGTTTCTTGAGAGAATAAAGGGCGTCCAGCGCCTCGCGCGGGGTCATCTCGTCGGGATTGAGCGCCTTGAGGGCTTCGTCCACCTTCGAATTTCCAAGGCTGCGCTTTTCCTCGCGACGCACCGCAATCTGGAACAGCGGCAGGTCATCGATCAGCTGGCTTGCCGGGTTCTTGCGGTCCGCATCCTCCAGTTTCGTCAGCACATCCTTCGCCCGCTCCACCACCGAGGCCGGAAGTCCGGCAAGGCGGGCGACCTGAATGCCGTAGGACCTGTCAGCCGCACCGGGCCCGACCTCGTGCAGGAAGATCACATCGCCTTCCCATTCGCGCACCTTCATGGTCGCATTGGAAAGACGCGGCAGCTTTTCCGAAAGAACGGTCAATTCATGGAAATGGGTGGCGAACAGCCCCCGGCACCGGTTTGCCTCGTGAAGATGCTCCACCGCAGCCCAGGCGATGGAAAGCCCGTCAAAGGTCGCCGTTCCGCGCCCGATCTCATCCAGAATGACCAGCGAGCGATCCGTGGCCTGATTGAGAATGGCGGCTGTCTCGACCATTTCGACCATGAAGGTCGAGCGACCGCGCGCCAGATCATCCGATGCACCGACGCGCGAGAACAGGCGATCGACGATGCCGATATGCGCCGAATCTGCCGGAACGAAGGAACCGATCTGGCCCAGAATGGCGATCAGCGCATTCTGACGCAGGAATGTCGATTTACCGCCCATGTTGGGACCGGTCAGCAGCCAGATGGCACCATTTCTGTCACCAATCGCAGCCGACAGATCGCAGTCATTGGCAATGAAGGGTCCGGTGGACTGGCGGCGCAGCGCCTGCTCGACGACGGGATGCCGTCCGCCCTTGATCCTGAACATCATGGAGTCGTCGATGACGGGTCGGCAATAGGCCTGCTCGGCGGCAAGATAGGCCAGACTTGCGGCAACATCGATCCGCGCCAGCGCCAGAGCGCCCGCCTTGATCACTTCGGCTTGCGCGACAACGGCCTGAACCATCCTGTCGAAAGCCTGCAACTCCATGGACAGCGCCTGTGCGGCGGCATTGGCGATCCGGCTTTCCAGATCGGCAAGCTCCGTGGTGGTGAAGCGCATGGCGCCCGCCATGGTCTGGCGATGGATGAAGCGCGCCTTTGCCTCATCGCCCGCCATCATGACATCGGCATTGCCGGCGGAAACCTCGATGAAATAACCAAGCACATTGTTGTGCTTGATCTTCAGTGATTTTATCCCGGTTTCCTCTGAATACTGAAGTTGAAGCCCGGCGATGACCCGGCGCGACTGGTCTCTCAGCGCCCTTATCTCGTCCAGCTCTGGATCGAAACCATCCCGCACAAAGCCGCCGTCGCGCTTGAGCAGCGGAAGCTCGTCGGCAAGCGTTGCGCCCAGCATTGCACACAGGGTGGCAGGCAGGGCTTTGAGATCGGCAAGCGCGTCTGCCAACTCATCCGGCAGCAGGCCGCGGTCGAGCAGTTCGGCCACATCAGCCGCTGCGGCAAGCCCTAGCCGCAGCGCTCCCAGATCCCTCGGTCCTCCGCGATCCAGCGCAAGACGCGACAGGGCGCGCGGCATGTCGGCCACCTGCTTTAAGGCGTCGCGTAATCCATCCGAAAGGGCAACGTCATCCAGCAGGTAGGATACGGCATCCAGGCGGGCGTTGATCTTGGCCGGGTCTGTCAGCGGCGACATCAGACGCTCGGCAAGCAGGCGCGCTCCCCCGCCCGTCACGGTGCGATTGATGGCATGAAGAAGCGAACCGTCGCGCTCGCCAGACAGCGTCTTCGTCAGTTCCAGATTGGCCCGCGTGGCGGGGTCGATGAAAAGCGTGGATGCCGCACTTTCGCGCTCCGGCAACCCTAAAGGCGGGCGTTCGGCAATCTGGGTCTTTTCCACATAGGCAACGGCTGCGGCAGCCGCCGCCATCTCGACCCGTGAAAACGTGCCGAAACCATCGAGCGTGCTGACGCCAAAATAGCGGGCGACGCGGCCCTCTGCGGTGGCGCTGTCGAAGAGAACGGCAGGTTGCGGCACGGCCACCCGGCCCAGCACATCGAAAACCGCCTTCAGCTCTTCATCATGGAACAGACTGTCGGCAACGATCACCTCGCGCGGATCGATCCGCCAGATATCGGCAAGAAGCCGGGTCAGCGTGGTCTCGGCCAGCCGGAAGACGCCGGTGGAAATGTCGATCCAGGCCAGCGCAAACTGCGCCTCCGCGCTGCCGCGGATGCGGGCAAGCGCCATCAGGTAGTTCGATTCCGTTGGCGACAGAAGCTTTTCTTCCGTCAGCGTTCCGGGCGTGACCAGCCGCACAACATCGCGGCGCACGACGGATTTCGAACCGCGCTTCTTGGCTTCAGCGGGGTCTTCGACCTGTTCGCAAACGGCGACGCGGTAGCCGCGCAGGATCAGCTTTTGCAGATAATCATCGGCTGCATGAACCGGCACGCCGCACATGGGAATGTCCTGCCCCAGATGCTGGCCGCGCTTGGTCAGCGTAATGCCCAGCGCCCGCGAGGCTTCCGAGGCATCGTCAAAGAAAAGCTCGTAGAAGTCTCCCATGCGATAGAACAGCAGCGAACCGGGATTGTTCGCCTTGATCTCGATATATTGCTCCATCATCGGAGTGGCCGAGGCGCGGCTCTCCTGCGAAATGAGCGAGGCAGTGGAGTGTACGTCCGTCAATGGCTTTTCAATATCGCTGTGTGTTGCGGGAAACGAGCGCAGAGACTAGCGGCCCCGCCCCTTCACCACAACAGCCAGAAGCCCGCTGCCCACAGGAAGCTTGCGGCCTGACGGCACCGTGCTTTCCAGTTGAATGCAGCTGAACTAGCCGTTGAAACGATAGGATTCGCCGCCGTAATAATTGATGTAGCGACCCGCAATCGAGGAGACCGGCAGGATGACGAGGACATCCGTGGTGTTGAAAGCGTGATCGACGACGGCGCCTGAGCCGAACATGGCGCCGAGGCGCATATAGCCCTTGATCAGCGGCGGCATTCCGCTCAGCGCCTTGCGCGGATTGATCGCCTCCATCGGCATCATGTCCATTTCGCGGTACAGGTCCGGCAGTGCGGAAGCTGCCCAGTCACCCTTGGCGCCGCAGGTGTGGTGCAGGAAGGAGAGCGCCAGCGCATGAGCCTCAGGCTGAACACCGGGGAAGGACGCGCAGCCGATCATGGCATCCATAAGGTGGCGCACGGCATAGGCCCAGTTGCCTTGCCACAGCAGTTCCACCGTTCTCTTGGTGCGATATTCCGGCAGCACGCAGGAGCGTCCAAGCTCCATGAACCGCTTGCCGGGATGGCGGGCAATCAGCCCTTCGATATCGAATTCGCTGGCGGAATAAAAACCGTTATGGGCAAAGGCCGTTTCCTGCCGCAGCAGACGGTACGTACCGACGATCTGGTCTTCGGTGTCGCCCTCTATCGAGTTATCCAGGACCAGCAGGTGATCGCAGACCGCGTCGAAGGCGTCGGCGTCGCGGCTGCGGCGCATGGCATCGGCGGGAAGGCGCGCGCCCATCTCCTCGACAAAGACGCGAAAGCGCACATGCTGTGCGGCATCGATTTCACGCTCGTTTCGGGCAAGCCGGGTTTCCAGGGATCCGATGCGGCCAAAGACATCATCATTGCGCGTCTGCAAGGCAGGCCGGACGCTGATGACATTTCGCTCGCGAATGTCGTGTTCGAGAATTTCCGTGACCATGGAGAATCGCCCCACCACCGTTTGGTTCTGGCTGTCATAAATCACTTCTTGACGACAAAACAGTGACAGTTAGCCGCGCAAAGGCCGCAGGTTTCAATTCTCCAACCGGCTGTTGCCTTTTTGGGGAAACAGCCGGAGAACCTCCTCGATCAGGCGCTTGGGTTCCAGCGGCTTAGCCAGCACGCAGGCGATGCCGCCCGCCTGCAGAACGGATTTGGTATCCGGCGTCGTATCTCCGCTCAGCACCATGAAAGGCACGGTCTTTCTGGCCTTCAGCGTCGCAAACAGGCGCGGCAATATTTCCAGCCCATCACCGCCGGGCATTTGAAGATCGGAGATGACGAGATCCGGCAGGCTTGCGGTGTCGCTGGACAGGGCAAGCGCAAGCGCGCCAAAATTATCGACCAGCCGGACCGAGCAGCCGGACTTTTCCAGCACAGCCCTGACAATGCGGGCATTGACGGGGTCATCCTCGGCGACCAGCACCTCCAGATCGCCCGATCGCTTTTCCAGCAAGGGCAGAAAACCGAAGCCGGGGTGGCGGTTGTCGTTGATGGCGTCACGCCGCTCCATGCCCCGCAGGCGGCCACACAGCACATCCACCAGCGATTTCTCCCTGAGAGGCCGGATCAGCCATGCGTCGAATGCCTCCTGCGGCTGCGACGCGCGCTCTTCCGGATTGACCAGCAGGATACGCCGCAGCTTTCTATCCGCGCTGGCCCAGCTCTTGAGCCGAGCATCGAATGCTGATGCTACCCGATGGTCTATGATGACATCCGTCAAGGCATCGATATTTGCGGTGTGTCCGGCTTCCAGTGTTTGAAGATCGTCCGGTGTCGAAGCATGGATGCATCGGCCACCGAGAGCCTCTATCGCTGCCACCGTGGCAAAGGCGGCGGTGCCGGATGGGGCGAGAAGCAGAACGGTGGAACTGGTGAGGACACCTGCGCGGGCGGGGCTTCCGAGCGGAGCGGTCACACCGGCTGGCGTGAAGGTCAGCGTAAAGGTGCTACCCTTTCCTTTCCGGCTTTCCACGGTCAGTTGCCCGCCAAATTCGCGAACGATGCGGGCGGAGATTGCAAGGCCAAGCCCCGTGCCTGCGCTGCGCTGTGAGGCTGCGCCCGCCTGCTCGAACTCTCCGAATACCCGCGACTGGTCGGCCTTGGTCATGCCGGGCCCTGTATCGGAAACGGCAATCGACAGCGCCTGCCCCACCATCGACGCCTTGACGAGCACGCCGCCCCGTTCGGTAAACTTGACGGCATTGCCGATGAGGTTGAACAAAACCTGACGAAGGCGCGCGGGATCGAAATCGAGATAGTCTGGAACGTCAGGCGTTACGATGGACGCGATTTCGATGCCTTTTTCATGGGCGCGATGCGCGAGCATTTCCACGACGCTCTCGATCAGTTGCCGAAGGTTCTCCGCCCTTGGATTGAGCTTGAAGCGCCCGACTTCCATGGTGGAAAAGTCGAGGAGGTCCTCGACGAGCTGCACCAGCGCCTGACCGGACTGCTTCATGCTGTCGAGATAGTTTCGCTGCTCACGGCTGAGCTTCGTCTGCGACAGAAGGTGGTTCATGCCCAGTATGCCTGAAAGCGGAAGGCGGATTTCGTGGCTGACGGTTGCCAGCAGCCTGCCTTTGGCAGCATTTGCGCTTTCTGCCCGCAATCTTGCATCTTCGCGGGCCACAAGCGCCGCCCGCTCATCGGTCACATCACGGGCAAGACTGCTGATCACGAGACGGCTACTGGTCGGATCGTTGGTGACGACATCATGCCAGGTAAAGATACGCTGGCCGTAAGGTGTCGCAATCTCCACATCGTAACAATGCGCCTTTCCGCCGGGGCGGAAGGCGATGCCGATTTCCTCACAGCTTCGTCCCTGCGGCGTGGCGCAGCCCGTCATTTCGCAAAAGGCGACATTCGCGTGCAGAATTCGTCGTTCGAGATCCCGCGTGACGACGAGATCGCCCATCGCCTCGTGGATTTCAGCCATCAGGGCGGCATTCTGTGTCTGCCGCGCCTCAACGATCTGCGCCTCGACATTGTCAGCCCGTCTCAACGAAGCCGACCGGACGCTCATCCAGACACCACTGCAGACGCAGATGGCGCAACAGACGACCGCAATGAAAAGCGAGGCATATTCGCCTGCCGCAGCGGCAACAACAAAAGCAAGGCCGACACCGGCGACGACAGGCAAAAACCAACCGGATCGTGGTTGCGCCCCTAGCCGCTGATCCGGCTCCTGCCGCTTGCCGAGAGACTTTGCCATCGTCGGCAAGCCGCCTTCAGCCTCGCTTGGGCCGAAAGCTTCGAAAAGCTGCTGTTTCAGTTTCGCCGGTTCGCTCATGCTACAACCGCTAACACGCGATCGGTTTTGATTGGCTTGGACTGAACGCTAAACTTTTAACATTTCGCTGTTTCGCGGCAGGCTGGCGATAACGCCCTCAGGCTTTGCGGCGCGATGCCATGGCGTGCAGGACTTCGTCCAGAATGACGCAACCGGCACCGATGGTGATGAAGGAATCGGCAAGGTTGAAAACCGCAAACGACCATGTGTCGGTGTGGAAGAGGATATAATCGATGACGTGGCCGTAGAGGAAACGGTCGAATATGTTTCCGGCCGCCCCTGCGATAATCAGCGCAAAGCCCAGATGCGCGAAGGTGCGATCCTTGTCCGTCTTGCGCCACAGCCAGATAACGAAGCCGACGATTGCCAGCCGCATGGTGACGATGAACCAGCCTTCCATGCCCGACAGCATGGAGAAGGCCACACCCAGATTATAGGTTCGGTACAGTGCCCAGAAGGGCATGACCGGTACCATTTCCTGCAAGGGCAGATAGGCTTCCACCAGAAGCTTGATGATCTGGTCGGCTATCAGCGCAACGACAATCAGCGCGATTGCCGGGACAGGCTTGGAAAACAATGCGGTCTTTGCCATCATTTCACCGGTGCGAGTTCGAGAAGATGGCGGCGTGCTTCAAACAGCATGACAGCCGTTGCAATGGCCAGATTGAGAGAATCGGCGCGCCCCTGCTGGGGAATGCGCGCAAGCTGGTCTGCCTTGGCTGCCAGTTCCGGCGGCAGGCCGGATTGCTCATTGCCCATCAGGATAACGGTTGGCTTGCGCTTGTAATCGATGGTCCGGTAATCGACCGAACCCGCCAGATGGGTTGCGACGACGCTGACCCCGGCGGATTTCTTCCACGCCAGAAATTCGTCGACTGTCGCGCGAGCAACAGGCGTGGCAAAGACCGAGCCCATGGTGGCACGCACCGTTTCCAAGGAGAACGGATCGGTGCAATCGCCGACAAGGATCACGCCGGAGGCACCCGCAGCATCTGCGGTGCGAATGATGGTGCCGAGATTGCCGGGATCGCGCACGCGGTCCAGCGCGATATAGGTCTGCCCTTCCTGCGGATGGATGTCGCGCAGCGGTGTCCATTTCTGATCGAAGATGCCGACGACCATCTGCGGATTGTCGCGCCGCGTGATCGAGGAAATGACCTTTTCGGTCACTTCCAGAACCAGCCCGCCGGATGCGACGGTTTTTGTCGCGACCTGCTCGACCAGCGGCTTGCCCTTGGCATTCTTGGCATAGACCAGTGTGCGGATCGTCCAGCCCAGCTCCAGCGCGTCGATGACAAGCTTCAGCCCCTCCGCCATGAAGGTGCCGGTTTCCTCCCGGCCCTTTTTCTGGGTCAGGTTCTTGATGTCCTTGATGATGGGATTGGCAAGGCTCGTTACTTCCTTGACCTGCCCCACCCGGCCCGGTCGATTTTCACGGCGGTCATCAATCATTTCGGTACCCAGCGGCTGAAAAGTGAGGTGGAAAGCGCCCGGCCCGGCGTCTTGCCGTCGAGACCCGCCTCGCGGATGACGAGTTCGCCGGATGCCACTTCACCCCCCGCGCCACGCATGGTTTCGCGCATCAGCTCATGGATGGAGTAGAAGCTTGCCCGGATGGAATAGGCGGTCAGAACCAGCCCAAGGGCTTTCGGTGAAAGGATCTCGCGGCAGACATCCAGCATCAGCGGAAGATGCTCGAACAGTTCCCAAACCTCGCCATGGGTGCCGCGCCCGAATTTCGGCGGATCGGTGAGGATGATGTCATAGGTATTGCCGCGGCGCTCTTCACGCAGAATGAACTTCATCGCGTCTTCGCAAATCCAGCGGATCGGCGCGTTTTCAAGCCCCGCCAGCGCCTGATTTTCCCGCGCCCAGCCGATGGCCTTCTTGGATGCATCCACATGCGTCACCTCGGCCCCGGCAGCGGCAGCCACCAGCGAGGCAACGCCGGTGTAGCCGAACAGGTTGAGCACTTTCAGCGGGCGATCCGATGCTTCGATCTGTGCTTTGAGCCATTCCCAGTGGACGATCTGCTCTGGGAAGACGCCGACATGACGGAAAGCGGTGAAGCGACCCAGAAAATTGATCCCCAGCAGAGAAAGCGGCCATGTTTCGCCCAGCGCTTCCTTTGGAAAACGCCAGCGCCCCATGCCGTCTTCATCGGTGTCGCCGGTAAAGATCGAATCGGCATTTTCCCAAACCCGCTCGGCGAGCGTCGGACGCCACAGGGCCTGCGCCTCGGGGCGAACGATGCGGTAATTGCCGTATTGCTCCAGCTTCAGCCCGTTGCCGCTGTCGACGAGATGGAAATCACCGGCACCCAGAGATTCAAGAATGACCGGCACATTTTCGCTCGGCAATTCTCCACTGCGCTGTTTCAGCGGTCGAGGGGGCGCCTGCTCCACCTCTTGCGGAGCCACCTTGACCTTGGAGGCGGCCTGATCTTTCGTACGCCCGCCGTCCTTGGCCGATGGCTTCGCAGCAGGGTTGGACGCAGGTCGGACATAATCGGGCGCACGGTTGCGCTGACCTGCGTCTTTTGCCTTGGCAGACTTTACGGGCCCTCTTTGCCGGGCTTCCTGCCCCGCACGCGACTTGGCGCCCGGGCGGTTTTCTTTTTTCTTCAACGGGTTTCTTTCCAGGTCTGACCGCATTCTAGAGTCTGTTTGAAAACATCGGACGGGTTGACCCGGCGGCGCTTTTTGCGCCTGACTGCGTCGAAAATCTTGCCGATATCACACGATATCGCCTACGATCTTCTCCTTGTCAGCCACAAAAATCACCCGCCGGTTCTCCGCCGCCGAGTTTCCAAACAGACTCTCATGCGACAGCGAATAGCATCACGTCGCAATATTATCAAAGGGCTGCGGTTTCAACACCCATCACGTCGTGGAGAACTTACTTGGCAGCGATGCGAGCATCGGCAGATGGGGCGATAACAACAGCATTGGCCGCAGCTTTATGCCGGGTGGCCTCGTCATGCCAACGAACGGCTTCCTTGGCCTCGGTGCGGGCACGCTTGCGGTATTTGCCCTGCGTGAACCATGTCACCAGAGAGCCCAGCAGGACACCAAAAATGGTTGCGAGAAAAATGAAGACAAAAAACGGCGCTGAAAACGACATCAGACTGTCGTCAGGCCGGAAAGGATTGAGCGCCAGCGTGACTTCCTGTCGGTTGGCCACGCACAGAACCACCAGGATGATGGCCAGCGGCAAAAGCACAACAAGATTGACGATCTTTTTTGACATCCAACGATACTCCGTCTTTAGGGGCCTTCAGACAAACCTGCATGGACGTCACATAGGAGCCCGATCACCCGGCCTCAACTGTTTCGACAAGGTGCAGTGGCGAATAAGCGGAAAGCTCCCGCTCTCAATCCTCGTCTTCGACGTCATTCATTCCGGGATTCAGGCGTTCTCTCAATTCCTTGCCGGTCTTGAAGAAGGGAACCCATTTTTCCTCGACGAAAACGGATTCACCCGTGCGCGGGTTCCGCCCCGACCGGGATGGACGATTTTTCACCGAAAAGGCGCCAAATCCGCGCAGTTCCACGCGGTTTCCCGCAGCCAGTGCATCGGTGATTTCATCGAGAACCGCATTGACGATATTTTCGACGTCGCGGTGATAAAGGTGCGGGTTATGCGCAGCCACAATCTGCACCAGTTCAGACTTAATCACGGTTGCCCCCTGAATAAATTGGATTTTTAACGCTCACCAACCTGCCAAACCGAAACAAGACCGTCAAGAAACAACTTGTCGGTGCCCAGTTGGGAAGGCGTATTGAATGGCAGTCCTGCATCATATCCCAGCAGCTGTGCAATGCCTGCGAGGCTGAAAAGCGAAAAAGCCGAGCGCTTGGGAGGTGCCGTCCATTCGACAATCGGCAGATCCTTCGCAACCTGTCTCGTTTCGAAATAGCTGCGAATTTCCTTTTCGCCCCCGAGCGTATCGACCAGCTTGGCGGCAACGGCCTGGCGTCCGGTGAAAATCGAACCATCGGCGAGCTTCAGGACTTCTTCCCGCGGCAGCTTGCGGCGTTCTGCGACAAGATCGACGAACCAGTTGTAGCTGTCCATGACCATATTGCGGATCATGGTCTTGGATTCTTCCGGTGGCTCATGGAAGGGCGATGGCTCGGCCTTCATCGGCGATGATTTGATTTCCTGCAGCGAAACGCCCAGCTTGTCCAGCAACGGCTTGACCTGCGGATACTGGAAGATAACGCCGATCGACCCGGTGATCGAGGTATCGCCGGCGATGATCGTGTCGCCTGCGGCAGCAATCATGTATCCCGCCGAAGCAGCCAGTGTCCGCACGTCGGAAACGACAGGCTTCTTTTCGGCTATGGCGCGGATTGCCTTGAAAATACGCTCGCCGCCATAGGTCGTGCCGCCGGGAGAGGAAATGGAAACGATCAGGCCCTTGGCGCTGTCGCTGTCGGCAATCTTCTGGAGACGCTCCAGCAATTCGGTGTCATCCTGGATGAGACCGCTTATTTCGACCCGCGCCAGATGCGGCCGCACGCTGGTGGTCGGCTCGGTGAAGGCGAAGCGATAGACGGCGAAACATCCCGCCGCCAGCAGCAGAATGGCGGCTACGCGCCAGAACGTCAGCTTGCGTCGCAACTGCCTGCGATCTGCGATTGCCATCTGATCCATTCAATCACCTTCGACTAAGATCGGTCATGCGTGCTGGTGCACAGCCAGCCTTGTAAACACCTAATGCGCGGAAACAAACGGGAAAGCATCGTTTTGATAAAAATATCGTCACCCTTGCGCTCCTTCAGAGAAAAACCATATTGGCAGAGCTAGGCTACCATGCCAAATACAACTGCAACCTTGGATAACGTCGCCCTGCCATTGGCGGATTGCGACGATGTCGCCCTGGACTTAAGAGATGCTTGAACGAATGAGCCACCCAGCGCCCGGTTTCCCCATGTCCGGTGGACATGAGAAGGCCTATGCCATGGCGCAGCGCCATTCCCGCCGCGTCAAGAGGCTCAAGGTCATTCTTCCGCTTGGGGCTGCCGTCATCGCGCTCGCCTTCATCGGCGTGTCGCTTGCGCGCACCTGGTTGCCGGATGAGGTTTCGCTGGAAAGCGCAACGGTTGAAAATGGCAAGATCGTCATGGAAAAGCCAGCCCTTGCGGGCCGCAACAACAAGGGCTTCGATTATTCCATGAATGCCGAACGGGCCTTGCAGGACATTGCCAGCCCCAATCTGATGACGCTTGAAAAAGTGATGGCTGCGGTTCCCATGAACGATATCGTCGCTCAGGTGATTGCGCAGGAAGGCATTTTCGACCGGGCGACCAACCGGCTGCAAATGACGGCACCCTTTGACATCAATCTCACCAATGGCATACAAGCGAAGTTCCAGTCTGCAAATGTCGATCTGAAAGCCGGGACGATGGATACGGCCAAACCGGTCTCCATCACCACAAAGGACGGCTCGATTATTGCAGAAAGTATGCACATAGCAGATAATGGCAAAACGATTACATTTTCGGGGCAGGTACGAGCTCGTATAGCTGCATCCACAATTCAGAACGCAGGCAAGTGAGAGCCCGACCCATATGATGCAGATTTCGCGCCCCTATCGTTGCATGAACGCCGTTTACTTCGCTGCTGCGCTTGCCTTGGTCTCCGCAGCGGGCCCCGTTGCCGCCCAGAGCACGACGAGCAGCATGGAGGGCCTGAAGCTTTCCAACGACCAGCCGATCGCGATCGAAAGCGACCAGCTCGAAGTGCGCGATCAGGAACACAAGGCCTATTTCACCGGCAATGTTAAGGTCGTGCAGGGCACGACAACGCTGCAGGCCGGCAAGATGACCGTGCTCTACAAGAGCAAGGGCGATGGCGCGGCGGCCAACTCGTCCATCACCAGCGGCGGTGCGGACATCGATAAGATTTTCGTCGACAACTCCGTGTATCTCAGCTCCGGCACCCAGAAGGCGACGGCCGACAAGGGCGAGTTCGACATGGCGGCGCAGACCTTCATTCTGTCCGGCAAGCAGGTCGTGCTCTCTCAGGAAACCAACGTGTTTACGGGCTGCAAGCTGACGGTGTTCATGGAAACCGGCCAGGCGAAGCTGGAAAGCTGTGGCGGTCCTGTTCGCATCATGCTCGACCCGAAAACACAGAAAAAGCAATAGTCCCGATCCGGTGAAGATTCCCTTGATTTCAAAGCTGTTTGGTGCCGGTTCCCAACCTGCACCGGAGGTCGATAGCGCCTCTGGAGATAAGACCCGTTATGAAGGTACTTTGATCGCCCACGGGCTGACGAAGACCTACAACACGCGCCGTGTTGTCAACGGTGTTTCGCTTGTCGTGCGACGCGGAGAGGCCGTGGGTCTGCTTGGCCCGAACGGTGCTGGCAAGACGACCTGTTTCTACATGATCACGGGCCTCGTTCCGGTCGATTCGGGCAAGATCGCCATCAATGGCAACGATGTGACGAGTATGCCCATGTATCGTCGCTCACGTCTGGGCGTGGGCTATCTGCCGCAGGAAGCATCAATTTTTCGCGGTCTGACGGTGGAAGAGAACATCCGTGCCGTTCTGGAAGTGCATGAGCGCGACGAGAAAAAGCGCAATCGCAAGCTCGATGAACTCCTGGAAGAGTTTCATATTTCCCAGCTTCGCAAGTCGCCTGCCGTGGCCCTTTCGGGCGGCGAACGCAGACGTCTGGAAATTGCCCGCGCTCTGGCCACCGATCCGACATTCATGCTGCTGGACGAACCCTTTGCGGGCGTCGATCCCATTTCGGTCAGCGATATCCAGAATCTGGTGCGCCATCTGACGGCGCGCGGTATCGGCGTGCTGATCACCGACCACAATGTCCGTGAGACACTGGGCCTGATCGACCGCGCCTATATCATCCACGCTGGCGAAGTGCTCACGCATGGCAGAGCGTCCGAAATCGTCGATAACGCCGATGTTCGCAGGCTTTACCTCGGCAACAACTTCAGTCTTTAGTAAGCCAGTTCCAGAAAATCGACGATTTCTGCGGCCCGTGAATGAAGATTCTTCACGGCGGCCCACAGTTGCGCTTGACCAAACTTCAATAAAAAGCAATTTTTGGGCCAAGTCAGACCTTGTCGCTCAAAATTCTTCAAATCTGCTGCGACAGAGGGCTTTATGGGAGTTTAGCGTTCACCATGGCCTTGTCCGCCAGTCTTCAGCTGCGTCAAAGCCAGTCTCTGGTAATGACCCCGCAACTGATGCAGTCCATCCAGCTGCTTCAGATGACGCATGTTGAACTCACGCAATTCATCGCACAAGAGGTTGAGAAGAACCCACTGCTTGAAATTGCGGCAAACGACAGCGATTTGGGCAGCGATCATGACTTCGCCGATGACAGGGCCGACAGCACCGTTTCCATCGAGGACCACGCGTCTGAAACTGCTGGCGACGCTGACGAATGGTACGGAGACCGTGCAGCGAGCCTCAATGAACAGCTCGACACCGGTTTGGAGAATGTCTTTCCGGACGACACGACGCAGCTGAAGGCGGATGCTCCGGAACTTGCGGGGCAATGGAAGTCGATGCCGGGTGCCGAGGCGTCGGAAGGCTACGATCTCGATGATTTCGTCGCCGGAAAGCCAAGCCTGCGCGAACATCTGCTGCAACAGATGCCCTTCACGGTAACACTGCCGCGCGAGCGCATCATTGCCGACGCCCTGCTCGATCACCTCGATGAGACCGGCTATCTGCCGCAGGAAGCGGTACCCGATATCGCAGAGCGGCTGACCATGCAGACCGGCGAAATCGAGGCCATTCTGGCCTGCCTGCAGACCATGGATCCTCCGGGCGTATTTGCCCGGTCGCTTAGCGAGTGCCTGTCCATCCAGCTTGCCCAGAGAGATCGCCTTGACCCTGCGATGCGGGCATTCGTCAATAATCTGGAGCTTCTGGCAAAACGGGATTTCCTGTCGTTGAAGAAGATTTGCGGTGTTGGCGAGGAAGACCTTCTCGACATGCTCTCGGAAATACGCGGCCTCAATCCCCGGCCCGGCGCCGGCTTTGAAACCGGAATGTCCGAAACGATCATACCCGACATCATCGTCCGTCCCTCGAATGAGGGCGGCTGGGCGATTGAGCTGAACCCTGAGACCCTGCCCCGGGTGCTGGTCAACCAGACCTATTTCGCACAGGTCTCCAAGACCAGAACGCGTGAAGGTGAAGACGGCGAATTTATTGCCGAATGCATGCAGACGGCCAACTGGCTGACGCGCAGCCTCGACCAGCGCGCCAAGACGATCATGAAGGTTGCCAGCGAAATCGTGCGCCAGCAGGATGCCTTCCTGCTCCACGGCGTCGACCATTTGCGCCCGCTCAATCTCAGGCAGGTTGCCGATGCGATCAAGATGCACGAGTCAACCGTAAGTCGCGTCACCTCCCGCAAATACATGCTGACACCGCGTGGCCTTTTCGAACTCAAATATTTCTTCAGCGTGTCGATTGGCGCCGTCGAGGGCGGCGACAGTCACTCGGCGGAGGCCGTACGCTACCGCATCAAGGCAATGATCGCCCAGGAAGCGCCGGATGCCGTCCTATCGGATGACGATATCGTTGATATTCTGAAAAAAAATGGCGTCGAACTGGCGCGACGAACCGTCGCAAAATATCGTGAAGCGATGAATATTCCCTCCTCCGTACAGCGACGAAGAGAGAAGAAGGCGCAGGCGAAAATCGCCACTGCGTAACGAAATATTCATATATCTCAAAACGTTAATAATGTTAATTGACTCTTCATGTTGCGGAGGCTAGAAGCTCGCCGCACGGAGAAGAGGGGCCCGTTCAACGAAGAATTGCACGGCTTGTGACGGTGCGACAAAGGAATGAGAGCGAAAGACTCTCGAAACGCTTGGATGAGCGCTTAGGTTGACGTAAGCTGCTACACGCAAATCACTGAAAAAGGAAAATTTCCATGAGTGTGCGTGTATCTGGTAAACATATGGATATCGGCGAATCGTTCCGTCAGAGGATCGAGGACAACATTAGCCTGGCGATTACCAAATACTTTGATGGGGGGTATTCTGGTCAAGTAACGGTCGAGAAATCCGGCGCGCGTTTCGACGCAGACTGCAAGATACATCTCGATACCGGCATTGTCCTGCATGCCGCCGGACAGGCGAATGATCCGCAGGCAAGCTTTGATGCTGCTGCCGCACGCATCGAAAAGCGGCTGCGCAGATACAAGAGAAAATTGAAGGACCATCACAACGGTGCTTCGGCAAATGGCATGATGGAAGAATTTCCATACACGGTCATGGATGCCGTACCTGATGAAGATGAGGAACTGCCTGAAGATTTCGCTCCGACCATCGTGGCGGAGACATCCAAGCAGGTCAAAACGATGACGGTCGCGAGCGCAGTCATGGCGCTGGACATGACGGATGAGCCGGTTTTGCTGTTTCGCAGCCCCGGCAAGGAACTGAATATCGTCTACCGTCGCAACGATGGCAACATCGGCTGGATTGACGCGGCGACGATCAAGAACTGAATAGTCTGAAAAGACACTGGAAGCGCAGCGTCCCGCACGTTGCGCTTCCTGTCTCGACGGCATGAAGGATAAAGAGAATGGCGTTGGCAGATTTGCTGCAACAAGATGCGATTATTCCCGCCCTCAAGGTCAACTCCAAAAAGCAGCTCCTTCAGGAACTGGCGGCGAGGGCCTCCAGAATCACCGGCGTGGCTGAGCGGGAAGTATTCGACGTCATCTTGCAGCGTGAACGGCTCGGTTCGACCGGTGTCGGCCACGGTATCGCCATTCCCCATGGAAAACTCGCCAGCATCGACAAGATCGTCGGCGTGTTCGCCCGTCTTGAAAATGCGGTCGATTTCGAAGCGCTGGACGATCAGCCCGTCGATCTCGTCTTTCTTCTGCTCGCACCCGAGGGTGCCGGTGCTGACCACCTGAAGGCGCTGTCGCGTATTGCCCGCGTTCTTCGCGATCCCGAACTGGTTGCGAAACTGCGCGCCACGGAATCGGACACCGCCATCTACACCTTCCTCAATCAGGAACAGGCCAACGCCGCCTGAGCTTTCCCATCTGAAACGATGAAATCTCGCTGCCCTGACCCGCTGTGCCCGCGCGCAGGGATGCGTTGCAGGCCGCTACGCCTTGCAAGCGCAGGGTTCAGCTGTCTGGGACTTGAGGGATTCGGGGCTTGAGATTTCAGCCTTGGAGAATGCGTGCGGCGAGCGGATTTGAAAACCAGCCCCTGCGAAGACATGGTCCGGGCACGGTCAGCGACACTGCCAAGCGCGGTGTTGCGCGCCGCCCCGGCAGATCCGGGGCGACGGCGGTTGATTTGGGTTAAGCGTCTTTTTCGTTGACGGTGCTTGTGCCCGGCTCTGCAGAGACCGGCGCATCGCCCTTGGGGCCGCCCTTGGCGACACCGACCATTGCCGGGCGCAGAACACGCTCACCAATCGTGAAGCCAGCCTGCACCACCTGCACGACGGTGTTGTTGGGAACGGCGGTATTGGGGATTTCGAACATCGCCTGATGGAAGTTCGGGTCGAACTTCTCTCCTTCTGCGTCGATCTTGCGAACGCCATGGCGCTCGAGCGCAGACAGCATTGCGCGTTCGGTCATGTCCACGCCTTCGATGAGGCCCGAAATACCGGCTTCCGAGTTTGTCTTCAGCTCGGCAGGAATGGCTTCCAGCGCGCGGCGAAGATTATCGGAAACAGCGAGCATGTCGCGGGCGAAGCCTGCGACGGAATAGGCCTTGGCATCCTTGACTTCACGCTCGGTGCGACGGCGCAGATTGTCCATCTCGGCGGCAAGGCGCAGGAATTTGTCGCGCAGATCGGCGTTTTCGGCCTTCAGCACATCAATCGGATCGGGCTCTGCCTGCTCAGGCACGGCGTTTTCTGCCGCTTCCGCTTCGGCCGCCTCGTCTACGACGTCTGCGTCAGGTCCGGCTTTTTTGGTGTCATCGGTCATGACGGTCTCCAGCTTCACATGTGTTCATGGGGTTGCGCCCGATATCGAGCTTTGCCAAGCAAAAATCAAGGCTTGCGAGCAAAACCATCTATTATTGAATGATGTCTTTTCGATATCAGCGTCTTTGGCTGGAAAGACGGGCCATGATCTGGGCCGTGTAATCGACCATCGGCACGATGCGGGAGTAGTTGAGACGCGTTGGCCCGATAACGCCGACAGCGCCCACCACGCGGTTCTCATCGTCCCTGTAGGGCGCAACGATGAGCGATGAGCCTGAAAGCGAAAACAGCTTGTTCTCCGAGCCGATGAAAATTCTGACACCCGAGCCGGTTTCGGCGAGGTTCAGAACCTCGATGAGATTGTCCTTGCGCTCCAGATCATCGAAAAGCAGGCGGACACGATCAATATCCTCCTCGCCGGCCAAGCCTTCCAGCAGATTGGAGCGCCCGCGCACGATGAGACGTCCGAGCTTGCCTTCTTCATTATCCCCTGACCAGACCGCTAGACCGCGAGTGACCAGATCCTGGGCGAGCGTGCTGAGGGCTGACTGCAGCTCCGATTTCTGCTGCAAAAGCTGCGATCTGAGTTCCGGCAACGTTTGGCCCGACAGATGAGCATTGATGAAGTTGGCGGCCTCGGTAAGTTGCGAGGAGGTAATGCCAGCTGGCAGGTCGATGATCCGGTTTTCGACCTGATTGTTATCGCCGACGAGAATGGCGAGGCCCTTGGTCGGCTCCAGACGGATGAATTCGACATGCTTGAGAACGGCATCGCTTTTCGTGGTCAGCACAAGTCCTGCGCCGCGCGACATGCCTGACAACATGCGGCTCGCCTCGGTCAGCAAGCCCTCGATCGGCTGTTCGCGTCCGGAGACGGGGCCAATCTGGCGATCGATGCTCTCGCGCTGCTCTGCGGGTAGATCCCCCACCTGCATGAAAGCGTCCACGAAGAAGCGCAGCCCCGTCTGCGTGGGCAGTCTGCCGGCGCTGATATGGGGCGAGTAGATGAGCCCGAGCTCTTCCAGGTCGCTCATGACATTGCGCACGGAGGCCGGGGAAAGCGACATCGGCAACAGGCGTGAGAGATTGCGCGACCCCAGCGGCTCGCCATTTTCCAGATATCCCTCGACAATGCGCCGAAAGATCTCGCGTGAGCGATCATCCAGCAGCGCACCCGGTTCTTTTCCGATCGGAGGAGAAACGCCCATTCGCCCACTCTTCATTATGTCAGCAACATCGCGAATATAGTCGCTCACGGCCTTAAGTGAAATCGGAAATTCCGCGCAGGGTTATGCTGCAGCCCGCTTTTCCTTTGCAAAAAGGCCGAGGCAGCCTTAGAAGGCGGAAATCAAAATGGAGAAGAACCATATGCGGCCTTCAGGCAGAAAAACCGATCAGATGCGCAAAGTTTCCTTTGAGCGCAATTTCTCCAAGCACGCAGAGGGTTCCTGTCTGGTCAAGTTCGGTGACACGCATGTGCTCGTTACCGCAAGCCTTGAAGAAAAGACGCCACCATGGCTGCGCAACAGCGGCAAGGGCTGGGTCACCGCCGAATATGGCATGCTGCCACGCTCCACCCATGAGCGCATGAAGCGTGAAGCCGCGTCCGGCAAGCAGGGCGGCAGAACCCAGGAAATCCAGCGGCTGATTGGCCGTTCGCTGCGTGCCGTGGTCGATCTGCAGGCGCTCGGCGAGCGCCAGATCAGCATCGACTGCGACGTCATCCAGGCCGATGGCGGCACCCGCACCGCCTCCATCACCGGCGCATGGATTGCCCTTCATGACTGCCTGAAGTGGATGGAAAGCCGCAACATGATCAAGGTGGAGAAGGTCCTGAAAGACCACATCGCCGCCATTTCCTGCGGCATCTTCGCCAGCCAGCCGGTGATCGATCTCGATTATCTCGAGGATTCCTCGGCTGAAACCGATGCGAATTTCGTCATCACCGGCTCCGGCGGCATTGTCGAAATCCAGGGCACGGCGGAAGGCGCCCCCTTCTCGGAAGAGGAATTCCTGACGCTGCTCGGCCTTGCCAAGACCGGCTGCGCAGAACTCGTTGAGATGCAGAAGCAGGCGATCGCCTGATCCGGAGCAAACCACCATGCGCAAACTCGAGACACGCACCATTGTCGTTGCCAGCCACAACAAGGGCAAGATTGCCGAGATTGCCGATCTGATCGGTCCCCTCGGCTTTTCCGCCAAGTCTGCGGCCGAGCTGAATTTCGCAGAACCCGACGAGACCGGCACGACCTTCGAGGAAAATGCCGCGATCAAGGCGCTCGCCTCGGCGAAGGCCTCCGGCCTGCCAGCGCTGTCTGACGATTCCGGTCTGGTCATCGACGCGCTGGACGGCGCGCCCGGTGTCTATACCGCCAATTGGGCAGAGACCGCTGACGGTACGCGCGATTTTGCCATGGCGATGCAGAAGGTTGAAGATGCGCTTCGCGAACGCGGCGCGACCGAACCCTCGGCCCGCACCGCCCGCTTCGTCAGCGTGCTGTGCCTCGCATGGCCGGATGGCCATACGGAATTCTTCCGCGGCGAAATCGAAGGCATGGTTGCATGGCCCCCGCGTGGTGAAAGCGGCTTCGGCTACGACCCCGTCTTCCAGCCGGAGGGCTATGAGACGACATTCGGTGAAATGAGCGCCGAGGAAAAGCACGGCTGGAAGCCCGGCGACCCGCAGGCGCTGTCCCACCGCGCCCGCGCCTTCAAGACATTCGTCGAAACCTGTCTGGACGCATGATGACCGATCTTGGGAGCAGGTTCTCCCCTGCCCCCAATATGACGATTGCGCCCGATACTGGCGATCCCGGTTTCGGCATCTATGTGCATTGGCCCTTCTGCGCGGCCAAATGCCCCTATTGCGATTTCAACAGCCATGTCCGCCACAAGCCGGTGGATCAGGAGCGCTTCGTTGCTGCCTTCCTCAAGGAAATGCAGACCATGCGAAGCTTAAGCGGCGCAAAGGTGGTCACCAGCATCTTCATGGGCGGCGGCACGCCCTCGCTGATGGACCCGCAGACGGTGGGCGCCATTCTGGATGGCATCGCCCGCTTCTGGCATGTGCCAGATGGTATTGAAATCACCATGGAGGCCAACCCGTCCAGCGTGGAGGCAGAGCGTTTTCGCGGCTACCGGGCCGCTGGCGTCAACCGCGTCTCCATGGGCGTGCAGGCGCTGAACGACCGCGACCTGAAATTTCTGGGCCGTCTGCATGATGTGGCGGACGCGCTGAAAGCCATCAGGCTGGCCCGCGAAATCTTCCCGCGCATGTCCTTCGACCTTATCTACGCCCGCCCGAACCAGACCGTCGAGGAGTGGGAAAAGGAACTGGTCGAAGCCATGTCCTATGCCGTCGATCACCTCTCGCTCTACCAGTTGACGATCGAGGAAGGCACGGCCTTTTACGGGCTCCACAAGGCAGGCAAGCTAATCGTGCCGGATGGCGATCAATCCGCTTTGCTCTACGAGGCAACGCAGGAGATTACCGCCCGTAACGGCATGCCAGCCTATGAAGTCTCCAACCACGCCAAGCCCGGTGCTGAAAGCCGCCATAACCTGACCTATTGGCGCTATGGCGATTATGCCGGCATCGGCCCCGGCGCCCATGGTCGCCTGACCAAAGGCGGCGCAAAGCTTGCCACCGCCACCGAGCGCCAGCCCGAGACATGGCTCGATGCGGTCGAGCGCGACGGCCACGGCATTGTGGATCAGGAAATGCTCGGTGTTGAAGAACAGTCCGACGAGTTGCTGCTGATGGGCCTTCGCCTGCGCGAAGGCGTAGACCTAGCCCGCTGGAGCGAGCTCTCCGGCCGCGATCTCGACCCCGACAAGGAAGAATTCCTCCTCCAGCACGGCTTCATCGAGCGCATCGGCAATTCCCGCCTGCGCTGCACCCCTGCGGGGATGCTGATACTCGATTCAGTGGTGGCTGATCTGGCGTGTTGACATGACGTCTACTCCAGCAGCGCGTCTGGCTCTCTCGCTTTTCGCGCATTCTCCGCGCTCTCACGCCGAATAGGCCCTCCGATAGGGCATATATCCTGCACGAAACCGGTAAGGCTATTGGCCAGTGTGTCGGACACCTGCCGGTAATAGACATATTTTCCGCGCTTTTCCGAAGACACCAGGCCCGCATGCTCAAGCAATTGTAAATGCTGCGAGATCGACGGCTTCGACATTTCGAACCGCGCTGCGATATCGCCCGCATTCATCTCGTGATGGGCGACATAGGCGAGGATTTTGCGCCTGACGGGGGAGGCCAAGGCCTCGAAAATCAACTGAATGGACATGGTTCTTTCTACCATTAATCAATTAGACAATCAACTAACTGTTGACAGGATTATAATTAGTTGATTACCTAATTGTAGAAATGAAGGAGATCAGATCATGCAAATTCACTCGCACTGGATTTTCGAAAGCGCCCCGCACCACATCTGGCCGCATTTTCTTCATGCCAAGATGGACAACTCAAAGCCTCTTCTGTTTCGTTTCGGCATTCCCAAGCCGGTCAGCTGCAAGGTTCTGGAAGGTTATGGGGCGACAGGCAACACCCGCCAGTGCACCACGGATCGCGGTACCATTGATCAACGTATTCTCGATTACGTCCCCGATCGGAAGTTGCGCTACCGCATGGTTGGCAGCACTGTGTGGTGCAAGGACTGGATCGGCAATCTGGAAGACGAATTCACACTCGTTCCCATGGGGCCGAACGTGACGCGTGTCGAGCGACGCAGCGAGTTCGTCGCGAAGGGATGGCTGGCACCGGTCAAGCAGCTCGCGCTTTGGATCGCCCTGAAACAAGCGCATCGTTATGCCTCTAAAAACTGGCGCCGGTTGAGCAGCGAAACACAAAGTACGGATCAGACACCGGAGGCCCCGCAATGACCGAGCGCAAAACATCGCAGATCATCGCGCGCGTCATATACCTCGCGGAAATACTGGTTTTCGCTGCACCCTTTTATCTGACCTATGGGCTTCTGGCCGTCATCAGTGCGCCCTATGCTGGATCGCTCATGCTGTTCAGTCCTGTCTGGATCTTCGCTTATCTGGGCGGTGCGAACGGAGATGCAGCGCCTGTCCTCAGCATCGGAGTGATCGTCATCTTGGCCGCAGCGCTGTCCGTAACCGGTTTGATCGCCCTATGGAAGCTGGCAAAACTCTCGCATATCTATCTTTTCAAGGGCGCCTATGCGCTATCGACGCACCGCAGAGATTTCAGGATCGGCTTTTACTGCGGGATCGCGCCGATCATTTTTACCACGACAGTAATGGGGGCCATTGGTGTCAGCGACAGCGGTTGGGCCGGTTTGCCGTTTGCCATTATCGGCGGCGGAACACTTCTGATCCCTGTCACGCATTTGTGGGTTGTCATGCGTAGATATCCCGCCACGTTATCGGCAACGCAGGCTTGTTCAGTTCCGATGTAAATCAGGTCTCGTCGCGGCCCGGTGAGCAGTACCAGACGATCGCCTGTTCGGCCCGGTCGAAGGTGTCTTGAAGACGAAAATCAACGGCAAGAACATCAGGATTAAAACAACCCACCCCCCGTCTGACGTTGAATTGAAATTGGCTCGACAAGCGCATCCGTCCGAAAATCGACAAAGCCAAAGACAATAAAAAATAAAAAACCGGCTGTCGTCTTTTACGAACGGCAGCCGGTCTCTGATCAGTATGGAAGAATTCGTCTTGGCGGTTGGACCACCTTAACGGATATCAAGCGTTGTTTTCGTTGATCAGCCGCTTCAAAAGCTCCACCTCGTGGCCGAGCTTGCTGTCTCCGCCGATCAGTTCTTCGATCTTGCGCACGGCATGAAGGACCGTGGTGTGATCGCGTCCGCCGAAGCGGCGACCGATTTCCGGGAAGGAGCGCGGTGTCAGCATCTTGGCGAGATACATGGCAACCTGGCGCGGCTTGACGATGACGCGGGTGCGGCGGTTGGAGACCAGTTCCTGACGCGAGACATTGTAGTGTCTGGCGACGATGCGCTGGATGTCTTCAATGCGCACGCGCTTGGCTTCGCCGGTACCGACCAGATGTGCCAGAAGCTCGTCCACGCGCTCGACCGAAAGGTTCGGCTCGAAAGAGCGGCGGAAGATCAGCTGGTTGAAGGCGCCTTCCAGTTCACGGCCGCTGGCGGTCACGCTGCGGGCGACGTGAGAGACGATTTCTTCGGGAATGTCGAAGCTCGGATCTTCCTGACGGGCGGCTGCGATACGCTGGGTCAGCATTTCGTAGCGCATTTCATAATCCGGGCCTTCGATTTCGATGGCCATGCCACCCTGAAGGCGCGAACGCACACGCGGATCGAGCGATTCCAGTTCCCAAGGCGCGCGGTCTGCGGCCACCACGACCTGCTTGGCGCTGTCGAGCAGCATGTTGAGCAGGTGGCAGAACTCGTGCTGGATCATCTTGCCCTGCAGGAACTGCATGTCATCGATGACCAGAAGGTCGATATTGCGCAGCGTGTCCTTCAGCGTCAGCGCATCATTGTCACGGATCGCGGTTGCGAAGCGCCACATGAAGTACTCGGCTGTGAGATAGACGACGCGCGGATTGCGCGGGCTGTCGATGGCCGCATTGGCAATGGCCTGCAGAAGATGCGTCTTTCCAAGGCCGACACCCGCATGGATGAAGAGCGGATTGAAACGCACCGCGCCTGCTCCAGCCTCGGCAATCGTCTTTGCAGCGGCAAGCGCCACGCGGTTGGACGAGCCTTCAACGAAGGTATCGAAGGTAAAGCGGCTGTCCAGCGGCGAACCGAAGAACGGACCGGAACCCGAATGGCGTGTGACCGGTGCCGATGGCGACATGCCGGATGGCTGTGCGCTGCTCATCGGCTGCGGCGGAATGAATGGCTTTGCCCGCTGTGCGGCGGTGCTCATGTCAGGCGCCGGCAGCGTACGCTCTTCTACCTGGGCCGGGCGAACCGGACGGCTGGCGGAGCGCACCAGAATTTCCACCTTGAGAACATCTGCATCCTCGCTCTGGATGAGCGTGGTGATGAGATCGATATAGCGATTGTTGATCCACGATTTGAGAAACGTCGTAGGAACCGTAAACCGTACAACGCTTTTGGAAACCGAATGGAGCTTGAGACGTGCAAACCAGCTTGCGTAAACCTCTGGTCCAACCTGTGCCTTCAGCCGCGCGCTAAAACGCTCGAACAGCGCGTCGTGCTTCATATCCTGCTTGTCCCCTGCCGCATCAGTACCAGCTGCATCACATGCCTTTGGCGTGCGGTCCCCGTTTGCCACCGCACCCATCACCAAATTCAATTGCATATTGCCGCCTTTCAAATTGCCAATCATAGCCTGACAGGCAAACGCCCATCAGGGATACCCCTCGTTATTTTTACTTGCGGACACTCCCCTCGAAAGACCTGTCCTCAAGCCATTTGTATCACCGCGAGCCGGTTATCCCATTTCCCTCTACATCATGGAGAGGCCTGCGATTACTCAACATCTACTCCCACAACACAACTTCAACATATGTCGCTCGAAGGCAAAGATCAGCATTTCCGCAACCTTTGAGATTGCGGCCAATCCGGCCCCGATACTTGAAAAAACGAACTCAAACAGAACTCGTCCGCAAGAAGCATGTACCTTCGATACTCAAGGATCGAGATAGCTTGTGGATAGAAATCCTTGCCCCTTGTCGAGATGCATTTAGGCAGGATCGGGGGTGGAGATCAATGGCGATTTTTCTCCAAAAAAGAAGATCGGCCATTGACTCGTTAAGGCCGTTTTGCATCGATTGAATAGGCGTTTGGAGAATCTCTTATGAATCAATGAGATTCATTTTTGCGCTATTTTTAAAGCGGCTTTTCGCAGAAAAATAAAAATTCTCTTGACTCTACTCTCGGCCAACCTTCCGCAGGGGGAGGAAAGGAAATTTTTAGCCACCTTCCCCAAGCAATTGAATTTGTTGGTGTTTTTCCGTCATCGCATTGACGTGGAACTGTCATGCTAGACAATCAATCGTTAACAAGTTGTTAGAAACAGAAAAAGCCCGGTCGAACGACCAGGCTTTTCCAAATAAATTTGCATTCGTCAGATCAGGCGGAAAGTGCCTTCACGCGCTGTGCCAGACGCGACACTTTGCGGGACGCTGTGTTGCCGTGCAGGACGCCGCGGGTGGCTGCGCGCTGGATCTCCGGCTGAGCTGCCTTGAGTGCTTCTGTTGCGACTGCGAGATCGCCCGTTGCGATGGCCTCTTCGACCTTGCGGATGAAACCGCGAACACGCGAACGGCGAGCCTTGTTGACTGCAGTACGGCGAGCGATCTTGCGAGTCGCCTTTTTCGCCGAAGTTGTATTGGCCATGTATGCCTCTCTTCGAATTCAAACCAAAATCCGCAACCACAGGATCAGGTCTTTCGAAGACCTCGCTTTCCAAAAGATGCGGGAGTAATTGGAATAAGCCGGATGGCTTTTCCTAACCGTGGCCGGGCATATAACCTTAAAGCGGGTGGCCGTCAACGCGCATTTTCAGCAAAAACGCTGATATTCCGAATCCTTGGAGCGGGCGGATGGCAAAATAGGTCAGGTCTTTGCCGCCTCCCCGCTTTAGCGATCCATCAGCGATTTGTGAAGACCGGCTTTCTCTTCTCCACAAAAGCCGCCATGCCTTCCTTCTGGTCCTCGGTCGCAAAAAGCGCCTGGAACAGGCGGCGTTCGAACCGCAGACCTTCGCTCAATGAAACCTCGAAGGATCTCTCGACGCTTTCCTTTGCCATCATCACCGAGGCGCGCGACAGCGACGCTATGGTGGTTGCCGCCTCGATGGCTTCATCCATCAGGCGCTCCTGCGGCACGACCCTCGACACCAGCCCTGACCGCTCGGCTTCGGCGGCATCCATCTTGCGGCCAGTCAATACCAGATCCATGGCCTTGGCCTTGCCTACCGCGCGTGTCAGTCGCTGCGAGCCGCCCATGCCGGGAATGACGCCCAGCGTGATTTCCGGCTGGCCGAATTTTGCCGTTTCCGATGCGATGATGAAATCGCACATCATGGCCAGTTCACATCCACCGCCCAGAGCAAAGCCGGAGACTGCGGCAATGACGGGCTTGCGCGTCGAGGCCACATCGTCCCAGCCACCCAGAAAATCGCCGAGATAGGCATCGACGAAATCCAGCGACTGCATTTCCTTGATATCTGCGCCAGCAGCAAAAGCCTTCGGCGACCCGGTAATGACGATGGCTCCAATCGACTCGTCCCTGGAGAAGGACGCCAGAATGTGGCGCAACTCCTTCAGCAGGGTCGAATTCAGCGCATTCAGGGCCTGCGGGCGATTGAGCGTAATGACGCCCACCTCATCACGCTTTTCAACGATCAGCGTTTCGTAGTCCATGGCTGTTATCCTCTCCATCACTTCTGGCAAGCGGCACAATAGAATGTAGAGCGACCGGCCTGCACGATCCGCTCAACCGTACCCCCGCAACCGGGTGTGGGGCAAGCATGGCCCTGCCGGTCATAGACCGAAAAGGAATGCTGGAAGTAACCAAGCTGGCCGTCTGTCTGGATATGGTCGCGCAGGGACGAGCCGCCAGCCGCAATCGCATCGGCAATGACCTCACGGATCTTCTGCGTCAGATCGACGAGCTGCGCCCTGGGCTTGCCGGTTTTTGTCACCAGCGTTCCCGCCGCTCTCAACGGCGACAGATGCGCGCGCCACATCGCTTCGCAGACATAGATATTGCCAAGACCCGCGATGACCTTCTGGTCCAGCAGCGTGCTTTTCAGCGGCTGGCTCTTGCCTTGAAAGCGGCCTGCCAGATACTCGGCACTCAACGCATTCCCTGTCGGCTCCGGTCCGAGATCCGTAAAGGCGGGGTAGAGATCGATATTGGCGCGCTCTACCAGATGCATGAAGCCGAAACGGCGCGGGTCGTTATATATGACCTGCGCGGGGCCCCTCCCCTGCCGTTGCAGGTGGAACACGACATGGTCGTGCTTGCCATCCTTGGAGCGCGCATGGTGAAAATCACCCGGCGTTTCTGCTGTACCTTGCTGTTCCTCGATGCGGAAAGAGCCGGACATGCCGAGATGGGCGATGATGGTAAGCCCGTCCTCCAGTTCGATCAGCAGATATTTCGCACGACGACCCAGCGAGATAATGCGCTTGCCTTCCACCAATCCGGCGAAGCCTTCCGGGAATGGAAAGCGCAGGTCAGGCCGCGCAAGCACCGCCCTTTCAAGGATGGCGCCTTCCATGGTCGGGGCAAGGCCACGTCTGACGGTTTCTACTTCGGGCAGTTCTGGCATGGAGTTTATCCCACATGTTACCGCAACGGTCTTGTGATTGGCAGCCTGCGGGCATACATGTCGCAGGCACTTGTTGTCGCAACAGATAGCGTTGCAATCGCCTTTCCGCTATGGTCCGCACCGCAATTAAAGATGGAGACCACCGATGACCGAAGCTCGCACCACCGCACAAGGCGGCATGGAAACCTCCTATGGCTTTCACAAGGTCGATGAAGGTCAAAAGCAGGGCATGGTCAACGAGGTCTTCCACAAGGTCGCCAAGCGTTACGACATCATGAATGATGTGATGTCCGCCGGTATGCACCGCGTCTGGAAGGACGCGATGATTGCAGCGCTCAATCCGCGCAAGGACCCGTCCTACCGGACGCTGGATGTTGCGGGCGGCACGGGCGACATCGCATTCCGCATCATCGAGGCCTCCAATCGGCTGGCGCATTCCACCGTTCTCGACATCAACGGCTCGATGCTGGCTGTCGGTGAAGAGCGGGCGGCCAAGAAGAGGCTTTCCGACAATCTGACCTTCGTGGAAGCCAATGCCGAGGAGCTGCCCTTCGAGGACAACAGCTTCGATGCCTATACGGTGGCCTTCGGCATTCGCAACGTGCCGCGCATCGATGTGGCGCTGAAGGAAGCACACCGCGTGCTCAAGCGTGGCGGACGCCTGCTGGTGCTGGAGTTTTCCGAGGTTGAGATGCCTCTGCTGGACCGGTTCTACGACGCATGGTCCTTCAATGCCATTCCCCGCTTCGGCAAGATGATCACCGGCGACGCCGAGCCCTATCAGTATCTGGTCGAATCGATCCGCAAGTTCCCCAATCAGGAAGACTTTGCCGCGATGATCCGTACTGCCGGCTTCTCGCGCGTGACCTATACCAATTACACCGGCGGTATCGCCGCGCTGCATTCCGGCTGGAAGCTCTGAGACTTATGGCAGGCAAGGGCAGGAAGAAGGCATTCGCATGAGTACGCTTGGCGCATATTTCCGGCTTGCAAAGGTCGGCTGGGTTCTCGTGCGTGAGGGCGTGGTGCTTGCTCTGCCCTCCGACGAGCTTCCCGCCACGGCGAAATTTGCCAAGGCGCTTTTGAAGCCGCTTGCCCGCAACCGGGCAAAACATGCCGATCGGCGCGACCGTCTGGCAACTGCGGTCGAGCGTCTTGGGCCATCCTACGTCAAGATGGGCCAGTTTCTGGCCACCCGCCCGGATGTGGTCGGCGCGGATTTTG
Organism: Agrobacterium sp. fls2-241-TYG-188a; assembly: GCF_030209845.1. Classification (NCBI taxonomy): domain Bacteria; kingdom Pseudomonadati; phylum Pseudomonadota; class Alphaproteobacteria; order Hyphomicrobiales; family Rhizobiaceae; genus Agrobacterium; species Agrobacterium sp. fls2-241-TYG-188a. Next base: position 78,852 of record NZ_JARVRD010000009.1, on the reverse strand, counting down.
CCGAGGATCTTTCCCGGCTGCAGGACCGCATGGCCTTCTTCCCCAATGCGGCAGCAAAGGCGAATATCGAGGGCTCTCTCGGCCGTCCCGTTTCCGAGCTCTATATTGAACTCGGCAATCCCATCGCGGCTGCCTCCATCGCGCAGGTCCATCCTGCGATGGTGCAAAGCGCGTCGGGACCAAAAAAGGTGGCCGTCAAGGTCATCCGCCCCGGCGTGCGGCAGCGTTTCCAGAACGATCTGGAAGCCATGTATCTGATTGCCGACCTGCAGCAGCGCTTCATTCGTTCGGCACGCCGTCTGCGTCCGGTCGAAGTGACGCGGGCGCTGGAGCAGACGACCAAGATCGAGATGGATTTGAGGCTTGAAGCCGCAGCCCTCTCCGAACTTGCGGAAAACACAAAGGATGACCCGGGCTTTCGTGTCCCGGAAGTGGACTGGGAACGCACGGGCCGCGATGTCGTCACCATGGAATGGATCGACGGCATCAAGATGTCTGACGTTGCGGCGCTGAAGGCTGCCGGTCACGACCTCAATGCGCTCGCCGATACGCTGATCCAGTCCTTCCTTCGCCATACATTACGGGACGGCTTCTTTCACGCAGACATGCATCCGGGCAACCTCTTCGTCGATCCCAAGGGCATGATCGTTGCGGTCGATATGGGCATTGCCGGGCGTCTGGGCAAAAAGGAACGCCGCTTCCTCGCAGAGATCCTCTATGGCTTCATCACCCGCGACTATATGCGGGTTGCGGAAGTGCATTTCGAAGCGGGCTATGTTCCCGGCCACCACGATATTGCCAGCTTCGCGCAGGCCATCCGGGCCATCGGCGAGCCGATCCACGGCCAGCCTGCCGAAACCATTTCGATGGGCAAGCTTCTGACGCTTCTCTTTGAAGTCACAGAGCTTTTCGACATGGAAACGCGCCCCGAACTGGTGATGCTGCAAAAGACCATGGTGGTGGTGGAAGGTGTATCGCGCATCCTCAATCCGCGCTTCAACATGTGGAAAGCCGCAGACCCCGTCGTCAGCAGCTGGATCCGCGACAATCTCGGCCCCAAGCGCATCGTGACCGACCTCAAGGACGGCCTGAAAGCCGCCGTGAAACTCGCCGAAGCCGCCCCCGAAATCGCCGCCAAAACCGAAAAGCTTCACGCCGATCTCGTCTATATGAGCGAACACGGCCTGCGCTTCGACGCCAGCACGGCAGAAGCCATCGGCAAGGCCGAGGCCCGGCATACCCGCTGGGGACGGATTGCGCTTTGGGTGATCGCGCTGGTGCTGGTATATATTGCGGTGCGGATTAGCTAGGGTAGCTTACAGAAACTGTAGCGGGCTTTCAGAAAGACCCAATGCGCAAAGAGCGACGGCTTCTGCCGTGATGACGGTAAGACAAACGTACAAAATCGGCTTACCCAGAAATCCCTTGCAACCCGTCAATGGGTAGAGTAATTATTCAGTCGGGCCTGGCCCACGAGATCGCCTCTGCGGTCGCCCAAAAGCCTCGACAGAAATGTCGGAGGCTTTTTGAGTTTTTAGGCTTTTCTTTGTACATTTTCAAAGCAGCTGTATTTGCAGCCGAGCGTCGGGCGCTCATTTTCTTCTATATGGCAGTCGATAAGTTTTCCGTCCTCCATCAAGCGCTGGTAGGGACGATTGCTCATGTTATAGCCACCCATACAGATGGGCCAGAGATACAAATCCGCCAGTTGCGCCATTGGCGACGTCTTGTTTTTCGTCTTGAACTCGTAGAGTGTTTGGTTCAATTGCTCAGGAGAAAGTGGTCGATATTTATCGGAATTGTCTTTCGCAAATGGCATTCCTTCCGACCTAAGAGCTTTATAGTAGCCCTCCAGGCTCGCATCTTCCGTCTTGTTGCAACGTTCCGGATGCACCCTTAGCTTCATATTCTGGCCAATAGCGTATTTCGCCGCCCTTTCTACCACTACCGTGAATGCGGTTTTGCAGAGCATCCATGGATTCTGTTTGTACTGCTCAAGGTATCGACCATTGTATCCTGGGCGATCAACCGTACACGCAATACCCATCACGGGCGCCTCCCGCATAAGGCCGTAAAGCTCATCGTAAAATGCTTCGAGCTTCTCCTTGTCCCACCGCCGCAGAAACTCGAAATTCTCGTTTTGCGATCTGATTTCAGAGGAGTGTAAAGGCGCCACGATTTCCCATTTTTCGCAAAACTTCAAATGTAATTCACGGGCGGATTCTTCGTCATCACTCCTGACTAAAATTCCCCCGAGCGCGAACCAATCGTAACCATGCGCCGGTTTCTTGCCGATTTTATGAGAAGGATGTCTGGTGCCGGAATCGTCAAGGTAGAGGTTTAAGGTAACAGGCAATGGAATCTCTCGTAGTGGCTGACAAAATCTGTGATGGGGAATCAGACATGCGGCACACTATAGCGTTCATCCAAACGCGCTGCGAAAACTAAGAATCATGGCCGCAAATCAATCCCCAGCTCTGCCCGTAGCTTCCTCGTCAGGCCCGCTGCAACCAGTTCGTAGGATCGGCGCAGGTAGTGCTGCAAATCATCCGCCTCCAGAGGCGAGTGGTCTGAGATGGATATCCATTTGCGCCTGGCGAAATAGGGTGCCTGGGCAATGCCGTCGAGTGCGGTGAGGATCTCGAAGCTTTCTTCGGAGCATTTGAGAACGAGGCGCCAGTTGTCCCGTTCGCCCAGAACGGCAAAGACCTTGGGCCCCACTTTGGCGACATGGGAGTCCCATTGGTCGACGAAGGTCACTCCGGGCCATTCACTTAAGCTCTTGTCGAAACCGTTGCGCTCAAACAGGCTCACGCCAGACGCTCCGCAATAAGGGCTGCCAGGCGTTGGGCGACGTCCGTCTTGTCGAGATCGGGCCAGGCGTCGATGCCGTCGCGCGATATGATCTTCACGCTGTTGCGGTCGCCGCCCATGATGCCGGTTTCAGCCGAAACATCATTGGCAACGATGATATCGGCGCCCTTGCGCTCCAGCTTGGCGCGGCCATTGGTTTCGACATCCTGCGTTTCCGCTGCGAAGCCAACGACGATCTGCGGCCTTTGCGCGTGATGGCCGACGGTCTTGAGAATATCCGGGTTTTCAACCATCTGCAGCACCGGAGGCTCATCGCCCGGCTGTTTCTTGATCTTCTGATCCACGGTGCTTGCGACGCGCCAGTCGGCGACGGCGGCGACCATGACGGCGATATCGGCGGGCAGATGCGACAGCACGGCGTCACGCATCTCTTCGGCCCGTTCGACATGGATGGTCTTGACGCCTGCGGGATCGGCAATCGTCACCGGGCCTGAGACCAGCGTGACGTCGGCCCCCAGCTGCGCCAGCGCTGCGGCAATGGCGTGGCCCTGCTTGCCGGAGGAGCGGTTGGCGATGTAGCGGACGGGATCGATCGGCTCATGGGTCGGGCCTGAGGTGACGATGGCTTTTTTGCCTGCAAGCGGCTTTGGCCGGTCATCGAGAAAGCTCTGGGCGGCTTCGGCGATCTGCAAGGGTTCTGCCATGCGCCCAAAGCCCGCCTCGCCCTTTTCCGCCATCTCGCCTGCCATGGGGCCTATGAAATGGATGCCATCGGCTTTGAGCGTCGCAATGTTGCGCTGGGTGGGTTTTGCGTTCCACATTTTGGGGTTCATGGCGGGTGCGACGAGCACCTTGCGGTCCGTTGCCAGCAATATGGTGGAGGCGAGATCATCGGCAAGGCCATTCGCCATCTTGGCCATGAGATCAGCAGTCGCAGGTGCAACGAGGATGAGATCACAATCGCGCGCCAGCCTGATATGGCCGACATCCTGCTCATCCTGACGGGAAAACAATTCGGTAAAGACGTGGGTGGCCGAAAGAGCGCCGACGGCAAGCGGCGTGACAAATTCCTGCGCGCCCCTGGTCATCACGGGCGTCACCTTCGCGCCGCGCTCTTTCAGGCGGCGAATGAGATCGAGGCTCTTATAGGCCGCAATGCCGCCGGAGATGATGAGGAGAATGTGCTTGCCTGAAAGTGCCATGATGCCGACCGAATTCCTGTTTGACGGGAAACTAGAGCCTTTCCGTGCCGAAGGAAAGCGCCCCTGGCGCTGGCTCTCAACCGCAACCGCGTGAACGGTGAGCCATCCTTCAGGATGCGCTTCGCCGTTCACGCGGTGCAATGCACCCGTGGCATGTTTTGTCTTGACCCGGAGAACACACGCAAATGCGGATAGGTCTCTGGTATGGATATCGTTGGCGTCCGCATTTGCGTGGCCTCAGATCATTCGTTCCTGCGGACCATGCCTTGCCCAGACCGGAGCGTGAATGATCCGGGCTGAGCGTGACGGGCAGTTTCCGCCGGACCGTCCCGCCTCGCCCTTTCCGAAAGCCGTGAATGGTCTTTCGCGTCGAGATCGTCGGGTCCGCCAGGCTTGCCCTGACATGGTATTCCTGATGTCTGGCCGCACGTCTGCGCCCAACCACCAGCCTTCGCCGCCATCATGTCTCGCGAAACATGCAGGTGGCGAAAGTGCAAACAGTGTGCGACCGATTCGCAGGGTGTGAATGAAATGCAGAACGTTTTTTGTTGAATTTCCATCAAGTCGTTGAATTTTAATATTTTTATTTTTCGCAAGACAATCACGCCTGCGGCTGACTGTTCGGATTTGAGACGCAAGTAGCCTGAGTTTGAACTCTTGGTTAGGCACATCGGGCCTTTGAGCGGTAAGGGCCCATGTCTGCGCTGGTTTTCAGTGCTGCATTAGCAACTTTTTCACGCATTCTCACCACATCATACGCCTTAAGGTGGTTCGCAGGGGGGGAGGGTCTGGCGAAGATGATGTCACGAGGATTTCTTTTCGCGGCAGGCGGCATCATCATGCTGGCCGTTGCCGCCCCTCAATACCTTGAAACCTATCTCTCCCAGCCTTCCGAAGCGAAGGTGACAAGCCCTGCCGAACCCCTGGCCAAAGCCGATGCGCTTGCAACGCCGCCAAGTGCTGGCACTGTGACGCTGAATGCGGATAAGCGTGGCCACTATGCCGCCAAGCTGAAAATCAACGGCAAGCAAATCGAAGGGCTGATCGATACCGGCGCGTCCCTGGTTTCTCTCAATGAGAGCACGGCCCGGCGGCTGGGCTATGTGCTCAAAGACAGCGACTACAAATATCAGACCTCGACGGCAAACGGTGTCAAATCCATCGCCGTCATTACGCTTGAGAGGGTTGAGCTCGGCAATATCGTTGCCCGCAACGTGCAGGCAGCCGTATCAAAGGACGGCGCGTTGGACACAGTGCTGATCGGCATGACCTTTCTCAAGCAGCTGAAATCCTTCAAATCGGAAAACGGCAAGCTCATTCTGACGCGTTAGCCTTCAGGCACCGATGCGCGCGAGAATGATCGGCTGATCTGCGGGCGCGTGCTGCGAGATGCCATAGGCACCCGACACGGCATGAAGTGCGACGCTCAGGCTCTCTTCAGTTGCCGCATGGACCATGGCGATCGACTGGCCCTTCTCCACCCTCGTTCCCAAGGGCAGAATATCCGAAAGGCCCACACGATGATCGATGGCATCACCGGGGTGGCGACGGCCGCCGCCGAGGGCAACCACGACCATTCCGAGATCCCGCGTCTGACAGGTGGATAGAAACCCGTCCTCGGTTGCCAGAACCGGCGCGATGTAAGGGGCGGGCTTGAGATAATGGCCGGGCTTTTCGATGAAATCCGAGGGACCGCCGAGAGCTGAGATCATCTTGCCGAAACGTTCCATGGCGGCACCTGTGGCAAGCGCCTCACGGGCCAAGGCTTCGCCGTCCGGGAGGCTGGAGACAGAGCCGGACTGGAGCAGCATTTCGGCGGCGAAGGCGAGTACCAGCGTTTCAATCCGGGTTCCGCTTTTCTTGCCCGACAGGAATTCCAGACAATGGATGATTTCCAGTGCGTTGCCTGCGGCATCGGCCAGGGGCTGGTTCATGTCGGTGATGAGCGCGGAGGTTTTGACGCCCGCGCCATTGGCAACCTCGACCAGAGACCGGGCGAGCGCTTCGGCTTCCTCGGCACCCTGCATGAAAGCACCATTGCCAAATTTCACATCCAGCACCAGCGTTTCCAGACCCGCGGCGAGCTTCTTCGACAGGATGGAGGCGGTGATGAGCGGAACCGAATCCACCGTAGCCGTCACGTCCCTGATGGCATAGAGCCGCTTGTCGGCGGGGGCGAGATCACCCGTCTGGCCGATGATGGCGCAGCCGACATCTTTTACTGTCCGGCGAAAGAGGGCCTCGTCAGGCATGATATTATAGCCTGCGATGGATTCGAGCTTATCCAGCGTGCCGCCGGTGTGGCCAAGGCCTTTGCCTGAGATCATCGGCACCGCAAGACCGCAGGCGGCGACGATGGGGGCCAGCATGAGCGAGACATTATCGCCGACGCCGCCAGTGGAATGCTTGTCGGCAATGGGTTTGCCGATATCCGCCCAGGAAAGAACATCGCCGCTGTCGCGCATGGCAAGTGTCAGCGCCACCGTCTCATCGCGGCTCATGCCGCGAAAGAAGACCGCCATGGCGAAGGCTGCGGCCTGCCCCTCGGAAATCGCGCCGCTGGAGAGACCGGATATGAAGGCGGAAATCTCATCCGCCGTCAGAACCTGCCCGTCACGTTTGCGGAGGATGATTTCCTGCGGGATCATGGCGGATCAATAGCCGCTGGCGGATTTGGCCGGCTCGCCGCCAGCCAGCACATTCAGAATATCGTCCAGAATGCCGGATGCACCGAAGCGGAAGGTGGAGGGCATGGCCCAGTTGGGCTGCATGATGGTTTCTGCCAGACGCAGGTAAAGCGTCGCATCTGCCACCGTACCGATGCCACCTGCGGGCTTGAAGCCGACCTTCTTTTTGCTGTCTCTGATAGCCTGCAGCATAATGTCTGCGGCCTCCAGCGTGGCGTTGACCGTGACCTTGCCGGTGGAGGTCTTGATGAAATCCGCACCCTCGGCAATGGCGATTTCGGATGCGCGGCGGATAAGCGCCTTGTCCTTCAACTCGCCGGTTTCGATGATGACTTTTAAGAGAACAGGCGCGACGCAGGCCTTGCGAACCGCAGCGACCATTTCGCTGACAGCATTTTCATCGCCTGCGATGAATTTTCTGTAGGGAATGACAAGATCGATTTCATCGGCACCATCGGCAATGGCGCGTTCGGTTTCGCCAACCACGGTTGCCACATCCAGATCGCCCGAGGGGAAATTGACCACGGTTGCGATGCGGACCGAACGGCTATTGCCAAAGGCGGCGCGGGCCTGAGCGACGAAGCGCGGCCAGATGCAGATGGCGGCGGTGGTGCCATATTGCGTATGCGCCTTCTGGCACAGAGCGGCAATCTGCTCTGCCGTGCAGTCTTCCTTTAGATTCGTCAGGTCCAGCAAGGACAAGGCGAGAGCGGCGGCTTCGCGCGGGCGCTGAAGTTCCATGCTCAATTTCCTCCAGAAATCATTTCCGTTAAGATCGCGGCCAGTCTCTTGCCGCCTATGGGCGCCATGTCTTTGGTTTCTTCATGGCTCAGTTCGGCACCCGTCATTCCGGCACCGTAATTGGTAATAACGGAAGCCGCGGCAACGCGCATCCCGAAAAAGCGCGCAAGGATCACTTCCGGCACCGTGGACATGCCCACGGCATCTGCGCCCAGGGTCCGCGCCATGCGGATTTCCGCCGGTGTTTCAAAGCTTGGGCCTGAAAACCACATATAGACGCCTGAAAACAGCGGCACGGTGGCGCGGATGGCGGCATTGCGCATGGCAATCGACAGATCCGCATCATAGGCGCTGGTCATGCCGACGAAGCGTTTGTCGCTTTCTTCGCCGATCAGCGGGTTCATGCCGGAATAATTGATGTGATCGGTGATCTGCATAACCGAGCCGGGTGGCATGTCCTGCCGCACCGAGCCTGCAGCGTTTGTGAGAATCAGCGACTGCACGCCGATCCCGGCCAGTGCCTCGATGGCAGGGCGCATGGCATTTGCATTGCCTTGCTCGTAATAATGGACGCGACCGGCGAGCATGAGGATGGGCTGTCCACCAAGATAGCCTGCGACCACCTCTCCCGCGTGGCCGGAAACGGCACTTGCGGGAAAGCCGGGGATCTCGGCATAGGGAATGCGGATCGGGTCCGTCACCTCATCCACCAGCGAGCCAAGGCCGGAGCCCAGCACGATGGCGGTGCGCGGGATGAGCCCGTTCAGCCTGTCCACGAGGACGTCGATGATCGCGTGATCCATCAAGGTAACTCTGTCTTGAAGCTGAAGGGCAAAAGCTCGTCCATGGTCATGACCTTCTGCACGCCCGCCTCGTCGCAGAGGTAAATCTTGGTATCGGCGGACGCAAATTCCGCAATCTTCTGGCGGCAACCGCCACAGGGCGGGCAGAGCGCCAGCTTTTCGGCGATGACGGCGAGTTCGGTGATCTTCTTTGCCCCGCCCATGATCATGGCGCTGATGGCGGAAGGTTCCGCGCACCACCCTTGAGGAAAGGACAGGTTCTCGATATTGGCGCCCTTGTAGATCTTGCCGTCTTCAGCGCGGATGGCAGCACCCACGGGGAATTTGGAATAGGGAGCATGGGCAAAGGCCATGGCCTCTCGGGCTGCCTCGAACAATTCGTGCGACATGGTTTAACGCTCCTTCGTATAGGCAACACCACCGGCCTTTGGCGGCTTGGCAACGCCGATGAAACCGGCCAGCAGGATGCAGGTGAGAATATAGGGCAGCGCCTGGAAAATCTGCACTGGGACTTCACCGATGCCGGGAATGGCCTTGCCCTGCATGAAGTTTGCGACCGCATCCAGAAAGCCGAAGAGCAGGCAGGCGAACATGACCGGCACCGGCTTCCATTTGGCAAAGATCAGGGCCGCGAGCGCGATATAGCCCTTGCCCGCCGACATATTGGCAATGAAGGCGGCCGACTGTGCGACGGCCAGATAGGTTCCAGCAAAGCCGCAGAGAAAGCCTGCGACGATGACGGCGCGAAAGCGCATCCATGTCACCGAAATGCCAGCGGTATCGACAGCACCCGGATTTTCACCCACCGCACGAAGGCGAAGGCCAAAGCGTGTGCGGTACAGCACCCACCAGGAAATCGGCACGGCGATAAAGGCGAGATAGGTCAGGATATTGTTGCCGGAGATGACATTGGCATAGAGGGGGCCGATGAAGGGTATCTCGCGCATGGCATCCACACCCGGCAGAATGATCGGCGTGAAACGGCCTTCGCCCGGGATCTGCGGCGTACGACCGCCCTGACCGAACCATGCCTGCCCCAGCACGACCGTCAGACCAGCTGCGACGAAATTGAGCGCCACGCCCGAGACGATCTGGTTGCCTCTGTTGGTGATGACGGCAAAGCCATGCACCAGCGAAAAGAAGATGGACACGCCGATACCGGCGGCAAGACCTGCCCACGGATCAGCCGTGATGTAGGCCACGCAGGCGGATGCGAAGGCAGCGGCCAGCATCTTGCCTTCAAGGCCGATGTCGAACACACCGGCGCGTTCCGAAAACAGACCGGCAAGAGCGGTAAACAGCAGCGGAATGGTCAGGCGCACGGTCGAACCGAGAATGCTGACCAGCATATCGAAGGTTTCCATGGGCCTTACCTCTTCACAAATTGCTGATAGATCCGCACCACGGCGGGGCGGTACATATATTCGAGCGCGCCTGCAAACAGGATGACGAGACCCTGGATCACGACGATCATTTCGCGGGTGATATTGGGCATTTCAAACGAAAGATCCGCACCGCCTTGATAGAGAATGCCGAAGAGAAGCGCCGCAAAGACGATGCCGAGCGGGTGGCTGCGGCCCATGAGCGACACGGCAATGCCGACGAAGCCTGCACCGCCGACAAACTCCACCTGCAACCGTGCCGATGCGCCCATGACCGGGTTGAGCGCCATCATGCCCGCCAAGCCACCTGAGATGAGCATGGCGATGATGACGGTGCGGGAATAGGGAATGCCAGCATAGACGGCAGCTGACGGGCTGATGCCGAGCGTGCGCATCTCATAACCGAGCTTCGTGCGCCAGATGAGCACCCAGACGAGGAATGCGGCAACAAGCGCGATGATGAAGGACACGTTGAACGGTGCCGGACCGAGCTTGAGGCCGAACATCGCCATCAACCAGTCCAGCTTGGGCAATTGGCCGCCGGGCAGGAAGGTGCGGGTTTCCGGCGCCATCTTGCCGGGCACGATGAAGACGTTGACCAGCAGGTAGACCATCAAGGCGGCTGCGATGAAGTTGAACATGATGGTGGTGATGACGACATGGCTGCCGCGCTTGGCCTGCAGCCAGCCGGGAATGAAGGCCCATGCCGCGCCGAAGAGTGCCGCACCGATGACGGCAAAGGGCATGGTCACATACCACGGCACGTAACGATCGAGCGCCAAGGCCACCATGGCAGCGCCCAGGCCGCCAATATAGGCCTGACCTTCCGAGCCGATATTGAAGAGGCCCGCATGGAAAGCGACCGCCACCGACAGGCCGGTGAAGATGAAGCTGGTGGTATAAAACAGGGTGAAGCCAATGGCGTCACCTCGGCCCAGCGAACCCTCGATCAAAAGCCGCAATGCTGCAAAAGGATTTTCGCCAATACCCCACACGACAAGGCCGGAGATGAAAAAGGCGGTGACGATGTTCAGGAACGGCAGAAGGCCGTAGCTGATCCAGTTGGGAAGAGGGACGGAAGCTGTACTCATGAGCTTTTAAGCCTTTGCCTTATGCGGCGATGCCGGCCATCATCAGGCCAAGCGTTTGTTCTTCGGCTTCCGCCGTTTTTTCTCCGACGACCCGGCCTGCGAACATGACAAGAATGCGGTCCGACAGGGAGCGGATTTCATCGAGCTCCACCGAAACCAGCAGAATGGCCTTGCCCGCATCGCGCATCTCGATGATGCGGCGGTGGATGAATTCGATGGCGCCGATATCCACGCCGCGCGTCGGCTGGCCGATGATCAGCATCTTGGGGTCGCGTTCGATTTCACGCGCAACGACGATCTTCTGCTGATTGCCACCGGAGAAATTGGCGGTCTTCAAGCGGGCATTGGGCGGGCGAATATCATACTTCTCGATCTTCTCGATGGCATCCTTGCGGATGGCTTCGGGGCTGAGGAACATGCCTTTGCCGTAGCGGTCATCTCGGTGATAGCCGAGAATGGAGTTCTCATATTCCTCGAATTTCAGAACCAGCCCCATATGGTGGCGGTCTTCAGGGATATGGGCAAGGCCCAGCTTGCGCAGGATGGCGGGATCGACCCTGTCGACCGTCTTGCCGCCCATGAGGATCTCCCCGGAATGCGGCTTGCGGATGCCAGCGATGGCTTCCAGCAGCTCCGACTGGCCGTTGCCAGCGACACCCGCGATGCCGACGATCTCGCCTGCGCGCACATCAAAGGACACGTCATCCACCATGGTCACGCCACGGCTGTCCTTGACGGTGAGATTGCGAACCGAAAACAGGACCTCGCCTGGATTGGCTTCGCCTTTTTCAACGCGCAGAAGCACGCGGCGACCGACCATGAGTTCGGCCAGTTCCTCGACTGTCGTTTCAGACGTCTTGCGGGTCGCCACCATTTCGCCGCGGCGCATCACCGAGACTTCATCGGTGATGGCCATGATCTCGCGCAGCTTGTGGGTGATGAGAATGACGGTCTTGCCCTGATCCCTGAGAACGCTGAGGATCTTGAACAGGTGATCGGCCTCGGCGGGCGTCAAAACGCCGGTCGGCTCATCCAGAATGAGGATTTCAGCGCCACGATACATGGCTTTGAGGATTTCCACGCGCTGCTGCAGGCCAACGGGCAGATCCTCGATGATGGCATCGGGATTGACCTCAAGGCCATATTCATCTTCCAGCCGCTTCAGTTCCTTACGGGTCGCAGCTGTGCCCTTGGCCAACAGCGCGCCACCTTCGGCACCCAGCATGATGTTTTCCAGCACCGAGAAATTCTCGACCAGCATGAAGTGCTGATGCACCATGCCGATGCCGGCATCGATGGCGGCCTGGCTATCCTTGATGTTGACGGGCTTGCCATCAATGCGGATTTCACCGGAATCGGCCTGATAGAAGCCGTAGAGGATCGACATCAAGGTCGATTTCCCCGCCCCGTTTTCCCCGATGATGCCGTGGATGGTGCCCTTGGCAACGGTGAGATTGATATTCTTGTTGGCGTGCACGGTGCCGAATTTTTTATCGATACCGACAAGCTCGATTGCAGGTTCCATCGTCAACCCAAACTCTCCGGAGGCTGGATATGAAAAGGGCGCAACGCGAAATTCGCGATGCGCCCTGATCCATAAATCACATCACTTTGGGCAAGAATTGTCCGACATATAGTCGTGGACCTTGACCGTGCCAGCAACGATGTCAGCCTTTGCCTTATCGACAGCAGCCATCATTTCCGGCGTGATCAGCGCCTTGTTGTTGTCGTCGAGCGCATAGGCAACGCCGTCTTCCTTGACGCCCAGCGACGTGACGCCACCGGTGAACTTGTCGTCCTTGGTATCCTTGAAGGCGTTGTAAACGGCGAGATCAACACGCTTGACCATGGAGGTCAGTACCGAGCCTGGATGCAGGTGGTTCTGGTTGGAATCCACGCCGATGGAGAATTTCTTGTTGTCGGCGGCGGTCTGGAGAACGCCGAGGCCGGTTGCGCCTGCTGCCGCGTAAATGACGTCTGCGCCCTGATCGAGCTGGTTCTTGGTCAGCTCACCACCGCGAACCGGGTCGTTCCATGCAGCGCCGGTTGTGCCGGTCATGTTCTGGAAGACTTCGATCTTGGCGTTTGCAGCCTTGGCGCCCTGGGCGTAGCCGCAGGCGAACTTGCGGATGAGCGGAATGTCCATGCCGCCGATGAAGCCGACCTTGCCGGTCTTGGATGCCATGCCAGCCAGAAGACCGACGAGGTAGGAACCTTCTTCTTCCTTGTAGACGACGGAGCGCACATTCGGCAGCTCAACGACGGAGTCGACAATGACGAACTTGGTGTCAGGGAATTCTGCTGCGACCTTTTCCATGGCCGACGTCCAGGCGAAGGAGACTGCGACAACCGGGTTGAAACCACGGCTTGCGAAGTTGCGGATCGCCTGCTCGCCCTGCGTATCGCTGGTCGGCTCGAAATCGCGATATTCGGTGCCCGTTTCTGCCTTGAACTTCTCGGCGCCTGCGGCAGCGGCCTCGTTGAACGATTTATCGAACTTGCCACCCGTGCCGTAGACCAGCGCAGGCTTGATATCCGCAGCCAAAGCGGAAGCCGACATCGCGGCAAGCGCGAAAAGCGTCAGAAGGGATTTTTTCATTGTGCAGCCCTGTTGTTACAGTTTGATTTTTTAAAAGGGTCCTCCCGCAAGCCCTGCTACGGGCATGTCTGCGGAACTGCCAGCCTTTTCCAGACTGTGCGTAAGGATATCCTTGCACGGCTGCAAGAAAAATTCACCCGGTTTTTTTGACCCGGTGGAAAAACTGTGAACTGCGCAATTTTGCGGCAAGTGCGACTACGATCAGCAGGCAAACGCCGCAGGAAAATGCAAAACAACGCCCGCCATCTTTCAAGATGAGCGGGCGTTGCAGGGTCTATCTTAAGCGTGCGAACGTTCAGCCGATATTGCAGCTGACGCCGGTACCCCGCAGGCCGCAGTAACCACCGGGATTTTTCGCCAGATATTGCTGATGATAATCTTCGGCATAATAGAAGATATCGAGCGGCTCGATTTCCGTGGTGATGTCCGGGCGGTGGCCTGCGGCCTTCAGCGCCTGCTGGAACGTGTCCCGCGCCGCCTTGGCTTCGATAAGCTGGGCATCGCTGGTGGTGTAGATCACCGACCGATATGTGGTGCCGACATCATTGCCCTGGCGCATGCCCTGCGTGGGATCATGCTCTTCGAAGAAGGTCTTGAGCAGCGCGGCGAGAGAGACCTTGGCGGGGTCATAGACGACCTTGACCACTTCCGCATGACCGGTCAGTCCCGTGGTGGTTTCCTGATAGGTCGGGTTGCGGGTGATGCCACCGGAATATCCAACAGCCGTGACAAAGACGCCCGGCGTCTGCCAGAACAGGCGTTCGGCTCCCCAGAAGCAACCCATGCCGAGATAGATCGTCTCGAGATTGTCGGCATAGGGGCCTTTCAGCGGATTGCCGTTTACGAAGTGGTATTCCGGAACGGGCAGCGCCTCATCCCGGCCGGGATAGGCGGTTTGCGGCGTCGGCATGGTGGTTTTCTTGGACAGGGTATCAAATCCGAACATTGCATTCTCCTTGCGGCCCACATCAGACCGCCATCTGGTTTCTGCATCATGCGCGTGACGGAATGGTATCAGGCGGAAAAGCGGCCCATGACCCTGCGCTTCCTGTACCCGACCATCCAGCACAGGAGGGAAAGGGCCAGCAGAAGTGCGAAGGCGGGAACCGCAGACAGGGCAATTTCGACCCAACGCCACGCTTCGGGATGAATATAGTGAGCGACAAGCCCTTCTGCCATGGCAGGCGACGCAGGAAAAATTTTCGCCCAGACATCCTGCACACTCAGCAAATCGACAGACGAGGTGGAGACCGAACGCACCGAATCCAGAACGCCGACACCGACGGCCGCAGCCAGAAAGACGAAACTGATGAACCGGAATACAGCTTTCACAACACATTCTCCCGATTTCTGCGCAGCTTGATGCCTTAAGGAACGCATCATTTGCGCCCGCATCATGACCGTTGGATAAAGCGCTGAACGACGCTTTGCAATCGCGCCCACATGAAGGATTTATTGCACAAATAAAAAAACTCTCAGATTCGGGTTGATCGCCGCGAATTCATCGGTATATATCGCGCCGTTCCAGTGATTTGCAGTTTTCCCAAACATGCAGACGTTTAGACGGACAGGTGGCCGAGTGGTTTAAGGCGCACGCCTGGAACGCGTGTGTGCGTGAAAGCGTACCGTGGGTTCGAATCCCACCCTGTCCGCCATCCTTTTCCCTGACTCTCCCTATATCGGACGCCGTCCACCCCCCTGCTTCACAAGGCATGGTCCTAACTGGCTATTCTGGCTTCTGGCCCGAAGCTTCACAGCAGTCAGGAGGCAGTGCAGTCACACTGTCACTGCTTTGACGACTGAATGAAGAATGGCATTCAAAGGTGCGGCGATCGCAGGATCGCCATAGTCGCCGGCCGTGGAGACAAGGGCGAGATCCAGATGCGGCACAAGAAAAAGCCGCTGGCCACCATTTCCGATCGCCGCAGCGACAACCAGGTCCTTGCCCTTCCATTGCGTCGTCATGGACCACCATTGGTAGCCATAGCCGCCGACCGGCGCAGTCTTGATGTGTGGTGTTGTCGATTGGGCAATCCATTCGGCAGGAACGATTTGCCGTCCCTGCCATTCGCCACCTTTCAACATCATCGCCCCAATCGTTATTAGATCCCTCGGCCGCAACCTCAATCCAGCCGCAGCCATTGGCTTGCCGGTCACGTCCGCGATCCATTCAAAATCGCTGATGCCCAAGGGCTCGAACAGGCTTTCCCGAGCAATCTGGTGGAGTGGGCGTTGGGTGCTTCGCTCCATGATTTCGGCAAGGACAGCCGTAAGCCCGCCGCTATAGGTAAACACAGAACCTGGCTTGGCGACCACGTCGCGCTGGAACACGCATCTATAGGCAGATGGGCTGACGGCAAGGCCTATCTCGTCAGTCCACGATGCCCGGCGAACAGGCGATGGTTCGGTCCACTCCAGCCCGGCCGTCATGGTCAGCAGGTGGCGAATGCAGATCGCTTGCCGAGCGTCGTCGTTCAGGGCACGAACTTGCGGGTAGAGCGACGAAACCGGGGTGTCGATAGCAGGCACGGCGCCCTGATGAAGCAGGATACCGTATAAAAGCCCGACAATGCCTTTGCTGACAGAGCGCATGTCATGCAGGTCTGCTCGCGTGAACTGCCGACGCGAGGACCACAGGCTGTAAAGAGAGCGATCCGAGCCTCGACGGTACAGTTCCGCCGCCAGTTTTCCGTGTCTGAGAACGAGCACACTGTGAATATTATGCCCGCCACCTTGAACATCGTCCAATATGGCCTGCAGCACCTTTGCGTCGATGCCCAGCGCCGATGGCGCTTCGACAGGCAGGGTGTTGGCGGCAGGTGTCGGCGTCGATGCGCGTTTGAGTGAGGCTGAACGGGCTGCAGCCACGCCGTTTGCGGAGAACGTCGTCGCCGCCAGGGCAAGTGGCGCAACCATACCTCTCTTCAAGAGGCTCCGTCGCGGTATCTGGCCTTTCACCTCAGGATCATAATCCCTATTGCCGTTCATGTTGACCTCGCATCGCTTTGCAGGTGCCCTCCCATATTCGAGCACACGCGGCATGATGCGAGAAAATCTCGCCTTCTTCTACTCGGCTTTGGCGCGGGCAGCTACGCGGACGCAAGCAATTGAAAGAACAAGTAAATATTGCCGATCAGGAAAGGCAATCCACAAATTTGCTCGGATTGGACGGCTGCGGAAAACCGAGCAGATAGGCGCGGACAAAGTCAACCATTTCATCTACCAGCGGCTCAAGCGGCAGGTCGCTGGCTTCACCCTGTTCGGCCATGGCACGGGCAACGCCGAAGACGGCGCGTGACACGGTAAACAGACGGATTGGGTTGATCGATGGGGCATCCGGACCCAGTAGATGGCTCGATTTTCTGGCAAGCGAGCGGACGACGTCACCGAACAAACGATCATGCTCAGGGCCAAAACCGGAAGCGATGTAGAAACTCATGACCGTGCGCCGCAGCTCTCGCTCGGCGCGGTGGCGCGAAAACAGCGTGTGGATGAGAACCCGGAGAGCATCTTCGCTGCGAGCGGCATCAACGGCCTCCATCAAAAGCCTGCGGTCATCATCAAGGATCTGCCGCGCAAGGGCGATACAGATTGACTCCTTGTCTGGAAAATATCCGTAGAGCGTACCGATGCTGACGCCCGCGACTTCAGCCACACGGTTGGTGGTGAAACTTCCGCGACTCTCCGCAAGCAGGATGCGGGCAGAAGCTTGCAGGATCGCGCCTACGGTGACCCGAGAGCGCGCCTGTAACGGTTTGCGCCTTGGTTCGAGGACGGATTCTCTGCTTAGTGTCATGAATATGCTCTGCAGCGGCCCTGCTTGACGATTTCCAACCTTATACATGAGGCTTCGGAAAGACGAAACCACGCAACGGCAGCACTTCAACTCAACCGGCAGTTTCCTTGAACAGCACGTTCTGATCCAGCAGATAGCGGGAAAACAGCGGCAGGCTTGCGCCGCCGATTGCGCGGGCCTGGCTGCCGACCGCGCCTTCGACAATCTCGGGAACGGCGACGCCCTGAAGATCGTGCAGATCGAGCGCCTTGCGGGTGGCAGCGGCGATGCGGGCGCGAACCCAGGCGGGAAAACCGCCATCGATGATGACGGAGGCGAAATCGATGATGGAGGCTGCGGCGATGACGGCCTGCGCGAGGGCTGCGGCGGTGTTCTGTATCCAGCGCTCCAGCGGCTCGCCGAAATCCACCCAGTCATCGGGCGAGAACCACAGCGGCTTGGGATCGATATTGCTTTCCCGCAGCATGTCTTCCAGCTTGAAAATCGATGCGATCTTCAGAAGCTGAACGGTCGAGCCATCGCGGCCCTGCACCGGCAGCGGGCCAATGGACCCGGCGGTTCCCGTGCGCCCGGAAAAGAGGGCTGAATTGAGCACCACGCCGCCGCCGATGAAGGAGCCGATGAAGACATAGAGAAAATCCGGATAGTTCTGGCCTGCGCCGAAGACCAGTTCGGCACCGCAGGCACTAGTCGCATCATTTTGCAGGAAGACGGGATAATGAACCTGTCCTGATATTTCCGCCCGCAGATCGACGCCACGCCAGCGATCCATCTCCGTCTGAGGGGCCCCCACCTCCTGCGCCCAACTCCAGAGTTCGAAGGGCGCGGCAACGCCGATGCCGGCTATTTTCTGCCGCTCGCCCGGCGACAATTTCTCTTCCAGTTCGGCGATGCCGTTGATCACGAAGGGCAGGATCCATTCGGGCATCGGATAGGGATAGGTGTTGCGCAGCTTGAGCCGGATGCGCCCGACGAAATCCATCAGCACCAGATCGACGCTGCGCCGTCCGATCTTGACGCCGAAGGAGAACACCGCATCCGGATTGAGCCGCATCGGCGTCGAGGGCTGGCCGACCTTGCCGCGCAGGGGCTGGCCGCGAATGAGAAGCCCGTCATTTTCCAGCGAACGCATGATCACGGATACGGTCTGCGCCGAGAGCCCGCTTCTGCGCGCAATCTCCGCTTTCGAGAGGCCGCTGTGGCGGCGCACCAGTGACAGAACGAGGCGCTCATTATAGGCGCGAACACGAACCTGATTGGCGCCACCGCTCAAATCGGGCGCGTTTGCGGTCGCGTGCTGTATCGGCTCCGCTGAGCGTGTCATTCGCATTTTCCTCCCCGGCCAGCGCGCGTCTATGCCGCCTGCGCCAATGCTCCGCAAGCCTGAATGGCGGAAAAACGGCGTCCTCTCACCGCATTTCCCAATGCTTACGGAATTCATAAAATGCCACAAGGAATTAATAATTCAATTGGATTTATTTATTGACAGGCCGCCAATTTGGTGTTTCCATCTGCGCCAGTGGCACCGGATCTTGGAGGAGAAGGGCCGCAACAGTCGCTTCAGAAGAAGCACTTGTCTCACCATTGGGAGGACTACATGAAGAGCACCGTTTCCGCCTTTCTCGGCGCGCTTGCGCTTGGCGTTTCTTTCGCATCTGTCGCTTCGGCTGCCGACACATCGGTTTGCCTCATCACCAAGACCGATACCAATCCCTTCTTCGTCAAGATGAAGGAAGGCGCTACCGCCAAGGCCAAGGAAGTCGGCGTCACGCTGAAGTCCTATGCCGGCAAGATCGACGGCGACTCCGAAAGCCAGGTGGCTGCCATCGAATCCTGCATCGCCGATGGCGCAAAGGGTATCCTGATCACCGCATCCGATACCAAGGGCATCGTTCCCACCATCAAGAAGGCACGTGACGCAGGCGTTCTCGTCATCGCTCTCGACACGCCGCTCGACCCGGTCGACGCTGCCGATGCCACATTCGCGACCGACAACCTGCTGGCGGGCAAGCTGATCGGCCAGTGGGCCAAGGGCACCATGGGCGACAAGGCCAAGGATGCCAAGGTCGGCTTCCTCGACCTGACCCCTGACCAGCCGAGCGTCGACGTTCTTCGCGACCAGGGCTTCATGATGGGCTTCGGCATCGACCCCAAGGACGCAACCAAGATTGGCGACGAAGACGACAAGCGCATCGTTGGCCATGACGTGACGAACGGCAATGAAGAAGGCGGCCGCAAGGCCATGGAAAACCTTCTCCAGAAGGACCCGGGCATCAACGTCATCCACACCATCAACGAGCCTGCAGCCGTTGGTGCATACCAGGCGCTGAAGGCCGTCGGCATGGAAAAGAATGTGCTGATCGTCTCGGTTGACGGCGGCTGCCCCGGCGTGAAATCCGTTGAGGAAGGCGTCATCGGCGCGACATCGCAGCAGTACCCGCTGATGATGGCAGCCCTTGGTGTCGAGGCGATCAAGAAGTTTGCCGACACAGGCGAAAAGCCAAAGCCGACTGAAGGCAAGTCCTTCTTCGACACAGGCGTATCGCTCGTGACCGACAAGCCGGTTTCCGGCGTGCCTTCGATCAGCGTCAAGGAAGGCCTTGCCAAGTGCTGGGGTTGATCCCTTCATTGTGATGCATTCATGCGGGTCGGGCTCAATGCCCGGCCCGCGTCGCCCAAAAGACTTCGCTGTCAGATTATCCGGCTAAAAATCGGGCGCCTTGGATGGCTTGGGCTGGCGAGCGGGAGGAGAAACCATGAGCGGAATACAGGAATTTGAGCAGGTGCTCGATGGTAGCGACAAGAACGTCGCTTCTTTCGAACATCAAAAGATTTCACCCTTGAAGCGCGCGCAGCACTTCCTGCACTCGACGCCCGCGGCGGTGCCACTGATCGTGCTGATCCTGTCGATTGCGATCTTCGGCCTGACCATCGGCGGACGCTTCTTTTCGTCCTATACATTGACGCTGATCCTCCAGCAGATCGCCGTTGTCGGCATTCTCGGTTCAGCGCAGACACTGATCATCCTGACCGCCGGTATCGACCTTTCGATCGGCGTGGTGATGGTGATTTCGTCCGTCGTCATGGGCAATGTTGCCGTGAATTATGGCCTGCCGAGCGGCGTCGCTGTCCTTGCGGGCTTTGTGGTCGGCGGTCTGTGCGGACTGTTCAACGGCTTCCTTGTCGCCGTGGTCAAGCTGCCTCCGTTCATCGTGACGCTCGGTTCCTGGAACATCGTCATGGCGACGAATTTCATCTATTCGGCCAACCAGACGATCCGTGATGCCGATGTGTCGCAAAACGCGCCTCTGCTGCAGATCTTCGCCACGAATTTCCGTATGGGCAGTGCCATTCTGACCCTTGGCGTGATTGCCATGGTTCTTCTGGTCGCGCTGCTCTGGTACATCCTCAACCACACGGCCTGGGGCCGCCACGTCTACGCCGTTGGCGATGACCCGGAAGCTGCAAAGCTTTCCGGTATTCAGACCCGCAAGGTTCTGTTGAGCGTCTATACGGTCGCAGGCATCATCGCTGCCTTTGCGGCATGGGTGGCCATCGGTCGTAACGGCTCCATCTCACCCTCCGCAGCCGTGACCGACTATAACCTTCAGGCCATTACCGCGACCGTTATAGGTGGCATCTCGCTCTTCGGCGGACGCGGCTCCATCCTCGGAACCCTGTTCGGCGCCATGCTCGTGGGTGTCGTTTCCATGGGTCTCAACATGCTGGGTGCGGACCCGCAATGGAAGGTCATGCTGACCGGCTGGCTCATCATCGCCGCCGTCGCAATCGACCAGTGGATCAGAAAGGCAGGCGTGTGATGACGGATACCACAAGGCAACCCATTCTTTCCGCCCATGGCCTCGTCAAGCGCTATGGCCGCGTGACTGCCCTCGACAATGCGGATTTCGATCTCTATCCGGGAGAAATCCTTGCCGTCATCGGCGACAATGGTGCGGGCAAGTCCTCACTGATCAAGGCTCTTTCGGGCGCTATACGCCCGGATGAAGGCGAGATCCGTCTGGAAGGCAAGCCGGTGCAGTTCAAGACGCCGCTCGAAGCCCGCGATGCCGGGATCGAGACCGTCTACCAGAACCTTGCTCTGTCGCCTGCCCTGTCGATCACCGACAACATGTTCCTCGGTCGCGAATTGAGAAAGCCGGGTATCATGGGCTCCGTTTTCCGCAAGCTCGACCACTCCGCCATGGACAAGTTTGCCCGCTCCAAGCTTTCCGAACTGGGGCTGATGACCATCCAGAACATCAACCAGTCGGTGGAAACCCTCTCCGGCGGCCAGCGTCAGGGCGTGGCCGTGGCACGCGCCGCAGCCTTCGGCTCCAAGGTCGTCATTCTGGACGAGCCGACAGCCGCACTGGGCGTCAAGGAAAGCCGGCGCGTGCTGGAGCTTATTCTCGACGTTCGCTCCCGCGGCCTACCGATCGTGCTGATCTCGCACAACATGCCGCATGTGTTCGAAGTGGCCGACCGCATCCATATCCACCGGCTTGGAAAGCGGCTCTGCGTCATCAATCCGAAGGAATACACCATGTCTGACGCGGTGGCCTTCATGACTGGTGCCAAGGAACCGCCGAGAGAGACGCTCGCCGCATGACGATGACGCTTGATGCGATAGCGGGCGAGATCCTTGCCCGCGCGTCAGACAGTGCCCGCTTCATTATCGGCATTGCCGGTCCCCCTGGGGCCGGCAAATCCACTTTGGCGGATGCATTGCGGGACGAGCTCACACGGCGCGGTGAAAAGGCCGAAGTCCTGCCCATGGACGGGTTCCACATGGATAACGGCATTCTGCAACATCGCGGCCTCTTTGCCCGCAAGGGCGCGCCGGAGACGTTCGACGTGCGCGGTTTCTCAGACATTCTGGCAGCTGTCCGCAGGGCGGATCAGGAGGTGCTGGTGCCGGTCTTTGACCGCTCCCGGGAAATCGCAATTGCCTCGGCCCGCGCCATCGCCGCCGACACACGGTTCATTCTGGCGGAAGGAAACTATCTGCTGCTGAATGAAGAGCCGTGGGCGCGGCTGAAAGCCAGTTTCGACTTTACGATCTTCGTTGGTCCATCTTTCGAGGTTCTGGAACAGAGGCTGCGGGACCGGTGGGTCGGTTATGGTCTGGACGAGGCAGCGATCCTTGCCAAGCTCTATGACAATGATCTCCCGAACGGCAAACGCGTGGTGCAGCACTCCGCTGCTGCCGGCCTCAGCCTCGATATCTGGCACTAGTTCCTTTTTCACACCATCAGGCCGGTCGCACACCCCTTCTGGAAAGACACCTGCGCCGCGCAGACGCGCGACGCGGATTGCGGCGGCACGGTCATGGCCGATGGTGGAAGCGCGCGCGCTTTTTCTCAAAATCCTTTCCGATTTTCGAGCGCATGTTGTAGGTCATGAAACCATGACGATTCTGGATGCGGCATGACTGCCAAGGTTTTCCTCTCCCGGCTGAAACTGAGCGAGTTTCGCAATTATGCGGAGGTTGCCCTGCGCCTTGATGCGCGGCACGTGGTGCTGACGGGCGACAATGGATCAGGCAAGACCAATCTGCTGGAAGCCATCTCCTTCCTGTCTCCGGGCCGCGGGCTTAGGCGCGCGACGCTTTCCGATGTGACGCGGGTGGGGGCTGAGGCTGCAGGCTTTTCCATCTTCGCCGAAGTCAACGGCATGGATGGCGAGGTCGCCATCGGCACGGGGCTGGAGGGTGAAGGCGAGACACTGTCGCGCCGTCTGCGGCTGAATGGCACCTCGGTCAAATCCGTCGATGAACTGACCGACCATCTCCGCGTCTTGTGGCTGACGCCGGCGATGGATGGCCTGTTTACCGGCTCCTCCTCCGACCGCCGCCGGTTTCTTGACCGGCTCGTTCTGTCGCTCGATCCCGGCCATGGCCGCAGGGCAAGTGATTTCGAAAAGGCCATGCGTGGCCGCAACCGCCTGCTCTCTGACGGCCGCTTCGATCCGGTCTGGCTGGAGGGCATCGAAAAACAGATGGCCGAGCTTGGCATTGCCATGGCCGTTGCCCGCCACGAGATGCTGGGGCTGTTGCGCGCGCTGATCGACAGCCGCAGCAATGATGCGAATTTTCCGACCGCTTCGCTGACGCTCTCCGGTTTCATGGACGGAGAGTTTCATCGCCCGGCGGTCGATCTGGAAGACGAGTATCTCGCGACTTTGCGAGACAATCGCTACCGCGATGCTGGCGCCGGACGCACGCTGGAAGGCCCGCACCGCGCGGATCTCTTCGTGCGCCACGCGGAAAAGGACATGGATGCAGGCCGCTGCTCCACCGGCGAACAGAAGGCGCTTCTGGTGGGTCTGATCCTCGCCCATGCCCAGCTGACCGCTAATATGACGGGCTATGCGCCGGTGCTGCTGCTGGATGAAATTGCCGCTCATCTGGATGAAGGGCGGCGCGCTGCCCTGTTCGATCTTATCCACGCTCTGGGCGGCCAGAGCTTCATGACCGGGACGGATGCCGCCATGTTTGCGGGTCTGGGAGAGCGGGCGCAATTTTTCAATGTTTCCCACGGCAGCGTCGAATGATAGTGCTTATCGCCTGTTGAGCATGAGCGGAGAATAGACTTTGGATGCCCTGACGCCAGAGGAAATCGAACGTTACAAACGCCATATCCTGTTGCCGGAAATCGGCGGCACCGGCCAGCAGCGCCTGAAGGCTGCCAAAGTGCTGGTCATTGGCGCTGGCGGGCTTGGCGCACCGGTGCTGTATTATCTGGCGGCGGCGGGTGTCGGTACGCTTGGCATCATCGATGACGATGTGGTGTCGCTTTCCAATCTGCAGCGGCAGGTGATCCACGATACCGGCACCATCGGCGAGCTGAAAACCGAAAGCGCCCGCCGCTCCATCGCACGGCTGAACCCGCATGTGCGCACAATGCATTTCGAGGAGCGCTTCTCCCTCGTCTGGGCGCATGACCATCTGAAGGGCTTCAATCTCGTCATTGATGGCTCCGACAATTTCGACACGCGCTATGCAGCGGCGGACGCGGCCGAGACGGCAAAGGTGCCGCTGGTGACGGGGGCCGTTGGCCGTTTCGACGGGTCCGTGACCGTGCTGAAACCCTATGAAACCGGCCCTGATGGCACCTTACTTCCCCGCTACCGCGATCTTTTCCCCGCCCCGCCGCCTGCGGGCGTCGTGCCATCCTGCGCGGAAACCGGCATTATCGGCGCGCTGACGGGCGTGATCGGGACGATCATGGCGATGGAGGCAATCAAGGTTATCACG
Source organism: Agrobacterium sp. fls2-241-TYG-188a (assembly GCF_030209845.1). Taxonomy (NCBI): domain Bacteria; kingdom Pseudomonadati; phylum Pseudomonadota; class Alphaproteobacteria; order Hyphomicrobiales; family Rhizobiaceae; genus Agrobacterium; species Agrobacterium sp. fls2-241-TYG-188a. The sequence continues at coordinate 54,479 of NZ_JARVRD010000009.1, read as the reverse complement.
CAGACCGGTGAGCCGCTGATCGGGCGACTGCTGCTCTACGATGCGCTGGCAGCCCGTTTTGAAACAGTTCGTTACAAAAGACGCGAAGGGAAAAAATGATCGAGATTCGCCGTATTGATAAAGACTTTAAACAATTCGAAGAACTGCTGACACTGATATTATCTGCATTTGCCTATATGGACGGCGTTATCGATCCACCCTCATCTGCGCACCGGCTGACGCTGGTCAATCTGGCGCAGAAGGCCAAAGACGAGATTGCCTTTGTCGCGTTGGATGGCGACGATCTGGCGGGATGTATCTTCTGCAGGCCGGAAGCGTCATGCCTTTACATCGGTAAGCTCGCCGTCTCGCCCTCTTCGCAGGGCAAGGGTGTGGGCTTTGCCCTGCTGCAAAAAGCAGAAGAGCTTGCCGGCACTCTGGGTCTTGCGACGCTGCGGCTGGAAACGCGCATCGAACTCACGGGCAACCATCGCCGGTTTTATGCCTGGGGCTTTTCAAAGACGGCGGAAAACTCCCATCCCGGCTTTACGCGGGTGACCTCCATCGAGATGATGAAACGTCTCGCCTGATCAGCTCCTGCCGGGTAGCACCCGGTTGGGCGGGCGGTGGCCGTCATAGAAGGCGCGGATATTGATGATGACCTTGTCGCCCATATCGATCCGGCCTTCGATGGTTGCCGAACTCATATGCGGCAGGAGGACGACCTTGCCCTCATTGGCCAGCTTGATGAGCTTGGGGTTCACCACCGGCTCGTTTTCGAAGACGTCCAGCCCGGCGCCCGCGATCTTGCCATCCATCAGGCAACGGATCAGCGCTGCCTCATCGATGATATCGCCACGCGCCGTGTTGACGATGTAGCTCGTGGGCTGCATCAGCGCCAGGTGACGGGCGGAAATGAGGTGATAGGTGGCGGGCGTCGAGGGGCAGTTGACCGAGACGATATCGACACGGGCCAGCATCTGATCGAGGCTGTCCCAATAGGTCGCCTCCAGCTCCGCCTCGGTGGCCGGATTGACGCGCTTGCGGTTATGATAATGGATCGACAGGCCGAAGGCCTTGGCGCGACGGGCAACGGCGGTGCCGATGCGGCCCATGCCGACGATGCCGATGCGCTTGCCTGACAGACGCCGTCCCAGCATCCATGTGGGCGACCAGCCGCGCCATTCGTCCGATCCATTGGCGAGAACACGCGTGCCCTCCACCAGCCGCCGTGGAACGGCCAGAACCAATGCCATGGTCATGTCGGCGCTGTCTTCGGTCAGAACATTTGGCGTGTTGGTGACGGTGATGCCCTTACGGGCCGCCGCATCCACATCGATATGGTCGATGCCGTTTGAAAATCCGGCAATCAGCTTCAATTGCGGGCCCGCCTGCTCGATCATGTCAGCCGTGATTCGATCGGTCACGGTTGGCACCAGCACATCCACCCGCTGCATGGCGCCGACAAGTTCGGCAGTCGTTCTCGGAGCGTCCTCTATGTTGAGTTCCGCATCGAACAGCTCGCGCATACGGGTTTCGACCAGATCCGGCAGTTTGCGTGTCAAATAGACGGTCGGTCTCTTCTTATTCGTCATTGTCAGCAGGCACCTTGTTCAGAGGTCGTTAACCAAAAAGAGCGATAATTTCCTTCACCAGGGGCGTTTCTACCAGACCCGCCGGCGAAGACAAACAAATCTCGCATGTTGTCGTCATCGACTTCGGAAATGGTAGGCCTGACTGCCGCCTCAACTACCAAACCGCAAGGAAACGGAAACCGACATGCGTAGCATTGTTTCTATTGTCTGCATTGCATTGTCGCTGGGTTTTCTCAACGCCGCAAGCGTACCGGCGCTTGCGCAGGGTGCCGCCAAGGGTGCCAGCGGCCTGCCATTGCCACGCTTCGTCAGCCTGAAATCAAAGCGCGTCAACATGCGTATCGGCCCCAGCACCGATTACGCCGTATCCTGGATGTACATGAAATCGGGAATGCCGGTGGAAATCATCCAGGAATATGAGAACTGGCGGCGCATCCGTGATGCCGATGGCACGGAAGGCTGGGTCAACCAGGCACTGCTCTCGGGTGAAAGAACCGCCGTGGCGGCCCCGTGGATGCGCGGCAAGGGCAAGGATGTCTATGTCAACATGCGCCGCGAGGCGCAGTCCGGAGCGCCCGTTGTGGCGAAACTTGAGCCGGGCGTTCAGATCGGCATCGGTGAGTGCAATGGTGACTGGTGCAAGGCCCAGGCCGGTCAGGTGACCGGCTGGGTTTCTCAAAGCGAGATCTGGGGCGCCTATCCCGGCGAGGCGTTCAAATAAGGCCGTGCTTCTTTGCAAGCGCCTGCAGCGATGACATGGGGCGCGGCCCAACCTGCTGAATGACAGCGGCCGCCGCAAGGCATCCGAGCTTGCCGGACTCTTCCAGAGAACGGCCCTGCGTATATCCATACAGGAAGCCTGACGCGAAAAGGTCTCCCGCTCCCGTCGTGTCAACGACATCGTGGACGGGATAGGCATCGACCTTGACCCGCTCCGAACCACGAAGGATGGTTGCGCCCTCTTCGCTCATCGTGACCGCGGCGAGCTTGCAGTCTGCGGCAATTTTCGTCAAAGCCAGCTCGAAATCGTCCGTCTCGTACAGCGAGAGCGCTTCCTGCTTGTTGGCGAAAACGATATCGACGGTACCGGAGCGCATCAGCTCCAGAAACTCTTCGCGGTAACGACCGACGCAGAAGCTGTCTGAGAGCGTCATGGACACTTCCCGGCCGTTTTCATGGGCAATGCGGGCGCAATCGCGGATCGCATCCTTTGCGCGCGGCGGGTCCCATAGATAGCCTTCGAAATAGGTCACTTTCGATTCCGCAACCACGGCAGGCTCCACATCCTCAGGACCCAGTTCCACACAGGCCCCGAGATAGGTGTTCATCGAACGCTCGCCATCTTCGGTGACGAAGATCATCGAGCGGGCCGTTGGCGGAAATGTGCCGCGTGGTGCCGTTTCGAAATGGACGCCCTGGGCGCGGATATCGTGCTGGAAAATCTCGCCCAGCTGATCTTCTGCCACCTTGCCGAAATAGGCGGCGCGTCCGCCGAAATTGGCAATGCCGGCTGCCGTATTGCCAGCGCTTCCGCCGGATGCTTCCAGAGCCGGGCCCATCAGCGAATAGAGCAGCTCGGCGCGCTCGGCGTCGATCAGGTTCATGGCGCCCTTGGTAATGGCGTTGTCGGTGAGAAAGCGATCATCGCAGCGGGAGATGATGTCCACGATGGCATTGCCAACGGTCAGTACGTCGAATTTTGTCATGAGCCTCTTGTCCGAACCGCATCGACGGATGCGTTATCCGGAACTCGGTCTTAAAGATTTCTGCGACTAAGAAAAGCCAAAACCGCGCCGTGACGGGCGCTGACAACACTTCTGACGTGAAAAATACACGTCATGTGCCTGTCACGAAGCCTTGCTATAGAATGCGCATCGCTTCGTCACGGATGTACTGACGCAGTGAGCGGATCAAGGCGGGGGCGACCCCGCTTTTTTCTTGTCCCGTCAAGCCTGCTGCAATTTCCTGACCTGCAGCAAATTAGTTTGTTTGAGCGGCGCATATGCTTTAGACCGGAAGCCTCTTCAGGCTCCGCGAAAGTCCTTTCCGTAATGTATGCTGTCGCCGTTAATGTCGCGCCGATCTTTCTTCTCATCCTCATTGGCTGGGTGACAGTGAAGGTAAAGCTGTTCAAGGCGGAGGCGGGCGATGTCCTCAGCGACTTCGTCTTCAAGATTGCAGTTCCCGCATTGATTTTCCGCACGCTTGCGACAGCCGATTTCCATGGTGCCTCGCCATTCAAGCTCTGGCTTACCTATTTCACCGGCGTCGCGATAACCTGGGCGGCGGGCCAACTCGTGACGCGGCACGTGTTCAAACAGGAATTGCGGATCGGCGTGATCGCCGGCATATCGTCGGCATTTGCCAACAACATCTTCATCGGGCTTCCCTTGGTCGGTCGCTCTGTTGGCAGCGATGGAATCGTTGCCATTTCCATTCTGCTTGCGGTCCACCTTCCGATCATGATGATCGCCGGAACCATTCTGATGGAGAATGCATCACACAAGGTCACGGGTGGTGAAAAGCGCGGGACGCTTGCCGTGCTTCGTCAGGTGGGGCGCAATCTGGTGCAGAACCCGCTGGTGATTGCGGTGGTTCTGGGTCTCTGCTTCAACCTGTCCGGATTGCCCATGCCACTGGTGATGATGACGGTCATCGATCAGATATCTGCGATTGCCGGGCCGACCGCCCTGATTTCCCTCGGCATGGCCCTGACCAAATACCCCATTCGGGGCAACCTGCGCATTGCTGTCACGATGACAGCCTTCAAGCTCATCCTGTTGCCAGCCTGCGTATGGGTCGCTGCCCATGCCCTTGGCTTGAGCCCGGCATGGACCGCCGCGCTCGTCCTCACCTCATGCGTACCGACGGGCATCAATTCATGGCTGCTGGCCAACCGTTTCGGCATAGGCCACAGCGTTGCTGCATCCACGATCAGCATTTCGACGCTGTTCGGCGTGCTGACCGTTTCCGCATGGGCATGGTTGCTGAGTTAGTCGGCGTTGACCGTAAAACCCATCACTTCTGCGCGCTGAGAATCTTGAAGCGCGAGTTGCGGCAGACTTCTTCGCTCTTGCGGAACTCGCTCGACAGAACCGTCTCATAGGGAAGCCCGCGATTGGCGACCATCAGCAGCTTGCCGCCGCTTCGAAGCGCCGTTGCCGCCGTCTTGATCAGCGCCTGACCGAGCGCAGGCTCTGCTGCCTGTCCACCCGCATGGAAGGGCGGGTTCATGATGATGAGATCGTATTTTTCCTTCGGCGGCTCTGCGGCCAGGTCCTGCCAGAAGAAGCGGGTCGTCAGGCGTGGGCAGTTTTCCAGAAGATTGGTCTTGGCAAATTCCAGCGCGTTCCAGTCGGCCTCAAAAAGGTCGATACGGGCGGTGCGCGGAGATTTTTCGGCCAACATGATGGAGAGGTAGCCCCAACCAGCGCCGAAATCCGCAGCATTGCCATCGAAATCCGTGGGCAGGCGCGAGGCCAGAAGTTCCGAACCGCCGTCGATGCGATCATGCGAGAACATGCCCGGCATGGCCGTGAAGCGCCGCTCGATGGTAACAGCGTCCTGCTTGAGCTTGGAAACGGCAGTGGAGACATCCTCAGGACGACCGAACCAGATGGCAACGCCATGATATTTCGGTGTCGATTCCGCTTCGATGCCGAGCTTTGACAGCGTCTTGCGCAGCGTAACGATGCCATCTTCCTTGGAACCGGCAGCGACAATCAGACCGCCAGCCTTGACGCGGCTCAGCGCTTCCGCAAGGCGGTTCTCATTTTCACCGCGATGCTTGCCGCACAGGATGAGGGCTGCATCATAGTCTTCGCCGGAGAGGTCAGGCGTGACCTCGGACCCCTGTGCCTGCAATGCGCGGTACAGCGGGCGCAGGTTCTGGACCGAGACGATCTCTGCGTCAAAACCATCCAGACGCGGGGCGCCGGCTTCCGCACCCAGAAACAGGACACGCTCGCCTGCCTTGGGCGCAGCCAGCATATCTGCGGCAAAGGGGTGGAACAGGGTTTTGACAGCGTCACGGCTCATCGGAGCATCCTTCGGAGCATGTCCGGCAAGAGCGCGAGGCGCTTTGGCGTACGGACCATGCGTTAAAACAGACATCGAGCGTTTGTGTGCTTTCTGGAAGCCAGCACGCTCTAACAATAGAAAAAAGGCGCGGGTTAAAATCCCGCGCCTCAGTAGGGTCTAGCGCAGGCGGCCTTATTCGGCAGCTTCGCCTTCGCTCTTCTTTTCAGCAGCCACTTCCTTGCCGGTTGTCTGGTCGACAACCTTCATGGAAAGGCGAACCTTGCCGCGCTCATCGAAGCCCATCAGCTTGACCCAAACCTTGTCGCCTTCCTTGACGACGTCGGAGGTCTTGGCAACGCGCTCGGAAGCCAGCTGCGAGATGTGAACGAGGCCGTCACGGGCGCCGAAGAAGTTGACGAATGCGCCGAAGTCGGCGGTCTTGACGACCGTGCCTTCGTAGATCTGGCCAACTTCCGGCTCGGCAACGATGGAGTGAATCCACTTGCGAGCGGCTTCGATTTCCTTGCCCGAGGACGAGGCGATCTTGACGGTGCCGTCATCTTCGATGTTGATCTTCGCGCCGGTCTTTTCAACGATTTCGCGGATGACCTTGCCGCCGGAGCCGATGACTTCACGGATCTTGTCGACCGGGATGTTCATGACTTCGATGCGTGGTGCGAACTCGCCGAGCTGGCCACGGCTTTCCGTGATGGCGTTGGCCATCTCGTTGAGGATGTGCTTGCGTCCACCCTGAGCCTGTTCCAGAGCGACCTTCATGATCTCTTCGGTGATACCGGCGATCTTGATGTCCATCTGAAGCGAGGTGATGCCGTCAGCTGTACCGGCAACCTTGAAGTCCATGTCGCCGAGGTGATCTTCATCGCCAAGGATATCAGACAGAACGGCAAAGCGTTCGCCTTCAAGGATGAGGCCCATGGCGATACCGGCAACCGGCTTTGCCAGAGGAACGCCTGCGTCCATCAGAGCGAGCGAGGTGCCGCAGACGGTTGCCATGGAGGACGAACCGTTGGACTCGGTGATCTCGGATACGACGCGCAGCGTGTATGGGAACTGCTCAGGCGTTGGCAGCATCGGGCGGATTGCGCGCCATGCGAGCTTTCCGTGACCGATTTCGCGACGGCCCGGGGAGCCCATGCGGCCTGTTTCACCAACCGAGTAGGGAGGGAAGTTGTAATGCAGAAGGAAGCGTTCCTTGTACATGCCCGTGAGGCTGTCGACATACTGCTCGTCTTCACCGGTGCCGAGCGTGGCAACGACGATGGCCTGGGTTTCGCCGCGTGTGAACAGCGCCGAGCCGTGCGTGCGTGGCAGAAGGCCGACTTCCGAGATGATCGGACGAACGGTGGACAGGTCGCGGCCGTCGATGCGGCTCTTGGTGTCCAGAATGTTCCAGCGAACGATCTTCGCCTGCAGGTGCTTGAAGGTCGCGCCGATTTCTTCAGCGGTGTACTTGGCTTCGCCATCTTCCGGCAGGAAGTGAGCCTTGACCTTGGCCTTTACGGCGTCAACCGCGTTGTAGCGGGCAGCCTTTTCGGTGATCTTGTAGGCGTCGCGCAGTTCAGCTTCGGCAATGCCGAGCATTTCAGCTTCGAGAGCGGAGAAATCTTCCGGTTCGAATTCGCGTGGCTCCTTGGCGGCTACTTCAGCGAGCTTGATGATCGCGTCGATGACCGGCTGGAAACCGCGGTGACCGAACATGACGGCACCGAGCATGATTTCTTCGTTGAGTTCCTTGGCTTCGGACTCAACCATTAAAACGGCGTCCTGCGTACCGGCAACGACGAGGTCGAGTACCGATTCGTCCATCTCGTCGAGATGCGGGTTCAGAACATATTCGCCGTTGATGTAGCCGACGCGTGCGCCACCGACCGGGCCCATGAAAGGAACGCCAGACAGCGTCAGTGCAGCCGAAGCGGCAACCATCGACAGAACGTCCGGGTTGTTTTCCAGATCGTGCTGAATGACAGTGACGACAACCTGCGTGTCGTTCTTGTAGCCTTCAGGGAACAGCGGGCGGATTGGACGGTCGATCAGGCGCGAAACCAGCGTTTCGTTTTCAGAAGGACGGCCTTCACGCTTGAAGTAACCACCGGGGATCTTGCCGGCGGCATAGGTCTTTTCCTGGTAGTTGACGGTGAGCGGGAAGAAGTCCTGACCGGGCTTCGGTGCCTTTGCGGAAACGACGGTGGCCAGAACCATGGTCTCGCCATAGGTGGCGATGACGGCGCCGTCTGCCTGACGGGCAACCTTGCCCGTTTCAAGCTTGAGCGGGCGGCCTGCCCATTCGATTTCCACGGAGTGTTGATTGAACATATCTTGTCCTCAAATATCGTCCCGGTTTTCAAAACGAAAACGCGGGAACAGAACGTATCACGGGCAAGACAGCGGGAGGCTCCAGCACATGTTCCCTTAAAACACGACAACACCGCAGTGTTGTTAAAGCATCCGGCAATCCTGCCCCATGACAGGTCATCGGTTATATCAGACGGCACCGGCCCATCCGGCCCGTCTCTCATTGTTGGCGTCACTTGGACTGCCGATAGTCTATTCCAGCATGTGGCCGGAAGAAAACCGGCGGGAATTTCTTTAAAAACCCCGCCGGAATTGCAATTTTAGCGGCGAATGCCGAGGGCACCGATCAACTTGGTGTAACGGCCTTCGTCCTTCTTCTTCAGATAGTCGAGAAGCGAACGGCGGCTGGAAACCAGGGTCAGAAGGCCACGACGCGAGTGGTTGTCCTTCTTGTGATCCTTGAAGTGGCCCGTCAGGTTGTTGATCCGTTCGGTCAAAATTGCGACCTGAACTTCCGGCGAACCGGTATCACCTTCCTTGGTGGCATATTCCTTGATAAGGGCGGCTTTGCGCTCTGCAGTAATCGACATCGGACGATCCTTTCTATTTTAAGGAAAAACGGGACGCCAAGCGCCGGGATGTCGTCCAGCACTGGCCATGTATTAGCGTGGGCTCTGCCCAAGCTGCCGCTGCCTATAAACCAATTGGCCCATAAAGGAAAGAGGCGATTGCCACCGCCTCTTTTGCTCCATGCGCCAAAAGAGCGCCGGAATATCGTTGTCTTCGACCTGTTTTAGCCGAAAACGCGCTTGGGACGGAACTCGCCTTCAGCAATCTCGCCGATGGCTATCAACCGTCCGCGGGCGGTGGCATAGGCATCGCTTTCCTGTGTGGGCGCATCACGCCCGCGCAGAAGGATGGGGTTGCCCATTTTCAGGCGATGGGCCTGGTCATCATTGATGATGAGATGTGGCAGGGAGGACAGGGCTTCCGACGTATCGATGAGATAGGCATCCAGCGCCGCCAGACGCTCATCGCGATCTTCGATGGCCTCGAATTCGACCAGCTTTGCAAGCGGCACCATTGCATCTTCCGAAAACGGCGCGACCATGGAGCGGCGCAGCTGCGAAATAAAGCCGTAGCAGCCAAGATCGCGGCCCATGTCGCGGGCAAGAGCACGGACATAGGTGCCCTTGCCGCATTCCACTTCGAAATGCGCGGTGTTTTCATCCGGGCAGGCAATCAGGGTGATGCGGTGAATTTCGACTTCACGAGCCGGAATCTCCACCTCTTCGCCGCCACGGGCAATATCATAGGCCCGCTCACCGGCGATCTTGATGGCCGAGAACTGCGGCGGGATCTGCATGATCGTGCCGGTATAATTCGGCAGGAGATCGCGGATCGCCTGTTCATCCGGGCGATTGGTGGAGGTGTTGAGAACCTCGCCTTCCATGTCGTCGGTGGTGCGCTCTTCACCCCAGGTGACGGCAAATTCATAGATCTTGCGCCCGTCCATAACATAGGGAACGGTCTTGGTGGCATCGCCCAGCGCAATCGGCAGCATGCCTGACGCAAGCGGATCGAGCGTACCGGCGTGACCGGCCTTTTGGGCGTTGAAAAGCCATTTGATCTTGGAAACGGCTTCTGTGGAGCCGAAGTCGAAGGGCTTGTCGAGAATGAGCCAGCCGGAAATCGGCCGGCCCTTGGGCTTACGGTTCTGCTGTTTGCGTGGTTTGGACATGCTTCAGTTCTGTTCGTCGTCTTTTTCGTTTGAAGGTCCCAGATCGCGCTGCACCTCCGGCGAGCGCAGCAGCGCGTCGATCTTCTTGTAATTGTCGAAGCTCGTATCGTCGCGGAAGCGGAGTTCCGGCACATATTTCATCTGCCGCAGATGCGGACCCAAGCGACCGCGCAAATATTTTGCGTGGCGGTTCAGCGCAGCAATCGTATCGGTATGATCGGAAACGCCAAGCGGCGTCACATAGGCCGTGGCAATCTTTAGATCTGGCGACATGCGCACCTCGGAAATGGAAATCACTGTCTTTTCGATCAGATCGTCACGGACTTCGCCGCGTTGCAAAATCTGGGTCACCGCAGCGCGCACCTGCTCGCCAACACGCAGCATGCGTTGCGAAGGCGCGGATGATGTTGCTTTTACCATAATGTCATTGCCTCAAACAGAGCGAGCGCCGGTCAGTATAAGCCGGCGCCCGACAGTTCTATTTTCGTTGTGGCGAAACGCTTAGAGCGTTCTGGTGATATGCTCTACGCGGAAGCACTCGATCGTGTCGCCAGCGCGGATGTCTTCGTAATTCTCGAACGCCATACCGCACTCCTGACCGACTGGCACTTCGGAGACTTCGTCCTTGAAGCGCTTGAGCGTCTTGAGCTTGCCTTCGTGGATGACGACATTGTCGCGCACCAGACGAACGCCTGCACCACGTTCCACCTTGCCTTCGACCACACGGCAACCGGCAACCTTGCCGACCTTGGTGATGTTGAAGACTTCCAGGATTTCCGCGTTGCCGAGGAAGGTTTCGCGACGTTCCGGAGACAGGAGGCCCGACATCGCAGACTTCACGTCATCCACCAGATCGTAGATGATGTTGTAGTAGCGAATTTCGATGCCAGCCCGCTCGGCAGCGGTACGAGCCTGTGCATTGGCACGAACGTTGAAGCCGATGATGGCTGCGTTCGATGCTTCCGCAAGCGAGATATCCGACTCGGTGATACCACCGGCACCCGAATGGATGATGCGTGCGCGAACTTCGTCCGTACCCAGCTTTTCCAATGCACCGGCAATGGCTTCGATCGAACCCTGCACGTCGCCCTTGATGAGCAGCGGGAAGTCCTTGCGACCGGAGGTCTGTAGCTGGCTCATCATCTGCTCCAGCGAACCGCGCTGGCCAGTCTGACGTGCCACGGCCTTGTCACGGGCCAGACGCTGACGGTACTCGGAAATCTCGCGGGCACGGCTTTCGTTTTCAACGACCGCGAAGCGATCACCGGCAGATGGCGTACCCGAAAGGCCGAGAACCTCGACCGGCATGGCCGGACCGGCTTCCTTAACGTGATCGCCCTTGTCGTTGACAAGCGCGCGAACACGGCCCCACTGGTCGCCGGCCACGATGATCTGGCCCGGACGCAGCGTGCCCTTCTGGACGAGAACCGTTGCAACGGCACCACGACCGCGATCGAGCTGGGCTTCGATGACCGTGCCTTCCGCGGTGCGGTTGACATTGGCCTTCAGGTCTAGAATTTCGGCCTGAAGCAGAACGGCTTCGAGCAGCTTGTCGAGGTTGAGCTTGTTCTTGGCCGAGACTTCGACGTCAAGAACTTCGCCACCCATGGATTCCACGAAGACTTCGTGCTGCAGAAGCTGCTGGCGAACCTTTTCGGGGTTTGCCTCGTGCTTGTCGATCTTGTTGATCGCCACGATGATCGGCACATTGGCCGCCTTGGCGTGGTTGATCGATTCAATCGTCTGCGGCATCACGCTGTCGTCAGCGGCGACAACCAGAATGGCGATGTCGGTTGCCTGTGCACCACGAGCACGCATGGCCGTAAAGGCGGCGTGGCCGGGGGTATCGATGAAGGTGATCTTGTGACCGTTCTTCTCGACCTGATAGGCACCAATATGCTGGGTGATGCCACCGGCTTCACCCGAGACAACGCTGGTCTGACGGATGGCGTCGAGCAGCGATGTCTTGCCGTGGTCGACGTGACCCATGATGGTAACGACAGGAGGACGCGACACGAGTTCGCCGCCATCGTCGTCGGAGATGTTGAAAATGCCTTCTTCGACGTCGGATTCGGAAACACGCTTGACGGTGTGGCCGAATTCGCCAGCGATCAGTTCAGCCAGATCGGCGTCGATGACGTCGCCCGGCTTCATCATCTGGCCTTCCTTCATCAGATACTTGATCACATCGACAGCCCGTTCGGACATACGCTGCGACAGTTCCTGAATGGTGATGGTCTCAGGCAAAATGACTTCGCGCATGACCTTTTCGCGGGTTTCCTGCATCTGGCCACGACGGAATTTTTCCTGGCGACGGCGCATGGCGGAAAGCGAACGGCCACGTGGGCTGCCATCTTCCTCAAGGTTGGATGTGACGGTGAGCTTGCCACGGCGACGCTCTTCTTCCGTCTTCAGACGGGCAGCAGGCTTTGCCGGTGCGGGTGCCGCGACCTTGCCGCGAACCGGCAGGTTGCCACGGCGTGGACCGCGATCGTCATCATCATCCTTTTCGACGCGGCGAGCGCCTGGAGCACCACGAGCCGGGAGCGGCAGGGGAGCGGCTGGCGTTGGCGCAGCTGTGCGGGTCGTAGACTGCGGACGTCCATCCTGGCGGGCAGGCTGGGCAGCAGCGGCAGCGGCGGGTCTTTCAACCGGACGCTCGACCTTTTCTTCCGTCTGCGGCTGGGAGGCAGCGAGCTTTGCAGCTTCGGCTTCTTCCTTCGCGCGGCGTTCTGCTTCTGCCTTTTCGGCGGCAAGGCGCGCTTCTTCTTCTACCTTGCGACGGGCTTCGTCTTCAGCGCGCTGCTTGGCTTCGACGATGTCGCGGGCCTGCGCTTCTGCGAGCGCACGGCGGCGGGCATCCATCTCACCGGCAGACAGATCGTGCAGCACGTTTCCGCGCGGACGCTCAGGCTGGCGAGGTTGCTGCTGCGATGGCTGCTGACGCTGCTGGTTGCCGGACTGGTGGACGCGCTGCTGTGGCTGCTGCGGACGTGCAGCAGCAGGCGCGGCGGCGGCGGCAGGTGCCGCCGGGCGTGGCTGTGGTGTAATCGGTGTTACAACATGCTTTTCGTCTTCAGGACGCAAGGGACGGCGCTTGCGTGTTTCCACCACAACCGCGTTCGTGCGACCTCGACCCATATCTTGACGCACAGTCCCCTGAGACGCTCCACCCGGCTTGAGGGTGAGGGTCTTCTTGGCTGGTGCGTTGAGTGTCTTGTCGTCGTTGTTATCGGTCATTCCGTTCCCGTTCCTTCAGACGAGAGCCGGATGACGTCACCAGACTCTAGTCTCTACAATTGCTGTATCCGAACGCGGCAGACGGTCATGTCCGATAACCGCGTCATTGTCTTTCCGTCCGGGCAGCGTCAATTTCGCCTTGAGGTTTCTCGCCATGGCGATACCGCTCAAGCATCTTTGCGCGCTTCACTACACCCTCACCCGCCTGTCCCGCAAGCGCGCAGGCATGGATAAAAGCATTCTGGCCCATCAGTTCGTCCATTTCCTGCTCACTGAACAGATGAAAGGACGGTATTTCTGTCTCGGTTCCTGAACCGAGGGTCCAGGCCTTTCGGGCCTGGTTTATCTTTCTGACGCCATCGGCGGCGGCATCCGTCGCATGGAAAACCGCAAGGGTATTTCCGGAACGGACAGCCGCATCCACCTTGGTGGCCCCGCTGATGAACTGGCCCGCCTTGCGCGCCATGTTCATCATACCGGCCAGTTGCTGCGCCAGAAGCCGGTCCATCAACTCCAGGAGTTCAGGTCCAGCCTTTACATCTGTCTTCAAGGCACGTGCGAAAAGCTTCTTCGCAAGGGCCTTTTCGATCAGGGCGCGCTCGGGGGTGACCCAGCATCCGCGCCCTGGCAATTGGCGTTTCAGGTCCGGCACAACGCTTTTGTCCGGGCCTGCGACAAAACGGACCAACTCGTCGGGTGTTCCAATCTGCCGCGTTACAATGCACGTCCGCTCGCTGCCTGTACCTTCGACCCGCCGCTCATCGTCCAGCAGGTCATCAGGCTCATGCGCTTGCGAAATCATTCCTGATCGGCGGTATCCGCCTCCTCGGTCGCTGCCTCTTCCTGCTCTGCAGCAAGATCTTCAGCGGTAATCCAGCCAGCCAGAAGGCGGGCCTGAACGACCATGTTCTCGGCTTCGACGCGCGAAACGTCGAGCTTGGAGAAGATGCCGTCGAACTTCTTGGTTTCGCCGTCCTTGCGTTCGCTCCAGCCAACGAGGTCGTCGGCCGCGCAGCCGGCGAGATCTTCGATATTCTTCACGCCTTCCTCACCGAGGGCCACCATCATCTGCGATGTTAGGCCTTCAATCTGGCGCAGCTCGTCGGAAACGCCGAGTTCCTTGCGCTTGGCATCCATTTCAGTCTCGATACGCTCCAGATATTCCTTGGCGCGTGTCTGAATTTCGACGGCGGTATCCTCATCGAAACCATCGATGGAGGAGATTTCGCTCAGATCGACGTAAGCAAGTTCTTCAACCTGCGCAAAGCCTTCCGAAGCCAGAACCTGACCGACCATTTCGTCCACGTCCAGCGCTTCCATGAAGATGCCGGTGCGTTCGTTGAATTCCTTCTGGCGGCGCTCGGATTCTTCCTGCTCCGTCATGATGTCGATATCCCAGCCGGTCAGCTGCGATGCCAGACGCACGTTTTGACCGCGACGACCGATGGCCAGCGACAGCTGCTCATCCGGTACCACGACTTCGATGCGCTCGGCTTCTTCATCCAGAACGACCTTGGCGACTTCTGCCGGCTGAAGGGCGTTGACGATGAAGGAAGCAGGATCCTGGCTCCATGGAATGATGTCGATCTTTTCGCCCTGAAGCTCGCCGACAACCGCCTGTACGCGCGAACCGCGCATACCGACGCAGGCGCCGACGGGATCGATGGAGCTATCATTGGAGATGACGGCGATCTTGGCGCGCGAACCCGGATCACGGGCAACCGACTTGATCTGGATGATGCCGTCATAGATTTCAGGCACTTCCATGGTGAAGAGCTTGACCATGAACTGCGGATGGGTACGCGACAGGAAGATCTGCGGACCACGCTGTTCGCGGCGCACGTCGTAAACGAAGGCACGAACGCGATCACCGTAACGCAGGTTTTCGCGTGGAATCATCTCGTCACGACGGATGATGCCTTCGCCACGGCCGAGGTCGACAATGACATTGCCATATTCGACGCGCTTGACGGTACCGTTGATGATTTCGCCGATGCGATCCTTGAACTCGTCATACTGGCGGTCACGCTCAGCTTCACGAACCTTCTGGACGATGACCTGCTTGGCGGACTGGGCAGCGATACGGCCGAAATCCATTGGCGGCAGCGGATCAGCGATGTAATCGCCAATCTTGGCATCGACGTTGCGGTCGCGCGCCAGTTCCAGCGGGATCTGCGTGCCGTAGTCTTCGGCCTTTTCGACAACTTCGAGCAGACGCTGCAGACGGATTTCACCGGTCTTAGAGTTGATGTCTGCGCGGATATTGGTCTCGGAACCATAACGCGAGCGGGCAGCCTTCTGGATAGCGTCGGCCATTGCGGCCAGCACGATTTCTCGGTCGATGACCTTTTCGCGCGCCACAGCATCGGCGATCTGCAGAAGCTCAAGCCGGTTAGCACTTACTGCCATTTTTTGTGTCTCCGTCAGTCGTTTTGCCCGCGTTGTCAGGGCTTACGTTGGATTTAGTCTTCGTCTGCTTCTTCGTTCTGATTGGCGGCAGCGGCCTTGGCCAGCTTGTCCGCCTTCAGGGCGTCACGAATAAGATCGTCCGTCAGAATGAGCTTCGCGTCGGAAAGCGTATTGAATGGTATGGTGACCACCGGCTCCTCGCCGTATGCAATCTGATCGCGCTCAAGCTTGAAGCCATCGGCCTCCACGCTGGCGATCTTGCCGCGAAAACGCTTCCGGTTATCAACCAGGATCGATGTCTCGACCTTGACGATATGGCCCTGCCAGCGAACAAAATCCATCTTTCGCACCATTGGCCGGTCAATGCCGGGCGATGACACTTCCAGATGATACGCCTTCTCGACGGGATCTTCCACATCCAGAACAGGAGAAATCGCCATGGACAGCGCTTCGCAGTCCTGCACGGTCATGGTGCCGTCTTCACGCTCGGCCATGATCTGCAATGTCGAACCGTTCTGACTGGATAGGCGCACGCGAACCAGCAGAAAGCCCATTCCGGTCAGAACCGGTTCGATAATTTCCGCGATCCGCTGGTCGATGCCTGTTTCGGTTATCAGTCTTGGTTCGGCGTCTGCCATTCTGGCCTTCCGGTCTTTTGTCTGCAACCGGAACGCTTTGTCCCGGTTAATGGGGCGCCTAACGAAAAAGAGCGGAGCCTTGCGGCCCCACTCTTCATCAGACGATCAAGAATTTGAAAGACGGTATAAACCCTAATCGCCGACAATGCAAGGATGGCGCTGACATGCAGCGAAATTGCCTTTCGTCACAATTTTACCGCGGCACCGGCTGAAACAGTGGCATCCTTCCAAACGGCGTCTATAGTGTCAGCCGGATCACCAGCAATTGCATCATTGGACTGCCCGTGCCCGATAGAAAATCTCCCCTTGCACCGCTCAAGCATCAAACCTACCGAACGATATGGTTTGCAAGCATCGCCTCGAACTTCGGCGGGCTGATCCAGGCGGTCGGTGCGGCCTGGATGATGACGGCGCTGTCGTCTTCGGAAAACATGATTGCGCTGGTGCAGGCATCGACCTCCCTGCCGATCATGCTGTTTTCGCTCGTTTCCGGGGCGCTCGCCGACAGTTTCGACAGGCGTCGCATCATGATTTCGGCCCAGCTGTTGATGCTGACCGCGTCCGTCATGCTGACCGTTTTTGCATGGTCCGACTGGTTATCGCCGTGGCTGCTGCTGTTTTTCACCTTCATGATCGGATGCGGAACAGCACTTAACAATCCCTCATGGCAGGCCTCTGTCGGGGAAATGGTGCCGCGCGAGGATTTGCCGGCAGCGGTGACGCTCAACAGCGTCGGGTTCAATATCACCCGCAGCGTCGGTCCGGCCATCGGCGGCGTGATTGTTGCGATAGCGGGTGCTGCAGCCGCGTTTCTCGTCAATACCTTCAGCTATTTCACGCTCATCTACGCGCTGATCAAATGGCAGCCGCCGAAGAATACCTCGACGCTTCCGCGTGAACAGCTGCTGGCGGCCATTTCCGCCGGAATGCGCTACGTGGCCATGTCGCCCAATATCGGCAAGGTATTGGTGCGCGGCTTTCTTTTCGGCCTTTCAGCCAGCGCCATTCTGGCTTTGATGCCGCTCGTTGCCCGCGATTTGGTGCAGGGTGGGCCGCTGACCTACGGTATCATGCTGGGAGCCTTTGGCGTCGGCGCCATCGGCGGCGCGCTGATCAGCGCCCGCCTGCGTGAAGCCCTGAGCAGCGAATGGATCGTGCGTGTGGCATTTCTCGGCTTTGCCCTGAGTGCCGCAGTCACCGCAGTCAGTACCAACGCGATCTTGACCGCTCTTGTGCTGACGGTCTCCGGCGCAAGCTGGGTTCTCGCTCTTTCTCTCTTCAACACCATCGTGCAGCTTTCCACCCCCCGTTGGGTGGTCGGCAGAGCGCTCTCGCTCTACCAGACCCTGACATTCGGCGGCATAGCCGTGGGCAGCTGGCTCTGGGGCTCGCTGGCAGAAAATTACGGCCTGTCCTACTCCCTGCTCTGTTCGTGCGTGCTGATGCTGTTTGGCGTCCTGGTCGGGTTCAAATTGGCCATGCCTGCCTTTGCGTCGCTCAATCTCGACCCGCTCAATCGTTTCGTCGAGCCCAATCTTCGCCTCGATATCAAGCCGAGAAGCGGTCCCATCGCCATTATGGTCGACTATGAAATCGACGATTCCGATCTGGCGGAGTTCATGACGCTGATGGTGGAACGCCGGCGCATCCGCCTGCGGGACGGAGCGCAGAACTGGACATTGATGCGCGACCTTGAAAATCCTGACATCTGGACGGAAATCTACCATGTTCCGACCTGGGTGGAATATGTGCGGCACAATCAACGGCGAACCCAGGCCGATGCGGAGAGCTGGGACGGCATTCTCAAACTTCACCGTGGCGATACGCGCCCGCGTGTCCACCGCATGATCGAGCGGCAGGCCATTCCGCCCCAGGATGACATCTTCCACAAGGCGCATATCGACCCTCCCTGAGCGAAACGGTCGAAGGAAAAGGCCGCAAGAGTTACCCTGCGGCCTGAACGTCTGGTCAAGACGCCCTAAGGGCGTCGCTCTGATCAGCTGCGCAGCGCTTCTACAGGCGATTGCCTGTAGGCAAGCCACGCCGGCAGAATTGCCAGAACCGCCGCGACTGCCAGGAGGACAGACAGCTGCAACAGGTCGGATCGCGCGAATTCGACGGGCATGGCAACGCCGCTTTTTACGACCAGATGAGCGGTGATGGTTTTGGCGGCAGCAAAGCCGATCGCAAAGCCAAGAGCTATGCCGCTGGCAAAGAGTGTGAACAGTTCCACCCAGACAATGAGTGATATGGACGAACGCGGCGCCCCGAGCGCGCGCAGCGCTCCAATCTGCCTGCGCCGCTGGACGACATGGGTCAAGGTGACGAGAATAAGCGACGCAGCCACGAGCAGTTGCGCGCCGATGGCAACGACCGACAGCACCTCGCGCGCATCCCCAAGCGTCGCATAGAGTTTGGTCAGGACCTCTCCCGGGAAGACAGCGAGCGTATTTCCCTGCCGGTACTGCTGGCGCAGCTTGTAAGCATCGGCAATCGACTTCGGCTTCACCAGAATGGCAGGCACACCTGGCGTTGCGGCGTCGAACGTTTCGACCAGACCGGATACCGACCCATGCTCGTGCTCGTGCCCTTCTTCGTGGCCTTGCCCTTCTTCGTGTTCGTGTTCGTGTTGAGGGTCTTTCCCATGATCGTGGTCGTCATGCTTTATTTCGCCCTCGGCCCGATGATCGTGGTCATGATCATGCTCACCACCGCCCATGCCGTGGAGATGCCAGACAGACGTGATCGGCACCAGAATGGCACGATCCCAGGGGGTGCCCGTCGGCTTCAGGCGACCTTCCACGTGATATGTGATCTCCGTATGGGTGTGACCGCCCTCTTCCGCTGCGCCATGCATCGGCTTGATGTCTGCGCCAAGCGGTAGATCGACGGCCGAACCGATAACCGCATCTGTCGCGTCTTTCAGGCCGCTGCCTTCGGTAAATCCTCCGGACGTATTCTCGATCAGCGAATTGGTCGTGCCGACGATTGGATAGCCGGCAAATGAATCTCCGAAGCCAACCGGCCCGGCCCATGCCACCCGCGGATCCTTGGAGAGTGCGGCCAGTGTTTCGCCGCCGACAAGGGGGAGAGGAGCGGCTTGCAGAAAGACGGACGACAGCACAAGCTGGGTTTCGCTGCCCGCTGCGCCGATGACAAGATCGAACTTGTCTGCGGCCCGCGCCGTGCCCAATCGAAGAGCTCGCTCCTGCAGCGTGACGGTAACACCAAGAGCGGTTGCCATGGCGACAAGCAGGATCACCACGACAGATCCGGACCAGAGTCGTCTGAGGTCCGACACAATAAAGCGTATCATCTTATTTTGTCCGTGCGGTATCTGCGCCAACCCGGCCATTGACGAGCTCGATCCGTCGATCGAGCTGGTCGGCCAGGAGCATGTCATGGGTGATGATGATGAGCGTCGATCCCTCGACCCGCGCCAGATCCACCAGCAGCCTGCCAATGGCTTTTCCGTTTTCAGGATCGAGGCTTGCGGTCGGCTCGTCCGCGACGATTACGCCGGGCTTTCTCAGCAGGGCGCGGGCAATGGCGACCCGCTGCATCTCGCCGCGCGACATGGTGTCGATTTTCTGGTCCGGCCGACGAAGCCCCGTCTTCTCCAGCAATGATGCTGCGCGCTCGGCGTGCTGCGGGGACATGACCCGCGACAGGCGGGCGGGCAGCAATATATTTTCCATGGCGGAAAGACCGGGCAGCAGGTGGAACTCCTGCATGACGAGGCCGACATTGCCTCCCCGCCACTGGTCTCTCTTCGTTTCGGAATAGGCGGCAATGTCCTGATCGCGCCACAGGATACGTCCGGCGTTCGGACGCACCAAACCGGTAATGACATTGACAAAAGTGCTTTTGCCGGACCCAGACGCACCGGTGATCGCGATTTTTTCCCCCGCTGAAACGCCAAATTCATCAAGAAAAAGAACGGGCGCGGCAAGTCCCGGATAGGAAACGGAAAGATCTGAGATTTTCAATGGAAGCATGATCAGGATACCGCGTATTCGGCGTCTCGGATCCGCACCAGGCTGACAAAGCCGGTTTCCGGATCGGTCCAGGAGCCATGTTCCAGCACACCGGTTACCTCGATGGTGGTGCTTGGCTGCACAAAGGTCTGTTTCTCCGAGAGATAGACGACCACGATGTTATCGGGCCAGTCCGAATCCGAAGAGCAGAACGGGCAGAGCGCCATGGGAATTTCCGTCAGCACGAAGAAGGCTGCTTCCGCCTTCAGCGGCGGCGCCATGAAGCCCTTCATGCGGATCTGCCTGCCGGACAACTGCTTCAGCTTCTCGGAAAACTCCAATCCGAGAACGCCGACCTTGCCGTACATCTCGTCGAAGCTGAGCGGCACAGCCGATGCAGAAGCCTCGCGCACGAGGCTTGGAAAGCTGGCGAGAGCGATGCTGGCAAGTGTCAGCGCCTGTCTGCGTGTCAGCCTGTCTGGCCGGTACACCATGACGGTCTCCGTTTTTTGCTATTGTATTTGGCCTGAAACGACAATTCCGACCCGCCGATGGCGGGTCGGAACATCTCTTGACGTTGTTGCTTACTGCGTCTGCTTTGCGCCGAGCGCGAAAGCATCGGCCAGCACGCGGTATACGTCGCTCTGTTCCATGTAGCCCTTGAACTCTTCGGAACCGGGGCCTGTGGACTGCAGAACGATATCGTCAACCGCGTGAACGCCGCTGTCGCCATCCTTGGGGATGTTGCCCTGCACGAAGACGGCGCCGGGAACATTCTTGTAGGCTTCGTTGGCGATGTATTCCTTCTTCTCGTTCTGGATTGCCGGAACGAAAGGACCGTCCATCTTCGGGCGGAATGTTTCGTAATGGTCGGGACCATTGTTGGCATTCAGGAACAGACGGCGGCTGACGTCGATCCGGTCTGGATAACCATCGCCATCCTTGTCTTCGTAGTTCGGGAAGCCGGCTTCGGCATAGGTGCCGACCTTGGCGCGCATCTCATCGCCGGGCTTTTCGTCATCGACGGTGCCGATGATGGAAACGCCGTGGGTATGGTCACCGGTCACGACGATCAGCGTATCAGGGTTCTTGGCAGCAAATTCGCGGGCAACGCCAACGGCCTTGTCGAACTCGATGGTTTCGACAACGGCACGATCCCAATCCAGCGGGTGTGACATCTTGTCGATGTTGGCGGCTTCAACCATCAGGAAAAAGCCTTCAGGGTTCTTCGAAAGCTCGCCGAGCGCTGCGGTCGTCATGTCAACGAGACCCGGCTGGTTCGGGAACTTGTCGACGGTGCCCTTCTTCAGGAAGTTACGGTCGAGAAGCGTGTCCATGTTGCCGGTGTGGAACAAGCCGAGAAGCTTGCCGGTGTTCGAACCTTCAGCCTTTTCGAGCTCGCTCTTGTCGGTTGCCAGCGTGTAGCCCGCATCCTTGAACAGCTTGATATAGTCCTTGTCATCCTTGCGCTTGGAACCGGGTGTGTCCTTGCCAAGGAAATAGGCAGAGCCGCCGCCCAGGACAACATCAGGCTTTACATCCAGCATCATGCCGGTGATTTCTGCCTTGTCGGCGCGCTTGCGGGTGTGGGAAACGATGGCGGCAGGTGTCGCATCCTGCAATTCGGAGGTCGTCACGATGCCGATGGACTTCTTCGTCTGGCGGCGCAGAGCCTCACCCAGCGTTTCGACCTTAGGGTCGTCAAGGCTGGAAGGCGTGCGGTCGCCGTAAACGCCCAGAGCGTTTACCGGAGCCTTGTGGCCGGTCATATAGGCGGACATGGTGTTGGCGCTATCGGTCGCGATGGCTTCTGTCGAAGACGTGCCGATGAAGGCCATGCGGTCCATTTCGTCCATGTTCAGGCGACCGTTCGCCTTGCCTTCCGTCATGCCCTTGGACATGATGCGGGCAGCGGTGCGGTGCGCGACAGAAAGACCGTCGCCCAGCAGGAAGATGACATTCTTG
The DNA here is from genome assembly GCF_030209845.1 of Agrobacterium sp. fls2-241-TYG-188a. Classification (NCBI taxonomy): domain Bacteria; kingdom Pseudomonadati; phylum Pseudomonadota; class Alphaproteobacteria; order Hyphomicrobiales; family Rhizobiaceae; genus Agrobacterium; species Agrobacterium sp. fls2-241-TYG-188a. Next base: position 32,602 of record NZ_JARVRD010000009.1, on the reverse strand, counting down.
GCCTTCGGCTTTTCGCTCGTGCCATAGACGGTCCAGTTGACGCTCTTTGTTTCAGAACCGGCGGAAACCTCGACCTTGTAATCGCCAGCCTTGGCAATCTTGAGGCCGCGGAGCGTTACGGCAGAACCGAGCACCTTGTCTTCCTTGCCCTTTTCTTCCGCCGTGAAGGTTACGTCGGAACCGAAGACGGTCTTGTAATCCTGGCCGTTGACCGTGATCTTGACGTCTTCCGGCTTCACGACGCCCTTGAACTCGACCTTGAAGTCAAAAGGAGAACCGCTGAGAATCGTCGCACGATCAAGAGGATAGACGGTTGCGGCCTGTGCGGCACCGGCAAGCATGGTGGTGGCAACGAGTGCGGCGATGAGTTTGCGCATGGAGAACCTCGAAATGAGATGTTTTGATGAAAAGCACCTCGCCTATAGGCACCCTGCATGACAGGGAAATGACGATCGGCGCGAATCATGCGTGCGCAATACAACCGGGCGATTTATATTCTGCTGCCCTGGAAAAGCGGTGAGCGAGCAATATCTGTTTTTTGCAAGTCTTATTTCTTCGTTTTTTGGTGCGATCGAGACCTTGATCCGCCTTGCAGCGGGAAAAATCGCTCCTTATATACCCCCCAGACAGCGGCAGATGCTGCACTAACCGGAAGACCATCCAAGTCAAGGAGTTGTCAATGGAATGCCTCCCGGGGTTCCGACAGCTCGCTTCAAGGAGAGAAGAGAATGGCAAAAGTAATCGGTATCGACCTTGGCACGACCAATTCCTGCGTCGCAGTGATGGACGGCAAGGACACTAAAGTTATTGAAAACGCAGAAGGCGCGCGGACGACCCCTTCCATGGTCGCATTCAGCGACGATGGCGAGCGTCTGGTTGGACAGCCCGCCAAGCGTCAGGCCGTCACCAACCCGACCAACACATTGTTCGCCGTCAAGCGCCTGATCGGTCGCCGCTACGAAGACCCGACCGTCGAAAAGGACAAGGGCCTCGTTCCGTTCGAGATCGTCAAGGGCGACAATGGCGACGCATGGGTTCAGGCACAGGGCAAGGGTTACTCCCCTTCGCAGATTTCGGCCATGATCCTTCAGAAGATGAAGGAAACCGCTGAATCCTACCTCGGCGAAAAGGTCGAGAAGGCCGTTATCACGGTTCCTGCCTACTTCAACGACGCCCAGCGTCAGGCAACCAAGGATGCTGGCCGCATTGCCGGTCTTGAAGTCCTGCGCATCATCAACGAGCCGACTGCTGCGGCTCTCGCCTATGGCCTCGACAAGAAGGACGGCAAGACGATTGCTGTTTACGACTTGGGCGGCGGTACCTTCGATATTTCCGTTCTGGAAATCGGCGACGGCGTCTTCGAAGTGAAGTCGACCAATGGCGACACCTTCCTCGGCGGTGAAGACTTCGACATGCGTCTGGTCGAATATCTGGCCGGTGAATTCAAGAAGGATCAGGGCATCGACCTTAAGGGCGACAAGCTTGCGCTTCAGCGCCTGAAGGAAGCTGCCGAAAAGGCAAAGATCGAGCTGTCTTCTTCGCAGCAGACCGAAATCAACCTGCCCTTCATCACGGCAGATGCGACAGGTCCTAAGCACCTGACGCTGAAGCTGACGCGCTCCAAGTTCGAGAGCCTGGTGGACGATCTGGTCCAGCGCACCGTTGCACCGTGCAAGGCAGCGCTGAAAGATGCGGGCGTTACCGCTGCGGAGATCGATGAAGTGGTTCTCGTCGGCGGCATGAGCCGTATGCCGAAGGTCCAGGAAGTCGTAAAGCAGCTGTTCGGCAAGGAGCCTCACAAGGGCGTCAACCCGGACGAAGTCGTTGCCATGGGCGCAGCCATTCAGGCTGGCGTTCTGCAGGGCGACGTCAAGGATGTTCTGCTTCTCGACGTGACACCTCTGTCGCTCGGTATCGAAACGCTCGGTGGCGTCTTCACACGTCTGATCGACCGTAACACGACGATCCCGACCAAGAAGAGCCAGACCTTCTCGACCGCAGAAGACAACCAGTCTGCCGTGACCATCCGCGTTTCGCAGGGTGAGCGCGAAATGGCGCAGGACAACAAGCTTCTCGGCCAGTTCGACCTCGTCGGCCTGCCACCATCGCCACGCGGCGTCCCGCAGATCGAAGTCACCTTCGATATCGACGCCAACGGCATCGTGCAGGTTTCCGCCAAGGACAAGGGCACCGGCAAGGAACAGCAGATCCGCATTCAGGCATCTGGTGGTCTTTCCGACGCCGACATCGAAAAGATGGTCAAGGACGCTGAAGCGAATGCCGAAGCAGACAAGAAGCGTCGCGCCGCTGTCGAAGCCAAGAACCAGGCCGAAAGCCTCATCCACTCCACCGAGAAGTCGGTGAGTGAATATGGCGACAAGGTTTCCGAGACGGACCGCAAGGCTATCGAAGATGCGATCGCTGCCCTGAAGACGGCTGTGGAAGCATCCGAGCCTGACGCAGACGATATCCAGGCCAAGACGCAGACCCTGATGGAAGTTTCCATGAAGCTTGGTCAGGCGATCTACGAAGCCCAGCAGGCTGAAGGTGGCGAAGGTGCTACTGAGGGCGGCAAGGACGACATCGTCGATGCCGACTATGAGGAAATCAAGGACGACAAGAAGTCCGCCTAACGGCGAACGAATTGAAATCCCAATTGACGCTTGACTGAAATCCGGCTGCCTCGTGCAGCCGGAAATCCATTTCCGGGGCTTGTTCATTAATGGCGAAAGCAGACTTTTACGAAACACTTGGCGTCGGCCGATCCGCCGACGAAAAAGAGCTGAAAAGCGCCTTCCGCAAACTCGCGATGAAGTATCATCCCGACAAGAATCCTGGTGACGCGGAGTCCGAGAAGAAATTCAAGGAGCTCAACGAAGCTTACGAAACGCTGAAAGATCCCCAGAAGCGCGCGGCCTATGACCGTTTTGGTCACGCAGCCTTCGAGCAGGGCGGCATGGGCAATGCTGGCGGCGGTTTCGGTGGCGGCAGCGGCGGATTCTCCGATATCTTCGAGGACATATTCGGCGAGATGATGGGTGGCGGGCGTGCACGTCGCTCCAGCGGCGGCCGCGAGCGCGGTGCCGATCTTCGCTACAATATGGAAATCTCGCTTGAGGAAGCCTTTGCGGGCAAGACTGCCCAGATCCGCGTTCCCACCTCCATCACTTGCGACGTTTGCACCGGATCGGGCGCGAAGCCCGGCACGCAACCGAAGACCTGCGCCACCTGCCAGGGTTCGGGCCGCGTGCGTGCTGCTCAGGGCTTCTTCTCCGTGGAGCGCACCTGCCCGACCTGCCATGGCCGCGGCCAGACAATCACTGACCCGTGCACGAAGTGCCATGGTCAGGGGCGCGTGACGGAAGAACGTTCCCTGTCCGTCAACATTCCGGCGGGTATCGAGGATGGGACGCGTATTCGCCTGCAGGGCGAAGGCGAGGCCGGAATGCGCGGTGGCCCATCGGGTGACCTCTACATCTTCTTGTCGGTCCGTCCGCACGAGTTCTTCCAGCGCGATGGGGCGGACCTCTACTGCGCCGTCCCGATTTCCATGACGACGGCGGCGCTTGGCGGTACATTCGATGTGACGACGCTGGACGGCACGAAATCGCGCGTGACGGTTCCCGAAGGCACGCAGGCCGGAAAGCAGTTCCGTCTCAAGGGCAAGGGAATGCCTGTGCTGCGATCTGCCCAGCTGGGTGACCTCTACATCCAGATCCAGATCGAGACACCGCAGAAGCTGACGAAACGTCAGCGCGAATTGCTGCAGGAATTCGAGCAATTGTCTTCCAAGGAGAACAATCCGGAATCGACGGGCTTCTTTGCCCGGATGAAGGAATTCTTCGACGGCTGAACCGTGCCAGGACTGAGCTGAGCAAAACCGCGCCCTCGAAAGAGGGGCGCGGTTTTTTTATGCGAGCGCGCGCAGGGTGGACGTGGCCAGGATCGCGGCAAACAAAAGCAGGAAAGTCGCAGCGATCTTCTGGATTGCCCGCGGCGTCAAGGCGATGTTTTTTCCTTTGGAAAGACTGTAGCCGAGGGTGATCCAGCCACAGGCCGCGAAGACAACGAGTCCCGAAAACAGCGACAGCCAAGGCAGGAGTTCGCTGAACGTGCCGCTCGGCATCACGACCACGGCGATGATCAAGGCTTTCGGATTGAGCATGGTGGTCACCATGATATCCATGACCGTAACCTCCCGCGCTTTCCCCTCAGCCTCCTGCCTGAACCACAAACGGCAAGCCAGGAAGAGCACCCACAGGCAGGCTGCGACCTTTGCAGCGAGCGACAATCCGGGATGGGCCGCGAGATAAGGTGCCGCAAGGACGGCGACCGGGACGATGACCGCCAGATACCCGCAAAGCTCACCCAGGATCAACGGCAACGCGCGGACAATGCCGCGGGAATAGCCACCGAGCGCCATGAGGGTATTCGTCGGCCCCGGTGTGAGCAGCAGCAAGAGGATGACGCCTGTAAATTCCAGAAGGTTTGCCATGTCCACGCTCCGTTGATACCGGAGATATAATCCATGATGGCGCCAACGACTTGATTTCGGTCAAGTCTACCCCAGACGATCAGCCCGCAAAGCCGCCCTCTTCCAGAAAGCGCCTCTCCTCCTCACTGCTTTCCCGCAGCAGGATCTCGTTGCGATGCGGGAAGCGACCGAAGCGCTTGACGATGTCGCGGTGCTCAATTGCAAAGGGAAGGAAACGCTCACCCAACGGCTCGCATAATTTGAAGCAAAGCTCCTGGTCTTCCAGCGACTCCGAATGCATCAGAGGCAGGTAGAAGAAGATACGAAGTTCGTCCCCGCTTGCCATGTCATGCTGACGAGAGATGGCCTCGCGTGCATAGTGGAGCGCGAGAGGGTCCGTCGCATACATGTGCGCCGTGTTGCGGAAACAGTTTCGTGGAAACTGGTCGAGCAGCAGGAGCAGGGCCAGACTGGTCTCCGGCCTATCGAGCCAGCTTTCGAGCTCGCGTCTGGCAGCGGCAAAATGCAGGTCGCGGAACCTATCATGGAAAGCCGCGTCGAATTCGGCGTTCTTGTCGAACCATTTTTCCGGTCCCGCGGCCCGCCAGAATGACAGGACGTCTGAGGCCGATGTTGTGATGGCGCTTGCAGTCATGATCGTGGTCTCAATAATGCGGTGGCTTGGTGATGGCGGGTGCCTCGAGAGACTGTTCCTCCAGATTGAGAAACCGCTCGGTCAGCCTGTCCAGCTTCGCACGGACCTGCTCGACCACTCTCCACTGCTCAGTGAGCTGGTCGGACAATTCCTCGATGGTCTTTGCCTGATGCGCCACGGTCTCTTCGAGGGCAATGATACGGTTTTCGCTGTCGTCAGCCATGAGCGTCTCCTTGGATGCTCCGCTTTGCCACCTTTGCGGCGTCAAGACAAGTAAAGGCCGGACGAGACGCCCGGCCCTGAATAGTTTCTCAGTCGGAGACGATCAGTCTTCTTCCTGGAACACCTCTTCGCGCTTTTTCTTGACGCTTGGAAGGAACACCACGACGAGGACGGCGAGCGCAATCAACAACAGGGTCGCACTGATTGGCCGGGTAAAGAATGTCGTGGCATCGCCGCGCGACAGGATCATGGCACGGCGAAGGTTTTCCTCCAGAAGCGGACCGAGCACAAAGCCGAGCAGCAATGGCGCCGGTTCGCAACGAAGCTTGACGAGCGCGTAACCGATAAGCCCGAAAAAGGCGACAGCATAGAGATCGTAGACGTTGGAATTGACGCTGTAGACCCCGATCGAGCAGAACGCCATGATGATCGGGAAGAGCACGTAATAGGGCACCGTCAGCAGCTTCACCCACAGGCCGATCAGCGGCAGGTTCAGCACGACCAGCATCAGGTTGCCGATCCACATGGAGGCGATGATGCCCCAGAACAATGCCGGTTGCTCCGTGGCAACATTCGGACCCGGTACGATGCCCTGAATGATCATTGCACCGATCATCAGTGCCATAACGGGGTTGGCGGGGATGCCCAGCGTCAGCAGCGGAATGAACGAGGTCTGCGCGCCGGCATTGTTGGCCGACTCTGGCCCGGCGACACCGGCAATTGCACCGTGGCCGAACTCTTCAGGGTTTTTTGAGACACGCTTTTCGACCGTATAGGATGCGAATGCCGCAAGAATGGCACCGCCGCCCGGCAGAATACCGAGAGCCGAACCGATTGCCGTGCCGCGCAGAACGGGGCCGACCATCTTCTTGAAATCTTCCTTGCTGGGAAGAAGACCGCTGACCTTGGCCATCAAGACCGAACGGGTCTTTTCGCTTTCCAGATTGCGCAGGATTTCGGCGATCCCGAAAACGCCCACGGCAACGGCAACGAAGTTGAGACCATCGGCATATTCGCGGATACCCAGGGTGAAACGCGGTGTGCCGCTGTAGATATCGGTGCCGACCAGCCCCAGAAGCAGGCCCAGAACGACCATCGCCAATGCCTTGATGATGGAGCCGTGCGCCAGTGCGATGGACGAAACCAGACCGACGACCATGAGCGAGAAGTATTCGGCAGCACCGAACTCCAGCGCAATGGCCGTCAGCGGCGGGGCAAAGACCGCAACGAGGAAGGTCGAAACGGTTCCGGCAAAGAAAGAGCCCAGCGCGGCGATGGAAAGAGCCACACCGGCCTTGCCCTTGCGCGCCATCTGATAGCCATCGATGGCGGTGACGGCAGAGGACGATTCGCCCGGCATGTTGATCAGAATGGCGGTGGTCGATCCACCATACTGGGCGCCGTAGTAAATGCCTGCCAGCATGATGAGCGAGGACACCGGCTCAAGCTGGAAGGTGATCGGAAGCAACATGGCAATCGTTGCAGTTGCCCCGATGCCGGGCAACACCCCGATCAACGTTCCGAGCAGAACGCCGATGAGGCAGAAGAACAGATTGTCGATGGAGGTTGCGGTGGAAAAACCAAGTGCGAGATTGCTGAACAGTTCCATCATCCACCTCAGAAATTGAGCCAGGGGCCAAAGCGCTGGAAGGGCAAGCCCAGGCCATAATCAAAGACCGCAACCGAAAAGACGGTTATGCCCACAGACAGCGCAAGTGCCATCCATGGCTTCATCCTTTGGGACGCAAAGGATGCGATCAGCGACGTAAAAAACAGTGCCGGGACGAAGCCAAGCCCACGAACGGTCATGCCGAAGAAGATGGGGGCTGGGAGAATGAAAAAGATCCCGCGCCAGGCGATTGGACCCAACGGTTCGCCGCTGACTTTTCCGGCGCGAACGAAGATGAATGCGCCCAGCACAATGAGCACGATGGAAAGCAGGAGTGGAAAATAGCCCGGACCCATGCGAAACGCCGTCCCGAGCTCCAGCCCATATGATTGCCAGGCGAAGAAGACGCCGAGCGCAATGAAAAACGCCCCGCAGATTGCTTCCGTGGCATCGAAAGAAAGTGATTTCATTTTTTTGTTTCCCCGCTGGCGGATGAGGCCTCGTCAGGCCCATCATCGAAGCACCATGTCATGGTCTTGAAGGCAGACGCGCTTTCATGTGCCAAGGCTGACACATGCCAGAACAGCTGGCACGCGCGCTGCATCCTAGCCGAAAGCCGACGATCCGCTTGAATCGTCGGCCCCGATTGTATTTCCGGCTTAGTCGGCGTACTGGCCCGCAGCCTCGATCACCGTTTTCCAACGGGTGATTTCGCTTTCAAGCTTCGCCTTGAGAGCCGCAGGCGTGCCGTCCTTTTCCGCGGAAGGCACGGTTCCGAGTTCCGCAAAGCGAGCGGCAACATTTGGATCCTTCAGGGCGACCTGAAGCGACTTGGAAAGGCGCTCATTGACCTCAGCAGGCGTACCCTTGGGGGTGTAGATGCCGTGCCAGACACCGACTTCGAAGTTGGGCAAGCCAGCCTCCGCAGATGTCGGGACGTTCGGAAGCACGTCGAGGCGCTTTGGCGTCGTTACGGCGTAAGCCTTTACCGTGCCGCCCTGGATCTGTTTCGTCGTGTTCGTCGTCTGGTCGCACATGATGTCGACCTGTCCGCCCAGAAGATCGGTCATCGCCGGACCCGTACCCTTGTAGGGAACCGTGACCAGCGGCGTTTCGATGGCACTCATGAACAGCATACCGCACAGATGTGACGCCGCACCAATGCCGGCATTGGCAACCGTTACCGTATCCTTGTTGGCCTTTGCGTATTCGATAAGGCCTTTGAGGTCATTGGTTTCGAGGGTCTTGCGCGACAGGATCGTCATCGGGACTTCCGTGACGAGACCCACATAGTCGAAAGCTTCCAGCGTATTATAGGCGAGCTTGCGGTAAAGCGTGGCGCTCGTGGCCATGCCGATGTGGTGAAGAAGGATGGTGTAGCCATCCTTGTCAGCGGATGCGACGCGGCCTGCTCCCAGCGTTCCACCGGCACCGCCGACATTTTCGACGATGATCTGCTGACCCAGATCCTTCGACATGGATTCGGCAACGAGGCGTGCAACGGTATCGGTCGGACCACCTGCGGAGAAGGGAACGACCATGGTGATGTTGCGCTGCGGATAGGTCTGCGCCGATGCGGACAGGGCAAAGAGGGACACGGCAGCGGCAGCCACGGCACCTGTGACGGTCTTGAGAATTTTCATCATTTCCTCCCGATGAAATATGGCCTCATCGACCGAAACACTCCTATTGCCTCGGTCGGGGTGACGCTATTTGCAATTGCCTGGCGCCTTTGAGCAACGTCAAGAAAAGCCAAGCGGAGGAAAAGGGGCATCGTCATGCCAAGAATGGGTGGAAATCGAAACATTGCAGCGAAACATGGGTGGAAATCCACCCATGCGACAGCATTGCAAAAGACTTAGCCCGGTCGTTTCAGGTCACTTCCCGAGAGCTCATCCTTTCTCAATGCATATTTCTGCATTTTTTCATAAAGCGTCTTTCGGGAAATCCCGAGTGTTTCATAAACGGCTTTCAGATTGCCCCGGTGAAGCGCAATCGCCTGCGCGAGGACTGACTTCTCGAACTCGGACACCTTTGCAGCGAGGTTGGAAGAGCCTGCGTCCACATCTGGGGCCTCCTCGCCTGAGCGGCCGTCCAGACCCAGAACCAGCCTGTCGGCGGCATTTCTAAGTTCGCGAACATTGCCCGGCCAGTCCTGCAACGCCAGCGCAGAGACGAAATTCGGCGGCACATCGATGTCATCACGGCCATAGCGCGCCGATGCTTCCCTGACGAGCTGCAGGAAGAGAATGGGGATATCGGACCGACGCTGGGCCAGAGACGGTACGTGAACCGTTGCGACATTCAGCCGGTAGAGCAAATCCTGCCGGAAACGGCCCGCCAGCGCCTCCTTTGCAAGATCCGCCTTGCTGGTGGCGATAAAGCGCACATCCAGCTCCACGGTCTCGTTTGAGCCAAGGCGGGTGATCGTACGCTCCTGCAGCACCCGCAACAGCTTGCCCTGCATGTCGAAGGGCATCGAGCCGATCTCATCCAGCAGGACGGTTCCGCCGCGGGCATGTTCGAATTTGCCGTAACGTGGACGTAGCGCGCCGGGAAACGCACCTGCCTCATGCCCAAACAGTTCGCTTTCGATGAGATGCTGTGGCAATGCCGCGCAATTGATGGCAACGAAGGGTCGATCCGCCCGCGCGCTGACATCGTGCAGCGCCCGGGCGACCACTTCCTTGCCGACACCGGTATCGCCTATGATCAGCGTATCGGCATCGGCAGCGCCGATTGCGCGGATCCGGTAGCGCAGATCCACCATTGCCTGTGTGCGGCCGGGCAAGCGGGTCTCGAGATCATCCCGTTTTCCGGCAACCGCGCGAAGGCGGCGGTTTTCCAGAACCAGCGAGCGCCGGTCTATGGCGCGTTTGATGATGCCCGCGAGATACTGGACGCTGAAGGGCTTTTCGATGAAGTCATAGGCTCCATTTCGCATGGCGCTGACGGCCAGCTGCACATCGCCATGGCCGGTGACCAGAATGACGGGAATTTCCGCATCCAGCTCCCGCACCTTCTGCAGCAGGGTCATGCCGTCCATACCGGGCATTCTGATGTCACTGACGATGACGCCATCGAAACTATAGCCGATCAACTCGAACACATGATCGGCATGATCGACGGTGACGACATCAAGTCCGGCAAGCTCAAGGGCCTGGGCCGTGGACAGCCTCAGATCTTCCTCGTCGTCGATCAGTAAAACCCGTGAGGCATTCATTCGGCAGCAATCTCCACCGGCACGTCGGCATCCAGTTCAATGTCAAAGCGGGCACCGCCCTCCGGCAGGTTCGTGACACTGAGCCGCCCGCCGAAATCCTTGACGATGTTGTAGGAGATGGACAGCCCGAGACCAAGCCCCTTGCCGACACCCTTGGTAGAAAAGAACGGATCAAAAATGCGCTCCATGATGGCGGGCGGGACGCCGGGACCGTAATCGCGGACCGACAATGTGACCTTATCTCCCTGCTGGCGAGCCGTGAGTTCAATGCGGCGATCTTCCTGCCCCTGAACGGCATCGGCGGCATTGGAAATGATGTTGACAAGAACCTGCTGCAGCCGGACCGGTCCAGCCTTTACCAGCAGAGGCATCGCGCCGAGATCCATGAGGAGCCTGGCGTCCGCCGCCCTCAATCTGGCATTGACGATTTCCAGCGTATCGCTGACCACGCTCTCGACCGAAACTGGCCCCAGCTTCTCATTGGGTTTTCTGGCGAAGTTGCGCAAATGCTTGCCGATGGCAGCCATCCGGTCAATCAAGGCCGAAATGCGCTTGAGATTATCCGACGCCTCTTCCACGCGACCACGCTCTATCAGCAGCGAAGCACTTTCTGCATAGGTCTTGGCCGCCGCCAGCGGCTGGTTGAACTCGTGGGAAAGGGCCGCAGACATCTGGCCGAGTGCCGCAAGCTTGCCAGCCTGGATCAAGTCCTTCTGGGTCTTGCGCAATCGCTTCTCTGTCTGCCGGCGCTCGGCAATCTCATGCTTGATATCGCGATTGACGCGGGCAAGATCGGCTGTGCGCTCCTCGACACGTCTTTCCAGCTCGGCCTGCGCCTCGGCCTGATGAACCAGTCGCTCCCGCAGCCTCCTGCGCCGCTGCAGCATGGCCGCAATCAGCGCGCCGACCAGACACAGGCAAAGCACGATGGCGACCATCGTCGTTTTCACCTGCGTGCGGATGGAGCTGGTATCAATGAGCACATTGACGGTCCAGCCGGCCTCGGGCATGGCCTGCGACAGGGAGATATACTCGCGTTCCTGCTGCCCTTCCTGAATGGTCATCAAAGTCTGGGCGCCGAAGGTGCCATGCGTCACTGCCAACTGTTTCAGGTTGGCATCCGAGTAGCGCCTTGAGCTCTCCGTCCGGGCGATGCGTTCCGGCGTCAGCGGCTGGATGGCGGCATAAAGCCATTCCGGCGTGCCCGTCATGAAGATGATGCCTTCCGGGTCGTTGACGAAAATCCGGTTCTCGCCGTTGCCGAAAGACGCTTCGATACCTTCGATATCCACCTTGAAGACGATGACACCCTTGATGGCGCCGTTGAACAGGATGGGAGAGGCAAAATAATAGCCGCGCTTGTGGGAGGTGGTGCCGAGAGCAAAGAACTTCGATTGCTGGCCTTTCGCGGCATCCTGGAAATACGGGCGATAGCTGAAGTTCTGGCCGACGAAGCTTGCAGGCCCATCATAATTGCTGGCCGCAATCGTCTCACCATCCAGCGTCATAATGTAGATATCGGATGACTTGAGCAGATCGTTGATGGACTTGAGGTAGATATTGGCGCGAAGACGCAAGTTCTGATCATCCGGGTGCGCCACCAGCTCCTCGATATCATCATGATCGGCCATCAGCGCGGGCAAGGGTTCGTATCGGGAAAGATGTCCGCCGAGCGCCGAGACCGCCAACCGCAGCGTCGTGCCGCCTTGTGCCGCCACTTCATCTAAATAGCTTTCTGCAACCAGATCGCTTCCGCGGGTCAAGGCAATGCCACCAAGGCTGAGGCATACAAGCACAATGCCGATCCAGCGATATTTCACCGGTCTATCCCCTCCACATGCCAGACTTATCGAGCCTGCTCCCACGGAGAAGTCTAGAGCCATTCAGGCGCAAATGGAAACATCGGACCGCGCATATTTTTGTCGGCGCGAGAGGTCAGCACGGGCCAAAACAAAAAAGCCGACCCAAAGGCCGGCTTTCTCGAAAACTGTAGAATGCGCAGAGATTATGCGCTTTCCTTCGGCGTCAGAACCTGACGGCCACGGTACATGCCTGTCTTCAGGTCGATGTGGTGTGGGCGGCGAAGTTCGCCGGAGTTCTTGTCTTCAACGTAGGTTGCAGACTTCAGGCCATCGGCCGAACGACGCATGCCGCGCTTGGACGGGCTTGTTTTTCTCTTAGGTACTGCCATTTGTGTAACTCCAATTCAGCGGGGAAACACGGTAATCAGCCAGAACCAAGGCCTGATGTCTCATGTTTCTTTATTCGGAAATTTGGCGCGCTTATACATGCCTCTCAGGGCTTTGACCAGCCCCGGCACACATTTTTTCAAGAACAGCCGAATCACTGGCGCGATTTGAAGCCAACGCCGCCGGCAATCCGTATCAGACCGGATCGAAAACGATCAATTCCTCAAAATGCTTCATATCGCTGAATTCACAGAATGCTGGGGGACGCAATTCCAGAACGGGCACGGCCCCGCGCAATTCCTCAAGGCTTTCATCGAGCATTCTTTGCAAGCGCGGCAGAAAAGCCGGTTCAAACCAGCGCATCAGATAAGCGAAGGTGATGTGGAATTCGTAGCTGTCGTGGTCCGGGTGCCGATAACCGAACAGATCCGCAAAGGCATCACGCCAGTGCGCCACCGTGCGGTCATCCTCAGCGGTTGCTCCCTTAAGCGTCAGGCCGATGGGCGTCACGCGTATCACCTGCATCGCAAAAGGCGGGAGATCGGGAAATCGCTGCAATTTCTCGAAATAGAAATCCGTCATCCCGGCAATCGGCGTGTCGCCCGGCATATCCTTGGGCCAGTAGGGCCAGTTGCGGCGATATTCGATAATGCCTTGAAAGACTGTCATATGCAGGCTGGAGACGGGGGTGAAGGCCAGATGTGCTCTAGCCTCTGGCAAATCCAGGAGCTTTTGGCGTGTCCTGACAACAGCGCATTGCGTGCGAGAGCCTTCCGCCAGATGGCAGACGACCGTGTTTCCCGGCTCGTGCAGAAACTCGGCATTCAGATTGTAGCGAACACCGAGGTGGCGCGGGGGCTTATCGTTGTTTGCAGCGGAATAAGCGGCGAGATGAGGTGTTACGGTTGGCGCGTGCATGGTGCGAAGGCTCCTGAAACTGGACACCTCCTACGCCCGTCCGGCGACACTTCGATGACATAAAAACCGGATCGGGACAATCAAGCGTTTCCCTGTGAAAGGACGAGGCTCTAGTGAGCCTCGTCCCAGTTGTCCGCGGCCCTTGCGTCGACCTTCAGCGGCACCCTCATGTCCACAGCGGGCATGGCCGCATTCTCCATGATGGAAACGACAAGCGAGAGTGTCTTGTCGATCTCGTCTTCTGCGACTTCGAAGATCAGTTCGTCATGCACCTGCAAGAGCATCCGCGCGGAGAGGTTGCCATCCTCCAATGCGGGTTCGACACGGATCATCGCACGACGGATGATATCGGCGGCGGAGCCCTGGATCGGCGCATTGATGGCGGCGCGCTCGTTGAAGGCACGCACCGAAGGATTGGACGACTTGATCTCCGGATAATTGATGCGGCGACCGAAGATGGTTTCAACATAGCCCTTGTCACGCGCAAAGGCCTTCGTATTTTCCATATAGTCTCGGATGCCCGGGAAGCGCTCGAAATATTTCTTGATGTACTCCCCGGCCTCGGACCTTCCAATACTCAGCTGGTTGGCGAGCCCGAAGGACGAAATCCCGTAGATGATCCCGAAATTGATGGCCTTGGCGCGGCGTCGAACCTCGGACGGCATTCCTTCGACGGGAACGCCGAACATTTCGGACGCCGTCATGGCGTGAATGTCGATACCGTTCTCGAACGCGTTTCTCAGCTGCGGAATATCGGCAACATGGGCAAGGACGCGCAATTCGATCTGGCTATAGTCCGCAGACAGAAGCTTGTTACCCGGAGTCGATATGAAGGCCGTGCGGATCTTTCGCCCTTCTGCTGTCCTGACCGGGATGTTCTGAAGATTGGGCTCGGACGACGACAGGCGTCCTGTCGTTGTCGACGCCAGCGAATAGGAGGTGTGAACCCGTTTCGTATCGGCGTGAACATAGCCCGGAAGCGCATCCGTATAGGTGGATTTCAGCTTGGTCAGCTGGCGCCAGTCCACGATCTTGCGCGGCAGCTCGACGCCCTCGGCAGCCAGGTCTTCCAGCACCTGGGCCGAGGTGGACCATTGCCCGGTCTTGGTCTTGGAGCCACCGGGCAAGCCCATCCTACCGAACAGGATATCGCCCAGCTGCTTTGGCGAGCCGATATTGAATTTCTCGCCAGCAAGCTCATAAATTTCTTCCTCAAAAGCGGCGGCCTTCTGTGCAAGCTCTCCGGAAAGGCGTGAGAGAATCTGGCGATCAACAGTGATGCCGCGCTCTTCCATGCGGGCAAGAACCGGCAGCAGCGGGCGTTCCAGTTTCTCGTAGACGGAAAGCAGGCGGTCCGCGGCAAGCCGCGGCTTCAAGACCATCCAGAGCCGCAAGGTCACATCCGCATCTTCTGCGGCGTAAGCGGTCGCCTTGTCGATATCGACGAAATCGAAGGTCACGCCCGATTTTCCGGAACCGGCGACGTCCTTATAGGCGATGGGCGTGTGCCCGAGCCACCTCTCGGACAGCGCGTCCATTCCGTGCAATCCTTTGCCGGCTTCCAGCACATAGGACATCAGCATGGTGTCATCGAAGCTCTGCATGACGATGCCGAGCCGCTTTACCAGCAGATAATCATACTTCAGGTTCTGCGCGACCTTGAGGACAGTGGGGTCCTCCAGAAGCGCCTTTAACCGGTCAATTGCCTCGCGGGCGGGGATCTGGTCTGGGGCAAGCTTGATGCCATCGCTGAAGAGATCGCCGCCGGACCCTGTCTTGTGGGCAATCGGCACATAGGCCGCAATGATCTGCTGACCGCTCGCATCATTGCCGTTGTTGGCGATGGCAAGGGAAAAGCCGACGAGTTCGGCCTGCATCGGATCGAGCGACGTCGTTTCCGTATCGAATGCCACGAGACCCGTTTCGCGGGCCATGGCGATCCATCTGTCCAGTTCCTCGATGGTGCGGATGGTCTGATAGCTCGTCGTATCGATCTTGTCTGCCGAGAAGATGGCTTCCCTGCTGGACGCAAGCCCGGCGGGCGTCGTGCCTTCCAGTTGCGAAGCAACGGCTGACGCGTTTTCGACAGCGCTCTCATCCAGCGGCATGGTCTTTCCGCCTGCAATATCTGTCGCGGCTTCCAGATCGGGTCCGTGAGCCGCTGCCCCACGCTCGACCGGCACATGGGCCGCATCGATCACCGCAGCGTCGGCACCCGTCGTTTCGGCCACCCTGCGCGTGAGCGTGGTAAATTCCATCGCCTTGAGGAACGCGATCAGTTTCGGGCCGTCCTGCGGCTCAAGCACCAGCGCATCGAGCGGCATCTCCAGCGGGACATCGGTTCTCAGCGCCACCAGTTGCCGCGAAAGCCGCGCGAGCTCTGCATTGGCGATGATGTTCTCGCGCCGTTTCTGCTGCTTGATTTCGCCAGCCCGCGCAAGCAGCGTGTCGAGATCGCCATATTCATTCAGCAATTGCGCTGCGGTTTTGGGACCGATGCCAGGAATGCCGGGAATATTGTCGGTGGAATCGCCGGTCATGGCCTGCAGATCGATCATCTTTTCGGGTGCGACACCCCATTTTTCGATGACGTCGGGGATGCTGATCTGCTTGTCCTTCATCGCGTCATACATGTGGACATTGGCAGTCACGAGCTGCATCAGGTCCTTGTCTGACGAGATGATGGTTACATCAGCACCAACAGCCTCGGCCTGCCGGGCATAGGTCGCGATGATGTCGTCGGCTTCAAAGCCTTCCGTTTCGATGCAGGGCAGGTTGAAGGCGCGCGTGGCGTGGCGGATCAAGCCAAACTGCGGCACCAGATCTTCCGGCGGTGCGGAGCGATTGGCCTTGTAGAGATCGTAAAGCTCGTTGCGGAAGGTTTTCGAGGAATAGTCGAAAATGACCGCAAAATGGGTTGGCGTCACCCCGACATCGGTGTTTCGCGCGTCCTTCAACAGCTTCCACAGCATGTTGCAGAAACCGGACACGGCATTGACCGGCAGTCCATCCGATTTGCGGTTAAGCGCTGGAATGGCATGGAACGCCCGGAAAATGAACCCTGAGCCGTCTACGAGGAAGAGATGATCGCCTTTTTTCATGGGAAGCATGGATAGCGCGCAATGGCGAAAAGGTCTATCGTTGCGATGGCCCGGGCAGCAACATTCTTGATTGGCTTTGACAGCGCCCTGCCCCTTCCAACAGGTTGGATCGCGAGGTTCCGCAGCCCAGATGTCAAGCGCGTTGGCGCAGACCAGATTGCGTTGCTTTGGTTGCTGCGACAAAGGATTTGAGGCCGCCGGTGGAAGCGCAAGGCTGGCCCTTCGCCGCTCACCAGAACGTTACAAATTTGTAATCCGGGCTTCCCTTGAAAAGCCGCATTTGCAGCCTCATTTCTTTGAGGACGGCGACTGATCACGCCGTAGTCTGATTGCAGGCTCGTCCCCCGCCGCGTCAGACCGGACAAAGGCCTACCCCCCTCTCCGGGCCTTTGTCCCTCAATATAAGCGCCATGGCCGTCCCCTCCCGGCCATGGCGTTTTTGCGTCTGGTCCCTGACGATCTTCGGCTGGCACATGCTTCGCGAAAGCCAGCAGGCTTATGCAGCTTGGGTGTAAGATGCCCGGCCTTCCGCCGTACCGTCAGGAAAAGGATGAGATGCGTTTTTCGCGAAACGATTCGGCCACCTATCTTGCCGCTCAACTGGCAAAGACCTTCTCGAGGGCGCTGAACAAACGTGCTGCAGCCCTTGGCTTTTCGCCGGGCCAGTTTCCCATATTGCTTGAGCTCTGGAATGAAGACGGGCTGACCCAGCGTCAGTTGCTGGACCGGGTGGATGTCGAACAGGCAACGCTGGCAAACACTCTCGCACGCATGGAACGCGACGGCCTGATCGAACGCAGGCCGCATCCCAAGGATCGACGCGCGCAGATCATTGAGCTGACGGAGAGGGCGCGAGAACTCGAAACTCAGGCGATATCGGCATCGCAGGCAACCGATGATGCAATGCTTGCACGGCTTTTGAAATTCGAGCGTTGCCTGCTTATCGAATACATGACGCGCGCCATAGACAACGCAAAAGTCTCTGAACAGAAGAGCTGAAGCCAATTTCCGGCTCGAAACCGATCTGTCTTTGCTCTATCCTGAGCCATTCTCAGCATGACAGGATCGCGTAATGACAGACATATCCCCCGTTCTTTCGGCGGTTGACGACAACCTCAAAGCCAGCCTCGAAAGACTCTTCGAACTCGTTCGCGTCAAATCCATTTCCACGGACCCAGCCTACAAGGCCGAATGCCGCAAGGCTGCGGAGTGGCTCGTTCGTGACCTCAACGGTATCGGTTTTGATGCTTCCATTCGCGATACCGAAGGGCACCCCATGGTCGTTGCCCACCATGACGGCGCGACACCGGATGCGCCGCATGTGTTGTTTTACGGCCATTACGACGTACAGCCGGTTGACCCGATCGAGCTTTGGGACAATGAGCCCTTCGCTCCCGCATTGAAGGATCTCGGCGAAGGCAGGCAGGTGATCACCGGTCGCGGCACCTCCGATGACAAGGGTCAGTTGATGACCTTTGTCGAAGCCTGCCGTGCTTATGTCCAAGTCCATGGCGCTCTGCCGATTCGCGTCACCATTCTCTTCGAAGGTGAAGAGGAGTCCGGGTCTCCTTCCCTGAAACCTTTCCTCGATGCCAATGCAGAAGAGTTGAAGGCGGATTATGCGCTGGTCTGCGATACCAGCATGTGGGATCGCGAAACGCCTGCAATCGCTGCGGCGCTGCGTGGTCTCATCGGTGAAGAAATCGTCGTGACTGCTGCGGATCGCGATCTGCATTCCGGGCTCTTCGGTGGCGCAGCCGCCAATCCCATCCACATTCTCTCGGCCATTCTGGCGGGCCTGCATGATGAGACGGGCCGTGTTACGCTGCCTGGCTTTTACGACGGCGTGGAGGAAACACCCACCAACATCAAGGCTTCCTGGGATAGCCTTGGCCGCACCGCCGAGTCCTTCCTGGGTGAAGTCGGCCTGTCCGTTCCGTCAGGAGAAAAGGGTCGCTCGGTTCTGGAACTGACCTGGGCAAGACCAACCGCAGAAATCAACGGTATCATCGGCGGTTACACCGGCGAGGGTTTCAAGACGGTCATTGCCGCCAAGGCCTCTGCGAAGGTGTCTTTCCGTCTGGTGGGAAAACAGGACCCCGCCGCGATCAGGGAAAGCTTCCGCGCCTATGTCCGGTCCCGCATTCCCGCCGACTGCTCTGTGGAATTCCATGAGCATGGTGGTTCGCCAGCCATTCAGCTTTCCTATGATTCGCCAGCGCTCACCAAGGCAAAGGCAGCATTGTCAGACGAATGGGCCAAGCCAGCTGTGGTTATCGGCATGGGCGGCTCCATCCCCATTGTCGGAGATTTCCAGAAACTGCTCGGCATGGACTCGCTGATGATTGGCTTTGGCCTGACGGACGACCGCATTCATTCCCCCAACGAGAAATACGATTTGCAGTCTTTCCATAAAGGGATCAGGTCCTGGGTGCGGATCTTGTCCGCGCTTGCTCAGAAGTGAACTGATGCAGCCAAAAGCGCCGTCCCTTATCCGGGTGGCGCTTTTTTTGGATAAAGGCTGGAAAAACAAAAAGGCCGGGCAAGCCCGACCTTTCATTCCGTTTCAGCAGCAGTGCCAGTACATCCGTGGTCAAAGCGCGTAAAACGGTCTGGTGTTCCAGCGCGGCGCCAACATATTTGCTGTCGCTCGCGTCTTCAGAAACATGATTGCTCCGATTTGGTTAAAATAGAATTAACACAAAGGCCGCAATCACTTTGGTTTCCGCTCTTTCTCAAGAGATTTCCGAAACACCGATGAACCCTATATTGGTAGCCGGTACCGATGTTTCAAGACCAGGCGCCGATTTAACTCTTGACCGGCGCTGAAAACGAAAAAAGGCCGGGTGAACCCGGCCTTTCAAATAACCCGGATCGGCGCAATGGCCGACCAAAGCCAATATTAAGCAGCGACGATGCTGTCTGCAGACATCTTGCCAGAACGACGGTCCTGAACGAGTTCGTAGGTGATCTTCTGACCATCCTTGAGGCCGTTCAGGCCAGCGCGCTCAACTGCGGAGATGTGAACGAAAACGTCCTGTGCGCCATCATCAGGCTGAATGAAGCCGTAGCCCTTGGTTGCGTTGAACCACTTTACTGTACCAGTCGCCATAACGATGTTCCTTCCGTTGGCAAATTACTTTTGCGCTGAAATTCAGCGCGGGTGTTCTCGAATTTGAAGGAAAGATCGTCGTTTGCGTCTAAAAGACGCCGAAGCTCTGGTCGTCAAACAAATATCGATGGCGAAACACCTAAGGTGGAGACACCGATAAGTCAAGTTTGTTTGAACAAGAACAAAAAAGCGAGCGGACGTCCGTCCCTGCCGGGACATGTCATTGCCCAAAACGATGCGGGATTTGCGGAAGGCTTGGAACGCAAAAACCCGGCGCGGGAGGAGGTGCGCCGGGCTCTTGATACTGACTGACAACTGGGAGGAGGAGTGTTGCCAGTCCAAATCGGGCGACGCTGGGAGGAGGAGTGCGTCGCTTCGATGAGGTGAAAATACAGTATTTCTCGATGGTGAAAAGTCAGAACATTGCACCGCAGCATTGCGCAAAACGCATACCTCGTACGTGCACACTTGCTGATTTGCACATGATCGCCTAAAGAATACGCATGAGCATCGAATCTGTCCGGGCATTCTTTTCCAGCCACGCACCTGAAGTCCCCATTATGGTGACGGAGGAAAGTTCTGCGACCGTAGAACTTGCGGCTGCGGCTCATGGGGTCGAACCGGCCCAGATCGCCAAGACGATTTGCCTGAGAGCCGGAGAAACTGTTCTTCTGGTGGTGGCGGCCGGAACTACGCGGCTGGACAATCGGAAATTTCGAGACCGTTTCGGTACCAAGCCGCGAATGCTTGGTGCAGACGAGGTGGTTTCGGCCACCAGCCACCCCATTGGTGGTGTATGCCCTTTTGGCCTGCCCTCTCCGCTGCCTGTCTATTGCGACATATCGTTGAGAGACTTCAGCGAGGTTCTGCCCGCTGCGGGCGCTACCAACGCGGCTGTCTGCATTTCTCCTGACTTGATGGTGCAACTGACTGGCGCCGAGTGGGTAGACGTCTGCGATTGACGGGATCGTGAAGCGCCTGCACCCTTAACCCCACCTTAAATCGCCGCATTTAAGCTTCATCCGCATCAAAAGATGATCAAAAGCAGCGTGCTGTTGCGCCGCATGCAAGGAGCAATTTTCCCGAGATGGCAGGTAATGGCAAATCACGCCAGCGCGTAGAACCTTCTTTCGGGGATTTCCACGAATCCGGCGATGACCTGCGCCTCGACGAAACCGACCGGATTACCGGTACCAGCAGCTCACGAAAAAAAGCGGATACCTCTGAAGCGCCAAAACAGCAGAAACGTGCGCGGACAAGCAAAGCCGCCAGCAAGCGGGATCGCAAGGGTGATCGTGCAGGCGGTATAACAGGCTTCGTCCGCTCCTTGTTCTACTGGTGCATCGTGCTCGGCATCTGGGGCGGCATCGCTGTTACGGGGATTGTTGTCTATTACGCGGCGCGAATGCCAAGTGCCAGCACCTGGTCGATACCGGAACGCCCACCCAACCTGAAGATCGTGGCCGTCGATGGTTCCGTGCTTGCCAACCGCGGCACGACCGGCGGAGAGGCGCTGTCGCTGGAAGACATGTCACCCTATCTTCCGCAAGCGGTAATCGCCATCGAAGACAGGCGCTTCTATTCCCACTTCGGCATAGACCCGCTCGGCCTTGCCCGCGCCATCGTCACCAATGTCGTCAGCGGCCGCACCGTGCAGGGCGGCTCGACACTGACGCAGCAGCTGGCGAAAAACCTGTTTCTTTCTCCCGACAGAACAATCGAACGCAAGATTCAGGAAGTGTTGCTGTCTTTCTGGCTGGAGCAGAAATACACCAAGGACCAGATCCTCGCGATGTATCTGAACCGCGTCTATTTCGGTTCGAATGCCTATGGCGTTGAGGCTGCATCCCAGCGTTATTTCAACAAGTCGGCCCGCGACGTCAATCTTGGTGAGGCAGCACTTCTGGCGGGGCTTTTGAAAGCGCCATCCCGTCTGTCGCCAGCACGCGATCCACAGGCGGCGGAGGAGCGAGCCCAGGTCGTCCTGCAGTCCATGCAGGATGTGGGCTTTATCAACGAAGACGAAATCAAGACCGCCATGTCGCAGCCACCAACAAAGGCAAAGCGCTTCTGGTCAGGAGCGGAACACTATGCCGCCGACATGGTCCTGGATGAGGTTCGCGGCCTGATTGGAGAGGTGAAGCAGGATCTCGTCGTCGACACGACAATTGATCTCGACCTGGAAAAGGAAGCCGAAAAGGCGCTTTCCAGCGTGCTGAAAAGCGAAGGCAAGAAGCTCGGCGCGTCTCAGGCGGCATTGGCATCCATCGATGGGACTGGCGCGATCCGCGCGATTGTCGGCGGCGCCGATTACACCGAGAGCCAGTTCAACCGTGCCTCGAAAGCAAAACGCCAACCGGGCTCGGCCTTCAAACCCTTCGTCTATATCGCTGCGCTTGAAAACGGTTTGACGCCAAACTCGGTACGCAACGACGCCCCGGTGAAGATCGGCAAATGGACGCCTGAAAATTATGACCAGAAATATCGCGGCGAGGTGACACTTGCCACGGCACTGGCCAATTCGCTGAACACCATTGCCGCCCAGCTCGTGATGGAAGTCGGGCCTGAACGCGTGGCGCAGGTGGCACATCGCATGGGAATCGAATCCGACCTTCAGGCCAATGCATCCATCGCCCTTGGCACCTCCGAAGTGTCCCTGCTGGAGCTGACTTCGGCCTATGCGCCCATGATGAATGGCGGCTTCAAGGCGACCCCGCACATCGTCAAGCGCATCACCGACCCGGACGGCAAGGTCCTTTACGAAAACAAATATGATAATCCGCCGCGGGTGCTGAGCGAAGGCATAGCGGCGACAATGAACAGCATGTTGACCGGCGTCATCAACGAAGGCACCGGAAAGGCCGCGCGGCTGAAAGGCTGGCAGGCAGCCGGTAAATCCGGAACGACCCAGTCCTTCCGCGACGCGCTGTTCGTGGGCTATACCAGCACCCTGACCACGGGCGTCTGGTTCGGCAATGATGACGGCACCTCCATGAAGAAGGTCACCGGCGGCGGGCTGCCCGCGAAAGCCTGGAAGGAATTCATGAC
Source organism: Agrobacterium sp. fls2-241-TYG-188a (assembly GCF_030209845.1). Taxonomy (NCBI): domain Bacteria; kingdom Pseudomonadati; phylum Pseudomonadota; class Alphaproteobacteria; order Hyphomicrobiales; family Rhizobiaceae; genus Agrobacterium; species Agrobacterium sp. fls2-241-TYG-188a. The sequence goes on along the minus strand of NZ_JARVRD010000009.1, from coordinate 10,051 downwards.
CGCGGCGCATTCCGGCCTGACGCCCTCACCGCTCTTCGGCCTCGGTGAGTATGGCGCGCCAGAGACAGCGCAGCCTGCGACTGAAGCACCTACGGCCCTGCCGCAGTCGCTCAGCGATCTCATTTCCAGTGCATTGGGCGAGAGCAAGGCACCCCTGCCGACAGATTACCCGCCAGCACCCGTCAGTCGCGATCAGACAGCATCCACTCCCGCCTATCCGCCTGCCGATGTTCCGGTCCAGCAGTTTCCGCAGCAGCAATATGGCGGCGGGCCAGTGCCGCCCGCCGACGTCGGCGGCGGCGGTGCCGAGCCTCGACGCCCGGCACAGAAACAGACGACATTGTTCGATGTCCTGATGGGGAACTAAGCGCCGCTCAAGGCTCATGCCGTGAGCGGCTGGCAGCGGCGACAGATGTGCAGCCGCATTATCCGTGAAAATGAAAAAGCCCGGTCAAACCGGGCTTTTAAAGTGTGATCAGTTGATCTTTTCGGCGGGTGCGTTCGGATCAGGCAAAGGAGCCGGATTGGCCGACAGTGTGCGCAGATAGGCGATGAGGTCGGCGCGTTCGGTCTCTTTCTTGATGCCGGCAAAGCCCATGGCTGTGCCAGGTACATGCTTCTTTGGCGCTTCGATGAAGTAGCTGAGATGATCGTAATCCCATTTCACTTCGCCGCCCTTGGAGAAGTCCTTCATGCCTGCCGAATAGCTGAAGCCTTCGTGGCTGGCGATCGGGCGGTTGACGACGTCATAGAGATTTGGGCCGACTTTATTGGGGCCGCCGCTGTCCCCGGTGTGACAGCTCGCACATTTCTTGAAAACAGTCTCACCCTTTGCGGCGTCCGCGCTCGCCAGAAGCTTGGCGATTGGCGTTGCCGCCGCCTCGGGTTCACCGCTTGCACTTTCCGCACCACCGGCCTCTGCAACAATGGCATAGCCTTCTTTCTCGGGTGCTGGCGCATGGAAAATACCTTCCGATGCAATGGACACCGACATCAGCACGAATATCGTGCCCAGAAGCGCACCGACTGCCATGTTAACCTGTGAATTCATTTATTTGCGCTCCCTCACAACCGTTCGCATAAACGGACATCTTGAAATTGCTCGAAAGCTATGGCTTTTGCACAGCCTGCGCAACTTGAATATGCTCCCCGCACCGTGACGTATTGCCACTTTTATTGCGGGATTTGAAGGGTGTTGGATGAATAATCGGTATTTCGAAAAGGCTGTTGTGCTTATTCCGGCACGAATGGCCTCTACCCGCCTTCCGGGCAAGCCTCTGGCGGATATTGCGGGCAAGCCGATGATTGTTCAGGTTGCAATGCGCGCCCGCGAAGCTGGTGCAGAGCGAATCGTCGTCGCTGTTGACGATACGCAGGTTTACGATGCTGTCAGGAATGCCGGTTTCGACGTCATGATGACCCGCCAGGACCACCAGTCTGGCTCCGATCGCATCTATGAAGCCCTTCAGAAAGCCGATCCTCATGGCAACGCCGAGTTCGTCATCAACGTGCAGGGCGATCTTCCGACCATCGAAGCCGAAACGATTCGCGCCTCATTGCGGCCGATGGAAAATGCCTCGACCGATATTTCGACCTTGACCGTGGAAATCACAGACGAAGACGAAAAGACCAACCCCAGCGTCGTGAAGATCGTTGGCAGTCCGATCTCGGACACACGGCTTCGGGCACTTTACTTTACCCGTGCGACTGCGCCTTACGGTCAGGGGCCGCTCTACCACCACATCGGGCTCTACACATACAGACGCGCCGCGCTGGAAAAGTTCGTAAGCTTGAAACCTTCCACATTGGAGCTTCGAGAAAGCCTAGAGCAATTGCGCGCGCTTGAAGCCGGTATCAGAATCGACGCCGAGATCGTCAATTCGGTTCCGCTTGGCGTCGATACACCCGCGCAACTCGAAAGAGCCCGCCAGATCCTCTCCCAACAGAATTGATGGTAATCACATGAGCAGCAACCGCATCGCCTTCCAGGGAGATTTCGGCGCAAACTCCGATATGGCTTGCCGGGACGTGTTTCCGACTATGGACCCGCTACCCTGCCCGACATTCGAGGACGCTTTCAATGCGCTGGAAAACGGCGAAGCGGATCTTGCAATGATACCGATCGAAAATACGCTGGCTGGCCGTGTGGCCGATATTCACCACCTGCTGCCCGAATCCAGACTGCACATCATTGGCGAATATTTCATGCCAATCCGGTTTCAGCTGATGGTGCTTCCGGGTGTCGCGAAGGACGAAATCAAGACGGTTCACAGCCATATTCATGCGCTGGGGCAGTGCCGCAAGATCATCCGCTCCAATGGCTGGAAGCCGGTTGTTGCGGGCGACACCGCCGGCGCTGCAAAGCAGGTATCCGAGCGCGGAGACCGTAGCATGGCCGCATTGGCACCACGGCTCGCCTCAGAGCTCTATGGGCTGGATATTCTTGCGGAGAATGTGGAAGACTCCGAGAACAACGTCACGCGTTTCGTCGTTCTTTCCCGCGATGAGGATTGGGCCAAGCGCACCTCGGCAGATGAGGTGATCGTCACGACATTCGTCTTCAATGTGCGCAACATTCCTGCAGCGCTCTACAAGGCCATGGGCGGCTTTGCGACGAATGGCATCAACATGACCAAGCTGGAAAGCTACCAGTTGGGCGGCAAATTTGTCGCCACCCAGTTTTATGCCGATATCGAAGGTCATCCGGAAGACGATTCCGTCAGGCACGCGCTTGAAGAGCTGCGGTTCTTCTCTGAAAAAGTCCGCATTCTCGGCGTCTACCAAGGCCATCCCATGCGGCGCAAACTCAACAATATCTGAGCCGGGGCGTGGCCCCTACTCGGATTTCCCCCACTCGATCCAGTCACGCATGAGCCGGTGCGCGATTGCGCCCCTTGGTGGGGGCAAGGTGCCATTGGCGTTGCTCGCTTCCAGAAGGGTGGCCACTTCCTGGCGCGTGAACCAGCGGCAATCTTCAAGCTCCGCTTCGTCCCGGGTAATCTCTGACGACAGCGCTTCCGCATAGCAGCCAATCATCAAGGTATGCGGCATGGGCCAAGGCTGTGAGGCATGGTAGCGCACACGTCCGACATCGATGTTCGCCTCTTCGTGTGTTTCACGACGGACCGCGTCCTCTATGGTCTCACCCGGCTCAAGAAATCCTGCGAGGCAGGAATACATGCCGGGAGCAAAATGGGGTCCGCGACCTAGAAGGCATAGTTCGCGCTCCAGATCTATTGTCAGCATGATGACGACAGGATCCGTCCGCGGAAAGATCGTGTGTTCGCAGGCCGCACAAATGCGCTTGTAACCGCCTATCCTCAGCTCCATCGTCCCACCGCACCGGCCACAAAAGCGGTTGTCCGCATTCCAGTTGAGCAGCGATACGGCCTGCGCAACCTCTCCCAACAGTTCCTCGCCAATCAACTGATCGCGATACAGCGTGCGGGCATCCACCGGCTTGTAATGGCTGGCGAGATCGTCCTGCGCGACGCCTACCGGGACCGCAACGCGCGGCTCGCCATTTTCCTTGTAGCCCAGCAGTATGGCATTATCGAAGTCCGGCGAAAGTTCGGCGAGTTCGTAGGTGGAGAAGAGAGGATCAAGGATTTGATCCTCATGCTTCAGCACCAGCTTCGCGCCGGAAAACGCCAGCAGATGGGTGCCCTCCACCTTCAGCGCCTTGACGACGCAGTCGTCTGTCCGTTTTTCGGCCAGACGGTCAAGACCGTTCTGGGCAAAGGCGGTAAGGGTGCTGGGTTCGGGATGTGGGGAGTTGGTATCGAATATGCTGCTTGAGATCATCAGAGTGCGCCAGCCAGTTTTTTCATGAAATTGCTTCTGTCTTCGTCCTTGTAAGGAACAGGTGTTCCCTGCCCCCAGATCGGGCCCGGCCAGCAGTCATCGCCTTCACTGCGGGCAATGATGTGAATGTGGAGTTGCCGCACGATGTTGCCAAGCGCTCCGACATTTATTTTGGTAGCGCCCGTCAATTCCTTCAAGGCAGAAGCGACCTGATTGGTTTCGAATGTTAACACCGCCTGATCAAGCGGCGTCAGATCGAACAATTCGCTCATCTTCGCGCGCTGCGGTACCAGCACGAGCCATGGCCAACGACTGTCGTTTTGCAGGCGCAGCTGGCACAGTCCAAGCTTGGTAATAAGCACGCTGTCGCGCGCCAGTCTCTCGTCAAGCTGGAATGTGTCCAAGGCGTCCTCCCAATTTGTTTTTCGGTTGATAGCAGTTTTTTGAAGGCTTGGCTTGCATTTGCTTTTATTATTGCCGATATGTGCCTTCGGGAGGTTGGTGGTGGACGAGCCACTCGCCAACCGGGTCAGGTCCGGAAGGAAGCAGCCCTAACGAGCCAGGCACGGGTCGCCGTGCCAGCCTCCCACCTTTTCTTTTTGAAGACGTGCTCAGGTTTCGCCGGGCCAGTTCGGCCTGAAAGCGGGCACCACCCAAAGCATGTCTCGCAAAAGTGTGTAGCGGTTTTGCGACCAAGACATGCGATATGTTCTAACGACTGGCGAGGCAATGAGCGAAACCGGAACCAACACGCCCCAGACCAAAGAGCAGGGTACAGGTTACCGGGTGCTGGCGCGCAAGTACCGCCCGAAAGATTTTTCCGATCTGATGGTTGGTCAGGAGCCGATGGTTCGGACCCTGACCAATGCGTTCGAGACGGGGCGAATTGCGCAAGCCTACATGCTGACGGGCGTTCGCGGAGTGGGAAAGACGACCACCGCCCGCATTCTCGCCCGGGCACTCAATTACAAAACCGACGAGATAGACAAGCCAACCATCGACCTGCGCATTCCCGGCGAGCATTGCCAGGCGATCATGGAAGGACGTCATGTCGATGTCATCGAGATGGATGCTGCGTCCCATACCGGTATCGATGACATCAGAGAAATTATCGAGCAGGTGCGCTATCGTCCGGTGTCGGCCCGGTACAAGGTCTACATCATCGACGAAGTCCACATGCTCTCGACGCAGGCTTTCAACGGTCTTTTGAAGACCTTGGAAGAGCCGCCGGAACATGTGAAATTCATTTTCGCCACAACGGAAATCCGGAAGGTACCGATTACCGTTCTGTCACGCTGCCAGCGTTTCGATCTGCGCCGGATCAGCGCCGCGGATCTGGTCGGGCTGTTTACGGCTATCGCCGCGAAGGAAGGCTTCGAGGCCGAACCGCAGGCACTGGCGATGATCGCTCGTGCGGCAGAAGGTTCTGCGCGAGACGGTCTCTCCCTGCTTGATCAGGCCATTGCCCATGGCGGCGGGCGCGTTGAAGCCGAAGCGGTTCGCGGAATGCTGGGCCTTGCCGACCGTGCCCGTATCGTTGACCTGTTTCATCACGTCGCAAAGGGCGATGTTGCCGCAGCTCTTGCCGAATTTACCGGACAATATGAGGCTGGCGCCAACCCGGTCGTCGTGTTGAACGATCTTGCCGATTTTACGCATCTCGTCACCCGCATGAAATATGTCCCGGATGCCGCAGACGATCCGTCTCTTTCGGAGGTCGAGCGTGTCAGGGGTGCGGAATTTGCCGACAGCATCGCTGTCTCGGCCTTGTCCCGCATATGGCAGATGCTTCTGAAGGGCATTCCTGAAACCGAAAATGCATCCCGCCCGGCGGGTGCTGCCGAGATGGTTCTCATCCGGCTATCTCACGCTGCCAACTTGCCCGCGCCTGAAGATGCGGCTCGTCGTTTGCTGGAAATGGCAAATGGTGAGGGAGGCAATGCAAATGGGGCGCCATCCGGTGGCGGCAATGGCGGCGGCGCGCGGGCTTATGCGTCGACGCAGGCTGTCGCATCCGCACAGACGGCTTACGCTTCACCGCAACGCCAGTCCACGCCGCAGCCGACAGCCATGCTTCGTGCCGTGCCCGACAGCCGACCGCAGGATGCAGCAATCTCTGCCCCAAGGCCCGAGGAAAAGCCCGAGCCGAAGGTCCCGGTCAACTCGCTTGAAGATGTCGTTGAGCTTTGCACCAAGAACCGCGATCCGCGCATGAAGGCGCTGGTGCGCAATTTCGTGCGGCTTGTACGGCTTGAGCCAGGCCGGCTCGACATGCGCCTCAGCGAAGGAGCCCCCGGCTCCCTGCCCGGTGAACTTGGCGTGAGATTGAAGGAGTGGACCGGTATTCACTGGCTGGTCAGCTTGAGCAAGGAAGAAGGGTTGCCAACGCTTGTCGAAGCGGAAGGCAATGCCCGCGACGCCCGGCTCGTTGATGCCCGGCAGGATCCCGACGTTGCCGCTATTCTGGCACAGTTCCCCGGCGCGAAGATCACCGACGTGCGCATCCGTACAGCGGTGCCCGACGATCTGGAGGTCATCGTGCCGCCCTCTGTTGCCGAATCGAGCGAAGGCGACATTCTTCCGGGCGACGACATAGAATTCTAGAAAAAACAGGAGTTTCGACATGCGCGACATCATGGGCATGATGGGCAAGGTCAAGGAAATGCAGGCCAAGATGGAAAAGATGCAGGAAGAAATTGCTGCGCTTGAAATCGAGGGAAAATCAGGCGGCGGCCTCGTGACCGTGCGTATGAGCGGCAAAGGCTCCCTTCTCGGCGTCAAGATCGATCCCTCGCTTCTGAAGGAAGACGAGGTGGAGATTCTCGAAGACCTGCTGGTTGCCGCCCATAACGACGCCAAGCAGCGCGCCGAAACCATCACAGCTGAAAAGACCCGTGATCTCACGGCCGGACTGCCAATTCCACCCGGTATGAAGCTTCCCTTCTAACCGAGATCGAGACTGCGTCGCAGTTTGTAGTGTATCGGGGCGGCGAGAAATCGCTGCCTCGTTTTTTCATCCAGACGCTTGCCAAATGCTGCCATGGTTTCAGCAATCGACACTCTTTCGCCGTCGAAGGCCTCAAAAGAGACAGCGTCTCCTTCTCCGACATCTCCACCTGATATGACACGACAATAGATGCCGGGACGAGCCGCTGCGCTGTAGGTCCGGGCAAAGTGTGGATCGCCCATGCGCGCGCTGAATGTCGCACAGGGAATTCGCGCAGATGTCGCCTCGAGCGTTACCCCGCCGATGACGAAACGATCCCCCACGTGGACATCCCTGTTGTCCAAATCCGTCAGCACAAGGTTTTCACCGAACATCCCGGGAGCGACCGGTCTGCCCAGTGTTTCGCTCCACCAGTTCAGCGTCAGCAGCCCTTCGACATAAACGGCCTGATCTACGCCTCCATGGTGCTTGGTGTTGCAGATGGCATCGCCGACGATGCCTTCGGCGTCGATCAGCACGCGGCCAGTGAGCGGCATTTTGAAAATGCCGGTCTTGTAGCTCTTGCCGGGTAGCTTTTCGGCTCGTCCTGCACATACCGCGTGAAGTTTCATCGCTTGGAACTCCTCAAATGATTCCGTTTTGTACTCATATGGGCTAAAAGCACCGAATGGCAAAACGAGTCACCGGTCCTGAAATCGAAAAACTGATCCAGCTTCTGGCGAAAGTGCCGGGCCTTGGGCCCCGCTCGGCACGGCGTGCGGCACTGCATCTCATCAAGAAGAAGGAACAGCTTCTCGGGCCACTTGGTCTGGCCATGGAAGAGGCCTATCAAAAAGTCAAAATCTGCTCCTGCTGCGGCAATGTGGATACGATTGATCCCTGTACCGTATGCTCCGACGAGCGACGGGACCAGACAGTCATCATCGTTGTGGAAGATGTATCCGATTTGTGGGCCCTTGAACGGGCAGGCGCAATGAACACCGCCTATCATGTCCTTGGTGGCACCCTATCCCCGCTCGATGGCGTCGGACCAGAAGATCTCAATATCAAGGGGCTCATAGACCGCGTCAGCGCCGGCGGCATCCGTGAACTGATTATCGCCGTAAACGCCACGGTCGAGGGGCAGGCCACAGCGCATTACATCACCGATCGCTTGCAGGATCTCGATGTCAAGATCACACGGCTGGCGCATGGCGTGCCTGTTGGTGGGGAACTTGATTACCTCGACGAGGGCACGCTGACCGCGGCCTTGCGTGCGCGGACAGCGATCTGACGCATGACCGCGGCCCTTCTGCGCAAATGAATCAAGCCTTGTAAAGGAAACCGAATGCCCTCCAAGACCATCGGCCTCCTCCTCGCAGCGACGGTCTCGCTGCTGTCTCCTGTTGCGGGCTTGGCCCAGTCTGTTCCGACAGGTGCAGCTGCCGCCAGATATGACGTCGATTTCAATAAATGGCTGAAGAAAGAGATATGGCCTGAAGCGCGAAAGGCCGGGATATCCCAGAAGACGCTCGAGGCAAGTCTTACAGGCCTGACGATCAACTGGAGGCTTCCGGACCTCATCGTACCCGGTCAGAAGCCGCCGCAGGAACAGGCGCAAAGCCAGGCTGAGTTCTCATCCCCCGGCGCCTATTTCGCGGAAAAGCGCCTGCAGGGCCTCGCCGCCACAGGGCGCTCGCTCGCAGCAACCCATGCTTCGACCCTTAAGCGGATCGAAGCGACCTACGGCGTTCCAGGAAATATCGTGGTTGCGATCTGGGGTCGCGAGTCAGGTTTTGGACGGGCAAAATTGCCGAATGCCGTCATCGACGTCCTGGCTACGAAGGCTTATGCGTCAACTCGCAAGGACATGTTCCGCGACGAGCTGATCGATGCGTTGAAGATCATCGAAAGAGGCGACATCTCTCCATCCCAGATGATGGGATCGTGGGCCGGAGCGCTCGGCCAACCGCAATTCATGCCGTCAAGCTATCTGAAATATGCCGTCGATTTCGATGGCGATGGTCACAGCGATATATGGAATTCCGTGCCCGACGCACTGGCATCCATCGCCAACTATCTTTCAAAGCGCGGTTGGCAGCGCAATCGCGATTGGGGCTTTGAAGTTTCCATACCAAGCGATGTTTCCTGTGCGCAGGAAGGCCCAGATCTCGCCCGCCCAGTGGCCGACTGGACCCGTCTTGGCATCAAGAGAATCTCGGGAAAAGCCTTTCCGGCCAACGATTTGAGTGCGGATGGGATGATGCTGGTTCCAGCCGGACGGCACGGACCAGAATTCGTGGTGACACCCAATTTTTACGTCATCAAGGAATATAACAACTCAGATCTCTACGCTCTTTTCATCGGCAATCTTGCAGATCGCATCGCATACAATGCAGGACCATTTGAAGCAAAATGGGACGATGTCGGTTCCATGTTGCGGTCTGATGTCCTGGCGATGCAAAAGGCTCTTATCAACAAGGGCTATGATGTCGGCAAACCCGACGGCCTCGCGGGCTTCAAGACCAGACGCTCGATAGGTGACTGGCAGTCCAAGAATGGGCTTGAACCAACCTGCTTCCCTGATTCTACTCTGAAAGCGAAACTGCGGTAGCTTGGGCAGATCGGGATCACTGATGAACCCGCCTGGGCTTGCGCTTTTTATAAAACGTTAGACACCCCTAAAGATCGCAGCGCTGTTTTCACGGCGGGCCATAGGACTCACGTCGGCTCTTTCCACGCTTCTTGAGGGTCCGTCAGATGTCCGGATCGGCTCAGCTTCATCAAGAGCACTGGTCGGCCGCTCTAAGCTGGAAGTTGACGATCCGACTTCGCGCACCTGCACTTTGTTAAAGATCACCTATCATCGAACATACCGAACACTCTCTAAAACATAGAGCGACTCGAACATAATTGATCCGTGAACCCGCCCGGATTGAATGAATCTACAGATTCAAAAAACAAATAAACACAAACCGGTCCGATGCGGTAGATCCGGTACAGGTATGACGAAGGCCGACCGAGCGTTGCGATCCTGACGGACTGCATGGAGTGGATTCACGGGTGAGCAGCTTGCCTTCGAACTTGCAGCTACCGAAGCGCCGACGGAGGATTTTCAGGACAGGTCCGCCAAGCTGAAGCATTAGTTCTTTTGAGTGTCGATATAGTTATCCGCGAGCCGCTGTCCCTAGCCCGTAACGACGTGGACGTTGACGCCAATCAGCGCGTGAAGCCCATCTTGTTGGATATCATCCAGCCGGTGGTGCTGGGGCAAGGCACCCGCCCCGCCATCAGCCGGCGAGCCTGCGGGCGCAAGGCGGC
>NZ_JARVRD010000007.1:0-353766 GCF_030209845.1 Agrobacterium sp. fls2-241-TYG-188a | reverse complement strand
CGCCCTCGTCAGTGAGCGGACTTATAGAGGACACCCCTCAAACAAGTCAACACTGCCAATCCAAAAAAATACAGATTTTATGTAAGTCGTGGAAAAGGCAGGGGTATTTCCGACGGGTGGCGATTTTCCCCGAAAGGGCGACCATGTGGCGCGTACTGGTCCTCCGCTGGGAAACATGCCATAGGGTATCCACAGTCTCCGACGCCATGTCGTCGGTTCTCATCTGATATAAGAGATTGGATATCCCGTGCGCGTACTGCCTGAAGCCGTCATTCCCGAACTGCCGAAATACTATCGTGGCAAGGTCCGCGAGAACTATGATCTGCCTGATGGCAACCGGGTCATCATCTCCACCGACCGCTTGAGTGCTTTCGACCGGATACTGACCTGCATCCCATATAAGGGTCAGGTTCTGACCGAAACAGCTCGCTACTGGTTTGAGCAGACAAAAGACATTTGTCCGAACCATGTCGTGTCCTACCCGGACCCGAATGTGGTGATTGGCAAGCGGCTTGATATTCTGCCCGTTGAGATCGTTGTGCGCGGATATCTCGCTGGCACGACAGGGACCTCCATTCTCACGCTCTATAAGAAGGGCGAGAGACATATGTATGGAGTTACCTTTCCAGAGGGCATGAGAGACAATCAGGTTTTGCCGGAACCGATCATCACCCCGACCAGCAAGGAATTCGATGGCGGCCATGATGAACCGCTGACGCCAGCGGAGATCATAGAGAAGAAGCTGCTGACGGAAACGCAGTGGCAAACGCTTTCTGCCTATGCGCTGGCACTGTTTAAGCGGGGACAGGAAATTGCGGCAGAGCGCGGGCTTATCCTCGTCGACACAAAGTATGAGTTCGGCACGGATGAAAACGGCACGATCATTCTGGCGGACGAAATCCACACGCCGGACAGCAGTCGTTACTGGATTGCAGAGAGCTATGAGCAAGCCTTCCAGAACGGGACGCGGCCCCAAAGCTTTGACAAGGATTTCGTGCGCGCCTGGGTGGCTGAGCGGTGCGACCCCTATAAGGACGCCATTCCCGAAATTCCACAGGAACTCGTTGAGCAGACGTCCAAAGTCTATATCGAGGCGTTCGAGCGCATAACCGGAAAAGCGTTCCAGCCCGATGATAGCGGCAGCTCTCCAATTGAAAGGGTGCGAAAGAATCTGGAGCCCTTCTTTCAGGGGGTGTAATTTGACCAAGACGAACAGCGAGAACTCACCGTCCCGGACGCAGGAGCATCCCCCTCGGAAAAGCCGTCCCCGGCGTTCGGCTGAGGAAACCCGCAGAGACATTCTGGCAATGACGGAATGTCTTTTTCGTGAGCGGGGGTTCGGGGCTGTCTCCATTGCCGATATTGCTGCGGCATTGGAGATGTCACCCGCCAATGTCTTTAAGCACTTCCACTCCAAGAACGCATTGGTCGATGCGATGTTTCTGCAGCAGATCCGCCTGCTCGAACAGAAGCTGATGCCGCTGGACGCATCCCATCCACCTTTCGAGCGCCTGGCGCATCTGGCACGAAGCCTGATGGAGAACCATCGCCGCGACCTGAACGACAATCCCTATATCTTCGAAATGATCCTCATGACGGCCAAGCGAGAACTCGCCTGCGGCCGTTATTACGAGAATGTCATTTCCGATCTGCTGGCAACAATCATCCGCGACGGTGTTTCGGCCGGTATCTACGCGCAGACGGATATCGACACGTCTGCGCGCACCGCACTGATGGCGTTGACAAGCGTCCTTCATCCTGCGCTCATCGCACATGAGGAAGTCGACATTTTAGCAACACGATGTAGAGAACTTGCTGAACTAGTCGATTGTGCACTGCGGTATGGGATTGCTAAGTGACGATAACGGCTATACGTCACCAAGCTCCTGAACGGCGCCTGAAAGCGCCGCAAGCGGAAGACTGACGCAGAGCCGATGCGCTGTGAACCATGAAGCATCACTGAAATCTTGGCCGCCGAACATGAGAACTCCGATGAAAAGACGTTTTGGTCCTTTATTGACACTAATGCTCATGGCAGGCGCGATAGCGGGTTGCAGCGAGGGCGGCGAAGAAAACAAGGCTGCAGGGCAGGCAAACCAGCGCCCACCTTCTCCCGTCAGCATCATTACAATGTCCATGAGCGAGCACCCACTGACCACGGTTCTGCCAGGCCGAGCAAGCGCCTATCAGATGGCAGAAATTCGACCGCGTGTGACCGGTATAATCCGTCAAATTCCCTTCAAGGAAGGCAGCGCGGTAAAACAGGGCGACATTCTCTACCAGATAGAGGACAACACCTACAGGGCAGAAGTCGCGCAGGCGCAGGCAAGTCTTGCCAAGGCGCAGGCAAGCATTCCGGGCGCCCAGGCCAATCTTTCCCGTTACGAACGACTGGTAAACAGCGGTGCGACCCAGATCGAATATGAAAATGCAAAAACGACCTTGGCACAGGCACAGGCCGATGTAGCGCAGGCGCAGGCCGCGCTCGAGACCGCGACGATCAATCTCGACCTTACCAAGATCCGCGCGCCATTTGATGGCATTACCTCCTCGACCAATTTCAGCATCGGCAACGTCGTCACAGCCAACCAGACATCTGCCCTGACCACGCTTCGTCGCATCGACCCCATCTACATCGAACTGATGGAGTCCAGCGCCAACCTGCAGCGTTTGAGAAGCGCTGTTGAATCTGGCCAGCTTGGGAAACGGGAGGCAACCGCAGGCATTCATCTGACGCTTGAGGACGGCACCGAATATTCGCAGGACGGCAAGGTCGACATGTCCGACATGTCTGTCAGCGAAACGACTGGCACCTATTCTATCCGCGCGCTGTTCAAGAATCCCGATGCGACCATCCTGCCCGGCATGTACATGCGGGCAACCCTGACGATTGGCAATGAGAAGGGTTTCCTGATCCCGCAGCGCGCAGCGACCCGCAATGCCAATGGCGAGTTGACGGCCAAGTTCGTGACTGCCGAAAACAAGATTGAAACGCGTATCTTCCCGACCAGCAAGGAATCCCGCAACGCCTGGCTGGTGACGGAGAACGTGAAAGACGGCGACAAGCTTGTGGTTGATGGCTTCCAGTGGATTACCGAAGGCGCAACCGTTGCGCCCGTCGAGGCAACAATCGACGAGCGAGGTCTGGTGACACCGAAGCAGCAGCCTCAAGCCGCACCCGCGGCTGCGCCCGCAGCAAAGTAAATTCGTCCGAGTTCCCCATGCACATCTGCAATATGTAAGGCGCAGTCCAAATGGCTCATTTCTTCATACGGCGCCCCGTCTTTGCGTGGGTTATCGCAATCGTCATCATGCTTGGCGGTGCACTCGCAATTTCGACCCTGTCGATTTCCCAATATCCGGAAATTGCACCGACAACCGTCCGCATCAGCGCCACCTATAATGGTGCAAGCGCCGAAACGGTGGAAAAGTCGGTTACGACCGTGATCGAGGACGGTATGACCGGCCTTGACGACCTGACTTACATGACCTCGTCTTCCAGCACCGGAAGCGCCTCGGTCACGCTCACTTTCGGCAACAGCATCATGCCTGACATCGCGCAGGTCCAGGTTCAGAACAAGTTGCAGCTCGTCCAGTCGCAGTTGCCTGACGTCGTTCAGCAGCAGGGGGTCGATGTCAGCCGCTCGACATCCAGCATCCTGATGGTCGGCGCGCTGATCTCCACCGACGGTAAGCGCAACTCCGCAGATCTCGGCAACGTATTTTCGAGCACGCTGGAAGATCAGGTCAAACGTCTTGAGGGCGTAGGTTCGATCAACGTCTTTGGCTCCGAATATGCGATGCGTATCTGGCTGGACCCGTTCAGGCTCAACAAATATCAGTTGACCACCGCTGATGTTACCAGCGCCATCGAAAGCCAGAACACGCAGGTTTCGGTGGGATCGCTCGGTGCGCTACCAGCCGTCGTGGGACAGCAGCTCAACGTAACGGTAACGGCACAAAGCCAGCTGACGACAGTAGCCGACTTCGAATCCGTCATCCTCAAGGTCGAGAAGGACGGCGCAGCTGTTCGCCTCAGCGACGTAGCCCGCATCGAGATCGGGCAGGAAAGCTATGGCGGCGATTCGCGCTCCAACAGCCGTCCGTCTGCGGGCTTTGCCGTTAACCTCGCCACCGGTGCCAATGCGCTGGACACGGCGGCGCGTGTCAAGACCGTGCTGGTCAACGCAGAAAGCTCTCTTCCCGAAGGCGTGGCCATCGAATACCCCTATGACACGACGCCTTTCGTCAAGCTGTCGATCGAAAAAGTGGTACACACGCTGATCGAAGCGATCATTCTGGTTTTCGTTGTTCTCCTCGTCTTCCTGCAGAATCTCAGGGCAACGTTCATTCCCATGATTGCCGTGCCGGTCGTTCTTCTTGGAACATTCGGTATTCTGGCGCTGACCGGATATTCCATCAACACGCTGACCATGTTTGCCATGGTGCTGGCCATCGGTCTTCTCGTTGACGATGCCATCGTGGTCGTTGAAAACGTCGAACGAATCATGTCGGAAGAGGGGCTCTCCCCTCTGGAAGCGACCGAAAAATCGATGGGGGAAATCACCGGTGCCATCGTCGGTATCGCACTCGTCCTTACCGCCGTTTTCATCCCCATGGCCTTTTTCGGCGGCTCTACTGGTATCATCTATCGCCAGTTCTCGATCACGATCGTCTCTGCGATGCTGCTGTCGGCGGTGGTCGCCATCGTTCTGACCCCTGCCCTGTGCGCAACCATGTTGAAGCCGGTCAAGCACGAGAAGAAGCAGACCGGCCCTGCAGCATGGTTCAACCGCAACTTCAACCGCACGACCAACGGCTATGTTTCCAGCATCGGCTATTTGCTCAAGCGGCCACTGCGCGTGCTGGTCCTGTTTCTCGTCGTGATCGGCGGCTGCGCCTGGTTCTTCACCCGCCTTCCCACATCCTTCCTGCCGCAGGAAGACCAGGGTGTGCTTTTGACAATCGTTCAGACCCCGACCGGCTCGACCATCGAACGCACCAATGCTGTCGTAAAGCAGGTGGAGGCCTTCTACCGCGAGAAAGAGGGCAACAATGTCGAATCGGTTTTCGGCGTTCTTGGCTTCAGCTTCACCGGTTCCGGCCAGAATAACGCTATGGTTTTCACCAAGCTGAAGGACTTCTCAGTCCGCACGTCTGCTGAAAGCCACGCGGCTGCGATCGTCGGGCGTGCCCAGAAGGCATTCTTCGGAATGCGTGACGCTCAGGTCTTCGCACTTCTGCCGCCGGCCATTCAGGGCCTGGGCAATTCCAGCGGCTTTTCGATGTATCTCGTCGATAGCGGCAAAAACGGCACCGATGCCCTGACAGCCGCTTCAAAGGAATTGATCAGACAGGCAGGGACAAACCCTAATCTCAGCTCCCTTCGCAGCAACAGCCGTGACGACGAATCACAGATGAAGATCAATCTCGATCAGGAAAAGATGGGGGCGATGGGAGTCGATCTTGCTTCCGTCAACCTGATGCTGTCCACGATCTTTGCCGGTCGCGACGTCAACGACTTTACGCTGAATGGCGAATTGAGACCTGTTTACGTTCAGGGCGATGCACCTTACCGGATGCAGCCGGAAGATCTGAAATACTGGTATGCCCGCAATACAAACGGGGAAATGGTGCCCTTTTCCTCCTTTAGCGAAGTATCCTGGATCAATGGTCCGCCGACACTCGCTCGCTTCAACGGAACAAGCGCGATCTCGATGGAAGGCGCTGCCGGCCCGGGAGTCGCTTCTGGCGATGCAATGGACGAGATGGAACGGATGACCACGGCTTTGCCGGGCGGTTACACCGTGGCATGGCAGGGCATCTCCTATCAGGAACGCTTGTCTGGCTCACAGGCACCCATGCTCTATGCGCTCTCGGTGCTTATCGTGTTTCTGTGCCTTGCCGCACTGTATGAAAGCTGGTCGATACCCTTCTCGGTCATCATGGCCGTGCCCGTGGGCGTGCTGGGGGCGCTGGTCGCAGCGCACTTCTTCGGCCAATCCAATGACGTCTACTTCAAGGTGGGGCTGCTGACGACCATCGGCCTTGCCGCGAAAAACGCCATCCTCATCGTCGAATTTGCAAAGGAGCGCCAGGAGCACGGCTTGAGTTTGCTGGATGCTACCCTCGAAGCTGCAAAGCTGAGATTACGTCCGATTATCATGACATCGCTCGCCTTCATTCTCGGCGTCGTACCATTGGCAATTGCCAACGGTGCAGGCTCTGCGGCGCAGAATGCGATCGGTATCGGGGTATTGGGTGGTATGCTTTCTGCAACACTGCTCGGAATTTTCTTCATCCCGTCGTTTTTCGTCATTATTCGGCGGATATCTAAACGTTAACAAATAAAAAATATGCTAGCAAAACCGAAAGACGCTGTTAGAAATGTTGGCAATTGTGAACCGCATTTTTCTTCAGTATCCGGCGCTACGCTCGTTTTGACTGAGGTGCCAAGTGCGCCAAATAAAATTGGGATAATTTCAATGTCGTCCATTCGCGCTACCATTCCTCTTGCAATGCTGCTGCTTTCCGGCTGCGTTGTCGGTCCGGACCACAAGGCACCAGAAACCCAGATGCCTGGGAAATTTGCCGAGGGCGGAACCGCCACCAACGGCGACGTGGCAACAGTGGCCTGGTGGAACGCGTTCAATGACAGCCGCCTGAACGGCTACGTGGCAACGGGCCTCTCCCAGAACCTCACTGTTCTGCAGGCACTGGAGCGAATCAACCAGGCTCAGTCGCAGATAACGGTCGCTGGCGCTGGCGCGCTCCCAAGCCTTACTGGTTCTGCCTCCCACGCCACCGGACAGACCACGGGTAGCTTCCCGAGCAACAACTCTAGCGTCCAGAACAAGTCCACAGGCGGTCTGGATGTGTCCTGGCTGCTCGACCTTTTCGGTCAGTATCGCCGGTCCAAGGAAAACGCGAGCGCACAGCTTGATGCCGCCTATTCAACGGCCGACGTACAGCGTCTGACGCTGATCTCTTCCGTCGTTTCAGCCTATATCGATGTTCGCTACTATCAGGAACGTCTGGCAATTGCCCGCGAGAACCTGAAGTCTCGTCGCGAGACGCTGGACCTGACCAAGCTTCAGCTTGAAGCCGGTGCAGCATCGCGCCTCGACGTCGTCCAGTCTGAAGGCCTTGTCAATTCCACGCTTGCGGACATGCCTGGTCTTGAAACAAGTTTCCGTCAGGCCGCGCACCGCATCGCTACACTTCTCGGCATGCCGGCCTCTTCGTTGGTTGTCGAATTGCAGCGTGGCGCACGCCAGCCGGTTGCTCGCAGACCTGCGACAACAGGTATTCCTGCTGACCTGATCCGCAATCGTCCAGACATTCGCGTTGCCGAGCGCAACCTGGCTGCCGCCACCGCACAGATCGGTGTTGCCGAATCCCGCCTCTATCCAAGCATCACCATCAGCGGCTCGATTTCGCCAAGCTACGTGAACCTCTCCAACAATGGCTCGCGTGGAACATCGAACACCTGGTCCTTCGGCCCAAGCCTCGTTCTGCCAATCCTTGATGGTGGCAGCCTGCGCGCCAATGTCGATATCGCCAAGTCATCGGCTCGTGAGCAGTATCTGGTTTGGAAATCCACTGTTCTCAACGCCATTGAAGAAGTTGAGAACGCACTGGCAGCCGTCAATCGCGACAAGCAGACCGAAGACGCCCTTCGCAGAACCGTGAAGTCCTATCAGGAAGCTCTCTCGCTCGCGACAGCCAGCTATCGTGACGGTGCCTCGTCTCTGCTCGACGTACTGGATGCCCAGCGCCAGGTGTCCACGGCGCAGGCAAATCTCGCGACAGCCGTTCAAAAGACGGCTCAGGATTATGTATCTCTGAGCATCGCGCTTGGCGGCGGTTACGCGGTCGGCGAAACGCAAGCCGTTACCGGACCCAAGGTAGCTGCAGCCAACACTCCCAAGGGCATGTGATAAGCTCAGCATTCGAACAGACAAAAGAACCCGCGGCTTCGACCGCGGGTTTTTTTATGTTTGTAAACCGCGCACAAAAAAGGCCCCGGATCGGGGCCTTTATCATGCAGGGTCACGGAGCGTTTAGTTCTTGGCGCGCTCGACGTAGGAATTGTCTTCCGTCGCGATGACAACCCGGATGCCTGCATCAACATGCGGCGGCACCATCGTACGGATACCGTTCGACAGGATCGCTGGCTTGTAGGAGGAAGACGCTGTCTGGCCCTTGACGACCGGTTCGGTCTCAACGATCTCGAGCGTAACGTGACGCGGAAGTTCCACGGCCAGCGGCAAGCCTTCGTGGATCGACAGGACGCAGGTCATGCCTTCCTGAAGATAGGCCTTCTGCTCACCCATGGTTTCAACGTCAACCACGACCTGATCGTAGTTTTCCGGGTTCATGAAGTGGAAGCCTTCACCGTCTTCGTAGAGAAACTGGAAGTTCAGGTCTTCAACGAAGGCACGCTCAACCTGTTCGGTCGTGCGCCAACGCTCAGACACCTTCACGCCATCAACGATGCGGCGCATATCGACCTGGGTCACAGGCGTGCCCTTGCCGGGATGGAAGTTGCTGGCGCTGAGAACGACATAGAGCTTGCCATCCACGTCGATAACATTGCCCTTGCGGACGGATGAGGCGATAACCTTGACCATAGGATTTCCTTGTAACTCAATGAAATGCGTCGTAAAGGACCGCGCGGCTGCACCGACCCGACGGACGTTTTGTAAGTTTTCTGGGGCGCAACTATCCTAAATTTGCGGGAATTGCCAGCCTTCAACAGCATTGAACCAAAAACTGTGCGGCAGTTTTCGAATATTTCGATAAAAGGCGGAGTTTCAACGCCTTCGATCTGAACAATTCTTCTGCCGACCAACCGTATTGATGAAAAGAAAGCAGCATATGGGCTCGAAGCTCGACACAGCATCTGCCTGGTGGACGCCCGACGTTCACCTGGATCGCCGCCCCTTCCTCCTGGGTCGAAATGCGATACAGGCAGCCATGCGCAGCTTTTTCGCCGCCCGCGATTTTCTTGAAGTCGATACCGCGACCTTGCAGATCTCTCCCGGCAACGAGGCACATCTGCACGCCTTTACAACGACCGGAATAAGCACCAGCGGCGAGCGCGCGCCCTTGTATCTTCACACGTCGCCGGAGTTCGCCTGCAAGAAATTGCTGGCGGCCGGAGAAAAGCGCATCAGTTGCTTTGCCCACGTCTACCGCAATCGCGAGCGCGGACCGTTGCATCATCCGGAATTCACCATGCTGGAATGGTACCGGGTCGGCGAAACCTATGAGACGCTGATGCGCGACAGCGCGCAATTGCTGGGGCTTGCCGCAGAAACAGCAAAGACGAAGACCCTGACCTACCGGGGGCGGAGCATCGACCCGTTTCTTGAACCTGAGCGACTGAGCGTGGCGGAAGCCTTTGATCGCTTCGGAAATATCGATCTTCTGGCAACCATTGCCCAAGATGGCGAAACCGACCGCGATCATCTTGCAGCAGAGCTGAAACAAGCCGGCATCCGCATTGCCGATGATGACAGCTGGGCGGATATGTTCAGTCGTGTCATCGTAGAGCGTGTCGAGCCACAGCTCGGCTTCGAGCGGGCGACCATTCTTGATGAGTACCCGACAAGCGAAGCCGCACTCGCCCGTCGTTCTCCGGCAGACAGCCGCGTTGCTGAGCGATTTGAGCTCTATGCCTGCGGCGTGGAACTCGCCAATGCCTTCGGCGAACTGACGGATGCCGCCGAACAACGTCGCCGCTTCGAAGCGGAAATGCGTGAGAAACAGCGTGTCTACGGCGAGACCTACCCGATCGATGAAGACCTGCTGGCAGCGCTCGAAATCATGCCGGCGGCCAGCGGCATTGCACTTGGCTTTGACCGTCTGGTGATGTTGGCAACGGGTGCACCGAGGATTGACCTTGTCATGTGGGCGCCAGTACCGGATTATGGTTCATGACGATACGCAGCCTCAAATCGGTGGAAGAGTTGCATGATGCTGGCCTGATCGGCAGGCAGTCTCTCGAAAGCCTGCGTCCCGTTGCAGACAGATACGCCGTGGCCGTAACGCCGGCCATGATCAAACTCATAGATCCCAGCGATCCGAAGGATCCAATCGGCCTGCAATTCATTCCAAGCGATGCGGAATTGGTGCAGACGCCGCAGGAACGCGCTGATCCCATCAGCGATGAGGCGCACAGCCCCGTCCACGGCGTAGTCCACCGATACCCGGACCGGGTGTTGCTGAAAGCCGTTCACATATGCCCGGTCTATTGCCGCTTCTGTTTCCGCCGGGAGATGGTCGGACCACAGGGCAACGGGACGTTGACGCCGCAGGAGCTTTCCGCAGCGCTCGACTATATCCGCGACCATGATGAGATTTGGGAGGTCATTCTCACCGGTGGCGATCCGCTCGTGCTATCGCCGCGGCGTCTGTCCGCGATCATGGACGGTCTCAAATCCATTTCGCATGTGAAAATCATCCGATTCCACACCCGCGTTCCCGTTGTCGATCCAGATCGCATCGATTCGGAGCTTGTGAATGCCCTAAAGTCGAGCGGCAAGACGACCTATGTTGCGCTTCATGCCAACCACCCACGCGAACTCACGACAGAGGCACGGGCAGCCTGCGCCCGTATGATCGATGCAGGCATTGCAATGGTCAGCCAGTCGGTGCTGCTAAAGGGCATCAATGACGATCCCTCAGTCCTGGCAGAGCTCATGCGCGCCTTCGTTGAGATGAGGGTCAAGCCCTACTACCTCCACCACCCCGATCTGGCGCCCGGCACCAGCCACTTCCGATTGGATATAGAAGAGGGTCAGCGTATCGTTGCCGCTCTGCGAGGCCGTATCTCCGGCCTTTGCCAGCCGACCTATGTCTTGGATCTTCCCGGAGGCCATGGAAAAGCCGTCATCGGTCAGAATGCGGCATCGAAACATGCCGACGGTTGCTACACGGTTTCGGATTTCAACGGCAACGATCACCTCTATCCGTGATCGCCTTGTAAAAATGCGGTCGCGAAATGCGGCGTCACAGGCACTTTGGAGAGGTGGCGGCAGAGAAACAAAAATTTCACAATTCCGCCCCCATCCTGTCATCATAAAGAAAAATATTCTACCTATATTGAAAATCATTGATCACGCCGCAAATCCGGAGTATCAGTGTTTCAACTGGAGAGCGATTCTCCGGTATTCCGGGTCAACACCAACGCAGGGAGAGTGTCATGTCCAAACCGAAACACATTGCCGCAATCCTTGGAGTGCGGTTCGTGACTGCCGGATACACAGCGATGTGTTCCCGCTGCTGTCGAATGTGACCTTACGGTCCACCCTTATCTAAAATTCAATTCGACGAATTGCTGTGTCACAAGCCACAGCGGGAGTATGTATAATGCAAAAGCAAGTTATTGAATTCGCAGGTGAACCTGTCGGTATTGTCGTACCGGACGAGAACCGTTTGAAGTTCATCGCTGTCAAATTTCATGTTCACGATCTCGACGAACAGCGCTTTGACAGCGCAGACGATGTCCGCACGGCCATTCGCAACCTGGTGCGCAATCGCAATGTCGCGTCACTGGTCTGAGAATCCGCAGCCTTCGACAGACCACAAACGCAATAACACAACCTTACCGTGCCAATGATGCGACAGCGCACAGTTTAGACGTTGTCGCATCCATCTGAGACGCCTTCCCGCCGCTGGAGGGCGTTGTCAGAACGCTGTGAATGTCAGGGTCGTCAGAGACCGCACGATGCCCGGAATGCTGACGATATTTTCATTGATGAATTTGCCGATATCCTGCTCCGGCGAGAGATAGATCTTCAACAGGAGATCATATTCGCCGCTCGTCGAATAAAGCTCGGAAACCAGTTCCGTTTTGTAGATGGCATCGGCAACGTCATAGGTCTTGCCGGGCGTGCATTGAAGCTGAACGAAAATTGGCTTCATAATCGGTTCCCGTCACATGATGGATGATGCGCAAAACGCAGACAGCCTTGCGCGCTGGCTGCACTATTGTCCGAGCAGAGCGCATGTTTCAACCCCGATGGCGCATCTTGGCCATTCCTCCACATTCCCGCCAGGCATCATGTCATGACGAGATGTCGGTATTCACTTGCAAGGACTGCCACTAATCTGTCTTCATAACAGCCGGAAAAGACAATCGGCCTGCTGGCAGATGCCACGACCTATGACCTGTCACGTCCTTGGGTGATTTCGATGTATAATGATCCGCGTTCACACGGCCTTTGGGAAAAAACCGCGCCGAAGCCCCCGGCGACGTGCTCGCTGCAAGGTGATTCCACGGTCGATGTCGTGGTCGTGGGCGGCGGCTTTACCGGACTTTCGACCGCATTTCATCTTGCAGAACGCGGTATTCGCGTCACCGTTCTCGAAGGCAAGGAGATCGGCTTCGGCGGTGCGGGTCGGAATGTCGGCCTCATCAATGGCGGTATGTGGGTCATGCCGAAGGAATTGCCTGATGTGCTCGGCCCGGTCTACGGCGAAAGGTTGCTCTCGCTTCTTGGCAACGCCCCCTTCCTTGTTCGTGAACTGATTGAAAAACACCAGATCGAGTGCGAACTCGAGAAGAATGGCACCCTTCACTGTGCCGTCGGAGACAAGGGTCTGGCCGAAATCCGCGAACGCTGTGCCCAATGGGCGGCTCGCGGCGCTCCCGTCAGGCTTCTCGATGCAGAAGAAACCGCTCAGCGCGTTGGTTCGTCAGCCTATAGCGGCGCCTTGCTGGATGAGCGCGCAGGCACGCTGCAGCCTTTGGCCTATGTGCGGGGCCTTGCATCCGCAGCCATCAAGGCAGGTGCCACCATCCACACATCGAGCCCGGTCATCGACTATGAGCAGGATGGAGAGGGCTGGCGGGTCAAGACTGCAAGCGGTTCGGTACGCGCCGACTGGGTGGTGGTCGCGACCGAAGCCTATAGTGACGGCCCCTGGAAAATCATCCGCGAGGAGCAGGTCTACCTGCCCTATTTCAATGCGGCAACGAAGCCTCTGGGCGACAATCTGAGAAAGACAATCCTGCCAAACCGAGAAGGCTGCTGGGACACCAATGAAATCCTGTCGTCCTTCCGCATGGACAAGGCAGGTCGCCTCGTATTCGGCAGCGTCGGGGCTCTGCGCAACACGGGCGCAACCATCCATCCCGCATGGGCAAAGCGCGCCTTGAAAAGACTGTTTCCCCAATTGGGCGACGTCGAATTTGAATGTGAGTGGTACGGTCAGATCGGCATGACCGACGATTCCGTGCCGAGATTCCATAAATTTGCAAAAAACGTCGTCGGCTTTTGCGGCTATAACGGGCGCGGCATCGCCCCCGGCACCGTATTCGGCAAGACGCTTGCAGCCCATGTTGCAGGTGACGTGGCAGAAGATGCCCTTCCCCTGCCGGTCACATCTGCAAAAGCCAGAAGCTTCCGCGCCCTGCGGGAAGCCTATTACGAGGCCGGGGCGCAGATTGCCCATTTTGCCGGCGAGCGTGGCTGAAGGCTGATATCGACCGCAGTTTGGAGCACTGGTGGCAGGGTAACCGTTATATTCTTGCGTATATAATGCCAGCCCTTTAAGAAGCGTTATATTCCTTCGGATATTTCGCTAGCTGGAGCTGACGGCCATGACAATCTTGCGCAGGTTATTCATCACAGGCGTCGTTGCCTTCGGCTGCTGCCTGTCCAACCTTGGTCTGGCACATGCGGCACCGGCGCAGCAACAGGTAACGGTTTTCGCGGCGGCGAGCATGAAGAACGCACTCGATGCCGCAAATGAGGCATGGTCGAAAAGGACCGGCAACACCGCCGTCGCCTCCTATGCGGCAAGCTCGGCATTGGCAAAACAGATAGAAGCCGGTGCACCAGCTGATCTCTTCATCTCCGCAGATCTTTCATGGATGGACTATGTCGCGGCCAGGAAACTCATCAAGGAAGGCACAAGGACCAATCTTCTTGGAAACCGCCTTGTCCTGATCGCCTCCGCAGACAAGGCTGCACCTGTAAACATCCAGCCGGGGTTTGGACTGGCGCAGCTGGTGGGTGACGGAAAGCTGGCCATGGGCGCTGTCGATTCCGTTCCCGCGGGAAAATACGGTAAGGCTTCGTTGGAAAAGCTGGGGGTCTGGTCTTCAGTGGAGGCAAAAGTTGCCGCCGCAGAAAGCGTTCGTGCCGCTCTGCTTCTCGTCTCTCGTGGTGAGGCCCCTTATGGCATTGTCTACCAGACCGACGCTGCTGCAGACGAGGGAGTGAAGATCGTCGGCACATTTCCGGAAAACAGTCATGAGCCCATCATCTATCCGGCGGCCATTCTGTCCCAATCCGGCAACCCTGCCTCAACCGCCTATCTGGATTTTCTAAAATCGCCAGAGGCTGCATCTTTTTTTGAAGAGCAAGGTTTTACCATTCTGAAGTAAGATCTGACCGATCGCCTGCATCAACAGGCGGTCTTCCGGGTGCGGCATAAACGGGAACATCATATTGGATTGGCTTAGCCTCAGCGCGCAAGAGTGGACATCCATACGTTTAAGCCTCTGGGTTTCCACCATCGCCATGGTCGTGAGCCTGCCTTTCGGCATCGTCACCGCACTTGTGCTGGCAAGGGGCAATTTTTGGGGAAAATCACTTCTCAACAGCATCGTGCATCTGCCCCTCATTCTGCCGCCCGTCGTTACCGGCTTTCTTCTTCTGATCCTCTTCGGGCGCAAAGGGGTCATCGGGCAGTTTCTGGATCAGTATTTCGGCATCGTCTTTTCCTTCCGCTGGACGGGTGCAGCGCTGGCTTGCGGTATCATGGCCTTTCCGTTGATGGTTCGCTCCATCCGGCTGTCGATCGAAGCGGTTGATCGCAAACTCGAGGAAGCGGCGGGCACCCTGGGCGCAAGCCCGTTCTGGATATTCGTGACCGTCACCCTGCCGCTGACACTGCCCGGCATCATCGCCGGAATGGTTCTGGCATTCGCCAAAGCCATGGGAGAGTTCGGTGCAACGATCACCTTCGTCTCCAACATTCCCGGAGAGACCCA
Organism: Agrobacterium sp. fls2-241-TYG-188a; assembly: GCF_030209845.1. NCBI lineage: Bacteria > Pseudomonadati > Pseudomonadota > Alphaproteobacteria > Hyphomicrobiales > Rhizobiaceae > Agrobacterium > Agrobacterium sp. fls2-241-TYG-188a. The sequence goes on along the minus strand of NZ_JARVRD010000007.1, from coordinate 338,756 downwards.
GACCCTGTCATCAGCAATTTACACCTTCACGCAGGTTCCCGGAGGCGATGCCGGCGCGCTGCGGCTGACATTGGTCGCCATCGTCATCTCCGTGGTAGCCCTTCTCGCGTCCGAGTTTCTGGCACGCATTGTCGGCAGGAGGGTTCACGCGCCATGACCTTGACGCTCGATGTAAAACACCGGCTGGGTGCCTTTGCGCTGGACGCACAATTTACCGCAGGCAAGGGCGTGACCGCCCTGTTTGGCCGCTCGGGCTCAGGCAAGACATCACTTGTCCGGATTATAGCGGGCCTGATGAGGCCCGATCATGGAACCCTCGCTCTCGATGACATCACTCTGGCAGATAGCAAGAGGCACCTCTTCACCCCCTGTCACAAGCGTCGGTTTGGCTATGTCTTTCAGGAGGCGCGGCTTTTTCCGCACCTGACCGTGCGCCAAAATCTGGTTTACGGTCGCTGGTTTGCATCCAAGGTCCAGACTGGCGGAGACGGCAGCAAAATCATCGAAATGCTGGGTATCGAGCATCTTTTGAAACGGTACCCGGAAAAACTGTCCGGTGGCGAAAAACAGCGCGTGGCCATCGGCCGGGCTCTTCTCTCCTCCCCGCGCCTGCTCTTGATGGACGAACCGCTTGCGGCGCTCGATGAAGCCCGAAAGGCCGAAATCATTCCCTATCTGGAACGGCTTCGTGACGAGACCGGCGTCCCCATCATCTATGTCAGCCATTCAATCAGCGAGGTTTCGCGCCTGGCGGACCAGATCGTGGTCATGAAGGGCGGCAAGGTCGATGCGGCGGGCCCGGCAGCGGAAATCCTGTCCCATCCCACCTTCGGTGAACAGCTTGAACGCCGGGACATAGGCAGCATTCTGTCCGGCAATGTCGAGGCATTCGATACGGTGCATGGGCTCGCCACCGTCAGGGTGGGTCGATCGGCGTTACAGATCCCTGCAACGACGGCCCGGGTCGGACAAAGGGTGCGTATCCACATTCCCGCCCGCGAAGTATTGCTGGCAACGGTCAGGCCTGAAGGCTTGAGCGCTCTCAATATTCTGGCGGGCCAGATTGCGGACATCGGGCCCTTCAGGGACGGTTTAGCGATGGTTGCGGTGAACTGTGACGGAACGGTTGTCACGTCGCGCATCACGAGCCTTTCTGGCGAGAGGCTGGGCCTGGCCAAGGGGCAGACGATTTTCGCAATCGTTAAATCGGCGGCGCTTGATCCCTATTGATCTTTGTTACGATGGGCCTCAAGCCAGTCGAGATCTTCCTTCAACGCATTCTCGAGGCGTCTTTCCATGTTGCGATAGCGCTCAAGCAAGGTCTGACCAAACTCCGTCAGAACCGCCCCGCCGCCCTGGCTGCCGCCACGCTGGCGCTCAATGACCGTGTCCTTGAACATATGGTTCAGCGCATCCACCAAAAGCCACGCACGTCGATAGGACATATCCATGGCCCGCCCGGCAGCGGAAATGGAGCCTGTCAAAGCAATCAGTTCCATGAGCTGGGCTTTCCCAGGCCCCAACCGATCCCCCAAGGGAAAATCGATTCGAAGGGTCGTTTTCAAGGGCGATTCGCGTCCACTCATTCTGCCTCGCCAGCGAACTGATCGCGCCACGCTTTTTGCGCCCCCGGGTAAGGCAGGGAGCTAGCCTCGTAGATACCGCGCGCAATCGCACGACTGACGGTCATCGCCGCGAGGTGGCAAAGCTCGGCAAAATCATTCGCGTTTTCCAATGGCATCTTTCCCGTGGCCGCAGCAAACATGGTATCGCCGTCACTGGCCAGATGCGACGGCATGACAGCACGCGCAAGCCCGCCCTGCGCCATGATCGACAGCCGATGCGCCTGCGCCTTGGTCAAAATGGCGTCCGTCACCACACAGCCGATGGTCGTTGCAGTCTGCGTCGCGCCCTTGATGCACATGGCCGTATCGGCTGGCGAAAACTGCGATGGCAACCCGAAGCCTCCAAATTCACCATTCTGCTCGAACGGGGCGGCCCAGAAGTGCCTGCTCGTTCCAACTGTTGTCGATCCCAATGCATTGACGGCCACAACGGCTGCAATCCTGTGGCCACCTGTCGTCGTTGCGCTGACAGACCCCAGCCCACCCTTCCATGTTGCCGTGGTCGCACCTGTGCCAGCCCCGACGCTGCCCAGCAAGAAGGGCTTGGCACTGGCGGCCTTGAATGCAGCATAGCCCATTTCGCGATAGGGGGAGTGGACGCCCCAATCCTTGTTGCCGCCATTGAGCAGGTCCATGAGAATAGCCTGTGGGACAATGGGTACACGGGTCGTCCCGACGGGAAAGCCACGACCGATTCCGCGAAGGCCCGCCTGCACCCCGCCCGCCGCATCCAGCCCGAAGGCAGAACCACCGGACAGCACGAAGGCATCTACTTTGGCTATCGTCATTGAGGGGTCGAGCAAGGCAGTATCACGCCCGCCCGGCGCACCACCAAGAATGCAACCGGACGCGGTTGCGGGTTCATCGAACAGAATGGCCGTGACGCCCGAACCCAGCTGGAGATCCGTCACATGGCCAACGGAGACACCTTCGATATCGATCAGCAGATTGTGCACGGCGCAACACCTTTCAGGTCATCTCTGCCGGTATCTCGCCGTGCCATCCTCTTGTCAACGCCTCAGGAAAACACCGCCGTCCCGATGACCGGCGTCGAAGGAACCGCCATATCCCGCGGCTCCAGCATACCGGAAAGATAGGCTTCGCGCCCGGCGGTCACCGCCTTCGCAAAGGCACCCGCCATGATGACGGGATTGCCCGCTCCGGCAACGGCCGTGTTGAGAAGGACAGCGTCATAGCCTAGCTCCATCACGGTTGCAGCATGGGAAGGGCGTCCCAGCCCCGCATCGACGATCATCGGCACCTCCGGAAAATGGGCCCGCATGGAGCGCAAGGCGGTCACGTTCAACGGCCCCATGGCGCTGCCGATGGGCGCGCACCAGGGCATCAATATCCTGCAACCGGCATCGATCAGCTTTTCGGCCACCACAAGATCGTCTGTCGTATAGGGAAATACCTCGAAGCCGTCATCGCTGAGAATGCGGGCGGCCTCCACCAGCGCAAACACATCCGGCTGAAGTGTATCGTGGTTGCCGATCACCTCCAGCTTGATCCAGTTTGTCTTGAAAACCTCACGTGCCATTTTCGCCGTCAAAACAGCCTCTTTTGCGGTATGGCAACCGGCAGTATTGGGCAGGATATTGCGGTCCAGCTCCCGGATAAGCTCGAAAAACTGCCCGCCTTTCCTGCTTCCGGCCATTTCCCGTCGCAGCGAAATGGTCAGGATGTCCGTCTTGCTGGCACGCACCGCATCGGCCAGAACGGCAGGCGAGGGATAACGTGCGGTGCCAAGCAGCAACCGTGAGCCAATCTCGCGTTCGTAGAGTTTCAGCATGGCCTACCCTCCCTGCATGGGTGAAAGAACTTCAACCCGGTCAAATTCCTTGAGGCGAAAGTCGCTGCGATCCTGCGCGTGGACGAGGTCGCCGTTGACGGCAGTCGCCAGCCACTCGCCTTCATAGTCAAGCGCTGCCAGCACGGTCGAAAGCCGGTCGGCAGCAAGATCATGCTCTTGCCCATTGACAAGAATTTTCATGGGAAACCTCCTTTGAAAGCAAAATACCGGCCGCCTGTTGCGCCATGGCTGGCGAAAGCAGAAAACCGTGCCGGTGCGCGCCATTGACGAAAAGCGTGCCATCCTTCTCGACGACACGTGGAAGATTATCGGCAAAGGCAGGACGGATGCCCGTTCCCGTCTCGATGATCTGTGCCTCCCCGAAGGCCGGGTGAAGCGCGTAGGCGGCGTTGAGAAGCTCCATCATCGAGCGGGCGGTTATCGGCCCGCTCTCCTGCGTTTCGATCATCGTTGCCCCCACCATGAAGCGCCCCTTGTCGCGAGGCACGATGTAGAGCGGGATGCGTGGATGAAGCACTCGAATGGGACGCGACAGCGCAAGCTCGTCCGTGGCGAGATAGAGCATCTCACCCCGCACCCCACGAAGACCGGCAAGCCCGCCCGCCTGCGCGGCGCCCGTGCAATCCACGCGATGGGGGAAGGCTTTTTCGTCAACGACGTCTGCCCCCAGATGGAAATCCACGCCGAGAGAGACAAGCCGCTCATGAAGCGCATTGAGGGCGGCTCGTGGATCGAGATGCCCTTCGCCCTCAAAGAAAAGGCCGATCGGAAAACGCCCTGCGAGATCAGGTTCGAGCGCCGCAATTTCGGCCTCATCCACCCAGCGATAACCGGTCGTGCGCGACGCAAAGCGCGACAGTTCAGCCTTGTCCCTGCCTTGGGCCACGACGAGCGTGCCGTTGCGGACAACAAGACCCGGCGTGGCCTCGTCCCACCAGTCGAGTGCGCATTGGCCGAGCGTCAACACCGCCTCCTCCGCGCTCTCCCTTTCGCACCAGGGTGCCAACATGCCGCCCGCAAACCAGGACGCACCGCGCCCTGGTTGATGCGCCGGATCGCAGACGGTGACGCGGGCGCCACGGCGCGCAAGTTCCAGCGCAACCGTCAGACCTGCAACGCCTGCGCCCTTGATAAGAACATCCATCTCAGCCCTCTGCCGGTTTTTCCAGCGGCATATAGAGATCACCTCCCTGCTGGAATTTCTGCGCCATGGCTTCCAGACCTTCCTTCTGCGCCTCGGCACGAATGTCGTGCGAAATTCGCATCGAGCAGAATTTGGGTCCGCACATTGAGCAGAAATGGGCGACCTTGTGCGCTTCCTTGGGCAGGGTCTCATCGTGAAAGGACCTGGCCGTCTCAGGGTCGAGCGACAGATTGAACTGATCTTCCCAACGAAACTCGAAGCGCGCACGCGATAGCGCATTGTCCCGGATCTGTGCCGCCGGATGTCCTTTGGCGAGATCGGCAGCATGAGCGGCGATCTTGTAGGTAATCACGCCAACCTTGACGTCATTGCGATCGGGCAGACCGAGATGCTCCTTTGGCGTGACGTAGCAAAGCATGGCCGTGCCGAACCAGCCGATCATGGCAGCGCCGATGCCTGATGTGATGTGGTCGTAGCCGGGGGCAATATCGGTTGTGAGCGGCCCAAGCGTATAGAAGGGTGCCTCGCCGCAGACCTTCAACTGCTTGTCCATGTTCTCCTTGATCTTGTGCATTGGCACATGGCCGGGCCCTTCGATCATCACCTGACAATCTTTCGCCCAGGCAATCTGTGTCAGTTCTCCAAGCGTCTCCAGTTCCGCAAACTGCGCAGCATCATTGGCATCGGCAATAGAGCCGGGACGCAGGCCATCGCCTAACGAGAAGGAAACGTCATAGGCCCGGCAGATGTCGCAGATTTCCTCGAAATGCTCGTAGAGGAAGGACTCCTTGTGGTGATGCAGACACCACTTGGCCATGATGGAGCCACCACGCGAAACGATGCCGGTGACCCTGTTGACGGTGAGCGGAATGTAGTGCAGCCGGACGCCCGCATGGATGGTGAAATAGTCGACGCCCTGCTCGGCCTGCTCGATCAACGTATCGCGAAACACCTCCCAGGTCAGGTCTTCGGCAATGCCGCCCACCTTTTCCAGCGCCTGATAGAGAGGCACGGTGCCAATCGGGACCGGAGAATTGCGGATGATCCATTCCCGGATGTTATGGATGTTGCGACCGGTGGAAAGGTCCATGACGGTGTCGCCACCCCAGCGGATGGCCCAGACCATCTTGTCGACCTCATCCGCCATGGAGGAGGTCACCGCAGAGTTTCCGATATTGGCGTTGATCTTGACCAGAAAATTGCGGCCGATAATCATCGGCTCGGCTTCGGGGTGGTTGATATTTGCGGGAATGATCGCCCGGCCAGCGGCGACTTCCTGACGCACAAATTCCGGCGTGACGAAATCTGGAATATGTGCACCAAAACTTTCGCCATCCCGCACCAGCTTGTCCTTGATCGCCTCGCGGCCAAGGTTCTCACGAATGGCGATAAATTCCATTTCCGGTGTGATGATACCTGCTCGAGCATATGCGAGCTGCGTGACGGCCTTCCCGTCCCTGGCTTTCAACGGCCGATGGCGCAGCGGGAATTCAGGTGTCAGCCGCTCGCCAGTCGCAAAGCCGTTATCCTCCGGTTTGACGTGGCGGCCATCATAGACCTCCACATCGCCCCGGGCGACGACCCAGTCATGACGCAGCCGAGGCAATCCGCTCTCTATGCTGACGGTATGGGAAGGGTCGGTATAGGGGCCGGAGGAGTCATAGACCGTGACCGGCGGCTCGCCGGCTGTTGGATGCACGGCGATTTCTCGCATCGGCACACGGATATGGGGGTGAAGGGTTCCCGGCTTGTAGATTTTGGTGGAGGCAGGAAGCGGGCCTGTGGTGACGACAGGCGAGAGATTTTTAGTGACAATGTTCATCGTGAGGCTCCAAAGCAAAGACAGTGGAGACCCAGTTCGAGCATGAAGACGAAAAACCACGGACGAATAGCGATAATGTTCGACGAGGTCGAACTGCCAGTTCCGCGTTTGCACCGTCCCTACGCCAGTATGAACTGGATCAGGTTCAACGGGTCACTGCGCGCGCTAGCAGTATCTCAGCCCCTTGCCGGGACCCCCCTGGTGAATGTCGCAATGAAAGACCCGGCGTCATCTTTTGTCAAGTTGCGATATTGGTCGCTTTTTAGCGGTCACGACAAATTAACCTAGCCATTTATACGAATGTTATTTTTTCCAGCTTATTTCGAAGAATGCGTTATGATGACGCGCTAATATGGGAGAATATAGGGAATGAATTCAACAATTCGTGAAATACTATCGAAATTCGGGCAGCTCCCTGCGCCGGTCGATACAATCGCTGACGACGCTGATCTTTATGCAGCGGGACTTTCTTCTTTCGCATCAGTACAGTTGATGCTTGGTATCGAAGACGCATTCGATATCGAATTTCCTGACAGTATGCTCAATCGCAAGTCATTTGCGAGCATCCACGCAATCGAAACCACAGTGAAGACGATTCTCGACGGCAAAGAGGCGGCGTAATGGACCTTTCCGTCGCACCGCCCAATGCCACGCTCTCTGCGCGCGCGGCTCGGGTCGCGTCAATCGCCGCACACCATGCGGATGACGTCGATGCGGCCGCACGGTTCCCGAAGGAAGCTGTCGATGCTCTGCGCTCGGAACGGCTTCTGGGGATTCAGGTTCCGGCACATCTCGGCGGCGAGAGTGCCAGCCTTTCGCAGATTGCGGACATCTGCTGCACCCTTGGGCAGTCCTGCTCTGCAACGGCAATGATTTTCGCCATGCACCACATCAAGGCATCCAGCCTTGTCGAGCATGGAGAGGAGAGCGCCTGGCATACCGAATTCATGCGACGTGTGGCAGCTGAGCAGCTTCTGCTGGGTTCGGCAACGACGGAAGGCGGCATAGGCGGAAATCTACGAAATTCGATCTGCGCCATCCATGTCGATGGCGAGAATTGCACGCTGGAAAAAGACGCCACCGTCATTTCCTACGGCAGTGAAGCGGACGCCATTCTCATTACATCGCGCGCCCATGCCGATGCTGCGCCTGCCGACCAGGTGATGACGGTTTTCCTGAAGAACCAGTACAGCCTTGAAAAGACGCATGTCTGGAACACGCTGGGTATGCGAGGCACGTGCTCGGACGGATTTCTGTTCAAGGGCCAAGCGCCGGCACAGCAGATTTTCCCGAAACCCTTTGCGGAAATCGCCGCGCAATCCATGCTGGCAACCTCCCACCTGTTGTGGAGCGGTGTGTGGTACGGGATCGCCGCCGATGCTGTCCTCCGCGCCCAGGCATTCGTTCGCGCAGCTGCCCGCAAGTCGCCCGGTGTCGCACCTCCAGGCGCTATTCGTCTGGCAGAAGTATCCAGCAAGCTGCAGATTGTGAAATCGAACGTCATTGCTGGTCTCAAGGCCTATGAAGACACCAGAAACGATCCCGACCGGCTGATGTCGATGGCCTTTGCCATCGCCATGAACAACGTCAAGATATGCTCGTCGGAAACCATTCTGGAAATCATCAACCATGCCATGCTGATCTGCGGCATCATGGGCTACAAGAACGGTACGCCCTTCAGCCTCGGGCGGCATCTTCGGGATGCCCATTCGGCACAGCTGATGATCTCCAATGACCGAATCCTCAGCAACTCCGCCAATCTCCTGCTCGTGCAGAAGCAGGACACCAGCCTCTCGGGATAAAACCATGGATATGCAAACATCGTTTCTCGATCGCCTGTTCGACAAGGGACTGCTGATCGATACCGGCGTCGATGGACTCTACGGTCGCAGCGGCCAGTTCGAAGACGTCATTTCAGGATTTGAACGCCTCATCGGCAAGTTCGGCGGTGCAGACAATGCGGAAGTGATCCGCTTCCCGCCCGGCATTAACCGCGCCTATTTCGAAAAAAGCGGTTACATGAAAAGCTTTCCGCAACTGGCCGGCACGGTCCACTCCTTCTGCGGCTGCGAACTGGATCATGTCAGCCTGATCAAAAGCATGGATGAGGGCACCGACTGGACGAAAGACCAGAAGATTACCGATATCGTCCTGACCCCTGCTGCCTGCTACCCGCTCTATCCGACCATCGCCAAGCGCGGCAACCTGCCCAACGGCGGCGGTCTTTACGATATCCAGTCCTACTGCTTCCGCCATGAACCATCCAAGGATCCGGCCCGGCAGCAGCTTTTCCGTATGCGTGAATATGTCCGTATCGGCACGCAAGGCGATGTTACCGACTTCCGCCAGCTGTGGATGGATCGCGGCGTGGAGATGATGGAAAAGGTCGGGCTCGACGTCAAACTCGAGATCGCCAACGATCCCTTCTTTGGGCGGGCTGGAAAGATGCTGGCCAACAACCAGCGCGACCAGAACCTGAAATTCGAGCTGCTGATGCCCGTCACATCCACGGCCAACCTGACCGCTTGCATGAGCTTCAACTACCATCAGGACTCATTCGGCGCAAAATGGGGCCTCAATCTCACCGATGGTGCCGTTGCCCATACCGCCTGCGTCGGCTTCGGACTGGAGCGCATTGCGCTTGCCCTGTTTGCAAAACATGGACTGGATGTCGAGACATGGCCACAATCCGTGCGGGACGCTTTGTGGGGCTAAGGACGGCATGACCAGCATATTTCCGGCGTTGAGTGCCGAAGCCTATCTTGCACATCCGTTGCATTCATCGGAGCGGATGTGGCCGGAAACCAATTGCTACGTCGATCTGTGGATCGAACTTCTGGCGGCGAGCGCCTTGCCGCCGGAGGCCATGCTGGGTTTTACACTGGCGCAGGACTTCGAAGGCGATCAGTTCACCTTCTTCAAGGTGCCGCTGGAAGACCTGGAAACGCTCTATGGCATCCGGGTGACGGAGCTCGCGATTTTCGACAGGCTTGAGAGCCACGTCGAAACGCAATTGCAGCGCGGTCGCATCTGCCTGATCGAAATGGACAGCTTCTACATGCCCGACACGCAGGGCGTCGGCTATCGCAAGGAGCACGGCAAGACGACGGTTGCGATAAACCGCATGGACCTGCAAAACCGCAGACTGGAATATTTCCACAATGCCGGTTATTTCGCGCTTGAAGGTGAGGACTTCTCCGGCATTTTCCAGCATCACCTCGGTGATGCCGATCTTCCTTTTCTTCCCTACACGGAATTTGCCAAATTTCCCGAACATCCTGTTGATGACCGCGACAGACGGGAAGCGGCGCAGCGCCTGCTGATCCAGCATTTCGCACGGCGACCGAAGAAAAACCCTGTAAGGGCCTTTGCCGAGGTTTTCCCGTCGCAGGTGAAAAAAGTGGCGGACCGACCCTTCGGCTTTTTCCATAAATACGCATTCAACACGCTGCGTCAGCTTGGCGCCAATTTCGAACTGGCCGCCAGCCATCTGGATTGGCTTGGCGGGGATATAAGCCGTTCCGGCGCGACGGTTCAGGCTCTGCGGATATCCGAAGTCGCCAAATCCGTGCAGTTTCAGCTTGCCCGTGCCATCGCCCGGCGCAGGTTTGATCCACTCGCGGCAGCTCTTGATCCCGCAATCGACGCATGGGACGAGATGATGGCGGAACTTGAGGGTGCGCTTGGCAAGGCGAGCGAGGCAGCGTGACGGCGATGTCCGCAACCAGAACCGCGCAGGGCCGGCTCTTGAGCCACGGCTGGACACTGACGCTAACGCCCGTCGATGCCTTCCAGGCACCCGCCGACATTCCTGCGGAGGCGAAGACCATCGCGGCACCAGTTCCCGGAACCGTCGCGCAGGCATTGGAAATCCTCGGAACGTTTGACCGGCTCAACCCGACGCCGCTCGACACCCAGGACGCATGGTATCGAGTATCGATCACTTCTGAGACACTGGAACCCGCGATCCTGCGCTTTGAGGGGCTGGCGACGGTCGCCGAGATTTTTCTTAATGGCAAATGCGTGGCGCACTCGGACAGCATGTTCGAAGCAACCGAAGTGCCATTCACTCCCTCAGGCACCGATGACCTCGCGATCTGCTTCCGCGCTCTGGCTCCACGCCTCAAGGCAACAGGTCCGAGGGCGCGCTGGCGACCGCAGATGATGAGCAGCCAAGGCTTGCGCCTGATCAGAACGACGGCGCTCGGCTATATGCCGGGTTGGTGCCCCGAGGTTCACGCAGTAGGCCCATGGCGGCCCGTTCGCCTGACAAGCCGGACAGAACGTAGCTTTGACATGGTCTCATCGCGCACTGAACTGGCGGTGGACGGAGCAGGTCTGCTTCATCTCGCGATCCGTATCCACAGCAACGCCGCTAATGTCGAAGTCACTTGCGCCGGCAGATCGGAAAAGCTGACGGCTACAGAGAACGGTATTTTCGAGGGCACGTTGCGGCTGGAGAATATTGAGCCGTGGTGGCCTGCAACGCACGGCACGCCGACGCTTCATGATGTGACGCTTCGTATCGACGAGCGGGTCTTCACGCTCGGCACGACCGGTTTCCGGCGCATCGAGGCGGAACATGGCGAGGATGGCAAAAGCTTTGGTATCAGGATCAACGGCGTTCCCGTCTTCTGCCGGGGAGCCGTATGGACGACAGCGGATATCGTACGGCTGCCGGGTGGCAGGTCCGACTACGAACCCTGGTTGCGCCTTGCTGCGAAGGCCGGAATGAACATGATCCGCATCGGCGGGACCATGGCCTATGAAACACCGGAATTCTTCGCGCTCTGCGATGAGCTGGGGCTGATGGTGTGGCAGGATATGATGCTGGCCAACTTTGATTATCCGGCAAAGGATCAAGGATTTCTCGCGCACATAGAAACGGAAATCTCGCAGCTTCTGAGCGCCACGGCGCTGTCTCCATCCTTGACCGTGCTGTGCGGCGGCAGCGAAATGTACCAGCAGGGCGCGATGATGGGCCTTTCCGAACAGTTCTGGAAAGGCCCATTGACGGAAGACCTGTTGCCAGCCCATGTGGCACGGCTGCGCCCGGACGTGGCCTATGTTCCCAACTCGCCGTTCGGTGGAGCCCTGCCGTTTTTCCCGAATGAAAAGGTTGGCCACTATTACGGCGTCGGCGCCTATTGCCGACCTTTGGACGATGCAAGGCGTGCCGATCTGCGCTTTGCGGCGGAATGCCTCGCCCTTGCTAACGTGCCGCAGCAGAGCACACTGGACAAGCATCTTCCGGTAAAACCGGTACATGATCCGATGTGGAAAATGCGCGTGCCCAGGGATCGTGGCGCATCATGGGATTTCGAGGATGTGAGAGATCACTATCTCGCATTGCTCTACGCCGTAGAGCCCAGCGTCTTGCGGCGGCAGGATGCCGACCGTTACCTCGATCTGTCCCGCGCCGTCACCGCCGAACTTGTCGAGGCGACGTTTGCGGAATGGCGGCGTTGCGGCTCCAGTTGCAATGGCGCACTGGTCTGGACACTTCAGGACCTGCTACCTGGGCCGGGTTGGGGTGTGATCGACGCAACGGGAGAGCCCAAGTCCATCTGGTATGGGCTCAGGCGCGCCTTTCGTCCGCTGCAGCTGGCGCTGACGGATGAGGGTACAAATGGGCTCGATATCCACGTCATCAATGAAACCGCCGTCGACATGGATCTTGTCGTTGACGTCACATGTCTGCGCGACGGCCTTCAGCCGGTCGTGACGGGTAAAAGATCGGTCACCCTTGCCGCCCGCGACAGGCAGAAAATCCCGGCAACCGATTTGTTCGGAGCATTCTTCGATACGACCTACGCCTACCGTTTCGGGCCGCCATCGCATGATGTCACGGTAGCAAATCTCTACGATCAGAAAAGCGGCGCGCATCTAGCATCGTCCTTCCATTTCCCGCAGGGACGGCAGATGGCGATGCATCCAGCAACGCTGGAAACCGAGCTTGTTCATAACGACGGTCTATGGACATTGCGGGTAAAGACGGACGTTTTCGCCCAGTCGGTGCATGTCGAGACTGAAGGTTTCAGACCATCGGACGACTGGTTTCATCTGGCACCCGGTCAGACAAGGCACATCGACCTTGAGAGGCTCGACGGCCAAAGCGGAGGAAGGCCCTCGGGTGCACTGAAATCCCTTGGCAGTCGACGTGCCTTTCACTTCTGAACTGGACGGATGAAATTTAAGTCGGCAATATTGTATTCGCCAACTTCGGCACCTTATTTTCCAAGGTTTCTGACCTATATAACCGCCTATTAAACTATTCTGAAACGCACCCTTCTTCCCACGACTGCGGCTTTGACGCAGTTGCAAACATCGATTACCTTCTGACCATTCCGGAGGGCGAGAATTTTTATGATCGCGCCATCCAGTCCCGTTCATAGTCTGAAGACGAGCCGTATGATTTCCAGGTTTATCCGGTCTGAAAATCATACCGCTCGGCCCGGCAAGGCGTAGAAATCCTACATGGAAAAAAGTCTAACCCGTTACATCTGGAATCACACGCGGCGGCAGCAGCTCTACATCCTGCTGATCGTCGCTCTTTCGATGATTCCCTATTTTCTTGCCTTCGACCTGCCAAAACAGATCGTCAACGGCCCCATTCAGGGGGACGGATTTGAAGGCGTCAACTCGACGCAACTCTTCATGCATATTGCCTTTGATCTTCCCTATATCGGGACGGTCACGCTGTTTCCAGGCATCGAACTGAGCCGACTGGGAATGTTGATGGGCTTGAGCCTGACATTTCTGGCTCTCGTCATCGTCAACGGGCTCTTCAAATATTACATCAACACCTACAAGGGTCGTCTTGGCGAACGTCTTCTCCGCCGCATACGCTTCCAGCTGATCGACCGCATTCTTCTGTTTCCGCCATCCCACTTCAAACGGGTTAAGGGTGCGGAAATCTCCAGCATGATCAAGGACGAGGTAGAGCCGCTGGGCGGATTTACCGGCGATGCCTTTGTGCAGCCCGCACTTCTGGGCGGGCAGGCGCTGTCGGCCCTTTTCTTCATTCTCGTGCAGAATTTCTGGCTCGGCCTCATTGCAGCCTTCATGGCCGCCATTCAGGTTGGCATCATTCCGCAGATGCGCCGTCGTCTTATCGAGCTTGGCAGACAACGCCAGCTGAGCGCCCGCCAACTCGCGGGCCGCATCGGCGAAATGGTCGATGGCATCGGTACGATTCACGCCTATGACACATCCAATTACGAACGGGCGGATGCGGCACACCGTCTGGGTGAGATCTTCAAAATCCGCTACGACCTCTACCAGTGGAAATTTATCGTCAAGTTCATCAACAATTTCCTGGCACAGCTGACGCCTTTCTTCTTCTATGCGCTGGGCGGATATCTGACCCTGCGAGGCAGTCTGGACGTGGGCCAGCTCGTGGCCGTCATCAACGCCTACAAGGAGCTTCCCGGGCCATTGAAGGAACTGATCGACTGGGATCAGGCGCGCCAGGACGTGCAGGTAAAGTACGAGCAGGTCTTCGAGCAGTTCGACTCACCGCTGATGATGGCCGCGAAAATCCAGGAATTGTCACCACAGGCAGCAGCAGCGATTACCGGCCCCATCGTAATCGCCGGACTATCCCTCGATGACGATAGCGGCACACGTTTGCTCGATCAGGCCAGTCTGACGATCAATCCGGGGGAAACAATCGCCATCGTCGGCACCGCTGGCGCAGAAGCGCTTGCCGATGCACTTGGGCGAACACTGTGGCCGACCTCGGGCAAGATCACCCTTGGCGACACCGACCTTCACGAATTGCCCGAATCCGTTACCGGCAGACGGATTTCCTACGTTTCAGCAGACACCTATTTCTTCCATGCAAGCCTAAAGGAAAATCTGGTTTACGGCCTCAAACACGCGCCGCTGAAGCCGAAAGTCTATAGCGGCGCTGAACTGGAACATCGCAAATGGGAAGTCCGCGAAGCAAAGCTTGCCCAGAACCCTGACATCGACATCAACAGCGACTGGATCGACTATGCGTCAAGTCCGGCGGGAAGCGACGAGGAAGAGCAGTTTCTCAAGGCCATGCTCTCGGTGCTCGATACGGTGCAGCTATCGCCTGATGTGCTGGAATTTGCATTGCGCTCGTCCATCGACCCGCTGACCGACCTGCATCTGGCGGCCCGGATCGTTGAACTGCGACAGGCCCTGCGCACGGAACTTGACCGAGAGAACCTCAGCGGGCTCATCGTGCCGTTCGAGCCAAACAGCTACAACACCGAAGCGACGGTCGGTGAAAACATCATGTTCGGCACCATGCGGGATGCCACCACCGGCAGCAGCATGATCATCAACAGCGATTATTTCCGCGCGTTGATGCGTGGAACCGGCCTGTCCGACACGCTCTTCCATATGGGCTACACAATCGCGGAAAACGTCGTTGAAATCTTCAGCGATCTTCCGCCAGACCACCCCTTCTTCCAGCAGCTTACCTTCATGACCGCGGACGATATTCCCGGCTATCAGCAGATGCTGCAGCGCCTGCAGGGCAAGGGCTACAAGGATGCGACCGAAGCGGAAAAGCGGGCCATGCTGCGCCTGAGTTTCTTCTATATCGAGCCCCGCCAGCGTTTCGGCCTTCTGACGCAGGAGGTGATGGACAAGATTGTGGAGGTGCGCCACATGTTCCATGAGAAACTGCCGGATGACCTTCGCAGCTGGATCGAGCCCTATGATCCGGAGAAATACGCCACATCCACCAGTCTTCTCGACAATATCCTGTTCGGCAAGATCAGCCATCGCTATGCCGATGCCTCACGACGCATCACCAGGATTGTTGCAGATGCAATGAAGAAGCAGGGCCTTTACGAGAAGGTTCTGGCCGTGGGGCTTGAATTCAATCTCGGGGCTGGCGGCAAGCGTCTTGGACCGCTGCAGCGGCAGAAGCTCAATCTGGCGCGGGCATTGATGCGCAAATCGGATTATTACGTCCTTAACAGACCCCTGCCCGGCCTCGATCACCGGCTGCAGCAGGAGATTGTTGACAATGTCATCAACTTTCTCAGAAGCGACGGGACAAATCCGGCCGTTCTGTGGGTGTTGTCCAACCCGTCACTATCAAAAATGTTTGACCGTGTTATCGTAATAAACCACGGATCGGTTGTTGCAGACGGCCCCTATGAGACTCTTGCAGAAGAAAACGGTACATTCAAAGAAATGATCGCAGCCTGATGGGTAATACATGCGGTCAGGAACACGGACAGGAAAAGGCAATGCTTTTCAAAGACGAAATTCAGATGCTGAAACGCGTTCCCTTCTTCAGCGAAATGGAACCTTCCAAGCTGAAGTTGCTCGCATTTGCATCCGATCGGGTTTCATACCATGCCGGTGACGAGCTGTTCCGTCAGGGTGACCTTGGCGATGCCGCTTATGTTCTTCTGACCGGCAAGGTTGACGTTCTCATAGACTCGCCTTCCGGTCCGATAAAACTGACGGAAATGAGCGGAAACGCCATCGTCGGTGAAATCGCCATTCTTTGCGATAGCGTCAGAACCGCGACCGTTCGTGCTTCCACCTCCGTCGAAGCCTTAAGAATTGGCAAGGAACAGTTTTTCAAGCTGATGTCGGACTTTCCAGAAATTACCATCAAGGTGATGCGGGTTCTTGCCGAACGCTTGACACAGACCACCACCGAATTGAGCAAAGCCAGGTCCGAGAACAAGGCATAGAGCGGCATTTGCCGCAGCAGCACGGAAGAAATAAAAATAAAAGTGGTGCTATTGTAATAAAACTGAAATGCTGAACGTAATAAGGCAGAGCGGTATTGGTTCTCGCCTGAGCTGGGGCAAGACAGAAAGAGGCACGGTGTCCGAAGGAGGAGCTTGGACACATGTGATAAACTGGGGTGTATCATGGCGTTGAAGTCCGACGATCATCGTCGGGACAGTAAGCAGGAATTTCGGGTCAAGATCTGGGGAGCAAGAGGAACGCTTCCCGTCTCAGGAGAAAAATTCCAGAAATATGGGGGCAACACGATCTGCATTGAGGTGAGATGCGGAGAACACGTCTTGCTGTTCGATGCAGGCTCGGGCCTGTTGCCGGCGGGACAGGCTCTCAAGGCCGAAGGCATCGGCGATGTCAGCATGTTCTTTTCCCATTGCCATTACGACCACATTGTCGGCTTCCCCTATTTCAAGCCCTTCTTCAACCGCGAGAATGACGTTCGTATCTGGTCCGGCCATCTGGCAGGCCAGAAAACCACGCGGGAAATGCTTGCCGAATTCATGAGCCCACCATGGTTTCCAGCACCTCTGGATATCTGTTGCGCGCAAATCATTACCCAGGATTTCAAGGCCGGCGACGTCCTGTCGGTCCATCCCGAGCTTGAGATCACCACGGGAATGCTCAATCATCCCGGCAATGCGATAGGCTATCGCATCGACTGGCAAGGTCGCAGTCTGGCGATCATCACCGATACCGAGCATGAGGACGGCAAGCTGGACAAATCCGTTTTGAAATTGATCGATAATGTCGATCTGTTTCTCTACGATGCCTCCTTTACCGAGGCGGAAATGTCGACCTATCGCGGGTATGGCCACTCCTCCTGGCAGCAGGCTTGCCTTCTGGCGAAACACGCGAATGCCAAACGTGTCGGCTTCATTCACCACGCGCCATTCCGCACGGATGATGATCTGGACGCCATCGAGGCCGATGCAAAAAAAGAGTTCTCGGGTGCCTTTGCAGCGCGTGATGGCGACACGATTGAGCTTTGAGACGGGATGACCGGCAACGAGCCGTGCAGGCTCGCTGAAATGCCGACGACGTGATCATCGCTCTATTCTGAATTTCCCCGCGTTCAAGTATAGCAACAGACGGTTTCGACTGGGACGCCCCTGTCCGTCGCCACGCTGCAACAGGTTTTAGGCAACGGAGACATCAAGCATGGATGATATCGTGTCGGAGACGTCGCTCAGACGTGCGCGATTGCTCTCCGGCCTTGTCATGCTTGCTTTCGTTTTCAGCCATTTGCTCAATCATGCGCTGGCATTGATTTCGCTGGAAGCCGCCGAATACGGGCGCGGCTGGTTTAGCCTCATCTGGCTTAACCCCGTCAGCAGCGTCATCTTCTATGGCGCCGCTCTTGTGCATGTCATCCTTGTCCTGCGTACGATCTATTCACGCAGAACCCTGAAAATGCCGGTGCGCGAAGCAACCCAGATTATTCTGGGACTTTTGATACCTTACATGATCATCGATCATGCCGCCGGAATTCGGCTGGCACGCGCGCTCTATAGTATCGATATCGGCTATGAGGTTGTCATCAACAACTTCTGGATCCGCAACCCGATGCTGGGATTGCGCCAAAGCACTGTGCTCGTCCTCATCTGGTTGCACGGGTGCCTCGGCGTCTTTTACTGGCTGCGATACCGAGACTGGTACAAGCAGATCTCGCCCTATCTTCTGACATTTGCCGTTCTTCTGCCAATCCTCGCACTTCTTGGCTTCAGCGATGCGGGCCGGGCCATGGAAACCAACCCGCCGGTTCGTGTCGTCCACCCCAATCAGGCTGAGTTGGAGGCGGTTGTTGATCGTGTCACCGCTGGCCTGAAGACCATTTTTGGCGGTGCTGTGCTGCTTGTGTTCGTGATGCGCGGCGCACGCAGCTGGCGACAACGATCCAACTCCTTCGAAATCCGCTACGATCACGGTGCGTTGGTGCGCGTGCCCGCCGGGTTGAGCATATTGGAGGCCAGCCGGTCAGGCGGTGTCTCCCACTTCTCAGCCTGTGGCGGTAAAGGTCGCTGCTCGACGTGCCGCGTGCGGATCATCCAGACAGATGGGCCGCTGCCGGAACCTTCCAGCCTGGAAAGAGCGACATTGCAGCGTGTTCACGCCGATGACGATGTCCGGCTGGGCTGCCAGTTGCGACCTCGGCATAATCTGAGTGTGGCGCTTCTCTTATCCTCGCGGCAGAAGGGAGATATGCCTCCCAATGCCGAACCGATCCGCCCGGGCCGGGAAGAGGAAATTGCTGTCCTCTTCTGTGACCTGCGCAATTTCACCGCGCTCTCGGAAGCGCGTCTTCCCTATGATATGGTGTTTTTGCTGAACCGCTACTTCACGATGGTTGGTCAGGCTGTCGAACATGCGGGTGGAAGGCTCGACAAGTTCATCGGCGACGGCGCGATGGCGCTTTTCGGCCTGGATGGAGACAAGGATCTGGCAAGCCGAAACGCGCTCAAGGCCGCAGCGCATATTCTGCGCAATGTCGAAACGCTCAATGAAGAGCTCGAGCGGCAATTCGCGGTGAAGCTCAAGGTGGTGGTCGGCATCCATGCGGGCCCGTCCATCGTCGGGGTCATGGGATATGGCGACGCCAAAAACCTCACCGCAATTGGCGACACGGTCAATGTCGCCAGCCGCCTCGAAAGCGCGGCCAAGGAATTCGATACGTCGATTGTGGTATCGGAGCCCCTATTGCGGCAGTCCGGCCATGATGCTCAGACATTGGAGCGACGCACGATTGCTATTCGCGGCAAACGCAACGAGATGAGGGTCTTCCTCATCTCGGAATTGGAAAGCCGAAGGTTCCTTTAAGGATCAGGCTTTCCGATAGAGGAAGTACCTGTCTTTTGGTACGGAGACCGGGACGGGAAGTGGCACAAGCGAAGCATCATCGAGCGGCAGCCCGCTGACTGCGACACCGTTGCGCGCCAGCATTCCGGCAACGAGCTGCGGCAGCCAGGTCAGTGTGACCGCGTCCTTTTCAGGATAACCGGTGCCGATATCGGCATGAACCAGCGACGCATCAACGCCGAGATAGGCCTGCGCTGTCTCGGATATCTCACCAATGACAAGATTGCCCTCTTCCGGCACCGAAGACGCATGGGCGCCCATGGCACGGTCGAAGGCGATGATGCGACGGCCGGGAAAAATTTCGCGCAGGTGATTGAAGGTGCGACCGTTTCCGAGCCCTATCTCCATGACGGGGCCATTGTCAGGCAGGTCGAGATCGGCCTGGACATGGTTCAATATGTCCCTCTGTGCCGTCAAACGGCGAATGAAGCTGTCCAGTCTGCTCATTTTTCTCTTCCATCAAGCCTTGATGATATGCTTGGCCACAATCCCGCGCTTGGCAAAGGCATTGCGGGTGTCGATGATCAATGGCGACCACTCGCTGAGGCTGGCATAATCGATATTGTCATGGTCGGTCGCGACCAGAACCGCGTCGAAACTTTCGATTGTCTGCTTGTCCCAGGAGACGGACTTCATTCCAAGCAGATCGCCATATTCGCGTGTTTTCGGGATTTCGGCCACGAAAGGATCGAAATAGGACACCTGTCCCTTTCGCTCGGAAATCAGCTCGATCAGTTTCAAAGATGGGCTTTCGCGAATATCGGGAACGTTCTTCTTGTAGGCCAGCCCGACGACAAGAACCTTGGAGCGGCTGAGAGCCTTGCCCAGATGCAGGTCGAGAGCCTCTGCAAGGCGACCGACGACATGGCCCGGCATGGCAGTGTTGATCTGCCCCGCAAGCTCGATAAAGCGTGTTGGCAAGTCGTATTCGCGTGATTTCCAGGTCAGGTAAAACGGATCGATGGGAATGCAATGTCCACCAAGCCCGGGACCGGGGTAAAAGGGCATGTACCCGAAGGGCTTCGTTTTGGCCGCATCGATAACTTCCCAGATGTCGATACCCATCGCCTCGTAGACGACCTTCAATTCGTTGACGAGCGCGATGTTGACGGCCCGGAACACGTTTTCGGTAATCTTCACCGCTTCCGCAGTCGCATTGGTGGAAACCGGAACCACGGTCTTTACTACGGCCCCATAAAACGCCGTCATCAATGTCGCTGCATCAGCGCCATCGCCAGATACCACCTTGGGAATGGTCGAGGTCTGGAAGTCGCGGTTGCCGGGATCTTCCCGTTCCGGAGAAAAGCCAAGGAAGAAATCGGTGCCCGACCGCAGGCCGGTCTTTTCCAGAATGGCCTTGACCACCCCATCCGTGGTGCCGGGATAGGTCGTTGATTCCAGCACGACAAGCTGCCCCGGACGCAGGCTTCTGGCTATCTCGCGACAGGTGTTTTCCACGTAGGAGAGATCGGGATCTCGGTATTTGGTCAGCGGCGTCGGCACACAAATGGCAATGACATCACAGTCTGCAAGCCGCGAAAAATCGCAGGTCGCAATGAACCCTCCATTCTCGCGCGCTCCGTTCAGGATATCGTCAGATACCGCCTCGATATAGCTTTTGCCGGCATCGATTGCCGTGATCTTGCCGGGGTCAATGTCGAAACCCACGACCTTGAAACCGGAATTGGCAATGGTCATGGCCAGTGGCAGGCCGACATAGCCAAGGCCGATGACGCCTGCCGTCGCTTTTCTGGACTGGACGAGTTCGAGAAGGTGTTGTGCGTTGGATGAGGATGTCAAAGCTGATTGCGCTCCGCGCATGGAAAAAGATGTCCATCAGTTGGGCAAGAAGAAGCAGAGTGTCAAGGTTAGGTGCCTCGATTTCCCATTGACGAAGCCTTCTGCGGCAAAGCAGAACTAGCACATGAAAATCGCATTCTATTCTCCGCTGAAATCGCCCAACCACCCCGTTCCCTCCGGCGACAGGCTGATGGCGCGCCTGTTGATCAGGGCACTCCAGCTGGGTGGGCATGAGGTAGAGGTCGTTTCCGAGCTTCGCAGCTTTCAACGCGAACCGGTTGGCGAGGGACAGGATAGTCTGAAACTGGCGGCTGAAAGGGAGCGGGAAGGCATCGCTGCGGCATGGCAGCGCGACGGCACACCGGATGTCTGGTTCTGCTACCACCCCTATTACAAGGCCCGTGACCTGTTGGGGCCATCGCTGTGCCAAAGTTTCGGCGTGACCTATGTGACAGCGGAAGCCTCCTATTCACCGAAGCGCAACGGCATGGGCTGGGAGACGATCCAGGCCGAATTGCTGGCAGATCTACGGTTAGCTGCGGTCAATATCTGCTTTACGGAACGCGACAGACAGGGTCTCCTGAATGCTGAGCCCCTGCTTCAATCGGCGCTTTTGCCCCCCTTCATCGATACCGCCCTCTTCGAAAAGACAGCTTCATCGCCCATTCGCTACCGGATGGCGGCCGTGGCCATGATGCGCGCGGGCGACAAGCTGAGCAGCTATCGTGCGCTGTCACAGGCGTTGCAGCACCTGCCGGAGGATTGTCCCTGGTCGCTGGATATCGTGGGAGACGGGCCGGAGCGCGAGACGGTACACGGGCTGTTCGACAGCTTCGACCATGAGCGCATCATCTGGCATGGCGAACAGACGCCAGAAAACATCGCCACCATTCTTTCCCGCGCGTCGCTCTATGTCTGGCCCGGGCACGGCGAAGCCTATGGACTTGCCTATCTGGAGGCACAGGCAGCGGGCCTGCCAGTGGTCGCCGAAAAGGTCGCTGGCGTTCCCGCTGTCGTCACGAGTGGTAAAACCGGCCTGTTGACGGAAGCGGGCAACACAGAAGCCTATGCCGATGCATTGCTGCTGTTGATGAAAGACGAAACCCTGCGGCTGGAAATGGCGGCCAGGGCCCGACATTTCGCCATCGCCGAACGCTCGCTCGGCAGCGCTTCCGCCGCGCTTGACGCCATTATCAAATCCCTGCCGGGAGAGACATCATGAGTAAAAGACTGTTACTTGATACGCTGGATGACTTCGCCGCACGCAATATCGTTGCGGATCTCTGGTTGCGTGACGATGACGCGGTCGAGCCGACACCGGCGCTGGACAGATTTCTGAACCTCTGCGGAGAGTTTGCCATACCCCCAACGCTTGCGGTCATTCCCGAGCCAACGGGTAAGGCCTTGGCCGCTCATCTTGGGAAATACGCCGAGGTCGATGTTGCCGTTCACGGCTGGGCACATCGCAACCACGCAGGGCCGCAAGAAAAAAAGCGCGAACTGGGACTGCACAGACCCCTCGACCTCGTGCTGGGAGAGTTACGCCAGGGGCTCGCCAAGCTTCAGGCATTGCATGGGGACCGATGTGTTCCCATGCTTGTGCCGCCATGGAACCGTATCGACGCCGAAGTGATCGAGTGTCTGCCAGACCTCGGCTACAAGGCCCTTTCAGTCTATGGGCCGGAGGAGGAAACCAGCCTTTCCCTTCTCAACACCCATATTGATGTCATCGACTGGCGTGGCTCGCGCGGCGGCAAGGACCACGACACTCTGTTTGCAGACATAGCGATGCGCCTTCGCACCGCACATGGCAGCGGCCGCATGACCGGGATCCTGACGCATCATCTCGACCATGACGAAACCGTATGGGCTTTCCTTCGATCGCTCTTCGAAGTCACATCCCGCCATCCCGCCTGCCGCTGGCGCTCATCCCGCCTTTGGCTCAAGGAAATTTCACCATGACTTCCATGCGATCAGCAACCCACCATCTGCAGCTTGCACACCGCGTCGAAGATCGTCCACCGCGCTGAGTGGCGCACGGTCCGGCAGCGCGGCCAAGACAAAATTTCCGCCCGCGAGCGATACCGATCCCGCTCCGCGCGCAACCTCCGTAAAGATCAACGGCCCCGTCGCCCACCAGGCGGGTGCCCTCGGCAACTTCTGAAATATCTCGGGGAAAGATTGCAGCATTCGCTCGAACACCGGATGACCGGCGGGCGTGGCGATGAAGGAATTTGCCAGCAACAGGCTGCCCTGGCCCGTCTTGCGGGGCACATCCTCGCCGAATGCGGTCAAACCGATCATCGGCAGCATATCGAAAAAGCTGACATCGTCCCGGGCAGGATAAAAATCGCAATCGAGGTAGATTCCGCCAAAGCGCGAAAGGATGACGTAACGGGCAACATCGACGGCACCGGGATAATCCCCGTCTTCAACCATTCTGGAAAAGACAGGGTTTGATGAAATGCCGGCTTCATCCAGGTCCCTCTCGCGCCACAGGCGATACTCGATCCCGTTTTGACGGGCGTGGTCCGACCATGCCTGTGTTGACACCGGCACCGGGCGATCGCCGATCCATATCTGATGGATGATCCTTGGGACCGGCTTGCGGTTCAACGCCGCAATCGAGCGACGCTCATCGAGCGAAAAGCGGCCAAAGGGCTCAAGAACGTCAGGCGGCGGAACAAGGAGATATTGATGGCCCGTCGTGCTGACCTTGTCGCGCTGCGCCTTCGCAAGAGCCAGAAAGGCAGAGTGAAGCTTCCTTGGGAGCCCAAGCGCCGTCGTCTCACCCATCAAATGTCTATCCGGCTCATCGGAAAGCCGGGCGAGACGTTCGCGGGCTTCCTCAAATTGCCTGACCGCAATCAGTTGCCTGATCTCCGACAGCTTTTTATCCAGACTGGCCTTATCAGACATGGCAACTCCCTCAGAGTTTAATAACTCGGACACATCTTCGAAATACATGTTTTCTATTATGTGAGCGATATTCGGAACATCCTTAAATTTTCGATGTTTCAGGAGCATAGACAGAACTAGGGGGCTGCGATAACGTGATTTCAATGGCCCAAAACAATTGCTCCAGGCAAGATAAGAAACGGTGAGGACACCCTTGGCATGAGTTTAGGCGCCGATTTGCTTCGCATTGAAGATCTTCAGGTTTCCTTTTCCTTGATGGGCGGCAAAATTGACGCCGTCAGAAATACAAGTCTTCGTATTCTGCCCGGCAAGGTCACCGCGCTGGTGGGAGAATCCGGCTCAGGAAAATCGGTCATCGGCCAGACCATCATGGGTATCCAGCCACGCACCGCCAGGGTCAGTGGCCGCGTGCTGTTCTCCGATCCTGCACGCCCGGAAACGGGTGCGGTCGATCTTTTAAGCCTCGATCCCGATGGCAAGCCAATGCGAGCCATCCGTGGCAACCGCGTCGGGCTTATCTTTCAGGAGCCGATGACGTCGTTTTCGCCGCTCCACACGATCGGTAACCAGATCGATGAAGCTTTGAGAATTCACTCGGTGCTGACACCTAGGGAAAGACAGGCCAAGCTTGAGGAGACGCTGGACCTCGTCGGTTTTCCCAATCCAAAAAAAATCTGCAACATGTATCCTTTCGAGCTGTCTGGCGGGATGCGCCAGCGCGCCATGATTGCCATGGCGCTGATCTGTCGCCCGGCCCTGCTGATCGCAGATGAGCCGACGACGGCACTCGACGTGACGATCCAGGCGCAGATTCTCAAGCTGCTTCGCGATCTGCAGAACAAGCTCAACATGAGCATGTTGCTCATCACCCACGATCTCGGTGTGGTTGCCAATATTGCCGATGAAGTTGCTGTTATCTACCAGGGCGAAATCATGGAGTCCGGAACGGTGGACGACATCTTCCGCGCACCGTCCCACCCCTATCTGAAGGGCCTTATGGCCGCCGTGCCGCATTTCGACATGAAACCGGGCGAAAGGCTGAAGGCGCTTCGCGATGTCGTCATCGACAAGGAAAGCCTGATCGGCAAGTCATCCGCCAATGTCGACAAGGCGGACGGCGTGCTGTTGACCGTCAACAATGTCAGCAAGACATTCACGACCCGCAAATCGAGCTGGTTCACCTCTGGAAAATCCTTGGAAACAAAGGCCGTCGATGGCGTGAGCTTTGACATCAGGCGCGGCGAATGTCTGGGGCTCGTCGGTGAGAGCGGCAGCGGCAAGACAACGGTCAGCAAGATCCTGATGCGCGCGGTGCGACCGGACGAGGGCTCCATAACCTTCCACAGCCGCACCGGCGATATCGACGTTCTCGACGCAAAGGATGGCGACCTGCGGGAACTGCGCACGAAGATCCAGATGGTTTTTCAGGACCCCATATCGTCGCTGTCACCACGCATGACCGTCAGCAACATCCTGAGCGAGCCGCTCGAAATTCATGGTCGAGGCGATGCTGCCTATCGATCCGAAAAGGTTCGCAACCTCCTGAAAGCAATCGGGCTTGGCGACAGCGCGCTCAATCGTTACCCGCATAGTTTTTCCGGCGGCCAGCGGCAGCGCATCGGCATTGCAAGGGCGCTGACGCTTGGGCCAGAACTGCTGATCTGCGACGAGCCGGTCTCGGCCCTCGACGTTTCGGTTCAGGCGCAGATTTTGAACCTCCTGAAGGATTTGCAGAAAGACCTCGGGCTGACCTACCTGTTCATTTCTCACAATCTGGCTGTTGTCGATTACATGGCCGACCGGGTTGCCGTGATGTGCGAAGGCAGGATCGTGGAACTGGCGCCGAGGGAAGCCTTGATGCGCAACCCCGTCCACCCCTACACAAAATCCCTGCTGGCTGCCGTTCCTTTCCCGGATCTCGACAGGCCGCTCGATTTCAGCACCATCGGCAAGATCAGCGCGACCGGCAAATTCGACTGGGGCAAGCAGTTTCGCGCCAATGACAATGATACTCTCGTAACCGCAGACCTCGGCGACGGGCATCTCGTGCTGGCCAATGGAAATGTCGATGTGTCGGAGCTGCGCTCGTGATTACCCGTAGAACAACTCTTGCCCTTCTGGCCTCTGTTTTCGCGCCTTGGAAAGCAAACGCTGCCTACATCGATTCCGATTTCTTCAAGGAAAAGCGCGACAAGGGAGAGCTTCCGCCGGTTGAGCAGCGGTTGCCCAAAAATCCTCGGGTCATAAATCTCGCAGATCATGGTCGCCAGCCGGGTCGCCATGGCGGCTCCGTCCGTATGCTGATTGGCGGACAGCGCGATATCCGCCTCATGCCCATCAACAGCTATGCGCGCCTTGTCGGTTATGACGAGAATTTCAACTTCCAGCCGGATATTCTGGAAGGCTATACGATCGATGAAGAGCGCATCTTCACGCTGAAACTGCGTGATGGACACAAATGGTCTGACGGCAGCGATTTCACCTCGGAAGACTTCCGCTATTTCTGGGAAGACGTCGCTCTCAACCTGGAGATCCACAAGGGTGGCCCGCCCATCGAATTGCTGGTCTACGACAAGCCGCCCAAGGTGGAGGTCATCGACCGCCTGACCATTCGCTACACGTGGGAAGGTCCCAATCCCGATTTTCTGGCCAAGCTCGCGGGCGCATCTCCTGCCCGCATCTTCCTGCCATCGGCCTACATGAAGCAGTTCCACATCAAATATCAGACGCCGGAAAATCTTGCCAAGTTGGCGAAGAAAAACAAGGCGGATGACTGGAGCAGCCTGCATATCAAGATGTCGCGGCAGCTTAGGCCTGAAAACCCTGACCTTCCGACGCTTGACGCCTGGCGCAATATCACCCCGCCGCCTGCCGAGCAGTTCATTTTCGAACGCAACCCGTATTATCACCGGGTCGATGAAAACGGCCTGCAGCTGCCCTATCTCGATCGCTTCCTGCTGAATGTCACCTCATCGGAAATCATTGCCGCAAAAACTGCGTCCGGCGACAGCGACCTGCAGTTCATGGGGCTCGATTTCAACGACTATACCTACCTCAAGGAGGCGGAAGATCGCTTTCCGCTGAAGGTCAATCTGTGGACACGCAGCCAGGGCTCGCGCGTCTGTCTTCTGCCCAACCTCAATTGCGGCGACGACGTCTGGCGCAACCTGTTCCGCGATGTGCGGATGCGACGGGCTCTTTCTGTCGGCATCGACAGGCACGAGATCAACATGGTCTGCTTCTATGGCCTCGCCAAGGAAAGTGCCGACACGGTCTTGCCTGAGAGCTCGCTGTTCCGCCCGGAATTTGCCAGGGCCTGGTCGGACTTCAATCCGAAAATGGCGAATGCGCTGCTGGATGAACTTGGCCTGACCAAGCGCAACGACAGGGGCATCCGGCTGCTGCCCGACGGGCGGGCGGCGCATATCATCGTCGAAACCGCCGGTGAAAGCACGCTTGAAACGGACGTGCTTGAACTCGTGACCGACCATTGGCGTCAGCTCGGCATATCGCTCTCCAGCCGTCCGACCCAGCGCGACGTGTTCAGAAAGCGGGCCATGGGTGGCGAGGTGATGATGTCGGTGTGGTTCGGCATGGACAATGCCGTGCCGACGCCCGACATGCTGCCCGCGGGACTAGCTCCAACCGGCGACGACCAGCTGCAATGGCCTGTCTGGGGCGTGCACTACCTGTCTGGCGGACGCGAGGGTGTCGAGCCAGACCTGCCTGAGGCCGCGCATCTCCTGGCCCTTCTCAAACAATGGCGGCGAAGCGTGAAGGAAGAAGACCGTCGCAATATCTGGCTTGAGATGCTCAGCATCTATTCCCAGCAGGTCTTTTCCATCGGCATCGTCAACAGCGCCCTGCAACCGATCGTCCACGCGGCGAAAATGCGGAATGTTCCGGAAAAGGGCCTCTACGGTTTTGAGCCCACATCCTATCTCGGTGTCTATATGCCAGACGCGTTCTGGTACGACGGAGAAGCATGACATGCTTAGATACGTCGTAGGGCGCCTGCTGGTCATGATCCCCACTCTCATTTTGATTTCGATGCTGGTCTTCACCATCATCGAATTGCCGCCGGGGGATTATTTCGAAAGCTATGTTTCGGAAATGCGGGCCATGGGCGAGTCCGCCAACATGGCGGAGATCGAGGAGCTGCGCG
This sequence comes from Agrobacterium sp. fls2-241-TYG-188a, assembly GCF_030209845.1. Taxonomy (NCBI): domain Bacteria; kingdom Pseudomonadati; phylum Pseudomonadota; class Alphaproteobacteria; order Hyphomicrobiales; family Rhizobiaceae; genus Agrobacterium; species Agrobacterium sp. fls2-241-TYG-188a. The sequence goes on along the minus strand of NZ_JARVRD010000007.1, from coordinate 310,868 downwards.
TTCGCTACGGCTTCGATCAGCCGGCACCGATCCGCTATTTCCGATGGGTGACGGGAATGCTGGTGGGAGATTTCGGCTATTCCTTCGAATATCAGCTGCCCGTCAACGAAGTCGTCGGTGATCGCTTGTGGCTGACGATGCTCGTATCCTTCGTCACTATCTTCGTGACCTGGATTCTCGCCTTCCCCATCGGCATCTATTCCGCCACCCACAAATACAGCTGGGGTGACTATGGCCTCACCTTCCTGGGACTGCTCGGCATCGCCATCCCCAACTTCATGCTTGCGCTCATCTTGATGTACTTTGCCAATATCTGGTTCGGAACCTCCATCGGGCACCTGATGGACCGGGAATATCTGAACCAGGCCATGAGCTGGGCGAAGTTCAAATCCATTCTGGAGCATCTGTGGATACCCGTCCTCATCATCGGCACGGCCGGAACCGCCGGCATGATCCGTCGCCTGCGGGCAAACCTGCTGGACGAATTGCAGAAGCAATATGTCGTCACGGCCCGCGCCAAGGGTCTGCACCCCTTCAAGGTGCTGACCAAATACCCGCTGCGCATGGCGCTGAACTTCTTCATATCGGATATCGGCTCCATTCTGCCCGCCATCATCTCCGGTGCTGAAATCACCGCTGTCGTTCTGTCACTGGAAACGACCGGTCCAATGCTGATCCGTGCCCTGCAAAGTCAGGACATGTATCTGGCCGGTTCCTTCCTGATGTTTCTGGCGTTCCTGACGGTGATCGGCGTATTGGTTTCCGATATCGCACTCGCCATTCTGGACCCTCGTATCCGCTTTGGGGGTGGTAACGTAAAATGACCTCCACCATTCCCAAGCCCGGCGAGCCGTTGCCCCACTATGTATCGACGGCCCCGTTCGATCCCAACCTTATCGAGCCAACGACTTCGGGGGCTGCAGCCTTCAACAAGGCATCGCAGTTCAGGCTGATGTGGTGGCAGTTTCGCCAGCACAAGGTCGCGCTATATTCCGGCATTTTCCTGCTGGTCGTCTATCTGTCCATCCTGATCTGCGAATTTCTGGCGCCCTATAATCTGCATACCCGCAACGTCGAAAACATCTACGCACCGCCTCAGGCCGTTCATCTGTTCCATGACGGGCAGTTTGTCGGGCCTTTCGTCTATGGGCGAAAGATGAGCCTCGACATGGAAAATCTGCGGCGCGTCTATAGCGACGTGCCGACGGACGTCCAGAAACTGCGCTTCTTCTGCCGTGGCGATGATTATCGTTTCTGGGGCCTGTTCGACAGCAACGTCCATCTGGTCTGCCCGGCGGAGGGTGGACAAATGTACCTGCTCGGCACCGACCGGCTTGGGCGGGATGTGCTTTCGCGTATCATCTATGGCGCACGCATTTCCTTGACGATCGGGCTTTTCGGCGTCGCCATGAGCTTTGTCCTGGGCATTGTCATCGGCGGTCTGGCGGGCTACCGCGGTGGCGTGTTCGATCTGATCGTCCAGCGCATCATCGAGGTTCTGCAGTCTATCCCAAGCATTCCCCTTTGGCTGGCGCTCGCGGCCATCATGCCCGTGACCTGGAGCCCTATCCTCGTCTATCTCGGCATTACGCTCATCCTCGGGCTTCTGGACTGGACGGGACTGGCGCGCGCGGTGCGCTCAAAACTTCTGGCTCTGCGTGAAGAGGATTATGTTCTTGCTGCCCAGTTGATGGGAGCAAGCACACCGCGTATCATCGGGCGACATCTTATCCCCGGCTTCATGTCGCATCTGATTGCGTCGGCGACACTGACCATACCGGGCATGATTCTTGGTGAGACGGCACTCAGCTTCCTCGGCCTTGGATTGCGCCCCCCCATCACAAGTTGGGGCATTCTGCTCACAGAAGCGCGAAGCGTGAGCGTGATTGCCCTTTATCCCTGGCTTCTTTTGCCGACCATCCCGGTGGTGCTCGTCATCCTGGCCTTTAATTTCTTTGGCGACGGACTACGTGATGCGGCAGATCCTTTCAAATAACGACGGACCTTCCAGTGATATATCGACCCCCTATGACGCATTATTCGAAGCTGGACCCGAGGTGCCAAGCGTGAGCGCCCGTCTGAACGACGTCCGCATCCTGATGTACAGCCACGATTCCTTCGGTCTGGGCCACTTGCGTCGCTGTCGGACGATTGCCCACGCCCTTGTCGAGGATTACCGCGGGCTCAATGTTCTGATCATCTCCGGCGCCACTATCGCCGGTGCATTCGACTACCGTGCCCGGGTGGATTTCGTCAAAATCCCCAGCGTCATCAAGCTCAGAAATGGCGAATATACCTCGCTCGACCGGCATATCGATCTTCAGGAAACGCTGAAGATGCGCCGCTCGATCATCTACCACACCGCCGAAAGCTTCCAGCCGGACATCTTCATCGTGGACAAGGAACCCATGGGCCTGCGCGGTGAGGTGGAGGAAACGCTGGCCTACCTCCAACAAAAGGGCACCAAGCTGGTTATCGGCCTGCGTGACGTGATGGACGCGCCGAATTTGCTGGAAGCGGAGTGGAAGCGAAACGATATTCTGCGCAAGATCGAACATTACTACGATCACGTCTGGGTCTACGGTCCGCCGGATTTTCACGATCCGCTTCTCGGCCTCGACGTGCCATCCGCGGTGCGCGAGAAAATGGACTTTGTCGGCTTTCTGCAACGCTCCAAGACGCAGTCTGAAAGCACGTCTTACCGCGCCGAAGGTGACTACATTCTGGTGACCACCGGCGGTGGCGGGGATGGCAGCGAACTGATCGACAATGTCATCAATGCCTACAAGGCCGCTCCCGAGCTGACGCAAAAGACGCTGATCGTTCTCGGTCCCTATATGCCTGGCGAACAGCGCCAGCGCTTCATGCAGAACACGTCCGGCATTCCGCATATCGAGATCATCGAATTCGATAACCGGATGGAGGATATCGTCGCTGGAGCGAAAGCAGTCGTTTCGATGGGCGGATACAACACGGTTTGCGAAATCCTTTCCTTTGACAAGCCTGCTCTTATCGTGCCGCGCATCGTTCCGCGCGAGGAACAGTTGATCCGCGCAACACGAGCCTCCGAGCTCGGCCTTTTCGACATGCTGCTGCCGGAAGATGCGGAAGACCCGCATAAGATGGCGCAGGCACTCAAAGCCCTGCTCACCCGGGCTCCACCTTCCGCCAATGGCAAGGGTATCGAGCTTGACGGGCTGGAAAATATTTCAAAACGCATTGCCGAATGGCTTCAGCCGCAGGATGCCGTCAAGGTCATCCCCGCCAGCGGCTAATATTTAAAAAGAGACACGGACATCGTGACCATCAGACATAAGATCGTGGTTCTTCTGAAGGGGTATCCGCGTCTGTCGGAAACTTTCATCGCACAGGAACTTCTGGGGCTGGAAAAGGCAGGGCTGGAACTGGAACTCGTTTCCATGAGGCGGCCGACGGACAAGAAGCGCCACCCCGTGCACGACGAGATACAGGCACGTGTCACCTATCTGCCGGAATATCTGCATGAAGAACCCTTGCGCGTTCTCAAAGCCCTGTGGGCCTGCCGGAAGAAGCCCGGTTTCGCCAAGGCGCTGAAGCTTCTGGCGCGCGATCTGCGCCATGACTTTACCCGCAATCGCTTCCGCCGCTTCGGTCAGGCCGCCGTACTTGCTCATGGGTGGCCTAAAGACGCCGGCTGGCTGCATGTGCATTTCATCCACACACCGGCATCGGTTGCAGCCTATACGCATGTCATCAGCGGCATTCCCTGGACGATTTCGGCCCACGCCAAGGACATCTGGACTTCAAGCGACAGGGACCTTTCCGCCAAGCTGGATAGCGCCCGCTGGGCGGTAACCTGCACGGAGAGCGGTTTTCGGCACCTGCAAAATCTCTCGCGTGACAAGGGCAAGGTCCACCTTAGCTATCACGGCCTTGATCTGACGCGCTTTCCGCATTTCGAAGGTCCGAGGACACCGCGCGACGGTTCGGATCCGAATGATCCTGTCCGAATCCTCAGCGTCGGACGCGCCGTCAAGAAAAAGGGCATCGACATTCTCCTTCGCGCCCTGGCGGCCCTGCCCTCATCGCTGTCATGGCAATTCACCCACATCGGCGGCGGTGACGAGCTGCGAGGGCTGAAGGCTCTTGCTGCCGAACTTGGCATTTCCGACCGTATCACGTGGACGGGAGCCATGGACCAGAAGCAGGTGCTGGAACATTACCGGCAGGCCGATCTCTTTGCACTGGCCTGCCGCATCACCAGCGATGGCGACCGCGATGGGTTGCCAAACGTTCTGGTGGAGGCGGCAAGCCAGAATCTCGCCTGTGTATCGACAAATATTTCCGGTATCCCGGAGTTTTTCATCGATGGAGAGAATGGCGTTCTGACGGAGTCGGAAGACGCGACAGCATTCTCCGATGCCCTGCGCAGCGTGATCGTTGACCCCGAAAAACGCGCAAAACTTGGCGCAGCGGCAGAAAACCGCGTGCGCAGTTCATTCGATCATCGCAATTCCATTACAGAATTGAAGGCATTGTTCGAACAGGAATGGGAGGCAAAGCTGTGATCGCCAAGAAATCAGCGCCGCGCGTTTTCTTCTATGTGCAACACCTGCTCGGCATCGGCCATATTGCCCGCGCCAGCCGGATTGCCCGTGCCCTGGTTGCCGACGGTTTCGACGTGACCCTGGTAACGGGTGGAACCCCGGTACCGGGATTTCCCGGCGAGGGCATCCGCCATATCGAACTGCCGCCCATTGCTGTCAGCGACGGTAACTTTGCCGGTCTGGTGGATGCAACGGGCAAGCCGGTTGACGATGCCTTCAAGGATGATCGCACGAGCATGTTGCTCGGTGCCTATCACGGCGCACGGCCAGACATCGTCATCATCGAGGCGTTTCCTTTCGGTCGCAGGCAAGTACGCTTTGAGCTTATGCCGCTGCTGAGCGCCATCGACCACAGTCTGGAGCGTCCGCTGGTCATGACCTCGCTGCGCGACATCCTGCAGGAACGCGCCAAGCCGGGGCGCGACGAAGAAACCATCGCCCTCGTCAAAAAGCATTTCGATACGGTGCTTGTGCATGGCGACCCGGATTTCGTGCGGCTGGAAGATACGTTTCCGCTCGCCCACCAGATCAGCCAGCGGATCGTCTATACCGGCCTTGTTGCACCTGCCAGACCGGAGGCTCCCCGGGACCGTTTCGATGTGGTCGTGTCAGCAGGCGGTGGAGCGGTCGGCGCAAAGCTTATCGGCGCGGCACTGGATGCGGCTCCCGCCATCGACCGCGTCAAAAGCTGGTGCCTGATCACCGGGCCGAACATGCCGCAGGCGGATGTGGATGCCATTTCCGCACGAGCAGGCAACGGAATAGAGGTTTTCCGGTTCCGGAAGGACTTCGCCAACCTTTTGTCAGGAGCCCGTCTTTCGATATCGCAAGCCGGCTACAACACGGTTTGCGACATACTGCAGGCCAAATGCCGCTCCCTGCTCATTCCCTTCGCAGCCAGCGGAGAGACGGAACAGGGCGCACGCGCCAGCCGCCTTGCAAAACTGGGTCTTGCCCAGGTTCTTGAAGAGGATGCCATATCTCCGCAATCCATGGCTGACGCCATCAATGCGGCGCTGGACCTGCCTGAACCCGGCCATATCGACCTTGATCTGGATGGAGCGGCCGGGACGGCGCGGATATTGCGCCAGCTCTACGACGAGCGCGAACATGACAGGCTCAGTGTCTGAGCTTCTCGCGTCGGAAGCCGAGCCCTATCAACCTGCCTGCCAGATGCGCCAGAAGTGGAAAGCGCATGATGGCCAGAACGAAAGCTGGCGGACCCTTTGCCTTTTTCGCATCGGCCTGATCTTTTCTGTTCTTGCTGCGCATCATCAATTGCAGCCGCTGCGTCGCCTTTGTCGGAAAAGTCCGACGTTTCTCTATCGCAGCCAGATCGGCATCGGTGATGGCCCGGCCAGAGGTCAGGATGGGAACGAGCACGTTTGCTGTCGCCACCGCATCCTGAATGGCCAGATTGACGCCCACACCGCCGATGGGCGACATGGCGTGCGCCGAATCTCCGATGCAGATAACGCCCGGCTTCCACCATTGTGTGAGACGGTCGATCCGCACGGTCAGCAACTGGACATCGTTCCAGCTTTCCAACTCCAGAAGCCGTTCCTGCGGCAGCGGGCAGACCTGCGCGACCTGTTTGCGAAATGCATCCAGCCCCTTTGACCTGATCTCGGCGAAGACACCCTTGCGAACGACATAGCCACATTGCCAGTAGTCGCCGCGGTCGATGAGGACGAAGCCCTGTTGCGGGCCGGCATGTCCCATCGTTTCAACCGGATCCCCCGGCTGTTTTGACAGCCGCATCCACAGCACTTCTGTCGGCACGCCGAATCTCTGGATTTCCAGACCAGCCTTTTCCCGAATTGCGGAGTTGCGCCCATCCGCTCCGACCACAAGGTCCGACTCGACAGTCAAAGGGCCGTTTGCGGTTTCAAGGTGAAGGCCACGCACTCTTCCTCCATCTTCGACCAGATCGGTCACGGTCGCACCCATCAACAGTCGGAAATTCTCATAGTGACCGGCCTTGCCCGCGATGAAATTGAGAAAATCCCATTGCGGCATGAAAGCGATGAAGCGATTTTTAACCGGCAGCCATGAAAAATCAGCGATCGTGATCTTTCGCTCGCCAATCTGTGCATGGAGTTTTTCCGCCTTCGTGTGCGGAAGCGCCAGAAACTCCTTGATGAAGCCAAGCTGCTCGATGATTTCAAGCGTTGACGGATGAATGGTGTCGCCGCGGAAATCGCGAAGGAAATCGGCGTGTTTCTCGATCACGGTCACGTCGATGTTGAAGCGCGCCAGGAGAAGCCCGAGCATCATCCCCGCCGGTCCGCCACCGGCAATCGCCACGGTCGTTCTTATCGACTGCATGATCTGGATTCCACTTCGCCCAATGGCTAGCTCCGCCGAGACACGGCATGTTTCGGGTGCGGCCAGCCATTCTCATTGAAACTGAACAACCATCCCCCCCGCGCAAAGATGAAGGCAAAGGCAATCGCCGTCCAGGTGCCCAGCAACAGCCCGGCAGCAACATCGCTGGGATAATGCGCCCCAACAATGACGCGTGAGACACCGATGACCAGGGCAAGACCGATGAAAAGAAAACGGAAGCGGGGAACAAGCATCAGAAAGGCGCCGAAAAAGGAGCCCGCTGCGGCTGAGTGTCCGGACGGAAAGCTCTCATAGAGATTGTCGCCGGTAAAGGGTGTGAGACTGTAGGCCCCCATCTCCATCAGAAGCTCCGGCCTTGCGCGTCCGATGAGGAATTTCAGCAGATGGACGAGCACACTTGCCGTACCGATTGTCGAGAAAAAATAGAAGAGGAGACGCCACGTCGTTCTTATGCGCACACCATAGGCGCGCGTCCCGAATGCACGGGCAGCCGTATAGGCGAGGATTGCCAGAAACCCTGTGGTGTAGAGCATCCAGCGGAACGTGCCGAAATCCGTTATTGCCTGGTTGAAGCCGATGACAGCGGCTGGAAGTGCCTGCGCCCGTTGCGAGATCAGCGGATCAAAAGGGATGAATGCCAGCACGAGAACGATAGTCGCAATAAAAATCCAACCACTTGAAACAAAAAAGCGCCGCATGTCATTCCTCAGCATCAGGGGTGAGACTATGCGGGCAGCAACCGCCAAACACAAGTGTGGGTTCCTCCTTGTTATGCCCGCCTTTGCCTTGTAGAGGCTTGAAAGACATTATCGATATGAACCGGATTGTTATGACGAACGCTCAAGGCCCGACTTCACCACACAGGCTGACCATTCTTGGTTCCACCGGCTCCATTGGCACGAATACGGTGGACGTCATCCGGCAGCTGGGCGGTCGTGACCGGTTCGAGGTGATGGCATTAACCGGAGCGAGCAATATCGACCTTCTGGCGCAACAGGCCCGCGACCTCGGCGTCAAGCTTGCCGTTACCTCGCAGGAAGATAAATACGCTGCCTTGAAGGATGCTCTTGCTGGAACAGGCATTGCCGTCGCAAGCGGCCAAAGCGGCCTTGATGAAGCCGCCGGCATGGATGCAGACTGGGTGATGGCGGCCATTGCCGGAACGCCGGGGCTTGAGCCGACGCTTGCCGCGGCACGGCGTGGCGCCAATATTGCTCTGGCGAACAAGGAATGTCTCGTTTCCGCCGGAGACGTCTTTCTTCGCGCCGTTTCCGAAGGGGGCGGCCAACTTATTCCCGTCGACAGCGAACACAGCGCGATTTTTCAATGCTTGGAACCCCATAACAGAAAGGCCATCGAACGCATCGTGTTGACAGCGTCCGGAGGTCCGTTCCGTACGCATAGTCGCGAGCAGATGGCCGGGGTGACTGCCGACGTTGCGCGGGCGCATCCCAACTGGTCGATGGGCCTCAAAGTATCCATCGGCAGTGCCTCCATGTTCAACAAGGCGCTGGAAATGATCGAGGCGAAATATCTGTTCGATCTTTCGCCCGACCAGATCGAGGTTATCGTTCATCCACAATCGATCATCCATTCCATGGTGGCCTACACGGATGGCTCCGTCATAGCGCAACTCGGGTGCCCGGACATGCGCACGGCCATCGCTTACGCACTGACCTACCCCGCGCGCGGCGATATCGAGGTGGAGCGTCTGGACTTTGCCAGGTTGGCGAGGCTGGATTTTGAAGCACCTGACGAGGTTCGCTTCCCTGCCCTCAGGCTGGCCAGAACCGCCTTGCAGCGTGGCGGTGCGCAGGGCGCCGTCCTCAATGCCGCCGATGAAGCCGCATATCACGCCTTCGTTGACGGGCAGATCGGCTTTCTGGATATGGCGGACATCGTGGAGATCGTGATGGACCGCATGAACGACGGAAGGACCGCCCAGACTATCGAGGATGTCCTTGCTGCTGATGCGCAGGCGCGGACTTATGCGCAGGAAACCATTCTCAATAAACAAAAGGCCGCATAACGCGGCCCTTCGTTCCGAAATTTCTCATTCTTATCAAGCAACAGCCCGCGCCAGAGCGCATCGCGACCACAACTGGTGAAGTGCTCCAACCAGCTGCTCCAGATCCGCATCGCTGTGAAGCGGTGTCGGGGTGATGCGCAGACGTTCCGTCTTGCGTGGCACGGTGGGATAATTGATCGGCTGCACATAAACGCCATGATCATCGAGCAGGATGTCGGAAATCCACTTGCACTTGGCCGCATCGCCGACCATGACCGGGACGATATGGCTTGGATTTGGCATGTGCGGAATGCCGCTCTTGTCGAGCATGGAACGAAGTGTGCGGACGCGCTCCTGATGCCGGGACCGCTCAAACGGACTTGCCTTCAGATGCTGGATGGACGCAACAGCACCGGCCGCCAGTGACGGTGGCAATGCCGTGGTAAAGATGAAGCCCGACGCAAAGGAGCGGATGAAATCGCAAAGCGCCTCTGACGCAGCGATATAACCACCCATGACGCCAAATGCCTTGCCCAGCGTGCCCTCGATAATCGTCAGGCGATCCATCAAGCCCTCACGCTCAGCGATACCGCCACCGCGCGGACCGTACATGCCAACGGCGTGAACTTCATCGAGATAGGTCATCGCGCCGTACTTGTCGGCAAGGTCGCAGATTTCCTTGATCGGCGAAATATCGCCATCCATCGAATAGACGGATTCGAAGGCAATCAGCTTTGGCGCAGAGGGATCGGCGGCCTTCAGCTTTGCTTCAAGATCTTCGAGATCATTGTGCTTCCAGATGACCTTTTCACAGCGGCCATAGCGGATGCCTTCAATCATCGAAGCGTGGTTCAGAGCGTCGGAGAAAATGATGAGGCCAGGAATCTTCTGTCCGAGCGTACCAAGCGTCGCCCAGTTGGAGATGTAGCCGGAGGTGAAGATCAGCGCGGATTCCTTGCCGTGAAGATCGGCAAGCTCGCGTTCCAGCTGAACATGATAATGGTTGGTGCCAGAAATATTCCGGGTGCCTCCCGCACCCGCGCCACAGTGATCGATTGCGGCCTTCATCGCCTCGATCACCTTGGGGTTCTGACCCATTCCGAGATAGTCGTTGGAGCACCAGACCGTGACGTCCTGCTTTTCGCCCTTTTCCGTGTAGCGGGTGGCGCGCGGAAAATTGCCCTGCTGCCGCTCCAGATCGGCGAATACGCGGTAGCGACCTTCCGAATGCAAGCCATCCAGCTCGGTCTTGAAGTATGCCTCAAAGTCCATTCCATGCTCCAGAAATCTTGTATTCGTTGTCGGCTCACCTCCCTGAACCGTCAACCCCCCTTGACGCCATTTAAGATAAACTGCGTCAATTCGCCTCCAATTTTGAACTATTCCAAAAACACATATAAGGGAATTGCCAAACCGCAAAATTGATTCACATCAATCAGCAATCAAATTGGAACTTTTTCTTTCTGATGCCGTTCAGTAGGGCACAATCGATTTGGGCCGGGAGCGTAGCCTGACAAGGGGAGGCTTCCATAAACACATTCGACTTGTTAGATATCTGTTGCGGTCGGAGGTAGCAGTCGCCGCAGATAACCTATGGGACGCCTACCAAGAGCCATAGAGCTCGTATGTAACGTTGGAGAGAGTTCATGAAAAAGGCTATTATTTTCGCCGCAATCGGTTTGACGCTTGCAGGTTGCACGCAGACTGAAAAGGGCGCTTCGATCGGTGCCGTTTCCGGCGCTGTCATCGGTGGTGCAGTAACCGGCAACGTCCGTGGCGCAGCGGTTGGCGCAGCTATCGGCGGTGTGGGCGGCGCTCTGATCGGCAACGCTTCCGAGCCTGGCTATTGCTACTACCGCGACCAGTACGGTCAGCGTTACACGGCTCGTTGCCGCTAATACCTGAAAATTCTATCGAGGAAGCCCCGGTTCGCCGGGGCTTTTGCGTTTGTGGTGCGAAAATGCTTTTGCGGGTTACCAACCTGTCCATTTATGATTAAAATGTCATATTAACGGACGGGAAACCGGTAGGGCCGATAATAAATGCTCAACCATAAAGTAGCGTATGCCAGCAAGACGGACTGACCCAAAGAAGAGTATTGCGTTCTGGAAGGCAGGCACCGCGCTGGCGGTTGCAGCATCCATATCGCTTTATCCGGGATTCGCATCCCAGGCCTTCGCCTTCAAGATTTTCGGCATTACCATATTCGGATCGGACAAGGACGAGGAACAGGTCCTCGATCCCGTCAACTTCACCGTCACGCTGAATGCACCCGGCGCCGACACCAAGCTCCAGCAAAGCCTGGAAAACAGCTCCCTTCTGTCATCCGAACCCGACAAGCCGGCCTCCGGGGACCTTGGCCTGTTGATCAGGGCGCGCGATGACCGTGAGAGGCTCATTGCCGCGCTCTATGAGAATGCGCGATATGGCGGCACGGTAAAGGTTACCATCGAAGGGCGGGATATCGATTCCATCCCTCCAAATCCGGCGTTCAATCGCTCCGGGCCCGTTCCAGTCGTCTTCGAAGTGGTTCCAGGACCTGCCTTCACCCTTGGAAACGTAAGGTTGGAGGGTGATGTCGCAGGGCGGGATCTCGATCAATACGGCCTTGTAACGGGTGGCGATGCAGGCTCCCTTGCCATCATCAAGGCAGGCAACAAGCTGATTGACGATCTGAAGGCCGAAGGCCGCCCGCTTGCTGAGCTGACAAAAAGAGAAGCCGTCGCCAACCATGCCAACAGCACGGTCGATCTGACACTTGCGGCCAAGGGCGGGCCGGTTGCGCCGCTGGGCAATGTAACTGTCAAGGGCCAGCGCACCGTCGATCAGGCATTCATTGAGCGCTATTCGCGTCTGAATGGCGGCGAACCATATTCTCCTGAGAAACTGCGGAAAGCCTCTGAACGATTGCGCAAGCTGGGGGTCTTTTCCAGCATCACCATCAAGGAAGCAAGCGCTCTTGCGCCCAATGGCACCATTCCGCTCACCATCGAGGTTTCGGAAGGCAAGCACCGGTATCTCGGCGTTGGCGCTCAATATTCGACCACCGAAGGTATCGGTCTTCAGGGCTACTGGGGACATAGAAACCTCTTCGGACAAGCCGAATCGCTTCGGATAGAAGGCGCGGTTTCGCGACTGGGCGAGGCATCGAATGTCCAGGACATGGACTATTCCGCCGGGATCATTTTCACCAAGCCGGGCATCTTCAACCCGGAGACGACATTCACCGCCAGCCTCAAGGCCAAGACGGAACATCCGGATACCTATGACGCGAGATCCGTCACCGGCTATGGCGGTTTTTCCTATGAGTTCAACGACTATGATACGGCTTCAGCCGGGCTTGAGGTCGAGTTTACCGATACGGACGATGCGTTCGGCAATAACCAGTATCTCACGACATCCATACCGTTGGAATTCGTGCGCGACATGCGTGACGACAAGCTGAACCCGACCGACGGGTTTCGCGCTGCTGTTTCTGCAAAACCGAGTTACGAAGCGTTGAACGGCACTTTCTTCACCAGCTTCGAGGGATCTACCACCGGCTACAAGGGCCTCGGTGCCGATGATCAGGTGGTGTTGGCTGGCAAGATTGCCGGCGGCGTTCTTGTCGGTGTCAGCGAACTTGAAGACGTCCCTGCGACACGACGCTTTTATGCGGGCGGCGGCGGCTCGGTTCGCGGCTACAGCTATCAGGAGATCTCGCCTTACACCGATGACGGCGAAGCAACAGGAGGCCGTTCCTATGTCGTGGCCTCGCTGGAGGCACGCTTCAAGGTCACGGAAACGATCGGATTGGTTCCCTTTGTCGATGCAGGCGTGGTATCATCCAAAATCACGCCGGATTTTTCCGATATTCGCGCAGGTGCAGGTATCGGACTTCGTTACGCAACGCCTTTCGGCCCTCTGCGTCTCGATGTGGCCATGCCGCTCGAAAAATATGACGGTGGCAGCAGCTTCGGCATCTATGCCGGCATTGGACAGGCGTTCTGAAGAGCAATGCCGGGCGTAACCAGCAAAGTGTAGATTGATTTCGATGACAGCATTGATTCGTACCCTGACATGGATCGTCTACGCCGCCCTGGCAGGTGTGGCACTCGTGCTTGTAGCTGTCCTGTTTTTAGGCTTCACATCGACGGGCGCTCAATTTGCAGCAAGACAAATTGCCTCTCTCATCTCCACCCCGGACCAGGCGTTCGAAATCTCTGCCCCGTCGGGACTGCTGACAGGCGATCTGCGGGTTGCAAGCCTGACCGTATCCGACAGGCAAGGCCCCTATGCCCGGCTGAGCGGCATTGAAGTGGACTGGTCACCGCTTGCGCTCCTGAAAGGCACGTTCAAAGCAGAGCGCGTAACCGCCGCAAGCGTCGATATCGAGCGGGCTCCCCTGCCCCCCGTAGAGCCCGCCCCGCAAAGCACGGAAGATTTTTCTTTGCCGGTGGAAATCTCCATCGACGATCTTTCCCTGCCCGATATCATGCTTGGTGAAAAACTGGCCGGAAGGACATTCGCTCTGGCCGCCAGAGGTCGTGGGAACGCGACAAGCAACGCAATTTCACTGTCGCTCACCGCCAACCGCAAGGATGACGCCAAGGCGCTTGTCGTTGCCGATATCGCATTTGCACCGAATGACAACATTCTGAAGCTGGATGCGTCACTCAACGAGCCACAGGGTGGCTTGCTGGCAAATCTTTTGCGCCTGCCGGGGGCACCTGCGGTCGCGCTCAACCTTCGCGGCGAAGGGGCCCTGTCAGACTGGACCGGTAAATTGAATGGCGCCGTGGCGGATACGCAGGTTCTAGACGTCACCGGTCGACACCAGCTTGCCGCCGATGGTACACGCCGTCTGGAACTGCACGGCGGCGGACAGCCGGACATGCTGTTGCCACCCTTTACCCGCCAGCTCTTTGCCGGCCAGACCAAACTCGATCTCGCCGCAACCATCTCGCCGGAAGGACGCATCGGCGTCGAAAGCGGGACACTGGAAACCGGCAAGCTGCTTCTGACAGCATCAGGCGCCATCGACCCGCAGGGTCAAAACGACCTTTCCGCCAATCTCATCGGCACGGATGGACCGATCAATCTTCGTTTGCCGCTGGAAGGCGGCGAGCTGAACACCCTGATCGATGGCATGGATCTATCGCTCCGTGGCGGTGCGGATGCCGCCAAGCTCTCCTTGAGCGCCGCTCTCAGGCGGCTTGATTTGCCTCAGGGCCAATTCGAAGACGTCAAGCTTTCGGCCATGAGTGACGACCTCAATCTGGCCAGCCAGAGCGGCACGATCAGGACGTCGGTCAGCATCGCCCGGTCTACAATGACTGCACCGGACCTCCAGCGCGTCGTCAAGGCACCGCTGACACTGAACGCACCGCTGCGCATTTCGCCCCAGACGATTGCCTTTGAAGGTGCGACCCTGGAAAGCCCGAGCATTGGCGGCACAGGCAGCGGCACCTATGATATCGCCACCGGCACAGTTGCCACGAATCTCCGTCTTTTCGTCATGCCAGCCGTTCTTCCCCCTGATCTGGCAGCGAAATTCGATACCACCATCGCAGTGGACGGCTACGTCAATGCGACCGTGGGCGGGGCGACGCGCATCGAAAATCTGGTAGTCAAATCCGGAACCCTGGAAGCCAATGGCGACCTCTCGCTTGAGAACGGCAATATCGTCGCAAAGCTCGGCGGACGCCTGCCCGCGCTTGAAAAGCTGACGCCTCAGGCATCCGGCGCGGTCGGTTTTTCGTTGGAAGCCAATGGTCCGCTAACCGCCGCGGATTTCCAGATCAACCTCAATTCTGCAAAGGCGCTCTTGGCGGGGCGGGCTTTGGAAGCTCTGACGGTAACTGCAAACGGCAAGGCCGATCTGAATGCGCCGCAAGCCAAACTTCAGGCCAGCGGCACCCTGGATGGCCAGGTCATCGATGCATCGGGCCAGCTGGTTCAGAGTGAAAACGGCACAGCAATACCGGAACTTGACATCAAGGTCGGTCGCAACGTTTTGAGAGGCGACCTTCAGTTCAGCCGAGAGTTTCTTCCCTCCGGTCAGCTGACGTTTGATTTCCCGGACCTTTCGTTGCTTGCGGCCCTTGCGGCACAGCAGGCCAGTGGTGACGTAAAGGGCGACATTGCGCTGTCAAACTCCGGCGGAAAGATTGCCGCCACCATTCGCGCAACCGGCGGAACCATCGCGCAGGGCACCACAACGATTTCGAAACTGGCCGCCGATCTGAAGATCGATGATCTCACGGCTCTGGCTGCCAATGGAAATGTGCGCGCGGAAACCATCAATGCCGGTGCTGTTGCCATTTCAGGGCTGAACCTCAACGTCGATCATGCCGGAACGGCAACAACATTCGATCTCAATGGTCGTTACGACAACGCGCCTCTGACCCTCAAAGGAAGCGCAGATACCGGCGCAGGACCGATAGCGGTAACGGTGGATGCGCTGTCAGCGACCCCACGGGGTATTCCGGTCAAGCTTGTGCAGCCAACAACCGTTACCATCACCAATGGTACGGCTCGCATCAGCAATCTCTCCATCCAGACGGGAAATGGTCGCATTGAGGTCAACGGTACGGCAGGATCTGCGCTCGATCTCAAGGCGCAGATCCGAAGCCTGCCAGCCGACCTCGCAAATGCCTTTTCACCGGGGCTTGATGCAGCGGGAACTATTTCCGGCACTGTGGCCGCCACCGGCGCCTCGTCCGATCCTGCGGTGGATTACGATCTGACATGGTCTGACGCTGCAATCAGCCAGACACGGGCCGCTGGTCTGGGTGCCCTGGGCATAAAGGCAAATGGGCGTTTTGCAGGGGCAACCTTGCGTCTCGACACCACGGTCACAGGACAGGGTGGCCTCACGCTGTCCGGCGGAGGTACGCTGGGCGTCACCGGCAACAGGCCTTTGGCGATGGCGTTCAAGGGTACACTGCCCTTCGGGGCTCTCGCAGCGCAAACCTCCGCGCAAGGGTTCGATGTTCAGGGTTCGGCAGCAATCGATGTCAAGATCGACGGCACCACCAGTGCGCCGGTCATTACCGGCGGCATAACGACGGACGGTACGCGCGTGACCGATGTCCGTCGCAACCTGACGATCAACAATCTGGGAGCCACGATTGGCTTTGACCGTGACAAGGCGACGATCTCGCGCCTGACGGGCCGTCTCGCCGGTGGGGGAACCATATCCGGTACCGGCTCGGTCGGAATGTCTGCCGCGTCGGGCTTTCCCGCCGATCTGACCATCACGCTTGATCGCGCAGCCTACAATGACGGGACGTTGTTCACCACGATCGCAAGCGGCACCTTGACCCTGAAGGGCCCGGTGCTGAATTCACCGGTGTTGGGCGGCACGATCACACTCGAAAAAAGCTCGATCACCATTCCAGAGCGTCTGCCCGCTTCGCTGTCACAGTTGAATGTCAAGCACAAGAACGCTCCGGCAGCGGTAAGAGCGCAGGACCGCAAGCTCAAGGCGGACAAGGGCAGCGGGGGGAACGCGTCACCCATCGCTCTCGATCTCCAGATCAATGCACCAAGTGGCATATTCGTGCGCGGACGAGGCATCGATGCGGAGTTGACGGGTAGCCTGACGGTGCGGGGCACGGCAGCGGAACCGGCCGTATCAGGCGGCTTTGAAATGCGCAGGGGCCGACTGGAAATCCTGACGCGCCGTCTGGACTTCACCACCGGCGATATCACCTTCGGCGGTGGTCTCGTACCCGTGCTCAACATGGCAGCCGAATCGACCGCCGGGTCGACAACGGTAACGGTATCGGTTACCGGCAATGCCAATGATCCGGCATTCGCCTTTACCTCCTCCCCGGCATTGCCGCAGGACGAGGTGATGGCTCAGCTGATTTTCGGCCAATCCATGTCAAAACTGTCAGCACTCCAGATCGCGCGTCTGGCAGATGCGGCCGGTCAGCTCGCGGGCGGGCGCTCCACATCTCTTTTCGACAGCCTGCGCAGCAACCTCGGTATCGACGATCTCGATATTTCAACGGATTCGGAAGGCCAGGCGCGCGTTTCTGCCGGTAAATATCTGAATGACCGGACCTATCTGGAGCTTGAGCAGAGCGGCAGTTCAGGTGCAAAAGCGATCATCAATCTCGATGTCGGGCGAGGCGTGAAACTGCGCGGCGAAGCCGGTGGTGATGGCGAAGGTGCTGCAGGCATTTTCTACGAGAAAGAGTACTGAAACCCGCAGCAGAAGTGGGTGAAGAACTCTCGATCCAGAAGCCACGCCCTTCAAGCGCTGAATTCCAGTGCACAGCAAAACACGGCGACGGTGGAACAGACCACCCAGCAAGCCACAGTCTTGCGCATCAAGCCGATTCTGAGAAATTTGTTAACGCAGTTTAGATTTAAGCAACAATCTGCTGTTACAACTATACGGATGAAGCCGGAACGCCATGCTCCGGTTGTTCTTACACCAGGCAGGAAGCCGAAGTCCGGATACGCGAGCGTCGGTGCGCTTGCACTAGCCCAGAACAAGGATTGGGAAGAATTCTGATGGTTACGATTAATTCTACGAACTTTGGCGGCGATACGCTGGAAATCATCGCGTTTCGTCTGCACGATCAGGAGTTCTGCGTCAAAACGACCACCATCCGTGAAATCCGCGGCTGGGCTCCATCGACTCCGCTTCCACACGCGCCGAAGGATGTCATCGGCGTCATGAACCTTCGCGGCTCTGTAATCCCCATCATCGACCTGGCCTACAAGCTTGGCATGAAGAGCACTGTTGCGAATGAACGCAGCGCCATCGTCGTTGCCGAAGTCCACAACATGGTCATCGGAATGCTGGTTGATCGCGTCTCGGACATTCTGACAATTCCAGCAAGCCAGGTGCAGCCTGTCCCTGAAGTTTCGGCGTCCTTCGACAAGTCCTTCTCGGAAGGCATCATCGCAAACGAACATGGGATGATTTGCTTCCTGAACCTCGCAAAGATGTTCAAGGGCACCGATCTGGAAGATCTGGCCGCCTGATACTGCCAAGTATAGTTTTCTACCATTGCGAAGCCGCCCGGCAAAACTGGGCGGCTTTTTTCATTACTGTTGTTTCATAAAACAATATGCGGATATACATTTAAATACTATAAACCTTTGAATTAACAAAAGATTTATTCGCAATAATAGTCGATTTATACTTGCAGTACACGGGAAAATACTGCTGTAAGAGAAATTCATAAATGAATTTTTAATATTATAGATATCTAATTCAATCCCAGAGCGAAAACAATCATTCATAATGATTGTTCTTGAAAACAATATGCGCGCGGCACTGGATGGCTTCATTGCCGCGGCATCATCAGCAAACCTGGAGAAAACATGCTTTGGCGGGGAAAGAGTGCGGACAACAAGCAAGTCCTGGACGCGTTTTCAGCATCTCAGGCGATGATCGTATTCGATTTGACGGGAAACATTCTTGATGCCAACGAAAACTTCTGCTCGGCGATGGGGTACTCGCTGGCCGAAATCGTTGGAAAACATCATCGGATTTTCTGCGAAGAGGATTACAGAAATTCTCAAGCCTATATCGACTTCTGGAAGAGCCTCGGAAACGGGAAATACGACGCACGGGAATACAAGCGTATTCGCAAAGACGGTCGGGAAGTCTGGATCGAAGCTTCCTACAACCCCATCTGCCGCAATGGCAAACCTTACAAGGTTGTGAAACTTGCAACCGACATTACGGCGAAGAAGCTGAAAGCTGACGACGACAAGGGCAAGATGAACGCCCTCTCACGTTCGCAGGCCGTTATTGAATTTACGCCGACCGGTGAGATTCTGACCGCGAATGAGAACTTCTGCACCACGCTGAATTACAGCCTGAACGAAATTGTCGGCAAGCACCACCGGATGTTTTGCGAACCAAACTATGCAGCTTCACCGGAATACGCCAATTTCTGGAAGCGTCTGGCAGCGGGTGAATTCATCTCGGACGAATTCGTGAGATACAGCAAGAACGGCAAGGAAGTCTGGATCCAGGCGGCTTACAATCCCATCCTGAACGACAAGGGGCATGTTGTAAAAGTCGTCAAACTCGCCACGGACGTGACGCCGCGCATGAGCGCGATTTCTACGCTTGGCGAGGCCTTGCGCCAATTGGCAGATGGAGAACTTCGCCAGAAGTTGGACACGCCTTTTGTGCCCAGCATGGAAAAGCTGCGAGCCGATTTCAATGAAGTCATCGAGAAACTGCGCCTGACCATGCAAACCGTGGCGAACAATGCCACGACCATTGCCTCAGGCTCGGCGGAAATTCGTGTCGCGGCAGACCAGCTTGCACAGCGAACGAGCCAACAGGCGGCATCTCTGGAAGAGAGCGCGGCGGCACTGGAGCAGATAACGACGACGGTAAAGGATTCCAGCCAGCGGGCCAACGAGGCCGGAAAGCTGGTTAACTCCACAAAACAAAGCGCCGAAGTTTCAGGAGCGATTGTCGACCGGGCCATCGGGGCCATGGACCAAATCTCACAGTCTTCCGGTGAGATCACCAACATTATCGGCGTTATCGACGATATCGCCTTTCAGACAAACCTACTTGCCCTGAATGCCGGGGTAGAGGCCGCCCGCGCAGGCGAAGCTGGCAAGGGTTTTGCCGTCGTCGCACAGGAGGTTCGCGAACTTGCGCAGCGCTCGGCAAGTGCAGCAAAGGAAATCAAGCAACTGATCAACAAATCACGGGAACAGGTCGCCAACGGCGTTGATCTCGTCGGCCAGACGGGGAGCGCCCTCAAGGAGATTGCGTCCAAGGTCGGACTGATCGATGCCAATGTCGCGGCTATCGTTGAGGCAACCAAGGAGCAGGCAAGCGGTCTTGCGGAAATCAATGATGCAGTCAACATCATGGATCAGGCAACCCAGAAAAATGCGGCAATGGTGGAAGAGACCAACGCCGCGAGCCACGGCCTGGCGCGCGAAGCCGAGAGCCTGAGAGAATTGCTGGGCCAGTTCAAGATCGGCAATTCCGCCCCCTCTCCCCGCGCCCCGGAGGCACGTGTCGCGCCATCGCCAGTCAGGATGGTAGCATCGTCCAGACAGACTGCAGCGGCAGCCAAATGGGAAGACTTCTAAGCCGAGACTTTCCCGGCCAACAAAAAAAGGCGGCAATCTGCCGCCTTTTTCATGTGTCATATCGTGTCGCTCAGGTGAACAATACGAATGTCTTCTGCAGCGTAATCCAGATACCCCAGATGATTGGGATACCGACGATTGCCCATGCGATCAGCGCCTTGGCGTCGAAACCACCCTTGCCAATTCCGAAAGATCCGGTCGGACCGGCGCCAGCAGCTGTCGTCTTGGCCTGAAGGGCCGCAACTTCTTCTTCCGACATGTACCACTTGTCGGCCAGCGGCTTCACCATCAGATTGGCGATGAGGCCGAGGACCAACATGCCAGCCAGGATATACATCGTGAAGTCATAGACCTGGGCGCGCGGAATACCGGCGGCGATCTGCGCTTCACGAATGTAGTTGACGACGACAGGCCCGATGATGCCCGCCGTTGCCCAGGCTGTGAGCAAGCGGCCATGGATGGCGCCAACGAACTGGGTACCGAAGATATCGGCAAGATAGGCCGGGATGGTCGCAAAGCCACCACCATACATCGAAACGATGATGCAGAGCATTCCAACGAAGAGCGCCTTGTTGCCAAGACCTGCCGCCCAGGGAGCCGATGCATAAAGCAGGATGCCGAGAGCAAAGAAGGTGAAGTAGGTGCCCTTGCGGCCGATGCGGTCAGAGAGCGAAGCCCAGAAGAAACGACCGGCGATGTTGAATACCGACAGCAAGCCGGTGAAACCGGCGGCGATTGCGGCGATCTGCGCCAGTTGCTCCGGGGTAAGATCAGCGAACTTAACGTTCGGCTGGCCAATCAGCGAACCGGCGAAGATTTCCTGGAGCATAGGGGATGCCATGCCGAGAACGCCGATACCGGCAGAAACGTTGAGGCACAGAACGAGCCAGATCATCCAGAACTGCTTCGTCTTGTGCGCGTTTTTCAGATGCACGTGACGGGTCGTGATCATGGAATTCTTGGCAGCAGGCGCTGTCCAGCCTTCCGGCTTCCAGCCAGCTGGTGGAATGCGGTAGCCAAAGGCACCGGCCATCATGAAGACGAAATAGATCGCTGCCATGACAAGGAAGGTTTCCCACACGCCGATGGAAACGTCGGTGCGGAAATGGCGCATGAGAGCGTCAGCAAGAGGCGCACCAATCATAGCACCACCACCAAAGCCCATGATGGCCATGCCGGTTGCCATGCCGCGACGGTCCGGGAACCACTTGATCAGGGTGGAAACCGGAGAGATGTAGCCAAGGCCAAGGCCGATACCGCCGATAACGCCGGCGCCGAACCACATCAGCCAAAGCTGGTGTGTCATGATGCCGATGGCAGCGATGGTCATGCCACCGCACCAGCAGATTGCCGATACGAAGCCTGCCTTGCGGGGACCCGCACGCTCCAGCCATCCACCCCATATGGCGGCAGAGCAGCCCAGGAGAACGAAGAAGAGTGTGTAGATCCAGCCGAGGTCACTGACGCGCCAGTCGCAGGTCGTGGTGAACAGCGCAGATGCGAGGTTAAGGTCGGTACATGCAACGGACGACGTGATGCCGATTGCCTTGGTGAGCGGCAACCAGAAAACCGAGAAGCCGTAAGCCATGCCGATGCACAGATGGATGGCCAAAGCGGCCGGGGGAACCAGCCAGCGGTTGAAGCCAGGTTTTGCGATAATTCTTTCGCGGTCCAGAAGACCTGCACCCGCACCTGTTGGCGCGAATGTTTCGTTGGTCGCAGTCATTTGTGTCCCTCCATTCACCGCGCCAGGCGATGAATTTCGATGTTGTTATTCATTTCCACGGTGTCGGAGCAGCGTCTGGCGCTTCCTGGCGCAAGGCGCGCTCCGATACATTGGAAACAATGTCCCAAGCCCACGGGGCCAAAATGCGCGGGCGGCTCCTTCTACGGGACGCTCACATGCACTGGCCTGATGTGTTGCCATCCAAGGCTCAGCAATTCATGTGCCAGAAACGAAATTGAGGTTTATCAACGAGATAGACAGGCATTCATCAGGTAGTGGGACAAAATGTCCCAGCGGGCCCGACAAAATGTCCACATTTTTGCTTTCTTTTCGCCACGATCGGATGGCTTTGGCTGCCCCTAGAGGGCCTGCGGCAGCCATATGGTGAAGGACGTACCCTGGCCGGGAATGCTCTCGACAGTAATTTCACCGCCTTGCCGGGCAATCAGCATCTGGCTGACGGACAGACCGAGACCCGTTCCCTCCTGCCGCTTCGTGGTGAAGAAGGGATCAAAAATTCGGGCGACGACATCTTCACTCATGCCCACGCCATTATCCTTCACGGCAAGCCCGACCCCATGTGACCCATGCCGTTCCTCATCAAAGCTGGTCAATGTAAGGGTTCCGCCCTCTGGCATGGCATGAGCGGCATTGACGATGAGGTTGACCAGTACCTGCTGCAGTTCGGTGCGGTTCATCGCCAGAAGGCCGGTGGCTTTGTCTGCCCTGACGATTTCGATGCCTGCGCGGCTGAGCACATGTTTGACCAGCGGCATACAGTCTGAGATCACCGCGTCCGGGCTGAGACGCTCCACATATCCGGCAAATTCCTCCGGTCTGGCAAACTGCAGAAGCTTGCCCACGATCCGGCTGATCCGCTCGACCTGCTCATCGATCAGATTGAACTCCGTCCTCGCCAGATCCGCCTGATCGCCCAGAATCACACGCGCGACTTCGAGATTGCCCTGGATCACCGCAATCGGATTGTTGATCTCGTGGGCGACGCCCGCGGTAATCTCGCCGATCGTCGCCAGCTTTTCCGACATGACCAATTGCTTCGTCGTTGCCTCCAGACGCAGATTGGCAAGCTGCAATTCCTGTGTGCGTTGGCCTACCCGGACGTTGAGCTCCTCGTTCCAAGCGCGCAGCTCACCCTCGCGCTGCTGGAGCCGATCAAGCAGTTCATCAAGGTGAACGGCCACCTGTCCTATCTCGTCTGCGTTCGGTGGCAGGCCGGTGCGCGCCGAAAGATTGCCGTCATCAACCTGTGAAATCGTCTCGGTAATGCGTTCCAGCGGTTTGAAGATGGCCCGTGCCCAGCGCAGAAAAACGGGAATGCTGAGAATCGTGATGCCCAGAAACGCCGCAATAACAGATCCAAGCGTCTCATACTTGGCCTGCGCAAACGGGGCCTCCAGAAAACCGACATAGAGCATTCCCACGCGCTTGCCATAGCTGTCCACCAATGGCTCATAGGCTGAAATATACCAGTCGTTGACGACAAAGGCGCTGTCCAGCCAGACCTGACCGGAACCCAGAACGGCGGAATACACCACCTGCGATACTCTGGTCCCCAGAGCCCGCTGATTCTCGAACAGCCGCACATTGGTGCTGATGCGGACATCATCCAGAAAAAGGGTGGCTGTACCCTGGCTTCCCTCCGGCAGACTGGCCTTTCGGTAGACGAGATCATTGATCGTATCGATGAAATCGAGGTTCTGGTTGAGCAGCCTGCCGCCAACCAGCGCAAGCGTCGTTCCATCACGCAGCTGCAGCGGGCTTGCCGCATGAATCATCATTCCGCGGGTTTCGGTAGGTTTTTCTCCCCTCTGGGCGTTGGCGGTCGGCACGAGGTCAAGCCGCGCTCTTTGTGCAAGAGCAGGCGACAGCGTCTTCAGATCCTCCTCGGAAAAGACATCGATAGCATGAGATGCTTTGCCTGCAAGGGCAGACGAACGCACCGGCCAATCGACGCGCGTCCGGCCTGTTCCGGTACCGGCGCTTGCGGAAATCGCTCCCCCGCCATCCACGACGAAAAGGAAGTCGAGGCCGAGCTTTTGTCTGCTGTCTTCCAGAAAGAGCCTGAGCGCGTCTTCATCCCCCTCGGTGGTGATGTCTCTGAGGCGGGCGGAAGCGCTGATCGCACCCAGCCGTTCGCCGGTGTTCTCCAGGATTGTTGCGAGATACTGATGGGCAACAGTCAGGTCACTGTTGACCTTGGTGGTCAGGAGCGCATCGAACTTGCCGCTCCACCGTACCATGGTTACGCCGAGCAGCAGCGGCAGAATGACGAGCGTCGGCAACAAGGCGATGGCCAGAAGCCGAAACCGGACTGATTTCAATGCGCCAAATACGCTAAAAAGCCCCGGTTTTTCAGCCATGCCAGAAAGACATCTTACGATCGATCGTCTTTCGTGAAATTCCAAGCCGCCTTGAAGCCTCGTCCCTGTTCCCCGAAACGTCACTCAAGACAGCCAGTATATGACGTCGCTCGACCTCCTCCAGCGTCCCGGAAGAGCTTTGCAGCGGCACACTGCCCTTCAGATCGAGCGGAAAACGGCCAAGGATGAGGCTTCGCTCGATGAAATTGCGCAGTTCCCGCACGTTTCCCGGCCAATGGTAGGAAAGAAGCATTGAACGAACCGCATCGTCCATCGCCACAGGCGGCATTCCCAGTTGCTGCGAAAGCTTGTGCATGAATAACTCGCAGAGTTCCAGAACATCCTGGTCACGGTCACGCAACGGCGCCAGATAAATCTGCATGACGTTGATACGGTAGAACAAATCTGCCCGGAACCTGCCTTTCTCCACATCTGCAGCCAGATCGGCATTGGTCGCGAAGATGAAGCGTATATCGATCGGTACTTCGCGCTCGGCACCGACGGGTCGGACTTTCCGATCTTCGAGAACGCGCAACAATTTGCTTTGCAAGGGGACCGGCATTTCGCCAATCTCATCCAGAAACAATGTTCCGCCCTGCGCGTGCAGAAACAATCCTTCCCGACGCGTATCCGCCCCCGTAAACGCACCTTTCACGTGGCCAAAGAGTTCGGTTTCCAGCATGTCGGCGGGAATGGCTGCGCAATTGACCGGCACGAATGGTTTGCTGGCACGGTCGGACAGATCATGGATGGAGTGCGCCAGCACTTCCTTGCCTGTTCCGGATTCGCCAGTCAGCAGAACGGAGGTTGGCAACGGTGCAACCCGGCTTATCATGTCGCGCGTCTGTTGAATGGTGGCAGAACTGCCGACCAGCCGATCCCTGAGGAAAATATGGTCGGCGGCCGTCCTCAACTGATATTTGAGTGCCGAATTTTCCCGCTGGAGATTGGAACGATCAAGCGCACGTGAGATCGCATTCAGGATCTGGTTTGACCGAAACGGCTTGAGAACGAAATCCGCAGCGCCAGCGCGGATGGCCTGGATTGCGGTGTCGAGATCCGCATAGGCCGTCATCAGGATTGCATCGGCATAGAAGCCGACCGCTCTCTGTTCCGCGAGCCATTCAAGGCCTGTTTTTTTCGGCATGATATTGTCGAGAATGACGATATCGAAATGGCGCTCGTCCAGCTTTCGGGTCGCCTCTGCGGTATCTGCGGCCTCGTCCACAAAGGCACAACGCGTCTCGAGCGTCCGCATGAGAAAGTTGCGCATGCCGGGCTCGTCATCGATGATGAGAACCGAGGCCTTGGCTAGCCACGGGCCGAAATCCGGCTCCTGTCCTTTTGCCTTGGTCTTCGGGATCATGTCATGTTGCATGGTATTCTCCCGGCACGCAACATCAGCGGACCGTCAGATTTTTGCGTGGAGACGCCGGTTTCGCGCTCAGGGCCAGCCGCGCGCGTTACGGAGTTGAGGAATAGCAAAACTGCATCAGAAAGCAAAAGGAATGCTGATGCCGTGCTTGCCGATATCTTACCTCAGTCAACAAGAACCCTGTCGGAGCGCGTGAATATTTCCATGTCATCACCCCTGACCAGGGCGACGAGTGTCATGCCGGCACGTTCGGCGGTTTCGATCGCCAGGGCGGTTGGAGCTGACACCGCCGCGAGGATACCGCTACCGAGGATCGCGGCCTTCTGGACCATCTCGACGGAGATCCGGCTCGTCACGACCACTACGCCTGCGCTGCCGGTACCGCCGCTGCGCAGAACCGCCCCTGCCAGCTTATCCAACGCATTGTGCCGCCCGACATCCTCCCGCGCGGCTTGAAGTCCCTCTCCAGGAATATAGAAGCCGCAACCGTGCACCGCACGGGTTTGCCGGAAAAAGGGTTGGGCTTCATGGAGCGCATCCATGGCAGCCACGAGATCATCAGCGGAAACCTTGAGATCGCAATGCGACACATCCGGAATGGGCCGCAATGCCTGCTCGATCGATTCAATGCCGCATAGGCCACACCCAACGGGCCCCGCCATGTGACGCCTGCGTGAGCGCAAGGCGTCAGCCTGCTCATCGAAGAGCGACACCTGGACGTCGAAACCCTGCCCGGTCTCCAGCACGTCCACAGCATCAATCTGCGAAACGCTCGATATGATCCCCTCGGTGAGGCTGAAGCCAACCGCAAAATCTTCCAGATCCGCAGGTGTGGCCATCATAACGGCATGTGTGGTTCCGCCATATGAGAAAGCAACGGCGACTTCTTCAGGAGAATCCCGAAGGCCCTCGCTGACGACGCCATCACGGCGGGATATGCGTTTGACGGAGCGATACGGGGAAGTTGCGGGCATGGACAGACCTTATTGCAAATACTGAATGATTGCCTGAAACGCGATTGCGCCGATCTCGATCAACGCTTTCGGCTTCTTTAGCTATCTCTGAAGAGACATACTATACCAGCGTAGGGCGACCATGCGCGATTAAGTGCAGCCCAAAAGAAAAAGCGGCCCGTTGGGCCGCTTGAAGGTTCCGCTTTTTGGGCAGTCGTTCTTACGAACCCGCCCGGTGCTTTCAAGCAGCGACAAGAACCTCGTGCAGGTTCGTCAATTCATAGAGATGCTTTTCAAGCTTTGTCAGATGTTCGTGATGGTGGCTGCCTTCGTCGATCTCTGAACGGGCGGCATCGATACGCTTCTGCAGGTCATCGGCGCTCAGTTCGTCAGCCGGCGTGGCGGATTCGGCAAGCAGCGTGCAACCTGTGGGCAAGATATCTGCGAAACCACCGAAAACCACATATTTGTGGGACTCGCCGGAAGCCAGCTTTACGGTCACGATACCAGGCTTGATTGTCGTCATAACCGGTGCGTGGTTTGGCAGCACGGTCATTTCACCAAGCGTGGCAGGAATGACAACTTCAGTAACCGTTTCGGAAACAAGCAGACGCTCTGGGGAAACAAGTTCGAATTTGAAACTGTCAGCCATGGCTTTTCACTTCTTTTTTGTTGCGCGACGGGCAAAGGCGCGTGTCAAAACACGCGCCTTCTTTCATAGTATCAGGCGACTTCTGCAGCCATCTTCTTGGCTTTTTCGATCGCTTCTTCCATGGAGCCAACCATGTAGAAGGCCGCTTCCGGCAGATGATCGTACTCGCCATTGACGAGGCCCTTGAAGCCCTTGATCGTGTCTTCGAGAGCAACCAGCTTGCCCGGCGAACCGGTGAAGACTTCGGCAACGAAGAATGGCTGGGACAGGAAGCGTTCGATCTTACGAGCGCGCGCAACAGCCAGACGGTCTTCTTCAGACAGTTCGTCCATGCCGAGGATGGCGATGATGTCCTGGAGAGCCTTGTAGCGCTGCAGGGTCGACTGAACCTTACGAGCCACTTCGTAGTGCTCTTCGCCAACGATCATCGGGTCGAGCATACGGGACGTGGAGTCGAGCGGGTCAACAGCCGGGTAGATGCCCTTTTCAGCAATCGAACGCGACAGAACGGTCGTTGCATCCAAGTGGGCAAAGGATGTTGCAGGCGCCGGGTCGGTCAAGTCGTCGGCGGGCACGTAAATTGCCTGAACCGAGGTGATCGAGCCCTTGGTTGTTGTCGTGATGCGTTCCTGCATCTGGCCCATGTCGGTTGCCAGCGTTGGCTGATAACCCACGGCAGAAGGAATACGGCCGAGAAGAGCCGACACTTCGGAACCAGCCTGCGTGAAGCGGAAGATGTTGTCCACGAAGAAGAGAACGTCCTGGCCCTTGTCGCGGAAGTCTTCAGCGATGGTCAGACCTGTCAGAGCAACGCGAGCACGCGCGCCTGGTGGCTCATTCATCTGGCCGTACACGAGTGCAGCCTTGGAACCTTCGCCGCCGCCGTGCTTGTTCACGCCGGATTCGATCATTTCGTGATAGAGGTCGTTACCTTCGCGGGTACGTTCACCAACGCCGGCAAACACCGAGTAACCACCATGTGCCTTGGCGACGTTGTTGATCAATTCCATGATCAGAACGGTCTTGCCAACGCCGGCGCCGCCGAAGAGGCCGATCTTGCCGCCCTTTGCGTAAGGTGCCAAGAGGTCGACGACCTTGATGCCCGTAACCAGAATCTGGCCTTCGGTGGACTGGTCCACGTAGGAAGGAGCTTCCTGGTGGATGGCGCGGCGACCGGAAGTGACCAGCGGGCCTGCTTCGTCAACTGGCTCACCGATAACGTTCATGATACGGCCGAGTGTCTCGGGACCGACTGGAACGGTGATCGGAGCGCCCGTGTCGCGAACGGCCTGACCGCGAACCAGACCTTCGGTCGAGTCCATGGCGATCGTGCGAACAACGTTTTCGCCGAGATGCTGCGCAACTTCGAGAACCAGACGGTTGCCCATGTTGTCAGTTTCGACCGCGTTGAGGATCGCAGGCAGGTCGCCTTCGAACGCCACGTCGACAACAGCGCCGATAACCTGCGTAACCTTGCCGGTCGCGCCAGTGATCGCTGCGGTTTTCTTGGGGGTAGCTGCCTTAGCCATTATCCTTACCCTCTTTCCTTAACCTCAGAGCGCTTCCGCGCCCGAAATGATTTCAATCAGTTCCTTGGTGATCTGAGCCTGGCGTTGACGGTTATAGGAAAGCGTCAGCTTGTGGATCATTTCACCGGCGTTGCGCGTGGCATTGTCCATCGCGCTCATCTTGGCACCCATTTCGCCAGCAACGTTTTCGAGCAGAGCCCGGAAAACCTGAACCGAAATGTTGCGCGGAATAAGGTCTTCCAGAATGGAAGCCGCATCCGGCTCGTATTCGTAGATAGCCGTCGTGGTCGGCTGCACAGCGTCAGCGGCAGGGGCAGCAGCAGGGATGAGCTGCAGGCCTGTCGGCACCTGGCTGATCACCGACTTGAATTCGGAATAGATCAACGTGCAAACATCGAATTCACCGGCGTTGAAACGCGCGATGATCTTCTTGGCAATGCCATCCGCATTCTCGAACCCGACCCGCTTCACGTCACGCAACTCGATGCGCTCGATGATATTGGATGCGAATTCGCGACGAAGGCTGTCGTAGCCCTTCTTGCCGACAGTCATGATCTTGACCGTCTTGCCTTCTGAGATCAGCTTGCGGGCACGATCACGGGCAAAGCGGGAAATCTGGCTGTTGAAACCGCCGCAAAGACCACGCTCAGCGGTGCAGACGACGAGCAGATGCACGTCGTCCTTGCCCGTACCGGTCATCAGAACCGGAGCAACGTCTGCTTCAACCGCCTGCGCGATGTTGGCAAGAACGGCGCCCATGCGCTGCGAGTAAGGCCGGGCGGCCTCCGCAGCTTCCTGGGCGCGCCGAAGCTTCGCCGCGGCGACCATTTTCATCGCCTTGGTAATCTTCTGCGTCGCCTTTACGGAGGCAATGCGGTTTTTCAGATCCTTTAGTGAAGGCATCCGTTATCCGTCCCAGTCACGAGGCTAATCAGGAGAAAGACTTGGCGAAGTTTTCAAGAGCGGTCTTCAGCTTGCTCTTGGTGTCATCGCTAACAGCCTTTTCCGTGCGGATGGTGTCGAGAATGTCCTTGCCTTCCGAACGGAGGTAGGACAGCAGACCCTGCTCGAACTTGCCGATATCGGCAACAGCAACCTTGTCGAGGTAACCGTTAACACCGGCGAAGATCACGGCAACCTGTTCTTCCGTCTTGAGCGGAGAGAACTGTGGCTGCTTGAGCAGTTCGGTCAGACGCGCACCACGGTTCAGCAAACGCTGGGTAGATGCATCGAGGTCGGAACCGAACTGGGCAAACGCTGCCATTTCGCGATACTGGGCAAGCTCACCCTTGATCGACCCGGCAACCTGCTTCATGGCCTTGATCTGCGCAGCAGAACCAACGCGAGACACCGACAGACCGACGTTAACAGCCGGACGGATACCCTGGTAGAACAGGTCGGTTTCAAGGAAGATCTGGCCGTCGGTGATAGAGATCACGTTGGTCGGAATGAACGCGGAAACGTCGTTACCCTGTGTTTCGATGACCGGCAGAGCCGTCAGCGAGCCAGCGCCGTTTTCGTCGGAGAGCTTTGCAGCGCGCTCGAGAAGACGGGAGTGGAGGTAGAAAACGTCACCAGGATAGGCTTCGCGGCCCGGAGGACGACGCAGAAGGAGCGACATCTGACGGTAGGCAACAGCCTGCTTGGAAAGGTCGTCGTAACCGATCAGCGCGTGCTGGCCGTTGTCACGGAAGTATTCACCCATCGCACAACCGGCGAACGGAGCCAGATACTGCATAGGAGCAGGATCGGACGCGGTTGCGGCGACGATGATGGAGTACTGCAGAGCGCCACGCTCTTCCAGAACCTTCACGAACTGGGCAACCGTCGAACGCTTCTGACCGATGGCCACGTAGACGCAGTACAGCTTTTCGCTGTCAGGGCCATTGTCGTGAATGGCCTTCTGGTTGAGGATCGTATCGAGAATGATGGCGGTCTTGCCGGTCTGACGGTCACCAATGACAAGCTCGCGCTGGCCACGGCCGACAGGGATAAGAGCGTCGATAGCCTTGAGGCCTGTCGACATTGGCTCATGAACCGACTTGCGCGGAATGATGCCTGGAGCCTTTACGTCAACGCGCGAACGACGCGTGGCGTTGATGGGACCCTTGCCATCGATCGGGTTGCCGAGAGCGTCGACAACACGGCCGAGAAGCTCTGGACCGACAGGAACGTCAACGATAGCGCCAGTCCGCTTGACGGTGTCGCCTTCCTTGATGTCACGGTCGGAACCGAAAATAACAACACCGACGTTGTCGTTTTCGAGGTTGAGTGCCATGCCGCGAATGCCGCCTGGGAATTCGACCATTTCACCAGCCTGAACATTGTCGAGGCCGTAAACGCGGGCGATACCGTCACCGACGGAAAGCACCTGGCCGACTTCCGAGACTTCTGCCTCGTTGCCGAAATTTTTGATCTGGTCTTTTAGAATTGCGGAAATTTCCGCGGCGCGGATATCCATCAGCCAACCTCTTTCAGTGCAAGCTTAAGGGTGGAAAGTTTGGTGCGAAGAGACGTATCGGTCTGGCGTGAGCCAACCTTGACGATGAGACCGCCAAGAATGGATGGATCGACGGTCAATACGACCTTCACATCCTTGCCAGTCACGCTCTTCAGCGCCGCCTTCAGTTCAGTTTCCTGCGCCTCATCCAGCGCATGTGCCGAAGTCACTTCGGCAGTAATCTCACCGCGATGAGCGGCAGCGATTTCACGATAAGCAACGATCATGCCGGGAACGGCAAACAGACGACGATTGCCTGCGACGACCTTCAGAAAATTTGCCGCAAGACCGGAGATACCGGCCTTTGCAGAAATGGCTGAGATGGCCTTCGACTGATCTTCCGAAGAAAAGACCGGGCTCGCAACCAGACGCTTCAGGTCATCGCTGTCATCCAGCATAGCCTGAAACTTGTCGAGGTCAGCACCGACCGCTTCAATCACACCCGCTTCCAGAGCAAGCTCGAAAAGCGACGACGCATACCTTTCCGCTACACCGGATGTTCCATGGGAGGTATCTGCCACGGGCACTTTTTCCCTGCTAATCGTCCAAGAAGGCCAAGCTGAGGACCAGCTCCACCAAATTCTTGAAATCGTTTCAATTTCCCCGAAAAAGGCCGGAATTCCCCCCTGCCTTATCTCGATTTCGCGGTCCGTCTAGCATAGGAAGCCGGGACTCGCAACACGCGTAGTAACGGAAAGTGTCGTTTGGGCAAGAGGGATGGCGTTAAATTTTCCGACATCATGCCCTTGGGAGCGATAACTGCGGCAGAAATGTCAAAACCGCCGCTTTAGACCATTCCGAATACGTAGCCGAGCGGCAAGGCCGCGAGAATGGCGTGAACAACCAGGAGTAGGCAATTTCGCAGTGTTGCTCCACCGTCCGACAGGATTGAGAGCACAGCACCGAAGACAGCAAGGGCGAATGAAGCCCCGAATGCGAGGTAAACCATGGGCTGGGCGAGCAGCATCGCCGTTGCGCCAAACCCGAGATAGAATGCTGCCACGGAAGATCGAAGCAGGACGAGGCCGTCGCGGCGCTCTGCCGTGACCTGAAGGCCAAACAACCGGAAGATGAGCGCCGGTGCAAACATGATGACAAGGCCGATGACAGCGGAAAGGGCTGCGGCGAAAAAGGCGAGCTGTTCGCCGAACTCCACCGGAAAATAGAACTCCATGATGTCCCTCAAATCAATATTCTCGTGGCCGCCTTATGGCACGAAGACTGCGCCATCGAAAGAAGCTCAGAGAAAACTTTGTGGGTCGATATCCACCTGAACGTGGATCGATCCTCGCTCCTTCGGCCCGTTACCGAGCATGGCCCGCATGAAGGATTGCATGTCGGAATTGCGCTTGCCGTGAACGAGCAAACGAAAACGGTAGCGTCCGCGGATCAGCGCAAGCGGTGCTTCCGCCGGTCCAAGCAGCATGATGCCGGAGGCAGGGGGTGCCGATGCACGCAAGCCGCGGGCATGGGCTTCGGCCTCGGCCCGGGTATCTGCAGAAACGATAACCGAGGCCAGACGGCCAAAGGGTGGCAGCAGCGCCTTTTCTCTCTCAATCACCTCACGCTCGTAAAATGCGGCCGCATCTCCTGAAACAATGGCCTGCATAACGGGATGCTGGGGCTGGTAAGTCTGCAGCAGCCCGTGGCTCTTGCGACCCGTGCGACCAGCGCGACCGGTCACCTGGGACAGGAGCTGGAATGTCCGTTCCGCCGCGCGCGGATCACCATTTGCAAGACCGATATCGGCATCGACAATGCCAACCAGCGTCATCAGCGGAAAATTATGGCCTTTGGCAACAAGCTGCGTGCCGATCACGATATCCGCCTCGCCTTTGACAATTGCTTCCAGTTCCAGTCTCAAGCGCTTGACGCCCATGAGATCGGACGACAGCACGATTGTCCGCGCCTCCGGGAAGTGCTTCTCGACCTCTTCTGCAATCCGCTCGACGCCGGGGCCGCAAGCAGCCAGATGATCGAAAGTTCCGCATTCCGGGCAATGATCGGGCGTCGGCTGGCTGTGGCCACACTGGTGGCACTGCAACTGGCTGCGGAAACGGTGCTCCACCAGCCAGCTTGAGCATTGCGGACACTGGAAGCGGTGACCGCAAACCCTGCACAGGGTAAGCGGTGCATAACCGCGCCTGTTCAGAAACAGCAGCGACTGCTCGCCCTTCTCCAGTGTCTTTGCAATGCCGCGGAGCAAAACAGGCGACAGGAAACCACCTCGCTCCGGCGGATGGCGACGCATATCCACAAGATGCAGATCCGGCATCGCCGCATCACCGAAGCGCGTGTGCAGATGAATCGTATTGTAGCGGCCTGACGTGCCGTTGACCTGGCTTTCGACGGATGGCGTGGCCGACACGAGCACCACCGGGAAATCCGCGATACGGGCGCGCACCACGGCCATGTCGCGCGCATTGTAATAGACGCGATCTTCCTGCTTGTAGGCAGGGTCATGTTCTTCATCGACAATGATGAGGCCCAGATTGTCGAACGGCAGGAACAGGGCGGAGCGCGCACCAGCCACAACCCGGACCTCTCCGGTGACCGCCTGACGCCATACCCTTTCCCGCATACGCGGTGACAGGTCCGAGTGCCATTCTGCCGGCTTGGAGCCGAAGCGATCCTGAAAGCGTTCAAGAAACGAGGCCGTCAGGGCAATTTCCGGCAACAGGATAAGGACCTGCTTTCCCTGCCGCAGGGTTTCGGCAACGGCCTCGAAATAGACCTCGGTTTTTCCAGATCCCGTCACCCCATCAATAAGGGAGACGGCGAAGCTGCCTTTCACCACGTCTTCGAGGATTTCCGATGCAGCCTGCTTTTGCGGACCTTCAAGTCGGGGTGCGGTATAGTCCGGATCAGGCTCCGCAACGACTGGCGGCGCTGGCAGGAAGACGGTTTCAAACACCCCCTGCTTCGCAAGGCCATCAATGACGCTTGCGGAAACGCCCGCCGCATTGGCAAGGCCGCTCTTGGTCCAAGCGTGCCCCTCAGCGGCAAGCTCCAGCACGCGCGCACGCGCCGGGGTCGACCGTTCCGGGCGAGCCTCTGTCAGGCGCAGGCCTTCGATCATCGGTTCAGGATCAAAGGCAGCCGGTGCGCGCAAGGCCATGCGCGCCACCAGACCCGGTGCTGACAGGGTATAGGCAGCGACCCAATCGATGAAACGGCGCATTTCCGTGCGCATGGGCGGGCAGTCGAAGGCTTTGGTGATCGGTCGCAATTTCTTGGGATCGACAGGCGCACCATCGCTCTCATCCCAGACAACGCCAATGACCTGTCTGGGGCCCAGCGGCACCTGCACGATGGAACCGGGCTCGACAATCATTCCTTCCGGCACCGCATAGCTATAGGGCCCCGGCGCGGGCAACGGCACCAGCACGGGCACAGCCGAAACAGGGTCAGACGGAGAAGGCTTGCGTTGATCGAACAGCGCGCCAAACAGATCGGTCGAATCTTTTGCCATGATGCAGGCGACAATGCCCTCTACGGATAGGAAAGGGAACCTTTAGCGCATCACATCCGGGATCGGAATCATTTTTGGGCGTGTCAGGCCTCTTCAGCTAGGCGCCATGGCCGCACATCATGAAAAGTTTAACCAAATGCTGAGGGCGGCAGCGTATTGTCGTATGAAACGACGGGAAACAGCGACTTGCAGGACATTCTGACCTTTGCCGATACTGAGCTTCTTGCGCTGCGCCAATCATGGTTGGCTTCGCTTGAGGGCGAACGGCGATTGGCCGGAAACACCGTGGAGGCCTATGAGCGCGATACGCGGCAATTCCTCATGTTCATGACAGGTCACCTCGGGCATTCCACTCGCCTGACCGATATCGGAAAGCTTCGGCCCGTCGATCTGCGCTCTTTTCTGGCGTTTCGGCGCAAGGAGGGAACCGGTGCGCGTTCACTTGGGCGGCACCTCGCTGGCCTGCGTTCCTTTCTTCGTTACCTGGAAAAAAAGGGGCTGGTCAATGCGGCAGGCGCAACGGCCATGCGCTCTCCCAAACAGCCAAAGTCCCTGCCCAAACCGCTGACCGACCGGCAGGCGCTGACAATCACCACTGCCGAGGGGCAGCTTTCAGACGAACCGTGGATCGCCGCACGCAATGCGGCGGTGCTTGCGCTGCTGTATGGTTGCGGGTTGCGCATTTCCGAAGCCCTCGGTCTGACGGCATCCGACCTGACCGCCGGGACGCGAAGCCTTCGGGTCACCGGCAAGGGAAACAAGATGCGCGTCGTGCCGCTGCTCCCCGTCGTGCTGGAAGCAGTCGAGGCCTACCGCAAGCTTTGCCCATACCATCTGGCACAAGACGAGCCGCTTTTCCTCGGTGCGCGTGGCGGGCCTCTGCAGCCGGCAATCATTCAGCGTGAAATGCAGAAGATGCGGGGCGCCTTCGGCCTGCCGGAGAATGCGACACCGCACGCACTGCGCCATTCCTTTGCCACGCATCTTCTGGCGGGCGGCGGTGACTTGCGCACAATTCAGGAGTTGCTGGGTCATTCCAGCCTGTCGACGACGCAAATCTATACCGGCGTCGACACCGCCAGATTGCTGGAAATCTACGACAAGGCGCATCCTCGCGCCTGAAACGAAGGATGTCATACCCAACAGGATTAAAAAGACGCAAGCGTTTACTGTTTGCTAACCAAACGCGTTAACCGTCCATGCAAATCCGCCGCCCTATAAGCAATCGCAAATGACAGGGGGTGATTCGATGATTGTTATTTCCAAGCCTCAGAGCCTGACGTCCTTATTGATGGGCCGCATGGGAAATGCGCTTTTGTGGCTGTTCGCCTCCATGCACCTGGCGGCGCTTGCCGTTCTGCTGGCGACCCTTCTGTCACTCACGGATGCGAATGCCGCTACGCAGGAAACAGCCTGCCCGGGGAAAAATCTGCTGGTGGACATGCAGCAGTCGGACAAGGCAGGCTACGACGCAATTGTCGAAGAGGCTGCGAAGATACCGAATGGTCAAGGCACCTTCTGGAAGATCGAAAAAGACGGGGTCGAGCCGTCGTGGCTTCTGGGAACAATGCATCTGTCCGACCCGCGCGTGCTTGAAATGCCGCAGGGCGCGCCCGAAGCCTTCGCGAAAGCGACGACCGTCATCGTGGAATCCGATGAGATCACCGATGAGAAGCAGGCTGCGGCAGCACTTCTCGCAAAGCCCGAACTCATGATGTTTCTCGACGGGACATCCATGACCGACATGCTGTCGAAAGAAGATGCAGCAACGCTTGAACGTGGCCTGAAGGAGCGCGGCATTCCCCTCGCCGCCGTTGCGAAGATGAAACCCTGGATCCTGTCCAGCTTCGTCGCACTCCCGGCCTGCGAATACGCCCGCAAAGCCAGCGGTGCCAGCTTTCTGGACATGAAGCTTGCAAAAGATGCCGTCGCTCAGGGCAAGAAACTCGTGGGCCTCGAGACGCTTCTTGGGCAGATTACGGCCCTGTCGGAACTTCCAATGTCCTTCCATGTCCAGTCATTGGTCGAAATGCTTCGGCTTGGCGCGCGAATGGATGACATGATGACGACGATGATCGAACTCTATCAGGATGGACAGGTCGGAATGATCATGCCCATGATGAAGCATCTCGATGCCAGCGAGAGTTCGGATGAAGGCTATGCAGCATTTGAACAGCGCGTTATCGATGATCGCAATTACGTCATGGCTAAGGGCGCTACACCACATCTCGAAAAGGGCAATGTGTTCATGGCAGTCGGCGCCCTGCATCTTCCCGGTGAGGTAGGGGTCATCGAACTCCTGCGTAAAAGCGGCTTCACGCTGACCGCTGTCAACGAGTGGTAAGCCACTGTAAATTTAGCATTTTCTTAAGTTCAAAATCGGCACCTTTGGTGCAACCATATCGCGCGCAATTCATTATTTCCTCGCATCAAGGCTGCGACAGCGGCCTGGAAACCTGTTTTCGAGGGGAAAAGAGATGGCACACGAACCAAGTGAACCGAAGCGTGTGGGTCTGACAGAGGGGGTTAACAAGCCCGTCTTCATCTGGTCAGTCGGTCTGACGCTGGTCTTCGTGATCGCTGGCGTGATTGCGCCCCAGGGTTCTGCCGCCGTCTTCAGCGCCATGCAGTCATGGATCGTGACGGAGCTTGGCTGGATCTACCTTTTGTCAGTGGCTGTCTTTCTGATCTTCATGCTTTACCTGGGCTTCTCCAGCCACGGCAGGATCAAGCTGGGGCCGAATCACTCCGAGCCGGATTACAGCTATGGTGCATGGTTCTCGATGCTCTTTGCGGCAGGCATGGGCATTGGCCTTGTCTTCTTTGGCGTGGCGGAACCGGTCAAACATTTCACGGCACCCCCGGTGGGAGACCCCGCCACCATCGATGCCGCCCGCACCGCCATGGAAATCAGCTATTTCCATTGGGGACTCCACGCCTGGGCCGTCTATGCCGTCATCGGTCTTTCACTTGCCTATTTTTCATTCCGTCACGGTCTGCCCCTAACCATGCGCTCGGCGCTCTACCCCCTGATCGGTGATCGCATTTACGGTCCCATCGGCAACGCCGTCGATATCTTCGCCGTTATCGGTACTCTCTTCGGTGTCGCGACATCGCTCGGATTGGGTGTTCTGCAGGTCAATGCAGGCTTCAACCACGTGCTTGGCTGGCCAATCAGCTTCTGGATACAGTTGCCGCTGATTGTCATCATTACCGGCATGGCGACCGTCTCTGTCGCAACCGGTCTCGATAAGGGCATCAAGTTCCTGTCCAATCTGAACATGATGATGGCCGTTGCCCTCATGCTGTTCGTCTTCGTGATGGGGCCGACGACCTTCCTGTTGCGCGCATTCGTCCAGAATCTGGGAGCCTATCTGGACCACTTCGTCCTGCGTACTTTCTACATGTACGCCTATGCCCCCGATAAAGGCCCGAGTGACTGGCTGGGTGACTGGACGCTGTTCTATTGGGGCTGGTGGATCGCCTGGTCGCCCTTCGTCGGCATGTTCATTGCCCGCATCTCGCGCGGACGGACGATACGTGAATTCATTGCAGGCGTGTTGCTCGTACCCGCTGGTTTCAGCTTTGCATGGATGACTGTCTTCGGCGACACGGCGCTTTCCATGCATCTGACAGGCGCGACGACTGCCGTTTCAGAAGCCGTGGCAAATGACGTAACCCTTGCACTGTTCGTGTTTCTTGAGCAGTTCCCGCTCGGTGTCTATGTGTCGTGGTTTGCGATGGCATTGATCGTGTTTTTCTTCGTCACAGGCGCGGACTCCTCTGCACTGGTCATCGATACGCTGACATCAGGCGGGCGTGAGGATGGCCCGACGGCACGCCGTGTCTTCTGGGCAATCGTCTCTGGGATAATCGGAGCGATATTGCTGTCGACAGGCGGCTTGGATGCCTTGCAGACCGCATCCATTGCCGGTGCCCTGCCCTTCACCTTTGTCATGCTTCTGATGTGCTGGGGCCTCTGGAAGGGACTGCAGCGCGAGGGCTTGCGGCAGAACGCACTGGTACAAAGCCTGAGACCACGCCAGTCGGCCAGCTGGCAGCGTCAGTTGCAGGGCATCTTGAACCATCCCGGAAAGGCCGAAACGGAGCGTTTTCTCCACGACGTCGCAACGCCTGCCCTTGAGGCCGTCGCGCTTGAGCTGGAGAAACGTGCGCTCACCTCAAAGTTCGATCATCAGGCGGACAGGCTGAAGCTGGTCGTAACACCGGGCGAGGCGGAGGAATTCATCTATGGCATCCGCATGCGCCGCTATGAAACACCCGGCTACAGTTTCTTCGAGAGCCAGTCAAACCGCAAGACCGCCGACCATTACTACCGCGCCGAAGTCTTTCTGTCGGACGGTGGGCAGGACTACGACGTCATGGGCTTCACCAAGGAGGAGTTGATCCAGGACGTCCTGCTCCAATATGACAGGCACTTCCAGTACCTCCACGCCATCCGGAGCTAAAGACTGCGTCAAGGCCAAGCGGAAGGATGCTCAGGTCATCCGCTTGATAAGGTTCGTCCGCCAGTAGAGCTGGTGGACGAGCACCGCCGTAATGTGAACGACGATCAACACCCACAGGAGTAGTTTGAGCGGGCCGCCATGCAGATCGCCAGCCACTTCGTTGCCGAAGTAGTATTTTCCGATCCCAGCAAGCGGCATGACGGCGAACAGCGCGTAGAACGCCCAATGCGCAATTTTGGCTGCCAATTTTGCCAGTTTCGGCTCGTTGGCAGGCGCCTCGGGTACACCTTGTACCAAGCGTAAAACCAGTCTCACAAGACAAAGCAGCAGAATGGCGATGCCGACATAGGCATGGATATTCGCCGAGGAAATGTCGGCAGCGGTTACGGGTTCGCCCCGCCGGACCAGCCTGTTCCACTGCTCCATGCCATCCGCAAACAGGAGATTGAAAAAGATCGCCAGCGCCATCAGCCAGTGAAGCGTCTTTTGTGGAAACGTGTAGCCAGTTCGTGACGCAGCAGCCATGCCCTTAACCCCTCAGAAGCGTCCAGGCATCATGATAAAAGCCGCAGCTTCAATCAAGCTGCGGCTTTTGCCTTACCAAAATATAATGATGGAGCCGCTCGCGGCCCGGCCGATTACATGTGGATCGGCTTGAAGAAGGTTGCGAGGGCAGCTTCCTTGACCGCTTCCGACATGGTCGGGTGCGCGTGGCAGGTGCGGCCCAGATCTTCCGACGAACCGCCAAACTCCATCAGGACCGAAATTTCCTGGATCAGTTCGCCAGCGCCGAAACCGATGATGTGTCCACCCAGAACGCGATCCGTTTCCTTGTCAGCAAGGATCTTCACGAAACCATCGGTAACCTGCATGGCGCGGGCGCGGCCATTGGCCGTGAAGGGGAATTTGCCGACCTTGTAGGCGATGCCTGCGGCTTTCAATTCCTCTTCGGTCTTGCCGACCGACGCGACTTCCGGCTGGGTATAGACGACGCCCGGGATGACATCATAGTTCACGTGGCCATGCTGACCGGCAAG
The DNA here is from genome assembly GCF_030209845.1 of Agrobacterium sp. fls2-241-TYG-188a. Taxonomy (NCBI): domain Bacteria; kingdom Pseudomonadati; phylum Pseudomonadota; class Alphaproteobacteria; order Hyphomicrobiales; family Rhizobiaceae; genus Agrobacterium; species Agrobacterium sp. fls2-241-TYG-188a. The sequence continues at coordinate 270,755 of NZ_JARVRD010000007.1, read as the reverse complement.
GATTTCCGCAAGTGCCACACCTTCGTCTTCGGCCTTATGAGCAAGCATCGGACCCTTGACCACGTCACCGATGGCATAGATTCCTGCGACATTCGTCTTGTAGTGACCATCGATTTCAACGCGACCGCGGCTATCCAGCACCACGCCGGCCTCTGCCAGACCAAGACCTTCAGTGTATGGCTTGCGACCGGTCGAGATCAGCACGACATTGGCTTCCAGCGTCTCAGCAGCGCCACCCTTGACCGGCTCAAACACCACCTTGGCACCATCGCCTGACTTCTCAACAGCGGTAACCTTGGCGCCCATCTTGAAGTCCATGCCCTGCTTGGCAAACAGGCGCTGGGCCTGCTTGGACAATTCGCCGTCCATGCCGCCAAGAATGTTGTCGAGATATTCGACGACGGTGACCTTCGCGCCAAGCCGTGACCAAACGGAACCGAGTTCGAGACCGATGACGCCGCCACCAACAACGATCATCTTTTCCGGAACCTTCGACAGGGCAATGCCGCCCGTCGAGGACACGATAACCTGCTCATCGATTTCGACCTGTACACCCGGAATGCCCGCGACATCAGAACCCGTCGCGATGACGATGTTCTTGGTCTCGATTTCCTGAACCTCGCCCGCATCATTGGTCACGGAGACCTTGCCGGCAGAAACGACCTTGCCGAGGCCCTGGAATGTATCGATCTTGTTCTTCTTGAACAGGAAGGATACGCCATCGACATTGGCCTTCACGACGCCGTCCTTGTGCGCCATCATCTTTTCAAGGTTCAGTTTAGGAGCTGCGACCTCGATGCCAAGGCTATCGACGCCGTGGGCCACGTGGGCAAAAACTTCCGACGCGTGCAGCAGTGCCTTGGAGGGAATGCAGCCGACGTTGAGGCAGGTGCCGCCATAGGTCGCACGCTTTTCGACAACAGCGACCTTAAGCCCCAACTGCGCTGCCTTGACTGCGCAAACATATCCGCCCGGGCCTGTGCCGATCACAACTACATCATATGCCATGTCTTTGTTCCTGATAGATTGTGGACGGCGACCGCCGCCCTTTCTTTCGTTTGACCTGAAATTCAGGCCGATTTTTCAGTTGCAAGCTTGATTCCGAGGGCGATGAACACAACGCCACTCGTGCGGTCGATCCACTGGCTGGCACGGGCGAAAGCCGCGCGCATCCGTGGTGTCGTCATGAACATGCTGACACCGACAAACCAGAGAATGAGGCAGCTTGCCATCACGAAACCGTAGCCGAACTTGATCGGAACGGGCGTATGCGCATGAACCACCGTCGAGAAGATCGACAGAAAGAAGAACACCGGCTTGGGATTGAGCGCATTGGCCGCAAAACCAAGGGTAAAGGCCTTGAGGCCCGATTGTCTTTTCTGCTTGGCGACATCGACCGCATCGACCTCCGGCATGTCCATCTTGCCAGCGCGCAAAGCCTTGATGCCGATATAGATTAGATAGGCGACGCCAAGCCACTTTACGATGTTGAAAAGATAAATGGACTGAGAAATGACCAGCCCGAGCCCAAGGATCGTATAGGTGACGTGGAACATCAGGGATGTTCCCACACCGAAACTGGTGATGATCGCCGCTCTGCGCCCATTCACCATGGCCTGACGCATGACCATGGCGAGGTCGGCCCCGGGAGACACGATGGCAAACGAGAAAATCGCCATCAGGGATGCAAGCTCGATGAGATACTGGTGCATCGATCTTTCCCCTAGAACATCAAGACGAAGAGCATGAGGAGAAGCCCGATCATGGAACCGATCCAGACCAGTGACCGGACATAGGGAATGCCCATCAGATAGAGCGGGATGTAGACAATGCGGCAGATGACCCAGATCCATGCGCCAATCAAAGCAATCCCTGCAGGATCGCCCGCCATGATGACCCCAAAGGCGAGAGCGATGAAGGCAACGTAGGTTTCGAGAAAATTCGAGACTGCGCGCTCTGCACGGCCAGCAAGCTTGCCCTGCGGTTTTTTGCCGTCGTCACGCGGACCGGCATTCCAGCTGCTCCCCAACTCTTTCGTCGCCGTCATGGCCTGCAGCGCGATGTGCACCATCAGAATGAGCACACTGACCCCTATGAGGGGTAGAAACGGTGATGCGGCGAGGAAAGTGGGTTGCACGAGCAAGCTCCTGAGACAATTTCAGCGGGATTTCACTTGAAACCCCGCTGACCGAAAAAGCAAGTTCGATCAGAGATCGAGAACGAGACGCTCTGGATCCTCAAGGCTTTCCTTGACACGGACGAGGAAGGTCACGGCTTCCTTGCCGTCAACGATGCGGTGATCGTAGGACAGCGCGAGATACATCATCGGACGGATCACGACCTGGCCGCCGATGGCAACCGGACGATCCTGGATCTTGTGCATGCCAAGAATACCGGACTGAGGCGCATTCAGGATCGGCGAAGACATCAGTGAACCGTAGACACCGCCATTGGTGATGGTGAAGGTGCCGCCCTGCATGTCTGCCATGCCCAGCGAACCATCGCGTGCTGCCTTGGCAAGACGACCCAGTTCCTTTTCAACGCCAGCGATGGAGCGCTGATCGGCATCACGGATAACAGGAACCACGAGGCCCTTGTCCGTGCCGACAGCCATGCCGACGTGACAATAGTTCTTGTAGATGATGTCGGTGCCATCGATCTCGGCGTTAACCGCTGGCAGTTCCTTCAGCGCATGTGTCACAGCCTTGGTGAAGAAGCCCATGAAGCCGAGCTTGACGCCATGCTTCTTCTCGAACACGTCCTTGTAGCGATTGCGCAGTTCCATGACCGCAGTCATGTCCACTTCATTGTAAGTGGTCAGCATCGCGGCTGTGTTCTGTGCGTCCTTCAGGCGGCGCGCAATGGTCTGGCGCAGGCGGGTCATCTTCACGCGCTCTTCGCGAACAGCATCGCCCTCGGAAGAGGCCGGACGTGGTGCGGAAACGGCAGCAGGTGCTGCGGCAGGAGCAGACGTTCCCTTGGCGACAGCCGCCAGAACGTCACCCTTCAGAACCTGGCCACGCTTGCCGGAACCGTCAACCTGATCGGCCGACAGATTGTTTTCAGCCAGCAGCTTTCCAGCAGCAGGTGCTGGTGGCATGGAGCTTGGTGCAGAAGAAACAGCGGCAGGTGCAGCAGCAGCCGGTGCGGCTTCAGGAGCCTTTGCCGGTGCAGCAGCAGGTGCGGATGGAGCAGCGCCTGCTGCACCCTCAGCGATCTGGCCGAGCAGCGCGTCGAGACCGACGGTCTCGCCGTTCTGCGCAACAATTTCTGTAAGGACGCCTGAAGCCGGCGCTGGAACTTCAACGGTAACCTTGTCGGTTTCCAGCTCTACCAGCGGCTCATCAGCCTTGACGGTATCGCCAACTTTTTTGAACCAAGTGCCGACAGTCGCTTCGCTGACGGACTCGCCGAGGGTTGGTACGCGGATTTCAGTGGCCATGATCTAGTTCCGTTTCATCAAAAATCTGTTTTGCAAGGGTGCCTGCGGGAGAGCTTTCACTCTCCCAGCGCGTCTTCCAGGAATGCCGCGAGCTGCGCGAGGTGCTTGGACATCAGGCCCGTTGCTGGCGATGCAGCAGCCGGACGACCCGTGTAACGGACCTTCTGGTACTTGGCATCGATGTGGGCGAGAACCCATTCCAGATAAGGGTCGATGAACGACCACGCACCCATGTTCTTCGGCTCTTCCTGGCACCAGACCATCTCGGCATTGCGGAAGCGCGACAGCTCGTTGATGAGCGCCTTGGCCGGGAACGGATAGAGTTGCTCGATGCGCAGCAGGTAGATGTCGTCGATGCCGCGCTTTTCGCGCTCTTCGAGAAGATCGTAATAGACCTTGCCGGTGCACAATACGACGCGACGGATCTTGGAATCCTTCTGCAGCTTGATCGGGCCGTCCTTGATGACCTCAGCATCGTCCCACAGCAGGCGGTGGAACGAGGACTCGCCAGCCAGCTCTGTCAGCGAAGACGTCGCACGCTTGTGGCGCAGCAGGGACTTCGGCGTCATCAGGATCAGCGGCTTGCGGAAGTCGCGCTTCACCTGACGGCGCAGGATGTGGAAGTAGTTGGATGGCGTGGTCACGTTTGCGACCTGCATGTTGTCTTCAGCGCACATCTGCAACCAGCGTTCCAGACGGGCAGACGAGTGTTCCGGACCCTGACCTTCATAGCCATGCGGGAGAAGGCAGACGAGACCGGACATGCGAAGCCACTTGCGTTCACCAGACGAGATGAACTGGTCGAAGACGACCTGCGCACCGTTGGCGAAGTCACCGAACTGGGCTTCCCAAAGCGTCAGCGCATTCGGACGAGCCAGCGAGTAGCCATATTCGAAACCAAGGACGGCTTCTTCAGACAGCATCGAGTTGATGACTTCGTAACGAGCCTGCGTTGGCGCAAGGTTTGCCAGCGGAATGTACCGCTCTTCGCTCTCCTGATCGTAGAGAACCGAGTGACGCTGCGAGAAGGTGCCACGCTCGCAATCCTGACCGGACAGACGGATCTTGTGGCCGTCAACGACGAGCGAACCGAATGCCATGGCTTCCGCCATCGCCCAGTCAAGACCTTCACCGGTCTCGATCATGTTGGCGCGGTTTTCCATGAAGCGCTGAATGGTCTTGTGCGCCTTGAAACCTTCAGGAATGGTCGACAGCTTGCGACCGATTTCCTTCAACTGCTTCATCGGAGCACCGGTCTTGCCACGGCGCTGCTCATCGGCATTGTCGGCGGCACGCAGGCCGGACCACTGGCCGTCGAGCCAGTCGGCCTTGTTCGGCTTGTAGCTCTGACCGGCTTCGAATTCCTGCTCCAGATTGGCGCGCCAATCGGCCTTCATCTTTTCGAATTCGCCTTCGGTCAGCAGACCTTCGGCAATCAGGCGCTCGGCATAGATATTCGCGACCGTCTTGTGAGCGCGAATGACCTTGTACATCTTCGGCTGCGTGAAGGACGGCTCATCGCCTTCATTGTGGCCGAAGCGGCGGTAGCAGAACATGTCGATGACGACAGGCTTGTGGAACTTCATGCGGTATTCGGTCGCAACTTTCGCCGCGTAAACAACCGCTTCCGGGTCATCACCATTGACGTGGAAGATCGGCGCTTCGATCATCTTGGCAACGTCGGATGGGTAAGGCGACGAGCGCGAGAAGCCCGGATTCGTCGTAAAGCCGATCTGGTTGTTGATGATGAAGTGCATGGTACCGGCAACGCGGTGACCGCGAAGGCCGGACAGACCGAGGATTTCGGCCACCACGCCCTGACCTGCGAAGGCAGCATCGCCATGCAGCAGCAGTGGCAGAACCTTGGCGCGCTCGGACAGAGGAATGGTATCGCCGTCCCAGGACTTTGCAAGCTGGTCCTGCTTGGCGCGAGCCTTGCCCATGACGACAGGGTTGACGATTTCAAGATGCGAAGGGTTGGCCGTCAGCGACAGGTGAACCTTGTTGCCATCGAATTCGCGGTCGGAAGACGCACCGAGGTGGTACTTCACGTCGCCGGAACCTTCGACGTCGTCGGGCTTGAACGAACCGCCCTTGAACTCGTGGAACACGGCGCGGTGCGGCTTGCCCATGACGTTGGTCAGAACGTTGAGACGGCCACGGTGGGCCATGCCGAGAACGACTTCTTCCAGACCGTCCTGGCCGCCGCGCTTGATGATCTGTTCCAGCGCCGGGATGAGCGATTCACCGCCATCAAGGCCGAAACGCTTCGTGCCCTTGAAGCGAACATCGAGGAACTGCTCGTAGCCTTCGGCTTCGACCAGCTTGGACAGGATGGCCTTCTTGCCTTCGGCTGTGAAGGCAACGCCCTTGTCCGGGCCTTCGATGCGCTCCTGGATCCAGCCCTTTTCTTCCGGGCTCGAAATATGCATGAATTCGACGCCGAGCGTCGAGCAATAGGTCCGCTCGAGAATTTCGATCATCTCACGAACGGTCGCGTATTCGAGACCCAGAACGTTATCGATGAAAATCTTGCGGTCGTAATCGCTCTCTTCGAAGCCGTAGGACTTCGGCGACAATTCGTTATAATCCTCAACCGCGCTGGCAATGCCGAGCGGATCGAGCTTTGCATGCAGGTGACCGCGCATACGGTAGGCGCGGATCATCATGATGGCGCGCACGCTGTCGCGCGTGGCCTGCAAGACTTCTGCTTCGCTGACGCCCTTGCCGGTTTCTGCGCCCTTGGCTTCGGCCTTGGCCTGTACCTTCTTTTCGATCGCTTTCTCAACCGTTGCCCAGTTGCCGTCTAGCGCCGAGATAAGGTCGCCATTGGCCGCGATAGGCCAGTTTGCGCGCTTCCACGAAGCACCCTTGGCGGCCTTCTTCACGTCGTCGGGATTGTCGGAAAGCCCTTTGAAAAAGCTCTGCCACTCTGGAGAAACGGAGGACGGATCCTCCTCGTACCGGGCGTAGAGCTGCTCGATATAGGCTGCATTCGCGCCGTCTAGAAACGACGTGATCTGAAACTGCTCGTTGGCGTCTTGCCTTGCCATGGTGTTTTCGCGGACGTATTCGCCCGCCTCCTCAATCCCGTTGATGACCGTTTCCGGCCTGCCGCTTTCGTCCACGCCGCGTCTCTATCCGATGCAGCGTCAGTCTCTTTTCTTGCGGCTTCGGGCAGGCTGCCGTTTCCGACACCTGCCCGCTGCCAAATCTTTGTTATCTCAGCCCTTGAGGACTTCGACCAGCGTCTTGCCAAGGCGAGCCGGGGATGGCGAAACCTTGATACCAGCTGCTTCCATGGCCGCGATCTTCGATTCCGCATCGCCCTTGCCGCCGGAAACGACAGCGCCAGCATGGCCCATGGTGCGGCCCTTTGGAGCCGTACGACCGGCAATAAAGCCAGCCATTGGCTTCTTACGGCCCTTCTTGGCTTCGTCGATCAGGAACTGTGCCGCATCTTCTTCTGCAGCGCCGCCGATTTCGCCGATCATGATGATCGATGTCGTCGCTTCATCCGCGAGGAACATTTCCAGCACGTCGATGAACTCGGTGCCCTTGACCGGGTCGCCGCCGATGCCGACAGCCGTCGTCTGGCCGAGACCTTCGTTCGATGTCTGGAACACAGCTTCATATGTAAGCGTGCCGGAGCGCGAGACAATACCGACGGAGCCCTTGCGGAAGATGGAGCCCGGCATAATGCCGATCTTGCATTCTTCCGGCGTCATGATGCCCGGGCAGTTAGGGCCAAGCAGGCGGGACTTGGAGCGGTCGAGGCGAGCCTTGACGCGAACCATGTCCATGACAGGAATGCCTTCGGTGATGCAGGTGATGAACGGAATTTCCGCATCGATGGCTTCGATGATTGCATCTGCAGCGCCTGCTGGCGGAACATAGATCACCGATGCGTCAGCGCCGGTCTTTTCCTTGGCTTCAGCAACCGAAGCGAAGATCGGCAGGGTTTCGCCCTTGGAGCCCGTCCAGTTGGTGCCGCCCTTGGAAGGATGGATACCGCCGACCATCTGCGTGCCGTAATAGGCAAGCGCCTGTTCGGTGTGGAAGGTACCGGTCTTGCCGGTCAGACCCTGAACGAGGATCTTGGTGTCTTTGTTTACAAGAATAGACATTATTTCCAGTCCCTCAATTAGCCGTTGATCGCCGCAACGATCTTCTTGGCCGCATCGTCCAGATCGTCAGCAGCCGTAATCGCAAGACCCGATTCATTCAGAAGCTTCTTGCCCAGCTCGACATTGGTGCCTTCAAGGCGCACGACGAGAGGAACCTTCAGGCCGACTTCCTTCACCGCGGCAATAACGCCTTCAGCAATGACGTCGCACTTCATGATGCCGCCGAAGATGTTGACGAGGATGCCCTCGACCTTTGGGTCAGCCGTGATGATCTTAAACGCAGCCGCAACCTTTTCCTTGCCAGCGCCACCGCCGACGTCGCAGAAGTTTGCAGGCTCTTTGCCGTAGAGCTTGATGATGTCCATCGTTGCCATGGCAAGACCGGCACCGTTGACCATGCAGCCGATGTTGCCATCGAGCGCCACATAGGCGAGGTCCCACTTGGAGGCTTCGATTTCCTTGGCATCTTCTTCGGTCTCGTCGCGCAGCGCCTTGACGTCGTCATGGCGGAAGATCGCGTTGCCATCGAAGGACATCTTGGCGTCGAGAACGCGCAGGTGACCGTCCTTCATGACGATCAGCGGGTTCACTTCCAGAAGAGCCATGTCCTTTTCGACGAAGGCCTTGTAGAGCGCAGGGAAGAGCGCCTTGGCGTCTTCTGCTGCTGCGCTGGAAAGCTCGAGTGCCTTCGAAATTGCAGCGACATTCTCAGCCGTCACACCAGCTTCCGGCTCGATCGCAATCGTGTGGATCTTTTCAGGCGTGTCATGCGCAACGGCCTCGATATCCATGCCGCCTTCCGTGGAAACCACGAATGCAACCTGACCAACGGAACGGTCAACCAGCAGCGAGCAATAGAGTTCGCGCTCGATATCCGCACCATCTTCGATGTAGAGGCGGTTGACCTGCTTGCCGGCATCGCCGGTCTGCGCTGTGACCAGCGTGTTGCCGAGCATATCCTTGGCGTGGGAAACGACTTCCTCGATGGACTTGGCCAGGCGAACGCCGCCCTTCGCATCTGGGCCGAGTTCCTTGAACTTGCCCTTGCCGCGACCGCCAGCATGGATCTGGCTCTTGACCACGTAAAGCGGACCGGGAAGCTGCTTTGCAGCCGCTTCGGCTTCTTCGACCTTGAGGATAGCAACCCCTTCGGCCACCGGCGCACCATAGCCCTTCAGGAGAGCCTTGGCCTGATACTCATGAATATTCATGGATTAATCCCTGTTTGTAGCTTGAACGGCAATTACTTCAGCGACGGAGCAATGTTGACGCAGGCTTCGCAAAGACCCGCAACGGCGCCGACGGACTTCTGGAAGGCAGCTTCCTCGTCCTTGTTCAGTTCGATTTCGATGATGCGTTCAATACCGCCAGCACCGATGATCGTTGGTACGCCGACATACATGTCGTTGACGCCGTACTGACCGGAAAGATAGGCAGCAGCTGGCAGAACGCGCTTCTTGTCCTTGAGGTAGGATTCAGCCATCTCGATTGCGGAAGCCGCAGGCGCGTAATAGGCAGAACCGGTCTTGAGCAGACCGACGATTTCGGCGCCGCCATCACGCGTGCGCTGAACAATTTCCTCCAGACGCTCGGCAGTGAGCCAACCCATCTTGACGAGGTCGGTCAAAGGCACGCCGGCAACCGTGGAGTAACGGGCAAGCGGAACCATCGTGTCGCCGTGGCCGCCCAGAACGAATGCTGTTACGTCTTCAACGGAAACATTGAACTCTTCCGAGAGGAACAGGCGGAAGCGCGCGCTGTCGAGAACACCAGCCATGCCGACAACCTTGTTCTTCGGCAGGCCGGAGAACTTCTGGAGTGCCCAGACCATCGCATCGAGCGGATTGGTGATGCAGATCACGAAAGCATTGGGGGCATATTTCTTGATGCCAGCGCCGACCTGCTCCATGACCTTGAGGTTGATGCCGAGAAGATCGTCGCGGCTCATGCCTGGCTTGCGGGCAACACCGGCGGTCACGATGCAGACATCGGCGCCTTCAATTGCGGCGTAGTCGGATGCGCCGGTGAGCTTTGCATTGAAGCCCTCGACCGGGCCGGACTGGGCAATATCCAGACCCTTGCCCTGCGGGATGCCGTCAGCGATGTCGAAGAGGACGATATCGCCCAGTTCTTTCAGGCTGGCCAGATGCGCCAGCGTACCGCCGATCATGCCAGAACCAATAAGTGCAATCTTTTTGCGAGCCATCGAATGCTTCCTCTCGAGCTTCAATTCAATTTCGCCGCGAATGTATGGCGGCTTTAAATTGTCGCACTCGACTTAGCTTTATTGGCTCCAATTGGCAACAGATTCTTTTAGGCTCAGTATTTTCAATCGTTTAGATGGAATAATTCTTACGTGAACGTAAGAATTTCAGACACGTTTCTGTCATGCTGCTTCACGTTTTTCGTTGTGGAGCGCGAGGTAGTCGGCACTGCGCATTTCAAAAAGTCGCGACGCCGTTCGGTCGAATTCGAAACCTTCGGTGCCTTTACGCGTCACCAAAAGCTCTTCCGGCATTGCTGCTGCCGATGCGATGACGCGGACCGTGTGGTCATAGAGCGCGTCGATCAGAATGATGAAACGTTTTGTCTCATTGCGTTTATTCGCGTCGAGAAGGGGGATGTGATCGATGAATACCGTGTCGAAACGAGCCGCGATCGCAAGAAAGTCGGAAGCACCGAGAGGCCTTTCGCAAAGGTCGGAGAACGAGAACCGGGCGATGCGACCGGTCGAACGTGGAACGTGGATCGACCGTCCCTTCATTTGTATCTCGGTCGATGCTACAGCCTGCCCGTTCACCAATTGCTGCCAGGCTCTTTCCATGGCTGCGTCCGCTGCATCGCCAAGCGGCGTAACATATACGGGCAGACTTCTGATCTTCTCCATCCGATAATCCGTTGGACTATCGAGCGTGACGACCTGGACGTGGCCTTTCAGCAGATCGACAAATGGCAGAAAGAGCCCGCGATTGAGGCCGTCCTTATAAAGATTGTCCGGAACGACATTTGACGTCGTCACCAGCGTGCATCCATGCGCGAAGAGTTCAGTGAAGAGACGCGCCAGGATCATGGCGTCAGCGATGTCGGTGACCGTAAACTCATCGAAGCAGAGGAGCTCCGCTTCCTCCAGAATTTGTGCCGCAACGGGAGGAATGGGGTCGGCCTGCTTGGTTTCGCCATTCTTGAGCTTCTGGCGATGGGCATGAACGCGATTATGGACGTCTGCCATGAATTCATGAAAATGGCAGCGTCGTTTCTTTTCCACCGGGGCTATGTTGAAGAACATGTCCATCAGCATCGTCTTGCCACGGCCGACACTACCGTGAACATAGAGGCCTTTGACCGAAGGAGCTGGCCCTGCCTTTTTGGCGAACATCCAGCCGAGAGCGCTTTTCTTTCTCGCCGGCTTGCGGATCTTCAAGTCGGTTAGAATGCGGTCGAGATTATGAGCGACATCAAGCTGGGCAGCATCTGCCTTCAACTCTCCAGAAGCGGTCAATGCCTGGAGCTGTTCTACGACGCTGTGGTTATAATCGGGCAATGGCTGCATGAAAGAGCCTTATGTGCGGGCACACGGATGCGCCCGCAGGGATGGAATTATCGGCTGAGGGTCAATGGCTGGCCACTGTTTGTCGTACCATCATATTTGGTCTCGCCAGTCTTGTAGACACGGCCGATCGTGTCACCGGCTCTGTTCTTGAACAGCACCATCTTGTTGGAAACTTCCCATGAGCCCATAGACGAAAGCTCACCTGCGCAGCCACGTGTGCCGCCACGCGAACCGCTGCCGAGGTTGGTCAGGGTCAGGAACATGTCACAGCTTGCGCCGCCATTCGAAACGCGCCAGTTGCCAACCATGGCTTCTTTCGTCACGTCCATCGCGGCAGCAGGTGCCGCGGAAGCGACGTTGGTGCCAGCAGGGGCCGCATTGCCAGGAGCTGTCGGGAACTGCGTGGAACCACCGGGTGGCGGCAATGAACCGGACTGAACGGAAGGCACCGGCTGCGCCTGAAGGGGCGGCGTGTAGCCGGAATTGCCACTCGGGCTGTTGTTGTAGTCATAAGAGGTACGCTGGCAACCGGCGAGGCTCATCACAACCGCAAGGCCTGTCACCACATATCTGAATTGCATCTCAAGCTCCCGATTCTCTGCTTCGGAAAGAACATGTCTACACAAAACGGCTGAATTATTACCAAAGAATTAGTCACGGCAAGCCGATGCTTCGATAATTACGATTTCAGCCGAATTTTATGCAAATCTTCAGCCCTCTGTCTGGTGAACAGGCCATTCACATGCGTCATGGCCTGTCTATTAAGTCAATATGGCGTGCCGCTTACACGCGACGCTCAACCATCATCTTCTTGATTTCGGCAATGGCCTTGGCGGGATTCAGACCCTTGGGGCAAGCCTGTGCACAGTTCATGATGGTGTGGCAACGATAAAGGCGGAAAGGATCCTCGAGATTGTCCAGACGTTCGCCGGTGGCTTCGTCGCGGCTGTCGATCAACCAGCGATAGGCCTGCAGCAGGACTGCCGGGCCAAGATAGCGGTCACCATTCCACCAGTAGCTCGGACAGGACGTGGAGCAGCAGGCGCACAGAATGCACTCATACAGACCGTCAAGCTTCATACGATCGTCGTGGCTCTGCTTCCACTCCTTGGCAGGAGTTGGCGAGACAGTCTTCAGCCATGGCTCGATCGAACGGTGCTGTGCGTAGAAGTTCGAAAGGTCAGGAACGAGGTCCTTGACCACAGGCATATGCGGCAGAGGATAGACCTTCACCGTGCCGTTAATGTCTTCCATGCCCTTGGTGCAGGCGAGCGTGTTCGTGCCGTCGATATTCATGGCACAGGAGCCACAGATACCTTCGCGACAGGAGCGACGGAGCGTCAGGGTCGGATCGATATTGTTCTTGATGTACAAAAGGCCATCGAGAACCATCGGGCCGCAATCATCCACGTCGATATAATAGGTATCGATGCGCGGATTTTGACCGTCATCAGGGTTCCAGCGGTAGATACGGTATTCGCGAACATTCTTCGCGCCCGCAGGCTTTGGCCAGACCTTGCCTTCGGTCATCTGAGAGTTCTTGGGAAGAGTCAGTTCAACCATGTCCAAAATCCTCTATCAGTAGACGCGGGCTTTTGGCGCGATCTTCTGAAGATCAATGCCATCGGCGATCAGGTCGGTATGCACTGGGCGATAGTCAAGCTTGACGTCACCCTGCTCATTTACCCATGCCAGCGTGTGCTTGCGCCAGTTGACGTCATCACGGCCACCGAACGGGCCGTCGACAAAGTCCTCGCGGGCGTGGCTTCCGCGGCTTTCCTTGCGCGCTTCCGCCCCGTAAACGGTCGTGATGGCATTGGCCATCAGGTTCTCAAGTTCCAACGTCTCGACAAGGTCGGAATTCCAGACCATCGAGCGGTCGGTGACCTTGATGTCTGGCAGTTCCTTCCAGATGGCCGAGATGCGCTTGCAGCCGCTTTCCAGCGATTCCTGCGTGCGGAACACCGCTGCATCGTCCTGCATGGCGCGCTGCATCTTGTCACGAAGAACGGCTGTTGGCGTGCTGCCATTGGCGTTGCGCAGACGGTCGAAGCGATCCATGATCTTGTCGCAGGCAGCGACATTGAGAGCCGGGATCGAGCTGTTGCGATCGATGACTTCTGCTGCGCGAATGGCTGCGGCACGCCCGAAGACCACGAGGTCGATCAGCGAGTTGGAGCCAAGTCGGTTCGCGCCATGGACGGAGGCGCAACCGGCCTCACCCACTGCCATCAGGCCGGGGATGATGCGCTCTGGATTTTCGCTGTCGGCGTTCAGCACTTCGCCCCAATAGTTGGTCGGAATGCCACCCATATTGTAGTGAACGGTCGGCAGAACCGGGATAGGCTCGCGGGTCACGTCAACGCCTGCAAAGATCTTCGCGCTCTCGGAAATACCCGGCAGACGCTCATGAAGGATAGCCGGATCGAGGTGATCCAGATGCAGGAAGATGTGGTCCTTGTTCTTGCCAACGCCACGGCCCTCGCGGATTTCCATGGTCATGCAGCGCGAAACGACGTCACGCGAAGCCAGGTCCTTTGCGGAAGGCGCATAGCGCTCCATGAAGCGCTCGCCTTCGGAGTTCACGAGATATCCGCCTTCACCGCGCGCGCCTTCGGTAATCAGGCAGCCCGCACCATAGATGCCGGTGGGGTGAAACTGGACGAACTCCATATCCTGAAGCGGAAGCCCGGCGCGTGCGATCATGCCGCCGCCATCGCCCGTGCAGGTGTGCGCGGATGTAGCGGAGAAATAGGCACGTCCGTACCCACCCGTCGCCAGCACCACCATCTTGGCGGAGAAGCGGTGGATCGTACCGTCATCGAGGTTCCAGGCAACGACGCCCGTGCAGCGGCTACCGTCATCCGACATGATGAGGTCGAGCGCGAAATATTCGATGAAGAATTCGGCGTTGTTGCGCAGCGACTGGCCATAGAGCGTGTGCAGGATGGCGTGACCGGTGCGGTCGGCAGCAGCACAGGTGCGCTGAACCGGCGGGCCTTCACCGTAATTCTGCATATGGCCGCCGAAGGGGCGCTGGTAGATCTTGCCTTCCGCGTTACGCGAGAAGGGAACGCCGTAATGCTCCAGCTCATAGACCGCCTTTGGCGCTTCCATGGCGAGATACTGCATGGCGTCAACATCGCCCAGCCAGTCGGAGCCCTTAACGGTATCGTAAAGGTGCCACTGCCAGCAGTCTGGCGTCATGTTGGTCAGCGATGCGGCAATGCCGCCCTGCGCTGCAACCGTGTGCGAGCGGGTGGGGAAGACTTTGGTGATGCAGGCCGTCTTGAAGCCCTGTTCGGCCATGCCGAGCGTCGCGCGAAGACCCGCGCCACCAGCGCCGACGACAATCACATCATAGGAGTGATCGACGTAGTTGTAGGCCTTGCCGTTCTGTGAAGGTGAACTGATCGATGCCATGACAAATTATCCTGCAAATGCGATTTTCAGTACGGCGAAGAGGCAAAGTCCGCCCATGATGACCGCGAAGAAAGTGTTGAGCATCAAAAGCGCCAGCTTGGGCACTTCGGCATGTATGTAATCTTCGATGATGACCTGCATTCCGAGCTTCATGTGGATGATGCCGGAAACGACGACAAGCCCCATGACAACGGCCACAAGCGGGTTCGACAGAGCGGAGGCGACTTCCTCGTAGGGTGCGCCGCCATACATGACCAGGAAAACGACAAAGAAAATAAGCAAAGGTACGTTTGCCACTGCGGTCAGGCGCTGGCGCCAGAAATGCTCAGTGCCATCCTTGGCCGAGCCAAGTCCGCGAACCTTGTTGAGAGGTGTGCGCATATCCATGAAAATATCTCCTCAGCGCACGATCAGGGCGACAACCCAGATCAGCGCGGTCAGACAGATCGAAACGACGAAGGACGCCTTCGCGATCCTGGTCGTGAAATGCTTGTCGAAGCCATGCCCGAGGTCCCACATAAAGTGGCGAAGGCCGCCCAGCATGTGGTGGACGAGCGCCCAGGTATAACCGATCAGGATCAGTTTACCGATGATGGAACTCATTGCCCACTGCACCCAGCTGTAGGCGTCGACGCCAGAAGCGGTCGCAATCAGCCACCAGGCAACAAGCACCGTGCCGAAATACAGTGCGCCACCGGTGACGCGATGCATGATGGATGCGACCATCGTCGGAATGGGCTTGTAGATTTGAAGATGCGGCGACAAAGGCCGATTGTTTGTCGTATTCGCCATATGGACCTCACGGCGTTTCCTGCGCCCGCAAGCCGGACGCCCCCAAACAACGCACATGACGGAGGAATGTGCATTGCACCAACCGCGACCTTTAATCGCACGAGGCGGCAACCACAAGCACATTTGGGCGCCAAAACGAATTTAATCGATTGTGTATCGAAGATTCTTTGCGATTGAAGGATCAAAAATAAAATATCCAGCGTTTCCAAGCCAAGACGCATATTTTTTCTTACGTAAACGTTAGAAAAAATGCGGCAGATTCCATTTATTCAGGAGATAAAATCTCATGTTTGCGCACCGTAACCTGATACCGTTTCTGGGGCTCCTGACGGCCATTTCCGGCGTTTCTGTCGCTCATGCGGAATACTCGAAAAGCCCTTTCCGGCATCATCATTCTTATGGGCGCCATGACAAATCAATTTATAGTGGTGACAGCCTGACGACCTCCATCCGCCGATTGGGAACCTTTTCAGGTGGCATCACGGCCTTTCGGGAGAGAAGAAATGGCAATTATTTCGCAGTGGAGGGAGGCGCTTTCTCAAGGCCTGGCGCTGGCGGTCTGCCCAAACCGCGCATTATCCACGTCGACAAGGCCAGGTCGGATGCCTCATGTTCCTATGAGGCAGGCGTGTGCGTCATAAGGCCCTGAGAGACCATCATGCAAACCGCCAAACCGTTGTCTTCTTGACATCACTATCCTCAAGCGCCCGCGTTACCGGCACTTGATAGGTCGCGCAGGCGAGAAGATCGTCTTTGGGAAGATAGGCGCGCCCAGGGTCGCCGACGAGAACGCCAATACCGCACCGAGTCAGTTCGCGAAGCCATGGCCGAAGCAGTCCGGCGAATGCGCTGTCATAAAAGACGTCGCCAGCGAGAAGGACATCGGTCTCCACATCCCGGCCGATAATGCCATCGCCGGAAAAATCCACCTGCACACCATTCAGCGCCGCGTTGAGGCCAACCGCCGTCTGCGCCCATGGATCGATATCGATGGCGGTAACGCTCAAGGCGCCAGCCTTGGCCGCCGCGATGGCGACCAGCCCCGATCCACTGGCAAAATCTATCACACGCTTGCCTGCCACCTCCTGCGGATGGTCGATGATATAGCGCGCAAGGCCCTGGCCGCCGGCCCAGGCGAATGCCCAGAACGGCGGCGGGAGTCCGATTTCCTGCAACTCATCTTCCGTCTTCAGCCATAGATCATGCGCCTCGCTTGCCAGATGAAGTAGGATTTCCGGCACGTGTGGCGGCGACTGAACGGATGTATTTTCCCGGATGAAGGTCTCAGGATCGGTTTTCACTCGTCCGTTTCCGGCGATTGTGGCGGATCGGCCAGCTTTCCCATACGGCAGACTTCACGATATTCCGCCTCCGTGACAGGCTGTACGGACAGGCGCATAGAGGTGACAAGGGACATTTCGGCAAGCTTGGGGTTGGCCTTCACATCCTTTAACGTGACTGGTGACGGCATGTCGCAGACAGCTTTGATGTGGACGCAATCCCATCGCGCGTCGCCTTCAGCCGTCGAATCGGGCCGGGACAATTCGCACACTTCCACGATGCCGACGACTTCAAGACCCTCGTTGGAATGATAGAAAAATCCCTTGTCGCCCAGCTTCATGGCGCGCATGTTGTTGCGCGCCTGATAATTGCGAACGCCGCCCCATTCCTCGCCCGCCTCTCCCTTCGCCTTCTGCTGGTCCCATGACCAGGTGGAAGGTTCGGACTTGAACAGCCAGTAATTCGGCATGGTCTCATGCTCCCGGATTGTTGAAGACCCAGTTATACGGTCTGACCTCGACGCTCTCGAACAGGCCAGCCTTTGCGTAAGGATCAGCATCGGCCAAGGCCCGTGCCGCATCGATATCGGCAGCTTCGACAATTACCAGGCTGCCATTGGGCTTGCCTTCGGCATCCAGAAAGGGGCCAGCCATTTTCAGCGTTCCCGCTGCATTGAGCGCGTTCAAATGCTCAAGATGAGCAGGGCGTGTTTCCATCCGCACATGCAGATGATCGGACTTGTCTTTGCAAATGAAAGCAAACAGCATTCTCGTCTCCTCGTAAGGCCCTATTCCGTGGTGATGGGCCGGGTCATTAACTGTTGGATGGCGGCGCTGATCTCCAGCCTGCCATCGATGATGGACGCAACGGCATCGGTAATCGGCATCTCCACGCCAAGCCCGTCAGCCAGCCGCGAAGCGACCGAGGCGGCGTAGGCACCTTCCACCAACCCGCCATGGAACGATCCCGGATCACCACCCTGCCCCAGCATGATTCCGAAGCGCAGGTTGCGGGACTGATGGCTGGTCGCCGTCAGCACCAGGTCTCCCAGGCCCGAGAGGCCGCGGACCGTATCCGCATTGCCACCCATTGCCACGACCAGACGAGACATTTCCGTCAATCCACGCGAGATCAATGCTGCCCGGGCGGACTCGCCCAAACCAGCGCCCTCGACGATTCCGGCAGCGATGGCCAGAACATTCTTTAACGCCCCACCCAGTTGCACGCCGATCCGGTCACTGGATGCGTAAAGCCGGAATGTGCTTCCGGAAATCATTTTCGCAAGACGCTCTGCGAGGCTCGTCTCATGCGCAGCGAAAGCCATCGCGGTCGGCAGTCCCTTCGCGATGTCGGCTGCAAAGCCCGGGCCGGATAGAACGCATATGGAATGATGAGGCAGTTCACGCTCCAGCACATCCGTCAACAACTGGCCAGACAGCCGGTCGATCCCCTTGGCGCAAGTCGCAACGACTGCATCCTTAGCCAGATAAGGACCATAAGTCCGGGCTGCATCGGCCTGCGCCTGGGACGGCATGGCGAAAAGGACGAGACTTGCATCTTTCAGAACGTCGGCCTCAGCCGAATATTGCAGGGCGTCGGGTAATGAAATGCCAGGAAGTGCTGCATCGTGAAAGCCGCTGTCTCGCAAATCCGCCATCAAGCTGGCATCCCGGCCAAGAAGTGTCACATCGTGTCTGTTCTCAAGTGCCACCACAACCGCTATCGCGGTACCAAAGGCACCTGCACCGATCACGACGATCCGGTCCCTTGCCGTCATGCCTTTGCGCCTCGCTTGCCAAAGCCGATCAGTGTTTGCGCCTGCGCATCCAGAGGCCAGCGCGATCGCGGCTGGACGTCCAAACTATCGGGAGCGATGCCGAGCGCCATCCGCTCCAGCCCTGCCCATCCGATCATGACCGCATTATCCGTACACAAATGCAAAGGCGGCGCGACAAATCGAAAATGGTGGATCTCGCACAGTTGCTGAAGCGTGCGGCGGATTTCCTGGTTGGCGGCCACACCACCGGCAACGACAAGCGCCGGCGTGCCGGACACATCAGGATATTCTTCCATGAACCGCTGAAGACCGCGACCGATCCGGTCCTTAAGTGTCCGCGAGACGGCTTTCTGGAAAGAGGCGCAGATATCGGCGATATCCTGCTCCGAAAGGGGGGCTATCGCGGTCGCCGCCTGCCGGACTGCCGTCTTCAGGCCGGAGAAGGAAAAGTCGAGCCGCGCCTCCCCGACCATGGGACGGGGCAGATTGAAACGATCTGCGTTTCCTTTCGCTGCTGCCTTCTCAACGGCCGGACCACCCGGATAAGGCAGCCCCAGGAGCTTGGCCGTCTTGTCGAAGGCTTCGCCCAAGGCGTCATCGATCGTCGTGCCCCATCGTTCATATTCACCAACGCCCCGCACAAGAATGAGCTGGGTGTGGCCGCCGGAGACAAGCAGCATCAGATAGGGAAATGGCAGCCCGTCCGTCAGACGCGCCGTGAGCGCATGGCCCTCCAGATGATTGATGGCGTAAAGAGGCTTGTTCGCCGCCCTGGCGATGGCCTTTCCGGTCATCAGGCCGACGATCAGACCCCCGATCAATCCCGGACCGGATGTCGCGGCGACAGCATCGATCTCCGACAAGGACACATTGGCTGACGTCAAAGCTTCCTCGATCAGCCTGTCGAGAGCCTCGACATGGGCTCGCGCTGCAATCTCGGGGACAACACCGCCATAGGCGCTGTGTTCTTCAAGCTGCGACAAAACGACGTCGGAGAGTATTTCACCCTGACCGTTTTCATGGCGAACCACCACGGAAGCAGCGGTTTCGTCACAACTTGTCTCAATACCGAGGATACGAAGAATGGGGGTCATCAGCCGGTTCGTTGATTGCGGTTTTTCAGAAACTTGGGTACGAACACCTCCGGTAACAATGGATAGAAGCGGATGCAAACAAAACCTTTCCGAATTGGCACGCGCGGCAGCCCGCTTGCCCTGGTACAGGCCTTTGAAACCCGTGACCGCCTGATGGCTGCGCACGGTCTTCCTCAGGACATGTTCCAGATCGTTCCGCTTTCCACCAAGGGAGACCGGATGACGGATCGCCCCCTGTCGGAAATCGGCGGCAAAGGACTGTTTACCGAAGAGCTGGAAACCCAGCTCCTGTCCGGAGACCTCGATTTTGCCGTGCATTGCGCCAAGGACATGTCGACACGGCTGCCGGATGGGCTGCACCTTTCCGCCTATCTCCCGCGCGAAGATGTTCGAGATGCCTTCATCGGCAGGACGGCTGCAAGATTGATCGAGCTTCCCCATGCGGCAACGGTCGGCTCCGCCTCGCTTCGACGTCAGGCACTCATCCGTCGCTTGCGCCCCGATATCAACGTCATCATTTTTCGCGGTCTGGTGGACACGCGCCTTCGCAAGCTTGAAGAGGGGCAGGCCGATGCGACATTGCTCGCCCTTGCTGGCCTGAAAAGGCTTGAGAAGGAAACCGTCCCCACGGAAATACTGGACGCCGCGACATTCCCGCCCGCTCCCGGTCAGGGGGCGATTGCGCTGGAAAGCCGCATTGGCGACACCCGCGTGGAGAATTTGCTCGCTGCTGTCGATCATCGCGAAACGACCGATGCGGTAAACTGCGAAAGAGCGTTTCTGGCCGCTCTGGATGGCTCCTGCCGAACCCCCATTGCCGGTTATGCGACCTGCGACGGCGACATCTTGAATTTCCACGGCATGATCCTGACACCGGATGGGCGGACCGAACACAGTATCGAAGTTTCGGGCAAACGCACTGAAGCCGAAGCGCTGGGGCTAAAAGCCGGTGAGAAGGTCAGAACTGCAGCGGGAACCGGCTTCTTCGAAAGCTGGGGGTGACCATGCGCGTTGTCGTCACGCGCCCGCAAGCGTCGGGCATGAAGACGGCACAGCTGTTGAGGCAGCGAGGCCACGAGGCCATTCTGCTGCCATTGGTTCGCCCCCTTCATTTGGCACAAGCCTGTGTGGACGCATTCGCGTCGAGACCGGGCGCCTTCGCCGTGACCAGCGCAGAAGCCATCCGCGCGCTTGAAGAGCACCTGCCCCGGCATCCGGCGATCCCGGACGTGCCGCTTTACGCGGTCGGCGCAGCATCTGCCAAGGCAGCGCAAGAGGCCGGTTTCAAAACCGTCTCCGCCGGTCAAAGCGATGGCTCCGCCTTGGCAGAACTCATTGCGAACGACTGCACGGCTGGGAGAATTAGCGGCGGCATAACCTATCTCGCCGGAACTCTTCGCGAAGATGGTTTCGAGCGAAGATTGTCCTCGCTCGACATTCCCTTCGAAACGGTCGAGGTATACGGGATGAGCGCCGTTGACTGGAGCAGACACGAACTCGAACACACGCTTGGCAGCGAACCCGTTGATGGGGTGCTGCTCTATTCTGCAGACGCTGCGCGCAGATTTTTCGCGCTCTGTGATCAGCTTCAGCTTTCAACCCGGCTCGCCAGAGCGCATTTTGTCTGCATCAGCGAAAAAGTGCGTTCTCACGTGCCGGAACCCTTTCGACATGTTGCATGGGCCAGGGCCGACCCCGTCGAAGACCAGATGTTCAATCTGCTTGAACAAAAAGCGGGAACCTAATTCCCTCTTTCCCCTTTCCTTTGCCGTTATCACTGACTAGGTTTAGGGAAATGCAGGCAGAATGAGGTTGTCATGGTATCGGGAAAGCCGCCACGCCACTCCAAATCCAGCACCGAGCCAGTCACAATTGACCTGGACGCCAAGGACGTGAAGGAAATTGGCAAGGAAAAGGACGCCGCCGCAGCGGATGTAAAGGGCAAGTCTGAACCTGAGCACACGTCTGAACCTGAAAAGGCTGCAGCAACAGCGCCGATTGCGCCCTCAGACACATCTAAGGACAGCCCCAAACCCGTCTGGGACCAACCGGTCAAAAAGCCTATCGAGCCGGAGCCGAATATACAGAAGACGGAAGAATTGAAGGCCGAAAGCTCGAAAGCCCAGGAGAGCCCCAAGGCGTCATCGGTCCCTCCCACGAAGGCTGAATCCATCAAAGTCAACGAACCAAAATTATCCGCTCCGAAGGTGGAAACGACGGCGTCAGCACAAGCAAAGAGCGCGAGCTCTGCGACGTCGAGCCCAAAGAGTACGGCTGACAACCGCAGCGGAAACTCAGGATTGCTCGCCGCCGGTATCGTCGGTGGCCTGATCGCCCTCTTGGCTGCCGGCAGTATGCAATATGCCGGTTACCTCCCGCCATTTGCGGGTACGTCGACCTCGTCTGACGAGCTGACGGCCATGAAGACGCAGATCGCAAACCTGCGCGCTCAGATTGACCAGGCCCCTCAGGCAGCAGGCGACACATCTCAATTGGAAAGCCGTCTGGCTGCTTTGGAGAATGCTTCGACCGGCGGCGATCTCGCTGGCAAGATCGAGGCGCTGGAAACGACGGTCGCGACACTTCAATCCGAAAAGGCGGCGCAGGATACGGCCAACTCGGATCTGACGAGGCGTCTGAGCGAAGCGGAAGCCAAGCTTAACGAGCCGCGTGACGATATCGAGGTTGCGCGTGCCATCGCCTCTGCCGGGCTGAAAGCAGCAATCGATAGGGGAGGCCCGTTTCTGGCCGAGCTCGACACGCTGTCGCGCGTAACGCCCGACGATCCGGCAATCCAGTCTTTACGGCCTTTTGCGAATACGGGCGTGCCATCGCGGTCTGAATTGACCCGCAATTTCCCTGATGTCGCCAATGCCATGCTGGATTCGCTTGACCAGGCAGACCCCAACCAGGGAATTTTCGCGCGACTGACCGACAGCGCTCTGTCCTTGGTCAAGGTTAGACCTGTTGGAAATATTGAGGGTGAAGGCGCGGAAGCCAAGATCGCCCGGATGGAAGACAAGTTGCGCAATGGCGATCTAAAGGGTGCCGCCCTTGAATGGGACGGGGTGCCCGATGCAGCCAAGGCCGTGTCTGGAGACTACAAGAAGTCGCTCGATGCACGCATCCAGGTTGAGGACCTCGTCAATGCCACGCTGACGCGTGCCATCAACAGCACGGGGCAACAGGGATAAGACATGACAAAAATTATCAGTTACGCCGTCATCGTACTTCTTGTTGGCTTCGGCTTTTCCTGGCTCGCAGACAGGCCGGGCGTTCTTTCCATCGTCTGGCAAGGTCAGCTCATCGAAATGAGCCTGATGGTCGCCGCATCCATATTGGGCGGATTGATCGCCACGATCATGATCGTCTGGTGGCTGTTCAACACGGTCTGGAATTCCCCACGGGCCGCAAAACGTTATTTTCGGGCGCGCAAACGCGACCGCGGATATCAGGCGCTGTCCACCGGCTTGATCGCTGCGGGCGCCGGAAACGCCATACTTGCACGCAAGATGACAGCGCGCACGCAGGGCCTTCTCAGCGCAGATCAGGAGCCGCTCATTCATCTGCTGGAAGCGCAGGCCGATCTGATCGAAGGCAAATATGACGCGGCCCGGCGGAAATTCGAGGCGATGGCACAGGACCCGGAGACCCGCGAACTCGGTCTGCGTGGCCTCTATATGGAAGCGCGGCGCCAGGGTGCCAATGAAGCAGCGCTCGAATATGCAGAGGATGCCGCGAGAAACGCGCCATACCTTCCTTGGGCGGCGCAAGCGACCCTGGAAAGCAAATCCCGCAATGGCGAGTGGGACGATGCGATCCGGCTGCTCGATCAGCAAAAGGCTGCAGGTGTCATAGACCGTGGTGAAGCAGAACGCCTGAAAGCCGTGCTATTGACTGCGAAAGCAGAGGAAAAGTTCGAAAGCGATCCAAAAGCCGCGCGCGAGGATGCAAAGCAGGCTTTGAAATTGTCGAAGGACCTCGTCCCTGCGGCGCTTGTCGCGGCTCGCTCTTATCTTCGCGAAGACAATCTTCGCAAGGCAGCCTCCGTTCTCGAACCGGTGTGGAAGAACGCGCCGCACCCGCAGGTCGCGCAGCTCTATGTCCGCGCACGCAGTGGAGATACGGCAACGGATCGGCTGAAACGTGCCGAGCGGCTGGAAAGCCTTAAACCCAATAATGTCGAGTCCCTGATCGCGGTCGCTCAGGCAGCACTCGACGCCAAGGAATTCGGCCGGGCCCGTGCAAAAGCGGAAGCCGCTGCGCGCATGGAGCCCAGAGAAAGCATCTTTCTGCTGATGGCTGACATCGAGGAGGCCGAAACCGGAGATCAGGGCCGGATACGCCATTGGATGGCACAGGCGCTGCGCGCGCCCCGCGATCATGCCTGGGTTGCCGATGGCATTGTCTCGGAGAAATGGTTGCCGGCATCTCCCGTTACGGGCAGGCTTGACGCATTCGAGTGGAAGATGCCCTTCGGACATGTGGAAGGGCCGATTGAGGAAATGAGCGTCGACCAAGCTCTCTCGTCGCTGCCCGATCTGGCCAAACCCGAAATCCGCGAGAAAATCATAGAGGTTCCCGTCGCGGTGCGGGAGACCGCTGTTGCGTCTGTTCAGTCGCCCGTAAAAGATGACCCTTCTACGGGTGCCAAGAAGGCGATTGTTGAACCTGCGTCAACCGCAAGGGACCAACAGAAAACAGCCCAGAAGACACCTGAGCCGGTGCCGTTCTTTGGCGGGCTGCCGGATGATCCCGGTGTCAAAAAGGCGAATGCTGAACCGGACGAGAAAACACGATTGAAGTTGTTTTGATTGGATAGGATGCCATGTTTGAAAATATCCAATCGTTTTTCCAGAATTTGACGCAATCAAGCGCATCGCGTGATTTTCCGCCGGATGATCTGCGTGTGGCTATCGCAGCCCTCTGTTTTCAGGTGATGGAAGCGGATGGTACCGTCTCAAAGGTTGAGCGTCAGCGCCTGCGGCAATTGCTTCAGGAACACTACCAGCTGAGTTCCGGCAAACTCGATGCCCTGATGGAGGCCGGCCGGGAAGCTGGCCGGGAAGCGGTCGATTATTACCGCTTTACCTCAGACATCCGCCGTCATCTCGATGAGGAAAAGCGGGTCGAACTGATCGGCATCCTCTGGGACATCGTCTATGCGGATGGTGAGCGCAATGAGATGGAGGATCACGTCATCTGGCGCGTCGCTGATCTCCTGGGCGTCTCCGTACGCGACCGGGTCCTTCAACGCCAGCAGGCGTCCAGCCATGTCGATGCGCAACAGGACATCGAGGATCACAAAGATCCCGTCTGATTGGTGCGCGAAGTGGGCTGCCAGCCGAGCTGGCCATGGCCCTCATGCTCACGAGACGCGGATCACGTGTATTTTGGCAATACTGCATAAAGCTTGATGAGCGAGCGGCACTTGTCGGTTGCTCCGCCAATGTCTAAATGTCATCCAACAACAAATGGAGACATTGATGCTTGCCCTGTTTCAGACGATAGATCTGGCTTTGAACCTTTATACCTGGATATTGATTGCCAGTGCAATCTTCTCCTGGCTCTACGCCTTCAATGTCATAAACTCCTCCAACCAATTCGTCAGCGCCATCGGGAGCTTTCTTTACAACGTCACCGAGCCTGCGCTGCGCCCGATCCGTCGCGTGCTTCCCAATCTCGGCGGCATTGATATCTCGCCGATCATACTTCTGCTGCTGATCTTCTTCATTCGCTCGCTGATGTGGAACACGATTTATCCGCTGGTTGCCTGAGCCTCGGCAAGTCCAAAGAAAAACCTCCGGACCGATCTCGATCCGGAGGTTTTCTTTATTCAGCTATTTGGAAGCTGTTGATCAGGCCTGAGCCTTGTAGCGCTCGATCGCTTCGATGATAAGCTTGCGGGCAACGTCAACATTCTGCCAGCCGCCCATCTTTACCCATTTGCCGGGCTCCAGATCCTTGTAGTGCTCGAAGAAGTGCTCGATCTGCTTCAGCGTGATTTCTGGCAGGTCCGTGTAGTTCTGAACCTTGTCGTAACGCTGGGTCAGCTTTGGAGCAGGCACAGCCAGGATCTTTTCATCCTTGCCGCCATCGTCTTCCATGATCATCACGCCGATTGGACGAACGTTGATGACGCAACCGGGCACCAGTGGGCGCGTGTTACAGATGAGAACATCGATAGGGTCGCCATCTTCTGAAAGCGTATGCGGCACGAAGCCGTAGTTACCCGGATAGGTCATCGGAGTGTAGAGAAAGCGGTCGACGATCAAGGCGCCCGCTTCCTTGTCCATCTCGTACTTGATCGGGTGACCGCCAACCGGCACCTCAACGATCACATTGACGTCATTCGGCGGGTTCTTGCCGACAGAAATTGCATCGATACGCATTCGCTTCCCTCGATTAGGTGGGTTGAACTCGCATGTCGATACTTTGAAAGGAGAGGCATTGCAACATAACTTAGCCCAATGCGATGAAAGTCCCGCTCTAATATGCGGGCAGGTTCGCTCCTGCATATGTGGCAACGACGCTCATCGGGGCGAGCCGTTTCGACGTCTGTCGGGGCTCACAAGCCCCCGACGCTGCCGTGAAAATCAGCCGAGCCGTTTGAGATCAGAGGTCGATGATCGTTCCGCGACCGTCGTTCCACACGCGCATGTTCTGTGGTTTGCGGTGTTTAGGATTGACGGGTATTGGAGCAGGTTTGAGGCGGGCTGAAAACATGCGCGCCAAGCTCAGCACGGCCAAGGTACCGACCAGTGCGACCGTCAATGAAGCGGTAAAGAGAGCGGCAAGTGCCAGAACTGCGATGCTGGAAGCCGCGATAAAGAATGTACGAATGCCCTGCATGGTTCAAACCTTTCTGTCCAAACGAATGTGGGCCTTCTTTGCGTTGCTTGCAAGAGGATGCACACCGCCTATATGCTTGCGAATGTCACAAAAGGTTGACACAAGTGCGGCATGGTCGATTTTTATTTCAACAATACTGTCCGCCCCCGCCGCTCACTGCTTTCAGTGCCTGCAATCAACAAGCGCGCTTTAGCGAAACTGAAGACGCTGGATTGCGACGGCGTCATCTTCGACCTTGAAGATTCCGTTGCACCCGACCTCAAGGATGAGGCGCGAAACAATCTTCTGGCCTTCTTCAAGGACACGCCGCTGGCGGGTCGTGAAACCATTATCCGCATCAATCCGGTTTCCGTAAATGTCGGGCAACGCGATTTGATCGCTGCACTGGAATGCGGGCCAAACGCGATCCTTTTGCCGAAAGTTGAGCAGCCGTCCCAGATTCAGGACGTCGCGGACCTTCTGGCCGAAGCAGATGCGCCCGATGATATCAAAATCTGGGCCATGATCGAAACGCCAAAAGGCATCCTGAATGCAGCATCCATTGCCGAATCCTCGCACACCGAGGCTGCCAGGCTTGGCGCCTTCGTCGTCGGCCTCAATGATCTGCGCAAGGCAACCCATGTTCCCGCGCAGCCGGGCCGAGCCTATCTCGTGCCGTGGCTGATGCAGACCGTTTTGGCGGCGCGCGCCTATGGGCTGGATGTCTTTGACAGCGTATCGAACGACTTCCACGATCTCGATGCTTTTGCAGCGGAATGCGATCAGGGCCGCGCCATGGGTTTCGATGGCAAGATGTTGATCCATCCAGCCCAGATCGACGCCGCAAACCGGGCCTTTGCTCCCACGGAAGAGGCACTGGCCGAGGCGCGCGAGATCATTGCGGCTTTCGCAAAGCCGGAATCTGTGGGATTGAACGTCATCAACTCCAACGGGCGCATGATCGAGAGGCTGCATGTCGGCCAGGCCGAAAGGCTGGTGGCAATGGCTGAGATCATCGACCATAGAAAGGCAGAAAAACCATGAAAGTCTATCGCTTCATCACCGGTCCGGACGACGCGAAGTTTTGTCACCGTGTCACCGAAGCTCTTAACAAGGGCTGGGAACTGGCGGGATCACCGACCTACGCCTTTAATGCAGCGACAGGCGTAATGCATTGCGGCCAGCCTGTGATCAAAACTGTCGAAGGCAAAGAGTACCACCCGGACATGAAGCTGGGCGAGCAGTAGTATAGGGTTGCGCCGCTGGCGGCGGGAGGAAGATGTAAGCCCCTTCCCACGTCACCCCGCACTTGCTGCGGGGTCCAGTGATCCGACGTCCGTCGGATCGAAAGACACTTTTCAGCCCAACGACTTGAGCTGACTGGATTCCGGATCAAGGCCGGAATGACGGTAGAAGAATGGCCTTAACGATCAACGATCCGTCGCTGCCTCGTCGGCACTTTCCTCGATGCGCTCCATGTCATCATCTGACAGGCCGAAATGGTGGCCGATTTCGTGGATGAGCACATGGGTAATGATATCGCCCAGCGTTTCCTCGTTTTCGGCCCAGTAATCCAGGATCGGGCGACGGTAAAGAGTGATGCGGTTGACCATCTCTCCCGTTTCCATCGTAAAGCGCTCTGAAATGCCGCGGCCTTCGAAAAGACCCAGAAGATCGAAAGGCGTCTCAAGCGCCATGTCCTCGAACACTTCATCAGTCGGAAAATCCGCGATCTCGATGATGAGATCCTTGGTCAGCGCGCGAAACTCTTCCGGCAGGTGGCCATATGCCTCTATGGCAAGCGATTCAAACGCTGAAATCGTCGGCGCATGGCGGTCGCGCCAGTCGTCGGTTTTGTCTATGCGGGCCATTTCTGCTCCTTGTGTGCCGCCCATATAAACCCTTGCCGACGAAATTTCGAGACCTCTTTGCCACAAGCGGCAAAATCACCTGAGATTCTTGACGTTTTGGGTTATTTTTCGGGTGTGAATGATCTTGACAGAAACCGCCACCTCGCATATCCCACACGAAAATCGAGGGCGTATTGCGCCTTCTGTTTGCATCGCTTTGTCAAAAGCGGTTTCACCGGCTGGGTTTCAAGAGGCATAAACCTCTCAAATCTTTGCTATTCGACTGATAAAAAGACGGCCAGCACGCATTTGCAGGCAGAGCCGGAACGAACATGAAAGGATAAAAAATGTTCGCAGTCATCAAGACCGGCGGTAAACAGTACCGCGTAGCAGCCAACGACGTGCTGACCATCGAAAAGCTGGAAGCAGACGCTGGCGCAACTGTAGAATTCACCGAAGTTCTCGTGATCGGCGTTGGCGCTGACGCACAGTTCGGCGCTCCTTTCGTTGCTGGCGCAACGGTCAAGGCTGAAGTTGTCGAGCACAACCGCGGCAAGAAGGTCATCGCCTTCAAGAAGCGTCGTCGTCAGAACTCCAAGCGCACACGCGGTCATCGTCAGCACCACACTGTCGTCCGCATCACGGACATCGTTGCTGCCTGATCGGCGCGACACGGGAAACTAGGTTTAAAGGAGCAATCCAATGGCACATAAAAAAGCTGGTGGTTCTTCGCGTAACGGTCGCGATTCCAACTCCAAGCGCCTTGGCGTAAAGAAGTTCGGCGGCGAAGCCGTCATTCCAGGCAACATTATTCTGCGCCAGCGCGGCACGCAGTGGCATCCGGGCGCCAATGTCGGCCTCGGCAAGGACCACACGATTTTCGCGCTGACCGCCGGCAATGTATCCTTCCGCACGAAGGGCAATGGCCGCGTATACGTGTCTGTGGCACCGAAAGCCGAAGCAGCAGAATAAGCCGGTAGCGTCATATGCAGCCGGTGTCCCAATGACCCGGCTGAGACGTAACAGGTTCAGTCATAGAAAAAGGGGAGTTGGGGCACCACCCAACTCCCCTTTTTTCTTAACCCTATGGAGGACTGAACCATGCAAGCTGAATTGTTAAGGGAAGACCAATCACGGTCACCCGAAGAACGGCCGAGACCTGATCGGTCGAGGAGCGATTGCCCCGTCTTATTGTCGCAAAGGCTGGTTCTGCGTAAGCCACACGACGAAGACATTGACGCCCTTGCCAATCTTGCCAACAACGCCAACATCGCGACCATGGTGTCGCGTATGCCGCACCCATACACGGCCAAGGATGCCGCGGATTTCGTGCGACGTGCGAAAGCGGGCGAGATTGGCAAGTGCGTCTATGCGATTACCCGCATGGAGAACGGCGAATTCATGGGCTGCTGCGGGCTGGAACCGCAGGAGGACGGCAAGACGCTCGAAATGGGCTATTGGCTGGGCGAGCCCTACTGGAACAACGGCTACACCACGGAAGCTGCCCATGCCCTGATCGACATGGCATTCCGCACACGCGACATCGACCAGATCGATGCCCGTTGCCGCGTAACCAACATCGCATCGCGCCGCGTCATACAAAAGTGCGGTTTTCAGCTTCAGGGTTCCGGCATGGTCGGTTCGCTGGCGCTTGGCGGCATGGTTCCGGTCGAATGGTACAGGCTGGATCGCAAGACATGGGTATCGCTGAGAAGTTGGGGAGATACACGATGAGCGTCGCGCGGTTATCACCACGTGCTCCGGCCGTTGAAAATGCTTCCAGGCAGAGCCCCTGCCCGACATTACAGACCAACCGTCTGGTGTTGCGCCCGCAGCGCCTTTCGGACGCTGGCAGCATTGCAGAATCGCTCAGCGATTTTCAGGTCACGCGCATGCTCGCGCGTGTCCCCGCTCCCTATTACAAGCAGGATGCGCTGGAATGGTTGATCCTGCGGACATCAGGCACCCTGCCGGATTGGGATTTTGCGATCACCTGCGGTGATGACACGCTGATCGGAGTCGTGTCGATCGAAAAGCGGCACGGCGAATGGCATCTCGGTTACTGGCTTGATCGCAATCATTGGGGCAAGGGCTACATGACCGAAGCGGTAGAGGCCGTCGTCAAGCGTTTCTTCGAGCAGATGCCCGGCGAAGTGCTCTATTCCGGCGTCTTTGCCGACAATCCTGCATCCATGCGGGTCCAGGACAAACTCGGTTTTCAGATCACTGGCTGCCATGAAGCCTATGCTGTCGCACGGGCATCGATGGTCACGCATCTCGATACGGCCTTGACTGAGACGGCCTTTCGCGCTGCCCGACCGTAAAGAATACCAAGCGAGGCCTGTTTTTACGTAAACCGGCCTTGCCCTGGGCACTCTCACGTCACGATAATCTTTGACCTAGAGGGCCTGCGCCTATATTTGGATCGGCAGATCCTTTTTTAAAAAAGCAAGACCGCAAACCATTGCAGGAATTGCCACTAAGCTGACAGAACGGCCAAGACGATGAAATTTCTCGATGAAGCAAAAGTCTATATTCGCTCCGGCGATGGCGGCGCAGGTGCCGTATCCTTCCGGCGTGAAAAATTCATCGAATTCGGCGGCCCCGATGGCGGTGATGGCGGACGCGGCGGCGACGTGTGGGTCGAGGTCGTCAATGGCCTCAACACGCTGATCGACTTCCGCTTCCAGCAGCATTTCAAGGCCACGATCGGCCAGCACGGCATGGGCAAGACCCGCACCGGCGCAAAGGGGGCCGATGTCGTTCTGCGCGTGCCCGTGGGAACGCAAATCTTCGAAGAAGACAATGAAACGCTCATCATCGACCTGACCAAGGAAGGCCAGCGTTTCCGCTTGGCCGCCGGTGGCAATGGCGGCTTCGGCAATGCCTATTTCAAGTCCTCCACCAATCAGGCACCCACTCACGCCAATCCAGGTCTGGCCGGTGAAGAAAAGACCATCTGGCTTCGCCTCAAGCTGATTGCCGATGCCGGCCTCGTCGGTCTTCCCAATGCGGGTAAGTCCACCTTCCTGGCGACGGTCACGCGGGCACGTCCGAAGATCGCCAACTACCCCTTCACCACGCTTCATCCGAACCTTGGTGTCGCCACCATCGATGGACGCGAATTCATTCTGGCCGATATTCCCGGCCTGATCGAAGGCGCACATGAGGGCGTCGGCATCGGCGACCGTTTCCTAGGTCATGTGGAGCGCACCCGCGTTCTGCTGCACCTCGTATCGGCGCAGGAAGAGAATGTCGGCAAGGCCTATAAGACGGTCAAGAAAGAGCTTGATGCCTATGGCGGCGGACTGACGGAAAAGCCCGAAATCGTGGCGCTCTCTCAGATCGACGTTCTGGACGAAAAAGAGCTTAAGAAGAAGGCAAAGGAACTGGAGAAGGCCTGTGGCCGCCCGCCGCTGCTTCTGTCTGCCGCAGCCCATATAGGCATGCTGGAGGCGCTGCGTGAGCTTCGTGACATCATCGTTTCCGACAGCCGTGGCGGCAGCACCGCCATGCCGGATCGTTCCATGCCTGTCGAAGACGAGATCGAGGACGGGGACGACCGCCTATGACATTGGCGCGAAAACCTCTCGGCAAACACCACCGCATCGTAATCAAGATCGGCTCTGCCCTGCTGGTTGACCGCAAAAGCGGCCTCAAGACAGACTGGCTGGATGCGATCTGCGAGGATATCGCGGCGCTGAAGAAGAACGGCGCGGATGTGCAGGTCGTATCCTCAGGCGCCATTGCCCTTGGGCGGACAGTGCTTGGCCTGCCCTCAGGTGCGCTAAAGTTGGAAGAGAGCCAGGCCGCAGCTGCCGTCGGGCAGATTGCGCTGGCACGGGCATGGTCTGAAAGCCTTTCACGGCACGATATCGTCGCAGGCCAAATCCTGCTGACGCTCTCTGACACGGAAGAGCGCCGCCGTTATCTCAACGCGCGGGCGACGATCAACCAGCTATTGAAGATCGGTGCGATCCCGATCATCAACGAAAATGACACGGTGGCGACCACCGAAATCCGCTATGGAGACAATGATCGTCTGGCAGCACGCGTAGCGACCATGACAGGTGCAGACCTTCTGGTCCTGCTGTCTGACATTGACGGCCTCTACACGGCCCCGCCGCATCTTGATACCGAAGCGCGGTTTCTGGAAACCATTGCCGAAATCACGCCTGAGATCGAGGCGATGGCGGGTGGTGCTGCATCGGAACTGTCGCGTGGCGGAATGCGCACGAAGATTGATGCCGGAAAGATCGCAACCGCTGCCGGTTGCGGCATGATCATCGCGTCGGGCAAGATGCTCAATCCACTGAAAGCCATCGAGAACGGTGTACGCTCCTCGTGGTTTGCCCCATCAGGCACCCCCGTTACGGCCCGCAAGACCTGGATTGCCGGACAGCTTCAGCCTGCCGGGGAACTGCATGTGGATGCGGGGGCCGAAAAGGCGCTCTATGCCGGAAAAAGCCTTTTACCCGCCGGTGTTACCGCAGTGAAAGGTAACTTCGGGCGTGGCGATGCCGTTGCCATCATGGGCGCGCAGGGCCGCGAGATTGCCCGAGGTCTTGCAGGTTACGATGCCGAAGAAGCGCGCCAGATCAACGGCCATAAATCAAATGAGATTGAGGCGATCCTCGGTTATGTCGGTCGCGCCGCGATGATCCACCGCGATGATCTAGTCATGACGGGTGTGTCCGTCAAAATAAGCGAAACGAAGAAGGATGAGGTCGATGCCTGAACAGGCCGTGAAGCAGAGCCATGATATTGAAACGCTGATGATGTCCATCGGCGCTCAGGCAAAAGCTGCTTCGCGACCGTTGTCCATCGCCAGCACCGACCAGAAAAACCGCGCGCTTCTGGCCATGGCTTCCGCAATCGAAGCATCGAAAGACAGAATTCTCGAGGCCAATGCGAAAGATCTCGCTGCGGCCGAAAATTCAGGCGTTGCCGCATCCTTCATCGACCGGCTGAAACTGGACGACGCAAGGATATCAAGCATTTCCGAGGGCATTCGCTCTATTGCTGCCCTGGCCGATCCCGTTGGTGAGGTCATCGCGGCGTGGGATCGTCCCAATGGCCTGAAGATTGAGCGCGTCCGCACACCGCTCGGCGTCATCGGCGTGATCTATGAAAGCCGCCCCAATGTCACGGCTGACGCTGGCGCGCTCTGCCTCAAGGCAGGCAATGCCGTGATCCTGCGCGGCGGCTCGGACTCGCAATATTCATCGCGCGCTATTCATGCCTGCCTCGTGGAAGGTTTGAAGATCGCGGGGCTTCCAGAGCATGCGATCCAGCTCGTGCCTGTCACGGATCGCGCAGCCGTAGGCAGCCTGCTTGGCGGCCTTGGCGGCACGGTGGATGTTATCGTTCCCCGCGGCGGCAAAAGCCTTGTGGCACGCGTACAATCTGAAGCCCGCATTCCTGTCTTTGCGCATCTGGAAGGCATCTGCCACGTCTATGTCGACAAATCCGCTGACCTCGACATGGCGAAGAACATCGTTCTCAACGCCAAGATGCGGCGAACCGGTATTTGCGGCTCGGCGGAAACGCTGCTGGTCGATGCTAGCGCCGTTTCCACCCATCTGGAGCCGCTGGTCAGGGTCTTGCTGGACGCCGGTTGCGAGGTCCGTGGCTCCAGGACCGTGCAAGAGACGGTCAAGGGCGTGAAGGCCGCGACTGAGGAAGACTGGCGCACGGAATATCTCGATGCCATCATCTCGGTGACTGTGGTGGACGGTATTTCCGGCGCCATCGAACATATCGGCACATACTCCTCCAATCACACCGAAGCGGTGATTGCAGAAGATGCGCAGGTTGTCGAACGCTTCTTCAATGAAATCGATTCCGCCATCCTCCTGCACAATGCCTCCACGCAATTTGCGGATGGTGGCGAATTCGGTATGGGTGCGGAAATCGGCATCGCGACTGGCAAGATGCACGCGCGAGGCCCGGTTGGCGTGGAACAGTTGACGTCCTTCAAATACCGGGTGCATGGCACCGGCCAGACACGGCCCTGATGTGACTGACAAGCCCGGTCTGGACAAGCGCTACCTCACCATGCCGCATACAGAGCGCGGCATGGTCATTGGTCTGTTTGGCGGTTCCTTCAATCCGCCCCATGCGGGCCATGCGCTGGTTGCCGAGATCGCCCTGCGACGGCTTGGGCTGGACCAGCTCTGGTGGATGGTCACACCCGGCAATCCCTTGAAAAACAAAGCAGAGCTTGCGCCGCTGAAGTCCCGGATTGAGGCTTGCGAAAAGCTGATCAGCGATCCGCGCATCAAGGTGACGGCTTTCGAACAGTCACTGGGCATCAGCTATACGGCCAATACGCTGGCCAGAATCAAAGCGCGAAATCCGCATGTCCGTTTTATCTGGATCATGGGCGCGGATAATCTGCGCACCTTCCATCGCTGGCAGAAATGGCGAAAGATTGCCGAGACCTTCCCGATTGCCGTCATCGACCGGCCCGGCGCAACGCTCGCCTATCTTTCCTCCACCATGGCACAGGCTTACAGCCAGTCCCGCGTGGATGAGGATGATGCGGGCATTTTGTGGACCAAGACGGCTCCGGCCTGGGTCTTTATCCATGGACCACGCTCCACGCTGAGTTCCACGGCGCTCCGCAACGGTCATATATAAGGTATAGCGACTGGATTGCGTCCCCACATCTTGAAACTTTAACACTTTGATGCCAACTTTACTGGGTGGCGTGAAGAATCGCTGCGCAGTATCTGGTTTGTCATTTTGGAAAGGGAAACCACTGACAACAGTACACACCAAGGGAAGAGCTTTCAGCGCTATCCCAAAGAGCATGGAGAGTGGCGTTGATGCTGCCCGTCGTGCCCTCGGAACCGTCCTCGCCAGCGTCGAGGATTCCAAAGCAGAAGATATCGTCTATCTCAACATTGCCGGAAAATCGGCGCTTGCGGATTACATGGTCATTGTGTCCGGGCGTTCGAACAGGCACGTGTCTGCGATTTGCGAACACCTCATTTCGGATATGAAGGATGAGGGGTTCGGTCACTCTCGCGTCGAAGGCCTTGAGGCCGGAGACTGGGTCGTGATCGATGCAGGCGATGTCATCATCCATGTGTTCCGCCCCGAAGTCAGAGCGTTCTACAACATCGAAAAAATGTGGGCCGCGCCTGATATCGAGGAAGAAACACTGCACTGATGCGGTTTCATGGCCGATGCCTGAGCGTCGGCCGCATGGAAATCCGCAGCCCATCCTGCTAGAGACGCAAACGACTAAGTTTGCGATATGGATGGATGTGTGAATGCGGATTTCAATTTTTGCGGTGGGACGGCTTAAATCCGGCCCCGAGAAAGATCTGGCGTCGCGCTATCTGGACCGGTTTGCCAAGACCGGACCGGCCATCGGACTTGAGTTTGTCCGCATGATAGAGGTGGCGGAAAGCCGCGCCTCCAACGCCGAGACACGCAAGCGCGAAGAAGCCGCCATTCTCGAAAAGCATCTCGCCGACGGCGCTGCCCTCATCCTGCTCGACGAGCGCGGCAAGGCGCTCGACAGCCCTGCCTTTGCGGACTTGTTCGGTAATATGCGCGACAGCGGCAAGCGTGATATGATCATCGCGATCGGCGGGGCAGACGGACTTGATCCCTCGCTTTACGAGAAAGCGACCGCTACGCTGTGCCTCGGAAAACTCACATGGCCGCACCAGCTCGTGCGAATTCTGATCGCGGAACAGCTTTATCGTGCAGTAACGATCCTGTCCGGCCATCCCTATCATCGCGTTTAAAAAACCTGCGCATCGCATCTCGCCACAAATCCGGCCATCATATTTTCTAGTCCGGTGCCGACCCTCTTGGCGTAAAGCGCCGAAGCAGCGTATGGTCGCCAATCTTTTCGACGGTTAGACAGAGTTTATGGCAGATGCACCCCGCAGCAACAGGTGGACGGCCCTTTCGGGCGCGATGCTTGCTGCCTGCATGGTCGTGTCCTTCCCATATCTTCACGCCTTTGCGCAGGAAGACGTCGCACCACCTGCTTCTACACAGGATGCTACGCAAGATTCGGCGCAGCCGGCGGATGATGTCGATGCGCTTGAAAGGCGTCGCGACCAGAACCGACAGGATCTGCAGGAGCTCGTTGATAGTATCGGCCTTTCCGAAGACAAATCCCGGCAATTACAGGACAGCATTGCCGCGCTCAATCAGGATACGGCTCGGATCAAGGACGAGCTGATCGCTTCGGCTGCGCGCCGCAAGGATCTGGAAGCCAAGATCAGCGACGGCGAAGACCGCCTCGCCAAGCTTGGTATTCGCGAAGACGCGGTCAAGGCATCATTGCGGGAGCGCCGCGATGTTCTGGCGGAGGTTTTGGCTGCGCTGCAACGCATGGGCCGCAATCCGCCACCGGCATTGCTGGTTTCGCCTGAAGATGCGCTGGCATCGGTTCGAAGCGCCATCCTTCTGGGCGCCGTGGTTCCAGGCATCCGCTCCGAAACGGACAAGCTGGTCTTCGCTCTCAAAGAGTTGACCGACCTGCGACAAGCAATTGCGGTTGAGAAGGAGCAGCTGACGGGCACCATGACCGCCAGCCTTGAGGAAGAAAAGCGGCTGGACCTGTTGCGGCTCGAAAACGAAAAACGCAACACCCAGACCGCAAGCGCGCTGGAAGCAGAACGCAAACGTTCTGAAGAACTTGCAGCCAAGGCGACCAGCCTTGAAGGACTGGTTTCTTCGCTCGAAAACGAGATTTCCTCTGTACGTGAAGCGAAAGAAAAAGAGCGTCTTGAACAGGAGCGCCTCGCCGCTTTGTCCCAGTCCGAACGCGACAAGGTGGAGGCCCAGACCGACGCGGGAATGCCCGATAAAAACCGCATTGCGCCCGCATATGCCTTCTCGAGTCTGAAGGGTAAACTGGCGATGCCGGTGTCCGGAGAGGTCTTGCGACGGTTCGGTGATGCGGACGGTACAGGCCATTTCTCCAAGGGCATTGTCGTTGCAACCGGCCCCGAAGCACTGGTGACGGCGCCCGCGGACGGCTTCGTCGTATTCGCCGGGGAATTTCGCAGTTACGGCCGCATGATCATTCTTAATGCCGGCGACGGTTATCATCTGGTGCTGACAGGCATGGACAATGTGAGGACGAGGCAGGGCATGTTTGTGTTCTCTGGTGAACCCATCGCTTCCATGGGCGCGAAAAGAGTGGCCAGTGCCGCTGCATTGGCGCTGGAAACTGACAAGCCGACACTTTACATTGAATTCAGGAAAGACGGTGTACCGGTTGATTCTCAACCGTGGTGGACCGCGAAAAATACCGGAAGGGCGCGCAATGATTCGTAAGGCTTCACTTCTCCTCATCGGTGGACTTATGGGTGCCACAGCGATGAGCGTCATCTACTCGGCAAGTATGCCCGCGCAAGCCGCTGGCCCTTCCACCTATAAGGAACTGTCGATTTTTGGTGACGTCTTCGAGCGCGTTCGCGCCCAGTATGTGACGCCTCCGGATGACAAGAAGCTGGTTGAAAACGCCATCAACGGGATGCTGAGCTCGCTTGATCCGCATTCAAGCTTCCTCAATGCCCAGGACGCAAACGACATGCGCACCCAGACCAAGGGTGAGTTCGGCGGTCTTGGCATCGAAGTCACGATGGAAAACGAGCTGGTCAAGGTCATCTCGCCGATGGACGATACGCCAGCCTCCAAGGCAGGCATTCTGGCAGGCGACTTCATCTCCGAGATCGACGGACAGCCGGTTCGTGGTCTGAAGCTGGAAGAAGCCGTCGAGAAGATGCGCGGCGCCGTCAAGACGCCGATCAAGCTGACGATCATTCGCCAGGGCGCTGACAAGCCGCTCGAAGTCAGCGTCATGCGTGAAATCATCGCCGTGCGCGCGGTCAAGTCCCGTGTTGAAGGCGGTGATGTCGGATATCTCCGCGTCATTTCCTTCACGGAAAAGACCTATGACGACCTCGAAAAGGCGATCAAGAAAATCAAGACCGATGTTCCCGCCGACAAGCTGAAAGGCTACGTTCTGGACCTGCGTCTCAATCCGGGCGGTCTTCTGGATCAGGCGATCAACGTGTCCGACGCCTTCCTCGAGCGCGGCGAAGTCGTTTCGACCCGTGGCCGTAACCCTGAGGAAACCCGTCGCTTCAACGCAACGGCTGGCGATTTGACCGATGGCAAGCCTGTCATCGTTCTCGTCAATGGCGGCTCTGCATCGGCATCTGAAATCGTGGCGGGTGCGCTGCAGGATCTTCGCCGTGCAACGGTTCTCGGAACACGTTCCTTCGGCAAGGGCTCCGTCCAGACGATCATTCCGCTGGGCGATACAGGCGCGCTTCGCCTGACGACGGCGCTCTACTACACGCCATCGGGCAAATCCATTCAGGGCACGGGCATCACGCCTGATATCAAGGTGGACCAGCCGCTGCCGGAAGAGCTGCAGGGACGTGTTCGTGCCGAGGGCGAATCCAGCCTGCCCGGACATATTCAGGGCCAGAGCGAAACCGAAGAGGGTTCGGGCTCGGCAGCCTATGTCCCGCCAGAGGCCAAGGACGATATTCAGCTGAACTACGCGCTGGATCTGTTCCACGGAACGAAGACCGATGCCTCGTTCCCGCCAAATCCGGAAAAGGCTGTCGTCAACAAGCAGTAAGGTCTGGGAGCGCAGGGCAGACCTGCGCTTTCGCCCGGCTCGCAGTTATTTACGGATAGATCATTGTCTTCAGACCTGCGCAAACCGCTCATGGGTCGACAGAAAAAGAAAAGCGCCGGATCATTCCGGCGCTTTTCTGCGCTTGCGGCTCTGGTCGTCGTGACGGTGGGGGGCATCGGCGCATTGTCCTTGTATGCCGCCCTTTCACCCGGCAATCTGAAGGGTAGCTCAACCGCTCAGGATGTTCCGGCATCGGCCATTGCCGATAAGCAAGAGATTGCACAAAGAGCTCCAAACAGGCCGGCTGATGGTTCCATGGCACCGCAGAGCGGGCATGCCGGCGCAAACGTCAGACGAGCGACGATGCCGGATGGCAACGTCGTTTCCGTATATTCGCCGCGCGAAAGAGAGACAAAGGATCCCGTTTTGATGACGGGGCAAAGATACGGCCAGGATCCGCGCATGGCTGCGCAGCCCAATGAAGAGTTGCTGGAAGATTCAGCCTTTGGCAGGCTGCCCAAAATCGGTCCGGAC
The DNA here is from genome assembly GCF_030209845.1 of Agrobacterium sp. fls2-241-TYG-188a. Classification (NCBI taxonomy): domain Bacteria; kingdom Pseudomonadati; phylum Pseudomonadota; class Alphaproteobacteria; order Hyphomicrobiales; family Rhizobiaceae; genus Agrobacterium; species Agrobacterium sp. fls2-241-TYG-188a. The sequence goes on along the minus strand of NZ_JARVRD010000007.1, from coordinate 231,424 downwards.
GGGTTGCGACCCATGGAGCAATATGCCCGGCCATGGTCCGGTGCCAGAGGGACCCGTATCGCCATTGTCGTTGGCGGATTGGGGCTTAGCCAGACAGGGACGCAAAAAGCCATCCGCGACCTGCCACCGGAGGTCACGCTCGGCTTTGCTGCAAGCGGCAACAGCCTCCAACGCTGGATGCAGGAGGGCCGTCGCGGAGGGCATGAGATATTGCTTCAGCTTCCCTTCGAACCTTTCGGCTATCCGGGCACAGATCCGGGACCCGATACGCTGCTTGTTTCCAGTCCTGCAAAGATCAATCTGGAAAAGATGCATCGCTCCATGGCGAAGATCACCAACTACACCGGCGTCATGAACTATCTTGGCGGAAAGTTCATGTCGGATGAGGCGGCGCTGAGCCCCATCCTGCGCGACATGAGCGCAAGGGGCCTTTTCTTTCTGGACGACGGCTCTTCGGCACAATCGCGGACCTCTGCCGTCGCCAAGACGCTGAACGCAGCGGCAGGCTTTGCGGATATGCAACTCGACGACCAGGTTAATGAAAACGCTGTTTTGCGCAAGCTCGACGATCTCGAGAGAATCGCGCGTCGCAACGGATCGGCTATTGGCGTAGCGTCCGCTTTTGACGAGAGCATTTCCGCCATTTCCAAATGGGCGATCGAAGCGTCCGGGCGCGGCATTGAAATAGTCGGTGTTTCCGCACTTGTTTCTGACAAGGCCGGTCAGTAATCCTTCTTGCATCCTCATTCCTTCAAGGATCCAGAATGACAATCAAAGCAGACGATCTTCCTTACCGTCCCTGTGCGGGCATCATGGTTCTCAATGCCCAGGGGCTGGTCTGGGCAGGGCGCCGGATCGCCGAGGGCAACTCCGAATTCGATGGCTCACCGCAGCTCTGGCAAATGCCACAAGGCGGCATCGATGAGGGTGAAAAGCCTTTGGTGGCGGCACTCAGGGAGCTTTACGAAGAGACGGGCATGAAAACCGTGTCTCTGCTGGCCGAGGCCCGTGACTGGATCCATTACGACCTGCCACCGCAACTGATCGGTATCGGATTGCGTGGCAAATATCGTGGCCAGGCCCAGCGCTGGTTTGCATTCCGCTTCGAGGGCGACGAAAGCGAGATTCAGATCAATCCACCGCCGACGGGTCATGAACCGGAGTTCGACGCCTGGGCCTGGAAGCCTATGGAAACTCTGCCGGATTTGATCGTGCCGTTCAAGCGCGGTGTCTACGAGAAGGTCGTCTCCGAGTTCCGGCATTTGGCTGGCGCATGAAAACAAAAAAGGCGGCCCAAGGCCGCCTTTTTTACATGTGTGCTCTTTTACTCGGCTTCAGCAGCGTCGGCAGAGTCAGCATTCAGCTGGCCGTACTTCGCTTCACCGATCTTGTTGAGCAAATCGAGCTGGGTTTCGAGGAAATCAATATGGCCTTCCTCATCTATTAGCAGTGTTTCAAATAGCTTCATGGAAACGTAATCGCCCGCGTCATGACAAATATCGCGCGACTTCTTGTAGGCTGTGCGTGCGTCATATTCACCGGCAAGATCAGCCTCAAGGACTTCCTTGACGTTCTGGCCGATACGCAGAGGCGCAACCGTCTGCAGGTTTGGGTGACCTTCGAGGAAGATGATCCGATCGATGATCTTGTCGGCGTGCTGCATTTCTTCGATGGACTCGGCACGCTCTTTCTTGGCGAGCTTCGTGTATCCCCAGTCGTTCAGCAGTCGATAATGCAACCAGTATTGATTGACCGCACCGAGTTCGAGGAACAATGCCTCGTTAAGCTGCTCGATGACTCTTTTGTCGCCTTTCAATGTCCGCTCTCCTGTTTTCTTCATGCAATTGCCTGAGGCGTAACATAAAATCAAAAACATCGGCTTCCGTCGAGTGCCGACGAGCGTGATATTGTTCGGTTGTGCTGATTATAAGATCGACAACTGTCGGAAAACATCCGCAGCACCGTCCGCGTTTTTCCATCGCATGATAGACTTTCGCAGGCACGATGAGCTGCCAACAGTCCTCGTCGAGCATCTCATTGATGACATCGCGAATATCATTATCGGTGATGTAATTGCAGCTGCAAACGAGCATGGTTTCTTGCCTGTATGACGCAACACGTTGTTTTCATTCTTAAACCAAAACAGGAGATTGCCTGTCAAGAAAAACCTCTAATGTCCCTACCTCTGAAATTTTAGATCAATTCTAAACTATACCAAAAATATCGTATTTTCATTCGGTTAGGGTGATGTCCTCGCAAATCTGAACCGATCAAGTTTTTGTAACTTGCCAATTGTCAGGACGGAAAAAGAGTAATTTTTTTGTGGATCACGTGAAATACTGGCCACCATTTGCTGTCAGCGTGGAGCCAGTGATAAAACCTGCATCGTCCGACGCAAGGAATAGAACGCAGCGCGCTATTTCTTCGGGTTCACCCAGCCGTCCAACGGGAATGTGCGGCAGGATACGCTCATTGAGAACGTTTTCCGGTATAGCCCGCACCATTTCCGTGCCGATATAGCCCGGGCAGATGGCGTTGACGGTGATATTCCGAGATGCGCCTTCCTGCGCCAGAGCCTTGGTCAGCCCGAGATCGCCCGCTTTCGCGGCAGAGTAGTTCGCCTGACCGGCCTGCCCCTTCTGCCCGTTGATGGAAGAGATACTGACGATCCGTCCGAAGCCACGTTCCCGCATCCCAGGCCAGATGGGATGTGTCATGTTGAAAGCGCCGGTCAGGTTGGTGTCAACGACATCACGCCACTGTTGCGGCGTCATCTTGTGGAACATCGCGTCGCGGGTAATGCCAGCATTGTTGACAAGGATTTCGACGGGACCAAGGTCGCGCTCGACCTCGGCAATTCCCTCGACACAAGCCTGATAGTCGCGAATGTCCCAGCAATAGGCCGGAATGCCCGTTTCCTCGCGGAACTGGGCAGCGCGCGCTTCCGTAAAGGCGTAGTTGACAGCAACCCTGTAGCCTGCAGCGTGAAACGCCTTTGCAATGGCGGCACCAATGCCGCTCGTGCCACCCGTTATCAATGCAACCCGGCTCATGACGGCCCTCCTATTGGCAGTGAAGAAAGCCTGTTACAGACCTTCAACGCACATGGCGATACCCATGCCGCCGCCAATGCACAATGTCACAAGACCTTTTCGTGCGCTGCGTCGCTTCATTTCGAAAAGCAGTGTGTTGAGCACGCGTGCACCAGATGCACCGATCGGGTGACCGATGGCGATGGCACCACCGTTGACATTGACCATGGATGGATCAAGCCCGAGATCGCGAACCACGGCGCAGGATTGCGCAGCAAAGGCCTCGTTGGCCTCAACAAGATCAAGTTCCCCGACAGTCCAACCGGCCTTTGCCAGCGCCTTGCGTGATGCGGGAATTGGCCCTGTGCCCATGATCTGCGGATCGACACCCGCAGTTGCCCAGGACGCTATGCGTGCGATGGGTGCCAGACCCCGTCTGGCGGCTTCCGCCTCTGTCATGAGGAGAACAGCGGCCGCACCGTCGTTCAGTCCAGAAGCATTGCCTGCGGTAACGGTGCCTTCCTTGTCAAATGCCGGACGAAGCTTTGCCATCGTTTCCAGCGAGGCGCCTGCGCGAATATACTCGTCCGCATCGACGATGATGTCGCCCTTGCGGCCCGCGATGGTGACCGGGGCAATTTCGTCAACAAACCGACCCTCTTTTTGTGCCGCTTCGGCGCGGTTTTGGGAGGACACCGCGAACTGGTCTTGTTCGTCGCGGGAGAGCTGCCACTGGCGGGCAATGTTTTCGGCGGTGATGCCCATGTGATAGCCATAGAAGGCGTCCGTCAGGCCGTCCTTCAACATGGTATCGACCATCTTGAAATCACCCATCTTCACACCGCCGCGCAGATGCGCGCAGTGTGGCGCCATCGACATCGACTCCTGGCCTCCAGCGATGACAATCGACGCGTCGCCGGTGGCGATCTGTTGCATCCCGAGCGCAACGGCGCGAAGGCCGGATCCGCAAAGCTGATTGACACCGAAAGATGTTGCTTCCTGCGGAATGCCTGCCTTCATCGCAGCCTGCCGCGCCGGGTTCTGGCCCTCACCCGCCGCCAATACCTGTCCCAGAATGACTTCGTCGACTTCCTGAGGCGACACGCCCCCGCGCTCCAGAACAGCTTTGATCACGGTTGAGCCCAGCTCATGAGCAGGCACATTGGCAAAACTGCCGTTGAACGAGCCGACGGCGGTGCGCGCTGCACTGACGATGACGATTGAAGACGAAGTCATTATGAATCTCCCATTTTGCGGCGCGAGAGTGTCAAAGCTTTCCGGCCAAGTCAAACCATCTTGGCGCAATGCCGGTTGCTTCGCTCAGGCTCGCCCCGCCCGGCATATATTGCGCAAAATTTTCGCTGTTGCATCGCACAAAACGTTTGTCACCTCGGGCGATTTGAGCATAATCTTAAAGACGGGAAGAGCAAAAACACCACATAAAAAGAAAATACCATCATCGCGAGGAGGCGAGCATGGCGAAACACCACGGCGAAACAATCATCAAGAAATACGCGAACCGGCGTCTCTACAACACGGGGACCAGCACCTATGTCACGCTGGAAGATCTCGCCAAGATGGTCAAGCGAGGCGATGAGTTCAAAGTCCAGGACGCAAAGACGTCAGAGGACATTACCCACGCGGTTCTGACCCAGATCATTGTCGAGCAGGAGGCAAAGACAGGCAATACGCTTTTGCCAACTGCTTTTCTCCGTCAGCTTATTTCCTATTATGGCGACCACATGCAGATGGTGGTGCCGACCTTTCTCGAACATTCGATGAAGACCTTTTCCGAGCAGCAGAGCCAGATGCAGGAACATATGTCCAAGGCATTTGGCGATACGGCTGCGTCGAAGAATTTCTCCACCCCTTTCGGGTTCATGGAAGAGCAGGTCAAGCGTAACACTGAACTGTTCCGGCAGGCCATGCAGGTCTTCACACCCTTTCCGGTGCCCCCGGCTCCCAAGGAGAGCAAGAAGCCGGATGCATCCGAAATCGATGAGCTCAAGGCTCAATTGCGCACTCTGCAGACCAAGCTCGATCAACTCTGAGCAGGCGCAACCCTTTCGGGAACGCGCAGAAGAAGGACGAAGCCCGCACCTAGAAACAAGGTCAGCGTCGCCATGCCCAGATGCGCTGAACCGGTCGCATAGGTGACAAGCGAAAAGCCGAGCGTCGCCATGAAACTGGTCGCGCGACCGGAAAGCGCATAGATCCCGAAATACCGACCGGATTCCGCAATGGTGATGTTTCGCGCCAGATAGGAGCGAGACGACGCCTGAACGGGACCAAAGGCGATGCCGATGAGAATGCCGTATACAAGGTAGGCTTTTTCCGCCCCGGAAGAGAACAGTCCCGTCGCATCAGACACCGGAAGCGCAAGCAATCCGAAGAGCGTCGAGTCAGCCTGGGTGGAAAAGATGCCGATGGTCGCAATGATCAGAAGGGCGAGGCTGAGCAGCACCGTGTTGCGTGATCCCAGCCGCTGGTCGACGAGACCCGCTGCGACGCAGCTGCCAATCGCCACGATATTGAGAATAATGCCGTAAATCCCGATTTCCATCGTGCCCCAGCCAAACAGGCCAGCCGCAAACGCGCCTCCGAGAATGAGGACGCCATTGACGCCATCCTGGTAGAGCATTCGCGCGATGAGAAAGCGTGTGAGAACGGGGCGGCCTTTCAGCTCATGCAGCGTCGTCTTCAATTCCGACAGGCCTGAACGGACGGACTGGGCCAAAGGCAGGCCTTTCGTGACATCCGGTGTGTAAAGAAACATTGGCAGGATGAAAATGAAATACCAGAGCGCGGCAATGGGCCCGGTGATACGCGCGTCCTCGCCGGATGCAGCATCCAGCCCAAACAGCGGCGGTATGCCGAGAATGGTTACGCCCTTGTCCGGCGAGGCCGCGAGAAACAGGACGACGAAGATCAGGACGATGATGCCCCCCAGATAACCCAGGCCCCATGCCGTGTTGGAGATCCGACCGACATTCTCCGGAGTGGTCAGCCGCGGCATCATGGAATCGTTGAAGACAATCGAAAATTCAGCAGCGATGGAGGCGATGATCATGAAGGTCACAGGCCAGAAGATCGGCGAACCGGGCGCCGCGAACCACAGCATCGACAGGCTTGCGATCTTCAGGCACGCAAAAAACGCTATCCATGGTTTGCGAGAACCAGATTGATCGGCGATGGAGCCGAGGATCGGCGAGAATATCGCGATAATCACGGAGGAAATCGTCGCCATATTGCTCCAGATGGTCTGGGCAGAAATCGGGTCCGCAGTCAGCCGCGCGACGAAATAGGGGCCAAAAATGAAGGTGGTGACCACAGTAAAGAAGGGTTGGGCCGCCCAGTCAAACAGCATCCATCCCCAGATGCCGCGCTTCGTTACCGGATGTCCAGTCTCAAGGGAGGAGGAAGCCATTCGTCACCTTTTCGACCGTTCAGGACTTAAAAAACCTGCCCGGCTGCGACACCGGGCAGGAGTATCTGTTATCAGACGTTTCGTGCCTGCACTATATCGGAAAGCAAGCCGGCAGCCACCGTCAGGCGGGCAAGGTTGGTTTCGCCACTGTCACTCAGCGCGCCCAGCTCAGACACGATGCGGTTGACCCGCACGCGGTCTGCAGCATACCAGGCCTGTACCGGGTTTTTCTCCTTGGAATGCTCAGTCAGGGCAGAAATCACGATCCGTCGGCGTGACGAGGCGATCTGGTCCTGGCTGCGCAGCAAAGCCAGACTTTCATAGTGGTCAGCAGGTGTCACGCGCTGGCCTGCCTCGAGCAGTCTCGCAACGCGGAACGTGGCAGACACCGCAGCATAGCTTTCTGCGGCGCGAGCGAGGGTGGTGCCCGCCTGCTCAGCAATCAGCATGATTTCGGGAACGTAGACCAGCAGCGACAACGTTTCCAACTCGCGAACCAGAGCCGGAGCCACGCCTTCGATCTCGCTGAAGCCGATCTCCTCCCTATATCTCACCGCACCCGGCAACAATGCCTTGATCGCTGCCTTCAGACGATCGATCTCTTCGGACATGGAGCCAGAGGAGGCCGACGTGGTCTGGAGGAAAATCCGTGTTGCATCGGTGAATATGCGCGCCACGTTGGCGTAGAGCGCGTTCTGGACCTCTCCGGAAATCTGGCCATCGAGCCTGTCGATCTCGCTCCAGAGACGCTTGAGGCCAAAACCGTCTTCCACGATCATTGCTGCCTTGACGACGGCAGGCGCCAATGAACCGCTGGCATCGACAAGCTTCTGCACGAAGCCCGGTCCACCGCGATTGACGACCTGGTTTGCGAGCGACGTCGCCACGATTTCCCGGTGCAGCCTGTGGCTCGTAATGTCGGCGGCATAGGTCTTTTGCATCTTGCTCGGGAAGTAATCCGTCAGAAGATGCTGGAGATAGGGCTCGTCCGGCAAGGGGCTTGCCACCAGCGTATCGAAAAGTGTCAGTTTGGCATAAGAGAGCAGAACGCCGATTTCAGGTCGCGTCAACGGCTTGCCCGCAGCATAGCGTTCGTTGAACTCGACATCGCCTGGCAGCGTTTCGACCTTGCGGTTCAGCTGCCCTGCGCTTTCGAGCGCATTCATGAGACGGCCAAGCTCCTCACGATTTTCGGTACCCCGGCGTTCTGTAAGAGAAATTGCCAGAGACTGGAGAGAGTTGTTGCGCAACACGAGCTGCGCCACCTCCGATGTCATGGAGGCCAGCAATTGATTGCGCTTGGGCAGCGTCAGGCGACCGTCATTGACAGGCGATGTCAGCGCAATCTTGATGTTGACCTCGACGTCGGAGGAATTGACGCCCGCCGAATTGTCGATGGCGTCAGAGTTGCATCGCCCGCCTGCCAGAGCATAAGCGATGCGAGCCTTCTGCGTGATGCCGAGATTGGCACCCTCACCGATCACCTTGGCACGGATTTCGGTTGCGTTGATACGGATCGGGTCATTGGCCCTGTCACCCACCTCGGCATTGGTCTCCACCGCTGCCTTCACATAGGTGCCGATACCGCCGAACCACAGAAGATCGACCGGCGCCTTGAGGATCGCCGTCATGATTTCGAATGGCGTAGCCACCGATTTGTCGATACCGATGGCGGCAACGGCTTCCGGTGTCAGCGTCACGGATTTCTCGGCGCGGGAAATGATCATGGCACCGTTGGAAAGGGCCGAGCGATCATAATCCTGCCAGCTGGACCGTGGCAGTTCAAAAAGGCGCTTGCGCTCGGCAAACGACTTGTCCGTATCCGGAGCCGGGTCGATGATGATGTCGCGGTGGTCAAAGGCTGCAATCAGCTCGATTTTCTGCGATAGCAACATGCCGTTACCGAATACGTCACCGGACATGTCGCCGACACCGACAACCTTGAACGGCGTCGTCTGAATATCGGTATCCATTTCGCGGAAGTGGCGCTTGACCGTTTCCCATGCGCCCCGCGCCGTAATGCCCATCTTCTTGTGGTCGTAACCGGCAGACCCGCCAGACGCAAAGGCGTCGTCGAGCCAGAAACCGGCCTCGCGCGCCAGACCATTGGCGGTATCGGAAAATGTCGCCGTGCCCTTGTCCGCCGCCACGACAAAATAGGGATCGTCGCCATCGAGCCGCAAGGTATCGGGCGGCGCGATGATATCATCGCCAACGATGTTATCCGTGATCGAAAGCAGCGTGCGAATATATGTCTTGTAAGCTTCCTTGCCGGCATTGAAGATTTCGTCGCGATTGCCGCCAGCCGGAAGGTTCTTCGGGAAGAACCCGCCCTTGGCGCCAACGGGTACGATAACAGCGTTCTTGACCTGCTGCGCCTTCACAAGTCCCAGCACTTCCGTCCGATAGTCCTGGCCCCGATCAGACCAACGCAGCCCGCCGCGCGCCACCTTGCCGAACCGCAGGTGAACACCTTCGACTTCGGTGCCGTAAACGAAGATTTCCCGGAACGGGCGGGGATCGGGCAGGCCATCCAGCAGCTTGGGATCAAACTTGAAGGCAAGCATGGCCTTTGGCAATCCATTTTCATCGCGCTGGAAATAGTTGGTGCGCAAGGTCGAATCCACGGCATTGACATAACGCCGCAGGGTACGGTCCTCATCCAGGTTCGGAACGCCGCCGAGCGCCGTTTCAATTTCCTTGTGAAGATCGGACAGCTTGCGAAGGCGTGACTTCTCGCCAATTTTGGGGTCGAACCCGCTGGCGAACAGGTCGAATATCTTTGCGGCAATTGCCGGATATTTAAAGAGCGTCTCGGAAATGTGCTCCTGAGAATAGACGATACCACTCTGACGCAGATAGCGCGCATAGGCCCGCAGAACCGAAACATCCCGCACATTCAGGCCAGCCGCCAGGATAAGGCGGTTGAAGTTGTCATTATCGACCGAACCGTGGAATACCGCCAGAAAGGCCTCTTCCAGCCGTGGCCCGTAGACAGCCAGGTCAAGCTTGACGTCCTTCGGCACGTTCAATTCCATGTCGTGCAGAACAATGGTTCGGGTCGTCTCGCCAGACACCACGCCAATATCAAAGGTCCGTTCGCTGGTAACGCCAAATCCCAGGTTTTCGAGCAAGGGCACACGACGCGACAGCGGCAGATGTCCATCGCGGTGGAAAATCTTGAGAGACAGCTGGTCCTCGCTCTGATCGTCGCGACGATAGAATTCGATACGCACCGGCTCACCCTCTGCGGTGGCAACGATGTCAGCCATATCGGCAAATGCTTCGTCGGGCGTGAACGCCTCCTGATACGCCTGATCCACATCCAGGACCGGTGCGCCGACCGGGGAAAGCATCACGAAATGGTCGATCCAGCGCGCAGCGATATCGCCCACGGCCTGTTCGAGCTTGTCCTGCGCCACTCTGGGCGTCTTGTCATTCGTACGCCCGACGATGAAATGCACACGGGCAACTGCGCCTTCCGGGAAGGCAGGGTAGTAGGCGGAAATGTGCCCGTCATAGACCTGCGCCAGATAGTCACCAATCTTCTCGCGGACGTAGGAATTATATTCCTCGCGCGGCACGAAGATGATGACGGACACGAACCTGTCGAAGCGATCGATGCGCGGCAGAACACGCACGCGTGGTCGATCACTAAGTTCCATGATCTGCTCGATGAAGCGAATGAGCAGATCCGTATCGATCTGGAAGAGATCGTCGCGAGGATAGGCCTCGAGCGTATTGTAGAGGGTGCGCCCGGAGTGGCTGTTGGGATCGAAGCCGAAATGATGCTCGACCTCCGCAACCTTTGCCCGCAGCAGGGGAATGTGCCGCACGGAATGGGTATAGGCCGTTGCGGTGAACAGACCGACGATGCGCAGTTCTCCGATGACATTGCCGTCTTCATCGAAGCGCTTGATGCCGATATAGTCCATATAGGCGCGCCGGTGGACGATGGATTTCACATTCGCCTTGGTGACGATGAGGAAATCGGGACCATCGAGGAACGCAAGGATTTCCGGCGTGGTCGTGACTGCGTCCTTGCCCAGACGCAGCACACGGACGTTCGGATCTGTCAGCGTACCAAGCCCGCTTCCTTCTCCGCGCTCCACCTTGGCGTTCTTGCCTGCTCCGGAATAGCTGTAGTCGCGCATCCCAAGGAACGTGAAATTGTCGTTGCGCAACCATTCCAGAAAGGCCAGTGCCTCGGCCCGTTCCGTTTTCCGACGGTTCGAGCCCCTTTCCTTGAGCTCCCTCATCGCCTCGTCGACCTTGGCGAGCATCGGCTTCCAGTCGGTGAATGCAGACTGCACCTGCGACAAAACGAAGCGTATTCGCTCCACAAGAATCTCGGCCGCTTGCGGGCTTACCGGCGCGATATGAAGCTGGATCAAGCTGACATTGTCTTGCGGAGCGTCCTTTTCAGGATCAGCAAGGCGATATCCTCCGCCAACACTTCCATCCACCGCCATGATCGGATGCACGGCGAGGTAAAGGCTGCGATAGCTGCTGGTCACCTCCCCCATCACGGAATCGTAGAGGAAGGGCATGTTGCGCCCGATAATCGTCAGAACAGAAACCGGAACATCGCGGGGAGAAATGCCATCTACTTGGGAAACGCCAATATATGGCGCATCCTTTTTCCAGCGAAGAAGCTCTTCTGCCGTGTGCTGTGAAGCAATGGAAAGCATTTCTGGAGAATAATACTGGATATCATCGGTGCTTGCTCGGCCATAGACGATCATAGGGTCTATGAAGGGCTTTCCGGATGCTTCGGCCAGTTTTCTGGATTTTTCAAGTTGTTTGTCGCGTTTTGGATTGTTCCGGTAGCCCATTTTGTCTTTTTCCTCCCGAAGGATGAGGGTTTATGAAGAAAAATCGAAAAATATCGTCATTTACGCCGATTTCGAATCGGATATTGGCGCGGAATTATGAATAGTTTAAGTGTGCATCAATGCTTTGAACGACGAGCGGTAAATTTATTCGATTGAATTCGCGACATTTTATCGTCGGCCTTCCCGCGCAAGTATCAAACGACTCGGTTCTGCTGACGACCGCCACGCCTATTGTGACGGCATAGTCACGGTAGAAGCAAATTATTGATTTCCACGTATTTTTGTGATAGACCAGAAAAACTGATCCACAGCGTGGCATTTGCGTGCCCAGAAACACCACGAAAGCAAATCATCACTTGCACGCGGTCTCCGTGACATATCGATTGTTTGTGTTGTCAGCCTCCGGGTTGCGAGATGAATTATTTTTGAGTGCACGACTGTACCAGTACGAAGTCACCTGACGGTTTCCCCCGTCTCATCCGGGCCTGACCGACCCGACCCCGGAAATACCGGGTGTATGTAACAGGGAGTTTTAAGAACGAATGACGACCCAGCAGAAGAAATCTCCAGCGCGTCACGGTTTCAAGACCGGTGAAGCGATCGTTTATCCCGCTCATGGCGTCGGTACCATTTCGGCAATTGAAGAACAGGAAGTTGCGGGCATGAAGCTCGAACTGTTCGTCATTGATTTCGAAAAAGACAAAATGCGCTTGAAAGTTCCTGTGGCCAAGGCTGTCAGCATTGGTATGCGCAAGCTTTCCGAAGGGGATTTCGTCGAGCGCGCACTGAAGGTTGTTCAGGGTAAGGCTCGTGTAAAGCGCACCATGTGGTCGCGCCGCGCGCAGGAATATGATGCCAAGATCAATTCCGGTGACCTTATTGCAATCGCAGAAGTGGTTCGCGACCTTTACCGTGCCGAGAACCAGCCGGAACAGTCCTACTCGGAGCGCCAGCTGTACGAAGCTGCTCTTGATCGCATGGCTCGCGAAATTGCGGCCGTCAACAAGATGTCCGAAACGGAAGCTGTTCGTCTTGTTGAAGTGAACCTCAACAAGGGACCAAAGCGCGGCAAGACCGTCGAAGAAGAAGACACGCAGGAAGAAGAAGCCGCTTAATCAGCGTCATTTTCAAATCAAAAAACCCGGCTTTCAATCGGCGCATGTTCCAAGAACATGGCCGCATTGAAGACCGGGTTTTTGTTATTCAGAGATGATCTTCACGCGATCACCGGCTTGCACGGTCGATGTTGCGCTCATGGCATTGAGCACACGGAACAGTTCCACCTTGCGATCTGTGCCCATCATACGGGCAGACAATGAAGCGACCGTGTCCCCTGGCTTCGTCGTGACCACCCTGACTCGAAGCGGCTTAAGCGCGGCAATTTCGGTGGGTGTCATCTTGCGGAAGCTTGTGCGCAGAATGTTTGCGACGCCATCCAGCTGCGGACTGCCCTTCGGCACCGCCGTCAGGAACCGGAAAATCTGCTGACCGACGCGGATGACGGTCACGTCGAAATCCCATTTATCCGCAGTCGCGCGTGCCGTTGCGGCAGGCAGGCCGTTGATCTCGGTTTCCCGTACGGTGTCTGGAACCAGTCCAGCGACCCAGCCGCTTGTGAGATAGTTGGCGAGCGTGGTCTGCTTGGGATCGGCAACGCCATCGAAGCGAATGGCCATCTCGCCAGGTCCTGTGGCAAGAACCGCCTCCACCTTGTTGTCGATCTGGAAGCCTTCCGGCACATCGAAGCGAATGCCGAGCGTTCCATGCAGGAAGGTGTTGCCACGGACATAGCCCTCCTGCGGGCTGTCGCCATAGAGAAGTCCATCTATGCCATTGAGGAACCAGTCCCGCCCCTTGTCGCCGACCTGGCCTTCCTGACCGAAGGCGCGGGCGTGCCTGCGCGCCAGCTCGATGCGTTGCGGCGTGTTTGGGTGGCTGGAAAGGAAGTCGAGGCTTTGATCGCTGTCCGGATCAGCCGAGGTGAAGCGGGCATAGGCCGCCATTGAATCGAGGAAACGCGGCGATGCAAAGGGATCGTATCCCGCTTCTCCCAACATACGCACACCGATGACGTCCGCCTGCAATTCCTGCTGGCGCGAAAAGGCCGCAAGACGCAGCTTGCCACGGGCGAGCGCCTGCTTGCCGGCGAGGTCGCTTGAAAGCACTTCTGCCACGACCCTGCTGGCAATGACTTCCGCCTCTTCGCGACGTTGGCGCTCAATGCCGTGGTTGGCGGTGACGTGACCCATCTCATGCGACAGGACGGCCGCGACTTCGGAAGCATCATTGGCAAGCGCCAGAAGACCGCGGGTCACATAGAGATAGCCGCCCGGCAATGCAAAGGCGTTGATGGCAGGAGAGTTGAGAATGGTGATGCGATAGGACTGTTGTGGATTCTCAGAAACGGCGGTCAGCGCACCGGCGATACGCGCGACAAGGCGTTCCATCTTGTCGTCGTGATATTCACCACCATAGCTGGCAACGATGCGCGGATGCTCACGGGCGCCCATCTGCGCGCGCGGATCGTTCTTCTGAACCTGCTCCACGGTTTGCGGATTGTCCGAGGGCTTCAGTGTCGATTGATAGGACGGGCTAAGCAGAGATTGGCAAGACGACAGCACGAAGCTCGCTGTCGCCAGCGCCAGCCCTCTTCTTAATGCCTTGCCCCTGTGCCATACATTGTGACCGGAGGTGTGGCTCTGCTGAGCCTTCACACACGTCATCATTCTGCTCGTCTGCTCCTAACGTTCCTGATCATCCGTTAATTGCAGACCAGAATACCATAACGCCCCCAAGGGCACTTGAATGCGCGAACAACGAAAATGATCCATCATGCAAAGACGTTTCGAGGGGAAGATTGTTCGCATAATACTTCAAGCAGTTATTCAAAATTCGCAAGTGCAAAAATGGTGCATCGCCTCTCTGTTTTTCAAGGCTTGACAGTGCGTCGCGTCGAAATTGTGACGCGACGTCGAAGAGATGCGAGCGTTAAGGCAACAATCAGACATGGAGAAACATGCTGATCTCCTCGATATCGGTCGCATCGAAAAAATTCTGAACGCTTCCTTGAAAGAGAACGCGTCCGTTGGAGAGGAAAACAACGGCGTCTGCCAGACGACGTATGTCATCGGGATGATGTGTTACTAGCAGAATGCTGTTGCTCATGTCTTGATGAAGGGCCTTCAGCAAATTGGCCATGCCCGACCGCAAACCCGGATCGAGAGCCGCAAAGGGCTCATCCAGCAACATCAACGGGCGCTGCCTTACCAGAGCTCGGGCAAGAGCAGCCCTTTGTCGCTCTCCGCCCGACAATGTCGAGGGCAAGCGCTTTTCGAAGCCTGAAAGTCCAACCTTCTCAAGCGCACCCTTGATTGCGGCTTTGTCCGAGTTCGACAGGGACAGCGACGGGCTGACACCGAGCCCGACATTGGTCACGATATCGAGGTGAGAAAAGAGATTGTTGTCCTGAAATATGATGGAGACGGGCCGCTCTGCCGGATCGAGCCCCGCCATCTCGCGCCCCTCGATAAGAACGCGCCCTTCGCCGGGGTTCTCAAAACCGGCAACGAGATTAAGCAGTGTCGACTTTCCAGATCCCGACGGCCCCACCACGGCTGTAATTTTTCCGCGCTCAAACGCGCAATCCAGCAAAAATTGCTGTTGTCCAAGTTTCAGTGAGACATTGTCGAGGCAGGCTCCCCAATCCGCAGGATTCTTCATACAATTGCTTTCATTGAACGACGGGAAACGCCGCCTGCGGCAAGGACAAGGCAGATGACACCGAGAATGAAGGCGTAACCGGCAGCATCCTGTGTTCTGTAACTTCCCATATTGCTGTAGACCAGCCAAGGCAGGGTGACAAAGTTCTCTGATCCAAAAAGCGCAACCGCACCCAGGTCGCCAAGCGAAAGCGCCATCGCAAAGAAGAACGCCGTTGCGGTGGGACGCCACAGGATCGGCCAATCAACAAACCGGAATCGCGATATTCCACGAAGACCCAGCGCGGCAGAAAGCCTGCCGGTGCGCGCATCATGGCTCAGGAATGCCGGCTCGATAACGCGCATTGTAAAGGGCAGCGACATCAACATATTGATGATGGCGACGATAACAGGTGCAAACGCCGCCACATCGCCGAAGGGCCGCAACAGCAGAAACCAGCCACTTCCCAACACGACGGGCGGTACAAGCAGGACGAGAGATGAGCCTGCGCCCATCAGAACAAGAAACGCCTTCAGGCTCAAACCGGCCTCTCTGCGCAGAGCAATGGCATGGCGCGCGCGCACAAGCGCATAAGAGGCAAAGACGGCCAGCAGCCCGGAAAAAAGCGCGATCTGAAAGCTTGTCGCCGCCGCCTGCAGGAAAGTGGGGGCAGAAAGTAACCGCCACAGATCCGCTGAAACGCCCGCAGATGCGACCGCGCACAAGGGAGCCCCGACCAGAAACAGTACGGAAAGAATGACAGCGCTGTCCCACAAGCGAGGCCCCGCTTTTCTGCCATCCATGCGCAGCAAGGGACTCTGGCTTTGTCTGTCGGGCTCGGCCGAGGGTAGCAGCGCGAGCAAGGCCAGCAACGCCCCTGTCATGGCGATCTGCATCACCGAAAGCGCGATTGCGCGCGGTGGATCGAAATCAAACCGCAGCGCCTGATAGATCGCCACCTCGATTGTCGTGGCCGCAGGTCCCCCGCCCAACAGCAAGACGAGGGTGAAGCTTGTTGCACAAAGCATGAAGATAAGTCCTGCGACCCCTGGCAAAATTCGTGCGACGGCAGGCCATTCCACGAAGCGAAATGTAGCAAAAGGTCCAAAGCCCAGCGCCGAGCCCATGCGCCAATATTCTCCCGGCACCGCCTCAAGTCCGGCCAGAAATAAGCGGGTTGCCAGCGGAAGATTGAAGAAAACATGGGCAACAAGAATGCCGGACAGACCGTAAATACTGACAGGCGCGTCCAGACCCGCAGTCTGCGGAAGCATATTGAGGACACCCTGCCTGCCCCAGATCGATATCAGTCCAAGCGCGCCGACAATGACCGGCAAGCCCATGGGAACCGCCATCAGGCGGATGATCCATATGCGACCGGGGAAGTTGCGCTGCCGGGCAAGTGCCAAGGCCACCAGCAATCCAAGCGCGACGGACAGCACCGTCGAAAGCATCGCCTGCCAGAGCGTGAAGCGCAGTATCCGCCATGTATAGGCATCGATCAGGCCAACAGACGCGGCGCTGACGTCAAAGGACAGAAGCGCATAAATTGCAAGCCCGATGAAAAGGACGACAGCGGTAACCGTCGCGGCCCCGCCAAAGATGAACCATCGGCCTTCCCGGCGTCCGACCATGACCTGCTTCGATCCTACTTGACGCTCATTGCCGCGAGCCACTCATCGATCCAGGCCTTGCGGTTGCGGGCGACATCCTCCGGCGACATCAGAAAGGTCTTTGATGGCTGCACCAGCTTGGAGAACGCAGCAGGCAGGGGCGCGGAGGTCGGTGCCACCGGCATCATCCAGTTGTTTTCAGGAATGGTGTCCTGGAAGCCGGAGGTGAGAACGAATGCCAGAAACTGCTGCGCCAGCGCATGTTGCGGGGCATTCTTCAAGACACCGGCAACTTCGATCTGGATGTAGTGCCCCTCATCAAAGGCGGCAGCCTGATATCTTTCACTATTTTCCGCCACCATGTGATAGGCAGGCGACGTCGTATAGGACAATACCATCGGCGCTTCGCCTTTGGTAAAGAGGCCGTAGGATTCAGACCATCCGGGTGTGACCGTCAAGATGCGGTCCTTAAGCTTCGCCCAGGCCTGCGGCGCCTGATCGCCATAGACCGACTTGACCCAGAGCAGCAGGCCGAGACCCGGTGTCGAGGTGCGCGGATCCTGAATGACGATTTTCTGGGCCGGATCGCCCTCGACCAGTTCCTTCATACTTCTCGGCGGCGTTTTCATCACCTGCGTATCGTAGACAACGGCGAAATGGCCGTAATCATAGGGAACGAAGACATCGTCCTGAAAGCCACCCGGCACCTTCGCCGCAGACGCATCGACCCCGGATTTTTCGAAGAGCCCGGTTTGCTTGGCTTCCGCAATCAGGTTTGTGTCGAGACCCAGAACGACATCCGCTTTTGACGATGGACCTTCCAGCTTCAACCTGTTGAGAAGCGCCACACCATCGGCTACGCCGACGAAGTTGAGGGTGCAGTCACACGCTTTCTCGAATGCGGCCTTGACCTTAGGACCGGGGCCCCATTCCGAAACAAAGCTTTCATAGGTGTAGACGGTGAGCGTCTTCTTGTCCTGCGCGGCGGCAAGACCAGGAACCATCACCGATGCCAGCATCAGGCCATGAAGGAAAATACGACGGAACATCAAAAGCACCTCCTCAAGCGACAAGGGGAAAAGGGCGTCTTGATGGAAGCCGTCTAATCCCTCCGCCGGTGTTAACCGGATCAGGTTCTTCGGGTTGGCAGAGCCTCTCAGCCTTGTCCGTGTCAGAACAAAGCACCCCGTTAGATCTGCCGAAGATGTAGTGCCTCAGGAGAGAATTAGCAAGACGGCAACGTCTAGGCCGGGGCGCTCATATGGACCAGTTCCCAGACATGGCCATCGGGATCCTGAAAGCTACCCGCATACATGAAGCCATGATCCTGCACGGGCTTCCACTCCGCCCCGCCATTGGCCAGCGCGGCGGCGATCATCTGGTCGATCTCTTCACGGCTAGAGGCAGAAACACAGGTGAGCACCTCCTTGGCGCGCATCGCATCGGCAATGTCGCCATTGATGAAATCGCGGAACCGCTCCTCCTGCAGCAGCATGACGAAAATATTCTTCTCTATGATCATACATAGCGTGCGATCATCCGAGTATTCAGGATTGAAGTTAAAGCCAAGCGCGGTGAAAAACGCCTTGGATCTTGCGACATCCTTGACCGGAAGGTTGACGAAAATCATGCGCATGTCTGGCTCCTCCGCTGCAACAGAAAACGCGATCTGCGTTACTGTCATAGATGGTGCCGTGACGCCGTCGCCGCAATGAGGCCCGTCTAGCTTTCGAGTTCCTCACGCAGCATCTCGAGTTCCAGCCACTCTTCCTCCATCGTTTCGAGCTTCTGGCGAAGCTTCGACATCTCATCGGCAAGCGTATTGAAGGCCGCCGGATCTTTGGTGAAGAGGTTGGGATCAGCCATACGTTGCTCGCGCCGGGCGATTTCTTCCTGCGCCTTCTCCATCTCCTTGGGAAGATTTTCCAGCGCGAATTTCTGCTTGAAGGACAGCTTCCCCTTGGCTTTCGAAGGCTCGGCAGCGGAGTTGGACGAAGCGGAAGCCTTGGCCTTTTCCTGCTTTTCGGCCTTTCGCTTCTCGTCCGAGGCGCCCTTGCGCTGCGCCATCATGTCCGAATAGCCACCTGCATATTCAATCCAGCGACCGTCAGGCGCATCCGGATTGGCAGGAGCGATGGTGGAAGTCACCGTGCGATCAAGGAAGTCGCGGTCGTGGCTGACGAGGATGACAGTGCCTGCAAAACCGGCAACAATCTCCTGCAGGAGATCAAGCGTCTCGATATCGAGATCGTTGGTGGGTTCGTCGAGGATCAGAAGATTGGTCGGCCGTGCCAGAATGCGCGCCAGCATGAGACGTGCGCGCTCGCCGCCCGAAAGATTACGGATCGGAGTTCTGGCCTGTTCCGGCTGGAACAGAAAATCCTTCATGTAGCCGGTCACATGCTTCAACTCGCCATTGACCAGCAGGTTTTCACCACGGCCGTCGGTCAGATAATGCGCCAGCGTATCGTTGGGGTTGAGATCCTCACGCTTCTGGTCGAGCGTCGCAATCTCCAGATTGGTGCCAAGCTTGACCCAGCCGCTATCCGGCTCCAGCTGACCGGTCAGCATCTTGAGAAGCGTCGTCTTTCCCGCACCGTTGGGACCGACGAAGCCGATGCAATCGCCACGGTGGACACGCAACGAGAATGGCGTGACGATAGGCCGATCACCATAGGACTTGGTGATCGCATCCGCTTCGATCACCAGCTTTCCGGACTCGCGCCCTTCCGTCACGGTGGCCTGAACCGAGCCCTGCGGCCCCTTGTGCCCGCGATATTCAGCCCGCATGGCCTGCAATTCGCCCACACGCCGCATATTGCGCTTGCGCCGCGCAGTCACGCCATAGCGCATCCAGTGTTCTTCGCGCTCAATGGCCTTGCCGAGCTTGTGCTGCTCCAGCTCTTCCTCTTCGAGCACCTTGTCGCGCCATTCCTCGAAATGCGCGAACCCGCGGCTGAGACGCCGCGCCTGGCCACGATCCAGCCAAACAGTGGCTGTGGAGACCTTTTCAAGGAAGCGCCTGTCATGCGAGATCAGGACCAGGGCACTTCGCGTCTGCTGCAATTCGCTTTCCAGCCATTCGATTGTCGGCAGATCCAGATGGTTGGTCGGCTCGTCCAGCATCAGAATGTCGGGCTCTGGTGCCATGACGCGCACGAGAGCAGCGCGGCGAGCTTCGCCGCCAGAAAGGCTGGACGGATGCTCCTGCCCGGTCAGACCGAGATGTTCCAGCAGATAGGTGACGCGATAGGCATCGTCGCCAGGGCCAAGACCGGCTTCGGCATAGGCCTGAACCGTCTCGAAGTCGGCGAAATCAGGTGCTTGCTCGAGATAACGGATCGTAGCCGAAGGGTGACGGAATATCTCACCGGACTGCGCCTCTACGAGACCCGCCGCGATCTTCATCAGCGTCGATTTGCCCGAACCATTGCGGCCGACAAGGCAGATACGATCCCCCGGCTCCACCTGCAGATTGGCACCGTCGAGCAGCGGAGTAACGCCGAAGGTGAGCTTGATATCGTCGAGTTTCAGAATAGGGGGTGCCAAGGTTCAGGCTCCGGTCAAATCATAGGGACGGGCGAGCACGATGGCCTTGCCGCTTTCAAGACGAAGGTGCAATGGCCCCTCCGCCACGTTGGAAATAGTACGGGACGAGCCAAAAGCAAGCGCAAAATCCGTCAGGGGATAGCGCGCATTCCTGATTTCGAGACCCGACAGCGCCGTAAAACCGGCGACAGAAAACAACGATCCTGCCGGCAGGTCGAGCGTGCGTTCCCCTGCCAGCAAGGGATAGGCTTCCTCCTCGCCGGATGTCAGAGTGACATCGATGCCGCTTTCAGCCAGTGAAACGGCATAGAGCAGATGGAACAGGGCGTGATCCGACCGTTCGCCGGAGAGTGCACCCACCAGGGTCAACCGGGCGGCACCGCGCTCGATGCTCTCAGACACGGCAATTTCGCCATCGGTCACACCTTTGGACGCGGGAAACGGCCTTTGCGGCACATCAGGCCACCGTGCCAGGAGGTCCCTGTCGGAGGAATCGAAGTCACCCACCCATAATTCCGGCGTCAGACCGAGAGGCTCGGCGTGACGCATTCCGCTATCGGCCGCAATCACGCGCGTGTCCGCCACTGCTTTTCGCAGACGATCCGTGACGGTGATTGTGCCGCCGAGAAGTATGGTGAAATGGGTAGGCGTCATTCCCCTGCCATAGCCCGGATCGGTCACGGATGGAAAGACACAAACGCCGGATTGGCCTGCGATATTGATTTTCTGGCCGCGCGGGATTATGACACCCGTCAGTGGTGATTTGCCGACCGGCTTGCAGCCACTTTAAAGAAGTCGCTAAAGGGTCGAGGAAAAAGTCAATTTCCGAGGACCGGTTGCGATTTCGCCACCGGTTTTTTTGTTTTCACGGCCTACGCCGCCATGGAAGTGAGTTTGACATGCCAATCAAGATTCCCGATACGCTTCCCGCTTTCCAGACCCTCGTGAATGAGGGCGTGCGGGTCATGACAGAAACGGCAGCCATCCGTCAGGATATCCGCCCGCTGCAGATCGGGCTGCTCAACCTCATGCCAAACAAGATCAAGACCGAGATCCAGATGGCGCGACTGGTGGGCGCATCGCCGCTGCAGGTTGAACTCTCGCTGATCCGCATCGGCGGACACCGCGCCAAGAACACCTCGGAAGAACATCTGCTTTCCTTCTACGAGACATGGGAAGAGGTGAAGAACCGCAAGTTTGACGGCTTCATCATCACCGGCGCACCGGTGGAAACGCTGAACTACGAGGAAGTCACCTACTGGGACGAAATGCAGAAAATCTTCGACTGGACACAGACCAACGTCCACTCGACGCTGAATGTCTGCTGGGGTGCAATGGCGGCAATCTATCACTTCCACGGCGTGCCGAAGCACGAGTTGAAGGAAAAGGCATTCGGCGTCTACAGACACCGCAATCTTTGCCCATCCTCGATCTATCTCAGCGGTTTCTCCGACGATTTTCAGGTTCCGGTATCGCGCTGGACAGAAGTGCGTCGCGCCGACATCGAGCAACATCCGGAACTGGAAATCCTGATGGAATCCGAGGAAATGGGCGTGTGTCTGGCCCATGAAGCCAAGGGCAAGCGCCTCTATATGTTCAATCACGTCGAATATGACTCGACGTCGCTGTCGGACGAGTATTTTCGCGATGTGAATGCGGGCGTCCCGATCAAGCTGCCGCATGATTACTTCCCGCACAATGATCCGACCTTGAAGCCCCTCAACCGTTGGCGCAGCCATGCCCACCTGTTTTTTGGCAACTGGATCAATGAGATCTATCAGACCACGCCGTACGAACTGGAAGCGATCGGCACGGGCAGAAAGTAATTCAGTGATTGCGAAGGGTCGGAAAATAACGCAACGTCCGGCCCGAAACGATCGATTGGGAGAGTATCGCTATGCTGGAAGCCGGGACACGTGAAAACTTCGGATTTACGCCGACGGGAGAAAAGGTCGAGCGCGTGGGCATTGCTGCTGGCGGATTGAGTGCCAATGTCATGACATGGGGCGCCGTCATCCAGGATCTGCGGCTTGAAGGCCATCAGCCGCCGCTTCTTCTCGGCTTCGAAAATTTCGATGACTATCCGAAATATTCCTCCTATTTCGGCGCCACACCCGGCAGAAACGCCAATCGTATTGGTGGCGGCAAGTTTTCCATCGATGGCAAGGCATATCAGCTGGAGCTGAACGAAAAAGGCGTTACCCACCTTCACGGCGGCAGCGACAATATCGGCAAGCGCAACTGGATGATCATGGAACATGGCCCCAGTCATGTCGTGCTGCAGATCATCGATCCCGATGGCCGCGCCGGCTATCCCGGGAATTGTGCTGTAACGGCAACGTACACAATTCGCGAGGGAGGCGTTTTGTCGGTCGTTTACGAAACGACGACCGATCAGCCCACGCTCGCCAATGTCTGCCAGCATTCCTATTTCAATCTGGACGGCGCGGAATCGGCGCTCGGCCATGAAATCGAAATCGCCGCCGATCATTACCTTCCCACGGACGAGCGACAGATTCCAACCGGTGAAATCCGCGCCGTTGACGGTACTGTCTTCGACCTGCGAAGCTCGACACCGATGCGCCGCGAGATCGATGGTGCACAGGTTGGTTATGACCACAATTTCTGCCTTTCAGCCCAGCGCGTGGCAAAGCGCAAGGTGGCACGGCTTTATGCACCTGCGTCAAATGTGACGATGGATGTGCTGACAACCGAACCGGGTGTGCAATTCTACTCTGCCTTCAAGCTCAACGTCGCCGTTCCCGGGCTTGAGGGCCGCCACTATGGGCCATCGGCAGGCTTTTGCCTGGAAACCCAGATCTGGCCGGATTCGGTCAATCACGAAGGCTTCCCGGATGCGGTCCTGCGCCCCGGCGAAACGCTTAGGCAGGAAACGGACTACGTCTTTACCAAGCGCTAGACTGGGACGTTGCCCTGACACATAGAAGCTTAGTCGAGCACACAGCTGACATAAGCGCCGGAACCACGGGCTCGTCTTTCGATGAGCCCGGCCAACCGCTGCATTCCCCGTCCCGGCTTGCTGGCAACGCGGTCAATCGGGTTGGGAAGCGCAACCGCTAACAATGCGGCCTGTCGGGAGCTGAGCTTGGATGCGGGTATCTTGAAGTGATATTGCGCCGCCGCCTCGATACCATAGATACCCGGGCCCCATTCGGCGACGTTGAGATAGATTTCCATCATCCGCTTCTTAGACCAGACGAAGTCGGAAACCACGGCCAGCGGCAATTCCAGCCCTTTGCGCAAAAAGGACCGGCCATTCCATAAAAACAGGTTCTTTGCCGTCTGCATTGGAATGGTGCTGGCACCACGGGTGGCTTCGCCTTCCAGCGCGCTGTTGACCACTGTCTGCATCTGGTTCCAGTCCACGCCGCCATGGGCGCAGAACTGACCGTCTTCGGACATCATGACCGACTGGACGAGGCGGGGCGATATGTTCTCAAGCGGCACCCAGCGGCGGTCATAACCCTGAAATGTAACGAGATCCGCCAGCATCAATGTGGAAACAGGACGCATGAAAGGCAGTGCATAGACCGGGATTAGCAGATAGGGCAACACAAGCAGTGCGATGACGACGAGCAAGGCGCGTCTGATGAGGCTTCGAACATCCACCTTCGGTTTTCTCCCGCTTTCGGCGAGCGTTTCATAATCCGTCTCGCTGTCCGGCGTACTGCTCAAAAAACCTGCCCCCACTTGGCTATGGAATAAAGCCTTTCATATTCCGCACCACGCATCAAGGCTACTTGCGATAACGAAGTTCCACAGCGACCTCACAAAAACGATTGCCAGCCATTTTTCCCCATGCGAAAGAGCCACCGTCACCTGACATGGTAAGGAAACTGGCAAGATGACATTCGAGACGCGGCTGCGCGACAATGCGGCAAGAACCGAAGCCTTGCTGGGCGAACTCCTTTCCGGCGATGCGCGCCCCGACGAGATTACCCGACCGGAAAACCTGCTGGAGGCCATGCGCCACGGCGTCCTGAACGGCGGCAAGCGTCTTCGCCCGTTTCTGGTCATCGAGACGGCAGACCTGCTTGGCGGCGACCCGACAGCGGCATTGCATGTCGGCGCGGCACTGGAATGCCTGCATTGCTATTCGCTCGTTCATGACGATTTGCCGGCAATGGACAATGACGACCTGCGACGCGGCCAGCCCACCGTTCACAAGAAATATGATGAAGCCACGGCCATTCTGGCAGGCGACAGTCTCCTGACACTCGCCTT
Organism: Agrobacterium sp. fls2-241-TYG-188a; assembly: GCF_030209845.1. Classification (NCBI taxonomy): domain Bacteria; kingdom Pseudomonadati; phylum Pseudomonadota; class Alphaproteobacteria; order Hyphomicrobiales; family Rhizobiaceae; genus Agrobacterium; species Agrobacterium sp. fls2-241-TYG-188a. Next base: position 207,024 of record NZ_JARVRD010000007.1, on the reverse strand, counting down.
CGACGTCATTGCCTCGAAGACCGACCTTGCCGACGACCGCAAGGCCGCACTGGTGCTGGCGCTGGCAAGAGCTGCCGGTATTGGCGGCATGGCGGGCGGGCAGGCGCTTGATCTCGCCGCCGAAAAAAAACCGCCCGATGAAGCCGGCATCATAACATTGCAGGCTATGAAAACCGGTGCGCTGATCCGCTTTGCCTGCGAGGCGGGCGCCATCATTGCTGGCAGCGACGCCGGTGAGCGGCAAAGGCTTCGGAGTTTCGGCGAAAAGATAGGCCTCGCCTTCCAGCTTGCAGATGACCTCCTCGACCTGACGTCTGATGCTGCCACCATGGGGAAGGCCACAGGCAAGGATGCCACCCGCGGCAAGGGGACGCTGGTTGCCCTCCATGGCGAGGCATGGGCGAATGCCCGCCTGCAGCAACTGGTGCAGGAGGCGGCTGATTTGCTGGCCCCCTATGGCACCCGCGCCGAGATACTGATCGATACTGCAAGATTCGTTGCAGATCGCAAAAGCTAGGACCTTCCTGTCCAGCGGCTTTGAACCGTCCTGATGATGCAGACTTGGGTTGGGTCCCGCGCCTGGCGCTGACCCAATATTTTCGCTTGAGAAAATATGAGTGCCGGGTTATCCATGTTTCTGCACGATTACTCCTGATGATGCCGGGTGACCAAAATCGATCATTTTGTCAGCGAAAGACAATCCGCAATTTTAGCCCAGCTCCGACAAAATGGTCGCGTGCTTGCGCAGGAACTCGCCCAGGATTTCGGCGTCTCGGAAGATACGATACGGCGGGATTTGCGCGAAATGGCAGCGCGTGGCGAGTGCCAGCGCGTCTATGGTGGCGCGTTGCTGACGCCCGGCACCACCGTGCCATTCAAGACGCGCCTTGCCGAAATGCCGGATCGTAAAGCCACTCTTGGCCAGACAGCAGCCTCGCTGGTGGAGAACGGCATGACGGTTTTTCTTGATGCGGGCTCCACCAATCTGGCCATAGCCAGACATTTGCTGCCCCATAAACTGACCGTGGTCACCAACACGCCGGCAATCGCCGCAGAACTGACCGGGCATGAAGGTATCGAGCTCATCATGATTGGCGGGCGGATCGACCCTGCGGTTGGAGCTTCGTTCGACACCACAGCTATTCGCCAGCTGGAGCAGATCAGACCCGATCTCTGCATCATCGGCGTTTGCGGCCTGGCCATGGAGCGCGGTTTGTGTGCCGATATCTACGAAGACTCCGTCTTCAAGCAATTGGCCTGCAATACGAGCGCAAGGACAATGGCGGCCATAACAACCGAGAAGCTCGGTGCAGGCGCGCCATTTCACGTTCGCACCCTTTCCTCGACGCTCACGCTTGTTCTCGAAAGCGATGCCGATGATGAGATCGTCGAGACCTTGAAAGACAGCGGCGCCATCGTCCACCGGGCGCCTCCCCCATCTCCCACACGAAACACCTAGCCATGATCGAAGGACCAGTCCGATGAACGGCACTGCCACGCAGACGACCGCCCGCCTGCCCTATATGACCCGCGCGCGCCTCGGCGTCGCACTGCTGTTTCTCATGAACGGCTTCATGATGGGCTCATGGGCACCGATGATACCTGAATTTGCAAGGCGGCTTTCGCTGAGTGAAAGCGCTCTGGGTCTTGTCATTCTGGTGTTCGGCCTTGGCTCTCTGGCCTGTATGCCGGTCGCAGGCTCCCAGATTGCCCGCTTTGGCTCAAGAACAGTCACGCTGGCCGTGGCCGCCGTCTTTGTGCCAACCCTGCTGCTGATCACGCTTTCGAACACGCTCTGGGCAGGGATCATCACCGTCTTCCTGTTTGGAGGACTGACGGGGGCGATGGACGTGGCGATGAATGCCAATGCCGTTGAAGTCGAGCGCAATATGCGCCGCGCGATCATGTCTTCCTGCCACGCCTTCTGGAGCCTGGGCGGCCTCATTGGCGCGGGCGTCGGCGGTGTGCTGATCAACAAAATCGGCATTTACGGCCACTCGGTCGCGCTGACCATCATCGCAGCGGCCCTTCTCGCCATCGCCTGGCCACGCGTGCTGGCAGATCGTCCACATCCGGAAGCGGAACGTCCGAAAGGTGGACTGCCTCTTACGCCCCTACCATGGATCATCGGCCTGATGGCGCTGTTCTCGATGATTCCAGAGGGCGCGATACTGGATTGGGGTGCTCTCTATCTGCGCAATGAACTTGGCGCATCGGTCACCCTTTCCGGCTTTGGCTTTGCGGCCTTCTCACTAACAATGGCCATCATGCGGTTTGCCGGCGATCTGGTGCGGGATCGTTTTGGGGCGGTGCGGACCTTGCAATTCTGCAGCGTCATCTCCATCCTCGGCCTTCTGATCGCAGGTTTTGCACCCAATTCTCTCGTTGCGATTATGGGCTTTGCCATTGCCGGTATCGGCATCTCGAACATGGTACCGATTGCCTTTTCCGCAGCTGGCAACATGCCCGGTCTGGCACCCGGCATCGGACTTTCGGTGGTCACCTCCATGGGCTATTCCGGCATTCTCGTCGCCCCCTCGGCCATTGGCTTCATAGCCGAACATACCGGCCTTGCCAGCGTCTTTGTCGGCCTGCCTCTTCTCCATGTCGTGGTTCTCATGCTCTCCAGACTTGCCCGTCACGCCGATGGAGCCAGCGGTCACTGAGACGGGAAGACGGCAAATTTCGGCGCGTATCATGACAGGAAAGGCAGGATCTCGAATTTTGCCATGATTGGGTTAAAGTAGGAGTTGATCGCTTGGATGTTGACAAGCAGCCTGCCTTGTACCACCTGAGACTAGACTTACCGCAATCGCCCGAGAAAAAAATGACGTCACACGCCGACTTCGATCCCACGCCGCGCCGCGCTTCCGTTGCTGTCGATGTCGGCGGCGTTATTGTCGGTGGCGGCGCGCCGGTTGTCGTGCAGTCCATGACCAATACCGATACCGCCGATATCGATGCGACAGTGCAGCAGGTTGCTGCCCTTTTCCGCGCCGGCTCAGAAATCGTGCGTATCACCGTCGACCGCGACGAAAGCGCAGCTGCCGTTCCAAAAATTCGCGACCGTCTTCTGCGGCTGGGCATGGACGTGCCCCTGGTGGGCGACTTCCATTATATCGGCCACAAATTGCTGGCCGATCATCCGGCCTGCGCGGAAGCCTTGGCGAAATACCGCATCAATCCTGGCAATGTCGGCTTCAAGGACAAGAAGGACAAGCAATTCGGCGATATCGTCGAAATGGCCATCCGCTATGACAAGCCGGTCAGAATCGGGGTGAACTGGGGTTCGCTAGATCAGGAATTGCTGACGACCCTGATGGACAAGAACAAGGAGGAGGGGTTCCCCCTTTCCGCCCGTCAGGTGACGCGCGAAGCGATTGTCCAGTCCGCGCTGATTTCGGCTGAAATGGCTGAAGATATCGGCCTGCCGCGCAACCGTATCATTCTGTCTGCCAAGGTCAGCCAGGTCCAGGACCTCATCGCCGTCTATTCGATGCTGGCCGCCCGCTCCGACCATGCGCTTCACCTCGGATTGACCGAGGCAGGCATGGGCTCAAAGGGCATCGTCGCATCTTCTGCCGCCATGGGCTACGTGCTGCAGCATGGCATCGGCGATACGATCCGCGTTTCATTGACGCCTGAGCCGAATGGCGATCGGACGCGCGAAGTGCAGGTTGCGCAGGAATTGCTTCAGGTCATGGGCTTCCGGCAGTTCGTTCCTGTCGTTGCCGCCTGTCCGGGCTGCGGGCGCACCACATCGACCGTCTTCCAGGAACTGGCGCAGAACATCCAGAACGACCTGCGCAAGAACATGCCGATCTGGCGCGACAAGTATCCGGGCGTCGAGGCTCTCAACGTCGCGGTCATGGGCTGCATCGTCAACGGACCTGGCGAGAGCAAACATGCAGACATCGGCATTTCACTTCCCGGAACCGGAGAAAATCCGGCAGCACCCGTCTATATCGATGGCGAGAAAGCCATGACCTTGCGGGGCCCGGAGATCGCCAAGGACTTCGAGAATCTGGTTGCGGAATACATCGAAAAGCGCTTTGGCCGAAAGACAGCCGCCGAATAAGTCCCCGGGCATAACCGGGGACAATATCTGACGCGGCACATGGTGCCGGTCATGATGCTTTGCGATCCGGGTCAGCCAAGGCGCTTGCGAGGACAGCTCTCGCCGTAAAGCGAAGCACCTGCTCGGCGTCCTTCGGCTCAAGTTCGCAAATGTCACGCATGACGATGACAGACTCGATACCCAGAACGAGAGAAAGCGAATGGACGAGCCGCTGAAACTGGGCTTGGGACAAGCGATCCTCAAGAGGGCTCAGCGTATCCCTCAGCCACGAAATACGGCGCCCTCCCCGGCGGTTTTTGTTCTGGCCATTTACAGAGGTGCCGAGCATGGCCCTGAAAACCGCTTCGTTTTCGAGGATCATTCCGAAAACATCTGACACAAGCTTGTCGAGTAACAGGCCAACCGTCTCGTCATCCGCGTCGTTTGCGGGGCGTTCCACCCCTATGCCAGTTGCAACACCGTCGAGCACGGCCTCCCTGATCATGTCGTCCGCTGTGGAAAAATAGCGGTACGCTGTAGCCCTTGATATGCCTGCCGCATCTGCCGCATCGGGCACGGACGGGTTGCCTCCCCCCTCTATGATCGCACGTGCTGAACGCAACAACTCAGCTCGGGTTCTTCGCTTCTGATTGACCCGCTCGAAACTTCTATCTTGACTGCTCATTCAAACCTCATTATGAGACATATATCTCATTACGAGTTATTGTATCATAAACATCTAGAGGTACAAGAGATGTCCGTAATTTCCGCAGGCTTATCTCATGCAGCGAATGCTTCACCCCTGACTGTTCATTTCCTTGGTAACATTCTCACTTTCCGCGCGCGCTACAACGACACGAGGAAGAACTTTACGGTGATTGAGGTGCTGACGGCACCGAACGCGGGGCCGCCTCCGCACACCCAGACGGATCAGGAGGCATTCCTTGTCCTTGATGGACTTTACGAGATCACAGTGGACGGCGATGTCAGACACTGTGGCCCCGGCGCCTTCATTCACGTTGCCCCGGGGTCCATGCATAGCTTCCGCAATATTGCCGATACGCCGTCACGCATGTTGCTGATCAATTTCCCCGGCGATCTGCACGAAGCTTTCTTTGAAACCACTGGAGACCCGCTTCCATCTGGCACAACGCAGTTTCCCGAGATGAAGGCACCCGACATTGCAGCAATCGTTCAGACTGCCGCGCAATTCGGTATCCACATTCCTGTTCCTGATAACGCGTGAAGGAGCCATCCAAATGATAGAGAAGATCCGATTTTCGCCGGTGTTCGCACTGGCTTCCCGCATTCTGCTCACCTTCATTTTCTGGTCGAGCGGGCTTGCAAAACTCTTTGATTTTCAGGCTGCAGTCGCTGAAATGGAGCATTTTGGCGTCCTGCCTGCGGCACCGATGGCGATGGCTGTCATTTTTGTGCAACTGACTGGCTCGGCACTGGTTATCTCTGGAAGGCACGTCTGGCTTGGTGCCGGAGCCCTTGCTGCCTTCACCATCATGACGATCCCGATCGCACACGCATTCTGGCAAATGACCGGTGAAAAGGCATTTATGGAAATGATGTTTGCGTTCGAACACATCACCGTCGTCGGTGGGCTGATGGTTGTCGCAACGGTAGCCACGGCTGTCAAAAGCGTGCCATCACACCAGCCATCGCTCGGTTGATCAGCTGTTTGAGAGGGCACCGTTGGACCGGGCCCTCCACCTTGTTATTGCCGTATTTCTTGCTAAAGGAACGGCGAGCGAAATGACGGGGATACTGATTCCATGCTGAAGAAAATCGCGATTGTCGCCATCTGCGCGACCTATCTTTCCGCCTGCACCACCACTGACCCATATACGGGTGAGCAGAAGGTGTCCAACATGGCTGGAGGCGCTGGTCTTGGCGCACTCGCAGGCGCTGTTGGCGGCCTTGCCATTGGTGGCGGCAACAAGGGCCGCAATGCCCTGATCGGCGCGGGTATCGGCGCTCTGGCCGGTGGCGCCATCGGCGGTTACATGGACAATCAGGAGGCAGAGCTTCGCCAGCAGCTTCAGGGAACAGGCGTTTCCGTGACACGCCGTGGCGACAGCATCGTTCTCAACATGCCATCCAACGTGACCTTCGCCACGGATCAGGATCAAGTCATCCCGCCATTCTACCCGACGCTGAACTCGGTTGCGATCGTGTTGAACAAGTTCAACAAGACCTATATCGACATCAACGGCCACACGGATTCCACGGGCAGCCTGGCGCACAATCAGGGCCTGTCCGAGCGCCGCGCAGCGTCCGTTGCCAACTATCTCGGTGAACGTGGCGGTGTGGACCAACGCCGCATCTCGACCATGGGCTTCGGCCCATCGCAGCCCGTTGCCTCCAACGCGACTGCCGATGGCCGCGCCCAGAACCGCCGCGTCGAAGTGCTGATCTCGCCGCTCACGCAAAACGGCTAATCGGTAAGCGTCCCGCTTCGATCCGCAAAGCGGCAGCCCATAAAAAAGCCCACCTCTCGGTGGGCTTTTGCATTTGCGCAGTCCGGATCAGTCGGCAAAGCCGACCAGCAAATCCTTGGCATCGATCTGATCGCCGGGCTTGACCAGCACTTCGGCCACCTTGCCGTCGCGCTCTGCGTGAAGCGCCGTTTCCATTTTCATCGCTTCGATGGAAACCAGCACATCGCCTGCCTTTACATCCTGTCCCTGATTGACGAAGACGCGGGAGATGACACCCGGCATCGGTGCGCCCACATGGGCGGCATTGCCGGGTTCTGCCTTGCGGCGCACGGCAGAACCGGAGGCACCATGGGCACGATCCGGAACCTTGATGCGGCGCGGCTGGCCGTTGATCTCAAAGAAGACGGTGACCATGCCCTTGTCGTCGGTGCCTGATGATGCCTGGTTGACGACGACAAGCGTCTTGCCGCGCTCGATATCTGCAAACAGTTCCTCGCCGTCTTCCATACCGTAGAAGTAAGCATGGGTCGGCAGCACCGAAACCGGACCATAGGTTTCCGAAGCCAGTGCAAAGTCAGTGAAGACCTTCGGATACATCAGATAGGATGCAAATTCGAAGTCATCGACGGCGCGCTCAAGCTTGGTTTCGATCTCTTTGCGCTCTGCTTCGAGGTCGGCATCGGCCAGAAGCGAGCCCGGACGCACGGTGTAGGGCTTGTCACCCTTAAGCGCTTTTTTCTGTAAGGCCTCAGGCCAACCGCCCGGCGACTGGCCGAGATCACCCTTCAGCATGGAGACGACCGAGTCCGGGAAGGAGACTTCCTTATCCGGGTTTTCCACATCGGCCACCGTCAGATCCTGGGAAACCATCATCAACGCCATGTCGCCCACCACCTTGGACGATGGTGTCACCTTGACGATATCTCCAAACATCTGATTGACGTCTGCATAGGTCTGCGCCACTTCGTGCCAGCGGCTTTCCAGCCCAAGCGAGCGGGCCTGCTCCTTGAGATTGGTGAACTGGCCGCCCGGCATTTCATGCAGATAGACTTCCGACGCCGGTCCCTTGAGATCGCTCTCAAAGGCGGCATACTGGCCACGCACCGCTTCCCAGTAGAAGGAAATGCGACGGATCCATTCCGTATCAAGACCCGTATCGCGCTCGGTGCCTTTCAGTGCCTCGACAATAGAGCCAAGGCATGGCTGCGATGTATTGCCCGAAAGCGCATCCATCGCCGCGTCCACGGCATCCACACCGGCTTCCACCGCCGCAAGCACGGTTGCGGCCGAGATGCCGGACGTATCATGCGTGTGGAAATGGATCGGCAGGCTGGTCGCTTCACGCAACGCCTTGAACAGAACCCGTGCGGCAGCTGGCTTCAGCAATCCTGCCATATCCTTGACGGCGATGATATGGGCGCCCGCATTCTCGAGCTCGACGGCGAGGTTGGTGTAGTATTTCAGATCGTATTTCGGACGGGCCGAATTCAGCAGATCGCCCGTGTAGCAGATGGTCGCTTCGCAGAGCTTGTTCTCTTCTGCAATCGCATCCATCGACACCCGCATATTCTCCACCCAGTTCAGGCAGTCGAAGACGCGGAACAGATCGATGCCGCCCTTTGCCGCCTGACGGACGAAATATTTGACGACATTATCAGGATAGTTCTTGTAGCCAACGCCGTTGGCCCCGCGCAGCAACATTTGCAGCAGAAGGTTCGGCGCACCTTCACGCACCAGCGCCAGACGCTCCCACGGGTCTTCGGTCAGAAAGCGCATGGATACATCGAATGTCGCGCCGCCCCAACACTCCAGCGACAGAAGCTGCGGCAGGGCCTTGGCGTAAACGCTGGAGATGCGGGCTATGTCATGGGTGCGGACGCGGGTTGCGAGAAGGGACTGGTGGCCGTCGCGCATCGTCGTATCGGTGACCAACACGCGCTTTTCATTGCGCATCCACTCGGCAAAACCCTTTGGTCCAAGCTTGTCGAGAAGCTGCTTGCTTCCGTCAGGCGTCGGCTGGTCGATATAGGGCACGATGGGTGCGGGCGCATTGGCTGCAGGCTTCACGCGACCCTTCGTTTCCGGATGACCATTGACGGTCACATCGGCAAGATAGGTCAGCAGCTTCGTGGCGCGGTCCTGGCGCTTGACCTGCGCAAACAGTTCCGGCGTCGAATCGATGAAGCGCGTCGTGTAGGTGTTGTCGCGGAAACTCGAATGGCCGATGATGGCCTCAAGGAAGGTCAGGTTCGTTGCAACGCCACGAATACGGAACTCACGCAGCGCGCGGTCCATTCGCGCGATAGCCTCATCCGGCTGCGGCGCCCAGGCCGTGACCTTGACCAGCAGCGGATCGTAATAGCGGGTGATGATCGCGCCCGAATAGGACGTGCCGCCATCCAGACGAATACCGAAGCCCGAAGCCGAGCGATAGGCGGTGATGCGGCCATAATCGGGAATGAAGTTGTGCTCCGGATCTTCCGTGGTAATGCGGCACTGAAGCGCATGCCCGTTGAGGCGGATGTCCTTCTGCGCTGGCACGCCAGATTCCGGCGTCCCGATCGTTTCACCTTCAAGAATGTGAATCTGCGCCTTGACGATGTCGATGCCGGTCACAACCTCGGTCACCGTGTGCTCGACCTGAATACGCGGATTGACCTCGATGAAATAGAACTTGCCGGTGTCGGCGTCCATCAGGTATTCGACCGTGCCCGCACCGACATAATTGGTGGCCCCGGCGATTTTGAGCGAGTAATTCGCCAGTTCCTGCCGACGCTCTTCGGAAAGGTAGGGTGCCGGAGCGCGCTCGACCACCTTCTGGTTCCGGCGCTGGATAGAACAATCGCGTTCGAACAGATGCACGACATTGCCGTGGGTGTCGCCGAGAATCTGGCTTTCCACGTGGCGAGCACGTTCCACCAGCTTTTCGAGATAGACCTCGTCCTTGCCGAAGGCAGCCTTTGCCTCGCGCTTGGCTTCGGTCACCTCGCGCGCCAGGTCCTCCTTCTTGCGGATGGCGCGCATGCCACGACCGCCGCCGCCCCATGACGCTTTGAGCATGACCGGATAGCCGATCTCTTCGGCCATCCGCTCGACTTCGGCCATATCGTCCGGTAGCGGCTCGGTGGCGGGAACGACGGGCACGCCGACGGAGATGGCAAGATTTCGCGCAGCCACCTTGTTACCAAGACGGCGCATCGTATCTGCCGTCGGGCCGATGAAGATGATCCCGGCCGCGTTGCACGCCTCTACAAATTCCGGGCTTTCCGACAATAGACCATAGCCGGGATGGATGGCATCGGCGCCCGAAAGCTTGGCAACCCGGATGACCTCCTCGATCGACAGGTAGCTTTCGATCGGCCCCATGTCCTTGGTCAGATGCGGGCCGCGGCCGACCTGATAGCTCTCATCCGCCTTGAAACGATGTAACGAAAGCTTGTCTTCCTCCGCCCAGATGGCAACCGTTTTTATGCCAAGTTCATTGGCAGCACGAAACACGCGGATCGCGATTTCTGAACGATTGGCGACAAGGATTTTCGATATTTTCAAGACGGCCTCCCAAACCAGACAAGCACACATATATGCTGCAGCGCGAAATTAAGCAGTAAACTTCGCGCTTGGAAAGGGCGTTTTTGCCAGTCTGCGTACGACTGGCCGCTTTTGATCGTTCAGGAAATGATGCCGTGACGAAGGGCAAGTGCAACGACATGCTGCCTGTTTCGAGCGTCGAACTTGCGCTGGATGCCGTTTATATACCAATCGACGGTGTGGCTGGATATGGACAGGGTTTTACCGATTTCCGGCGATGTCTTGCCTTGGGCCAAAAGCGTCAGCACATCCAGCTCGCGCCGTGTCAGCTGCGTGACAGTCAGGTCGGGAAATGACAGAAGCTCTTCCGATTGACCGGAGAATTCCAGCACTTTCCAGAAAGCCGCACGCATTGCCATGTCAGCGACAGTCAGTTCCTGCTTTGAAAAATGGCGCCCCTCACCGAGCACGAAAACGCCTCCGAGCAAACCGCTTCGACCATGAATCGGAAAACCAAAGCCATCGCGCAGGCCAAAGCGAGCAGCATCCTGAAACAGCTTGGACGCGCGCTTGCGTTGCGTTGCGTGCGGCAGAAGACCCACAACGTCACGGCAACGAAACGGCTGATGCAACAGGCCGAGCGTACGCTTTACCGGATCTATTTCGTAATATTTCTTGGCGTGATAAAACTCTTTCCAACCATTTGGCAGATATTCCGCAAGGACTGTTCCCGTGAAGGTCAGATCCTCTTCATCGCGTCGAACGATCCGATAGAAATTGAACCCCATTCGACGGGTAACATCATGGAAAGATGAAAGAAATTTTTCCTTCGTTCTCGCCTCTTTGCACAGGGTCAAAAACTGAAACACATCGTGCATGGAGCCGAAAACCTTGGAAGAAACTAGACATTCGTCGACGCGCTCTAAAATGATATTTTCTCCCGACGCCGAGCAACGTGTATGACGCGCCCGTTAGAGGTTATACCTTAAAAGGTAATCGATGATTAAAACCATACCGCGAAATCTTGAATGGCATTCAAGCGCGGCTCCTGCAATCCCGAAATGAATATTTTTTAGAGAAGTTGATCCGTGCAGCCGCTCCGTTAAGCCCGCATTCATGTGGAAAAAGCGATAAAACAAAGACTTGCTTAATCTGCATCGCCATTGAAAGCACTGCAGTTAAAAGGCGCTGGAGATCCGGCGCTGCGGACATGAAGACGGGATTTGGGAATTGACACTGTTTCAGGTTTATACACGCGCCCTGCGTTATCTCGCCAACAACAAGTGGCGTGTCACCATCGTCGTTGTCGCAAACATCATTCTGGCAGCAATCACCATCGCTGAGCCCGTTCTGTTCGGTCGTATCATCGACGCAATATCGTCGGGTTCGGACGCGACAAACATCCTTATTCTCTGGGCCGCCTTCGGTGTGTTCAACACGGTTGCCTATGTCGCCGTGGCGCGAGAGGCCGACCGCCTTGCCCACGGGCGCCGTGCATCCCTGTTAACGGAAGCCTTCGGTCGCATCATCTCGATGCCGCTCTCGTGGCACCACCAGCGCGGCACCTCCAATGCGTTGCATACGCTGTTGCGAGCCAGCGAGACCCTGTTCGGTCTCTGGCTGGAGTTCATGCGCACGCATCTGGCAACATTCGTGGCGTTGATCCTGCTTATCCCGACCGCCATCTCGATGGACTTCCGCCTCAGCTGCGTACTCATGGCGCTGGGCACCGTCTACTGGTTCATCGGCAAATGGGTGATGGAGCGCACCAAGGAAGGCCAGGCCTCTGTCGAGGAGCACTATCACTCCGTGTTTGCGCATGTGAGCGACTCGATCAGCAATGTGTCCGTCCTGCATAGCTACAATCGCATCGAAGCAGAGACAAAGGCGCTAAAATCTTTCACCGAAAGGTTGCTGAGCGCGCAATATCCCGTTCTCGATTGGTGGGCCTTCGCCAGCGCGCTCAACCGCACGGCTTCCACACTCTCCATGATGGTGATCCTGATTATCGGTACGATCCTCGTCAAGAACGGCGAGCTGAAGGTCGGTGACGTCATTGCCTTCATCGGTTTTGCCAATCTTCTCATCGGCCGTCTTGACCAGATGCGCGCTTTCGCGACGCAGATTTTCGAGGCGCGTGCGAAACTCATCGACTTCTTCAAGCTTGAGGATTCCGTCCAGGAGCGTGAAGAACCCAGTGGCGCCGTCGAACTCGGCCAGGTCTCCGGCAAGGTCGAGTTCCGGAATGTCGACTTCGGTTTCGCCAATACTAAACAGGGTGTTCACGACGTTTCCTTTACGGCGAACGCGGGCGAAACCGTTGCCATCGTTGGCCCCACGGGCGCCGGAAAGACAACGCTCATCAACCTGCTTCAGCGCGTCTACGATCCGAATGGCGGCCAGATTCTGGTCGACGGCACGGATATTTCGACGGTCACCCGGCAGTCGCTGCGCAATTCTATTGCCACGGTCTTCCAGGATGCGGGCCTGCTGAACCGCTCCATCCGCGACAATATCCGGCTGGGGCGTGACAGCGCCACGGACGACGAAATCGCGCAGGCGGCAGCCGCTGCGGCAGCAACGGACTTTATCGACAGCAGACTGAACGGCTACATGACGCAAGTCGGCGAACGCGGCAACCGCCTGTCCGGCGGCGAACGCCAGCGAATCGCCATTGCTCGCGCCGTTTTGAAGAACGCGCCGATCCTTGTTCTTGACGAGGCAACCAGCGCGCTCGACGTCGAGACGGAAGCCCGCGTCAAGGACGCTGTGGATGCCCTGCGCAAGGACCGTACGACATTCATCATCGCCCACCGGCTGTCTACGGTGCGCGACGCCGATCTTGTCCTCTTCATGGACAATGGCCGGATTGTCGAGAAGGGCACCTTTGACGAGCTGAGCATGCGCGGCGGTCGCTTCTCCTCGCTTCTGAGGGCAAGTGGTCTGTTGAACGACGATGAAAAGACCGGTGCGCCAGTGCTTTCCCTGCCTGCGAAAACAGCCTGATCACCGTTCTAGAAATTCCACGCAAAGAAAAGCCCCGCATAACGGGGCTTTTTTCGTCAGTGCATAAAGAAGGGAAAGATCAGTAATTATCGTCTTCGTCTTCATCCTTGCGGGAAGACTTGAGCGAGCTGAGCTTTGCAAATACGGCGTTGGCGTCGATTTCTTTTTCTTCCTCACGCTCATAGTTGTAGCCGAGGCTTTCGGTAGCAGCAGCAGGCTGCAAGGTCGCGTCCAGTTCTTCCTGCGTTGGAAGCGGACGACCGCGCGATGCGCGCTCTACTTCAAGGTCGAGATCGATCTGGCTGCACAGGCCGAGCGTGACCGGATCCATCGGCGTCAGATTGGCCGAGTTCCAATGCGTGCGGTCGCGGATCTGTTCGATCGTGGACTTGGTCGTACCGACGAGGCGGGAAATCTGCGCGTCCTTGAGTTCAGCGTGGTTGCGCACCAGCCAGAGAATGGCGTTTGGGCGATCCTGACGCTTGGAAACCGGCGTGTAACGCGGACCGCGACGCTTGGATTCAGGCACGCGAACCTTCGGTTCGGAAAGCTTGATCTTGTGAGCAGGATTGGCTTCCGCACGCGCGATTTCATCACGCGAAAGCTGACCCGTGGCAATGGGGTCGAGGCCCTTAATGCCCTGGGCGGCTTCGCCATCGGCGATTGCCTTGACTTCAAGCGGGTGCAGTTTGCAGAACGTAGCAATCTGATCGAACGACAGCGCGGTGTTGTCCACCAGCCAGACGGCCGTCGCTTTCGGCATAAGCAGTGTTTGAGCCATAGATACAGTCCTTCTGTCCGTCCGCTCCGGGGGCGCGGGCCGTGGATGTTAACCACTGATTTCCGGGATATGAGCGGTCTATAACCGGATTGCATCATAATTGCAATTCTTTGCAAGACAAATGACCATTGTCTAATTGCCGGATGTCGCCGAACTGCTATGAATCTGACACATGACTGGGGGAAAAGGAGTCTCCCGGTAAGGTGAAATAAAGCGGCCTGAGGAGGAAATCATGTCTGCCAAAATCTACCCGGTTTTGAAATCTGCCAAGATACGCACGAAGATCGACAATGAGCGTTACCAGAGATGGTACGAGCAGAGTGTCGAGGATCCGGATGGGTTCTGGGGCAAGCACGGCAAGCGGATAGACTGGTTCAAGCCTTACACCAAGGTCAAGAATACGTCGTTTAAGGGCAAGGTGCCGATCAAGTGGTTCGAGGACGGGCTGACCAATGTCTCCTACAATTGCATCGACCGGCATCTGAAGACCCATGGCGAGCGCACGGCGATCATCTGGGAAGGCGACAATCCCTATATCGACAAGAAGATCACCTACAACCAGCTTTACGATGCGGTGTGCCGTCTGGCCAATGTGATGAAGAAGCACGGCGTCAAGAAGGGCGACCGGGTGACCATCTACATGCCGATGATCCCGGAAGCCACCTATGCGATGCTGGCCTGCGCACGCATCGGCGCGGTGCATTCCGTGGTCTTTGGCGGCTTTTCGCCGGATGCGCTGGCGGGTCGCATCGTGGACTGCGAGTCGACCTTCGTCATCACCTGCGATGAGGGCGTGCGCGGCGGCAAGCCGATTGCGCTCAAGGAAAACACCGACAAGGCCATCCACATCGCCGCACGCCAGCATGTCATCGTCAACAAGGTGCTGGTGGTGCGCCGCACCGGCGGCAAGACCAACTGGGCGCCGGGCCGCGACCTCTGGTACCATCAGGAAGTCGCCTCGGTAAAACCCCATTGCGAGCCGGCAAAGATGAAGGCGGAAGATCCGCTGTTCATCCTCTACACCTCAGGCTCCACCGGCAAGCCCAAGGGCGTGCTGCACACGACCGGCGGCTATCTGGTCTATGTGTCGATGACGCATGAATATGTCTTCGATTACAACGATGGCGATATCTACTGGTGCACCGCCGATGTCGGCTGGGTGACCGGCCATTCCTATATCGTCTACGGACCGCTTGCCAATTGCGCCACCACCGTCATGTTCGAGGGCGTGCCGAACTTTCCCGATCAGGGCCGGTTCTGGGAAGTCATCGACAAGCATCAGGTCAACATCTTCTACACCGCCCCAACCGCATTGCGCTCGCTGATGGGCGCGGGCGACGAGTTCGTCAAGCGTTCCTCGCGCTCGTCCCTTCGGCTTCTCGGCACGGTGGGCGAGCCGATCAATCCGGAAGCCTGGGAGTGGTATTACCACGTGGTGGGCGAGGACAAGAGCCCGATTGTCGACACCTGGTGGCAGACGGAGACCGGCGGCATTCTGATCTCGCCTTTGCCGGGGGCGACCGACCTGAAACCGGGCTCGGCCACGCGACCCTTCTTCGGCGTGCAGCCGCAACTGGTCGATGCCGAGGGCAAGGTGCTGGAAGGTGCAGCCGATGGCAATCTGTGTATTGTCGACAGCTGGCCGGGACAGTCGCGCACGGTCTATGGCGATCACCAGCGATTCGTCGAGACCTATTTCTCCACCTACAAGGGCAAGTACTTCACCGGCGATGGCTGCCGACGCGATGAAGATGGCTATTACTGGATTACCGGGCGCGTCGATGACGTTCTCAATGTCTCGGGCCACAGGCTGGGCACGGCAGAAGTCGAATCGGCGCTGGTGTCGCACAATCTGGTCTCGGAGGCGGCCGTGGTGGGCTATCCGCATTCCATCAAGGGTCAGGGCATCTATTGCTATGTGACGCTGATGGCGGGGCAGGTGGGTGACGATGCGCTGCGGGCAGAACTCATCAAGCATGTGCGCAACGAGATCGGTCCTGTCGCCACGCCGGACAAAATCCAGTTCTCGCCCGGTCTTCCCAAGACCCGCTCGGGCAAGATCATGCGCCGCATCCTGCGCAAGATCGCCGAGGACGACTTCGGCGCGCTTGGCGATACCTCGACCCTCGCAGACCCAGCCGTCGTCGATGACCTCATCGAAAACAGGCAGAACAGGCAAGAAGCCGCGTGACAGGCGCCTGAGACCTATAGCCCGGCGGTACTCAGCTGCCGGGCTTTGAAATCCCTGGACTGCCCCTTCGACACCAAGTCCCGGTGAAAACAGCGGCTTTGCTGCAAGCTTCCGTTCTGCTCGAACCAACCTTTCAAAAACTGCACTTTCGGCCTGATTTTTTCTGTGCACATTGGGGAGCAGTTGGAGGAGAATTGACATGACGACAGACAATAGCCGCGTAATCGCCTTTATCGGGACGGGCCTGATGGGCGGGCCAATGGCGAAAAACCTTCTTGGTGCAGGCTTCAGCCTCCGTGTCTGGAACCGCAGCACCGAAAAAGCCCAGGCACTTGCCTCTGAAGGAGCGGTTATCGCGTCATCTGCGGCGGAGGCGGCAAGCGGCGCAAGCATCGTCGTGACGATGCTGAGCGATGGCGATGCGGTCGGCGACGTTCTATTCGGTGCCGGCGTGGCAAATGCGCTCGAAAAAGGCGCGATCATTATCGACAGCAGCTCGATTGCCCCGTCGATTGCACGGGCTCACGCAAAGAAACTCGAAGAGCTCGGCCTTCATCACATCGATGCCCCGGTTTCAGGCGGCGTTGTTGGGGCGAAAGCGGGTACGCTTGCGATCATGGCGGGTGGCGATGAGCAGCTTATCGCAACTCTGTCTGACGTTTTCGCGCCCATGGGTCGGCTGACCTATGTCGGCCCCTCGGGCGCGGGGCAATTGTGCAAGCTTGCCAACCAGCAGATCGTCGCCATCACCATCGGCGCCGTTGCCGAAGCCATGATGCTGGTTGAAGCCGGAGGCGCATCGCGGGAAGGTTTTCGCAATGCCATACGCGGCGGATTTGCCGAAAGCCGCATATTGGAATTGCACGGTGAGCGCATGGTAAAGCGCGATTTCGAGCCCGGCGGACCATCAAAGTTCCAACTGAAAGACCTGAACGGCGTGCTCGCGACAGCGAAAGATCTATCGCTGGATCTACCCCTCACCCAGAAAATCACCCAGGAATTTGCCGAGTTCGTTCATGACGGTGGTGCCGACGTCGACCACAGCGGTATCTTGATATATCTGGAAAAACTCAACAGTCACCGAGCCTGATCGCATCACCACTCTGCGCGGTTATTTCTATTGCCTGAGAGAATTTGTTACATCTCTTATATGGCAATTTTCTTGAACAGATCATATCACAGATCGCAGCGACCGTGGGCGGATGCGATCTGACACGCGGCGATCCACAAATCTCATCAGAACGGTGGCGCGTAGCTGCCCGGTTCACTTGAAAGGGAACAGTTCATGACCATCCACCAGAACCTCATCGACGGCGAATGGATCGGTGCCGAGACGTCGGAAAACATCAATCCGTCCGACACCAAGGAAATCGTGGGCCTATATGCGCAGGCAAATGCCGACGATGCGAAGCGCGCCATCGCCGCCGCCAAGGCCGCGTTCCCGGCATGGTCGCGATCCGGCATTCTGGAACGCCACGCGATCCTGAAAAAGACCGCTGACGAAATCCTGGCGCGCAAGGACGAGCTTGGCGCGCTCCTGGCCCGAGAAGAAGGCAAGGTTCTGGCAGAAGGCATTGGTGAAACCATTCGCGCTGCCCAGATATTCGATTTCTTTGCTGGCGAAGCGCTTCGTCTGGCAGGAGAGGTCATTCCGTCTGCCCGGCCCAATATCGGCGTCGAAGTCACCCGCGAGCCGCTCGGCGTCATCGGCATCATCACGCCGTGGAACTTCCCGATTGCGATCCCGGCCTGGAAGATTGCCCCGGCCCTTTGCTACGGCAACACGATTGTCTTCAAACCAGCGGAACTGGTTCCCGGCTGCTCCTGGGCCATCGTCGATATCCTGCACCGCGCCGGTCTGCCGAAGGGCGTCCTCAATCTGGTCATGGGCCGCGGCTCTATCGTCGGGCAGGCGATGCTCGACAGCCCGCATCTTGCAGGCATCACCTTCACAGGCTCCACCGGCACCGGCCAGCGCGTGGCGGCATCATCGCTTCCTTTCAACCGCAAGTTCCAGCTGGAAATGGGCGGCAAAAATCCGTTCGTCGTGCTTGATGATGCCGATCTTGGCGTCGCCGTGGAGGCTGCGGCCAATTCCGGTTTCTACTCCACCGGCCAGCGCTGCACCGCATCGTCGCGAATCATCGTGACCGAGGGCATTCACGACCGGTTCGTTGCAGCCCTGACGGAGCGTCTGGCCAAGATCAATGTCGGACACGCCATGGACAAGGAAACCCACGTCGGCCCGGTCGTTGATGAAAAACAGCTGAAGCAGGATACCGACTACATCGAAATCGGCAAAAAGGAAGGCGCGAAGGTTGCCTTCGGTGGCGATCTCGTCAAGCGGGAAACGCCTGGCTTCTTCCTGCAGCCAACGCTGTTTACCGAAGCGACCAACGATATGCGCATCTCGCAGGAAGAAATCTTCGGACCTGTCGCCGCCGTCATCCGGGTGAAAGACTATGATGAAGCGCTGGCGGTTGCCAATGATACGCCCTTTGGCCTGTCATCAGGCATCGCGACCACAAGCCTGAAGCACGCCACCCATTTCAAGCGCAATGCGGAAGCCGGCATGGTCATGGTCAACCTGCCAACGGCAGGGGTCGATTTTCATGTTCCTTTCGGAGGCCGCAAGGCATCATCCTTCGGTCCGCGCGAACAGGGGCGTTATGCCAGCGAGTTCTTCACCACGGTAAAGACGGCTTACACACTCGCCTGATCCGACACAAAAAAGACCAACCCCGGCCCACGGCCGGGGTTTTCAGATGCACGATGCCTGCTTATCCTAGCTCCAGAATATAGTCGGCAAGTCGGAGACGAGATGACAGACATCGCCATGATCGAGGCTGCGCGCGAACGCATCGGCGCTGAAGCAATTCGCACACCTTTGCTGTCTTCACCCTTTCTGGACGACATTGCCGGTCGCAGAATTCTGGTAAAAGCAGAATGCCTTCAGCGCACTGGCTCGTTCAAGTTTCGCGGTGGCTGGTCAGCCGTTTCAGGGCTTGCCCCCGAGATCCGCAAACGGGGCGTCATCGCTTTCTCTTCCGGCAATCATGCGCAAGGCGTGGCTCTTGCCGCAGCGCTGCACGACGTTCCATCCGTCATCATCATGCCTGACGACGCGCCAAAAATTAAAATCGAAAACACCCGAGAGTATGGGGCCGAGGTCGTTCTGTTCGATAGATCGAAAGATGACAGGGACGCCATCGGCGCCACTCTTTCCAAGGACCGTGGCCTCACGCTCATCCGTCCCTATGACGAGCCTCTGGTCATCGCGGGTCAGGGCACGGTGGGTCTGGAAATCGCTGAACAGGGCCGCGAACTCGGCATCGAGAATG
Source organism: Agrobacterium sp. fls2-241-TYG-188a (assembly GCF_030209845.1). Taxonomy (NCBI): domain Bacteria; kingdom Pseudomonadati; phylum Pseudomonadota; class Alphaproteobacteria; order Hyphomicrobiales; family Rhizobiaceae; genus Agrobacterium; species Agrobacterium sp. fls2-241-TYG-188a. The sequence goes on along the minus strand of NZ_JARVRD010000007.1, from coordinate 187,670 downwards.
CCGAGGTTCTCGTGCCCTGTGGCGGCGGCGGGCTGACATCCGGCACCGCCATTGCGCTCAGTGCCAAGGCGCCCGGATACACGGTCAGGACCTGCGAGCCGCAGGCGTTTGATGATGTTGCCCGCTCTCTGGCCTCAGGCAGGATCGAACGCAATGAGAAACTGTCCGGCTCTGTTTGCGATGCCATCATCACACCTCAGCCCGGCAACATCACGTTTCCAATCATGACACACCATTGCGGCCCGGGCATTGCGGTGACCGAAGATGAGGCATTGCACGCGATGGTGCTGGCGTTTCTGCGGTTGAAGGTGGTTGTGGAGCCAGGCGGTGCCGTCGCTCTCGCGGCAGCGCTCTTCCATGGAGCAGAGCTCAAGAGCGATACGATCATTGCCGTCGCCTCCGGCGGCAATGTCGATCCCGAAATCATGGCGCAGGCGCTTTCCCGCTTCAGCCATTAGGAAAGCCTTCGATAGACCTCTTCTGCAATGGCCAGAGAGGCGGTCAGTCCCGGGCTCTCGATGCCGAACAGATTGACAAGCCCCTCGACACCGTGGACTTGCGGGCCGTCGATCCGAAAATCCATCGCGGTGTCCTCCGGGCCCGAAATCTTGGGTCTGATGCCGGAATATGCAGGCACCAGCGCATTATCAGGCAATCCTGGCCAGTACCGCCGGATGGCTTCGTCGAAACCTTCCGAGCGCCGTGGATCGACCGCATAATCGATGGTCTCCACCCACTCCACATCAGGGCCAAAGCGCGCCTGACCTGCCAGATCGAACGTCAGGTGCACGCCCAGCCCATGACTTTGCGGGGCCGGATAAATCAGGTGTGAAAACGGCGACCTTGCTGCCAGGGAAAAATACGATCCCTTTGCGAAACGCGCTACCGGCACGTGACTGGCTGGAAGTCCGTTGATCGCGCCGGCAAGCCGGGGAGCGTGGAGCCCTGCCGCATTGACGAGAATGCGACAGGTCAGACGCATCGGCTGGCAACCGCCAGCTTCCACATTGAAGCCCCCGTCAATTTTATCCGCACGGATGAAGGGCGTTTGATAGGCTATCGCGGCACCGGCATCCTCGGCATCGCCCAGCAGCGCCAGCATGTAGCCATGGCTATCGATGATACCGGTCGATGGTGAAAAGAGCGCTGCGAGGCACGAAAGCGACGGCTCGAGATTTTGCGCCTGAGCCGCATCGAGCAAGTGAAGATCGTCGCAGCCGTTCTGGCTGCCACGCGCCAGCAATGTATCGAGAAGCGGGACCTCGTCGTCCTCAGTCGCAACGATCAGTTTTCCGCACTGCCTGTACCCAACTCCGTGGCTCTCGCAGAAGTCATAAAGCTTCCGCCTGCCCTCGACGCACAATCTGGCTTTCAGGCTGCCAGCTGGATAATACAGGCCCGCATGGATGACCTCGCTGTTGCGCGAAGACGTCTCTGTGCCGAAATCATCGCCCTGTTCCAGAACGACGGTGGACAGGCCCGCCTGCGCAAATGCTCTCGCGGTTGCCAGCCCAATGACCCCTGCGCCAACGACGACAACGTCGATATCCACCAAATCAGCTCCCATTGGTTTTCACATTGAACCGGAAATCACGCCGCGCGTTGATGCTGGCACAGGAGGGTTGATCATTACGCGTTGGGAGGCATGTAACGATCAGTATTTTCCCCGATGTGGCCAACATATGGAAAAACATCTCTACAGAACGTCAGCATAAAAGGCGATATTCGACATAAGTTATGAAGGTCGGCATGGCCGATAGTGTATCAACGAGGGAGGGTTCTATGTCTTATTCCAAAGCCGGAAAAATCAAAGATTTCACCCCTGCAACAACGCCGTCGCGTGGCTGGCAGCCGGTTGTTCACACGGTCCTCATCAGCCTGTGCTTCGGCTTCGTCGCCGCTGTCATCCTTGGGCTGGTGCCTTAAGACTCAAGCGCTTGAACGACAGGGAGCACGACTTCGTCGAAGGCTTGGCCGGGTTGAAGCCGTGCTCATTGCTCAAGCTCTATTTCCCTTGAGGAAATCTTCCACCAGTTCCACCCAGAAAGCCGTGCCGACAGGCAGGATATCGTCGTTGAAATCGAATTTGGGATGATGCAACGGAGGATCGTTTTTGGTCCTTTGGGTACCAAGGAAAAAGTAAGCGCCGGGGCGCTGTTCCAGCATATAGGCGAAATCCTCCGCTCCCATTGTAGGCCGAGGCATTTCCATAACCTTGTCGGCTCCAGCAAATCGCGTGGCTAGATCAACAATATAATCTGTCTCCGCCTTGTGGTTGACCGTGGGATTGTAGCCACGCTGGTAATCGAGCGTGACACCCATCCCGTAACTTGCGGCCTGCCCTTCAGCAATCAGACGAATGCGTTTTTCCAGCTCGTCGCGCGCGGCAGCGTCGAAGGACCTGATGGTCAGCAACATTTCCGCTGTTTCAGGAATGACATTGCTTGCCACACCCGCGTGAAATGCGCCGACCGTCACGACCGTTGGCGTCAAGGGGTGAATATTGCGCGAGACAATGGTCTGTAGCGCCATGATGATGCTGGCACCGGCAACGATGGGATCAAGCGCGTCTTGCGGCTCCGCACCATGGCCGCCATAGCCATTGACGGTGATCTTGCATTCATCCACCGCAGCCATGATCGGCCCTTCACGCAGCACGAAGTGGCCGAAGGGCAGGCTTGGCTCATTGTGAAGCGCAAAGACCGCGTCGCAGGGAAAGCGCTCGAACAGACCGTCCTCGATCATGATGCGGGCGCCACCGAAATTTTCTTCTGCCGGCTGGAAGATCAGGTGCACGGTGCCATCGAAGTTACGCCGCTCTGCGATGATCCGCGCTGCGCCCAGCAACATCGCCGTGTGCCCGTCATGGCCGCAGGCATGCATCACGCCGGGATTGACGCTTGCATAATCGGCACCGGTTTCTTCAACAATCGGCAGGGCGTCCATATCGGCGCGAATACCCACCGTCTTGCTGCTATTGCCGTTGCGCAAGGTTGCGACGACACCCGTTCCGGCAAGCCCGCGGGTCACGTCATATCCCATTGCTTCCAGCTGCGACGCGACAAAGTCAGACGTTTTGAATTCTGAAAGCCCGATTTCAGGGTTTTTATGTAGGTGATGACGGATTGCACGGACATCCGGCATGTGATTGTCGAATGCGGCTGCGTTATTTGGCTGTATCGTCATTTTTTTTAGGTCCGGAATATTCTGCATGTGAGCGACGTAACGTCGTTCATGCCTAGCAGTTTTACCAGTGTCTGGTAAGGGACGGGCAAGCCAAGATTGCCATGATCATGCCCATTGATTTCGGCGCTTGCGCAGAGGCGCGACAGGTGGCATGGAACTGATATCGCATTTATTCATTCCCTCCATTGGGTCGCTTCTTTTGTATCGAAAGATGCTCGCGCCCGAGGGGTTGGATGAAGAAATGCGACAGGGGCACAGCATGACGTGGTTTCGCTTTGGGGGAGTTTGCGAAATGTTTCACGAAAAGCATGGCGCGATGGCGCATTCTATCTGCCAGATCAGTGTCAAATAGTTGATTTTCTTCAGATGTGAAGCGCTCTGCCCAAAAATGCCATGTTGATGGGCAAGCAGTTTCACTTCGATCATCGTGTGCTGGTTCGCGATGGTTCAGCAAAGGTTCAGGATCAGCAAGAAATAAAGCTGCCAAAGTTGTTTCAATTTCCAAGAGCAATCTGAAACAAGTTCCGGTTAAATAGCCAGATCCTCACCAGAGTGCAGAATACGAGCCGATGTCATTTCATATTACGCCGACCGCCGCCGCCCGTGATTCAGAAGCAAAGCAGATCGATCACAATGATTCGATACGCTCCGTTTACTTCACAATCGATGAGCTGAGGGACTGTGGAGCCGAGCTCTCCAGGACCGGGGCCGACGACTTGCCGGGCTTCATGGAGTTCGATTTCTTCGCGCGCCATCGTGAAAACGAAAAGGAAATCCTGCGCGTTTATCGAACGACCGCCGTCGACTCTGAAAACGGCGCAACGATCACGCCTGCTGCAGAATGGCTGCTCGACAATCACTATGTGATAGAGGAAGCGATCCAGGAGGTCCGGCGCGACTTTCCGCGCAAGTTCTACCGTCAGCTCCCGACGGTCAGGATTGGCAATACGGAAATCCCGCGCGTCATGGCGCTCGCATGGCTCTATGTCGCCCATACCCACAGCACGGTGTCGCGCGAAAGCATGACGGCGCTGGTGGAGGGGTACCAGACTTCCAAGACTCTGCAGATCGGTGAATTGTGGGCGTTGCCCTCCATCCTCCGTTTCGTTCTGATCGAAAATTTGCGGCGGATCTCCATTCGCGTGGAACGCTCCCGCCGGATGCGCCAGAAGGCCAACGAGGTCGTGGACGAGATCATCCGGCTGAACGATGCCGAAGCCTCCGCCACCCTCCTCAAGCAGATCGACAATCTGGTTGACGACCCCACATTCTCCACACAGTTCCTGTATCGCCTCCGAAACGGTTCACAGACCTCTGGCTTCGCACTGAACTGGCTCGAAGAGCGTCTGCAAAGCGCTGGTACCGATGCCGAGAACACGATGATGGCGGAACATAACCGCCTCGCCTCCGGCAACGTCACCATGGGCAACATCGTCAAGAGCCTGCGCGAAATCGACGATACCGAATGGTCTGTCTGGTTCGAGGAAGTCAGCCATATCGACAAGGTCCTGCGTGAGCAGACCGATTACGAAACGCTCGATTTCGGCTCCCGCAATACCTACCGCAACACGGTCGAGCTTCTCGCTCGCCGCTCGCCCAAGACAGAAATCGAAGTTGCGCAGGCCGCCGTCGACATGGTGACGGAAACCGCCAATTCGGATGAAAAGCACCCCCACGCGCCCAATGTCGGCAGCTTCCTGATCGGCCAGCGCCGTGAGGAACTGGAAAGACGGATTGGATATACGCCGCTTATCTCGCAAAGCGTCGTGCGCTTCATGCGCCAGTTCAACTGGCTCTCGGTCGCCGTTCCCGTCATTGCGCTGACCGCACTTGCCATGTGCATCGTCGGATGGTTCCTGGCCGATGCCGGAATGCCCTGGTATGTTGTCACGGCATTCCTCTTGATGTTTGCCCTGCCCGCATCCGAAGGTGCGACGGGACTTTTCAACACGCTGGTGACCTTCTTCGTCAAGCCGTTCCGTCTGGTCGGATATGAGTTCAAGGAGGGCATTCCAGAAGACGCCCGCACGCTGCTGGCCGTCCCATGCATGTTGACAAGCCGCGACAGCGTCGATGAAATGGTCCGCAATCTCGAGGTCCATTATCTCGCCAATCCGCATGGAGAGATTTCCTTCGCGCTGATCAGCGACTGGCGCGATGCCCCATACGAGCAATCGGCAGAAGATGTCGAAATTCTCGAATATGCCAAGCGCGAAGTGGCCGCATTGTCGGCCCGTTATGCGTTTGACGGCAGGACACGCTTCTTCCTTCTGCATCGCCGCCGTCTATACAATCCAGCCGAAGATTGCTGGATGGGCTGGGAGCGCAAACGCGGCAAGCTGCATGAACTCAACATGCTGCTTCGCGGCGACAAGGACACGACATTCCTCAACGGTGCCAATATGGTGCCGGAAAACGTCAAATACGTCATGACGCTGGACGCTGACACACGCCTGATGCGCGACGCCGTGACCAAGCTCGTCGGCAAGATGCACCATCCGATCAACCGTCCTGTTCACGACCCAGTAACCGGTCGTGTGATCCACGGTTACGGCCTGCTGCAGCCGCGCGTGACCCCATCGCTGACAACTGGCAAGGACGCCTCCGTCTTCCAGCGCGTCTTCTCCATCAATCGCGGTATCGATCCTTACGTCTTCACCGTATCTGACGTCTATCAGGACCTGACCTCCGAAGGTACATTCACGGGCAAGGGTCTTTATGACGTGGATGCATTCGAGACGGCGCTGAAGGGCCGGATCGAGGAAAATGCAGTTCTCTCTCACGACCTCTTGGAAGGCTCGTTTGCCCGTTGCGCCCTGGTAACGGATGTCGAGCTCGTCGAAGACTTCCCAACCCGTTACGAAGTCGAAGTTTCGCGCCAGCATCGCTGGGCACGTGGCGACTGGCAGCTTCTGCCTTACATCATGGAAGCAAAACGCGGTGTGACCGCCATTGGTCGCTGGAAGATGATCGACAATCTTCGTCGTTCTCTCACCCCGATTGCATGGTTCGTTGCCTCCGTTCTTGGCTGGTACTTCATGGGTCCGCTCGGCGCGCTGATCTGGCAGATCCTGCTGATCTTCTCGCTCTTCGTCGCACCCACACTGTCACTGCTGTCCGGCCTCGTTCCGCGCTCGACCGATATCGTGCCGCAGGCGCATTTCCATACGCTGTGGTCAGAAATCCGCGCCACCAATGCTCAGGTTGCACTGCGAATCGTCTTTATCGCAGACAGTGCCTGCATGATGGCGGATGCCATCGGCCGCTCGCTCTACCGTCTGTTCGTCAGCGGCAAGCTGATGCTGGAATGGCGCACCGCCGCCAGCATTCAGTCCAGCGCGCAGGGCAGCATTCTCGATTACTATCGCCAGATGTGGCACGCGCCGGTCGTTTCGCTGCTCGGCCTGCTGTTTGCCTCACTGCCGGGTGATAACGCGTTCCTGGTCGGCATTCCCTTCGCACTTCTGTGGGTCTTCTCGCCCGCCGTTGCCTGGTATGTCAGCCAGTCCGCCGAGACCGAAGATCGTCTCTTCGTCTCCGAACATGTGTCGAGCGAGCTTCGCAAGATCGCCCGTCGCACATGGCGCTATTACGAAGCCTTCGTTACCTCGGGTGAAAACTACCTCCCGCCGGACAACTTCCAGGAAACGCCGGAGCCTATCGTTGCCAGCCGTACCTCGCCGACCAATATCGGCGTCTACCTGCTGTCTGTGATTTCGGCCCGTCAATTCGGCTGGATCAGCTTCTCGGAAACCGTCGAGCGGATGGAAAAGACCATCGAGACGGTCGAGAAGATGGAGAAATATCGCGGCCATCTCTACAACTGGTACCATACCGATACGCTTCAGACGCTTGGCCCCCGCTACGTCTCTGCGGTAGATAGCGGTAACCTTGCCGGTCACCTCATCGCCATCTCGTCGGCCTGCCGTCAGTGGGCGGAAGCACCGTCTGCGCATCTTCAGGGCAATCTCGACGGTATTGGCGATGTCGCCGGCATCCTGCGCGAAACCCTTAAGGAACTGCCTGACGATCGCAAGAACCTGCGGCCTCTCCATCGCCGCCTGGAAGAGCGTATCATCGGCTTCTCCAACGCGCTCGCCTCGGTCAAGCGTGAGCATGAGTTCGCATCGATCCGCGTCATCAATCTGGCCGTCTTGGCCCGCGACATCCAGAAGCTGGCTTCCAACCTCAATCTGGAAGTCAAGTCGGAGCAAAGTGCGGAAGTCACGCGCTGGGCGCAGTCGCTGGTCGATTGCTGCGAAGCGCATATTTCCGACAGCGCCTTCGATCTCGCCACCATCGATCCGTTGCGTGACCGGCTGAACTCGCTGCGCGACCGCAGCCGCAACCTCGCCTTCTCGATGGACTTCGGCTTTCTCTATCGCAAGGACCGCCGTCTTCTGTCGATCGGCTACCGCGTCGACAGCAAGGAGCTTGACGAGGCCTGCTACGACCTCCTCGCCTCCGAATGCCGCCTGACCAGCCTTTTTGCCATCGCAAAGGGCGATCTGCCGACCGAACACTGGTATCGTCTTGGCCGTCAGGTCGTGCCGATCGGCGCGCAGGGCGCGCTGGTTTCCTGGTCCGGCTCGATGTTCGAATATCTGATGCCGCCGCTTGTCATGCAGGAGCGTCATGGTGGTATCCTGAACCAGACCAACAATCTGATCGTCAAGGAACAGGTCAATCACGGTCGCCGTCTGGGCACCCCGTGGGGTATCTCGGAAGCAGCCTTCAATGCCCGCGATCACAACATGAACTACCAGTACACCAACTTCGGTGTACCCACGCTTGGCCTGAAGCGCGGCCTCGGCCAGAATGCCGTCATTGCGCCTTACGCCTCCATCCTGGCATCGCAATATGACCCGGATGCCGCGCTTGAGAACCTGCAGAAGTTGCGCAAACTCGGCGCGCTCGGCCAGTACGGCTTCCATGATGCGGTCGATTTCACACCGACCCGCGTTCCCGATGGCAAGGTCTGCGCTGTCGTTTACAACTACTATGCCCACCACCATGGCATGTCGATTGCGGCTGTTGCCAACGTGGTTCTGGATGGTGTGTTGCGTGAACTCTTCCACGCCGACCCCGTCATCGAAGCCGCTGAACTGCTGCTTCAGGAAAAGGCGCCACGCGAAGTTCCAGTGGTCAGTTCCAAGTACGAGCCGGAGACACCCGGCAAGGAACAGGCCGACCTGCTGCGCGCAGAAGTTCGCACCATTGCCGATCCTGCCGTACGGGACCGCGAGGTCGTGTTCCTGTCGAATGGTCACTATTCCACGATGCTGACATCGACAGGTGCCGGTTACTCGAAGTGGAACGGTCTGGCGATTTCCCGCTGGAAGGCCGATCCGACAGAAGACCGCTGGGGCACGTTCCTGTTCCTGCGCGATACCGTTTCGGGCGACTGGTGGAGCGCCACCGCAGAACCGCGCGTTGCCTTGGGCGAAAAGACCAAGACGGTCTTTACCGACGACAAGGCCGAATTCCACAAGACGGTCGGCGATATTCAAAGCGTCGTCGAGTGCATCGTAGCGACGGAGCATGATGCCGAAGGCCGCCGTGTGACCCTTCTCAATGTCGGTTCTGAGGATCGTTACATCGAAGTCACGTCCTACATGGAGCCCGTCATTGCCAATGAAGACGATGACAATGCTCACCCCTTGTTCTCCCGCATGTTCGTGCAGACGGAAATCGGCAAGCGTGGCGATGTCATTCGTGCGTGGCGCAACAAGCGGTCTCCGAGCGAACCAAGCACGGTGATCGCGCATCTGGCCGCGGACAATGCCGGCCCGGCGCGTCCGACCGAATTCGAGACCGACCGCGCCAAGTTCATTGGCCGAGGCCGTTCTCTCGGCGAGGCGGCTGCTTTCGATGCGGGTGCCACACTTTCCGGCACCGATGGCTTCACGCTCGACCCTATCCTGTCGCTGCGACGCGTGGTGCGCGTTCCCGCCGGCAAGAAGGTCAGCGTCATCTTCTGGACGATTGCAGCACCAAGCCGCGAAGATGTCGACAAGGCCATTGATCGTTACCGTCACCCGGATGCCTTCGCGCATGAACTCGTTCATGCCTGGACGCGAACACAGGTGCAGATGCGCCATGTGGGCGTAACCTCGCAGCAGGCAGCAGCCTTCCAGCATCTCGCCCGCTATCTCGTCTATCCAGATATGCATCTGCGTGCGGATGCCGATACGCTGAAGACGGGTCTTGGTTCGCAACGGTCCCTGTGGCCGCTGGCGATTTCGGGCGACTTCCCGATCTTCAGCCTGCGCATCAATGACGATATGGACATGGATATCGCCAAGGAAGCCTTGAGCGCCCATGAATATCTGCGCGCCCGTGGCGTCATTTTCGATCTCGTCATCGTCAATGAACGCGCAGCATCCTACGCGCAGGACATGCAGCACGCGCTGGATTACATTTCCGAAGCCCAGCGCCGTATCAATCCGGCCGATGGCGGCAGACCGCACGTCTTCTCCGTCCGTCGCGACCTGATGGATGAGGAAACATGGTCGGCCCTGCTGGCTGCCTCCCGCGTCGTTCTTCACGTTCGCAACGGCAAGATCGTCGATCAGGTCAACCGCGCCGTCTCGCTCTTTGCCGCCCATCGTGGGCCGGAAGGAAGCGATCTGGCACAGGCACGTCTGCCTGCCCCGGTCTTCCCACAGGGTGAGCCGGTCGAAGACGCGCATGATCTGGATTTCTGGAACGGCTTCGGCGGTTTCGCAAAAACCGGCGATGAATATGTCGTGCGGCTTCACGGCGGGCAGTCCACGCCGCAGCCGTGGATCAATGTGATTTCCAACGAACGTTTTGGTTTCCACATCTCCGCAGAAGGTGCCGGTTTCACATGGAGCCGCAACTCGCGCGATTACCAGCTGACTCCATGGAGCAATGATCCGGTCATCAACCGTCCCGGTGAAGCGATCTATGTGTCGGATGTCGACAGCGGCAAGATTCACTCGCCTTTCGCCGCATTGTCGCGAAATCCCGAGGCGGTATTCGAAACCCGTCACGGCCTTGGTTATTCGGTTTTCCGCAGTGTTGACGATGGTCTCGATATCGAAGTCATCCAGACGGTGGATCGCGAAAAGCCGGTAAAGCTGTCACGTCTGACGGTTCGAAATGTCGGCAGCCAGAACCGCCGTCTCAGAACCTATGGCTATGTCGAATGGGTACTGGGCAACAATACCCAGAAGTCGGCGCCGTTCATTCTCAGCAACCATGATGAGGAAACCGGCGCGCTGTTTGCTTCAAACCCATACAGCATCGATTACAACGCCCGCACGGCCTTCCTGTCTCTCGATGGCCCAGCAAGCGGCTTTACCACCAGCAAACGCGAGTTCATCGGACGTTACGGGTCGGTTCAGGCACCGCAGGCTATTCTGTCAGGCGCTGCCCTTTCCGGAAGCGTTGAGCTTGACGGTGCACCTTGTGCGGCGCTCATGCAGGAAATTCACCTCAAGCCAGGTGAAGAGCGGCATGTCCTGATCTACATGGGTGATGCCGACACGGCGCAAGAGGCCCGTGCACTGGTGAAGGATATTCGCCAGAGCGACTTCGATGATGTTCTGGAAGCAAACAAGCGTTTCTGGAGCGGGTTCAGCGGACAGCTTCAGGTCTCCACGCCCGATGCCGGTTTCAACCACATGGTCAACAGCTGGCTGCCCTATCAGGCGCTTGCGTGCCGCATTCTGGCGCGCACGGCCTTCTATCAGTCCAGTGGTGCATTTGGCTTCCGTGACCAGCTGCAAGACACGCTCGCCTTCCTGCTCTACCAGCCGGAACTTGCCCGCGAGCAGATCCTGCGGGCCGCTGGACGTCAGTTTGCGGAAGGCGACGTGCAACACTGGTGGCTGCCATTGACGGGTGCCGGTGTACGAACCACGATTTCCGACGACGTGGTCTGGCTGGCTTACGCCGCCCACCAGTACATCGCCGCCACCGGCGACAAGGCTATCCTTGATGAAAGCATCCCGTTCCTCAAGGGACCGGCCTTGACCCCTGGGCAGCACGACGCCTTCTTCCAGCCGGAAACCAGCGAAACGACGGCAAGCCTATATGAACATGCAGCACTTGCCCTCGATCTGGCCATCCACCGGACGGGCGAAAACGGCTTGCCTCTCATCCTTGGCGGTGACTGGAACGACGGCATGAACCGTGTCGGCGTGGCTGGCAAAGGCACAAGTGTGTGGCTCGGCTGGTTCCTCGCTGGCACCCTTCGCAATTTCATCGAAATCGCAGAAGAGCGCGGCGATCTGGACCGTGTCGAGAAATGGAAGACCCATCGCGACAAATTGCGTGCGGCGCTGGAAACGGCGGGCTGGGACGGCGACTACTACCGTCGTGGCTACTTCGATGACGGCACGCCACTTGGCTCGATTACCAGCGAGGAATGCCGTATCGATTCGCTCGGCCAGAGCTGGAGCGTCCTTTCCGGCGAAGGTGAGGAACAGCGGTCGGCTCAGGCAATGGACGCGGTCATGAAGGAACTGGTGGACGAAGAGGCTGGTATCATCCGCCTGTTCACGCCAGCCTTCTCCCGCTCGCCGCAGGATCCGGGCTACATCAAGGCCTACCCGCCCGGTGTTCGCGAGAATGGTGGCCAGTATACGCACGCAGCCACATGGGTCGTGCTGGCGCTGGCCAAGCTTGGCCGCCATGAAGATGCGTGGAAGTGCTTCTCGCTGCTCAATCCCGTCAATCATGCGCTCGACAGACCGTCTTCAGAGACCTACCGCGTCGAGCCCTATGTCGTAACGGCGGACGTCTATGGTGCCGGTGCCTATTCAGGTCGCGGCGGCTGGAGCTGGTACACGGGATCGGCCGGTTGGCTGTACCGCGCCGCCGTCGAGGGCATTCTCGGGATTACCCGTGTCAACGGTACTCTGCACATTGATCCATCGCTACCGGATGCGTGGGATGGCTTCTCCGCCAAGATCACGCTGGATGGCAAGGTTCGCGAAGTGGCCGTCAAACGGACCGCCGGAAGCCCGGATATAGAGGTCTCCCTCGACGGAAAGCCTGTGACGGGCAAGGACAGGGCGATACCGTTCGATTAAGCGACCGGGGCTTCGGCCCCGACCGCCAAACAAAAAGCCACGGCTCCAAATGGAGGCCGTGGCTTTTTGTTGCGTATTAGCGTCAAGCCGCTGACGTGATTGTCGACAGGCGGTTGCCGTCACTCAGCGATCAAATGCGGCGAAGAACTACGTTATGGCTGCCGACTATCGCGTGCCGAAAATGGCCGAACCAACCCTGACGCTCGTGGCACCGAATTCAATCGCCGTCTCGAAGTCCCCCGACATCCCCATGGAAAGCTTCTGCACGTCACACTCTTTCGCAAGCTTGGCCAAAAGCGCGAAGTGTGGGCCGGGATACTCGTCGGCTGGCGGAATACACATCAATCCCTCGACATCAAGCTCCAACTCGTTGCGGCACATGGCCACAAAAGCGACCGTCTCGCGCGGGTCCAGACCTGCCTTCTGCGGTTCAAGCCCGGTATTGACCTGGACGTAAAACCGCAGCGTCCTGCCCTGCTTACGGCACTCATCCGCAAGCACCTTTGCGATCTTTTCCCGATCGACACTCTGGACCACGTCGAACAGCGCCACGGCCTCGGCAGCCTTGTTGGATTGCAATGGCCCGATGAGATGCAATTCTATGCCCTGGTTGCGCTCTTTCAGCGCAGGCCACTTGCCCTGGGCTTCCTGAACGCGATTTTCGCCGAAGACCCGCTGGCCGCAATCGATTACCGGCTGGATCGTGGCTGCATCGAATGTCTTGGAGACTGCAACGAGGCTGACACTGTTCTCCTCGCGCCCGGCCTTTTCCGCTACCGACGCAATACGCTGCCTGACATCTTCAAGACGCGCTTCGATTTCCATCACACCACCTCAACATTCTCTATTGCATCCATCAGGATCCGGTTTCAGTAGCCGCCACCGGCCTTGATGCCAAGACGGATTGTCACCATTTGAACGCGGTTACCAAGATTGCGCCCTTACCTGACCCGCCAAACTTGACGCATAGGCAGTTTCGTGGTGAAGGTCAGCGCAAATTTTCCCCTTGATACCCGGATTTCAGAAGTATGGCCATCGAACGTTATAATCCTCGCGACGCCGAGCCGCGCTGGCAGCAAAAATGGAACGAAGACAGTGTTTTCGTGACAGACAATAGCGATCCGCGCGAGAAATATTACGTTCTTGAAATGTTTCCATATCCGTCCGGTCGCATTCACATGGGCCATGTGCGCAATTACGCCATGGGTGACGTTGTGGCGCGCTACAAGCGTGCAAGGGGATACAACGTTCTTCACCCCATGGGCTGGGATGCATTCGGTATGCCGGCTGAAAACGCCGCCATGCAGAACAAGGTTCATCCGAAAGACTGGACCTACCAGAACATAGCCACCATGCGTGGACAGCTGAAATCCATGGGCCTTTCCCTCGACTGGACCCGTGAGTTTGCGACATGCGATGTTGAATATTACAGCAAGCAGCAGGCACTTTTCATCGATTTCATGGAAAAGGGTCTGGTTTATCGCAAACAGTCGAAGGTCAACTGGGACCCTGTCGATCATACCGTTCTGGCCAATGAACAAGTCATCGATGGCCGCGGCTGGCGATCTGGCGCGTTGGTTGAACAACGCGAACTGACCCAGTGGTTCTTCCGCATCACTGACTTCAGCCAGGATTTGCTGGACGAACTTGACGTTCTGGACCAATGGCCGGAAAAAGTTCGTTTGATGCAGAAGAACTGGATCGGCAAGTCGGAAGGCCTGTCGTTGCGCTGGCAGACGGTCACCTCCACCGTGCCCTCCGGTTTTGATGACATTACGGTTTATACAACCCGTCCTGACACGCTCTTCGGCGCATCTTTCCTTGCTATTGCGGCAGACCACCCGCTTGCCAAGGCATTGTCCCAGTCCAACAGCGAACTGGCGGAGTTCTGCGACGAATGCCGTCGTCAGGGAACATCGCTGGCTGCGTTGGAAACGGCGGAAAAGCGGGGCTTCGATACGGGCGTCAAGGTTGTCCACCCCCTCGATTCCTCGATGGAACTGCCCGTCTACGTCGCCAATTTCGTCTTGATGGAATATGGTACGGGCGCCATCTTCGGCTGCCCTTCCGGCGACCAGCGCGACCTCGATTTTGCACGCAAATACGGCCTGCCGGTCATACCCGTCGTCATGCCGGAAGGCGAAAATGCAGAGACATTCGCCATTGGCGAAACGGCATTTGTCGATGACGGCGTCATGATCAATTCGCAATTCCTGAATGGCATGACAACGACGGATGCCTTTGAGGCCGTCGTTTCCAGGCTCTCGTCGCAAATGCTCGGCGGTGCTGTGCAAGCCGAGCGCAAGGTGAACTTTCGTCTGCGTGACTGGGGTATCTCCCGCCAGCGCTATTGGGGTTGCCCGATCCCGGTCATCCATTGCGAAGTCTGCGGTGTTGTCCCTGTCCCGAAGAAGGACTTGCCGGTCAAACTGCCCGACGATGTCACTTTCGACACCCCCGGTAATCCGCTGGACCGTCACCCAACCTGGCGGCATGTGTCATGCCCGCAATGCGGTCATGATGCCCGCCGTGAAACCGACACGATGGACACCTTTGTCGATTCCAGCTGGTATTTCACCCGCTTTACCGCGCCGTGGGAGGAGCAGCCGACCGATCCGAAGATCGCCAATCGCTGGCTGCCTGTCGACCAGTATATTGGCGGCATCGAGCACGCGATCCTGCACTTGCTCTACTCGCGTTTCTTTACGCGTGCGATGAAGGCGACCGGCCATGTGGACGTGAAGGAGCCCTTCAAGGGCCTCTTTACCCAGGGCATGGTGGTGCATGAAACCTACCGTCTGGGCGAAGGCCAGAACGGTCAGTGGATCGTGCCCGCTGATATCCGTATCGAAGAAGTCGACGGCAAGCGCCGCGCATTCCTGCTGTCTGGCGGCGACGAAGTTCAGATCGGCTCGATCGAAAAAATGTCGAAGTCGAAGAAGAACGTTGTCGATCCCGACGATATCATCGCTTCCTACGGTGCGGATACCGCCCGCTTCTTCGTGCTGTCCGACAGCCCGCCGGATCGTGACGTCATCTGGTCGGAAGCTGGCGTTGAAGGCGCTCATCGTTTCGTACAGCGTGTCTGGCGCATCATCGGCGAAGCTGCTGAAGAGTTGAAGACTGTTACACCGGCCCCCGCAAATGACGGGCAGGGCCTTGTAATGTCAAAGGCCGCCCACAAGACGCTGAAGGCTGTTCAGGACGATCTGGACAAGCTGGCCTTCAACAAGGCCATTGCTCGCATTTACGAGTTGGTCAACACATTGGCCGGTCCTCTGGCTGAGGTAGCGGGTGGTGGCAAGTCGACCCAGGAAAGGGCAGCGGCGCGCGATGCAGCCGAAATCCTGATCCGCATGATCGCGCCGATGACACCGCATCTGGCTGAAGAGTGCTGGAAGGTGCTGGGCAATGAAGGGCTTGTTGCACAAACGGCATGGCCGACATTCGTGCCGGCTCTCACGGAAGAAAATGACGTGGTCATGCCGGTCCAGATCAACGGCAAGAAACGCGGCGAATTGACAATCGCACGCGATGCGGATCAAGATACCGTGCGCGCGGCTGTCGTCGAACTGGATGCCGTAAAAGCGGCTCTGGCCGGGGCCGAACCGAAAAAGATCATTGTGGTTCCACAAAGGATTGTGAACATTGTTGTCTGATGCCTATTCCAGATGGGGCCGCGTAGCAGCCGCACTATCCGTCATTCTGTTTGCCGGCATTCTGGCCGGATGCCAGGTGAGACCGCTCTATGGCGAAGCATCCGGCACGCGCCAGAAGCTTGAGACCGTGAACTTCGCCTCGGCCAACAGCCGCGTCTCACAGGAAGTCCGCAATCATCTCGTCTTCATGGCCTATGGCGGCGTAGGCGAGCCGACGCGCAAGGAATACGAGGTCAAGATTACGGTGTCCTCGAGCGCGACCTCGACGGAAGTCACTGACGACACCAGCCTTTCCATCGGCAAGAACAATTATGACGGCCCATATCCCGGTCGCGTCAACATGAAGGGCTCATACGTGCTGACCCGCATTTCGGACGGCCAGGTTCTGCGCGCGGCAACGCGCAACGTCACGGCAATGATCGATCTTCCGCAGCAGCAATTCGCCAATATTCGCGCCGTGCGCGATGGTGAAAATCGTGCCGCCCGTGAGCTTGCCGAAATCATCGGCACGGACATCGCCGCCACTCTCAGCCGCTGAGATCCGTTTGATGACGGAAATCAAGTCGCATGAATTCGAACGCTTCGCCGAAAAACCGGCGGAGCGTTTTCGCGTTTTCGTGCTCTACGGCCCTGATCGCGGCCTGGTCTCAGAACGGGCCTCCCTCATTGCGGCCAAGACCGGCATCGATCCCAATGACGCCTTCGCCTCGCTCAAGCTGACGGCCTCCGATCTGCAAGGCGATCCCGGTCGACTGCTGGACGAGGTGAACTCGATTGGCCTGTTTGGCGGCGAAAAGCTTGTCTGGGTCAAGGGCGCGGCCAATGAGAAGGCACTTGTGGACGCCCTTCAGGTTCTATCGGACAATCCCCCCGAATCGAGCTTTCTGATTGTCGAGGCAGGCGATCTCAAGAAAGGCACTGGCCTGCGCAAGATCGCGGAGCCATCCCGCGCGATTGCCGCCATCCCATGCTATGCCGATGATGCAAGGGCCATCAATGCGTTGATCGATCAGGAGCTATCGACCGAGAACCTGCGCATTTCGCCAGCGGCACGCCAGAGACTGACGGAATCGCTGGGTGGTGATCGCATTGCCTCTCGCAATGAGGTGCGCAAGCTGGCGCTCTATTGTCGCGGTCGCGATGTGATCGAAGAGGATGACGTGATGTCGATCATCGGCGATGCCAGCATGGTGTCAGCAGATGATGCCGTGGATGCGATACTGAAGGGCGACCGAAACGCTTTCTTTCACGCCACGCAGAAAATCATCGCGTCCAAGACACCCATCTTCCTGGTCCTGCAAGGATGCCTTCGGCAATTCCAACTTCTGGATCAGATGCGGGCTGAGATGGACGAGAAAAAGCTGCAGGCGGGTCAGGTCATGCAGACGATGGGACGAGGCGTCCATTTTCGTCGCAAGCCGGTCATCGAACGCGCGCTGCGTACATGGCAGCCAGCAGCGATTGCGCGTGAAATGAACCGACTACAGGCCGCCATCCTGCAAAGCCGCCAGCGGCAAAGCCTGGAGGAAAGCGTGGCATTGCTGACGCTGCTGTCCACCACCTTGCAATCCGGGCGTGCCGGGTAGGCGTCTTCAGAAATTAAAAAAGCCTACACGGTAAAAACGTGAGGCCTCGAAAGCATATGGAGTTTTGGTTTTTTCCGTCATTCCGGCCTTGAGCCGGAATCCAGCAGCGCCGTGTCTGCGGCACGGAGGAGTTCTTTTCGATCACGGACGTGAGCGAACTGCCGCCCCCGGATCAAGTCCGGGGTGACGGAGCGGATTGGAACAATCAGTCGCCCTTGCCAGGCTCTGCCGAAAAATAGAGATCGAGCTTTCCTTCGACGCCATCCATTTCCTTGGCTTCCGGCAGCGGATCGCGCTTCACCGTAATGTTGGGCCAGATAGCCGCATATTCGGCGTTCAGCTTCAGCCACTTGTCGAGGCCCGGCTCGGTATCGGGCTTGATGGCCTCGGCAGGACATTCCGGCTCGCATACACCACAATCGATGCATTCGTCGGGATTGATCGCCAGAAAGTTCTCACCCTCATAGAAACAATCAACCGGGCAGACTTCGACGCAGTCGGTATATTTGCACCGAATGCAGTTATCGGTCACGACATACGTCATGATGGACTCCAGATATGCAGGCCGGATCAAATAGCTTGGAAGACAAGCGATCGCCCGGAATTCAGACAGGGCATTTTCGCAAGTGAGGTAATGCCTTTGACCAGATTTAGCAAGGATAAACGATACTGAAAAACCGGCCGATCTTGGTGGTTTATTCCAATCTGCACGTCGAGTTCGCCGCAGTCTCAGGCATAAGCGGGCGCGTAGATCGTCCGGATCGGGAAGCCCGCGTCCCTAGTCGTCGCCATTCTCGGGCATCAACCGATCAAGGGCGCGGCGCTCCTTCTTTGTCGGTCTGCCGCTACCCGGTTCCCGGACCGCCTGTTCCAGAAGCGTCAGGCGCTCACCGGGCGGGCGTGGAGGGGTTTCGTCGTCATAAAGAAGCTTTGCCTCCTCATAGGGCCCACGCCGCTCTCCGGACGCTCTGACGACCAGAATGCGATCCATGCGTTCGAAGCTGATATCCAGCCTGTCGCCGATCTTCACCATATGGCTTGGCTGGCGAACCGGCGCGCCATTCACCCGCACATTGCCGGACTGGATATAGCTCTGCGCAAGGGATCGGGATTTTGCCATGCGGGCAAAGAATAGCCATTTGTCGAGACGCTGGCGTCCTTGGTCCTGTGTTGGTTGCTTCTCGCCCATCATGCATTCCAGGAACATTGCGCCGTGGGGTCCCACAGGACATGCATCGGCGCAAATGAAAAGGCCTTCTGCTTTTCACGAAAACAGAAGGCCATGATCTTACTTCTTCAGCTGTTCCTTGAGAGCAGCCAGCTTTGCGAAAGGTGAATCCGGATCGAGTGGCTTCTCCTTGCGCGGTGGTTTTGCCTCGAAGCGCTGCTGACCCTGCGGCTTGCCACCGCGGTCATTGCGATCGGGGCGGTCCTTGCGCTCGCCACGGTCATGGCGCTCATTGCGGTTATTGTTGCCGCCATTGCGGTCCGGACGGGCGCCTTCGCGCTTGCGGTCACCGTCACGCTTGCGGTCGCCATCGCGGTTGGCGTTATTGCCACGCGGCTGGCCCTGACGCTCCTCGCCACCGTCTGCACGGCGTTCGCCGTGGTTGCGGTTGGCAGGGCGGCGGTTGTCGCTGCGCTGGTTGTCATTGCGGCCACCGGGACGCCACAGAAGAACAGGCTTTGGCTCGGCAGCTTCGGCAGCAACGGCATCGGTCGCAGCCGCATCGTCCGCCTTGGCCTCAACCGGCGTTTCGGCGGGTGCTGCGGCCTCTTCGGAAGCTGGTTGCGCGTCGGCATCGTCCTGAGACGTTTCCTCAGCAGCGGCCTCTTGTGTGCCAGCAGCCTCAGCCACGGTCTCGCCAGCATCGGCACTTGCCTTGGCAGCATCAGCGGATTGACCGCCGAGGAAAGCAGCAGCCTCTTCTGCGCTGACCTGATCCGCACGATAGCCGAGACCCTTGAGGATTTCTTCCATGTCATCGAGCGTGGCGCCGAGGATGGAGAGCATGGCTGTCGTCGTGGTGAAGCGGCGGCCGTCATAGGCGCCTTCCGGACGCGGCTGTGTGCCCGGCTTCCACTGCAACAGCGGACGAATGAGATCGGCAAGGCGTTCGAGAATATCGATACGAACCGCGCGCTTGCCGAGGAAACGGAAGCCTGCAAGCTTGTAGAACATGCGCTCGAAACTTGGATCGGTTACAACGGACGTGCGTCCAGCCGCCAATACCGGAATAAGATCGCCATAGCCGGGCTTTCCGAGACCGTCATTCTTCAAGGCCCAGAGCAGCGTGACAAGCTCAGCCGGAGCTGGCTTCAACAAAGCGGGCAGGAATACGTGATAGGCACCAAAGCGGATGCCATAGCGGCGCATCGAGGCGCGCGCATCCTGATCCAGCGTCTTGACCTCTTCGGTCACGTCGCGACGGAAGAGTACGCCCAGGTTTTCCACGAGCTGAAACGCCAGACCTTTCGCCAGACCCTGAAGATCTTCCGCACGGGAAATATCGTCCAGCGGCTTCAGCACGGTCGCGATCTGATGATTGACGAATCGCTCGATGCGGGCGACGGCGTGGTCGCGCGCATTTCCGCTCAGCTGCTCGTCGGCCAGCATGATGACACGCGGCTTCATGATGTTGTCACCGGCTGCAAGGCGAGCGACAGGCTCACCCAACCAGCGGACGAGACCATCCGAGCTCAGCGCGAGGTCGCCATTCCCGCTGGCATGAAGCCGCGCGGCGCGCGCCTCATATTCCAGCGCAAGCGCCTTCTGCGCTGCGCCTTGCACAGCCTTGGCATCTGGCCCTTCAGCTCCGGCCACCGGTGTAAACCGGAAACCCGCCAATTGGCCGACATGATGTCCTTCAACGAAGACATCACCATTCACACTGATTTCAGCTTCAAGCATCGCATTCTCTCTTAGGCGCCTCATGAGCACAGATGTCCTGCGATCAACAAAGCGTTTCGTCAACCTTTCATGTAGAGCATCGGACAATCGATCTTCGATTTCCCGCGTCTTTTCTTGCCAGTGTGTCGGATCGGCAAGCCATCCTGGGCGGTTTGATACATACGTCCATGTTCTGATCTGCGCAATCCTTGCAGACAACGTATCGATTTCGCCATCTGTACGGTCTGCTCTGCGCACCTGTTCCGCCATGAAATCCTCGTTCACGGCGCCGCGTTTGACCAGATCGAAATAGAGCGTTGAAATCAGGTCGGCGTGTTGTGCAGGAGCGATGCGGCGATAATCCGGCAGCGCGCAGGCTTCCCACAGTTTCTCCACACGCTCGGCGTTGGTGGTAACGTCGATGATCTCAGGATAGCGCGAAAGATATTCCAGCGCCTGCTGGTCGATGGCGGGCAGTGCCCGGGATAGTCCCTGCACGGTTGGCGCCGCATCCAGACTGCCGCGCAAATTGGCAATGGAAGAAAAATCGAAATTCTTCGTGCGCCATTGGAGAACCTTGACTGCATCGAACTGGTGCGACTCGACACGTTCGACAAGTTCATCGTCCAGGGGATCGACACGACCCGTGACGCCAAACGTACCATCACGCAGATGGCGACCGGCGCGACCGGCAATCTGGCCCATTTCGCCGGGATTGAGATTGCGGAACTGATAGCCGTCGAATTTGCGGTCCTGCGCAAAGGCGACATGGTCGACATCGAGGTTGAGGCCCATGCCGATCGCATCGGTCGCGACCAGATATTCAACGTCTCCGTTTTGGTAAAGGCCGACCTGCGCATTGCGGGTGCGGGGAGAAAGCGCGCCCAGCACCACAGCGGCACCGCCGCGCTGGCGGCGCACCAGCTCGGCAATCGCATAGACCTCATCAGCGGAAAAGGCGACGATGGCGGTGCGTTGCGGCAGGCGGGTGATCTTTTTTTGTCCGGCATAAAAGAGCTGCGAAAGCCGTGGCCGCTCGACCACCACAATGCCCGGCAAAAGCTTTTCAAGGATGGGTCGCATCGTGCCTGCGCCCAAAAGCAGTGTTTCCTCACGTCCGCGCAGGTGCAGAATTCGGTCTGTGAAGATGTGGCCGCGCTCAAGATCGCCGGCCAGCTGCACCTCATCGATAGCGACGAAGGCGGCCGTCGTTTCACGCGGCATCGCCTCCACAGTACAGACGGAATACTTTGCCTTTGGCGGTGAAATCTTTTCTTCGCCGGTCACCAGCGCGACATTCGGTGCGCCGACCTTTTCCACCAACCGGGTGTAAACCTCACGCGCAAGCAGCCGCAACGGCAATCCGATGACGCCACTTCCGTGCGCGACCATCCGCTCGATGGCGTAATGCGTCTTGCCGGTATTGGTAGGGCCAAGAACGGCCGTAACACCGCGGCCGCTCAAGATCATGGGGCGAAAATTCAACGTACTATCCGTGAAATCGACTAACTGATTGTTTCACAACACATTCGGAATAGATTCCGCCGCATCGCCCCACACACATGGCAATCGCGCAGCTCAAAGGCAAGGAAAGAAACCACAAAAGCTGCAAAAGCCGTTCGTTTTACATGAATAGTGAAACGGACCGGGTGCGGAACAGTCAGCGAACGAATCGGAGACGAATCGCTTAATCCAGCAATTCGTCTTTTGTTCTCTCCCGTCTAGCTCACCATTACTGGTTCAGAGAGGCTGTCCGGCAAGAAGCCGTGGGCCGTTCGGATCGGCGGTGCCCGCAGCCTGGCCGATGAAATAGGATTTGAGAGCTGGAATTCTGTCGACCACCCCCAACCCGAAATCACGGGCGATGCGGATCGGTGCGATATCGTTGGAAAACAGGCGGTTGAGCACATCGGTTGTGACCCCCATTCGCACGGTGTCGAACCGGCGCCAAGACTGATAGCGCTCAAGCACATTGAGAAATCCGATGTCGAGGCCGAGGCGATCCGCCTCGACGATTGTTTCCGCAAGGGCGGCCACGTCCTTGAAGCCGAGATTGAGGCCCTGCCCCGAAATCGGGTGAATTCCATGGGCGGCATCACCCGCAAGCGCCAGACGCGGCGCCACGAAGGCGCGAGCCAGCGTCAGCCCCAGCGGAAAGGCGCGCCTTGGCCCAACCGGGCGCACGGGACCAAGCTTGTGACCGAACCTTCGCTCCAGTTCCTCCTCGAAGACAAGATCGTCGGAGGCCACGAGACGGTCGGCATCCGCCGTGCGCTCCGTCCAGACAAGAGAAGACCGATTTCCTGGCAGCGGCAGGATGGCAAAGGGGCCGGAGGGGAGGAAATGCTCTTCCGCACAGCCGTGGTGGGGTCGATCATGCTCCACTGTCGTGACGATGCCGGACTGGTCGTAATTCCAGTGAACGGTCTTGATGCCCGCCATGCTGCGCAGAGCTGAGCGAACACCGTCGCACGCCACCAGAAGCCGGGTCTCAAGGGTCGAGCCGTCCGAAAGTGTTACCTGGTTGCTGCGGTTGCCCGCGTCGAAGCCCGAAACACTCAGACCATGCCGGATCGTCACGCCAAGCCGCTCGCACACTCCGCGCAAAGCACCGACCATCGCCACATTCGGGATCATGTGAGCAAAAGGCTGACCTTCCGCGACCTCTCCGTCGAAGGTCAGGAAGACGGGACGCACGGGATCGGAGGTCCTGGAATCGGTAACGATCATCTTGTTGATGGGCTGCGCCTGCGGCAGGAGTTCATCCCATATACCGAAGACGTCGAGCATCCGCGTCGCCGCGGCAATAATGGCGGAAGCACGCATGTCGTTTTTCCAGACGCCCTCCGGTGCCGCCTCGATGACTTCGACGCCCAGATGCGGTGCCGCCTGTTTGATTGCCACCGCAACGCCCAGACCGACATATCCGCCGCCCGCCACAACCACGTCAAGCATAACGCCTTCTCCTGCATTCTTGTGCATCTCATGCACGCACTATAGACCATAGGCACAGGTCTTCCTACTGCCGGAGCATGTCGAAAATGTCGCGCCCTATCGAAAACACCGAGCCACTCCAGAAGCTGATTTCAACGCTTGACCTCGAAAAACTCGAGGAAAACCTTTATCGGGGAACGAGCCCCCAGGTTGGATGGCAGCGCGTTTTTGGAGGCCAGGTTATCGCCCAGGCGCTCATGGCCGCTCAAAGGACGGTGCCTGACAACCGCTTCGTCCACTCGCTTCACGCCTATTTCATGCGCCCGGGCGACCCTGCAGTACCTATCATCTATCAGGTCGATCGCATCAGGGATGGATCAAGCTTTGCGACGCGCCGCATCGTGGCGATCCAGCATGGCCATGCAATATTCTCCATGTCGGCATCCTTCCAGATCGACGAAGGCGGCTTCGACCATCAGGCTCGCATTCCCCAGGTGCCGCAACCCGAGGAACTCCTCAGTGAAGATCAGATGCGCGATGCGTTTCTCGCCAAGGCGCCGCCTGCCATAAGGAAATACTGGGAAAACCGACGCCCCATCGAAATTCGGCCGGTTTCTCTGACCCATTATATTTCCAAGGAAAAGCTGGATCCCCAACAGGACATCTGGGTCAGAGCCACCGGCGACGTTCCAGACGACCGCCATTATCAGGCAGCGATTCTCGCCTATCTCTCGGACATGACGTTGCTTGATACGTCGCTTTACGCCCACGGCACCACGATCTTCGATCCGGCGGTTCAGGCGGCAAGTCTCGATCACGCTATGTGGTTTCACCGCCCGTGCAAACTCGATGACTGGCTGCTCTACACACAGGACAGCCCAAGCGCATCGGGCGCTCGTGGCCTGACACGAGGCAGCCTGTTTACAAGGGACGGCGTTCTTGTCGCATCGATGGCGCAGGAAGGCCTGATCCGCAAACTGGCAAATGATTAAATACTAGGCATTTTTTCGATTCTGCATAGTTATTGCGCCTTTTGAGCGGAGACGCGTGCCTATTTTCCGATCTTTTATAAATTAACCGATATTTTTCAGGGAGTTACGCGCAACCATCCAAACTGGCACGCGCCTTGAATGTAGGAGATCAGTCGCTGTTACTGATCTGCCAGCGTCGAGGAGAGCCGGCTTCATGCCGAGGCAAACAAAGGATGGGAAACCAGATGAAAATTGTGATGGCCATAATCAAGCCGTTCAAGCTGGATGAGGTGCGCGAGGCACTGACTGCAGTCGGTATCCAGGGCCTGACCGTGACAGAAGTGAAGGGTTACGGACGCCAGAAGGGACATACCGAAATTTATCGCGGCACCGAATATGCCGTGAGCTTTCTTCCCAAACTCAAGATCGAGATCGCGGTTGCGTCCGATCTGGTGGAGAAGGCCGTC
This sequence comes from Agrobacterium sp. fls2-241-TYG-188a, assembly GCF_030209845.1. Classification (NCBI taxonomy): domain Bacteria; kingdom Pseudomonadati; phylum Pseudomonadota; class Alphaproteobacteria; order Hyphomicrobiales; family Rhizobiaceae; genus Agrobacterium; species Agrobacterium sp. fls2-241-TYG-188a. The sequence continues at coordinate 162,915 of NZ_JARVRD010000007.1, read as the reverse complement.
GATGCTATCGCCTCCTCCGCGAAGACTGGGCAGATCGGTGACGGCAAGATTTTCGTTTACTCGATTGAACAGGCCGTGCGCATCCGTACCGGCGAAACCAACACAGAAGCGCTCTAAGCACGGCTGACAGGGGAGTTTTCCAATCATGCAATTAAACAAGCTTTCAACACTTGGTCGGCTCGGCGCTGGCACGGCGGCTCTCTTTGCCCCGGCGCTTGCATTTGCCCAGGATGCCGCAGCGCCTGCGGTTGCCGCGGCTGCACCGGCAATGACGGTCGACAAGGGTGACACGACCTGGATGATGATTTCGACCATCCTGGTTCTGTTGATGATCGTTCCCGGTCTCGCACTGTTTTACGGCGGTCTCGTTCGCACCAAGAACATGCTGTCTGTCCTGATGCAGGTCATGATGATTGCGGCGGTCGCGATGATCGTCTGGGTCACATACGGCTATTCGCTTGCCTTTACCGATGGCGGTTCGCTCAACAGCTTCGTTGGCGGCTTCTCCAAAATGTTCCTGGCAGGCGTCGATACGACGACGCTGTCGGAAAGCTTCACCAAGGGTGCAGCCATTCCTGAGCTCGTTTTCGTCTGCTTCCAGATGACCTTTGCGGCCATTACGCCCGCGCTGATCGTCGGTGCATTTGCTGAACGCATCAAGTTCTCTGCCGTCATCCTGTTCACGATCCTCTGGTTGACATTCGTTTACTTCCCGATTGCCCACATGGTCTGGTTCTGGGGCGGCCCAAGCGCCTATGACGGCCCAACCGGCCTGATCTTCAGCTTCGGCGCAATCGACTTTGCCGGCGGCACCGTGGTTCACATCAACGCAGGTGTTGCGGGTCTCGTCGGCGCGATCATGGTTGGCAAGCGTACCGGCTTCGGCAAGGACATGATGGCTCCTCACTCCATGACGCTGACCATGGTCGGCGCTGCCCTTCTGTGGGTGGGCTGGTTCGGCTTCAACGCCGGTTCCAACCTGGAATCCAACGCCTATGCCGCTCTTGCCATGATCAACACCTTCGTTGCAACGGCAGCGGCCGTCGTGTCCTGGGCACTGGTCGAAAACTTCACACGCGGAAAAGCATCCATGCTTGGTGCTGCTTCGGGTGCTGTTGCAGGCCTCGTCGTCATCACCCCAGCAGCCGGTTTCGTCGGTCCAATGGGCGCAATCGTCATGGGTCTGATCGTTTCGCCGGTCTGCTACTTCTTCGTGTCGACAGTGAAAAACAAGTTCGGCTACGATGACACGGCAGACGTATTCGGCGTGCACGGCGTCGGCGGCATCATCGGTGCTCTGCTCACTGGCGTGTTCGTCAACCCGGCGCTCGGTGGCGCAGGCATCGTCGATTATTCGACAGCTGACTTCGCTGCTAGCTACGCTGGCACGGCAACGCAGGTCTGGGCACAGCTTAAGGGCGTTCTCGTCACCATCGCATGGTCGGGTATCGGCTCGATCATCCTATACAAGATTGTAGACCTCGTCGTTGGACTGCGTGTCCCTGTCGAGGCAGAACGCGAAGGTCTCGACCTCGCCACCCACGGCGAAGCGGCCTACCACTCCTAAGCAGACAGAGACACCGTCTCAGACACGAAAGCCCGGCCACCGCCGGGCTTTCACATTTTTGGAACCTGTCACGGCATCTGAATTTGCATGGTTAATGGCATATTAACCACCGCACCGGTACCTTAGCCTGTCATCCCCGTCCGCGTGACCTATGGCGCGGATCTCGGAAGCAACGAAAGAATGACAGGTTCAGATATGGACAGAGTGAATTCAGCGACGTTCCACGGTCGTGATAACCGCTTCGTGCTGACGGCATTTGTAATGCGCCAGGTCATGGCCCTGTGTGGTTTCGGCATCCTTGCCGCTCTGGCGCTCGGCATGACGGCCTTGGCCACATGGAATGTCGCAGACCCGAGCCTGTCCTATGCGACCGGTAACGAGCCCACCAATCTGCTGGGTCACGGAGGCGCCATCTTCGCCGACCTGATGATGCAGTTTCTCGGCCTTTCAGCTCTGATTGCCATGCTTCCAATCCTCGCATGGGCCTTCGCGCTCATTTCGGGCCGCAGGTTTAACCGTATTCCTGCCCGCCTCGTCGCATGGATCAGCGGTGCGGTCATTGCCTCGGCATCCCTTGGCTGCTTTCCCGCTCCGCTGACATGGCCTCTGCCGAACGGCATTGGCGGCGTTGTCGGTGACATGATCCTGCGCTTTCCCGCCCTTTTCATCGGCGCCTATCCTACGGGCACTTTCGCAACCGTTCTGGGCATCGCATTTGCAGCCCCGGCTGCCTGGCTCATGCTCTTTGCGGCAGGTCTTCTCGGCCACCCGGACGAAGAGGATGAATTCGCCTTGGCGCAAGCCTCGGTGTCCGCAAGGGTCAAAAAGGGTCAGATACCTGCCGATGAGGATGAAGACGATTCCGAAGGCTTCCTCGGCAACTTCCTGGCGATTGGCGCAGTAACCCACTATTGGTACATTACCCAGGCGCGGTTCCGTCGGCTGTTTGGCATGAAACCGAAATCCATGCGAAATGAGTTCGAGCAGCCCTATGATTTCAATGACTACGAATTTGGCACGCTGAACGAACCATCGCGCCTCAAGACAGCCATCAACAGGCTGGATCGGGCCGAACCCTCCTTCGAAGAGCGCGCGGAAGCCCGTGCGCGCGGCGAAATGTCTCCGCCGCCGATCTCCATGGGCCACGATGATGATGAGGATGACGAGAGCGATTTGTCCGGCGTCCAGTCTGGCGAAGCGAAGTTCTCCGCCCGCCCGCCCGCGGGACAGACGCGGATCACCGCCCCCTCTGCCCGGCCCAAGCCAAGCGAGCGGGTTGCGCGCGATGCCCAGGCTTCATTCATTGCCTCCGACGGCTTCCAGCTTCCCTCGGTACATCTTCTCGCAGAGCCGAAAAGCGTCGTGCGCGATGCCACCCTGAACGCCGACGTTCTGGAACAGAATGCCCGCAGACTTGAGGGCGTTCTGGAAGATTTCGGCGTCAAGGGAGAGATCATCCATGTGCGCCCCGGCCCCGTGGTCACCATGTACGAGCTGGAACCCGCACCAGGCATCAAGTCTTCGCGTGTCATCGGTCTGGCCGATGATATCGCCCGCTCGATGAGCGCGATTGCCGCCCGCGTCGCCGTGGTCCCTGGCCGCAACGCCATCGGCATCGAGTTGCCCAACAAGATCCGCGAAACCGTCTATCTGCGGGAATTGATTGCATCGCGTGATTTCGAGAACAACAAGGCCAAGCTTCCCATGTCGCTCGGCAAGACGATCGGCGGCGAAGCCGTTATTGCTGACCTTGCCAAGATGCCGCATCTGCTGGTGGCCGGCACCACCGGCTCGGGTAAATCCGTTGCCATCAACACCATGATCCTGTCGCTGCTCTACCGCATGACGCCGGAGCAGTGCCGCCTCATCATGATCGATCCAAAAATGCTGGAACTCTCCGTCTATGACGGCATCCCGCATCTGCTTTCTCCCGTCGTCACCGATCCGAAGAAGGCCGTTGTTGCGCTGAAATGGACAGTGCGCGAGATGGAAGAGCGCTACAAGAAAATGTCGAAGATCGGTGTGCGCAACATCGATGGCTTCAACACCCGCGTTCAGCAGGCGCTGGACAAGGGCGAAGTACTGACGCGCACGGTCCAGACCGGTTTCGACCGACAGACCGGCGAAGCCATGTATGAGACGGAAGAGTTCGACCTGAAGCCCCTGCCCTACATCGTTGTTATCATCGATGAAATGGCCGACCTGATGATGGTGGCGGGCAAGGACATCGAAGGCGCCGTCCAGCGGTTGGCGCAGATGGCGCGTGCTGCGGGCATCCACGTCATCATGGCCACGCAGCGTCCGTCCGTCGACGTGATCACCGGAACGATCAAGGCCAACTTCCCGACCCGCATTTCCTTCCAGGTCACCTCCAAGATCGACAGCCGCACGATCCTCGGCGAACAGGGTGCCGAACAGCTTCTCGGCATGGGCGACATGCTCTACATGGCGGGCGGCGGGCGCATCCAGCGTGTGCACGGTCCATTCGTGGCGGACAACGAGGTTGAAGACATCGTTGCCTACCTGAAGACGCAAGGGTCACCGGAATATCTCGAATCCATCACCGAAGAGGATGAGGACGAAGATGGCGGCGGCCCCGCCGGGACAGGCAACATGGCCGAATCTGACGATCCCTACGATCAGGCCGTCGCAGTGGTATTGCGCGACGGAAAGGCTTCGACCTCCTACGTCCAACGCCGCCTCGGCATTGGCTATAACCGTGCGGCATCGCTTATCGAACGCATGGAGCAGGAAGGCATAATCGGCCCCGCCAATCACGCGGGCAAGCGTGAGATCCTGGTTCCGACCGAACAGGACTGACGAATCGGATCGGTTGCGGGGTACCACCCGCTACCCATCTGATGTCGGCAACCAAGCCAAGCTTTCGGCGTTATAGCAAACCCCTGATGTCATGAAGCCGCCGCGTTTTTTGGGCATTGAAAAAACGATGAAGGAGAAAAGAATGAAAAAGACTATTCCGGTCGTTTCCGCACGGTCCACTGGCCTTGAAAGCCACATGACGCGACGTGGCGCATTGACCTTGTTTTCAGCAACGGCCGCATTTGCAGCAATGCAGCCCTTTGCTGCCTTGGCACAGGGCGATGCCACCGCACAAAAAATTGCAAATCATTTCTCTTCTGTGAAAACCATGATGGGCGAGTTCGTTCAGTTCGGCCCACGCGGTGAACAGACCGGTGGTAAATTCTATATCGCCCGCCCTGGAAAACTGCGTTTCAACTACGAGGATCCCTCGCCGATGCGGGTGATTTCCGACGGAAAAAACGTCGTCATCGGCAATAACAAGCTGAAGACCTGGGATCTTTATCCTTTGTCGAAGACACCTCTGAGCCTGCTTCTTGCCGACAAGATCGACCTCAACAACCAGAAGGTTCGCGACGTCAAGGAAGAATCCGATCTGACGACCATCGTCTTGGGAGACAAGAGCATATTTGGCGATTCGACCATCACCTTGATGTTCGACCCCAAGACCTTCGATCTGCGCCAATGGACCACCACCGATGCCCAGAACAAGGACACGACGGTGATGATCTTCAACGTTCAGACCGGTATGGCCCTGGACGACAAGGTGTTTGCGATCAACTACGAAGAAGTTCGCGGCAGGGGCTGATCGACGTATCGTCCGCTGTGGGGCCGAATGTAGTCGACCAACTCTGCTCTTTCGGCGTGAACGTCGGGAGAAAGGGATTCCCGTTTCCCTACCGATGATATAAGCCTGCGCCATCTTTCCCCGTGAAGAATGGAACGCAGGCATGACCTTTTCGATAACGACCTGGAACATCAACTCGGTCAGGCTCCGTATGCCGATTGTCGAGCAGTTTCTTGTGCGTTACCAGCCGGATGTCATCTGCCTTCAGGAAACCAAATGCCCGAACGGTGAATTCCCCCTCAAGCCGCTGAAAGCTTTGGGTTATGAGCACGTCATCATCCATGGTCAGAAGGGATATCATGGCGTTGCGATCGCTTCCAAACTTCCGATCGTTGAAGATCACCGACAGGACTATTGCGGCATTGGCGACGCGCGGCACATATCCGGCATCGTTCAGGTCGGCGCACGCCGCATACGCCTTCATAATTTCTACGTTCCAGCAGGTGGCGATGAGCCGGACCGCTCGATAAATCCGAAGTTCGGTCACAAGCTGGATTTCATTGAAGAGATGAGGGCTCTCAAGGCCGACACGGTACCAGGCACCTCATCCATTCTCGTCGGCGACCTCAACATCGCACCACTCGAAAACGATGTCTGGTCTCACAAGCAACTCTTGAAGATCGTCAGCCATACGCCGGTCGAGACCGATGGATTGCTGAAAATTATGGAAGAAGGCAACTGGCTGGACCTCATGCGCCTGAAGGTTCCCGAAAGCGAGAAAATCTACACGTGGTGGAGTTACCGCGCCAAGGATTGGGAAGCTGCCGATCGCGGTCGACGCCTTGACCATATCTGGTCGTCACACGATCTTGGACCGGCGCTTGACCGCGTCGATATTCTAAAGGAAGCGCGTGGCTGGAACCGCCCCTCCGACCACGTGCCGGTCACCGCTCACTTCAAGTTCTAGGTTCGGGAAAAACGTCCCTGCAGTGCTGTCGCGCCTGCCGCAAGCGCAGCGATGTTGTCACGAAGGCGAGCCATAACGACATTGGCGACGTCGGGGAATTCTTCAATCATGCGATGGAAAAGGATCCGTGTTATGCGGATCACCTCTGAATCCTCTACCGCAACCGCCGTGTATTTGCGCTCGCAGAGCGTAAACAAGGCAAGTTCCGACAGCATCGTGCCGGCGGAGGTCGTTGCCTGAAGCTCGGGCTGCCCGCCGCGTCCGGAGCTGTAGAGAGAGAAGCCGCCACGGGCGATGACGAAAGCGCATTCCGCGGGAGAGTGCTCGCGAAATAAAGCCTGCCCCTCGTTTATTCTTCTTCGCTCTGCGCCGAATGCGATCAGCCGCAGCTGATCGTCGGAGAGTCCCTGAAACAATGGCACTTTCGCCAGAAGCTGAATGTCGTCGTTAAGTGCCATCGCGTTTCACGTCCTGAAGTCCCGCAGTCTCAACGGTTTCGAACAAAAATGCCGTCAAGACAAGTGCCGCACCGAGATATTGCTCGGCCGGCACCTGTGCAAGCTACCGAACTTTAGGGAACGATCTTGTAGCCGCCATTCTCCGTTACCAGCAACTCGGCGTTGGAGGGGTCGCGTTCGATCTTCTGCCGGAGGCGATAAACATGGGTTTCCAGCGTATGGGTCGTAACGCCTGAATTATAGCCCCACACTTCTTCCAGCAGCACATCGCGCGTGACCACGGCATTTCCGGCGCGATAGAGGTAACGGATGATCGCCGCTTCCTTTTCAGTCAGCCGGATCTTCTTGCCGTCCTCGGTCGTCAGCAATTTCTGACTGGGCTTGAACTGATAGGGTCCGACCGTAAAGACGGCGTCCTCGCTTTGCTCATACTGGCGCAACTGCGCGCGAATGCGGGCAAGCAGCACGGCAAAACGAAATGGCTTCGTGACATAATCATTGGCGCCAGCTTCGAGGCCGAGGATGGTGTCGGAGTCCGTATCATGCCCTGTCAGCATGATGATAGGCGACTTAAATCCATTCTTTCGCATCAGCTTGACTGCTTCACGGCCATCCATATCGGGAAGACCGACATCCATGATCAAAAGATCGACCTGCGTGGATTTAGCAGTCTGGATAGCGGCATTGGCGTTGGCACCGGTCAGAAGAGAGAATTCCTCATAGGGCGACAACTGCTCAGCGAGCGTTTCGCGCAGGTCGTCATCATCATCCACCAGCAAAAGTGTACGGGCCGTCATATGGTCTCAGCCTTTCCTTATATCGTCAAATATGCCTCACTCAGGGCATTGATGCACGCATTATAGACATAACTATGCTTTCGTGAGCTAATTCAGCGGTTTGGCGCCGCTGCGTCAACCCTCCGTCACCTTATAACGCCGAGCTATGGAGTCACGTTGGCACACCTGCAAAGCAAAATCTCGTGAGAATGATGGTTACTCGCCCAACAAAACCGCAAAAATCAAAATCTGCACTCTTGGTTCGCCCCGCCCCGCGCAAGCAAAGCAGGGCTTTGCTTCAACTTGGCCACATCACCATTCCGGTTTCCATCGGCCGCAACGGACGAACAGCCAAAAAACGCGAGGGAGACGGAAAAACTCCGATTGCGACCTTGCCAATACTGAGCGGCTTCTATCGCGGCGATAAGGGATCGATGGCCAAAACATCGCTAACGATGCATCGTATTCAGAGGAGCATGTTGTGGTGCGATGCGCCTTCAAGCCCGAGTTACAATCGGCTGGTCAAAGCCCCTTTCAAAAGCAGCCACGAGGAGATGCTGCGACAGGATGGACTTTACGACGTTTGCCTCGTTCTGGACTGGAACGTCACCTCGCGGCGTCGCAATGCCGGTTCGGCCATCTTCATGCATATGATCCGGCCGGGCTATGAGCCGACGGCTGGCTGCATAGCACTTCATCCACGCGACATGCGCCGCGTGCTGCCCTATCTCTGCAAGGGCAGGAAAATCAGGGTGCTCTAGGCACTCGATGTGAAATGGCCGGGACCTGTCTGTTGGTCCCGGCCACGAGCTCTTTCGCTTATTGCCACTCGCGAATATCGACGAAGTGACCGGCCACAGCGGCAGCCGCAGCCATGGCCGGAGACACGAGATGGGTCCGGCTTTTATACCCCTGGCGGCCTTCGAAGTTCCGGTTCGAGGTCGAAGCGCAACGCTCGCCCGGAGCCAGACGGTCATCGTTCATGGCAAGACACATCGAGCAGCCCGGCTCACGCCATTCGAAACCGGCTTCAAGGAAAATCTTGTCCAGACCTTCCTTCTCAGCCTGCTCCTTCACGAGGCCTGAACCCGGAACGATCATGGCTGACACGGTCGGGGCCACCTTGCGGCCTTCCACGACCTTGGCGGCTGCGCGCAAATCCTCGATACGACCGTTGGTGCAGGAACCAATGAAGACGCGGTCAATGGCAATGTCCGTCATCCTGGTGCCAGGCTTGAGGCCCATATATTCCAGCGCGCGATGCTTGGAGTTGCGCTTGTTCTCGTCGGCAATTTCATTCGGGTCAGGCACGGTGCCCTGCACCGACACCACGTCTTCAGGTGACGATCCCCACGATACGATCGGCGGCAGGTTGGCGGCGTCCAGCACCACGATCTTGTCGTAATGCGCGCCTTCGTCTGACTTCAATGTCTTCCAATAGGCGATCGCCTGCTCCAGCACTTCACCCTTGGGCGCGCGCGGCTTGTCCTTGATGTAGTCGAAGGTGGTTTCGTCAGGCGCGATCAGGCCAGCGCGCGCGCCGCCTTCGATGGTCATGTTGCAGACCGTCATGCGACCTTCCATGGAAAGAGAACGGATTGCTTCACCGGCAAACTCGATCACGTGGCCGGTGCCGCCCGCGGTGCCGATTTCACCGATGATGGCCAGGATGATATCCTTGGCGGTAACGCCGTCCGGAATTTTGCCATCCACACGCACCAGCATGTTCTTGGCCTTCTTCTGGATGAGCGTCTGCGTTGCAAGAACATGTTCCACCTCGGACGTGCCAATACCATGTGCGAGGGCACCGAAAGCGCCATGCGTCGATGTATGGCTATCGCCGCAGACGATTGTCATGCCGGGAAGCGTAAAGCCCTGCTCCGGGCCGACGATGTGGACGATACCCTGGCGCTTGTCGCGCTCGGAATAATATTCGACACCGAACTCGGCAGCATTCTGGGCGAGAGCCTCTACCTGAATGCGGCTTTCCTCGTTCTTGATGCCTTCAAGACGGTCGGACGTGGTCGGTATGTTATGGTCCACCACCGCCAGCGTGCGCTTGGGCGAATGAACCGGGCGACCGGCCATGCGCAGGCCTTCAAAGGCCTGTGGGCTCGTCACCTCATGCACGAGGTGACGGTCGATGTAGAGAAGACAGGTTCCATCAGGGTCGCGGTTGACGACGTGATCGTCCCAGATTTTATCATACAGGGTGCGAGGTGCGCTCATGGCTATATCCATCGAGTTTCTGAAAAAGGATTTGGGTTCGCGAAAAGGCTGATAGCGCGTGGCTATCAGGCGAACGTAAGTCGCGTATTAAGCGCCCCGGAAATATCCGCGAAAAAGCGTGCCGGCAGACGCTTGTGGTCCTGCAGCACGAAAATGTTTTGCGCCAGACATCCGAATTTCGATCCCATGACACCGCTTTTAGCAGTTTCCGCGGGCGTCGGCAATTCAAACATTGCCAGACGCCGACCGGGGAATGTCCATCAAGCCGCAGACATCAGTGTGCGGCGAAAGCGGAACAGCGCGATGGTGAAGAACGCTACACCGATCAGCACCAGCGCTGCCATAAGGTGCCAGACGAGCGGGAACCCGGCGCCACGATACAGGATGGCCTGCGACAATGCGACGAATTGCGTCGAGGGTGATAGCTGCATGACATAGCGCAGCCAGTCCGGCATACTTTCCATTGGCGTGGTGCTGCCTGACAGCATGTTCATGGCAATCAGCACCGGAATGGCGATGAGGCCGAACTGCGCCATGGAGGTCGAGGCTGTGGCGATGAGGATGCCAAGCGACGTTACCGAGAACTGGTAGAGAACGGCCGCCAGGATGAACAGGCCGAGCGACCCCGCCACTGGAACCTTCAACACTTGGCCCACCACGACCACGAGCGATAAGATTGCCGCAACCACGATAACAGTGCCATTCGACCAGATTTTCGCGAACATGATCTCTCCCGGGCTGACAGGCATGACCAGAAGATGCTCGATCGTTCCCCGTTCGCGTTCACGAATGAGCGCAGCACCGGTCAAAATCACCGACAGCATGGTGACGTTGTTGATGACCTGCATGACGGCGGAAAACCACATCGACAGCAGGTTGGGATTAAAACGGGCGCTGACCACCAGATTGATGGGCGAGGAGGTCTCCGTCTGTGGCAGGGCGGCAGCCACCTCCTGCTGGACAATGCTCTGGATATAGGCGGCGCCATTGCCCGCCTGGGACATGGCAGTCGCATCGATATCGATCTGAACCGTGGGCTCGAGACCCTTGATCGTGTCCTGCTCGAAGCCGGGTGGGATTTCCAGAACGAAAACATACTTGCCTCTGTCCATCGCGGCATCGACATCCGTGGCGTCGATCAGTGCCGGCTCCTTGAAGAACGGCGCGATCAGGCCATCGCGAAGCCGCTCCGACAATCTGGAGCGATCCTCATCCACCACAGCGACAGAGGCGTTCCTGACCTCCATATTGGCACCCGTCGCCACGGTGTAAATGGCAATGGTGAAGGTATAGACGATCAGCACCAGCATGACGGAATCGGCCCGGAGACTATAAAGCTCCTTGATGCCGAGGCGCAGAATTCGGGAAAGACTTTGTCTCATGTCATGCACTCCGCTTGCGCAAGGCCACAAGCGCCATGGCAATGAAGCCGATGCCAAAGCCCGAAAGCATCAAGAGATTGGTCCAGAGTTCGGCAAATCCAAGCCCTTTGGTGATGATGCCGACGCTGATGGGCTGATACCATGCCGAGGGAAAGACGAGCCCCATCAGGCGTCCACCACCCGACAGGGACGACACGGGGACGAGCAGGCCGGAGAAGTTGACAGCGGGGATCATCGCAATGATGGACGTCGCGAAGATCGCCGCCACCTGACTGCGCACGAAGCTCGAGACGACCAGACCGAACCCGGTTGCGGCAAACACATAGACCAGCGAAGACAGGACGAGCATGATAAGCGATCCCTTGATATGCACCCCGAAGATGAAACGGGTGATCAACAGCAGAAGAATGAAGCTGGCAAAGGAAATGGCAACATAGGGCAGTTGCTTGCCGAGCAGAAATTCCAGCCGCGTCACGGGAGTTGCCTGAAAATTGGCGATAGAGCCGGTTTCCTTCTCCTTCACGATGCCCAGCGCCGACATGATTGCCGGAATGAGAATGAGCACCAGAACAATCACGCTCGGCACAATGGCATTGGCGCTTTCAAAACTCTGGTTGTACCGATAGCGGCTGCTGATCTGAACCACGGCTGAGGACGTGTATTTGCCAGTGTGCCGGGCTTGCACGTCAGCGAGATAGTTATTGACCAGCCCGGTGATATAGCCACGCGCTGTTTCGGCACGAAACGGCATTGCTGCATCAAGCCAGACCGAAACCTCCGGCGTCGTGTTTCTTTCGAGATCCCGACCGAAATCCGGCGGTATCTCGACCGCCACGCTCAGGCTTCCGTCCTGCAGTCGCTCCTGCAATTCCCGGGAGGAGGTAATCGGCGCACGTTCCGTGAAATATCGGGAGCCCTGGAGACTTTCGATCAATTGCCGGCTTTCTGCGGACTGGTCCTGATCGTAAACGGCAAATGGCAGATGTTCCACGTCGAAGGAAACACCATATCCGAAGGTCAGAAGGAGGATGGCAGGTCCCAGGAGGGCGAAGACCAGACGGGCGCGATCCCGCAGAACCTCAAGCATTTCTCGCCGCGCGTAAGCCCAGAGCCTTCCGGGTGCAAAACTGCGCAACGGTGCAGGCTGCTGCTCGTGCTCGATTGTCTCTGTTGTATCCTTGATACTGTCGGCCCCCATGCCCGCTTCGGTAAGAACATCGATGAAGGTTTCTTCAAGGCTGTCCTTTTTCCGCTGCCTGCACAACGCCTCGGGTTGGCCAACGGCCAGAACCCGTCCCTGATGCATCAGCGAGATCCGATCGCATCGAGCAGCTTCATTCATGAAGTGGGTGGAGAGAAAGATCGTGACGCCATCGGTCCGCGACAGCGTCATCAGGGAACGCCAGAACGAGTCGCGTGCAACAGGATCGACACCCGAGGTCGGCTCATCCAGAATGAGCACTTCCGGCTGGTGAATGACCGCCGCCGCCAATTGCAGTCTTTGGCGAATACCAAGAGGCAGGTCGTCCGGGCGCTTTTCCACCACCTCAACGAGGTCGTACTCGTCCAGCATCTTGTCGACCCGCGGCCCTACCTCCTGCTGGGGCAAATCGTAAAGCTGCGCGTGGAGCGTCAGATTTTGCCGGACCGTCAATTCGCCATAGAGCGAAAAGGCTTGCGACATATAGCCAATGCGTTTTCGCGTTTCCATGTCGCTTGCCAGAAGCGGCTGGCCGAATAACTTGGCCACACCTTCGCTGGCAGGCAAAAGACCCGTCAGCATTTTCATGGTCGTGCTCTTGCCGCTGCCATTCGATCCGAGGAAGCCGAAAATTTCGCCTTTTGGAATGCGAAAGCTGACATTGTCGACAGCCTTGAAATCACCGAAGCGGCGCGTGAGCCCTTCCGCTTCAATGGCAGGCGGCCCATCGGCAAATACGCGCGCAGGCAGGGCGACCAGCGGCTCCGGTTTTTGCGCAACTGGCATCAATTCGGCGAAGGCCTCATCCAGGGTGGATTTGCCAGCCAGCTTCTTTATCTTATCGGGACTTCCCGTACCCAAAATCCGCCCGGCGTGAAGCGCAGCGAGCCAGTCAAAGCCCTCTGCCTCCTCCATGTAGGCGGTAGCGACGATCACGCTCATGCGCGGCCGCCGGGCGCGGATACGCTCGATCAATTGCCAGAACTGACGGCGTGACAAAGGATCGATGCCGGTGGTCGGCTCGTCCAGAATGAGCAGATCGGGATCATGCAGCAGGGAGGCGCAAATGCCGAGCTTCTGCTTCATCCCGCCGGACAGCTTGCCCGCCGGGCGGTCGCGGTAGGGCGCCAGTCCGGTGACGAGAAGCAGCTCGTCCAGGCGTGTGCGGCGCTGCTCCTGGTCCTGCCCGAAAAGCCTGCCGAAAAAATCGAGATTTTCGGCCACGCTCAAGGTCGGATAGAGATTGCGCCCCAACCCTTGCGGCATATAGGCCAGACGGGCGCAAACCGTGCGGCGATGGCTGGAACCGGCCATATCGCCATCGAGCACCTCAACCTTGCCCTGCTGGATACGCGTCACGCCCGCTATGATGCCCAGAAGTGTGGACTTCCCGACGCCATCAGGGCCAATCAGACCCACCATGCAGCCTGCCGGAATATCCAGATCGATCCCATCAAGGGCCGTCACCTCACCATAGCAGTGGGTGACGGATTGGAAGCGTGCGACAAAGTCTGTCATTGCGGCAGCTTTGCCTGCAATTCGCCAGGCCAGACGGTTGCCGGATTGGTGCGCACATAGCCTATGCCGCGAATACCGGTCTTGATCCGGCTTTCATAGTCCTTCAACAGCTCGGGCGCGATCTTGAGCTTGACGCGGAACATCAGCTTTTCGCGCTCGTCGGCGGTCTCCACGGTCTTGGGCGTGAACTGCGCCTCTGAGGCAACGAAGGAGACGGTGGCCGGGATGACATATTGCGGGATGGGATCGAGAATGATGCGAGCATCGTCGCCAATGGCCAGCTGCCCCGCAGCCTTTGCCGGAACGAAAATGGTCATTGTCACATCGGTCAGGTCGAGCATCGTGGCAATGGGCGCGCCTGCGGATACCACTTCGCCCTTCTGCACCAGCTTGTATTCGATGCGCCCCCGTGTGGGGGCCTTGAGAACGGAATCGTCGATCTGGGACTGGATGCGCGCCACTTCGGCCTGCGCCGCTTCAGACGCTGCCGCCGCATCGGCGCGGCTGGCAATGGCCGATTTCAGCGCGGCTTCGGCAACCCGCAACTGGCTTTCGCGCGTATCGCGCTGCTGAAGCGTGCCGCTGCCCTTTTCGCTCATGGTCTTTGCGCGCTCATATTCCTGCCTGGCAAGCGCAAGTTCGCTTTGCCGCTGGGCAATGGTCGCATCGGCCCCGACCTCATTGGTCAGGCTCTGGCGCACCTTGGCCTTGTCGCCGACCAGTTCCGCATCGAGATCGGCCGTATCCATACGCGCCAGCACCGTGCCTGCCTCGACGCTCTTGCCTTCTTCAACGAATATTTCCGCCACACGACCACCAAGCTTGGCTGCAACGAGAATTTGCTGAGCCTCTATCCGTCCGTTCGATGTGGCAATATCGGGCGAGATCTTCTGACCGGACAATCGGCTCCACAGGGCCTCGAAGCGGCTCTTCAACGCCTTGTCATTGTCAGCTGCCGAGCTCGGCTGGGCAAGAGCCACTGCAAGCATGGCCGTGACCAGAAGGTGTTTCTGCATCTTGATCAAAGCAAATCTCCGATTGGGTTAAATCGTTGCGAGAATGGACGATGCGCAAACATGTCGCAGTTTCGCTGAGCTCGCTTTGACATGTGTCAAAGTGACGATGATGACGGAGCGACACTTTCCGCTTAGAGCGTCTCTCCAACTAATAAGGAAATGCTAGTGGCCGGAACTGTCCCGGGCGCGCATCCGCTTTTCGATGCGCCTTAACAGCAGGGACAGGCCAATGGTCAGGAAGAGGTAGATATAGGCCACGATGGAATAGGTCTCGAAGAAGCGAAAGCTGCCGGAGGCGTAAATCTTGCCCGCCTGACTGATGTCGGCAACGCCGAGAACCGAGACGAGCGAACTGTCCTTGACGATGGCGACAAAATCATTGGAAAGCGGCGGAAAGATCACCTTGATCGCCTGCGGCAGCACGATGAGGCGAAAGCGCTGAAAGCGATTGAGGCCCAGCGATTTTGCAGCCTCGGTCTGCCCCTTGTCGACCGACTGGATACCTGCACGAAAAACTTCGGCAACGAAGGCTGAATATCCGATGCTCAGCGCAATGATCGCCCGCCACATCAAGGAGACATCCCGCACCAGCAGCGGCTCGGCCCAGCCTGCCTGCACCAGCGGAGCGATGATCGCATTATAGAGCGTCACAAAGCCGGGGGCGCCCACAAAGGCGATGTAGAACAGCAGGATGAGGACAGGAATGCCGCGAATGACCTCGATATAGAATCGGGACACCTGCCGCAGGATGATGCTGTCAGCCATGCCCGCCAGCGCAATCAGCAGGCCCAGCAGGGAGGCCAGTGCAAAGCTGACGATGGTAACGAAGATGGTGATACCAATGCCGTTGGCGACGGTTTCGAACACCTGCCGATAGACGTTGTTGACGGCAATGAGAATGGCCAGCGCCAACGCAATCAGGCCAAGCGCCACCAGCCACCAGGGATAATCATCCGTCTTGCTGCCCGGCGATGTCTGCGGTCCCATACTATCAGGTCCTGACGCTTACTGGCCCATCTTGTAGGTGACGAACCATTTCTGGTTCAGCGCGTCCATCGTGCCATCGGCCTTCATGGCGGCAATGGCTGCATTGATTGGCGGGATCAGGTCCGAGCCTTTGGGAAAAACGAAGCCGAAATCTTCAGCACCCATCGGCTCACCAATGATTTTCAGCCCGCCATTGGAGGCTTCCACATAGGCTTTTCCGGCAAAGCTGTCGCTCAGCACCAGATCGACGTCACCGGTCTTGAGGGCCTGCATGGTTGCCCCAAAGGTTTCCATCAGCTTGATGCGCGGGTTCTGCTCGTTTCCATCGAGCAGCTCATAGACAGCTGTGTAAAACGGGCTGGTGCCCGGCTGCGCGCCGATCAGGCCCTTTTCGAATGCTTTGAAGCTCTTGGCATCGGTAAAGCGGGCTTCATCGCCACGCACCAGCATCACCTGTTGCGAGCGCATATAGGGATCGGAAAAGTCCACCTTTTCCTTGCGCTCTTCCTTGATGGTAATTCCGGTCATGCCGAAGTCATACTGCCGGTCCGACACCGCCTGCAGCATCGCATCCCAGGAGGCGTTCTGATACTCGACCTTGAAGTTCAGCCGCTTGGCCATTTCGTTGACTGCATCATATTCCCAGCCGATTGCCGTGCCCGAGGAAGGGTCAACAAATTGCAGTGGCGGATAGGCATTCTCGGTAACCACGACCACCTTGCGCCCCTTGAGATTCGGCAGATCGGCGGCTGAGGTCAGCGCAGGCGACAGGGTCGCAACGGCAAGGGCGAGGGCAGCGAAAAATGAGCGTCGGAACAATATGGCTTCTCCTGCTGGCAATAGTCGAAAATGACATGGTTTGGCAGAGCCGGGCAAGGTATCGCCTACCAAAAGACAGGGGATTTTGGGTTATGGCTATCCGCAACCTTCGTCGCGCTCATGTCCGCCAACAGGCGGCCAAAGAAAAAGGCGGCCCGAAGACCGCCTTTTCAAATAATCCCGAAGGGAAAGCTTATTCAGCTGCGCCTTCAGCAGCCTTTGCTGCTGCAGCTTATTCAGCTGCGCCTTCAGCAGCCTTTGCTGCTGCAGCTTCTTCGGCTGCCTTGGCTTCAGCGGCTTCTGCTGCTGCCTTTTCGGCGGCCAGAGCCTGTGCTGCTGCAACCTTTTCAGCTTCGATGCGTGCCTTTTCTTCGGCAGCGGCCTGACGCTCAGCGTCGTTGAGCTTGCGAGCGCGAACGCCGGTGTCTTCAACGATACGAGCGGACTTGCCGCGACGGTCGCGCAGGTAGTAGAGCTTCGCGCGGCGAACCTTACCGCGGCGAACGATTTCAACGCCTTCAACCAGCGGCGAGTAAACCGGGAATACGCGCTCTACGCCTTCGCCGTAGGAAATCTTGCGAACGGTGAAGCTCTCGTTGATGCCACCGCCGGAACGGGCGATTACAACGCCTTCATAAGCCTGTACGCGGGTACGGTTACCTTCCGTAACGCGCACGTTGACGCGAACGGTGTCACCTGGAGAAAATTCAGGAAGCGTGCGCTTTGCTTCGATCTTGGCAGCCTGTTCGGCTTCCAGCTGTGCGATAATGTTGGTCATGTTAACCTCTGATTTCTTCTGAAACAGCCAGAGCGCTCAACTGTCATCCCTTGAAACCAAGTCTCGGGACCATGCCTTGCGGCAGGAGCGGGTTCACCATTCTTTGCTTGCGGTTAAAGGGGTAAACCCCAGTTCCACGCGGGCCATTACAGCAAGATGACGCATTTGTCATCCCTCTTGTGACATTATTTTGTCGGTCGTCGCCGGATTGTCGCCACTGCTGTCAACGGCTATGCACTGTCCAGGCGCCGCAAGACGCGCCGGGAGGGGCCATGTCATTCTTCATTATTTCGCTGCTCTTTGCGAGCGGTTTTCTGTCCGGTGCGGTCAATGCCATCGCGGGCGGCGGCACATTTCTCACCTTCGGGGCCATGACGGTGGCGGGTATCGCGCCGATTTCGGCCAATGCCACCTCTTCCATCGTACAGTTTCCCGGATATGTCACATCCGTCATCGCCTACTGGCCGGAAATCCGCACCCATTGGAAAGGGGCGGTGTTCCTTGCGCTGCTCTCCATCGCCGGATCGACGGCTGGGGCCTTCCTGCTGCTGTCGCTGGACAATCCCGCCTTCCGCCAGCTCGTGCCATGGCTGCTGCTTGCCGCAACGCTGCTCTTCGCCGCCGGTCCGTGGCTGCGCCCGCGCACAAGCGCCGAGCGTTCCCCCGGCAATGCCGCAAGCCTCGTCGGCCAATTCCTCACCTCCATCTATGGTGGCTTCTTCGGGGCTGGCATGGGTATCATGATGCTCGCCGTGCTGGGTCTGACGGCTGGCGGCACCTATCACCATCTCAATGCGCTGAAAAACCTGCTGGCGGTCGTTATCGCCGCCGTTGCCATCGTCGTCTTCGTCGGGGGCGGTGTCGTGACGTGGCCTGCGGCTCTGATCATGATCCCGGCATCGGCCATTGGCGGCTATAGCGGCGTCTATATCGCCCGCCGCGTGCCACAATGGATCGTCCGCGCGCTCGTCATTTCCGTGGGGCTGCTGCTGTCGGCCTATTATTTCGTCTCGGGCTGAGCCGCTTTCGGCAGAAGGTCGGGGCGGCGCTCCCTGGTCAAAGCCAGCGCCTGCTTGTGCCGCCAGGCATCGATGGCCTTGTGGTTGCCTGAGGTGAGGACGGCGGGAATGTCGCGCTCTTCCCACACCTGTGGGCGTGTGTAATGCGGATGCTCCAGCAACCCGCCCTCAAAGCTTTCATGCACGCCCGAGAGGTCGTTGCCCATGACGCCGGGCAGAATACGCACGACGGCATCCAGAAGCGTCAGCGCTGCCGGTTCTCCGCCGGAAAGAATATAGTCGCCGATGCAAACCTCTTCGAGACCGCGTGCATCGATCACCCGCTGGTCCACGCCCTCGAAACGGCCGCAAATGATGACCACGCCGTCGCCCGCTGCCAGTTGCCGCACGCGTTCCTGCGTCAAAGGATTGCCACGCGGGCTCATCAACAGGCGAGGACGGGTATCGTCGGTCGAAACTGAATCGATGGCGGCTGCGAGAACATCGGGCTTCAGCACCATGCCAGCGCCGCCACCGGCTGGCGTATCGTCGACGCTGCGATGCTTGTCGAGCGCGAAATCTCTGATCTGTACCGGCTCGATTATCCATTGGCCGCGCTCAAGCGCCTTGCCCGCTAGCGAATATCCGAGATGACCCGGAAACATATCCGGGTACAGCGTCAACACCGTCGCCTTGAATGCCATCTTACTGCTTCTTGCCAAAAATCGGGTGATCCGGATCGTCCTTGCCGTCTTCGGGATTATCGATCAGACCGGCAGCGAAAGGATCGATCAGAATTTTTCCACCTTCGAGATCGATTTCAAGCACCGCTGCTTCGGAAAAGGGAATGAGCGCCGGGCGACGCCCTGCACCCTTTAATTCGAGAAGATCGCCAGCACCGAAATCGTGCACGGCAGTGACAGAACCGTAGCTCTTGCCTTCCGCATCAACCGCTTCCAGCCCTTCGAGATCGGTATAATAGAATTCATCTTCGTCGAGATCGTCATCCGGCAGATTGTCCCTGTCGATGAAAAGCTCAATCCCGTTCAGGCTTTCTGCGGCATTGCGATCATTGATGCCACGAAAGCGGACGATGACGACGTTCTTGCCTTCACGAACCTCAAGGATTTCAAAAACACGACCGTCAGCGGCGACGAGGTTTCCGTAATCGCCGAGCGCCGTTGGATCCTCGGTATAGGAGCTCACCCGCACCTCGCCACGCAGACCCTGCGCCGCGCCAATCTTGGCCATGAAAATGGGATTTTCGAGCTTTGCCATAGGTGGTCCGTCTTCTGGTTGTCGTGTCGGGAATTTTTACGACAAATTACTGCCGAAAGAAACATAAACGGGTGGCGCGGAAATCCACGCCACCCGTTTTGTCAGAATGCGAACCGGAATTATTCGGCAGCAGAAGCTTCAGCAGCAGCGGCGGCAGCGTCGTCAGCCTTCTGCTTCTTCTCGGCGATACGCTCGAGAGCCTTCTTGCCTGGCTTTGCCTTTTCAGGGTTGCTGCGTGCGTCGCGCGTTGCGATGCCAGCTTCTGCGAGGAAGCGCAGAACGCGGTCTGTTGGCTGTGCGCCCTTTGCAATCCATTCCTTAACGAGGTCGCCATTGATCTGGATGCGGTCGGCATTGTCCTTGGCAAGCATCGGGTTCCAGGAACCCAGCTTCTCGAGGAAACGGCCGTCGCGTGGCGAACGGGCGTCAGCAACGACGATCTGGTAGTACGGGCGCTTCTTGGAACCACCGCGTGCGAGACGAATTTTCAGTGCCATGTCATATACTCCTTAGGATGACTTCCCGTCGTCAGACGGACTTTTCTGTGCCGTTGTGTTCAGCGGCGATTGCTTCATGATGCCGGATGACTTCCTTGATGATGAAGTTCAAGAACTTCTCGGCAAAATCCGGGTCCAGATTGGCGTCCTTTGCCAGGCGGCGCAGGCGTTCGATCTGAAATTCTTCGCGCGCCGGGTCCGCCGGCGGCAATTCGTAGGTGGCCTTGAGGATGCCAACTGCCTTGGTGCGCTGAAACCGTTCCGCCAGCATGTGCACCAGCGCCGCATCGATATTGTCGATGGACTGGCGATATTGCGACAGCTGCGCCTTTACGTCTTCACTGGTCATGGCCGCCCTCACTTCTTCTTGCCGAAACCAGGCAGGCCGGGAAGGCCCGGCAGCTTTGGTCCACCAAGACCGGGGAGACCCGGCATACCGCCCATGCCACCAAGACCCGGTGGCATGCCACCCGGTTTACCGAGACCTGCGGCCTCAGCCTGTTTTTGAAGCGCTTCCAGCTGCTTGGGGTCCATATTGGCCAGATCAGGCATGCCACCCATTCCGCCACCCAGACCCATCTTGCCCGCAAGACCGCCCATCATCTGTTTCATGATGCCGCCCTTGCCCTTGCCGCCCATGGCTTTCATCATGTCGGCCATGCCGCGATGCATCTTGAGCAGCTTGTTGATTTCGGCGGCATCCGTGCCGGAACCGGCGGCAATGCGCTTCTTGCGGCTGTGCTTGAGAATGTCAGGATTGGCGCGCTCGGCCTTGGTCATGGACGAGATGATGGCGATCTGGCGATCGAACATCTTGTCATTGAGACCCGACGCCGCCATCTTGTCCTTCATGCCGGCCATGCCGGGCATCAGACCCATGATGCCGCCCATACCGCCCATTTTCTTCATCTGCGCCAACTGATCGGCGAGATCGTTGAGATCGAACTTGCCGGACTGCATCTTCTTGGCCATCGCTGCGGCTTTTTCCGCATCGATGTTTTCAGCAGCCTTCTCAACCAGCGAAACAATGTCGCCCATGCCGAGAATACGGTCGGCAATACGGCGGGGGTGGAACTCGTCCAGCTCGCCCATGCGCTCGCCGGTACCGATCAGCTTGATCGGCTTGCCGGTGACGGCGCGCATCGAAAGGGCAGCACCGCCACGGCCATCGCCGTCCATACGGGTCAGCACGAGGCCGGTGATGCCGACGCGCTCATCGAAGTTACGCGCCAGATTAACAGCGTCCTGACCGGTCAGGCTGTCCGCGACCAGCAGGATTTCATGCGGCCTTGCGTTTTTCTTGATGTCGGCCATTTCCATCATCAACGGCTCGTCGATGTGGGTACGACCGGCGGTGTCGAGGATCACGACATCATGACCGCCGAGCTTGGCCGCCTGCACGGCGCGCGAAGCAATATCGGTCGGCGATTGTCCAGCGATGATCGGCAGCGTGTCGACACCAGTCTGGACGCCGAGCTGTCGCAGCTGTTCCTGCGCTGCCGGACGACGCGTGTCGAGAGATGCCATCAGCACCTTCTTCTTGTCGCGATCTGTCAGGCGCTTGGCGATTTTGCCTGTTGTGGTCGTCTTACCAGAGCCCTGCAGACCCACCATCATGATGACGACGGGGGCCGCTGCATGGAGATCGATCGCCACGCCTTCGGAGCCCAGCATTTCGACCAGCTCGTCATGGACGATCTTGACGACCATCTGGCCGGGCTTGATGGATTTCAGAACCGAGGCGCCGACGGCCTTTTCACGAACCTTGTCGGTGAAGGAGCGCACCACTTCGAGCGCCACGTCCGCTTCCAGAAGCGCACGGCGAACCTCGCGCAGGGCAGCCGTCACATCGGCTTCCGAAAGCGCGCCACGGCCGGTCAGTCCATTCAGAATGGAGCCAAGGCGGTCCTGGAGGTTTTCAAACATTGCGTCATCCTTCTTCGTTCCGGGGTTTCCGAAACGTCGGTGCTTTTGCTGTCAAAAACAAGACGCATAGCCAAAAAGCACCCGAGGGCGCATCGCGCTGTCGGATGTTTGCCTCCGGGATCTTCTATACCTTGCGGGTCCCGGTCGGCGGCTCGGAGTCATGAAACTGCCAGCTGATCGGCGCGGGTTAACAGCAAAATGCCGCAAGAGTCAAGCCGACGTCGCGATTCTGGCGACAGGCACCCTTCCAGACCGAATGGGGGGCAGTCTCACCAGCGCCTTGATGAGAGCTTTGCTACAGCTTATATCTTGTTGAATGAAAAGACGCACGCTCTTCAAACTTTCCTTTCTCAGCGCCCTGCTTGCTGGCGGCGGCCTCTATGCGCGGCAATCCCAGGCAAGCGCTTATTACAGCGGCCCCCTGTCGGATCATTTCGATGGCGTGCGATTCTTCAATCCGGGCGGCGAAGCGCCAAACGGCTTTCTCGACCTGATGAAATGGCGTTTCGATGGAAACAAGGCCACATGGCCAGACGCCTATCCAAGCCCCTTCCCTTTCGCCGTGCCTGAGAAGCGCGTGAACGGCAAGGACCTGCGGGTCACTCTCGTGGGCCACGCCTCGTTTCTCATACAGACGGCGGGATTGAACATTCTGGTCGATCCGGTCTGGTCGGAACGGACCAGCCCCTTCAGCTTTGCCGGTCCCAAGCGCGTCAACCCGCCGGGGATCCAGTTCAAGGATCTGCCGCCCATAGACCTTGTGCTCGTCACGCACAATCACTACGACCATCTTGACCTGGAAACGCTCCACCAGCTGCACATTGCCCACAAGCCACATTTCATCACGCCGCTGGGCAATGACGTGGTGATCCGCACGCGCGTTGAGGCAGCGAGGATTTCGACCGGCGATTGGGGCGACGAACTGAGCATATCACCGGATATCAAGATACACTTCGAGCCGTGCCATCATTGGTCAGCCAGAGGCCTCAATGACCGCCGCATGGCGCTCTGGGCAGCCTTCGTCATCGAGACCCCGGGCGGCAAGATTTATCATATCGGAGACACCGGCTTTCACAGCGGCCTCAATTACCATGCGGCCCGCAAGAAGCATGGCGGCTTCCGCCTCGCCAATCTTCCATTCGGGGCTTACGAGCCGCGCTGGTTCATGAAAGGCCAGCATCAGAACCCATCTGAAGCTGTGGAAGGCATGAAGATCTGCGGCGCCGCTTATGCCTGTGGCCACCATTGGGGTACGGTTCAGCTGACCGACGAAGCGATCGATGCGCCGCTTGTCGCCCTGAAAGCTGCCTTGAGCGAACACGGCGTAGCACCAGACCGCTTCCACCCCATGCGACCGGGCGAAGTCTTCGACGTACCGCTGGAACAGGCTTAAGCCCGAATTTCCTCACCGGCCTCAAAGCTGGAGAGCGCAGTCTCCAGTCGCAGCCATTCATCTTCGGTTCCGGGCAGACCAAATCGAATATCGCCCGGTCTTTCGTCAAAGATGCGGGTCAGTATCCCGTGTTGTGCGAGATGGCGGAAAAGATCCGGCGCGCGCGCATCTCGAACAAGAGTAAACAGCGGCGTTCCGCCGACCACGGCCAGACTGGCATGGCGCAAAGCATCGTTCAGCCGCTCGGCGTCTTGTCTCAACCGGCCTCTCACGGCATTTTTCCACTCATCATCGGCAAGGGCTTGCGTTGCAATGTGCAGAGCGGGACCCGAAACGGCCCAGGGCCCAAGTCTTGCTTCCAGTTCTCCAGCAAGATCGGGATGAGCCACCGCAAAACCGAGCCTTATACCGGCCATGCCATAAAATTTTCCGAAAGACCTGAGGACAACGAGCCCCTCTGAAGCCACATCGCCACCGAGACTTTCACCACAACCCGTCTCGATAAAGGCTTCATCAACGACGAGAAGGCCACCTTTTTCGCGCATTGCGCCTGCCAGTGACAGAAGCTTCGATCTCTCCGTCACATGACCATCGGGATTGTTCGGATTGATGACGACGGCATAGTCGCAGGCTTGAAGATTCTCGACGGCTAAGACTTCCGTGACGGGCAATCCTGCCATACGCGCGGTGCGGGCATGTTCCGCGTAGGCGGGAGACAAAACGGCACCTCGCCTCGCGCCACGCTCCAGTGCCAGCTGCGCGAGAAGCGGCATCAGCATCTGCGTGCCGGGAGCCGCTACCACATTGGCGGGAGAGGGTGCTGCAAAGGCCCTTGCCGCGACCTCTTTCAAAGCATCGAGAGCACAGGGTTCCGGCAGGCGGGCAAAGACGCTGGCAGGAATGGGCGAATGCGGATAGGAGTGAGGGCTGATCCCGGTGGAAAGATCGATCCATGGCTCGGGCGCATCAGGAAAAAGCTGGCGCGCACGTCCCAGATCGCCACCATGCCGGATCGCCGATTGCGCTCTGTCTGGTACCGTCTCGCTCATGTTTTTCGCTCTCGCTTTTCTGTCCCTGCTGATCGAACGCCTAGTCGGCTACCCGGATTGGCTGTTTCAACGCATCGGTCATCCAGTCACCTGGATTGGTTCGCTTATCGCCCTCCTCGACAAAAAATGGAACCGGCAGGACGATTCATTTTTGCGTCGCAAGGCGATGGGTCTGGCGGCACTGGCCATATTTCTTGGCCTCACGCTTTTGATCGCCCTTGGTCTGCAATCCCTTCTCCTTGCTCTTCCCTTTGGCCTGATCCTTGTCGCACTGCTTGGTGCATCTTTGCCAGCACAGAAGAGTCTGGAGCAGCATGTCGAGGCAGTCGCGACTGCGCTGGAGCGTGATGGCGTGACGGGAGGGCGAAAAGCGGTTTCGATGATTGTTGGCCGCGACCCGGAAAAACTGGATGAAGCGGCAGTCTGCCGCGCCGCAATCGAGAGTCTGGCGGAAAACTTCTCCGACGGTATCGTGGCTCCGTCCCTCTGGCTTGGCTTATTGGGCCTGCCCGGCGGCGCAGGCTACAAGGCAATCAATACAGCCGACAGCATGATTGGCCATCGATCACCACGCCACGAGGCGTTTGGCTGGGCGTCGGCACGGCTGGATGACCTCGTAAACCTGCCAGCCTCCCGCCTGAGCGGACTGCTCTTCGTGCTGGCGGCCTGCTTTATCAAGGAAGCATCCCCCCGCATAGCCTTGCGCGCGATTTTCCGCGACGCTCGCCATCACCGGTCGCCCAACGCCGGCTGGCCCGAAGCGGCAATGGCAGGCGCGCTGGGTTTTGCGCTCGCGGGGCCACGCTCCTATGGCGGGCAGATGATCGAGGCCCGTTTCATGGGAGAAGGCGGGCGGCGTGATTTGAATGCGGCAGATATCCGGAGAGCAATACGGCTGGCACGGATCGCTGATGCCATGCTCATCGCCCTTTTCGGCCTGCTTGCGCTTGCTATCGCGCCATAGACAGAAGCATGTCCAGATCCAGATGACGCTCCATGTGATCAGCTAAGCGATCAAGCACGGCATCGACCTGTTCCTCGTAGTTCAGAAGAGAGGATGATGCGCCCAAGCGTTCCAGCCATGCGCTGCGCTGGCCATCATCGGCAAAAAGACCGTGGACATATGTCCCGAAGACACGCCCATCCGCCGAGAACGCCCCATCCACATGGTTTTCAATAGTCGCGAACGGGCGACTACGGTCTGGACCGGTGGTCACTCCGACATGCATTTCATATCCGACGAAGGACTTGCCGTCGAAGCTCTGGCCCGCGACGGAAACCAGCCTCTTGTCACCCGTCAGAACGGTGTCGACATCAAGCAACCCCAGTCCCTCAACGGTCGATGGCACGCCTTCTATCCCCTCTGGGTCAGAGATGGTTTTGCCAAGCATCTGATAGCCACCGCAAAGGCCAAGCACATAACCACCCCGGCGCACATGCGCCTTGATATCCACATCAAGGCCCGCCGCTTTCAACGCATTCAGATCGGCAATCGTGGATTTGGATCCGCAGAGCAGAACCATGGCGCAATCCGGCGGAATGACGTCTCCCCGTCGCACCCTGACAAGCTCAACGTCCGGCTCGGCATCGAGCGGATCGAGATCATCGAAGTTGGAAATGTGGGGCAGAATCGGTACCGCAATCCTGATCTTTGCGCCGATTTTCCGATGGCCTGGACCGACCAATCCCAGAGCGTCTTCAGCTGGCAGGCGGCTCGCATCATCGAAGTGCGGCAAAAGACCAACCGCATTCCAGCCGGTCATGTCCGCGATAATGCGCATCCCTTCATCAAACAGGCTCGCGTCTCCACGAAAACGGTTGACGATGAAGCCCTTGATCATGGCTGCGTCATCGGCGGCAAGAACCGTGCGTGTGCCGACAAGACTTGCGATGACCCCTCCGCGATCAATATCGCCGATGAGAATGACCGGTGCGTTCGCAGCCCGGGCAAAGCCCATATTGGCGATATCATTGGCCCGTAGATTGATCTCCGAGGCGCTGCCCGCTCCTTCGACCAGAACGAGGCCTGCCTTGCTTTTGAGGTGATTAAAACTATCCAGCACATGCCCCATGAGAGACGCCTTCATGTGCTGGTAGTCGGCTGCCTTTGCGCTACCGATAACCTTGCCCTGCACCACGATCTGCGCACCGGTTTCGCTTTGCGGTTTCAACAGAACCGGGTTCATATGAACCGACAGCGCCACACCGGCGGCCCGCGCCTGCAAGGCCTGTGCCCGTCCGATCTCGCCACCATCCTCGGTCACTGCGGCATTGTTCGACATGTTCTGAGGCTTGAACGGCATGACGGAAAGACCCCGGCGCGTGTAGGCGCGCGCCAATCCTGCGACCATCAACGACTTTCCGACATCCGAGCCGGTCCCCTGAAACATCAAGACACGCGCTGTCATGGGTTTAGAACTCGATGCCGGACTGAGCTTTGACACCCGCCCTGAAGTGATGCTTCACCAACGTCATCTCTGTGACCATGTCGGCAGCGTCGAGAAGCGGCTGTTTGGCGTTTCGCCCGGTCACCACAACATGCAAGCCTGGCCGGCGAGCCTGCAGCGTTTCCACGACTTCCTCGAGGGAGAGATAGTCGTAGCGCAGTGCGATATTAAGCTCATCGAGAACCACAAGACCGATCGTCTCATCGGCCATGAAAAGCTTTGCCTCCTCCCACGCCTTTGAAGCGGCAGCGACATCACGCTTGAGATCCTGCGTGTCCCAGGTGAAGCCTTCGCCCATCGTGCGCCATGCAACACGGTCGCCGAACAAGGCCAGCGCCTGCTGCTCTCCCGTTGACCAGGCGCCCTTGATGAACTGGACGACACCGACGCGACGGCCCGTCCCCAGCATACGCAAGGCCAGTCCGAAGGCTGCCGTGGACTTGCCCTTCCCCGGCCCCGTATGGACCATCAGCAAACCTTTTTCGATGGTCTTTTCCGAAACCTCCGCATCCTGCACGGCCTTTCGATTGACCATCTTGGCGCGGTGCCTTTCGGCTTCGCTGTCGCTGATATCACGGGTCATGCAGGTCGATCCTTATGGGCATTTTCGGTTTTCGAAGCGGCGACTATACCCAAAACGTCCCGCCGGGCAATGACGCGCGCCATTGACACAAAAGCATGGCAGGGCATAAGGGTTAAGCACTGACGGTCTTTTTCCGGCAACGGGAAAAGCTAAGAGGGAACACGGTGTAACCCGCTCTGCGGATAAATCCGTGGCTGCCCCCGCAACTGTAAGCGGTGAGCCCACGCTGGAAGCCACTGGACGAAATGTCCGGGAAGGCAGCGAAAGGGCGCTGAAGCCGCAAGCCAGGAGACCTGCCGTTTCAGGAAAAACGTCTGCCGGGCGGGGTGCTCCGGTCAGTCGGTTGTTCGGGCCTGGCCGCGCGTCTTCGCGTGCCATTTTCGATTTCCGCACCCCGAGACCATTGTGAAGGCGCGGAAAGCAGACCCTTGGATATGACAGCAACAGTACCCAGCCTGACGGACGTGACGGATAAGAGCAAGGCTCAAGGCGTTGTCGTGTTTGTCTGCCGCAGTTGCCGCGCGGAGGCCGATCCGACCGCAGAACCACGCGCCGGGGCAACGCTTGCACAAAGCGTCTCGGCTCTCGGTCAGGATGAGGGCATAACCGTGCGCAGCGTCAATTGCCTTGCAAACTGCAAACGCGGCCTGAGCGCTGCGATCCGCACCCAGGACGGCTGGTCCTACATTTTCGGTGGCCTCGCACAGGACGATGCCGCAGATCTTTTGGTCGGCGCCCGCCTGCTGGAAAACGCGCCGGACGGGCTCATGCCATGGCGTGGACGGCCCGATAGTTTGAAGCGCGGCATGGTTGCCCGCATTCCCCCTTTACATCACACCGAGGAGACACCATGACCACGCTCGATCGCGTTCCCTGCACCATCGTTACCGGCTTTCTGGGCGCGGGCAAGACCACATTGCTGAGGGGTCTTCTCGAAAAGCTCGAAGGCAAGCGATTGGCCATCATCGTCAACGAGTTCGGTGATGTCGGCATCGACGGAGAGATTCTCAAGGGTTGCGGCATCGAAAGCTGCCCGGAAGAAAACATTGTGGAGCTGGCCAATGGCTGCATCTGCTGCACGGTTGCGGACGACTTTCAGCCAGCCCTGGAACAGATTCTCAGCCGTGAGCCTCGCGTCGAGCATATTCTGATCGAGACATCCGGTCTTGCTCTGCCCAAGCCGCTCGTACAGGCATTTCAGTGGCCCGCGATCAAAAGTCGCGTGACCGTCGATGCTGTTGTAGCCGTGGCCGATGGTGCAGCTCTTGCCGAGGGCATGGTGTCGCACGATCTCGAAGCCCTTGCTGCCCAGCGCCAGAATGATGAGGCCCTGGACCATGACGATCCGGTCGAGGAAGTATTTGAGGACCAGATCGCCTGTGCCGACCTCATCGTTCTCACCAAGGGCGACCTGCTGGATGCCGAAGGTCTGGAGCGCGCCAAGGCCCATATCAACGCCCATCTGCCAAAAGCTGCCAAGATTGTTGTCGCATCCAATGGCGCCATCGATCCAGCCGTGCTGATCGGCCTCGGACTTGCCGTCGAAGACGACATCGAGAACCGCCACACCCATCACGACGACGAAGAGGACCACGATCACGACGAGTTCGACAGCTTTGTCGTGGAGCTTGACGCCGTGAGCGACCCGGACGCGCTTGCAGAGCGTATCTCGCAAACGGCAGCCTCCGAAAACGTTCTGCGCATCAAGGGCTTTGTCGACGTTTCGGCAAAACCGATGCGGCTTCAGGTTCAAGCGGTCGGCTCGAGGGTCAATCACTATTTCGACCGCCCCTGGGGCGCTGGAGAGGTTCGTCGCAGCCGTCTCGTCGTCATCGGCGAAAAGGGTCTGGACCGTGCAAAGATCGAGCGGATGCTGGCGGCCTGATCCATGCACATTCTCGCCACCACATCCTCGTCCCTGGACGATCTGGCAGAGCCGGTTGATCTCAACCTCGGCCGGGCAGATGTGGTGGTGCTGTCATTTTCAGCCAGCGACCTCGGTGGGCTTGAACGCGCATGGCAGCGGACAACGGACGGATCGGTTTCGCTTGTGTCAGCGAATCTGACCGATCTTCGTCACCCTATGTCAGTCGATCTCTGGATCGAAAAGACGGCGGAACATGCCAAACTGATCCTTATCCGGATCCTCGGCGGCGCTGACCGCTGGCGATACGGGGTCGAAGAGGTTTCGCGCATGGCAAAGCGGCGAGGCATCAAGCTCGTTCTTTTGCCGGGCGAATGCTCCGAACGCGATGAAAAGCTGGAAGCGGCGTCCACGGTCGATTTGCCGACGCTGTCTTCCATTCTTTCCTTCTTCCGCGAGGGAGGCCCCGAAAACATGGACAGGGCCGCCCGGGGTCTTGCGGCCTATTCAAAAGGCGAATGGCCTGACCTTGCGGCTGAGCCACTGCCAAAAACCGGGTTCTACAGGCCCGGCCAAGGCGTCGTCGAGCTTGAACAAGCACGGACAGGCTTTGCTGCGGACGCGCCGCTTATACCTGTCCTTTTCTATCGCTCGATGCTGATGGCAGGTGACGTTGCACCCATCGACGCCCTTTACGAAGCGCTGAATCAGCGCGGAATTTCACCGCTTCCAATCTTCGTCTCCGGCCTGAAAGACGAAGACGCGATCCATTTTTTGACCGAGACACTAAGCCGGTTAAATCCATCGGCGATGGTGACAGCCACATCTTTCGCAAGCCAGTCTGATGCTTCAGGCATGACGCTTTTCGACAGGCTGGGCGTCGCGACATTCCAGGTCATCATGGCCACCACGCAACGGCTGGGCTGGGCCGAAAACATGCGAGGCCTCAACCCATCCGACCTTGCCATGCATGTGGTCCTGCCGGAACTGGATGGTCGAATCCTCTCCGGCGCGATTTCCTTCAAGCAGCCAGATCCCACAGGTGGACGTGGCCTTGTCCACACGCCGGAAATGGACCGTGTCGCGCAGGTCGCCGATCGTCTCTGCGCATTCTTGAGGCTCAAGAACACGCCGCCGCGCAAGCGTCGTATCGTCATACTCATGCCAGATTATCCCGGTGCAGCACCTGGACGCACCGGTTACGCCGTCGGGCTCGACGTGCCACAAAGCGTATTGGAAATGCTGCACGATCTGCGTGACGCAGGCTACGCTGTCGACGGCATTCCCGCCTCGGCACGGGCGCTGATGGACCGGATCGAAACCGAGACCGCGCGTTTCGGACTTCGCGAATACGCAAGCTTCAGAACAACATTGCCGGAAGCTGCCAATTCGGCCCTGAGCCAGACATGGGGCGAGGCTGACCATGATGAAGCGGTAGAAGACGACGCCTTCCGGTTTCGTGCTGCGCAGTTTGGGTCCGTGGTGGTTGCGCTTGCGCCGGATCGCGGCCGCAACGCAGACAGACGCGTCGATTACCATGATCCCGCCTTGCCGCCGCGCCATGCACTTGTCGCTTTCGGTGCCTGGATGCGGCATCATCTGGATGCTCACGCCGTCATCCATGTCGGTGCTCACGGCACGTTGGAATGGTTGCCCGGGAAGACCGTTGCATTGTCGGAGAGCTGTTTTCCAGAAATCGTCACAGGCGCTTTACCCGTCATCTATCCCTTCATCGTGTCCAATCCCGGTGAAGCCGCGGTTGCGAAAAGACGCATCGCCGCCGTCACCATCGGACATATTCCTCCCGTCCTCATGGAAGCAGGCCTTTCTCCCGAGCAGATGGAACTGGAGCAGCTCGTTGATGAGTATGCGCAGGCCGATGGGCTTGATCGCCGCCGCCGTGACCGGCTGGCAAAGCTGATCGTGGATAAGGCGCAGGAAACGGGACTGGCATCGGAGGCAGGAGTGGCTGCCGGTGACGATGCCGACACGGCTCTGTCGCAGATCGATGCATTTTTGTGTGATCTCAAGGATTTCGCGATCAAGGATGGGCAGCATGTCTTCGCACGCTGTGCGGAGGAGGAAACAGACCCGTTGAGACGGGAAAGCGCCATTGCCGAAAAGGCAGCCTTGCTGGCAGCGCTTGATGGACACCACATCCGCCCCGGTCCCTCGGGTGCTCCCGCGCGGGGACGACTGGACGTGCTTCCCACGGGCCGAAATCTCTACGCAGCCGATCCGCGCACGATGCCGACGCCAACCGCCTTCGAACTGGGGCGAGTGGCAGGCGAGGAGGTGCTGCGCCATTATCTGCAAAGTCATGGCGACTGGCCCAGGAACCTCGTTTTCGATCTCTGGGGCTCCGCATCCCTGCGCAATGGCGGTGAGGATGTCGGGCAGGCCCTGCATCTGATGGGTGCCAGGCCGATCCATGATCGCAGCACCGGTCGCGTGACCGGCGTCGAGATACTCCCGCCAGCGGCTCTCGGGCGCCCACGGGTGGATGTGACCTTTCGAATTTCAGGCCTGTTCCGTGACATGTTCCCGGCGCTCATCGCGCTGCTGGATGCCGCCGCCAAGGCCATTGCGCGCCGCACGGAATCGCCGGGGGATAATCCCCTTTCCGAAGAAGCAGACAGGCTTGGCCACATACCCTCCCGCATTTTCGGCTCAGCGCCCGGAACCTATGGTGCAGGCATCGAGGAAAAACTGTCGGACGGAGATTGGAACGACCGCGATGAGCTCGGTCAGGCCTACCTTAAGACGGCAAATCATTCCTTCGGTGGAGCGGACGGCCTCGATGTCACCGTCGATAATGGCTTTGCCCTGCAGGTAGCCAAGGCCGATCTGCTGGTTCACACCGGCGACGATCCCGGACGGGATTTGCTCGATGGCTCATCCGACGTCGCCTTCATGGGAGGCTATGCAGCGGCAAAGGCAGCGCTTGGTCTGTCAGCGGATATCGTCGCGCTGGACACGACAGACCCTGCCCGCCCCAGGGCCCGCTCAATGGCGCAGGCCGTTGCGCGCGTGGTGCGGGCACGTGCAATCAACCCACGCTTTATCTCCGGGCAGATGCGACACGGACCACGCGGAGCCTCGGAGTTCGCCGAAACCGTCGACAGGCTGATTGCCTTTGCCGAAACGACGAACGCTGTCGCCTCGTCCCTGATAGAGGCTCTCTATCACGCCTATTTCGGAAATGAGGATGTTCGCGACTTCATCATGAGGGAGAATCCGCAGGCAGCGGAGGTCATGGCAAGACGTTTCATCTCCGCGCGCAACCGGGGCCTCTGGCACACGCGGCGCAATGCGGTTGACGCTGAACTCGAAATGCTGATCCAGCCTCGATCCAGGAGGATGGAGGCATGAAGGCATCGTCTTCCGTCCCTGTTCAACCCTTTGCACGCCGCGGCTTCTGCCCGGCCTTGTCTGCGCCCATGCAGACGGGGGACGGCCTGTTATCGCGAATTGCGTTTACGGAACATTGTTCCCCTGACGACCTCCATGCACTCTGCACTCTCGCAATCCGGCACGGCAATGGACTGCTGGATATAACCGCCCGTGGCGGCCTGCAGTTTCGTGGCCTGACATTAGAAAGTGCCGCGAATCTGGAGCGTGACGTGCTCGCGCTTGGCCTGCCGTTGCGACAGGGACTGGCCGTGGAAACCTCTCCGCTCGCTGGAATGGACGACACGGCAATCTGCGACCCTCGCGAAATAGTGAGCCGGATAAGCGAAGCAGCGGCCGCTCTTGCCCTGCACGACAAACTGGCCGCCAAAATGTCCGTCATCATCGATGGCGGCGGCCACGTCGCCCTGGCCGATCTGCTGGCGGATATTCGTTTGAAGGCTGCACGCGTCGGCGAAGCCTCCATGTGGCAATTGATGCTTGGGGGCAACGAAGACAAGGCGTTGCGGGCAGGCTTCGTTGCGACAGAAGACGCGGCCACCGTTGTGATCGATCTTCTGTCGCATCTTGCCGACCTCGGTCCGAATGCGCGTGGACGCGACCTTGCTCTCTTACAGGTTCGCGCTATTTGCGGTGACCGGCTGGTTGCCGGTCCCGGGATGGAAACGCAAGTCGGAACCGCAGCATCACCTTACGGCTTGCGGCATCTCTCAAACAATCGCTTCGCTGCCGTCCTTGCTCCTGCATTCGGCCAGACACCCGCTGCAAGACTGTCCTTCCTATGCGCCTTCGCGTCCAGCCTTGGCATGACAAGCGTCAGACCGGGACCGGCACACGCCCTCTTCTTTATTGGCGACGAAGCAGCCTGCGACGCGCTTCTTGGCTATGCGCGTGAGAACGAGTTCATCACCATCGCCAGCGACCCAAGGTCCAGCATCGCGGCCTGTGCCGGACAGCCGGGCTGCGCGTCGGCCCACATCGCAACACGCGAACTGGCGAGCCATGCGGCAGCGGAGTGCGGCGATTTGCTTGACGGCTCGTTAACGCTTCACCTTTCCGGTTGCGGCAAGGGTTGCGCCCATCCCGGTGCTGCATCGCTGGCCTTTTCGGGCCACGAAGAAGGGCTGGCGTTCTTTCATTCCGGGAGTGTTTCCGGCGTTGCGGATGCGATTTTGCCACGCAACGATCAACGGGCCGCACTTTCGCGGCTTGCCCGATTATACGAAAAAGAACATAAGCCCGGAGAAAATGCCCGCGCCCTGCTTGCCCGCCTCGGCAAACAAAGGATTGTCGCGGCGCTCCGACAGGATGATCGATGACTGAATACGACTATATTCGCGACGGCAACGCGATCTATGAACGCTCCTTCGCGATGGTGCGGGAAGAGGCCGATCTTTCCGGCTTTACGCCCGACCAGGCTGAAATCGCCATTCGCATGATCCATGCCTGCGGACAGGTCGAGGCAGCGCAGCATTTTCGGTTCTCACCGGATTTCGTCACCGCCGCACGCGGTGCACTGGAGGCGGGCAAGCCCGTGCTGTGCGATGCTGAAATGGTGGCCCACGGTGTGACCCGCGCACGTCTGCCAGCCCGCAATGAGGTTATCTGCACCCTTCGCGATCCCCGCACGCCTGAGATCGCAAAGACCATCGGCAATACCCGCTCCGCTGCCGCACTCAACCTGTGGGCCGAAAAGCTAGATGGCGCGGTCGTCGCGATCGGCAACGCACCGACGGCGTTGTTCTATCTGCTTGAACTGCTGGAAAGCGGGGCACCCCGTCCCGCCGCGATCATCGGTATGCCGGTGGGGTTTGTCGGAGCGATGGAATCCAAGGACGCACTCGCCGAAAGCCCGCTTCGTATCCCCTATGCCATCGTCAAGGGTCGTCTTGGCGGTTCGGCGATGACTGCGGCTGCCATCAACGCCGTCGCGAGGCCCGGCCTATGAGCGCGGCATTGTTCGATCCAGCACCGGGAACTGCGCTGAAAGGCAAGCTGATTGGCGTCGGAACCGGTCCAGGCGATCCGGAACTTCTGACTCTCAAAGCCGTGCGCGCCATTGAAAATGCCGACGTCCTCGCTTTTTTCTGCAAGAGGGGCAGCAAGGGTAACGGACGCGGCATTGTGGAAAGCTTTATCCGGCCGGGCACGCTGGAAATGCCCCTTGTTTATCCGGTCACGGTCGAGAGCGACAAGAACGGCGACGATTATCGTCACGCCATCGCGTCCTTTTTCGATCAGTCCGCAAAAGACATTGCCGTGCATCTGGATGCCGGGCGCAGCGTCGCCGTGCTCTCGGAAGGCGATCCGCTGTTTTACGGCTCATACATGCATCTGCATTTACGGCTTGCGCCATCCTATCCGGCAGAGGTGGTGGCGGGTATTACCGCCATGTCCGGCTGCTGGTCCATGGCCGGTCTGCCGCTTGTCCAGGGCGATGACATCCTGAGCGTTCTGCCGGGCACGCTGGGTGAGGAAACGCTCGCCGAGCGCCTTTCCGGCACTGATGGTGCCGTCATCATGAAGGTTGGGCGCAACCTGCCAAAAATTCGCCGAGCTCTGGAAAGGGTTGGAAAGCTGCAAAGCGCTCTTTATGTCGAGCGCGGCACCATGGAAAACGGTCATGCCATGCGGCTGGTGGAGCGTGACGGCTCTCCCGCACCCTATTTCTCGCTCGTCTTGGTACCCGGCTGGAAGGATAGACCCGCAGGCGGAGAGGCCCAATGAGCGGACGCCTTACCGTCGTCGGCCTCGGCCCCGGAAATACTGGACAAGTCACGCCCGAAGCACTGGAAGCCGTCCGCGAGGCGGATGATTTTTTCGGCTACATCCCCTATCTCGACCGGCTTTCGCTGGCACCCCATCAGCGCCGCCATGCATCCGACAACAGGGAGGAAATCTCACGAGCTGAGGCGGCCCTGACAATCGCAGCGGCGGGCGGCAAGGTCTGCGTCGTCTCCGGCGGTGACCCCGGGGTCTTTGCAATGGCCGCAGCTGTCTGCGAGGCGATTGAAAACGGTCCGGAGCACTGGCGGCAGATCGATCTGCGCGTTGTGCCTGGCGTAACGGCCATGCTGGCTGTTGCCGCCAAGGCGGGTGCGCCGCTGGGACATGATTTCTGCGCCATTTCCCTTTCCGACAACCTCAAGCCCTGGTCGCTGATCGAAAAACGTCTGATTGCGGCTGCGGATGCGGGCTTTGTCATGGCCTTCTACAATCCCGTCAGCAAGGCGCGCCCGCATCAACTGACCACCGCCTTTGATGTCTTGCGCGCTCATCTTCCCGGCACCGTCCCGGTTATATTCGGGCGCGCGGCTGGACGCGTTGACGAGCGCATCAACGTCGTCCCCCTGTCGGAGGCCTCATCCGACATGGCGGATATGGCTACCTGCATCATCGTCGGTTCGGTGGAAACCAGACTGATCGACCGGGCCGGACAAGCGCCGATCGTTTACTCCCCACGTTCTTCCAAAAGGGAGAGCTGATGGTCAATGGCCGCCAAAGCAGCATCGATACTTGGCACCGTCTCACCCTCCCCTCGGACTGGGCGATCAATCATCACAATGGTGATGCCAAGCTCGCGCGCCGCCTGGATCTTCGCATAGGCCGCTGCGCCGCCGGAATTCTTGGACACAATGTGCGTAATCCGGTTTTCCGAGAGCAGGGAAAGTTCATCCTCGACGGTGAACGGCCCCCTTGCGGTGATGTAACGCGCGCGGGGAAGATTGAGCGGCGGCTCGACCGGGTCGACACTGCGAATAAGATAGTCATTATGCGGCGCGGCCTCGAAGGGCAGCAGCTCCTGACGTCCGAGCGCCAGAAAAGCCCTTGTGCAATGATAACCCAATGCCACAACGGCACCCTCGACATCGGCCACACTTTCCCACCTGTCAGCCGGATGACGCTCCCATGCGGGTCGTTCAAGCGCGACCAACGGAATATTGGCCTGTTGCGCCGCCTGACGTGCGTTGGGAGAGATGCGCGACGCATAGGGGTGCGTTGCGTCCACCAGAAGATCGAACCCATGCTGGGTAATGAACTCAGCAAGACCGCTGGCGCCGCCAAAGCCTCCCGTGCGCATCGGCACCGGTTGCTGCACTGGTTCGCGCGTGCGTCCGGCCATCGACAAAAGAATCCGGCATCCGGTTTTGTCGGCAAGCTTGCCAGCCAGAATACGGGCATCCGCCGTGCCACCGAGAATGAGTATGGAGCGTGTCATGACCTCTGAATATGCCGGAAACCAGGGGGCATCCAGTGAAAAGACATCGCAACCATGGCTTTCCGTCGTCGGCATCGGCGAAGACGGACTGGCGGGGCTGGGTACGAATGCGCTGCAAGCCGTAGAGAATGCGGATTTCGTCTTCGGGGGCAAGCGACACCTTTCGCTGGCAGCCGCGGCGATCAAGGGCCAGGCACGGCCCTGGCCCGCGCCCTTCGATGTGGCGATGACCGACGTCGTGGCCTTGAGGGGCCGCAAGGTTTGCGTTCTGGCCTCGGGCGATCCGTTTTTCTACGGCGTCGGCGTGACGCTGCTACGCCACATTTCTGCAAATGAGGTGATGTCTTTTCCGTCTCCCTCTGCCTTTTCCCTGGCTGCCTCGCGCCTTGGCTGGGCCCTGCAGGAGGTGGATTGTATCTCGTTGCATGGCCGCTCCATCGATCTCGTGCGACGGCATCTTCATCCTGGCGCAAGACTGATAGCCCTGACGTCGGACGAGAAAGCACCATCCCTCCTGGCCAGGCTCCTTGCAGAGGCGGGATTTGGGACTTCGAACTTCATCCTGCTTGAGGCATTGGGTGGCCCTGACGAGAAGGTGCGTCATACAAGAGCAGATCAATTTTGCCTGACCGATGTCGACCCTTTGAATGTAGTGGCAATCGAGGTCGTCGCG
The DNA here is from genome assembly GCF_030209845.1 of Agrobacterium sp. fls2-241-TYG-188a. Lineage (NCBI taxonomy): Bacteria > Pseudomonadati > Pseudomonadota > Alphaproteobacteria > Hyphomicrobiales > Rhizobiaceae > Agrobacterium > Agrobacterium sp. fls2-241-TYG-188a. The sequence continues at coordinate 125,272 of NZ_JARVRD010000007.1, read as the reverse complement.
GATGAAAAGGCCAGGATATTGCCCTTCTCGCAAGGGCTGGACGATGCATTGTTTGAGCATGACGGCCAGATGACGAAGCGGGAAATCCGCGCAGTCAGCCTGTCCTCGCTTGCACCACGCCACGGGGAGTTACTCTGGGATATTGGCGCTGGCTCCGGTTCCATTGGCATAGAATGGATGCTCGCCCACCCTTCCCTTCGCGCAATCGGAATAGAACAGGATGTGGAACGGGCGCAACGGGCGGTCCGCAATGCCGAGGCTTTCGGCGTACCATCGCTTGAAATCGTCATTGGAACGGCACCGGACGCCTTCGAAGGACTGCCGACCCCTGACGCGATTTTCATCGGTGGCGGCGGCAGCAGGCCGGGCGTCCTGGAGGGAGCTATAACGGCCCTGAAATCCGGCGGCCGTCTGGTCGCCAATGCGGTGACGCTGGAGATGGAAGCAATCTTGCTGGCAGCACAAGCGCGCCTCGGTGGATCGCTGATTCGGCTGGATGTGTCGCGTGCGTCTCCAGTCGGGTCGATGCAGGGCTGGCGTCCAGCAATGCCAGTCACGCAATGGACGTGGGTAAAGCCGTGATCGTTGCCGGGATAGGATGTCGGAAGGATACGACCGTCGAAGCAGTGCTGACGGCACTGCAGGATGCTTCCCGCAAGCATGGGGTCAAGTTCGACTTTATCGCGACCGCTCCGATCAAGGCGCAGGAGCCGGGCTTGCTGGAGGCAGCGACGCGGCTCAACATCGCTCTTGTCGTCGTGGCCCAGGCGGACTTCGAGAGCGCCGCGCATCGGACCATGACCCGCTCAGAAACAAGCCTCAAACATTCCGGCTCCCCATGCCTGTGCGAAGCGTCAGCTTTGGCTGCGCTGGGGCCCGGATCAACACTCATTGCGCCGCGTATGGTGATGGGTGACATTACGGTGGCAATCGCCACCTCTGGAGATGACGAATGACAGTCCACTTTATCGGCGCGGGCCCCGGCGCAGCAGATCTCATCACCGTTCGAGGACGCGATTTGATTGCGGCCAGCCCTGTCTGCTTGTATGCGGGATCTTTGGTGCCCAAAGCGCTGCTGGATTATTGCCCGCCCGGCGCCCGTATCATCGACACCGCAGCACTCTCGCTGGACGAGATCGAAGCAGAGTTCGTGGCAGCAGCACAAAAGGGCCACGATCTCGCGCGGCTGCATTCCGGCGATCTTTCCGTCTGGAGCGCCATGGGCGAGCAAATCCGCCGCCTGGAGCGTCTGGAGCTGCCCTACACGGTTACGCCCGGCGTTCCCTCCTTTGCGGCAGCGGCTGCGACGCTTAAGCGCGAATTGACAGTGCCGGAAGTGGCGCAGAGCCTCGTCCTGACACGCGTATCCGGGCGTGCATCAAAGATGCCGGAAACGGAAACATTGAAGGCCTTCGGCGCAACGGGTGCAACACTGGCCATCCATCTTGCAATTCACGCAATCGCCAAAGTGGTGGAGGATCTTTCTCCGCTCTACGGAGCCGATTGCCCGGTCGTGATCGTCGTGCGCGCATCCTGGCCGGAAGAGCGCATCATCAAAGGCACCCTCGGCGACATCGAAGCGAAGCTGGCCGCCGAACCGGTTGAGAGAACCGCCCTGATCTTCGTCGGCAAAGGACTGGAATCTGAGGATTTCCGCGAAAGCGCACTCTATAGCGCCGATTATGTCCGCCGGTTCCGTTCTCCCGAGGGAAAAGCCGGCACGTGATGGGACGGGGCGAAGCCGTAGCGCCCCTTCAACGAACCCTCCCTGTCGAAGACCAGAATTTCAAGCTGCGTCTCGGGCGTGTTGAGCGCGTCTGCTGCTGTCCTCCATGCCCGCTCAGCAACCACATCACCCAGATCTATGCCGTCAGCGTCGGCCATGGTGAAGGCATGAGAAACGGTGTTGGCATGACGAATGCTGTCAACCAGGGCGTCATTCGCGCCCGCCTCCATCGCAAGCTTGGCCAAGGCATCGAGATCAGCCAGGCCGCGCTTGGAGTGGACGTCCAGCATTCCTTGGGCAAGCTTGGTCATCTTGGCAACGCCACCGGCAATGGTCAGCCTCTCGATGGGATGCGTCTTCAGATATTTCAACATGCCCCCGACAAAGTCGCCCATGTCGATCAGCGCGGTTTCCGGCAAGCCATGCAAGGCCTGCCCGGCTTTTTCTGAAGCATTTCCCGTAGCGCCCAGAATATGGGTCAGGCCTTCGGCGCGAGCTACGTCGATGCCGCGCCAGATGGAATGTATCCATGATGAGCACGAGAACGGAATGACCACTCCCGTGGTACCGAGAATGGAAAGACCCCCGACAATCCCGAGCCTGCCATTCAGGGTTTTCTCAGCGATTTTCTCGCCATTCTCGACAGAAATTTCGACTTCGAAATCAGCATTATCGCCCGCCACCTCATGCAAAGCCTTCGTGATCATCTTGCGTGGTACAGGATTGATGGCGGGTTCGCCCACGGCAAGGGGAAGGCCCGGCCGGGTGACGATGCCTACGCCGCGGCCCGCCTTGAACGTAACCCCGGTGCCGGGCTTACCTGGCCGCACCGTGCTTTCCACGATGGCGCCATGCGTGACATCGGGATCATCTCCGGCATCCTTGATGACACCAGCCGAAGCGATGCCCTTACCCAGCTTGCTCGTTGCCAGGGAAAAGCTGACGCGCTTGCCGCTTGGAAGTTCGATCTCGACAGGGTATGGAAACTCGCCGGTCAGCAGCGCGCTGCAGGCGGCTTTGGCCGCTGCCGTGGCGCAGCTTCCGGTCGTCCAGCCGCGACGCAGATTTTTTCCATCCGTTTCCATTCCATGTCTATAGCGGTTGCGGAACTGCCCGTCATCGGGAAACAACAATAGAAGGTCTGGGCCTGATCTGATGAAGAACGATATCAGGACCAACCGAACGGACAGCGCAAATGACAGCAAGAGCAATCATCATAGGGGCACCCCGTTCCGGTTCAGGCAAAACCAGCGTCACCATCGGCCTGTTGCGCGCATTTGCCCGGCGAGGCGTGAAGGTTCGGGGCATCAAGACCGGACCGGATTACATCGATCCGGGTTTCCATACGCTGGCAGCGCGAAGCGATGGGCTGAACCTCGATAGCTGGGCGATGGAGCCGGACCTGCTGAGACACCTGTTCGCCCAGCAGTCGCAGGATGCCGAGCTGTTGCTGATCGAAAGCGCCATGGGCCTGTTTGACGGCATTGTGGTGCCCGATCATCGCACCGGCTCTGCGGCCGATCTGGCGCGGCTGTTTTCTATTCCCGTGCTTCTGGTGCTGGATGTTTCTGGCCAGTCGCAGACCGCTGCGGCCATCGCCCATGGTTTTGCGCATTATGATCCGGCAGTGAAAATGTCTGCCGTGGTCCTCAATCGAGCAGGAAGCGAAAGGCACCGCACACTTTGCACCGACGCCATCGAAAGGATCGGCTTGCCCGTTGCAGGCTGCGTGATGCGTGATCCATCGCTTGTGCTGCCGGAACGACATCTGGGGCTGGTGCAAGCCAGCGAACACCCTGAAATCGACGCGCATATCGAACGCCTGGCAGACGCCATGGAAAAGGCGATTGATCTCGACGCGCTGTATTCCGCGGCCATGCCTGTCGATCTCTCGCCCGGCTCCATCCTTGCGGCAATCGCCCCACCAGGGCAACGTATTGCACTGGCGCAGGATGCCGCCTTTACCTTTCTCTATCCCCACCTGCACCGGCATTGGCATGAGGCGGGTGCCGAGATCATGCCTTTCTCACCGCTTTCCGATGAAGGGCCGGACCCATCCTGCGATGTCTGCTGGCTGCCGGGTGGCTATCCCGAACTCCATGCGGGCCGGATCGCCTCCGCAAACGGCTTCAAGACCGCGCTCAGGCGCTTCAGCGAGACGAAGCCGGTCCACGGGGAGTGCGGGGGCTATATGGTTCTGGGCGAAACGCTGGAAGATGCTGACGGTGTTACGCATGACATGACCGGGCTTCTTTCCCATTCCACGAGCTTTGCCCAGCGCAAGATGAACCTCGGCTATCGGCAGGCGACGATTGCCACCGATGGAGCGCTGGGACGGCAGGGTGATGTCCTGCGCGGCCATGAATTTCACTATGCGCGAGTGACCGATCCGGGTCACGATGAGCCCTTCGCGCAGATTGCCGATGGACAGGGAAAACCGCTTGGAGCATCCGGTGGCAGACGCGGCTTCGTGACTGGTACGTTTTTTCACGCCATCGCCAAAGGTTGAATTTTTCTCATCGATGATGCGGTGGAGGAAATCCCCGGTGATGCCTATATTGCTTTCGAGTGCTGAACGCTGGCGCTTGATCCGTTGAACAAGGACAGATTTTCATGACCGAGAAATCCCCCGAGAATAATTTTCCCGCCGGTTACGAACCAGCCGACGTCTGGGAATGGGAAAAGGGCAATGGCGGTCAGTTCGCCAATATCAACCGCCCGATCGCAGGTCCGACGCATGACAAGGAACTGCCGGTTGGCAAACACCCGCTGCAGCTCTATTCGCTCGCAACGCCGAACGGCCAGAAGGTCGGCATCATGCTGGAAGAGTTGCTGGCCGCAGGCCATACGGGTGCCGAATACGACGCCTGGATGATCAAGATCGGCGATGGCGACCAGTTCGGCTCCGGTTTCGTCAAGGCCAATCCGAACTCCAAGATTCCCGCTCTCATCGATCACTCCACGACAGAGCCGACGCGCGTTTTCGAAAGCGGTTCGATCCTGCTCTATCTCGCGGAAAAATTCGGCGCGTTCCTCCCCAAGGATCACAAGTCGCGCACGGAAGCGATCAACTGGCTGTTCTGGCAAATGGCATCCGGCCCCTATCTCGGCGGCGGTTTCGGCCATTTCTACGCCTATGCGCCGATCCACATCAAATATGCCATCGACCGTTTCGCCATGGAAGCCAAGCGTCAGCTTGACGTGCTGGACCGTCATCTGGCAGAGAACCAGTATCTGGCCGGTTCGGAATATTCGATTGCGGATATTGCCGTCTGGCCATGGTATGGCAATCTGGCGCTCGGGCAGTCCTATCCGAAGGCCGATGTCTTCCTTGATGTGAAAAGCTACAAGAACCTTCAGCGCTGGGCAGCAGACATTGCAGCACGTCCTGCGGTGAAAAGAGGTCGCATGGTCAACAAGGCCAATGGCGATCCTTCAGAACAATTGCATGAACGCCACGATGCGTCCGACTTCGACACGAAGACACAGGACAAAATCGGCAAGGCCTAAGGAGAAGAGAATGGCTAACCTGCCCGACATGACCAAACATCGCGGTTTTCCATCCGGCATGCCGAGCACGGGTATCCAGTTCACCATACGCCGCGCCAATCCGCGCGGCGTAACGCCCATCAAGCACATTCCCCGGCGCGCCCGGAACGATTCGCCTGAACACAAGGTGGATGCGGCGTTCCTGCACGCCCTGTGGCACCACTTCGGCAATGAGCCCTTCGAACGTGGCAATCTCGATGCAGCGCGCCTCAGTCTGCTGTTCGGGCGGGAAGTCGTACCTGCGGAGAAGAATTTCGATCCTACATCCTATGAGGCGATGCTTGTCATAGATGAGCGGGTTGCACGGCAGAATTTCCCCGAATCCTTCGAGAACTATTTTCAGATCGACTGAAAGCCGTCTCTGCGACAAAGTGGAGCGGGGGCAGAAAGATTCTGTGCTTTGCCGATCTGAAATGATATAGAGCGCGCAGTTTCATCCATTTCGGCGTCTGCCATGTTCAGGCATATTTTCTGCGTCATCACTGCAAGTGCGTGTCTCCTGCTGCCTGCCGGTACCGGCGCGGGCGACATTGCCCATGGCGGCGACGACTATGCGACGCTGGAAAAGCTCGGCGCAGCGCTCTTCCACGACACCAACCTGTCCATGAACCGCACCATGTCCTGCTCCACCTGCCACATGGAAGCGGCGGGCTTTACCGATGCGCGAGAGAGCGACAAGGTCGGTCATGATGTCTCTCTGGGCGATGATGGCGCCTCTCTGGGTGACCGCAATGCGCCGAGTGCCGCTTACGCGAAATTCTCGCCACCATTCGGAAGGAATGCCGCAGGCGAATATGTCGGCGGCCATTTCTGGGACGGTCGTGCTTCGACATTGGAAGAGCAGGCCGGCGGCCCGCCCTTGAACCCGGTTGAGATGGGAATGCCCGACAAGGCGACCATCGCCAAGCGTCTCAAGGAAAACCCGGATTACGCGGCAGCCTTCGGCACGCAGTTCGGTGGAGATGTCTTCAAGAGCGACGATGCCGCCTTTGCGGCGATGACGAAGGCGCTGGCCGCCTTCGAACGCTCGGACGAGTTTTCGACCTTCGATTCCAAATATGACCGCTTCCTGCGTGGCGAGGAAAAGCTCACCGACCAGGAAGAACTGGGCCGCGTTCTAATGTCGTCCAGCCAGTTTACCAACTGCAACACCTGCCATGAAATCAGAGGTGAGAGCGGTCTTTCCGACGGTGTCTTCACCAACCACAAATATTTCAATATCGGCGTTCCCGCCAACAAGTCGGTCAGGGCGGCAAATGGCTCAAAGCCTGATGCCGTCGATCTCGGCCTTTACCAAAACCCGGCCGTCGCGGGCGATCCGGCCCAGCGCGGCAAGTTCAAGGTGCCGACGCTGCGCAATGTCGCGGTGACGGGTCCTTATATGCACAATGGCGTGTTCAAGGATCTGCGCACGGTCGTGCTGTTTTATGTGAAATACAAAAGCAAGAAGCCCAGCCGCCAGATCAATCCGGAAACCGGCGAAAGGTGGGATGCGCCGGAAGTGCCGGAGAATATCGCATTTGAAGAACTGACGGCAGCGCCTGCGCTTGACGACAAGCGGGTGGACGCCATTGTGGCCTTCCTGAAAACGCTGACCGACAGGCGCTACGAGCACCTCCTGACGGAGCAGGAAGGTGGGCAGACAGCGACGCCGCCTGCCCAGACCGTATCGATCAGGCCGACAGCGCCTTGAATTCCGCAAGAACCGCATCGCCCATTTCAGACGTGCTGACCTGACGGCAACCATCCGCCATGATGTCGGCGGTGCGGACACCCTTGTCGAGAACGTTGGCGATGGCTGCTTCCAGCTTCGTGGCTTCATCGACCATGTTGAAGGAGTAGCGCAGGCACATCGCAAAGGAAGCGATCATCGCGATCGGGTTCGCAATGCCCTTGCCGGCGATATCAGGCGCCGAGCCGTGGACGGGCTCATACATCGCCTTGCGCTTGCCCGTCTTGGCATCCGGGGCGCCGAGTGAAGCGGAAGGCAGCATTCCAAGCGAGCCGGTCAGCATCGCCGCCACGTCGGACAGCATATCACCGAACAGGTTGTCGGTGACGATGACGTCGAACTGCTTTGGCTTGCGCACCAGCTGCATGCCACCGGCATCCGCCAGCATATGCTCAAGCACAACGTCCTTGTATTTGGCCGCGTGCGTTTCGGTAACGACCTGGTTCCACAATACGCCCGACTTCATGACGTTGCGCTTTTCCATGGAGCAGACGCGGTTGTCGCGGGTGCGCGCCAGTTCGAAAGCAACGCTGGCGATGCGTTCAATTTCGAACGTGTCATAGATCTGCGTATCGATACCGCGCTTTTGCCCATTGCCGAGATCGATGATCTGCTTTGGCTCGCCGAAATAGACGCCACCGGTCAATTCGCGGACAATCAGAATATCGAGCCCTTCGACAAGCTCCGGCTTCAGTGACGATGCTGCCGCCAGGGCCGGGTAGCAGATGGCAGGGCGCAGGTTGGCGAAAAGCTCCAGGTCCTTGCGCAGGCGCAGGAGGCCTGCTTCCGGTCGAACCTCATAGGGAACACCATCCCACTTCGGACCGCCGACTGCGCCAAACAGAATGGCATCGGCGGCCAGCGCCTTCTCCATGTCAGCGTCGGAGATCGCTACGCCATGGGCGTCATAGGCGCTGCCGCCGACAAGACCGTCTTCTGTCTTGAAGCCTGCGGCCTTTTCGCTGTTGAGATAATCGATCAGCTTGCGGACTTCCGCCATGGCCTCGGGGCCGATGCCATCACCCGGCAACAGGAAAAGCGTGCGCGTCGTCATGAAAACCCTCCTTGGCCACACCACGAAACCTTGGTGGTTTCAAAACGGCGGGGCGCATCTAAAAATCCGTATGTCTGCAACGTAAGTCGCTGCAGTGTGCGGGCTTCTTAGCCTTGGCGATGGTTCATTTCAAGGAACGCAAAAGCCGATTTGGTACGTCGCGCAGAAATGGAGCGATTTCGAAACGACATTGCAAGAGCGTTCAGGTGGCGAGTAACGCTGCAACAAATCCGCCATACCGGATCAGGTCCGGCATGACGGAATACGAGTTGACCTCAAGCCCAGGGGCGGGAAGAGGCGTTGGACTTTTCGAAGCCCTTGATGGCACCTGCATGTTCCAGCGTCAGGCCAATGTCGTCGAGGCCGTTCAACATGCAATGACGCTTGAATTCGTCGAGTTCAAAACCGATCGTTCCCCCATCGGGTCCGCTGATTTCCAGTTTTTCAAGGTCGACGGTGACGACGGCGTTGGAGCCGCGCGATGCATCATCCATCAGCTTCTCCAGATTTTCCGGGCTGACGATGATGGGCAGAATGCCGTTCTTGAAACAGTTGTTGTAGAAGATATCGGCGAAGCTGGTGGAGATGACGCAGCGAATGCCGAAATCGAGAAGCGCCCATGGGGCGTGCTCGCGCGAGGAGCCGCAGCCGAAATTATCCCCGGCGACAAGGATCTTCGCATTTCGATAGGCTGGCTTGTTCAGCACGAAATCCGGATTGTCAGACCCATCTTCCAGATATCGCGATTCCGCAAACAGGCCCTTGCCAAGGCCGGTGCGCTTGATGGTTTTAAGGTAATCCTTCGGAATGATCATGTCGGTATCGACATTGACGACCGGCATAGGAGCGGCAACGCCCGTCAGCTTGGTGAACTTATCCATCTCTCACTCCGAAATGTTACGAATTGCAGCGCGGCCAAAGCCAGCTTTTTCTCGCAATAGCGTAAAATCGGGAATATTTGAAGGCCAAAGCGGGCAAAGGCGGTACAGTCGTGAAAACAACTGCAAAAGCGTCTCGGTTACCGTGCGCTGCTTCAGTGCCAAACAAAGCCAAGCTTGCGCAATTGCGTCCCGGCGAAATCCTCCATGCCTTCCACGACGTCCTCGCCCCCGTGAGAGCGAAAGAAGCGACTGGCAACATCGCTGTCTTCAAGGCACCAGACGACGAGACCCCTGCAGCCCAGCGACTTTAGAAGCCGACGGCTCTCGGTAAACAGAACCGAGCCGAGGCCCATGCCCTGATATTCCGGGCGCAGGTAAATCTCATAGACTTCGCCATCATAGGGCAATCCACGGGCACGATTAAGCCCGAGCGTTGCGTAGCCGGCAATCACGCCTGCAACTTCCACCACGAGCATGGTGGCTGAACCGCGGGTCGCCTTGCGCCACCAGTTCTCATTGCGCCGATCCAGCATTTGCCGCAGCGGCTTGTGCGGTATCAATCCCCCATAGGCCTGCTGCCACGATGATCTGTGCACATCTGAAATGGCATACGCATCGTCGGACTCTGCACGGCGAATATCTATGGATAACGTTTTCATAACGCGTTTCTGACCCCAGCGGAGCGAACTTACCAGCCGCAAAGGTTAACGGCGTGAAGCTTACCCACAGCCTATTCATGTGGATTAAGGGTAAAAATTAACGCTAAATTTACCATTGAGGCAAGCAGCATGGTGCTTTGCCCCCAAACAAAACGGAGACAGGGTTAACGCTGTCAGGACAACAAAAAACCCGGCGCGAAGGCCGGGTCTTTCGAAATTACGAGTTAGACGCTGAAAATCAGCCGGCAAGCTTAGCCTTTTCGAAGCGCTTGCGGTCATTGGCGTCCAGATACATCTTGCGAAGACGGATCGACTTTGGCGTCACTTCCATCAGCTCATCGTCCTGAATCCAGGAGAGCGCGCGGTCGAGCGTCATGCGGATCGGCGGTGTCAGCTTGACGGCTTCGTCCTTGCCCGCAGCGCGGATGTTGGTCAGCTGCTTGCCCTTGAGAACGTTGACTTCAAGGTCGTTGTCACGCGTGTGAATGCCGATGATCATGCCAGCATAAACCTTTTCGCCGGGCTCGATCATCATCGGGCCGCGATCTTCCAGGTTGAACATGGCGTAGGCCACCGCCTCACCAGCGCCGTTCGACAAGAGAACGCCGTTGACGCGACCGCCAATGGCACCCTTGAAGGGCTGGTAGTCGTGGAACAGGCGGTTCATGATCGCCGTGCCGCGTGTGTCTGTCAGCAGTTCGGACTGGTAGCCGATGAGGCCACGGGTCGGAGCCAGGAACTTGAGACGAACGCGATTGCCGCCGGATGGGCGAAGCTCGGTCATTTCAGCCTTACGCTCGGACATTTTCTGAACGACGATACCGGAATGTTCTTCATCGACGTCGATGACGACTTCCTCGATCGGCTCCATCGTCTGGCCGTTTTCGTCCTTGTGCATGACGACGCGTGGACGCGAGACGGCAAGTTCGAAGCCTTCGCGGCGCATGGTTTCGATCAGAACGGCAAGCTGCAATTCGCCACGGCCGGAAACGAAGAACGAATCCTTGCCTTCGGCTTCTTCGATCTTCAGCGCGACGTTGCCTTCGGCTTCCTTGAAGAGGCGGTCGCGGATGACGCGCGACGTAACCTTGTCACCTTCGGTGCCAGCCAGCGGGCTGTCATTGACGATGAAGGACATGGTGACGGTTGGCGGGTCGATCGGCTGTGCCGTCATCGCTTCGTTGACCGAGGGATCACAGAAGGTGTCGGCAACGGTGCCCTTGGACAGACCGGCGATGGCAACGATGTCGCCCGCATGGGCTTCTTCGATGGCTGTGCGCTCGATGCCGCGGAAAGCGAGGATCTTCGAGATACGACCGGTTTCGATGGTCTTGCCATCCTGGCCGAGAACCTTGACGGCCTGGTTCGGCTTGATCGAACCGGAAGCGATACGGCCGGTGATGATGCGGCCGAGGAAGGGGTTGGCTTCAAGGATCGTACCGATCAGACGGAACGGACCTTCTTCAACCGTTGGCTCAGGAACGTGCTTGAGAACCAGATCGAGAAGCGGAGCAAGACCTTCGTCCTTCGGCCCCTCGGGATTGACGTTCATCCAGCCATCGCGACCGGAACCGTAAAGAATCGGGAAGTCGAGCTGCTCGTCGGTCGCGTCGAGGTTCGCGAAAAGGTCGAACACTTCGTTGATGACTTCCTCATGGCGGCCATCGGGACGGTCGATCTTGTTGATCGCAACGATTGGGCGAAGACCAACCTTGAGCGCCTTGGACACGACGAACTTGGTCTGTGGCATCGGACCTTCGGACGAGTCGACCAGAACGATCGCGCCATCCACCATCGAAAGGATACGCTCAACTTCACCGCCGAAGTCGGCGTGGCCGGGGGTGTCGACGATGTTGATGCGAACACCCTTCCACTCAACCGAAGTCGCCTTGGCGAGAATGGTAATGCCGCGTTCTTTTTCGAGGTCGTTCGAATCCATGACGCGTTCTGCAACGCGCTGGTTTTCGCGGAACGAGCCGGACTGTTTCAGAAGCTCGTCAACGAGCGTCGTTTTGCCATGGTCAACGTGCGCGATAATCGCGATGTTGCGAAGTGCCATTGTTCAAGATCTCTGAGGTTGGGCGCTATCAAACGGGTGTGCGCCAATTTAGTTTGGCGGGCTCATAACCTTTTTTTTGCAAATGCGAAAGGGGGGCCTGTAACATAAGCCCCCTGCGAAAATGCCGTAACAGGCTTATATGACAGTTTTGAGGTGGTCAAAACCGGGATTTTCCGGACCTGACCGCCTGATGTCAAACCAGACCGCGTTTCCTCATCATTGCGTCCGGGCTCGGCATCTTGCCACGGAACGCCTTGTAGGTTTCTTCGGCATCGACAGAGCCGCCGACAGAATAGACATTGTCCCTCAACCTTCGTGCCACATCGGGGTTGAATGGATTGCCCGTTTCTTCGAACGCCTCAAACGCGTCTGCGTCCAGAACCTCCGACCACATGTAGGAATAGTAGCCTGCCGAATACCCGTCACCGGAGAATATGTGCTGAAAATGCGGAGTTGCGTGCCGCATGACCATGGATTTCGGCATTCCCAGCGAAGCCAGAACGTCGCTTTGGACAGCCATCGGATCTTCAACAACACCACGCGTGTGGAACGCCATATCCACCAGGGCGGATGAGGTATATTCAACCGTGTTGAAACCGGCGTTGAAGGTCTGCGCGGCCAGAACCTTGTCCAGCAAGGCCTTCGGCATCGGCTCGCCGGTCTCGTAATGCAGCGCGTAGGTCTCGAGAATCTGCGGGACCGTCAGCCAATGTTCGTACAACTGCGACGGCAACTCCACGAAATCACGTGAGACACCGGTTCCTGACACAGATGGATAGGTGACGTTGGATAGCATACCATGCAAAGCGTGCCCGAATTCATGGAACAGGGTGCGGGCGTCATCGAGTGAAAGAAGTGCTGGCTTTCCCTGCGAAGGCTTGGCGAAGTTGCAGACATTGTAGATGATCGGAAGCTCGCCCTCCCTGCCGTTCTTGAGGCGCAGCTTGTGCTGAGACTGGAACGAGCTCATCCATGCGCCAGACCGTTTCGAAGGCCGGGCAAAAAAGTCGGCAAGAAACACCGCAACGATCTTACCGTTACCGTCGTGGATCTCGAATGTTCTCACGTCCGGGTGGTAGGCGATGACGTCGGTGACTTCGAGTGCACGGATGCCGAAAAGTCTATGGGCAACCTCGAAGCAGGCCTCGATAATCTTGTCCAGTTGCAGATATGGCTTCAGTTCGGCCTCGGAGAAATTGAATTTGATTGCCCGCAGTTTTTCGGCGTAGTGACGCCAGTCCCACGGCATGACATCGTGGTTGTTACCCTCTTCACGCATCAGGGCGGCCAGTTCGGCTTCCTCCTCACCAGCGCGCTCAACAGCCTTGGTCCAGACGCGCGTCAGCAGATCATTGACCGCTTCCGGCGTTTTCGCCATGGTATTGTCCAGCTTGTAGGCGGCGAAATTGGCGTAACCCAGAAGCTTCGCCTTTTCATCGCGCAATTCAAGCGTCCGTTTGACCGTGGCGCGATTATCGGTTTCTCCGCCGTTGGCGCCCCGGGAAACCCAAGCCTTGAATGCCTGTTCGCGCAAGTCGCGGCGCTCTGAAAACGTCAGAAAAGGCTCAATGATCGAGCGCGACAAAGTAATCGCATAAGCACCATCATCGCCATGCTCGCGTGCGGCACCCTTCATCGCATCGCGCAGGAAGTCCGGCACGCCTGCAAGTTCCTCCTCGGTGGAGAGAACGAGCTTCCAACTTTTCTCGTCGGCCAGAACATTCTGTCCAAACTTCGCACCAAGCCCTGCAAGCTCCTCGTTGATGGCAGCAAGCCTCTCCTGGCTATCCTTTGGCAGCTTTGCGCCGGATCGCACGAAGCCCTTCCAATGACGCTCCAGAACGCGCAGTTCTTCGCCGCTCAAACCCAGCGCCTCACGCTGTTCCCAGAGGCTGTCAATCCGCCTGAACAGCGCTTCATTCATGCTGATCCTGGAATAATGCCTGGACATCTTCGGCGCGATCTCGCGTTCCAGCGCCTGAATGGCCGGGTTGGTATGTGCGCCTGCCTTGTTCCAGAACAGTGCCGAAACCCGCGAGAGCTCGTCACCGGCGATTTCTAGCGCTGTGATGGTGTTTGCGAAACTCGGCTTTTCACCGGCCTGCGCGATTGCGTCAATTTCCGCATCGTGGGCGACAAGGGCAGCATCGAAGGCGCCGGCAAAATCTTCGTCGCGGACATTCTCGAACCTCGGGAGACCATTTTTCCCGTCCCAGTGAGTAAGAGAAGCGTAGAGCGCGGTGGTGGATGTCATGGGTTCGTCCTCATGCAGATGCGATTTGCGCCATATGGGCACGGTGCAAGCCCGGTTTCAATACGCTTCTTTCATCAACCGATCCGTCGCACCCATGTCGGGAGGCTTGCCAGTCACACGGGAATTTTTAATAAGAGAGCCTTACGAAAAAGGCGCATCATGACGACGTCGATCGAAAAAGAGTCCTTGGCATTCCTCCTCAACAGCAGCACGCGGTTTCTCAACAGTGTGTTTGAGCGACGCATCAGCGAAGCTGGGCTGGGGCTGACACCAGGTGAAGCGCGTGCTCTTTTGACCGTGGCAGCCATCGATGGCAGCAAGCAGGCCGATATAGCCGGCAGGATAGGGCTGGAACCGATGACGGTCTGCACCTACCTCGACAAGCTGGAGTCTCTCGGCCTGGTCGAACGCAGGCCCAATCCCGATGACCGCCGCTCCAAATGCATCTTCCTCACCGACGCTTCGTCCGATCTCCTGATTGCCGTACGGCGTGAGGTGGACAGCGTTATCGGCCAGGCGACGGAAGGTTGCAGTGAAGCCGACCTGTCGCGCTTTTACGAGATGCTTAAACTGCTGCAACGAAATTTGCAGGCAGCCGCGAGCGACAGAGGCAGGCAGACATAAAAAAAGCCCCGCAAGCGGGGCTTTTGACGTCATAGCCGAAAATTTACTTGCCGAGATTGCGCTTGGCAAGGGTGCGCAGACGCAATGCATTCAGCTTGATGAAGCCCGCCGCATCCTTCTGGTCGTAGGCGCCCTGGTCATCCTCGAACGTGACGAGGGTGTCGGAGTAAAGCGACTTGTCGCTCTCACGGCCGGTCACCATGACGTTGCCCTTGTAGAGCTTCAACGTGACTTCACCCTCGACGTGTTCCTGGCTCTTGTCGATCAGGGCCTGAAGCATTTCGCGCTCTGGAGAGAACCAGAAGCCGTAATAGATGAGTTCCGCATAGCGCGGCATGATCTCATCCTTCAGATGGGCGGCACCTCGGTCAAGCGTGATGGATTCGATGGCGCGGTGGGCGGCAAGCAGGATGGTGCCGCCAGGCGTTTCGTAAACGCCACGGCTCTTCATGCCCACGAAGCGGTTTTCGACCAGATCAAGGCGACCGATGCCGTTGTCCCGACCGTAATCGTTGAGTGCGGCCAGCAGGGTCGCAGGAGACATTTCGACACCGTTGATGGAGACAGCGTCACCCTTGCGGAAGCCGACCTTGATGACGGTGGCCTTGTCCGGTGCAGCTTCCGGCGAAATCGTCCGCATGTGAACGTATTCCGGCGCCTCAATGGAGGGGTCTTCGAGGACCTTTCCTTCGGAAGAAGAGTGAAGCAGGTTGGCGTCAACGGAGAACGGCGCCTCGCCCTTCTTGTCCTTGGCGACAGGGATCTGGTGCTGTTCGGCAAAGTTGAGAAGATCGGTACGGCTCTTGAAGGTCCAGTCGCGCCATGGCGCAATGATCTTGATGTCGGGGTTCAGCGCATAGGCCGAAAGTTCGAAGCGAACCTGGTCATTGCCTTTTCCGGTCGCGCCATGAGCAATGGCATCAGCTCCGGTCTTCTTGGCGATATCGATCAGGTGCTTGGAGATCAGCGGACGGGCAATGGAGGTGCCGAGCAGATAGACGCCTTCATAAACGGCATTGGCACGGAACATTGGAAAGACGAAGTCGCGCACGAACTCTTCGCGGACATCCTCGACGAAAATCTCCTTGATGCCCAGCATCTCGGCTTTCTTGCGTGCAGGCTCAAGCTCTTCGCCCTGCCCCAGATCAGCGGTAAATGTTACCACCTCTGCGCCAAGCTCCGTCTGAAGCCATTTGAGGATAATCGAGGTATCGAGGCCGCCGGAATAGGCGAGAACGACTTTCTTTACGTCTTTCGGAAGAGCCATCAGTGAAATCCATTTGCGTACAGGCGAGATTGGGATGTCGCCATTTCCTTGGGATTTCGGCACTTTTAGCGAGTTTATCTTCCCGTGCAACAAAAATGCAGTGGCGTGAAGGCATGGAGCATATTCATTGTCATGTGACTTGCTGCGATAAAAACACTAAGCTCCCGTCGCGTTCGTAAAGCGCAAGGTTCCAGGAAACGTTTTGTCGCGATGACATGCGGCAACGAAAAAGGAGAAACCTATGACGACCCTTCACAACGCATTTGCACAGGACAATGTCGCCGTCATCACCGGTGCGGCATCGGGCATAGGCTTGGCAGCCGCCCGGAAATTCGCCGGTTTCGGAATGAGCGTCGTGCTGGTGGATCTCGACGGAGAAAAACTTGCGGCAGCCCAGCTGGAAGTTGCCGCGCTTGCAAGGGACGGCACGACTGACGTCGTCTCGATACCCACCGATGTATCGAAACTGGATGAACTCGTTTCCCTCGAGAGCGCCGTCATTCAAAGATTCGGCCGCGTCCATGTTCTGATGAACAATGCCGGAGTGCAGCCCGGCAGTGCGATCTTCGGACCGCAGGCAAATTGGGACAACGTTCTGGGCGTGAACCTCATGGGCGTCGTAAATGGCAGCCGGGTCTTCGGTTCTGGAATGCTCGCCCACGGCGAACCGGGCCTGATCATCAACACGGGATCGAAACAGGGCATCACCACACCGCCCGGCGACCCCGCCTATAACGTGTCCAAGGCTGGCGTGAAGGCCTTTACGGAGGCACTTGAGTACGAGCTGAGAAACGCCCCAAATGGCCGCGTCTCATCCCACCTGCTGATTCCGGGTTTTGTTTTTACAGGTCTCACCGCCAACGGCCGCACTGAAAAACCAACCGGCGCATGGACGCCGGACCAAACGATTGATTTCATGATCGACAGCATCGGAAGAGGTGATTTCTACATTCTCTGCCCTGATGGAGAAGTGGATCGTAAAACCGACGAGAAGCGTATTCTCTGGGCCGCAAATGACATCATCGAAAACAGGCCGCCACTGTCGCGATGGCATGAAGAATACAGCAATGAGTTCAAGTCTTTCCTGAACAGTTGACACGGGTGCCGCACCCTTAGGTGCGGCATACCCAATCCGGCAGTTGGCAGTTCTGTAAAATGGCGGTAAGCAAGTGGATCAGATCCCGCGAGTGATGTCCCATGGAAATGCTACCCAGCCTGCCGACATTGATTGGATTCACAATTGCTATTCTGCTTCTGGCGGTGACCCCTGGTCCCGACATGACGCTCTGGATAAGCCGTTCACTGCGCGATGGCCGCGTATCAGGCTTCATGACGCTCGTCGGTACCAATCTCGGCATTACAGTGCATACGATGCTTGTTGCATTTGGCGTAGCGGCACTGATTGTAGCCTCGCCGACTGCCTTCATGGTGCTGAAAACAGGTGGTGCCGCCTACCTCGTTTGGCTGGCCATCATGGCCATCCGGAAAGGGTCGAATTTTGCGGTCGAGCGCCCGGATGAACAGAAGACCAGATCGTCCAAGAAGTCTGCCTTGCTCAATGGCCTTTGGGTCAATTTGCTGAACCCGAAGATCATCATATTTTTCATGACCTTTCTGCCGCAGTTCGTGAGTGCATCCGACCCGCATGTAACCGGAAAACTCATTTTCCTTGGCCTGTGGTCCATCATCGTTGCGCTTCCGATCGGAGTCGGAATCGTCGTTGGAGCGGACAAGCTTTCGGCCTGGCTGCAGCAGAACCGGAAGGTTTTGCGCGGGCTCGATTACACGATCGCCGGGGTTTTCTCGCTGTTTGCGGTGAAAATCTTCCTCGTGCAAGCCAGGTAGACGGCTCGGGCAGCGAGCCGCCCGCATCAACCGATCAGCAGCTCATCATCATCCAAGGTCTGGCCGCGAATATTGCGGAACATCTCTATCAGATCTTCGACCTGCAGGTCTTTTCGGCTTTCGCCAGCCACGTCCAGCACGATTTCTCCTGCGTGCAGCATGATGGTGCGGTCGCCGTAATCAAGGGCCTGGCGCATGGAGTGTGTCACCATCAAGGTGGTCAGCTTTCGATCTGCCACGACCTTTCGCGTCAAATCCATGACGAACTCGGCCATGCCTGGATCCAGAGCAGCGGTATGCTCATCGAGCAGCAGGACATCCGACCCCGCAAGGGTGGCCATCACAAGCGAAACCGCTTGCCGCTGACCGCCCGACAACAGGTCCATTCGATCTTTCAGTCTGTTTTCCAGTCCCAGGTTGAGGGAAGCGATACGGTCCTGAAAAAACGCCCGTCGTCCGCCGCCGAGCGCCGGCAGGAGGCCGCGGGCTTTACCGCGTGCAGCTGCGAGCGCCAGATTTTCTTCAATGGTCAGAGCCCCGCAGCTGCCCGCCAGAGGGTCCTGGAAAACACGGGCCACCTGCCCCGCCCTGCTCGCAGTCGGCTTGCGGGTGACATCCACACCACCGATGATCACCTTGCCTGCCGTGGGAAGCACATCGCCCGCCAGGACACCGAGAAGCGTGGACTTTCCCGCACCATTGGATCCGATGACGGTGACAAAAGAACCGTCCTCGATGGTCAGGTCTATCTTGGCCAAAGCCTGCTTCTGCAAAGGCGTCCCTCGCCCGAAGACGACCTGGATATCCGAAAGCGAAATCATGATGCGGCTCCCCCACGACGCAGGCGTGGCAAAATCAGCGCCACGGCAACCAGCGCAGCGGTCACGAAATTGAGGTCAGAGGCCTTCAGTCCAAGCACATCGCTGGAAAGTGCCAGCTGAATGGCGAGACGATAGGCGATCGAGCCCATTATGCAGCCGATAAGGGCAACCAATATCCCCCGTGAGCCAAACAAGGTTTCACCGATGATGACGGCGGCAAGACCGACGACAATCGTGCCGACGCCGGAAGTAACATCGGCAAAGCCGTTGGTCTGTGCAAACAATGCACCTCCCAATGCCACCAGAGCATTGGAGAGAGCCATTCCGAGATAGATCTGATTGCCCGTCTTGACGCCCTGCGCCCGCGCCATCCGCGCATTGGCACCGGTTGCACGCATGGCAAGACCCGCATCGCTTTCCAGAAAGCGCCAAACAAGGATGACCGCGATCACCACCAGGACGCCCACGAAAAGAGGACGCAGGAGATACTCGGGAACGCCCATTCCATAGAAGGGCTCAAGCACCGTTTCCTGATTGAGCAGCGCGACATTCGGCTTGCCCATGACCCGCAGGTTCACGGAAAACAACGCAATCATGGTCAGGATGGAGGCGAGAAGATTGAGGATCTTGAAGCGGACGTTCAAAACCGCCGTGACCATACCAGCCGCAGCACCGGCAACCATGGCGACGCCCGTTGCCAGCCAAGGATTGAACCCCGCAACAATCATGACCGCTGCCACGGCAGCGCCCAGCGGAAACGACCCATCGACGGTCAGATCGGGGAAGTCGAGAACGCGAAATGCGAGATAAACGCCAATAGCAACGAAGGCAAAGACCAGCCCCAGTTCGACGGCGCCCCAGAAGGCGATTTGGCTCACGGTAGAATTCCTCGGTTTGCCCGCCACCATGGGAGGGGCTGCAATTGAAACAGTCATAGACTGCCAGTCGTGCCGTCTCTCTTCCGTCATCCCCGACTTGAGCCGGGATCCAGCGCGATCAATTCCTTGATCGCAAGAGGTTCTTGCACCGCAGACGCGGCGCTGCTGGATTCCGGCTCAAGGCCGAAAGACGGATAGGATCAGTCGATAATCTTCGTCGCGCGCTTCGTCACGCTCTCGGGGAAGGTCACGCCGGCTTTCTCGGCAGCCTTCTTGTTGAGAACGAGATCGGTACCGACAGCAACGGTTGCCGGAATGTCACCGGGCTTTTCACCCTTGAGGATGCGAACGACGACAGCGCCCGTCTGCTTGCCGACGTCGAAATAGTTGAAGCCCAGAGCGGCAATGGCACCACGGGCAACGGAATCCGTATCGGCGGCGTAAAGCGGAATTTTTGCCTCGGCAGCAACACCGGCAGCGGCCTCGAAGGCGGAAACGATCGTGTTGTCGGTTGGGACGTAGATCACATCCGCCTTGCCCACCAGTGCGCGGGTCGCACCCTGAACTTCTGCCGATTTCGTCGCCACGGATTCCACGACCTTCAGGCCGGCCTTTTCAGCCTCGGCTTTCAGAAGTTCCAATGTAGAAACGGAATTTGCCTCTGCGGAGTTGTAGATGTAGCCGATGGTCTTCGCCGACGGCGTGATTTCCTTGATCAGTGCCAGATGCTCGGCAACCGGCAACATATCCGAAAGGCCGGTCACGTTGCGGCCCGGCTTTTCCATGCTCTTGATCAGCTGCGCACCGACTGGATCAGAGACAGCCGTAAAGACGACGGGAATATCACGCGTGGCGCCGACAACGGCCTGCGCCGAAGGCGTGGAGATCGGCACGATGACAGAGGGCGCGTCACCCACGAACTGGCGGGCAATCTGTGAAGCCGTGGCAGGATTTCCCTGCGCCGACTGGTAGACGAATTTCAGGTTTTCGCCTTCCTTGTAGCCAGCCTCGGCCAGTGCGGCCTTTACGCCATCACGCGCAGCATCCAGCGCCGGATGCTCAACGATGGCCGTAACGGCGACGGTCACGTCCTCGGCCTTTGCGGGCACGATGAGAGCTGTGGCAGCGGCAAGCGCCAGAATGAGTGTGCGCATAGAAATTCCTCCGACTGTTTCGTTGTTGTTGCCGCCTTCTTTAGGAAAGGGTTAAAACGAAATCAATCGCGCAAGCCAAGAGTCACCTATCAATTCTTCTTCTTAGTCGTCATCCGCACCGTGATTGGCGATCATCATGGCTTCGAATGCCATGCGCTCTGTCTTGCGCATCCGCTCCGATTCCGACTTGAGCTGGCCGCAGGCAGCAAGGATATCACGTCCTCTGGGGGTACGGATCGGAGAAGCATAGCCTGCCTGATTGATGAAATCGGCGAATTTCTCGATCTGCGCCCAGTCCGAGCACTGGTAATTCGTACCCGGCCATGGGTTGAACGGGATGAGGTTGATCTTGGCCGGAACGCCTTTCAGGAGCTGCGTGAGCATCTTGGCGTCTTCCAGACTGTCATTGACGTCTTTGAGCATCACATATTCGAAGGTGATGCGACGGGCATTCGACAGGCCGGGATAGTTGCGGCAGGCCTCGATCAGTTCTTTCAGCGGATATTTCTTGTTGATCGGTACCAGCATGTCGCGCAACTCGTCACGCACGGCATGAAGCGAGATGGCCAGCATCACGCCGATTTCGTCGCCGGTGCGGAAGATTTCCGGCACCACGCCCGAGGTCGACAGCGTCACACGTCGCTTGGAAAGCGACAGGCCATCGCCATCGGTGGCAATCAAAAGGGCGGTCTTCACATGGTCGAAATTGTAGAGCGGCTCGCCCATGCCCATCATCACGATATTGGAGACCTTGCGGCCTTCCGCGGGCATGATGGTTCCCTGCGGTGCTTCGCGGTCCGGAAAATCACCGAGGCGATCACGCGCCACAAGAAGCTGCGCCAGAATTTCTTCTGCCGTCAGGTTGCGAACCAGACGCTGCGTACCGGTATGGCAGAAGGAACAGGTCAGCGAACAGCCGACCTGGCTGGAAATGCACAGCGTGCCGCGACCTTCTTCGGGAATATAGACCGTTTCGATCTCGACCGGACGACCGGCGCCACGGGGCGGGAAGCGCATCAGCCATTTGCGGGTGCCGTCATTGGAGACCTGCTCCTCGACGATTTCGGGCCGGGCAATGGTGAACTTCGCCTTCAGCGTCTCTCGCAGATCCTTCGCCACATTGGTCATATGGTCGAAATCTGAGACGCCGCGCACATAAAGCCAGTTCCACAACTGGCTCACGCGCATCTTGACCTGCTTTTGCGGCACGCCGGCATCCAGCAAAGCCTCGGCCATGTCCTCACGCGTCAGGCCGATCAAAGACGGCTTGCCGGACATGAGATCGCTGTTGGCGATCAGAGGGGCTTTGATTGCAAGACCAGCAGTGGCTTCCAGTGTGGACATCGTCCCTATCCCATCATCCCATACAGCGCTACGTCACCCTCTAGAGAAAGGTTGAAAGCGTCTGCATGTCGAGAAAAATCAAGAGTAATGCGCCTGTTGCGCAGACACTCGTCAGTGTTGGCGCGGCCTTTAGCACCAAAATCGCCAAAACGCAAATGGCCGGTCGATGACCGGCCACTCAAAAACCATGTGCAGGCTGGGCTTACTTGCAGCTTTCGATCTGCTTGAAGGCAGCAGAAATGCCTGACAGCGAATAGGAATAGGATGTTGCCGTGCCACGGGCAGACGTGGCCTTGACCGTCATCGACTTGCCACCCTTCATGGCGGCAACGAGGGCTGGCTCTTCTGCAGCATTTTCAACCCAGGCAGCCTTGTCCTTGGTGAACATCACGAAGTTCTTGTTGTCGATGGTCACATTGACCTTCGAGCCTTCCTTCAAGCTGTAGCCGACCATGGCCTGCGGCTCGTAGGAAATGTTCTGCCCGGGGCGCTGCGAAACGATGAAGAAGATATCACCGTGATCTACGCTTGCAGGTTCCTTGGCGGTGGGGATGGAAAGAACATAGCAAACGGTGCTGTTACCCGACTTGTACGAATAGGCACCCCATGCATTGAACTGCTGGATGCGCGTGGGCGACTGTGCAGAGGCTACATTGATGCTGGCCAGCAAAATGGCGACTGCGGTTGCTACACTTCTTACAAACATTGAATTTCCTGCCGGGTTTATTGTCTTCCAGTTGGCCGAACGGCTGCGCCGGGCCGATGCTAGGTGAAGTCCGTCATCCTGATATTGGCTAAAGATCAGTTACCAAACCGTCAACACCAATGCTAAAAATAGAGGGTTGCATCGGCGTGTTACAGATTGGTCACTCCAAGCGCCAGCGAAGCAGGCGAGAGAAAAGCCTGCGTCATCAGCAATGACACAAGAATTCAGGCAAGAATTTGTCAGCTTTTAGCGCGGCCTCATACGGGCAATCACAGAGGCGTTACTCTTGCTTCATAGCCTCTATCGCCGCATCGGCAGCATCATAATGCTCCATCTTGATGTGAGCACGGATCATCGCCAGCGCCGCCGTCAAGACGGCTATGTCGTCTGTGAACCCGACGACGGCAAAAATATCGGGAATGGCGTCCATCGGCAAAATGAAATAGCCCAAAGCCGCAAAAAGAACGCCCTTGGCGCGAAACGGCGTGTTTTTGTCCACCGCGCAGTAATATGCGGCTGCCGCATCGCGCGCAAATGGCACCTTGCTGATGACACGCTTCATTTTGGGCCAGAACTTTGCCCGGACCTGCTGCTCACGACTTTCCTGGGTGTCAGGATCGCCCGGCAGAAGTATCTCGCCGATTTTCACATCATCCATGGTCGTAGGTCCTCTGGTCATGCCAACTATATAGGACGAGACGAAAGCACTTCAATCATCCCCTGCCCGCAGCGGCCTTCTGCATCGCATTGGCCAGAAGGAAATCTCTTTCGGTTATTCCTTGGGAATCATGGGTGGTGAGACAGACCTTGACCCGGGAATAGACATTTGACCATTCGGGATGATGATTGAGTTTTTCCGCAACGATGGCGCACTCCGTCATAAAACCGAAAGCCTCGGCGAAGGTTGAAAACTTGAACGACTTGAGGATGGCTAGACCATCGTCGCGCAATGTCCAGCCGTCGAGTTTTGCAAGTTCGCTCTCTATGGCTGCCTGTTCGAGTTTGGGAAATTTCATTGCCTTGCCTCTTTGCTCGCTGCCGTCTTGTCAAACGCACAACGCTTCTTTTGTTTGCATGGGAGTTTTGCGCCGGTTTGCAAAAAAGCGCGGCTCATTCGCAACCGTCTCGACGCGTTGCAGCGCTAGTCGAATTTCAATATCGGCGTTTCAGGAGCCCACGATAACGAGGGCGTCGGTCTGCGGATAGACAGAGGTCGCCTAAACCATTCCCTTCGAAGGATGTAGTTCAGCGCCGGAGAAATTCGATATCGGCCAAGCCTCTTGAAGCGGAAACGCTTCTTCAACGATGTAAGGGCCGCCCCCCACCGATTCCTTGGACGACATGAGAACGAAGCGACCGACCTTGAATGTCGTCGTTCTGAAGTCCCCACGCCCGGAGAGATAATGCACGACGTCGTCCAGTCTTGAATTCCGAAGCCTCGCGAGTGTCACATGCGGCGTGAATTTGCGCGGGTCCGGCGGCAGGCCAAGCCGCTGACAAATCCTTTCGATTTCGCCCTGCAAAGCCGTCATTTCTGGAGATTGCGAGACGCCCGCCCAGATGGAATGCGGCTTTTTTGAACCGAAAGAACCGATGCCGGTGAGGTTGACTTCAAATTCGGGGCGGTCGATCCGGTCTAGGCGATTGACCACCTCGTCTGCCGTTCGACCATCGATATCCCCGATGAACCGTAATGTGATGTGGTAATTCTCCACGTCAATCCACCGGGCACCCGGCAGACCACCGCGCAACAATGAGAGGCTCATGGCCGCATTGCGCGGAATTTCGAGGGCGGTAAACAGTCTCGGCATGGCGAGCTCCCCGAATCTCTTGGCAGAACAAGTCTAGCGAATCATGCAACGCAGCGCAGCGCAAGCGCTTATTTCTATTGAGCACCAATAGCGTTTACAAAGTTCTCAACGACCGGAAGCGTTCTTTCCACCATGATGCCCACGCCCTTTGCATTAGGGTGCATCCTGTCCTCCAGTTGAAGGGTCTGATCTAGCACCACGCCATCGAGGAAAAACGGATAGAGCGGCAGATCGTATTTTTTGGCAAGCCGCGGATAGATCTCGTTGAACCGGGCCGCAAAATCCCCGCCCATGTTGGGAGGAGCCATGATGCCGATGAGCAAAACAGGGATGTTGCGTTTCTTGAAACCGGCAATGATCTGGTCGAGGTTTTTCTCGGTCTCATCAGGCGAAACACCGCGAAGAGCATCGTTGGCACCGAGTTCGAGAATGACGCCGTCGGTTCCGTCAGGGACAGACCAGTCCGCCCGCGCCAGACCGCCAGCGGTCGTGTCTCCTGAAACACCGGCATTGGCGACTGCAACATTCATACCCTTCTTTCGAAGCGCCGCTTCCAGTTGAGCCGTGTAGCTTTCTGTCGGCGGCAGCTGATATCCCGCCATCAGGCTGTCGCCAAAGCCGACCAGTTCGACCGGCTTTGACTGCGAATGCACGACCCCTGCTGGCAGCAATGCTGCGCATATGACGATGAATTGAGCGGTAGCAGCTTTAAAACCCATATCGGCCTCCCTAATTTGTCTGGCAATGCCGAAACATTTGATGTCTTTCGGGCTGCCCAAGATCGCTATCGAGCTGCCAATGTCTCTTACATATAGGAACGCGAATTGTGACGAAAAGCATCATAGATCTGAATAAGGCTGATCTAACCCTCGGTAATGCCGCCGCGTCCGTCCACGTTCTCAAGAGCATCGACCTCGTCATCAATGAAGGCGAAGCGGTTGGAATTGTCGGCCCTTCCGGCTCGGGAAAGTCGACCCTGCTGATGGTTCTTGCCGGGTTGGAGCGGCTCGACAGCGGTAAGATCACAATTGCGGGAACGGAGCTTCACAAATTGGGCGAAGACGCGCTGGCCGAGTTTCGCGGCCGCAATGTCGGCATCGTTTTCCAATCCTTCCACCTGATTGCCAACATGACAGCCATTGAAAATGTTGCCGTGCCGCTGGAACTGGCGAATGTAGCCAATCCCTTTGATATCGCGCGCAAGGAACTCGTCGCGGTGGGCCTGGGTGAAAGGCTCAACCACTATCCGGGGCAGCTGTCCGGGGGCGAACAGCAGCGCGTTGCCATTGCTCGCGCACTCGCGCCTTCCCCTGCGGTCCTGATTGCCGACGAGCCGACAGGCAACCTCGATACCGATACCGGCAAGCAGATTGCCGACCTTCTGTTTTCCAAACAGATGGAGCGCCGCATGACAATGATTTTGGTTACCCATGATGTGTCGCTTGCCGCGCGCTGCTCTCGCCAGATCAAGGTCAGGTCAGGTCAAATCGAAAGTGACAGCGCCACCTCAGTTGCCAGACAGGCAGCGTCGGTATGAAGGTCAGATCGCTTTTTTTCTTTCGCCTTGGTAATGCGCTGCGTCTGGCAAGACGTGAAATACGTGGCGGCCTCAGCGGCTTTTACATTTTCCTTGCCTGCATCGCGCTCGGCACAGGCGCCATTGCTGCAGTCAATTCCGTCTCCCGCGCCATAACCAGTTCCATCGCAACGCAGGGGCAATCCATTCTGGCGGGCGATGTTCGTTTCGAACTGCGCAACCGCGAAGCCTCGCCGGATGAATTGGCCTATCTCGACAATCTGGGGACCGTTGCCGTCTCGACCGGTCTGCGGTCGATGGCAAGGCTCGCCGATGGGTCGCAACAGACCCTTGCCGAGGTAAAGGCTGTCGACGGAGCCTATCCGCTCTATGGCAAGCTGGAGTCAGACCCCGCAATGCCACTTCCCCAACTGCTGGCAAGGCAGGGCGAAGCCTATGGCGCGGTCGTCGCTCCGCTTCTTCTGGAGCGGCTGGGCATCAAACGGGGCGATGAGGTCCTGCTGGGCAACGTCCGGCTAAAAATCTCAGCGACGCTGGTTACTGAGCCCGACGCGCTGTCGGATGGTTTTGGATTTGCGCCGCGACTTCTCATCAGCCGCGAGGCGCTCGCAACCTCCGGGCTCATCCAGAATGGCAGCCTGGTGGAGCACGCCTACAAGATCCGCTTGAACGACACAGCCAGGCGAAGCGGGATCACCGAAGAGGCCAATCGTGAGTTTCCGAGTGCCGGCTGGTCGATCCGAACGAGCGACCGGGCAGCACCGTCGCTCACGGAAAACGTCAACCGTTTCTCTCAATTCCTGACACTGGTCGGGCTGACAGCATTGATCGTTGGCGGCGTTGGGGTTGCCAACGCGGTGCGCGCCTTCCTCGACTCCAAGCGTACCACCATAGCAGCGCTCAAATGCCTCGGCGCACCGGCCAGCGTCGTGACACTAACCTATCTCTTCCAGATCGCCTTCATTGCCATCATCGGTATCGCAATCGGACTGGCGTTGGGGGCGGTTACTCCGCTCGTGGCCATGCGCTTTCTCGAAGGTGTCCTGCCTGTTCCGGACGAATTGGCGATCTACCCCGGCGCGCTGTTCATGGCCGCCCTGTTCGGGCTGTTGACAACACTGGCCTTCGCGATCTTGCCATTGGGTCAGGCTCGCGAAGTCCCTGCCACCGCATTGTTCCGCGAACAGGGATTTGAAGCCAACCGATTGCCGTCATGGCCCTATCTGGCCGCCACTGGCTTGCTTCTTGCCCTGTTGGCCAGCATGGCGATCTATTCGGCTGAACAGAGATATATCGCGTCGGTCTTTTTGGGAGCGGTCGCTTTCGCTTTTATCGTTCTCAGGCTTGTGGCCTGGGGCATCAGGGCCGTTGCCAAGAGAAGCCCTCGCGTCCATTCCGCAGCATTGCGGCTGGCGATCGGCAACATTCATCGCCCCGGCGCTTTGACACCCTCCGTAGTGTTATCACTGGGGCTCGGTCTGACCCTGCTGGTCACGCTCACGCTGATCGACGGCAATCTTAGACGGGAACTCACGGGCAGTCTGCCAGAGCGGGCACCGAATTTCTTCTTCGTCGACATTCAAGGTGCCGACCGGGATGGGTTCAAGGCGCTTGTCCAAAAAGAAGCGCCGGAGGGTACGTTGACGGAGGTGCCCATGCTGCGGGGTCGCATCCTTGCTCTCAACGGCCAGGACGTGACCAAGATGGAAGTGCCTGCTGCGGGCCGATGGGTCCTGCGCGGAGACCGTGGCATCACCTATGCCCAAACCATGCCCGACAATGCCAAGCTCACAGAGGGCACGTGGTGGAGCGGCGATTATAGCGGCGAGCCTCTCGTTTCCTTTGCGGCGGAAGAGGCGGGCGAACTGGGTCTGAAGATCGGCGACAGCGTGACCGTCAACGTATTGGGACGTAACATTACCGCAAAAATTGCCAACCTGCGCGACGTGCAGTGGGAGTCGCTTTCGCTCAACTTCGTCATGGTCTTTTCGCCCAACACGTTCCGCGGCGCACCTCACTCCTGGCTGGCAACCCTTGCAGACCCGAGCGCGACTGCCGCCCAGGAAGGCGAAATATTGAGAAAGGTCACCGCGAGCTACCCCACCATCACCACGGTCAGGGTCAAGGACGCGCTCGATCTGGTCAACAGTCTGGTTGAACAGTTGGCGACGGCGATCAGGGCCGCAGCGGCTGTTGCCCTGATTGCGTCTGTCCTGGTTCTCGCAGGTGCCTTGGCGGCTGGAAACCGGGCACGGACCCACGACGCTGTCATTCTCAAAACGCTCGGTGGCACCCGTGCCATGCTAATCCGCGCTTTCTCGTATGAATATATGATGCTTGGTCTGGCCACTGCGGTATTCGCACTCCTCGCAGGTGGGGTCTCCGCATGGTTTGTCGTCGCCCGGATCATGAAGCTGCCATCCAGCTTCCTGCCGGATGTTGCGATCGCAACCATCCTTATCGCCTTGGTGATGACGGTTGGCATTGGCCTTATCGGGACATGGCGAATCCTCGGCCAGAAGGCAGCGCCCGTGCTGCGTCAAACCGGCGAGTAGCTCTCATGTCTTGTGAGATAAATTGCCTGAGCGGAGAATGAATATTTCGGGTGGCCACATGCATAGCGTGGCGCTAGAAAATTGCGCGCAACTTAACCTTTGCGATTAATCGGGAAGTTCAATCTCCAAAACGTTATCGGTTTTCGCGCATACGGTGTTTTTTCGACATTGAAAGCTCTTGTAACTGAAATGGGATATCCTCATATTCTCCGGTAGGCTTGCTGTAGCTCCGCAGCGGCGCCTGGGTTATGATCCCGAGTACGGTCATATCCCGACACCGTAGGAACTTCGGAGCTCAAAAGAGGAAACAATGGCTGATTTCAACAACTACCAGAATCGCATGGCCCAAGGCCGTGCCCAGTCTGGTGCGATGATCGATGAAGGTCTTCGCACATACATGCTGAAGGTTTACAACCTGATGGCTCTTGCGCTGGTCATTACCGGCGTGGCTTCGTTCGGCACCTACACTCTGGCGGTTTCAAATCCTGCCTTCGCACAGCTGCTTTACACATCGCCGCTGCGCTGGGTCATCATGTTCGCACCGCTCGCGCTGGTGTTCTTCCTGAGCTTCCGTATTGAGAAGATGAGCGTACCTGCTGCACAGGCTACCTTCTGGGCCTACGCTGCGCTGATGGGCGTCTCCCTTTCGTCGATCTTTATCGTCTTTACCGGCGAGAGCATCGTACAGACGTTCTTCGTGACAGCTGCTTCCTTTGGCGCCCTGTCGCTTTACGGCTATACGACCAAGAAAGACCTCTCCGGCCTCGGCTCGTTCCTGATCATGGGTCTGTTCGGCCTGATCATCGCGTCCATCGTCAACATCTTCCTGCAGTCATCCGCAATGGGCTTTGCGATCTCCGCCATCGGCGTGCTGATCTTTGCTGGCCTGACCGCATATGACACGCAGAAGATCAAGGAAATGTATTTCGATGGTGACGATGTGGCCGTTGCTGGTCGCAAGGCTATTATGGGCGCACTGACGCTCTACCTCGACTTCATCAACCTGTTCACGTTCCTTCTGCAGTTTCTTGGTAACCGCGACGAGTAACCGATCAGACTTGAATCAAGAAAGGCGGCTTTCGGGCCGCCTTTTTTTTTATGCTTTCGGCTCAACGAAGATGAGCAGTCACTCGATCAGTCGCAGTACCTTATCAAACACTTTGAGGACCTGTGACAGTTCATGTCCGCGTTTGAGGATGCGGCCATCGACATTGACGACGCTGAAAGCGCCCTGTTTTGCGGCAAGCTTCGGGTTCTTCTCGATGCGAAACAGAGGCATTTCCCCTGACCGCTTGAAGACCGAGAACACCGCCTTGTCTTTCAGATGGTCGATAGCATAGTCCCGCCACTCACCTTCTCCCACCATGCGTCCGTAGATGCGCAGGATGGCGTCCAGTTCACGCCGGTGGAAGGTAATCGGCAAGGGGTCCTTGCTCTGCTTGTACTCGCGAAGATCGACAACGGGTGAACTATCTCTGTGAAAAGAAGCTGCGCGCTGCGCATCCGGCTGATCGGTCATCAGGTAACCCCGCTCGACGGCAAATGACAATTTCAAGACAGTCTGCCGCTCTGTCGGCGAAATTGCAAGCTTCGTTCTGGCCAGGCTGGCCGGCTTTACGCGGTAAGGATTTGGGCAGGAAGTGCATTAGCAAATGCCCTATTTCGGTCAAACCATGGCCTGAATTGAGTGGAATATAGCTATTGTCAATTGATGCCTAGGCACCAAGATGACCCGGTCCGGTGCATTGACCCTTTACCCCCAGCCCCCAATGCCCGGATCGGATCTCCCTCAGCCCCCTGAGATGCTTCCCCTTACTGCAGCAGGACACTCGCCCCGACGATCGCTGCCGGATTGCCCTGCGCATCGGACGTCTGCAGCAACACCGCACAGCCGCCGTTTTTGGCCTTGCTGAGAATGCTGGCGGGAAGTTTAACGGACATGGACTTTCCGTCCCACATCCCAACCGTCTGCACGTCATAAACGCTATGCCAGTATGATATCTTCTTTCCCTGGTTCTCACCCTTCTGCACGTCGACCACTTGCTCTCGGTTGAAGTAAGCGACCACCACGTCAGCTTTGCCCTTCCCCTCTCCGATATCGATGGCGATCTCATCTGCCACACGCGAGGCTTTGACTGGCACACTCAAGCCTTCGCCAGCGCGAGTGAAAGCGTCCAGGCGGCCATAAATGGCCTGCACATCCGCCCCTTTCACGTGGTCACGGCCATTGACGACCGCTTGAGGGGTATAGACATTGTTGCGACCGAGCGCTCTGGCATAACCATACTGACGCTCAGTATTTTCCTTAGAAGCCAGCGAATCTGCCCAGCCAAGATAATTCCAGTAATCGACATGGTAAGACAGTCCAACCACATCACCCTTCTGGATGAGCTTGCGCAAGGCCTCATCAGCAGGCGGGCAGGACGCGCATCCCTGCGACGTGAACAATTCGACAACGCCCTTCACCTGCTCCTGCGCCTGGACCGAGACGGAAGCAAGCATACTCAAGGCGAAGACCGAAAGACCGAAATTCAGAGACCCGTATTTGAGAGACATTGCGAGAACCCTTGCCTGGACATTTTTCCAGACTATTGATGCAATCAATTCATGTCGGGAAGCCGATGGCGAAAATAACGCCTAAGCCTCTTCAATGGAAAGTCACGATGGGGTGAGGCAATAGTCAGCACGACCATCGCACTACCTTTCACGCAAAAACGCCGGGATTGCTCCCGGCGTTCAAACTTCATCAGGCGTGCGCCTTAGGCGGCCAGATCGCGAAGAACGGTCTGCAGAATGCCACCATTGTTCATGTAGATCACTTCATCCAGCGTATCGATGCGGCAAAGAAGCGGAACTTCCTTCACGCTGCCGTCACCATAGGTGATCTTGGCAATCTTTTTCTCGCGTGGCTTGATATCGCCTTCGAGACCGTCGATCTCGACGGTTTCATCGCCCTTGAGGTTGAGGCTTGCCCATGTCGTGCCTTCCTCGAAGACGAACGGCACAACGCCCATTCCGACGAGGTTGGAGCGGTGAATACGCTCGAACGACTGCGCAATCACGGCCTTCACGCCCAAAAGATTGGTACCCTTGGCAGCCCAGTCACGCGAAGAGCCGTTACCATATTCCACACCGGCAAAGATGACGAGCGGAACGCCCTCAGCCTTGTACTGCATGGCCGCATCGTAAATCGACATCTCTTCCTTGGACGGATAGTGGATGGTGTAGCCGCCTTCCTTGCCGTTTGGCCCAAGCATGTGGTTACGGATACGGATGTTGGCGAAGGTGCCGCGCATCATCACTTCGTGGTTACCACGGCGCGTGCCATACTGGTTGAAGTCTGCAACCGCCACGCCGTTTCCGGTGAGGTAGGCACCTGCAGGGGATGCTGCCTTGATCGAACCGGCCGGAGAAATATGGTCGGTGGTGATCTTGTCGCCGAAGAGACCGAGAACGCGCGCGCCCTTGATGTTCTTCAAGCCTGTGCCGGTCTTGCCCATGCCCACGAAGTAAGGAGGGTTCTGGACATAGGTGGACTTGTCGTCCCACGCATAGGTCTGGCCCGGAGGAACCTGAACGGCCTGCCAGTTTTCATCACCCTTGAAGACGTCCGCGTACTTGGACTCGTAGAGTTCACGCGTGACATATTTCAGGATGAATTCCTGGATTTCTGCCGATGTCGGCCAGATATCCTTCAGGAAAACTGGCTGTCCGTCAGAACCCGTGCCGATCGGCTCCTTGGTCAGATCCTTCTGGACCGTACCGGCGAGCGCGTAGGCAACGACGAGCGGAGGCGAAGCGAGGTAGTTCGCCTGAACGTCGGGCGAGATACGGCCTTCAAAGTTACGGTTGCCAGAGAGGACGCCCGCGGTAATCAGACCCTTGTCGTTGATGGTCTTTGAGATCGGTGCTGGCAGCGGACCGGAGTTGCCGATGCAGGTCGTGCAGCCAAAGCCAACAAGGTTGAAGCCGATGGCGTCCAGATCCTTCTGCAGACCGGACTTTGCAAGATATTCACCAACGACCTGAGATCCAGGTGCCAGCGATGTCTTGACCCAAGGCTTGGATGTCAGACCCTTTGCAACGGCGTTGCGGGCGAGAAGACCAGCGGCGATCAGAACCGATGGGTTTGACGTGTTGGTGCAGGACGTGATCGCTGCGATGGCGACGTCGCCATGGCCCAGATCGAAGTCTTCGCCTTCAACCGCATAGCGCGTGTCGAGCTGGCCGGGCTTCTTATAGTCGTTTTCGAGCGCCGTTGCGAAATTCGGTGCAATGGTTTCGAGCGGCAGACGGCCTTCCGGACGCTTCGGGCCAGCCATGGATGGCACAACGTCGCCGAGGTCGAGTTCCAGCGTGTCGGTGAAGACGAGGTCGGCACCATCGCCGGTACGCCACATGTCCTGCGCCTTGGAATAGGCTTCGACCAGCGCGATGCGGTCCTTGGTGCGGCCAGACATGGTGAGGTAGTTGATGGTTTCGCCGTCAACCGGGAAGAAGCCGCATGTCGCGCCGTATTCAGGGCCCATGTTGCCGATGGTCGCACGGTCGGCCAACGTCATCGAATCAAGGCCGGGGCCGAAGAATTCAACGAACTTGGAAACCACGCCCTTTTTACGCAGCATCTGAACGACTGTCAGCACGAGGTCGGTCGCGGTAACGCCTTCCTTAACCTTGCCCGTCAGCTTGAAGCCGATGACTTCAGGCAGAAGCATGGAAACCGGCTGGCCAAGCATGGCCGCTTCAGCTTCGATACCGCCAACGCCCCAGCCCAGAACGCCCAGACCGTTGATCATGGTCGTGTGGCTGTCCGTGCCAACGCATGTGTCGGGGTAAGCGATGGTCTCGCCGTCTTCTTCCTTGGTCCAGACCGTCTGGCCGAGATATTCGAGGTTGACCTGGTGACAGATGCCTGTGCCAGGAGGAACAACCCGGAAGTTCTGGAACGCCTGCTGGCCCCACTTGAGGAAGCGGTAACGCTCGCCATTGCGCTGATATTCCAGCTCGACGTTGCGGGCGAAGGCATTTGGCGTGCCGAATTCGTCAACGATGACCGAGTGGTCGATGACCAGATCGACCGGAACCAGCGGATTGATCTTCTCGGGATCGCCACCGAGAGCAACCATCGCATCACGCATGGCAGCCAGATCGACGACTGCGGGAACGCCGGTAAAGTCCTGCATCAGAACGCGGGCAGGGCGGTAGGCAATCTCGTTTTCAACACGGCCCTTGTTGTTGAGCCACTCTGCAACAGCAAGAATATGATCTTTGGTAACGGTCTGGCCGTCTTCAAAACGCAGCAGGTTCTCAAGCAGAACCTTCATCGAATATGGAAGTTTGGAAACACCGGCAAGACCGTTCGCTTCCGCCTTCGGCAGGCTGAAATAAACATAATCCTTACCGTCAACGGTAAGAATAGAGCGACAATTGAAACTGTCGAGAGATTTAGCCACGGATAAAAACCCCGCTTCCTCTGATAGCCAACACGCGCGTGCGGACACCTATGCACTCATGCACATCAGGATGCGGGTACGGTCATTTCCGCTGTCCGCACGAGAAGACTGTTTTCACAACCTTCAGGTCCGGCGCTATATGATGATCACGCCGACCGCTGGCGTGGTTGAAAGTCATATAGATAATTTCGTCGAAACGTGCCAGACCGGAAAAACACCTAAATCGATTTTTTTGCATCGAGATGATTAAAATCTTAACCGAGGTCGCCAGATGCTGCTGACAGCAGAAAATCTCTCCGCAAGACGGGGGGAAGACCTGATATTCATGAATGTTTCCTTCAAGTTAACGAATGGAGAGGCGCTGGTGTTGACCGGGCCGAATGGTTCGGGAAAATCGACCTTGCTGCGGGTCGTTGCAGGTCTGCTCCGCCCTGAAAAGGGCGCGGTAAAGATAGCCGGCAAAGGAATTGCTGATGATATCCCTGCTTGCGAAGCAGCTCATTATATGGGCCACAAAAACGCGATGAAACAGGAACTGACCGTTCTGGAAAACCTTCAGTTCTGGAAGAGCTTCCTGGGAAACTTCAACCAGGGTGAAGCCTTCGAGATCGATGAGGCCGCAGACATGGTTGGCCTGTCCGGGATCACCCATCTTCCCTTCGGCTATCTCTCGGCGGGCCAGCAAAGACGCTTTGCAATGGCGAAGTTGCTCGTGGCATGGCGACCCGTCTGGATACTGGATGAACCGACCGCAGCGCTTGATTCGCACGCCGATGCCATCTTTGCAGGGTTGATCACATCTCATCTTGAGCGGGGAGGGATCGTTCTTGCCGCCACGCATCAGCCGCTTGGCTTGCGCGATGCCCATCAATTGCAAATGAGCGGCTTTGCAGGAGTGGAAGAAGCGTGGTGAGAAACTCAATCCTGCAACCGCAGAAACGTCAGTTGCCCGCGATGCGATGTGGTGACGTCTCAAGACAGGAGGTCACTCTGTCATGACCGCGATTTTCCTGCGCGATCTCAAGCTTTCAATCCGCGCTGGCGGCGGGGCGCTGATCGGCGTGCTGTTCTTCATGACTGTCGTCGCCGTTATTCCCTTCGGGGTTGGGCCTGACCTTAATCTCCTGTCACGCATAGGCCCCGCCATTATCTGGATTGGCGCGCTTCTGGCGGCTCTGCTCGGTCTCGACCGCCTGTTCCAGGCAGAACGCGATGACGGATCACTCGACATTATCCTGATGCAGGAGACGCCGCTTGTTCTGACGGTTGCGGTGAAATGCCTTGCGCATTGGACGGCAACCAGCCTGCCGCTGGTGATTGCCTCGCCACTGCTCGGCCTTTTCATGAATATGAGCGAAATCGCCATCGGTGCGGTGATGTTGACCTTGCTGATTGGCTCCCCTGCACTCACCTTCATTGGTGCAGTGGGCGCTGCGGTGGCCGTAGCCTTGCCGCGCGGCGGTTTGCTGGTATCGATCCTCGTGCTGCCGCTTGCCATTCCCGTACTGATCTTCGGCGTGAGCGCGTCCTATGCGGCAGTTGAGGATCCAGCGCCCTTCATGCCACCCCTGCTTATCCTTGCGGCAATCACGCTATTTTCATCAGTCGTCGGTCCGTTCTTCGCAGCTTTGGCGTTGCGCAGTTCCATGGATTGATAAGGATCAATTGCGGCAATCCCGGTCTCGCTGTAGAAAGACGCCATGAACGATACGAGCCTTGCAATCATCAAATTCAGCGATCTTGCCAATCCCACTCGGTTTCTGGCACTGGTGGCACGTGTTCTGCCCTGGCTTGCAGCGCTGTCGGCGCTCTGTCTGGCCATTGGGCTCTATCTGTCGTTCACGACGGATAGCGATTATCAACAGGGCAATACTGTCCGTATCATGTATGTCCATGTGCCTGCAGCCTGGCTATCGATGATGTGCTACACCGTCATGGCAGCGTCGGCCATCGGCACACTGGTCTGGCGTCACCCCCTGGCGGATGTCAGCCATCGGGCCGCAGCACCCATCGGCGCGGCCTTTACCCTGATTGCACTGGTGACAGGTTCGCTTTGGGGAAAGCCCATGTGGGGAACCTGGTGGGTCTGGGACGCGCGCCTGACCTCGGTCTTCATTCTCTTTTTGATGTATCTGGGCCTTATCGCCTTCAACAAGGCGATGGATGATCCGTCAAAGGCCGCCCGCGTGAGCGCTGTCCTCATTCTCGTCGGTTTCGTCAATATCCCCATCATCAAGTTCTCGGTCGAGTGGTGGAATACGCTGCACCAGCCGGCAAGCGTCATCAGAATGAGTGGACCGGCGATTGCCCCTGAGTTCCTCTGGCCACTGCTTGTCATGGCGCTGGGCTTCACGCTTCTTTTCTTTACGCTCCA
Source organism: Agrobacterium sp. fls2-241-TYG-188a (assembly GCF_030209845.1). Taxonomy (NCBI): domain Bacteria; kingdom Pseudomonadati; phylum Pseudomonadota; class Alphaproteobacteria; order Hyphomicrobiales; family Rhizobiaceae; genus Agrobacterium; species Agrobacterium sp. fls2-241-TYG-188a. The sequence continues at coordinate 88,989 of NZ_JARVRD010000007.1, read as the reverse complement.
TATCGCCGCCATGCGCAACGAAATCCTGCGCAGGCGCATCGCTGCTCAACGACGCCTCGCAGCACGCATGGCAAGCAGGGAGGCAAGCCAGCCATGAGCCATGCATTCTACATTGGCATGTCCTACGCCCTGACAGGGCTGATCACGTTCGCCCTGATTGCCTGGGTATGGCTGGATGGCCGCGCCCGCCGCAAGGAGCTTGCACAGCTTGAGGCATCGGGCATCCGGCGTCGGTCTCGTCGCAATTCTCCGGAAGCCAAAGCATGACAGAAAAAAGTGAGCCTGCGACCGCTGCAAAGGGTAAAAAGGCGCGGATATTTCTGGCCTTCCTGCCGCTGGTTGCCTTTGCAGGTTTCGCCGCCATCGCCGCCAAGATGCTATATGAGCAAGACGTCAACGGCCTCGATGTCAGCGCTATTCCCTCTGCCCTGATCAATACACAGGCACCCAAACTGGCCCTGCCACCGCTTGACGGTTCCGGCCTGCCAGCCCTGGATGATGCGGCCATAAAGGGCAAGGTCACCCTCGTGAACGTCTTTGCATCCTGGTGCGTGCCATGCCGGCAGGAGCACCCGATGTTGAAGGAGATGTCCAAAGACGAGCGACTGAATGTGGTCGGCATAAATTACAAGGACAAAACTGAAAACGCGCTGCGGTTCTTAGGCGAGCTTGGGAACCCCTATGCCGCAATCGGCACCGATCCGAATGGGAAAGCCGCCATCGATTGGGGTGTCTACGGCATTCCGGAAACCTATTTGGTCGATAGGAACGGCACCATCGTCTACAAGAAGGTCGGCCCGATAGACGCCGCGACCTATGAACGCGACATCATCCCAGCCATAGAAAAGGCTGTCGCGGGCGATTGAGGCGGTGCGTCAGCGATCACAACGCGTTTTGCCACGTCTTGATGGATTCGATGGGAGCGACAAGCATCAGGACATTCAGCGTCAGATTGTCCCGGATCAGCCAGGCGGTCAGTATCTCGAAGAAGATGGCGACGAGAATCGTCAGCCAGACCGGCACGCGAGCGGCGAAGAAGAAGCCAAGCACCATGAAAACGGTGTCCATCGCGGAATTGAGGATACTGTCACCGGCGTAGCCGAGCGCCATGGTCGCTGTACGATATCGATCAATGATAACAGGTGAGTTTTCCAGAATTTCCCACGCTGCCTCAATGAGAACAGCAAGCGACAGCCTCATGGACAAGGGCTTCTGACGCAGCAACAGCCAGGCGAACCAGTAGAACAGGAAGCCATGTATGATGTGGGACGGCGTGTACCAGTCGGCGAGGTGCTGGGAATTGCCTGGCGTGTTTACGCCCGGCTCAAATAACTTGACGTAACCGCACTCGCACATGGGAAGACGCCCCATGAGGTACAGGACTAGGACCTGTACCAGAAGCAACGCTGCTGCCACGACATACCACTTGTGCGACGAGGAGCGAGAGGGAGACGTCCCGGCGAGCGTCATGGCTTGTCCTTGTTGAGCGGCTCAACGGAGTGCCGCATGATGAGGGGCATCTGCGCCATCGTGAAAATGATGGTGATCGGCATGGTTCCCCAAACCTTGAAGGCAACCCATGTATCCGTAGAGAAGCCGCGCCAGACAACCTCATTAAGAACGGCCAGAAACAGGAAGAAAAATCCCCAGCGAATGGTCAACTTGCGCCAACCTTCGTCATTCAGCTTGAACGCGGAGTTGAAGACATAACCGAGCAGAGACTGGCCAAACAGCAGCCCACCCAGGAGAATGACGCCGAAGAGTGCATTGACGATGGTCGGCTTCATCTTGATGAAGGTGTCGTTCTGAAGGTAGAGCGTGAGCGCGCCGAAAACCAGAACGACAAGACCCGAGATCAGCGGCATCATCGGCAATGTGCGGGTAAGAAGCCAGGACACTGTCAGAGCCAAGGCTGTCGCGCACATGAAAAGGCCGGTCGCGATGAATATCGGACCGCCGAACTCCGTCAAGACAGGGAAGGTCTTCGCCAGCCACTCCCCACGTGAGTTTGCAAAGAAAAATACCAGCAGCGGGCCGAGCTCCAGCACGAACTTGAGCAGCGGGCTGATCTCGCGGACCATTTTTTCGCTTTCGCGCTGATTGCTTTCCACATCCATTGTCAAACTCCTGCAATCGCTTTGGCGAAATCTTCCGCCTCGAAGGGCTCCAGATCGTCCACGCCTTCGCCAACGCCGATGAAATACACCGGCAGCTTATGCTTTGCAGCAATAGCAACCAGAATGCCACCTCGGGCCGTGCCATCCAATTTTGTCATAATCAGGCCGGAGACACCCGCGACATTCCGGAATATCTCCACCTGGTTCATTGCGTTTTGCCCCGTGGTCGCGTCCAGCGTCTGCAGCACCGTGTGCGGTGCGTCGGGATCGAGCTTGCCAAGCACTCGAACGATCTTCTCGAGCTCGGCCATCAATTCCGTCTTGTTTTGTAAGCGACCGGCCGTATCAATGATGAGGACGTCGCTTTTCCTGGCGCGCGCCTGCTCATAGGCGTCATAGGCGAGACCCGCCGCATCGGCACCGAGCTTGGTTCCGATAAATTCCGAGCCGGTGCGATCCGCCCAGATTTTCAGCTGTTCGATGGCCGCAGCGCGGAATGTATCGCCTGCCGCCAGCATGACCTTCAGGCCAGAGCCGGAGAGCTTGGCGGCCAGCTTGCCGATGGTCGTCGTCTTGCCCGTACCATTGACGCCGACGACGAGGATGACATGCGGCTTGTGCGAAAGATCAAGCTCAAGCGGCTTGGCAACCGGTGCAAGAACCTTGGTAATTTCGCCCGCCATGATCCGGGCGACATCTTCACCGCTGACATCCTTGCCGTAGCGCTCCGAGGACAACGCGCCAGTGATGCGCATGGCTGTCTCGACACCGAGATCGGATTGAATCAGCAGGTCTTCGAGCTCATCCAGCGTATCTTCATCCAGCTTGCGCTTCGTAAAAAGAGCCGAGATCTGGCTGGTGAGTTGCAGCGATGTCCGGGAAAGCCCGGCGCGCAGGCGCTGGAACCAGGTCAACTTCTGCTCGGGTTCTGGCTCTACCGGGTCGATCCGCTCACTTGCGGTGCTGAAGCCCTTCGGAAGAACGGCAGGGGCTGGAATGTCGTCAGTTGCCGTCGCGTCTTCTGCCTCATCGAGCAGCCTGTCCATCGCCGCATCATCCAGCGGCGCGTCGGCTGCTGGCACTGGCTCGTTGAGGTCAGCGCCTTCATCCAGCGCTTGCGCTTCAGCTTGCAGCAGAGACAATGGCACCATGCCCATATCGCCGACTTGTTCCGGCCCGGGCAGAAGCGGCGCGTCTTCGTCTTCGCCGTCGTTGTCTGGACCGTCGCTGGCTTCTTGCTCATCAGGAGAAGGGCCTCCTGCAGTCTCCATTTCAACGGGTAAAACGGGATCTTCTGCCAAAGGCGCGTGCGCTTCGGCTTCTACAAGCACCTGCTCGAATGATGAGGCTTCGCTGACACCCTCAGGCGTGACGTCGCTATCCGGTCTGTCCGTCTCAGCCTTTTCCTTGCCGAACGAAAAAACTTTTTTGATGAAGCCAAGGGCCATGACGTTTCCGCATCTCTCATTCACGCAGCTTGCGCCGCCAGACATTTCATCTCTAGATGGTTTCCGTTGTGCCCCGTAATCACCACCTGCGCAAGGGTGCGTGGCGCAAGTTCGGGCGCCGCGACAAGGGTGAAATTGTCGGTATGGGCAAAGCCGTTATTCTCGACAAGGATGGTCTGGTGACTATCGACCATTCCATCCATATGAGCAGACCGCAACACCTCGGCGCGCTGGCGAAGCCGCGCGGCTCTTTCCTTGATCACGGAGCGATCGAGTTGTGGCATACGGGCTGCAGGCGTGCCGGGACGCGGACTATAGGGAAACACATGCAGGCTGGACAGGCCGCATTCCTCGGCCAGGCTTGCCGCATTCTCAAACATTTCCTCGGTTTCGGTCGGGAAACCGGCGATCATATCCGCGCCAAAGGCAATATCGGGCCTGAGTGCCCTCACGTCGCGACAGAAGCGAGTGGCGTCGCTGCGCATGTGCCGACGCTTCATTCGCTTGAGGATCATGTCATCACCATGCTGGAGAGACAGGTGAAGATGCGGCATGAAGCGGGGCTCGTCGGCGATCAGATCCAGCAAATGCCGGTCGGCCTCGATGCTGTCGATAGACGACAATCTGAGACGCAGGATTTCCGGCACCTGCTTCAACAGCGTCTTTGCGAGATAGCCGAGCGTCGGTTCTCCCGGCAGGTCAGCACCGTAGCTGGTCGCATCGACGCCGGTCAGCACGACCTCTCGATAGCCGTTTTCCGTCAGCTTGCGGGCCTGATCCACCACCGCACCCATCGGCACCGAGCGGGAATTGCCGCGCCCGTAGGGAATGACGCAGAAGGTGCAGCGGTGATCGCAGCCATTCTGCACCTGAATGAAAGCGCGCACGTGCCCGTCAATATGCTTGATCATCTGCGGCGCGGTGGCGCGCACGCTCATGATATCGTTGACGCGCAGCTTCTCTTCCGCCGATACGCCGAAATCGGGAAGGGCGCGGTAGGAAGCGCTCTTCAGCTTTTCCTCATTGCCGAGCACAGCATCGACTTCCGGCATTTCGGCGAAGGTTTCCTTCTCTGTCTGCGCGGCACAGCCCGTGACGATGATACGAGCATGGGGATTTTCGCGCCGCGCACGGCGAATGGCGGAGCGCGCCTGACGCACGGCTTCGCCTGTCACGGCGCAGGTGTTGACCAGCACGGCATTGTTCAGCCCCGCCTTCTCGGCCTCTGCCCGCATCACTTCCGATTCATAGGTGTTGAGGCGGCAGCCGAAGGTTATGACCTCGACGCCGCTCATAGGGCCGCCTTTTCGCCGCCCACGTCGCGCTGCCACGTCCCCGTTTTAGGATCAACGGTTCCGGACCACTCCCATTCCGCAGGTCCGGTCATCACGACATGGTTGTCCTCGCGCCACTCGATTTTAAGCGGGATGCGCACCGGACTGGAGGCGACATCGATTTCGACGGTGCGACCGGTTCGCCCCGTGCGGGCTGCTGAAACGGCGGCAGCACAGGCAGCAGAGCCACATGCGAGCGTTAAGCCTGCGCCGCGCTCGAAGGTACGGGTGCGCAATGCGCCTTCGGATATAACCTGCGCCAAGGTGATATTGGCCTTTTCAGGAAACATTGGATGGCTCTCAAGGAGAGGGCCAAAGCGTTCCAGATCAAAGGTCATCGGATCGCGATCAACCCAGAATACCGCATGCGGGTTGCCCATAGACATGGCGGCGGGCGAGTGCAGGATCGGATCGTCGATCGGTCCAATCTGCAGTTCGATGCGGCTGGTATCGTGAAACTCTTCCGCCAGGGGAATGTCGTTCCAGCGAAAGCGCGGCAATCCCATATCGACGGATATCATTCCGTCTTCATGCTCGGACGCGTTGAGAATGCCAGCGACCGTCTGGAATGTGAAAGCCTTCCTGCCTGTTTCGGAAGCCAGCGCCTGGACAACACAGCGCGTTCCGTTGCCACAGGCCTGCGCCTTGGTGCCATCGCAATTCAAGATATCGATATAGGCATCCGTTCCCTCGATTTTCGGATCATGAATTGCCATGATCTGATCGAAGGCGGTTTCGGCATCGGCGGCCAGCGCAATCGCAGCCTCAGGCGTGACCAGATCCTTGCGTCCGCGCATGTCAATGACCAGGATCTTGTTTCCAAGACCGTTCATCTTCGCAAATTCTACCGTGTTTACCATCATCCTGAACCTGTAAGGGGCAAGTGCGCAGTCTGGCTGGCGCAATTGCCTCTATATGGCGGAAATGGCGGTAAATTACCAGTGCGCGGCAACGATGCTGTCCATGCAGGAATTCGAGCGGCCAGCGCTATCCCGCAAAGGTATAGGCCATGATCGACTCCGGCTTCATTTCGATGGAAAATCCGGGACGTTTCGGTGGCATATAGGCGGCATCCCTAATGTCGCAGGGCTCCAGAAAATGCTCATGCAGGTGATCGACATATTCGATGACGCGTCCCTGTTTGGTTCCCGAGATGACGAGGTAATCGATCATCGACAGGTGCTGGACATATTCACAAAGCCCGACGCCGCCTGCATGTGGCCAGACGGGGAGATCATACTTGGCGGCGATCAGCAGCACCGCCAACACTTCATTCAGTCCACCCATGCGGCAGGAATCGATCTGGACAACATCGATCGCGCCCTCGGCGATGAACTGCTTGAACATGATGCGGTTCTGGCACATTTCGCCGGTTGCCACCTTCACATCTCCAATGGACTGGCGGATCTTGCGGTGACCGGCAATGTCGTCGGGGCTGGTCGGCTCTTCGATGAAAAAGGGCTTTGCAAAGGCAAGCTGGTTGACCCACTCAATCGCCTGATCGACTTCCCAGACCTGATTGGCGTCGATCATCAGATACCGGTCCGGCCCGATGACCTCGCGCGCGATGGTGAGCCGGCGGATGTCGTCGGCCAGATCCCGGCCGACCTTCATCTTGACGTGGTTGAATCCGGCATCAATCGCCTCCTGGCAGAGACGACGCAGCTTCTCGTCATCATAGCCCAGCCAACCGGCAGAGGTCGTATAGCAGGCGTAACCTTCGTTTTTGAGGGTTTCAACACGCTGCGCCTTGCCGCCCTCAGCCTTGCGGAGGATGGCAACAGCCTCATCCCGCGTCAGCACATCCGTGAGGTAACGATAATCAACAATATCTGCGATCTCTTCCGGGCCCATGTCGGCTACCAGTTGCCACACCGGCTTGCCGGCGCTTTTTGCCAAGAGATCCCACACCGCATTCACAACCGCGCCTGTCGCCAGATGCATTGCGCCCTTGTCCGGCCCAATCCAGCGAAGCTGGCTGTCGCTGGTCAGGTGCCGCCAATATTGGCCGGGATTGTCGAGGACCGTTGAGAGCTCGGTGCCGACCACGAGATGACGCATCGCCTCGATAGCCATGCAGCAGATGTCGTTCCCGCGCCCGATGGTGAATGTCAGGCCATGACCCTTCAGGGTCTCGTCGTCCGTATCCAGAATGACATAGGCCGCCGAATAATCGGGGTCCGGGTTCATCGCATCGGAACCATCGAGGCTTTGTGAGGTGGGAAAGCGCAAGTCAAAAACGCGCAGGTCTGTGATTTTGGTCATGGCCGTTTACTCGCGGTCTGGAGGTCATAATTCTGATGCCTGGCAGGCAGGGTGAATGGATCAGGCCACTTCAACCATGCCCTTGATGACGCCAGCTTTCGGGTTCGTCAGGTCAGCAAAACGGGAGGGAACATCGGCAAGCGCCATGCGGTGGGTAATCAAGCTCTCGGGCACGTTGCCCGCACGCTGCGCCGCGAGCACTGTCTGAAAGTCCTCGATCGTCGCATTGCGACTTCCAAGCAGCGTCGTTTCGCGCTTGTGGAATTCCGGGTCGTTGAAGGTGATGTCGCTGGCGACGATGGACACAAGCACATAGGAGCCACCATGGCCAACAAAGGAGAAGCCGCGTTCCATGGCCTTGGGATTGCCCGTGGCATCGAATACCACGTCGAAGAAATCTCCATCGGTGATATCGGAAAGCGCGTCCCTGTCGCCATCGCCCAGCTGGACGATATGGGCGACGCCCAACTGCTCCTTGCAGAAGTCCAGCCGGTCGCTGCGACTGTCGATCATGGTCACGACACCACCGTTCAGCACGGCAAAGACCGCAACCGCCATGCCAATCGGGCCAGCACCGACGATAAGAACGGACTGATCCTTTTCCACCGACGCACGCCGCACCGCGTGCGCGCCAATGGCAAGGAACTCGGTCATCGCCGCCTGGTCGAGACTGAGGCCTTCAGCCTTGAGGACGAATTGCTGAGGTACACTCAGATATTCCACCATGCCGCCGTCACGGTGGACACCCAGGACCCCGATATTGCGGCAGCAATTGCTCTTGCCCTTGATGCAGGCGCTGCACGTTCCGCAAGAAATGTAGGGCATGATGGTGACGACATCACCTGAAGACAACGCGCTACCCTGTGGAGCCTCCTCTACCGTGCCGGAGAGTTCGTGCCCCATGATGCGCGGGTAGGAGAGGTAAGGCTGGTTGCCGGTGAAAATGTGCAGATCTGTTCCGCAAACGCCGATGCGGCGGATGCGCACGAGAACCTCACCTTCGCCACGATGGGGCTTTGGCAGTTCCTTCGCGCTAAGCAGTCCGGGTTTATCGCAAAAAATCGCCAGCATAGGTCACCTGTCAGAAAGAGAATAAAATCGAACGGCATTTGCGCCAAAAATTGCTTCGTGATGGATAGGGGGAATTATGTCCCGGCAGAAATCCAGCCAATCCTGATAGTCGCCAGCCAGACGTAACACCGGCCAGTCACTCCCGAAGATCACACGCTGCGGCCCGAAAAGATCCAGAATGGTTTCAGCGTAAGGACGTACGGCCTCAGGCTTTTGTTCTCCCCGTTCCGTCAATAACCCTGAAAGCTTGCAGTAAACGTTGGGAAGACTTGCCAGCGCCGCCATATCGCGACGCCAGGCACTATAATGCCCGCTGGCAATCAGGGGCTTGGCGCCGTGGTCGATAACGACCGGCAGCGCTGGGTAACGGCGGGCAAAGCGGAGGAGGTCTTCTAGCTGCGCCGGGCGAACCAGTGCATCGAAGACAAGATTGCTCTTGATCAGGGCCGTGATGGCAGGTTCTAGCTCAGCGTCACAGATCCAGCCTATGTCTGCAATGTCCTGCAGCATGGGTCGAACACCCTTGAAGGCCGGATGGGACGAACGGTGCGCTATCTGCTCCGGCGCATCCTCGGCTCTCAGGTCTACCCAGCCGACAACAGCCTTGATGAAGCTATGGCCGTCCGCCAGGTCCAGCATGAAGTCGGTGTCGGCATCCGTCTCCATTGTCTGCACCAGCACCGTTCCCTCCACCCCGGCCTTTCCGATCAGCGGCAGGAGGTCGTCGGGCAGAAAGTCACGGTAGATCGCGTCCAGAGACGCGGGCGGCCATTGGCCATCACGGTCCTTAAGACGCCAGAAATGCTGGTGGGCATCGATGATCATGATGACGCCCTGGCCCGTGGTACGGGTGCCCCTTCGGCAATCAATCCCCGCTTCTCCAGTTCGCTCCAGAACTCGGCGGGAATGTCCTGCTCAAACCATTCAATGTTTGAGGAGAGCTGGGCCGCGTTACGCGCGCCGGAAACAACCGTGACGCAGGCAGGGTGCGCCAACGGGAATTGCAATGCGGCAGCTTGCAGCGAAACCCCCATTTCATCGCAGGCGTCATGCAGGGCATCGACCTTTGCAAGGATATCGGAGGGCGCATCGGCATAGTTGAACTTGCGATTTCCCGCGAGGATTCCGGAATTGAAGGCACCGGCTGCGACGATGGCGACGCCCCGCGCTGCACAGGTATCCATGAAAGTCAGGCTATCCTGCTCCAGCAGCGTATAGCGACCGGCAAGCATCGCCACGTCGATATCGAAAATCTCCATAGCATCACGGACGACTTCCCATTCGTTGACGCCCAACCCGACGGCGCCGGTGGAGCCTTCATCCCGAAGTTTCGCAAGCGCCTTGAAGCCTCCGCCACTCGTCAACTGGTCCCAGTAATGCGCGTGCCTGTCCCCATGTGTGACGGTACCGATGTCGTGAATGTAAAGAATATCCGGCTTCAGAATGCCAAGACGCTGCTGACTGGCCTCAAAGGACCGGAGAATTCCGTCATAGGAATAATCATAGGCCGGGCGGAAGGGCAGGGGGGCGACATAGGCATCTTCCTCCGGGCCTACCGTATCATCCGGCACCATGACACGTCCAACCTTGGTGCTCAGCGTATAATCTGAACGCTCATGCTCCGTCACCATGGTGCCGAGGCGACGCTCCGAGCGGGTGTAGCCGTAAAAGGGAGCCGTATCGAAATATCGTATCCCGTGTTCCCAGGCCGTATCGAAAGCACCTTTCGATTCTTCATAGGGCGTAACGCGGTACAGGTTTCCCATTTGCGCGCAACCAAGGCCCATGACCGTGACATCCACATCCCGGCGCGGAATTTTACGTTTTTCGGAGACTTTCATCGCGCTACTCTCACATCTGGATCAGGGCAGGGAGAGCGACCGCAGTCGCCCTCCCAAGGTTTGTTGTTTAGTAAAGGACGTTCTTGGCTTCCGGCTTGTCGATATTGTCCTTCGTGACAACGACGACGCCGGTATCGACGAACTTCTCGACCTTTTCCTTTTTGATGAGCTTGGTGACGGTTTCCACGCCCTTTTCGCCCATCTGGTACGAGCCCTGAACGACGATGCCAGCCAACGTTCCGTCCTTGACGAAGCCCTGCAGATCCTGATTGCCGTCGAAGCCCATGGCAACGACTTTTCCTGCCTTTCCGGATTGCGCCAGAGCGCGACCGACACCGATGGCCGTCGGTTCATTTGCGCCAAAGATGCCCTTGAGATCAGCATTGGCGGCCAGAACGTCTGTCGTCTGGTTCAGGGCGGTGGCCATCTGCGACTGCGAGTAGTAGGGGCCAACGATCTCAAGCTTCGAATTGGCCTTGATATAGTCAGTGAAACCGCCAACGCGGCCGATTTCAGAGCCGGCACCGGCGACATAGGACATGACGGCAATCTTGCCTTCCTTGCCAACCTTCTCGATCAGTGCCTGAGCCGCCAGTTCACCCGCCTTCTTGTTATCGGTGGCAAGGAACGACTGGTAATACTGCTCGGCACCCTTGGCGAGCTGCGAGTCGACAATCACAACAGGGATACGGGCTTCCCACGCTTTCTTGACGGCTGGGACAAGTGCGTCAGGATCGGAAGGGGCAAGCACGATGCCGGACACCTTTCGGTTGACGGCATTTTCGACCATATTGACCTGATCTGCGATGGCGGATTCCGACGCCGGGCCCTGGAAGGTCATGGTGTTGCCGGATGAGTTTTTCATCGCCGCATCTGCGCCCTTCTGGACGTTCTGCCAGAAGGTGGAATTGACGGTCTTGACGATGACGGCGATTTCGCCAGCCTGCACGGTCGAGACGCTCCATAGAGCGATAACCGACGTCAAAAGGGCAGTTGTCAGTCTTTTCATGATGTCCTCCATAGTACCGGCAGGCGATATCTCCTCGTCGCGCGCCGGTCATCCCGCGGAATGGGTCCGCACCCTCTCATATGTTTCTCTTCTCGCGAAAGAGACCATACGCCATCAAAACTGCGTCAGCGGCGGTTACGGAGCTGGTCGATCCAGACCGTACCGAGAATGACGAGACCGATGATGATCTGCTGTGTGAAGGCGGAAACGCCGTTCATATTAAGGCCATTGCGCAGGATGCCGATAACGAAAGCGCCGATTGCGGTACCGGAAATGGTACCCACACCGCCAATCAGCGAGGTGCCGCCGATTACGGCACTGGCAATCGCGTCGAGCTCGTACATGACACCCTCATTGGGCTGGGCGGTGACAAGGCGCGACATCAGAACGCAGCCCGTCAGCCCGGCAAGCGTGCCGGAAAGCACGTAGGTGAAGTTGGTCACACGGGCAACATTGACACCCGACAGACGCGCCGCTTCGGCATTCGAGCCAACCGCATAGATGTGACGCCCCAGCACGGATCGGTTGAGCATGAAGGCCACCGCAATGGCGATGACGATCATCAATATGACCGGATAGGGAATGCCGGGAAAGACGACATTCGGGAAACCATCATCACCAATGGTCACCACCTTGAAAAGCGAACCGTTGCCGAGTTCGCCAAAGGATTCTCCAAGGCCAGACACGGCGCGGGCGCCGGTGATCTGCAGGGCAACGCCACGTGCAATCAGCATCATGCCAAGAGTGGCGATAAAGGGTGGCAGCTTGAAGCGCGTGACCAGCACTCCGTTGATCAGGCCACACAGGGAACCGGTCAGGATACCAAAGAACATGCCGACGGGAACCGGCATCCCCAGTTCCTTGACCGCCAGCGCCGCAACGACACCCGCCAATGCCAGAACCGAACCAACCGAGAGATCGATCCCTCCGGTAATGATGACGCATGTCGCACCGATACCAAGAAGGGCAATCGACGTTACCTGCAGCGCTATCGTCATGGCGTTGTTGACGGTAAAAAACGCATCGCTGGTGGCGGAAAACACCATTGTCAGCACGACAAGACTGCCAAGGGCCGCAAATTTCTGGATGATATCCTTCTGCCGATCGCTGAAGGAGAAGCTCTTTGGCGCGGGCGTATTATCTGACATGTCTGTCTCCGCTGCTATAGCCGGAGGCATAGCGCATGATTTCTTCCTGATTGGTCCTGGCCGTTTCAACGATGCCGGTAATTCGGCCCTCGTGAAAAACGGCAATGCGGTCCGTGAGGCCAAGCACTTCCGGCAACTCCGAACTGATGAGAATGACGCCGATGCCTTTGGCGGCAAGTTCGTCCATGATCTTGTAGATTGCGAACTTCGCGCCAACATCGATGCCGCGGGTCGGTTCATCGAAAAACAGGATGCGTGATTGCCGAAACAGCCATTTGCCGATGATGATCTTCTGCTGGTTGCCACCCGACAACAGCCGGACAGTCTGCTTTATCGACGGGGTCCGGATGTTGAGAAGATCGACATAACGCCTGGCGGCATCATCGTGTTTCTTGAAATCGATAAGGCCGAAGCGGTTGGAGACTGCATCCATGTTGGCGAGCGACGTGTTGGCGGCCACCGACATCTTGATTGCAAGACCATCGCTTTTGCGATCCTCCGAAAGATAGGCAATTCCTTCGGCGATGGCGTCCTGCGGTGATGAGATGGCAAGCTCACGACCTTCGAATGTAATTGTGCCGGCATCAAATCCATCTGCACCGAAGATAGCCCTTGCCACCTCCGTGCGGCCCGCGCCCATCAATCCGGCGAAGCCAAGAATTTCTCCGCGCCTCAGATCGAAGCTGATATCGTGGAACACACCCTTCCGGCTCAGACCCTTTACCGAAAATATCACGTCATCCGATGGTTTCGACATCCGCTCCGGGAACTTCTCTTCAAGAGAACGTCCCACCATGCGCGTCACGATATCGTCCACCGTCACGGCCGAAAAATCGTCCGTCGAAATATAGCGGCCATCCCGCAAGATGGTCACCCGGTCGACGATCTCTGCCATTTCATCAAGGCGATGCGAGATATAGACGATGCCGACGCCTGAGGCCTTGAGGTCCCTGATGACCTTGAAAAGCAGCCGGGTTTCCTGCTCTGTCAGGGAGGAGGTTGGCTCATCCATGATGAGAACCTCGGCATTGAGCGACAGTGCCTTGGCGATTTCCACCATCTGGCACTGGGCCACGGAAAGGCCTCGGACCAACTGGTCGGGATCAAGATCGATGCCGAGACGGCGCAGACACCGGCTTGCATCCGCCCGCAGTTTTTTTCGATCAACCAGAAACCCGCGTCTGGGCTCACGTGCGAGATAGATGTTCTCGGCGATGCTGAGATGGGGGACGAGATTGAGTTCCTGGTGGATGATGGCGATGCCCGCGGCTTCCGACTCCAGCGGAGACGCATACTGAACCGCACGCCCCTTGTGCAGGATTGTACCGCTGGTCGGCTGATAGACGCCGCTGACAATCTTCATGAGGGTGGACTTGCCAGCACCATTTTCGCCGCAGATGGCGTGAACCTCGCCAGATCGAAGATCGAAATGCACATCGCTCAAGGCTTTGACGCCCGGAAACTCCTTGCTGATATTCTCAAGCTGGAGCAGGACGCGGCCGTGCTCGAGGTGCGACTGCGCGCTCCCGGAGGAATCCAGATTGACAGAGATGTCCTGCGACAAATGATACCCTCCCGGAAATGCCTCAACTCCACCCAAGGCATTTCTAATGTGCGAAATGGTTAGGCCGCTTTTGAAATTTGGTCAAGCCAATTTGGCAGATGATTGTGATTTGAACTCATAGACAGGGTCGGAAGGTTTTGGAGATAAAAAATTACCTATTGAATTTCAATCGGATAAACATTTCCTTGCGTGTTTTCATTTCAATGAATACGGTAAGGCCACTCGGCAGTCTCAAAGAGCCATCGAAAGAAATTTATGACTGGTCAGGCCAAAACACCGGAGCCTAGAAGGCTCTATCAGCAAATTGCAGATCAGATACGAGAACTGGTCGATGGCGGCGAGTTCGCGCCAGGTGCCCGCTTGCCACCCGAGCGCGAGCTTGCGCAGAGGCTCGGGGTTTCGAGACCATCGCTGCGAGAGGCATTGATTGCGCTCGAAATTGACGGCAGCGTCGAAATCCGGATGGGGTCAGGCGTCTATGTTTCCGTGCAGCCACCGGAGGTCCGCTCTGGCACGAAGTCGCTGGGGGAAAGCCCATCCGAATTGATGCAGGCGAGGGCTGCGCTGGAGGGCGCTTCCGTCCAATTGGCGTCAAGCCGCATCACGCCCGCAGCCATGGAAAATCTGCGAGCGACGCTGGACGCCATGCGCCACGAGATCGATGCAGGGCGCAAACCTCTCGATCAGGACCGCCAGTTCCATGTGATCATTGCCGAACAGTCTGGCAACGGCGTTCTGGCGAGACTGGTGGAGAATCTGTTTGATGAACGCCACAGCCCAATTTCCGCGCAATTTCGGGTGAAGTTCGAAGACAAGAACACCTGGATTTTTGCCTTGCAGGAGCACGAGGCCATATTGGCCGCGCTCGAAGCACGAGACCCGCTGCTGGCGCAGGCCGCCATGCATCTGCATCTGGACAGTTCCAGACGCAGATGGGTCGAGAACTGATCGATGAATGACGAGGGAGGAAACCGCGTGACCGAGAACTCAGAGGCAACCATTTTGCTCAACACGCGCGACAATGTCGCGGTGGCGCGCCGCTCCATTCCAGCCGGAGGGGAAACGGGCAGGAATGGCCTGAAGGCTTTGGATCTAATCGGACGCGGCCATAAGGTTGCCCTGAAGACGATAGGTATCGGCGAAGAGGTGTTGAAATATGGCCAGGTAATCGGCGTGGCTACGCAGGACATCGAGGCCGGGCGGCTTGTTCACCTGCACAACCTCGCCATGGTGCCCTCGGAACATGCCCACCATTTCAGCGTCGATATTGAAGAAAAGGGAATGTTGCCGCTTGCTCAAAGGCGCACCTTCATGGGCTTTGACCGCGGGGCAGGTGGCGTCGGCACGCGCAACTACATCGGCGTCATTGCCTCCGTGAACTGTTCCGCGACCGTCTCGCGCTACATAGCAGATTATTTCAACCGCGATGGCGGTCTGGATGGCTATGACAACATCGATGGCGTTGTGGCGCTGACGCATGGCAGCGGTTGTGCGATCAATACAAAATCCGAGGGTTACCGACTTCTGATCCGCACGATCCAGGGATACGCCCGCCACCCGAATTTTGGCGGCATTCTGCTGATTGGATTGGGATGTGAAACCAACCAGATCGCGCCGATCCTAGAGCACTACAAAATGGAAGAGGGTGTCCGCCTTCGCACCATGACAATCCAGCAGCATGGTGGCACCCGCAAAACCATCGATGCCGCCATCGCCCATATCAAGGAAATGCTGCCCGGTGTGAATGCCGCGCAAAGAAGCGAACAACCCTTGTCTGCCCTGAAGGTGGCGCTGGAATGCGGAGGCTCCGACGGCTATTCCGGGATATCGGCCAATCCGGCACTTGGATATGCCTCCGATCTGATCGTCCGTAATGGCGGCACCACCGTTCTGGCAGAAACACCCGAAATCTACGGTGCCGAGCATCTGCTGACGCGCCGAGCAGCAACACCTGCAGTCGCGGAAAAACTTCTGCAACGGATCGATTGGTGGCGAGACTATACGGCTCGCAACGGCGACGAGTTGAACAATAATCCCTCGCATGGAAACAAGCTGGGCGGATTGACAACAATCCTCGAAAAATCACTTGGCGCCGTGGCCAAGGGCGGCTCCATGCCGCTGAAGGCCGTCTATGAATTCGCGGAGACAGTCACGGAACCAGGTTTTGTCTTCATGGACACCCCGGGCTACGACCCTGTGGCCGTAACGGGGCAGGTTGCCGGAGGATGCAACGTCATCTGTTTTACCACGGGACGTGGTTCTGTTTCAGGCTTCAAACCAGCCCCCTGCATCAAGATTGCCACCAACTCCGAAATGTTCGAGCACATGCGGGAAGACATGGACATCAACTGCGGAGAGATCGTAACTGGCAACGAGACGATAGAAGAATCCGGCGAAAGAATTTTCGAGCACATCATTGCCGTCGCCTCGGGAGATAAGACAGTCAGTGAAATCTATGACTACGGCGACAATGAATTCGTGCCGTGGCAGGTCGGAGCCGTCACCTGAATTGTGTCTCACGTGAAACCATGAAAAATGCCGCCGTGATCTCCAAATCAACGGCGGCATTTTTTCATTGGGCTAGGTATCAATCAATGGCGGAAATGACGCATACCGGTAAAGACCATCGCGACATCATGCTCGTTGGCCGCATCAATGACGTCCTGGTCACGCATTGAGCCGCCCGGCTGGATAACAGCCGTTGCGCCCGCGGCAATTGCGGCCAGCAGGCCATCCGCAAATGGATAGAATGCTTCGGACGCCACAGCGGAACCCTTGGTCAGCGGCTCTGCAAGGCCCATGGCTTTCGCCGCATCTTCGGCCTTTTGCGCTGCAATTCGCGCGGAGTCGATACGGCTCATCTGGCCGGCACCGATACCTGCGGTCTGGCCGTTCTTGGCGTATATCACCGCGTTGGACTTCACGTGCTTGGCAATCTTGAAGGCGAACTTCATGTCTTCAAGCTCTTGCGGTGTCGGTGCACGCTTGGTGACGACCTTCAAATCGAGGTCTTCCACCATGCCATTGTCGCGGCTTTGGACCAGAAGCCCGCCAGAAACGGTCTTGGCGGTGATGCCGGGAGAGCGCGCGTCAGGCAGCCCACCTGCCGACAGAAGCCTGAGGTTGGGCTTGCGAGCAACAATCAGCTTTGCTTCTTCGGTCACGTCAGGGGCGATGATGACCTCGGTAAAGAGCTGGATGATTTCCTCGGCCGTCTCAGCGTCAAGCGTGCGGTTGAGCGCGATCACCCCGCCGAAGGCCGAGACGGGGTCGCAAGCGAGCGCCCGCTTATAGGCTTCCAGAAGAGTGCTGCCCGTCGCCACGCCGCAAGGGTTGGCGTGTTTGATGATTGCCACTGCGGGCGCAGACTCCGGCAAAAACTCGGCAACGAGTTCATAGGCTGCGTCGGTGTCGTTGATATTGTTGTAGGAGAGTTGCTTGCCCTGCAACAGCGTGGCTGTTGCCACACCCGGCCGCTTTTCACCCGTGAGGTAAAAACCCGCACTCTGATGCGGATTTTCACCGTAGCGCATCTTCTCTTTCAAGACGCCGCCGATGGCGCGATAATGTGGAGTTTCGATCTTGAGAGCATCGGCAAACCAGTTTGAAATTGCCGCATCGTAAGCTGCGGTGCGCGCATAGGCTTTCGCAGCAAATGTCTGACGCAAAGCATAGCTTGTCTGGCCATCGTCGGACTGAAGAGCCTCAAGCAGTGCAGGATAATCAGACGGATCGGTGATCACGGTGACATAGGCGTGGTTCTTTGCCGAGGCGCGGATCATGGCAGGGCCGCCAATATCGATATTTTCGACTGTGGTGGGATAATCGCCGCCCTTGGCCCGGACGTCTTCAAAGGGATAGAGGTTGATGACCGCAAGATCGATGCCTTCTATTCCATGCGCACGCATGGCTTCCACATGTTCTGCGTCATCACGAATGGCGAGAAGGCCGCCATGAACAGCCGGGTGCAACGTCTTTACCCTCCCATCCATGATCTCCGGAAAATTGGTAATGTCGGAAACATCCGTTACTGGCAGGCCCGCATCGGCGATGGCCTTGGATGTCCCGCCGGTGGACAGCAGCTTGACGCCGAGCTTGATCAAGGTACTGGCCAGCTCGATGATATCGGTCTTGTCTGAAACAGATAGCAGAGCAGTGCGGATCTTGACTTTATCTGGGGCGGGAATCTTCTTTGAAACGACAGCCATCGGGAAACTCCGTGATGCGGAAAGGACCGGCCGGAGACACGCCTCCAGCGATAGCCGCCGCGTTAGCACAGCTTTGTCGAATAATAAACAGAGCCGACGGTCCAAGCTGCAATTCATGCAGGTATGTGCATGGCCTTTGCGGAGGCTTAAACCCGTCGCTCTATGAGCCAGCGGATGTCAACGCTGCCTGTGACCATGCAGGAAATTTCTATCTGCTGAGAAGGACGAACACCCGAAGCATGCGCCATGAACACATCATCGGCAATGGAGAGGACATGTCCTGGAGCCACAAGAACCCAACTTGTCCCGTCCGTTGCCCGCATCATGACAGACTCCTCATCGAGAGAAACCAGTTCGACGGAGGGGTGAATGTGAAACCGACAGACGACCTCATCCGAAACCGACAGACGTTTCGGGTCGTCATGCTGGGCCTGCACCAGGTCGCGTCCCTTTATCTTGCTCCCATCGGCATTCAACTCGATCTGACGCTGATGGATATATCCAAAGCTCTTGAGATAGCCGTCATGCGACGCTGTAAGGATGTCGGAGCCTTTAACATCTGTTTCACGGGTTGCCGTAACGTCGGTGACGCCCGGATACATGATTGGCCCAAATAGGCTGGATCGGGAAATACGAGAGGATGAGGTGTCGTTAATGGTGATTGTGGAATGAGCTGCAGTGGATCGGCTTGCGCGCTGGAATGCGGGGGCTGCGAAAGCTGGATAACCCGAGTTCACAATAAATCGGCTTCTGCCGGACGAGAATTCGAAAGACAGGCAACCACAATGCGTACCCTTCGAGAGCTCAAGACGCGACGGGATTCCGGTATCGACCAGTATTGACGTATCACCAACCGAAAGCCTCTGGTAGCCTATGTCAGGCAAAGTACGGGAGGGTCGCCCGGATGTCTCATCATATCGCAGCACAGATGCGAGCTCATTCGCAAGAGTTGCTGTAGAACCGTTGAAAAGCGCAAGGTCGCCATCCTGATGTCGAAAGAAGCGGATAGCAGGAAACATGCGATCAATAGCCGGCACAAGACCGGGTGGTACATCATGTCCCAGATTGATGTAGCTTTGTCTTAAAGGCAGAAGATCGAGCAGAAGATCCAGCATGATGCGAGGATTGCGCGAGATATGCCCGCCATCCGGCAATATCTGCCGCTCCAGTTCCTTATCAAGCTTCATGCCATGGCGGGCAATTCTCGATGGCCGGTTGGGTAACGAAATAGATGCCATGGCAAGGGCAATGCGGGTTTTGAGCCGCGTTTCGCCATCTGGAGCGTGCTTCGCAATAAGGCTCAGATAGCGCACATGAAAGCCGAGGCTCTTCAGAAATCGTCGATAGAAGCCCGCATCCGCGGTTTGCAGAATAACCGGGGAGTGAGACAGCCAGGCGATCAATCTCTCAGCGACGATTTCACTCTTCCAGGCCGCACCGACAATTCTGCGTCCATGTCCAGCCATCCAGTCGGAAACGAGAATACGCGCGCGAACAGACGCTTCTTCAGATTTACTGGCCCTGACATGACGAAGCCAACCAAAAGCATGGAGCGCTTCCTCGAATTCCGGCGTTGGCATGTCCACTGTAAAAGGCGACACTCCGCCGGTTTCCAAGATGCGCCCTGCCAACGCGATGCGACCGCGCACGAGTTCTTCGGCTATATAGGGGTCGACGGCATGGAGATCGGTCGGGGCTGCTACCAGGCCCGTGGGCGTCCGATCCGTGAGTGTGAAAAATCGTATACGCAAAGGCGCAATACCAATCATGGTACTGTTCCAGAGGATGCGCAAAAACAACCTCGCAACACCGAAGCCGCTCTTCAGGGAGCCTACCAAACCTGTAATTCCCGTTTACGCAAGGACTTGTGGTATTTCAGATGATTACGGCTGCCAGGCAGCATTTGACAAGTCATTCAATCTTTCATGAAAAGCTTCATGTTTCGTTAACGGAGAAACCTACAGCTGCCCCACGCGGGTGCCGCGTGCGGGTACCAAACACCAAAAATGGCTATCGGAATCCGAGACCTACTTACCGTCTGCGCAAAAGGCTCGCGTAAAAGCCATCGACACCCCCGAACATATCTGGCGTCGTTCTCATATCGCCACTCGCGTCAATGGCACATGCCATTTCAGGAAAGGCAGAGGACGACAGCGGGATACGTTCGAGCGTCTTCTCGCTTTTGAGAACTTTGGCCACCATCTCTTCGCCTTCCGAGGGATCAAGCGAGCAATTGGAGAAGGCAATGATGCCACCCGGCTTCACAAGCGTGATAGCATGGCGCAGCATCTGCTCCTGAAGGGCTGCCAGTTTTGCAATATCGGCGGCATCCTTTGTCCAGCACACGTCCGGATGCTTGCGCAATGTGCCTGTGGAAGAGCAGGGCGCATCAAGCAGGACCGCATCGAACAACTCATCAGGTTGAAATTTCAACATGTTGAGCTCAATCGTTTCGGCGTTAAGCTTCAATCGTTTGAGATTTTCGCGCAGGCGGCGAAGGCGATTTCCAGATTGATCGAGAGCGGTAACTTCAGCGCCAGCCAGGATGAGCTGCGCTGTTTTCCCACCCGGCGCGGCACAGAGATCCGCAACGCGTTTCCCCGTCAGATCGCCCATGAGGCGGACAGGCATACTCGCAGAAAAGTCCTGAACCCACCATTCGCCATCATCAAAACCAGGCAGCGCAGAAACTGCACCTTCAAAGGAATTCAGCCTGACACTGCCATTGGGCATGACTTTGCCATTGAGTTTTTCCGCCCAGAAATCAGGATCTGATTTCACCGTGACATCGATGACAGAGGGAATAAGCTGAGCGTCGGATATACGGCTGGCCGCATCGTCGCCATACACCTTCGCCAGTCTCGAATAAAACCAAGCGGGAAGAACGGGAACGGCCGAAATTGACTCGATGACTGTCTGCTTCTCTCGTCCAAGTCGACGCAATACAGCGTTCACAAGTTTGACGAAACGTCTTGCTCGTGGGTCACGATGCGCCTGCTCGACGGCCAGATCCACGGCAGAATGGTCGGGAACATCGAGATAGAGCATCTGCGTCGCACCCACCATAAGCACATGGTGTAGTGAACGTGCGCCTTGCGGAAGTGGCCCGTCAAGAAGGGACGCCAGGGCAGCCTCGATCCGCGGCAGGTGGCGGAGCGCCGTATTGACAATGGCGCGAACCAGCGCGCGGTCCGCCAGGCTCAGTGCGCGATAAGCGGGATTTCCATTTTCCCCGTCCAACATTCCGTCGAGAGATGTTTTCTTGTCGAGAACCGCAGAGATGATTTTGACCGCCGCAACACGCGCAGCAAGTCCGGGCTTCCAATCGGAGTTGGCTTCAGAACCTTCATGCGCCCTGCCAGACTGATTTCGTTTTTGTTGCCTTGCCGGTTTGGCAGGATTGTTCAATGTCAAGACCAAGGCCCTTTGCGATCGCTGTTGCTTCCGCCAGATGCGCCAACTTTGGGCACGGAGCGGGATTTTCGCATCGCTGTACCATCTGATTGACCGTAGGTCGATGGCTGCGTGAATTCCTGCGACATAGCTTGAAGGGCTGCGACCCGGTTTTCCGTATTTGGGTGCGTGGAAAAGAGATTGTCCATCCGCTCGCCGGACAGAGGATTGATGATGAACATATGCGCGGTGGCAGGATTACGCTCCGCATCGTCATTATGGATTTGTCGCGCAGCCCCAGAAATTTTTTGAAGTGCTGATGCCAGCCAAAGAGGGTTGCCACATATCTCTGCGCCGCGTCGGTCGGCGGAATATTCGCGCGTACGGCTTATCGCCATTTGCACCAGCATCGCCGCAAGTGGCGCGACAATCATGGCGACCAGCACACCTATGAAGCCGAGAGGATTGTTGTTTTCCCTGTTTCCTCCGAAGAAGAATGCGAAATTGCCGAGCATCGATATGGCGCCCGCCAGTGTCGCGGTAATCGTCATCGTCAATGTATCGCGGTTCTGAACATGCGCCAGCTCGTGTGCCATGACGCCTGCGACTTCCTGCGGCGTTAGACTTTGCAACAGGCCCGTCGAAGCCGCGACGGCAGCATTTTGCGGATTCCTGCCCGTCGCAAAGGCGTTCGGCTGCGGGCTGTCATAGACATAGACCTTAGGCATCGGCAGACCGGCATTTTGGGAAAGATCTCGGATCATCACGAAGAATTCAGGTGCAGTGCGCTCATCCACCTCCTGGGCGCGATAGGCTTTCAAGACCATTTTGTCCGAATTCCAGTAGGAGAAGAAGTTCATACCTGCGGCAACGAGGAACGCGATCATCATGCCGCCTTTGCCGCCGATGAGAAACCCGATGCCCATGAACAAGGCCGTCATAAACGCCAACAACATGGCCGTACGCATCAAGTTCATCTAAAACGCTCCTTCCAGATATGAAATTGCTTATCAAAGATCAGCACAGCGTATAATCTGGTTACTGAGATACGTTTTTCAATGACTCCATGGACCAGAAGACATGCACGATGCCGACAACGACAACACGGGTGAAAACCCTAGGAAAATCTCGCCAGCAGCACAACGTGCGCTTGATGAGGCTGAGGCCCGACGCTTGAAGGCGAAAGAACTGGAACTGCCGCCAGAAACCGGTGGGCGAGGCGGCGCAGAGCCAGTTCGTTTCGGGGACTACGAAATAAAGGGGCGCGCTATCGACTTTTGATTAAGAGCGCAGTTCGGCCAGAGGAAAGAAACTACCCTGGCCACTTAACGTATGCTCTTCATCATCTTTGTTCAAGCAAGCGGCAAACTGCCTCGAGCTGTTCGAGAGTCCGGTAATTGATCCGGATGTTACCGCTGCTGCCTTTGTGGGTAATCTTCACATCAAGCCCCAGTGCGTCGCTCAAAGTGCGCTCCAACGCCACGGTGTCAGAGTCTTTTTCATTTTCCGCTTTGCGACTTTGCGTGGGGTCGAGTTGTTGTTTGATGTCCGCCTGAGCAATCCGTTCGGCATCACGTACAGAGAGCCCCTTAGCGACGATCGTTTTTGCCAGCTGAACCGGATCTGACGTTGATACCAGAGCGCGGGCGTGACCCGCCGACAATGACCCTTCTGCGAGCATATCTCTGACAGGCTCTGGAAGCTTGAGCAGCCTCAGACTGTTAGCAACGTGGCTCCGGCTCTTGCCGATGATTTCGCCAAGATCATTCTGGGTATAGCCATGTTCCGCGATAAGCTGATCATAGCCCAGAGCCTCTTCGAGGGGGTTGAGGTCTGAACGCTGAACGTTTTCAACGATTGCAAGTTCGAGCGCGGTCCGATCGTCGACATCGCGGACGATAACAGGTATCTCTGCGAAGCCTGCCAGTTGTGCCGCACGCCAGCGCCTTTCACCGGCAATGATTTCAAAGCGATTGTCTGCCACGGTACGAACAACAACCGGTTGAACGATCCCGTGCTGGCGGATTGACGATGCCAAATCCTGCAGCTCATTCTCATCGAAGTGACGGCGAGGGTTGCGAGGGCTTCTAGCGACAAATTCGATTGGCACCGTACGGTCGGCGTTGACCGTCCGCTGAGGTTCCCCAACAGGAAGGGGTTGATCCATCTCGCCGATCAACGCCGCGAGGCCACGCCCAAGTCGGCGCTTCGATAGATCATCGCTCATAAGATACTCCACACATTAACTAGGGTCGATTGCATCTGGCCAATAGGTGACGCGAGGCACTATGCCGCCTTGCGTAAACGCTCGCGCTGAATAACTTCAGAGGCCAGCTGCAGATAGGCCTGGCTGCCAGCACATTTCAAGTCATATAGAATGGCGGGCTTCCCATAAGATGGCGCCTCAGACACTCTAACGTTTCGCGGTATAAGTGTATGATAGACTTTCTCGCCGAGATGGGTCCTTACGTCACTCACCACCTGCTGCGCCAGATTGTTCCTGGAGTCGAACATCGTCAACACGATGCCTTGAATATCCAGAGCTGGATTCACGGTGCTCTTTATCTGGCTGACGGTATCGAGCAATTGGCTTAATCCCTCAAGGGCGAAGAATTCGCACTGAAGAGGAACGAGGACAGAGTGCGCTGCTGCCATCGCGTTCATCGTCAGCAAATTGAAGGATGGGGGGCAGTCCACTAATACATATGAATATGCACGGGCGTCAGTGGTTTCGAGAGCCTTTTTTAGCAGGAAAACGCGGTTTGTCGCGTTCGCTACCTCCATCTCGAATCCAAGAAGATCCATTGTCGATGGAACAATATCGAGATTTGGGACCGCAGTTGGGACCGCCGTTTCAGAAACCGTATTTGTGCCGATCAGCAGGTCGTAGGAAGAAAACTTGCGCTCACGCCTATCAATTCCAAGTCCCGTGCTCGCATTCCCTTGCGGATCTAGATCAATAACAAGAACTTTCTCGCCTATTGCAGCAAGGGCGGTGGCAAGATTTATGGCAGTCGTCGTTTTACCGACACCGCCTTTTTGATTAGCGATCGTTATTATTCGGTTCTTTTCCAACATTGAACGGCACCTGACTTGGTCAATCAGCACGTCGATGCAAATTGCTGATCTCCAGAACAACGGAGTTTGCGTCGATGCTGCTTTGGTGTTTTATCAGATCAAACTGCCAACGACCACGAGCTTTTTCCAACTCGGCTTCATAATCCCTGCCTTTGTTGAGCAGCGCGCGCAATTTTTCGTTCGCAGCCGCCCAGGGATGGACATATCCGAGCAAAGTGTCGAGATCTGCAAGTGCTCGAGCCGAGATGGCATCAACCGTACCAACGGTTTCCGGTGCCGTTTCAATTCTGACCGGATGGATACTGCCTCTTGCCCCTGTCTCAGCCAAAGCCAGGCGCAAGAAACCAGCCTTCTTATGGTTACTCTCAACCAGATTGACCCATCCGCCGCCTGTCTCAGCAAGCAGAATTGCGGTTATGACTCCCGGAAATCCGCCACCGCTGCCAAGATCCGCCCAGCGGATTGGCTCTGGCAGGAGCTGAAAAATTTGCACACTGTCAGCAATATGGCGCGTCCAAATATCATGAAGCGTGGAAGGCGCCACGAGATTCGTAACAGCATTCCATTTCTTAAATAATTCAACAAAATGCTCGAGGCGCTGTTGTGTTTCACGTGAAACACTCTGACCGTTTATAATCATTATAGGACTCGTTAGGAGTGTGATTGCAACCGATCTTGGGCCGCAGATTTACGTATGAGGGCCAATATCAAAGAAATGGCAGCCGGGGTCATCCCGTCGACCCGTGTCGCTTGTGATATATTGGCTGGCCGCGCCTTTTGCAGCTTCTGTCGCAGTTCGGTTGACAGTCCAGAAATCGTGGAGAAATCGAAATCATCTGGAATGATACGTTGTTCATCTCTCTTTATATCGACAATGTCGGCACTCTGCCGCTGCATGTAAACGGCGTAGCTCGCTTCAATCTCCAAAATTTCCGAGACCTTTGGGGACAGCGATGCAATCTCTGGCCAAATGATCTTGAGCCTTGCTGTATCGATATCAGGATAAGCTAGCAGCTCATAAGCGTTACGGCGTTGGCCATCTTGATTGATTTGAAGGCCGTGTTTGGCGGCTTGAGAAGGGCTAATCGATAATGCCTTTAGATAGTTTCGACCCCCATCGAGTTTTTCAAGAAGATTGGAGAACTTTTCGGAGCGAGATGTTCCAACAATTCCCAAAGACATCGCTAGTGGCGTCAGTCGGAGGTCTGCATTATCGACTCTGAGAGACAATCGATATTCAGCTCTCGACGTGAACATGCGATAAGGTTCGCTGACGCCCTTTGACGTCAAATCATCAATCATGACGCCAATATAGGATTCAGTTCGGCTGAAATGAACTGCGTCAGCACCAGACGCATGCCTGGAAGCATTGATGCCCGCAACCAAGCCCTGAGCCGCGGCTTCTTCGTAGCCAGTCGTGCCGTTAATTTGACCGGCGAGGAAGAGTCCAGGTATTTTCTTTACTTCGAGCGACATGTGCAATTCACGAGGATCTACATAGTCGTACTCGATCGCATAACCGGGCTGGAGGATCGTGACGTTTTCCAAACCTGGTATCGTTTTGACAAATTGTTCTTGGACAGACAGGGGAAGTGACGTTGAAATACCGTTAGGGTAAATCGTGTGGTCGTCCAGACCTTCTGGCTCAAGAAAAATCTGGTGTCCGTCGCGCTCGCCAAATCTGACGATCTTATCCTCTATGGACGGGCAATAGCGTGGCCCGACGCCCTCGATCTGCCCGGAATACATTGCTGAAAGATGGATATTATCCTGAATTATCTTGTGCCCAGCAGGCGTCGTTCGGGTTACCCCGCACTCGATTTGCGGATTGACGATCGTATCGGTCATCAATGAAAAGGGAACAGGATCCTCATCTGCTCCCTGTCGCTCAACCGAAAGCCAATCTATCGTCCGGCCATCCAGTCGGGCGGGCGTTCCAGTCTTTAGCCGACCCATCGCCAAGCCTGCTCTGGCAAGCGTTGCAGAAAGACCCAGGGAGGGTTTCTCGCCCATTCTTCCCGCAGGTGTCTTTTCGGAACCGATATGAATAAGGCCACGGAGGAAGGTACCACTAGTGAGAACAACCGCCTTGCAAGGCAACCGATGTCCATTCGCGAGAACGACAGCAATGACTGCGCCATCGCGCGTCTCGACGTCCCATGCGTCCCCTTCGATGACAGTAAGATTGGGCGTTGATGCAATTTCGGACTGCATCGCTTCTCGGTAGAGACGCCTATCTGCCTGCGTACGAGGGCCGCGAACGGCGGGTCCCTTCTTCTTGTTCAGCATCCTGAACTGAATACCGCCAGCGTCCGCCATCCTACCCATGAGGCCGTCCATTGCATCAATCTCGCGGACAAGGTGACCCTTACCAAGACCACCGATGGCGGGGTTACACGACATTACCCCGATCGTCGCCCTGTTATGGGTTAATAACGCTGTCTCAGCGCCGTATCGAGCCGAAACGGCCGCGGCTTCACATCCGGCGTGTCCACCGCCAATAACAACAACGTCATAGGTCATATTGTTCAATGCCTCGTCGGAAAAATCCGAATGTTTCACGTGAATCACTTCCCGATGCAGAATTCGGAGAAGATGACGCCTAGCAATTGCTCTACGTCAACGCGGCCAGTAATTCGCCCAAGCGCTGTCGCAGCGAGACGAAGATATTCGGACCTGATTGCCAGATCTGTATCGGTCGAATTAAGGGCATCACTAACATAGTTCAACGTCTCTACAAGCCTATTTTTGTGCCTGAGCCTGCCGGGCGCCAGCGTAAGGCCGGAGCCAGTTTTGTTTTCGATCTGATTTCGGATAAGGCTCTTCAGTTCCTCTAATCCATCGCCGGTCTTGGAAGACACCCGCAGGCTGGCAATGTCGTCGCGCCCCGGTGCTAAATCTGATTTCGACCATATTGCAAAAGCTTCAGCGGAGACGTTGATAAATTGTTGCGGAGCCGAATCAAAAGCCGAGAGCTGGATCACCATATCGGCAGCGGCGGCTGTTTTCTCTGCCCGTCGCACACCCTCCTTCTCAACGACGTCGTCAGTCTCTCTTAGGCCGGCGGTGTCGAAGATCGTTACAAGATAGCCACCAAGATCGAGGTCGACACTCAGGACATCACGTGTTGTCCCCGCGATATCAGTAACGATGGCGATGTCTCTACCGCTTAAGGCATTAAGCAGGCTGGACTTGCCAGAGTTCGGTGCGCCAATAAGGGCAACTTTAAAACCGTCGCGGATAATCGCAGCGTGCTCAGCTGCTCGGAGATGAGATACAAGTTCATCGCGAATTGCCCCCACTTCGACCCAGACCCGGTCTGAAATCGAGCCAGGAACATCATCTTCATCAGCAAAGTCCAGTTCTGCCTCAATGAATGCTCGACATCTGGTTAGCCTGTTAGCCCAGTCGTCATATAGCTCAGAAAGGTTACCGCTTGTCTGTTCCAGCGCCAATCGACGTTGCATCTCTGTCTCAGCTTTGAGGAGATCAGCAAGTCCTTCGACCTCGACCAGGTCCATCTTTCCGTTATCATAGGCCCTTTTGGAGAACTCTCCTGCTTCCGCTGCACGCATACCATCTATGGAGCCAAGTTCTGCGAACACAGCATCTACGACGGCACGTCCGCCGTGGACATGAATCTCTACGCAATCCTCCCCCGTAAAGGATTTTGGCGCCGGGAAATTCAACACAAGAGCTTGATCGATTGGAGAATTATTTCGGTTACGAATCGTTCTCAAGGCGGCAAAACGGGGCTTAGGGAGATCGCCGCCAATCAACTGACTCAAGGCGCTCTGCGCTTTCGCGCCGCTTAGCCTGATTACAGCCACTCCAGCGGGAAGTGAGCCGCTCGATAATGCGTAAATAGTGTCTTGCGATATCGTCATCAGATCAACTCTCACATCGCAGATGAGCGGAACGACCTTTCTGCGATAAGACCTCACACCATCAGTACAATGAAATTGGCCGCGCCCATGGGACGCGGCCTGATCACTTCTTATAAAACAGACGACTTAAGTGTTCATGGAGTCGAAGAAATCGCCATTGTTCTTCGTCTGCTTTAGTTTGTCGATCAGGAACTCGATCGCATCTGTAGTGCCCATCGGGGCGAGAATGCGACGGAGCACGAAAATCTTCTGCAGGTCTTGGCGAGGCACAAGCAGGTCTTCCTTACGCGTGCCGGACTTGAGAATATCCATGGACGGGAAGATGCGCTTGTCTGCGACCTTGCGGTCAAGAACGATTTCCGAGTTACCCGTACCCTTGAATTCTTCGAAGATGACTTCGTCCATGCGGCTTCCAGTATCGATCAGAGCGGTCGCGATAATCGTGAGCGATCCGCCTTCCTCGATATTACGCGCCGCGCCGAAGAAGCGCTTGGGGCGCTGAAGGGCATTGGCGTCAACACCACCGGTCAGAACCTTACCGGAGGATGGAACAACCGTGTTATAGGCGCGGCCAAGACGGGTGATCGAGTCCAGCAGGATCACGACGTCACGGCCGTGTTCCACCAGACGCTTGGCCTTTTCAATGACCATTTCGGCGACCTGTACATGCCGAACAGCGGGTTCGTCGAAGGTAGAGGAGACAACCTCTCCCTTGACCGAGCGCTGCATGTCGGTGACTTCCTCCGGCCGCTCATCGATCAACAGCACGATCAGATAGCACTCTGGATGGTTCGCCGTGATGGAATGCGCAATATTCTGCAGCAGGACAGTTTTACCAGTCCGCGGCGGCGCCACGATCAGGCCGCGCTGACCTTTGCCGAGCGGTGCAACGAGATCGATCACGCGGGCCGAGAGATCCTTCGATGTCGGAACATCCAGCTCCATCTTGAAGCGGTCATTCGGATAAAGAGGCGTCAGATTGTCGAAATGGACCTTGTGACGGATTTTCTCCGGATCATCGAAATTGATCGTGTTGACCTTGAGCAGCGCGAAATAACGCTCGCCTTCTTTGGGACCACGGATCGGTCCCTCAACCGTATCGCCTGTCTTCAGAGAGAAGCGGCGTATCTGGGACGGCGAAATATAAATGTCGTCAGGGCCCGGGAGATAATTCGCATTCGCCGAACGCAGGAAGCCGAAACCATCCTGCAGGACCTCGACGACGCCTTCGCCGATGATCTCGATGTCCTGACTTGCCAGTACCTTGAGGATTGCAAACATGAGCTCTTGCTTGCGCATCGTGCTCGCATTTTCGACTTCCAGGGATTCGGCAAAAGTCAGCAAATCGGTAGGAGATTTGCTCTTAAGTTCCTGAAGCTTCATTTCAGCCATGAAGAGAAAGACCGTCTTTAAATATGTGTGGGGAAGGGCGTGATCGCGAATCAGCTACTGGGGAATTCCCCGCAGACGTCTGAATAATTCACATGCCATTGAGATGAGTGACGCGAAAATAGCGATTGAACGGGAAAGCCGCAAGAGGAAAGCACCAATTCCGAGAAATTTATCGTGATAGACCTTTAAGAGAGGGGTTTCACAACCACAAGTACGACTATCGCGATCATCAGCAGGGTCGGAACCTCATTCATCAACCGCCAGTGACGGGCTGAGCGTGTGTTCTGATCGCGGGCAAAGCGCCGTGCACTTCTGCTAAAATACACATGCGTCACCGTCATCAGCACGACGAGCCCGATTTTCGCATGGAGCCAGCCGCCAGAAAAACCGAAGGCCGACCAGGCAAGATAGAGCCCCAACACCCAGGAAATCATCATAGCAGGGTTCATGATCACCTTGATCAGCCGCTGTTCCATGACCTTGAACGTTTCGGACTTTTCAGATCCGGGCGCAGCGTCCGTGTGATAGATGAAAAGCCGGGGCAGGTAGAACAATCCTGCCATCCAGGAAATGACCGCGATGATGTGGAGGGACTTGATCCAGAGATAGGCGTCTGCCGAGTCGACATGAAGAACGACGGCCGCCAGGGCAACGAGTGCACCTAGCGCTACCGCCGCACGCAGCCGGGTTTTGCGGCCCGCATCTGCCGACGTTTGCTTGCCTGTCGTCATGCTGTTGCCCCGCGTGCCCTGACACGGGCAACGAGCCTGGCAACATTTTCCGGATCAGCCTGCGGCGTAATTCCATGGCCTAGATTGAAAATCAACGGACCTTGGCCAAGCTTGTCTAGGATTGCATCTATCCCTTCCTCCAGCGCCTTGCCTCCAGCAACCATTCGCATCGGGTCGAGATTTCCCTGAACGGGACCATCCTTCTGCAGATCTTGCGCGAAGGATAGCGGCACACTCCAGTCAAGGCCAATGGCATCTGCGGACGTCTTCTGACGATAGTCCTTGAGGAGGATGCCCGCGCCTTTGGCGAAGGCGATGATTTTAGCTCCCGGCCGTCTTGCTCTGACGGACTCGATGATGCGGGCGACAGGTTTTATCGCAAAAGCCTCGAATTCGGCTTCTCCCAGGACACCCGCCCAGGAATCGAAAATCTGCACAGCATCGGCGCCGGCGTCGAGTTGCTCGACAAGGTAGTCGGCAGACACCTCTGCGAGAAACGCCAGAAGCTTTTCCATCGCTTCTGGTTCCTGATAGCCGAAAAGCCGGGCAGGTGCCTGATCAGGTGTGCCGTGACCGGCAATCATGTAGGTAGCAACCGTCCAGGGCGCACCACAGAAACCGAGAAGTGTCGTTTTGGAGGGAAGCTCGCGACGTAGCCTGTTAACGGTCTCAAATACTGGCCGAAGGTGGGCCAATACATCGTCACGTTTGAGAGTGGAAATGCCCGCCACATCAATCGGGTCCATCGCTGGCCCTCTACCCTCTGTGAAGGTTACATTTCGCTTCAGCGCGTCAGGGATCACCAAGATATCGGAAAACAGAATTGCCGCATCCAGATCAAAACGGCGAATTGGCTGCAAAGTCACTTCTGTCGCGAGTTCAGGATTATAACAGAGATCAAGGAAACTTCCGGCAACCTTCCGCGTTTCCCGGTACTCCGGGAGGTAACGACCTGCCTGCCTCATGAGCCAGATCGGGGGAGGAGACAGCGCTTCTCCATTTAAAACCTTCATTACGCTTCGCTCGGACATGTCGGCCAACTTTTCTAAAAAAAGAATCTAAGAGATCTATAAGATTTTCTATTTCTTAGAGTCTGTGGGTAGCAAGGATTAAAATCTATCTGGCGGAAATGCCGCAAGCTGACCTAAGCCACGAAGATGAAAGATGTTCCAGCCACGTTTGCTGCGTTAGTGTTGAAAACCCATATATCGCCATAAATTTCAATTATTTAATCCCCTGTATTTTTGCGCCGTCTTGTGGATAACGGTTAGGCAGAATTTCTTAACTGTTTTTGTCCTCACAATTCACAGGGCACGCTTCACTTGCTACACCGTCCCTCCAATTGTGGACAAAAGCCGGTTTTTCCCTCAGCCTGATCCCTGGCTGGCAAAAGCGATGATGTTGTCCAGCTTTATCAACAGGGGCACGGAATTAGCGTGGAGAACCAAAAAAGTTTCTTTCATCTCCATCTGATTTCTGACTCCACGGGCGAAACCCTGATGTCAGCCGGTAGGGCTGTTTCCGCACAGTTTCATTCTGCCATGCCACTCGAGCATGTGTATCCGATGATCCGGAACCAGAAACAGCTGCAAAAGGTGATAGACAGCATCGATGAGAAGCCCGGCATCGTTCTCTATACGATTGTTGATGAACAGCTTGCCGCGTTTCTCGATCTGCGCTGTCACGCCATAGGTGTTCCCTGTGTCAACGTCCTCGAGCCTGTTATCGGCATCTTCCAGACCTATCTCGGCACGGCCTCGAGAAGGCGGGTAGGGGCGCAGCATGCCTTGAATGCAGATTACTTCGCGCGCATCGAAGCGTTGAATTTTGCCATGGACCATGACGACGGGCAATTCCCGGAAAGTTATGATGAGGCTGATGTCGTCATTGTGGGGATCAGCCGCACGTCCAAGACACCAACGAGCATCTATCTGGCCAACAGAGGCATCAAGACCGCCAATATCCCTGTCGTGCCAGATGTGCCGCTACCTGAAAGCCTCTACAAGGCAACGAAGCCGCTCATCGTCGGCCTCGTGGCAACGTCGGATCGCATTTCCCAGGTTCGTGAAAACAGGGAACTTGGAGCGACCGGCGGCTTTGATCGCGGGCAATATATTGATCGGGCAACCATCATGGAGGAGCTGAAATATGCTCGCTCGCTATGCGCCCGCAACAATTGGCCGATCATTGATGTGACGAGACGTTCCATTGAAGAGACGGCAGCAGCCATTCTTGCTCTTCGCCAGAGGACGCGTTAATCCTTCGCACCCTTGTTCGGAGACCATGGTTGATGAGACCGGAACTAATACTTGCGTCGTCCAGTGCGTCGCGCCAGATGCTGATGCGCAATGCGGGCCTGGAATTTTCTGTCGAGCCAGCAGAGATCGATGAACGCGCGATCGACGCAAAACTAGAGAAAGACGGTGCTTCGCCGCAAGACATTGCCGGCGAGCTGGCGAAAGCGAAGGCTGCAGCCGTCAGTATCCTCAAGCCAGACGCATTCGTTTTAGGATGCGACCAGACGATGTCGCTGGGTTCACGCATCTATCACAAGCCTAAAGATATGAGCGAGGCGCACGTGCACCTTATGTCGCTCGGGGGCAAGACGCACCGCCTGAATTGTGGAGCAGCGATTGCGAGGAATGGCGAAATTCTGTGGGATGTGGTGACGATTGCGGACATGACGGTAAGGGAACTGACCGACAACTTCGTCGCACGCCATCTTGAAAAAGTAGGGACGAAGGTCCTTTCAAGCGTTGGTGCCTACCAGCTTGAAGGCGAGGGCATTCAGCTTTTCACTGAAATCAAGGGTGACTATTTCACCATTCTAGGACTGCCGCTTTTGCCATTGTTAACAAAAATGCGCGAATTGGGTCTGGTCGATGCCTGATTCACGTGAAACATTAACCATCAAGGCGTTCGTTACCGGCTATCCTGTCAAACATTCGCGTTCGCCACTTATTCACGGTCATTGGCTCAGACAATTTAAAATAGACGGTTCTTACGAAGCGGTCGCAATCGAACCCGCTTCCTTGCCTGATTTCATGAACGGCCTGCGGTCTGGCACCAATGGTTTCGTGGGTGGCAATGTTACGATACCCCATAAGGAATCCGCCTATCGACTGGCGGATCGTCCTGATGATCTGGCTCAGGAACTCGGCGCTGTTAACACACTGTGGCTAGAAGACGGGCAGATCCATGCAACAAATACAGATGGCTTTGGCTTTCTTGCCAATCTCGATGCATACCATAAGGGGTGGGACCGCACAGATAAGGCGGTCATATTCGGCGCAGGGGGCGCGAGCCGTGCTGTCGTGCAAGCACTAAGAAATCGCGGTGTGCGTGAAATCAATGTGCTTAATCGGACTGTTTCGAAAGCGCAGGAGCTTCGTGACCGCTTTGGAAGCAATATCTTTGCGCACTCGGTGGCTGCACTCGGCGAAGTCTCCGCTGGAGCGGGATTGTTCGTCAATACGACATCCCTGGGCATGGATGGAAGCGAAGCGCCTTTCATTGATTTCTCGAAGCTCGCTTCCGGTGCGGTGGTGACTGATATTGTCTATGTACCGCTGAAAACGCCCATTCTGAAAATGGCAGAGGAGCAGGGGTTTTCGACTGTAGACGGTCTGGGAATGCTTCTTCATCAGGCCAGACCCGGGTTCGAAAAATGGTTCGGCAAAAAACCTGATGTCGATGAAGAACTGCGAAGCCTCATCATCGCTGATATGGACGTTCACGCATGATCACCATCGGCCTCACCGGATCGATCGGAATGGGTAAGTCGACGACTTCAAAGC
This sequence comes from Agrobacterium sp. fls2-241-TYG-188a, assembly GCF_030209845.1. Lineage (NCBI taxonomy): Bacteria > Pseudomonadati > Pseudomonadota > Alphaproteobacteria > Hyphomicrobiales > Rhizobiaceae > Agrobacterium > Agrobacterium sp. fls2-241-TYG-188a. The sequence goes on along the minus strand of NZ_JARVRD010000007.1, from coordinate 54,706 downwards.
TTTTCGAAGATGAAGGCGTGGCCGTTTGCGATTCAGATGCTGTCGTCCACCAACTTTATCTGGATGAAGCCGTTCAGCCGATCGAGAAGGCTTTTCCGGGGGTCGTTGAGAACGGCGAAGTTAATAGGAAAATACTCGGCGATCTCTTGCGCGAGAATCCGGCTAATTTTAAAGTCCTTGAAGAGATCGTGCATCCGCTGGTTCGCAAACGGCAAGCGGCCTTTCTTCAGGCCTCCCGTGAGGCAGGATTTGATTTTGCGTTGCTGGACATTCCACTCCTGTTTGAGACGGACGCTGAAAACCGAGTGGACGTCGTCGTCGTTGTCACATGTGCATCGGAGATACAGAAGCAGCGCGTGATGGATCGGCCGGGAATGACAGAAGAAAAACTTCAGATGATCCTTGCGCGTCAAATGCCAGACGAGGAAAAAAGAAGACGCGCGGATTACATAATAGATACGAGCAACGGAATTGCGGATGCACGACTGCAGGTGAAGGCAATTCTCGACAAGCTGAAATCCGACCGTGGAAGTGAGACTTAGAAAATGCGCGAAATCATATTCGATACGGAAACCACGGGCCTTGAGTCGAAGTTTGACCGCATCATCGAAATTGGTGGGATCGAACTCCTCAATCATTTTCCAACGGGTAGAACCATTCATCTCTACATCAATCCGGCAGACCGCAAGGTCCATCCTGACGCTCTTGCAGTGCACGGCATTACCGACGAATTTTTGCAGGACAAGCCAAAATTCGAAGAGGTTGTGCAGGAAATCCGCGATTTCTTCGAGGGTGCTCGCTGGGTGGCCCACAATGCCACCTTCGATATGGGCTTCATCAATGCTGAATTTGCGCGGTTGGGAATAGAGCCAGTGTCGCCCGAGCTGGTGACCGATACCTTGTCCATGGCGCGCCGGAAACATCCGATGGGGCCCAATTCATTGGACGCCCTGTGCCGACGCTATGGCATAGACAATTCACACCGTGCCAAGCACGGCGCGTTGCTCGACTCCGAACTCCTGGCTGAAGTCTATATCGAAATGATCGGTGGGCGTCAGACCGCGCTTGGTTTTGGCGGCGCCGTCAAGTCCAAGGTGACCGAGGTGGTGGACGATGTCCCTATGGAAGCACTTGTCAGAACTCGGCCTTTGCCGCCGAGACTTGATCCGGCAACGGTCGCCGCGCATGAGAAGCTTGTGCAGGCCATGGGTGAGAAGGCGATCTGGAACAAATACCTTCAGTAAGATCAAACAAAAAACCCGGGTGCTGGACCCGGGTTTTCTTTTTAAGACTCTACTGCAATCAGTTCGGGACGGCCTGAACCTTGGCGCGGGCCTGTTCCTCAGCAACGCGCTGCGCAAACATCTGCGAGAAATCGATAGGATCGATCATCAAAGGCGGGAAGCCACCGTTGCGTGTCACGTCAGCAATGATCTGGCGTGCAAATGGGAAGAGCAGGCGAGGGCACTCGATAAACAGAACCGGTAACATGTGCTCCTGCGGGAAACCGGTGATGCGGAACACGCCGCCATAAACCAGCTCGGCGACGAAGAGAACCTTGTCGCCATCCTTTGCCTCGGCATTCAGTGTCAGCACGACGTCGAAGTCAGAACCGGAAATCGGGTTCGCGTTGACATTCACGTTGATGTTGATGGCAGGTGCACCATCACGTGCCTGAAGCGACCGCGGAGCCCCTGGATTTTCAAACGACAAATCCTTCGTGTACTGGGTCAGTATGTTGAGGGAAGGATTTGCCCCTTCCTGCGCACCATTTTCAGTTGTCATGATATGTCCTCGCGGATTGAATTATTGGAAGCCCGTCTATCACCTAGGCAAGGGGCTTACAACCCTTTGAACTGCTGGGCCGTTACGGTTTGGGCAGGTCGCGATCATCTCTGGAGGGCGACCAGGGCGATGAATTTGGGCCGTCGCGACGAAAGTCCTCTTCGTCGAGGTCCACGACCTTGCCCGGGCCTGCGCCCTGAGGTCCCGAGCGGAAATTCGGCGACTTGAAGGATGTCGCAACGACGATCCGCGGGCCCATTGCTTTCCAGATCAAAGCCCTGAAGGCCGGAACAAGCAGGAGAAGCCCGAGGATATCCGTGATGAAGCCGGGCAGGAAAAGAAGTATACCGGCCACGACACGCAGTCCGCCGCTGATCATTGCGGCAGCCGGTTCAGCACCTGTCTTGCTAGCGTTTTGAAGATCGCGGACCATTCCAAGACCGCCTGAACGGAGAATGAGAAGCCCGATAAAAGACGTCAGCAGGATAAGCCCCAATGTCAGCCACAAGCCCAGAGCCTTGCCGACAATGATGAAGCCGGCAATTTCCAGTATTGGCATCAACAGAGCGATGACCGGGACAAAAGAAAAACGCATAAATCCTGCCTTTTGGTATTGGAGCTCAACAGCCTTGCGATGGCTTATTCGCTGATACTACAACCTATCGAAAAAAGTCACACCGAACCACTTCCGCTGCTCCTTGCGGAAAATTCGGTGCCTCGGCAAAAATCATATTGCCGAAATCCATGCTCAGGAAACCGGCAATTGAATCTGCCTGTTTGAATGATGGGCAGATGCAGACTATATGATGTGTAGAAAATTGGATTTAAATGGCGGTTTCGGTAAAAGATGGGCTCAAGCGACTTTATAACATTGTTTTTTCTAGTGGCTGCGGTGCTGATTTTTCTTCAGCTGCGTAGCGTCCTTGGCCGTCGTACAGGCAATGAAAAGCCGCCAATGGATCCCTATAGCCCGCGCGATGCTGCCAAATCACTCTCTGACGATAACAAGGTTGTGACCTTGCCGAAAAAGGGAGAAGGCGACGAAGAGAACCGATTTGCCGAAATCGATGCCGTTGCTCCTGCCGGTTCGCCGCTGAATGATTCGCTTCGGGAGCTGTCAAAGACGGACCCTTCCTTCCGCCCGAAAGAATTCTTGAACGGCGCCCGTATGGCTTACGAAATGATCGTGATGGCTTTTGCAGATGGCGATCGCAAGGCGCTTAAAAACCTGCTTTCAAAAGAGGTTTATGACGGCTTCAATGCGGCGATTACGGACCGTGAAAGCCGTGGCGAAGTCGTGAAGTCCACCTTTGTCGGCATTGAAAAGATCGACATCACCAATGCCAGCATCCGTGATGCGGAAGAGCAGATCACCTTGAGGATCGTCAGCCAGCTAATTTCCGCCACCTATGACAAGGACGGAAAGCTGATCGATGGCGATGCCGAAAATGTTTCCGAAGTCGATGACATCTGGACGTTCTCGCGTGACATCCGCTCGCGTGATCCGAACTGGAAGCTGATCGCGACCGAATCCGAACAATGACAGGCGTCGATCCGGAATTTCGATTGGAGGAAGTGCCTTTTGCCGCCCTGCCGGGTTGGCAACGGGACGACCCTGCAGATCTGTTTCCGGCATTAAGCGCCATTCTGCAACATTTGCGCAGGGGTAAGCCCTACCGAACGGGAAAGCTGGGTCTTACCGCGTCTGACCTGCTGCCACTTCTGGAACAGGCGCAATCCGTCGAAACCTCGGACCCTGCCGCTTCTCGCAAATTCTTCGAAGAGCAGTGTCTGCCCTTCAAGATTTCATTGTCATCAGGCAAGGCGGGTTTCGTTACCGCGTTTTACGAACCGGAACTGGAAGTATCCCGCACGCCGGATGATGTCTGGAAATACCCTATATATCGTCGGCCTGACGATCTCATCGACCTCGACGATAGCAATCGGCCTGACGGCATGGATCCATACTATGCTTTCGGGCTGGAGCGGGAAGGCGAGATTTCGCCTTATCCAGACAGGGGCGAGATTGATCGCGGCTATCTTGATGGCCGCGGGCTTGAAATTGCCTGGGCAAAGTCGAAGGTTGATCTGTTTTTCGTCCACGTACAGGGCGCAGCGCGATTGAGATACGCTGATGGGACGATCAAGCGTATTACCTATTCGGCAAAAGCAGGACATCCATTTTCCCCGATCGGTCGCCTCTTGCTTGATAAGGGTGAACTGGATCCCGCTACCGTTTCAATGCAGACCATCCGTCAATGGCTACGCGATCATCCCGAGCAAGTTGATGAGGTTCTCTGGCACAACAGGTCTTATATTTTCTTTCGCGAAGCCGATGTGGAAAGTCTGGATCTTGGGCCGATTGCCGCCGCCAAGGTGCCCTTGGTCGCAGGGCGTTCTCTTGCCGTCGACAGGCTTATTCATACATTCGGTTTTCCGTTCTACATCGCCTCGCAAAGCCTTACGCATCTGGATGATGGGCAATCCTTTGCGCGATTGATGCTGGCACTCGATACGGGCTCCGCCATCGTCGGGCCAGCCCGCGGTGACATTTTCACCGGGTCAGGGGATGTCGCGGGAGAGCTTGCCGGCACCGTGCGCAATGCGGCGGATTTCTATATACTGATCCCCCGTGGGGCGGCGGAAAGGTTTCGGTAATGAAGGGCGGCCGCAAACTCGGCAAGGACGAACGCATCTTGTGGGGAAAGGTCGCCAGGACGACGAGGCTTGTCTCCGGGCGCGTTGAAGACTTGCTGGAATTTGAGGCCCTTGAAGCTGAAGCCCAGCCGGTGGCTGAACCAAAAACCGTAAAGACGATTCCACCGTTTCCTCAAATGATCGTCGAGACGGTGCCCCAACTTCCGGCAACCGAGGCTGATCGAAAACGCATCCATAGCCCCATGGAAAAACCGGTCAAACGCAAGTTGACCCGTGGCAGGCTTCCGCTTGAGGCGCGCATCGATCTGCACGGAATGTTCCAGAGCGAGGCTCACGCCGTTCTTCTGGATTTTCTCGTCCGAGCCCACGAACGCGGCCTGAGACATGTCCTCGTCATTACCGGCAAGGGACGCTCCCTGGGCAGTGACGGCGCGTTGAAGAGGGCGGTGCCCATGTGGTTTTCCAAACCGGAGTACCGTTACCTCATATCGTCCTATGAGGACGCCTCCATGAACCATGGCGGCGATGGCGCGCTCTATGTTCGCCTCGCGCGGCGCCGGGGAGATACCTCGTGACGCCTTTCTCGGAAGCCGTGCGGGTTCTTCGCGAGAAAAAAGGGGTCACTCAACGGCAGATGGCCTTGGCCATAGGCGTATCGCCAGCCTATCTTTCGGCGCTGGAACATGGAAAGCGAGGCACGCCGAGCTTTGATCTTTTGCAGCGCATAGCCGGATATTTTAACATTATCTGGGACGAGGCCGATGAATTGTTTTCGCTGGCTGGCGTTTCCGATCCCCGCGTTGTCATCGATACCGCCGGGTTGCCAAAGGAATATACGGCTCTCGCCAACGGATTGGCACGGGATATTCGCAAGCTGCCACCAAGTGTGATAGATGAATTGGCAGCCGTGCTGCAAAAAAGCCGTTCTTGCGACTGAAACCCTCGCTATCCCCTGCTTTGTGCAGGGTTTTGGCGCTTGTGGACTTTGGTTATCGAGGCGGAATTTCTATAGTCACACGTCAGATTGAAAGTGATTCGCTGTCGCGCCGTGTCATTGGCACGCGCTGCGGCAGACACAGTTGGAAAGAGTGCTTATGACTGAAACATCGTCGAGCGAAAACGCAGCCAGTGCAGCTTATGGAGCCGATTCCATCAAGGTCCTGAAGGGCCTTGATGCTGTGCGCAAGCGCCCAGGCATGTATATCGGCGATACCGACGATGGTTCCGGTCTTCACCACATGGTCTACGAAGTCGTCGATAACGCCATTGACGAAGCACTCGCCGGTCACGCCGATCTGGTGACCGTCACGCTGAATGCGGATGGCTCAGTGACTGTTACGGATAACGGTCGTGGTATTCCCACCGACATACATACGGGCGAGGGCGTTTCCGCCGCCGAAGTCATCATGACGCAACTGCACGCTGGCGGAAAGTTCGACCAGAACTCCTACAAGGTTTCCGGCGGCCTCCATGGCGTTGGCGTTTCTGTTGTCAATGCCTTGTCCGTGTGGCTGAAGCTGCGCATCCGGCGCAGCGGCAAGGTCCATGAAATCACCTTCACCCACGGCGTGGCCGATGGCCCGCTGAAGATTGTCGGAGACTACGAAGGTCGTTCAGGCACTGAAGTCACCTTCCTTGCCAGCTCCGACACCTTCACCATGACGGAATATAATTACGCCACGCTCGAGCACCGCCTGCGCGAACTGGCCTTCCTCAATTCCGGCGTGCGCATTCTTCTGACAGACAAGCGCCATTCCGACATAAAGCAGGAAGAGATGACCTATGACGGCGGGCTTGAAGCCTTCGTTCGTTATCTCGACCGTGCCAAGAAGCCGCTGGTCGACAAGCCGGTTGCCATCAGGGGCGAAAAGGACGGTATCACCGTCGAGGTCGCCATGTGGTGGAATGACAGCTACCACGAAAACGTCCTGTGCTTTACCAACAACATTCCCCAGCGCGATGGCGGCACGCATATGGCCGGTTTCCGTGGGGCACTGACACGTCAGGTCACGTCCTATGCGGATAGTTCCGGCATCACCAAAAAGGAAAAGGTCTCCCTTCAGGGTGAAGACTGCCGCGAAGGTTTGACGGCCGTATTGTCGGTGAAGGTCCCGGATCCGAAGTTTTCGTCGCAGACGAAGGACAAGCTCGTATCGTCGGAAGTCAGACCAGCGGTCGAAAACCTCGTGAATGAAGCACTCAGCACCTGGTTCGAAGAGCATCCGGCAGAAGCAAAGGTGCTTGTGGGCAAGGTCGTTGAAGCGGCGATTGCCCGTGAAGCCGCCAGAAAGGCGCGTGAACTGACGCGTCGCAAGGGTGCGCTCGACATAGCCTCGCTGCCCGGCAAGCTTGCCGATTGCTCGGAGCGCGACCCCGCGAAGTCCGAAGTCTTCCTTGTCGAGGGTGACTCCGCCGGTGGTTCCGCCAAGCAGGGCCGTTCGCGTGAAACGCAGGCTATTCTTCCTTTGCGCGGCAAGATCCTGAACGTCGAACGCGCCCGTTTCGACAAGATGCTGTCCAGCCAGGAAATCGGCACACTGATTACCGCTCTCGGCACATCCATCGGCAAGGATGAATTCAACGCCGACAAGCTTCGCTACCACAAGATCATCATCATGACCGATGCTGACGTCGACGGCGCGCATATTCGCACGCTGCTTTTGACGTTCTTCTTCCGTCAGATGCCGGAGCTTATCGAGCGCGGCCATCTCTATATCGCCCAGCCACCGCTCTACAAGGTCACACGCGGCAAGTCCGTGCAGTATCTGAAAGACGAGAAGGCACTGGAAGAATATCTGATTTCGATGGGTATCGAGGAAGCGTCGCTAACCGTCGGTTCGGGTGAAGTGCGCGTAGGCGAGGACCTCCGCGAAGTCATTCTGGATGCTGTGCGGATGCGGACGCTCATCGAAAGCCTCCATTCGCGTTACAGCCGTTCGATTGTCGAACAGGCTGCAATCGCTGGTGCCCTCAACCCGGAACTTTCAGCTGATGCCAGCAAGGCCGAAGCCACAGTGGCGGAAGTCGCGCGTCGTCTGGACATGATCGCAGAAGAAACGGAACGTGGCTGGACCGGTGAGGTCCTTGGCGATGGCGGGTTGAGATTCTGGCGCATGGTGCGCGGCGTCAAGGAAGTATCGACATTGGATATGGGACTGCTCGGCTCCGCGGACGCCCGCCATATCGACCAGCTGGCTTCCCGCATGGCTGAAATCTACGCAACACCGCCTGTCCTGCAGCGCAAGGACGGCAGCCAGACAATCTCCGGACCGCGCGCGCTTCTCGATTCCATTTTTGCTGCAGGGCGCAAGGGTCTTTCCATGCAGCGCTACAAGGGTCTTGGCGAGATGAATGCGGAACAGTTGTGGGAGACGACTCTGGACGCCAACGTCCGTTCGCTGCTGCAGGTAAAGATTCCTGACGCGACTGATGCGGACGGATTGTTCGCTCGTCTCATGGGCGACGAGGTAGAGCCACGCAGGGATTTCATCCAGGAAAATGCCCTGAGCGTTGCAAACCTCGATATCTGATATTTCTCTGTGGATCTCCGTCAGGGCGATTCACGTGAAACAGAAAATTAACAAAAGGCCCGACGGATGCTCTGTCGGGCCTTTGTTTTTGGAATGCAGCATCAAGAGTGGCTTGGTGCTCGCTTCCTCAGAAAAGAACTAGTCTGCCTTTCCTGTGAAGCTTCCTTCGAATGCGACGTCAGCCAGTGGCAGCCGCTTGCTGGGTGTCTCACGTTCGGCGAGATTTTCCGGCAGCGTGCTTTTGTCCGTGAGTGTGCCGATCGCCACCGCGGCTTCCACAACATAGCCTTCCGGCACTTTTAGCGTCTCCACGATCTTGTCGGTAAAGATGCCGGCCATGCCGTGCGCGTGATAGCCGAGAAGATGTGCCTGCATGGCGAGCGAGAACCAGGCTGCGCCCGCATCGAATGAATGGGTTGCTGCGGGCTTCTTCTCTCCGTCGCGGGAGATGCTGTAGCTGCGAGAGATGATGAACAAAAGGACGGAAGCGTTCTTCGCCCAGACCCGATTGCCTTCCATGAGCAGCTCGGAAAATGTGTCCCACTGCGCGCTGCCCTTATGGGCATAGACGAAGCGCCACGGCTGAAGATTGGAAGCCGATGGCGCCCAGTGTGCCGCATCCAGAATGGTCAGAAGATGTTCTTTTGGCATATTCGCGCCATCAAAAGCGCGCGGTGACCATCGATCCAGAAAAAGGGGATCAACCGGATATTCGGACTGGCGGGTATTGCTGTGGGTCATATTGTTTCCTCGAAAAACTGGAACATCAATCTTGGCTCATATCGGTAAAACCTCATAGGAGATTTCGATAACAACGTGTCAAGCGCGTGGCTGGTGCCAGAAGAATATACGCATTCGCCAGATGAGGGCGCGAGGGGTGACAAGGATAAATAGTTCGTTCATATATGCATAATCCGTTCAGCAATTGGGAGTGATATTATGAAGTTGATGCGTGTTGGCCAGCCGGGCCAGGAAAAGCCCGCCATTCTGGACGCAGATGGACATATCCGCGATCTTTCGGCTCATGTGAAAGACATTGGTGGCGAAGCCATTTCTCCAGAGGGGCTGGAAAAGATCGCACGGATCGACTTGGCGTCGCTTCCAATTCTTTCTGACGACCGCATAGGCGCCTGCGTTGCAGGTACGGGAAAGTTTATCTGCATCGGCCTGAATTATTCCGACCATGCGGCAGAGACAGGCGCAAAGGTGCCACCAGAACCCGTTATCTTCATGAAGGCAACATCTGCAATCGTCGGCCCTAATGATGACGTCATCATTCCCCGCGGCTCCGAAAAGACCGATTGGGAAGTCGAGCTTGGCGTTGTCATCGGCAAGACTGCCAAATATGTGTCAGAAGCCGATGCTCTCGACTATGTTGCCGGCTATTGCGTCTCCCACGATGTTTCCGAACGCGCCTTCCAGTCCGAACGTCAGGGACAGTGGACCAAAGGTAAATCCTGCGACACCTTCGGCCCGATCGGCCCTTGGCTCGTCACGAAGGATGAAGTCGCAGATCCTCAAAATCTAGGCATGTGGCTCAAGGTCAATGGCGAGACGATGCAGAACGGTTCGAGCCAGACGATGGTCTATGGCGTGGCAAATGTTGTGTCCTATCTCAGCCAGTTCATGTCGCTGCACCCGGGTGACGTCATTTCCACCGGCACCCCTCCCGGTGTCGGCCTCGGCATGAAGCCGCCACGCTTCCTGAAGGCAGGCGATGTCGTGGAACTTGGTATCGAAGGTCTCGGCACCCAGAAGCAGACCTTTGTCGCCGACATCTAGGTAAAACACCTACATCTTTGATGACGTCTGATATGACAAGCGCCTGCGGAAAAACCGCTGGCGCTTGTTGCATTTTGTGCAGCTGCGAAAAGGTGCTATCCTGTCAAAAAGACTGCGATCAACGACGGGAGGCGTTCATTCGTGTTTTATCACCTCTATGAAATGAACCACGCGGCCATGGCACCGCTGAGAGCCAGCGCTGAACTCATGCGTCAGGCATGCAACAATTCAATGAACCCTCTGTCCAACACCGCTTTCGGGCGCAGCCTGGATGCCGGTTTTGAGGTTTTCGAGCGGCTTACGCGACGCTACGGAAAGCCGACCTTCGGTCTGTCTTCCACCACCGTAGACGAGCGTTCAGTTGCCGTTGAAGAAGAAATCACCTTCTCCAAACCCTTCTGTAACCTCGTTCACTTCAAGCGGGATTTGCCTGCGAGCAGAAAAGCAGATCCCAAGATCCTGCTGGTTGCGCCCATGTCGGGCCATTATGCGACGCTGCTGCGCGGAACGGTCGAAGCGCTTCTGCCTTCGGCCGATATTTACATCACCGATTGGGCGGATGCGCGTGTCGTGCCCGTGACTGAAGGTGGTTTCGATCTCGATGATTATATCACCTATATCATCGACATCCTGCACCACTTGGGTGAGGGCGTGCATGTGGTCGCTGTCTGCCAGCCATCGGTCCCCGTTCTGGCGGCAGTTTCGTTGATGGAAGCGAATGGCGATACATTTGCGCCGGCCTCGATGACACTCATGGGTGGCCCCATCGATACGCGTATCAATCCCACTGCGGTGAACGAACTGGCCAAGGGGAAATCCATCGACTGGTTTCGAGACAATGTCGTCATGCAGGTGCCGTGGCCACAACAGGGATTTGGTCGCAACGTCTATCCCGGCTTCCTGCAATTATCGGGTTTCATGTCCATGAATCTCGACCGGCACATGACAGCGCATAAGGACTTCTATCTCAACCTCGTCAAGAATGACGGGGACTCGGCGGAAAAGCATCGCGAGTTCTATGACGAATATCTCGCCGTCATGGATCTTACGGCGGAGTTTTATCTGCAGACCGTGGAAAGGGTCTTTATCGAACATGCCTTGCCCAAGGGCACGATGATTCACCGGGGAGTACCGGTCGATCCCGCGTCCATCACGCGCGTGGCGTTGTTGACGGTGGAAGGAGAAAACGACGATATCTCCGGTCTGGGCCAGACGAAGGCCGCCCATGACCTCTGTAGGAATATCCCGGCTGACAAGCGGGATCATTACATGCAGCCGGACGTAGGACACTATGGCGTTTTCAACGGCTCCCGTTTCCGGCGAGACATTGTCCCCAGAATGCTCGCCTTCATGCACAAACATGGCCGCGCGCGTTGATGGCGGGCCAATAGCTTTTTCAGCGCCGAATCGCTATGAAAGGGCATGTTCTCCCTGCTTCGAAAATCCTTGAGACCGTCATCATCCGGCAAAGCACCGCCCGCTCAACGCATGGTGGACGTCGGAAATAGAAGCGTACCCATCACCATCAAGGAAAATCAGCGCGCCACACGCATAACGCTTCGCATAGAACCGGGCGGCAAGGCGCTGAAAATGACAATTCCATACGGTTTGCATCACCGCGAGGTCGATGACTTCCTAGAGCGCCATAATGGCTGGCTAAAGGCCAAGCTCTCGAAATTTTCGCAGGAAGAGGGCAGTATCAGGGATGGCGGAATGATCGCCATTCGCGGCGTTGCTCACCGGATCGAACATACCGGCACATTGCGCGGTGTTACGCAGCTGGCGAGAAATGCAGAGGGGGAGGCAGTCCTCAGGGTCAGTGGCGCGCCGGAACACATGGGTCGCCGCATCGCTACCTTTCTCAAGAAAGAAGCCCGCGCCGACCTGGAAAGATTGGTTGCCCTCCATGCCGGAGCCATTGGTAAGCCGGTACGCTCCATTTCCATGAAGGATACCCGCAGCCGCTGGGGATCCTGCTCCCATGACGGCAATCTTAGTTTTTCCTGGAGGATCGTCATGGCACCGGAAAGTGTCATCGACTATCTGGCGGCGCATGAGGTTGCGCATCTGAAAGAAATGAACCACGGTCCCAATTTCTGGGCACTCTGCAACAGGCTGTGTCCGGATATGGAAGCGTCGAAAGCCTGGTTGAAAAGGCACGGGTCGCAGCTCCACGCCATCGATTTCGGTTAAGTTGCTGCAGAAACGGTTTGGATTCACGTGAAACATCACCGCTCTTTGTTTCCCCGTATCGATAGGGCTCGACTCACGGGCTGTTTCATGGCACCTCCAAAGCCATGAAACCGGATATCAAGATTTGCGGATTGAAGTCGGCGGACGCGATCGAGCGCGCTGTAAGACGGGGCGCCAGCCACTTAGGCTTCATCTTTTTTGAGAAGAGCCCGCGCAATATCGAGCCTGATGTTGCGGGCGAGTTGGCAGATGCCGTGCGCGGTAGCGTCAAGATCGTCGCCGTTACTGTCGATGCGGATAATGACGAGCTTGATGAGATCATCGACCTATTGAAACCGGACATGCTGCAATTGCATGGGAGCGAAAGCCCGGAGCGGGTGCTGAACGTCAAGGCCGTCTATGGACTGCCTGTCATAAAAGCGTTTTCCATCCGCGATGGCGATGATCTCGCCAAAATTAATCCCTATATAGGAATTGCCGACAAGTTTCTCTTCGATGCCAAGCCACCCGCAGGTTCGGATCTGCCAGGCGGCAACGGCGTGTCGTTCGACTGGACCTTGTTGCGCTCTCTTGACGAAGGCGTCGATTACATGCTTTCCGGGGGATTGAACAAAAACAACGTCGCTGAAGCCCTGGAAGTGACCGGGGCTCTGGGAATAGATGCATCTTCCGGTGTCGAAAGCGCGCCGGGTGTCAAGGATCTTGCCATGATCGACGCATTTTTCGATGCGATCAGATCGGCCAGGCCGCAGGGAGTTTGAGAGTGAACGAGACGCCGAAACCCAACTCTTTCCGCGCCGGTCCCGATGAGGACGGCAGATTTGGTATCTATGGAGGCCGCTTTGTGGCCGAAACCCTGATGCCGCTCATTCTCGAGCTTCAGACTCAGTGGGATAAGGCGAAGACTGACCCTGAATTTCAGGCCGAGCTTTCCCATCTCAACACCCATTATACCGGCCGTCCCAGCCCGCTCTATTTCGCCGAACGACTGACGCAGGAGCTTGGCGGCGCGAAGATCTATTTCAAGCGCGATGAACTGAACCACACCGGTTCGCACAAGATCAACAATTGCCTGGGGCAGATCCTGCTAGCCAAGCGCATGGGCAAGACTCGCATCATCGCGGAAACCGGCGCTGGACAGCACGGCGTTGCCTCGGCCACCGTGGCCGCCCGTTTTGGCATACCCTGCGTCGTTTATATGGGCGCGACCGATGTGGAGCGTCAGGCACCAAACGTGTTCCGCATGAAGCTTCTCGGCGCAGAGGTCGTGCCTGTTACCGCTGGCCATGGCACGCTGAAGGATGCCATGAACGAAGCTCTGCGGGATTGGGTGACCAATGTCGATGACACCTACTATATGATCGGCACGGCAGCCGGGCCGCATCCATATCCGGAGATGGTCCGAGACTTCCAGTCCGTCATCGGACACGAAGTTCGCGAGCAGATGATGAAAGCGGAAGGCCGCCTTCCTGACCTGCTGGTCGCAGCAGTCGGCGGTGGTTCAAACGCAATCGGGCTGTTTCATCCGTTCCTCGATGACGAAAGCGTCAGAATTGTCGGCGTAGAGGCGGGCGGCAAGGGTCTGGAAGGGGAAGAGCACTGTGCGTCCCTGACAGCGGGCTCGCCAGGCGTGCTTCACGGCAACCGCACCTATCTGTTGCAGGACGGTGACGGACAGATCAAGGAAGGCCACTCGATCTCGGCTGGCCTCGACTATCCCGGTATCGGTCCTGAGCATTCGTGGCTCAAGGATACCGGTCGCGTCGAATATGTGCCCATCATGGACACTGAGGCACTCGATGCTTTCCAGCTTCTGACCCGCACAGAAGGGATCATCCCGGCGCTGGAGCCCAGCCATGCGCTGGCGGAAGTCGTCAAGCGCGCGCCCAAGATGGACAAGAATGAGATTATCGTCATGAACCTGTGCGGACGTGGCGACAAGGACATCTTCACCGTGGCAAAACTTCTGGAAATGGGTGCCTGATCATGACTGCACGTATGGACAAGCGCTTTGCTGATCTGCGCGCTGAAAACCGCCCGGCGCTCATTACTTACTTCATGGGTGGGGATCCGGATTTCGATACCTCGCTCGGCATCATGAAATCGCTGCCGGAAGCTGGTGCCGATGTCATTGAGCTTGGAATGCCGTTTTCTGACCCGATGGCAGACGGCCCTGCGATCCAGCTGGCTGCGCAGCGCGCTCTCAAGGGCGGGCAGACGCTGAGGACCACGCTGTCGCTTTCACGCGAGTTCCGCAAGCAGGACGACAACACGCCGATCGTGCTGATGGGCTATTACAACCCGATCTATATCTATGGCGTTGAGAAGTTTCTGGACGATGCGCTGGAAGCAGGCATAGATGGCCTGATCGTTGTCGATCTTCCTCCGGAAATGGACGACGAGCTTTGCGTACCTGCGCTCGCCCGCGGTATCAATTTCATTCGTCTCGCGACCCCGACGACCGATGACAAGCGCCTTCCTGCGGTTCTCAAGAACACGTCGGGCTTCGTCTATTATGTGTCCATGAACGGGATCACGGGTTCTGCACTGCCGGACCCATCGACGATCTCGGGCGCTGTCGAGCGGATCAAATCGCACACGGCGCTTCCGGTATGCGTCGGATTTGGCGTCAAGACGGCAGACCATGCTAAGGCGATTGGCGCAGTTGCAGATGGCGTTGTCGTCGGCTCTGCCATCGTCAATCAGATCGCCGGAAGTTTGACCAAGGATGGCAAGGCCACCAATGACACCGTGCCCTCAGTGACGACACTGGTAAAGGGGCTTTCAACAGGCGTGCGTGTATCACGCCTTGCAGCTGCCGAGTAAGTTTTCGGTTCAGCGCAGATAGGCAGGAGTATTAGACTTGAACTGGATCACCAACTACGTACGCCCTCGGATCAACTCCATGCTGGGCCGTCGCGAAACGCCTGAAAACCTCTGGATCAAGTGCCCGGAAACTGGCGAGATGGTCTTTCACAAGGACCTGGAAGAAAACAAGTGGGTCATTCCGGCGTCTGGCTTCCACATGAAGATGCCAGCCAAGGCACGTCTTGAAGATCTTTTTGACGGCGGTGAATACGAAGCCCTTGCCCAGCCGAAGGTGGCGCAGGATCCGCTGAAGTTTCGCGATTCGAAAAAATATTCCGACCGTCTGCGCGACAGCCGCACCAAGACGGAGCAGGAAGATACGATCCTTGCCGGCGTCGGCAAGCTCAAGGGCTTGAAGATCGTCGCTATCGTGCACGAATTCCAGTTCATGGGCGGCTCGCTCGGCATTGCGGCCGGTGAGGCAATCGTCAAGGCGTTTGAGCGCGCCATTTCCGAGCGCTGCCCGGTTGTGATGTTCCCGGCATCGGGCGGTGCCCGTATGCAGGAGGGCATCCTTTCATTGATGCAGTTGCCGCGCACCACCGTTGCGGTCAACATGCTCAAGGAAGCGGGCCAGCCCTATATCGTCGTTCTCACCAACCCGACAACGGGCGGCGTTACCGCGTCCTATGCCATGCTGGGTGATGTGCACATTGCAGAACCCGGTGCCGAAATCTGCTTCGCCGGTAAGCGCGTTATCGAGCAGACAATCCGCGAAAAGCTGCCGGAAGGCTTTCAGACGTCTGAATACCTTTTGGATCACGGTATGGTCGACATGGTCGTGGACCGGCGCGAGATTCCCGATACGCTGGCAAGCCTTCTTAAAATCCTGACCAAGTCTAATGTTCAGGCAACGGCGGACGTGGTGCCTTTGGCAGCTTCTGCCTGATAAGTCTGAATTGGCTCCGGAGGAGCAGATGACGGATATGACGACGCCCGCCTATAGCGAGGCAGAACGGATCATAGAGCGGCTCCTGGGGCTCCATCCCAAGGGCTTCGATCTGTCTCTCGACAGGATCACCCGTCTGCTCGACAGGCTCGGCAATCCGCACAAGCGGTTGCCGCCCGTCATCCATGTTGCCGGAACCAATGGCAAAGGATCGGTCACCGCGTTCTGCCGTGCTTTGCTGGAAGCTGCAGGGCTTGCCGTTCACGTTCATACCTCGCCCCATCTCGTCAATTGGCATGAACGCTACCGCCTCGGTTTGCGCGGTGAAAGAGGCCGCTATGTCGAAGACGCGGTTCTGGCGGAGGCGCTGGAGCGCGTGGCAGCCGCCAATGACGGGGAGATGATAACCGTCTTTGAGATACTGACGGCTGTAACCTTTGTCCTGTTTGCAGAACAACCGGCTGATGTTGCCATTATCGAGGTCGGCCTTGGTGGCCGTTTCGATGCCACCAACGTCATTGCCAATCCGGCGGTTTCGGTTGTCATGCCGATCTCGCTGGATCACCAGGCCTATCTCGGCGATAGTGTCGAACTGATTGCTGCCGAGAAGGCGGGGATCATGAAAGCCGGATCGCCTGTTGTGATCGGTCACCAGGAATATGATGCGGCATTGGAAGTTCTGGTAGCGACCGCGGAGCGTCTTAAATGCCCGACTGCGGTTTATGGGCAGGACTTTTCGGCGCATGAAGAATTTGGACGGCTGGTCTATCAGGACGAATTCAGTCTCGTCGATGCGCCATTGCCCAGACTTCCCGGCCGTCATCAGCTGGCCAATGCGGCAGCGGCTATCCGCGCCGTCAAGGCAGCGGGATTCGAAGTGACCGATCGCATGATTGAAACGGCCATGGCGTCCGTTGAATGGCCAGGTCGGCTGCAGCGGATCACGTCAGGCCGGTTGGTCGACATGGCACCGCTTGGCTCCGAAATCTGGATCGATGGCGGTCACAATCCCGGTGCCGGCGAGGTGATTGCTGAAGCAATGGCGGGATTTGAAGAAAAACAGGCGCGCCCACTTTTTCTGATTGCCGGTATGATCAATACCAAGGATCAGGTCGGGTATTTCAAGGCCTTCGCCGATATCGCACTTTATGTGTTTACGGTTCCCATCAAAGGGACTGATGCGGCTATCGACCCGGTTGTGCTTGCGCACGCCGTGTTTGATGCTGGACTGGTGGCAGCGCCAACATCCTCGATAGAGGAAGCGCTGGAAGAGCTGACGAAACGTCTGGCTCCGGGTAAACAGCCACCGCGTATTCTGATTGGTGGCTCGCTCTATCTTGCAGGCAATGCCCTGGCATTGAACGGCACAGCGCCGACCTGACCGTCGAGTCAGCCTTTGAGGCGAAACGTGGCCCATAAAAAAGCAAAAGCCCGGCAATGCCGGGCTTCATTGTTATCATGCCTTCAAGACATCAGGCAGCGCTGGAAATCCAGGCGGAAAGGGCGGTCTTCGGAGCAGCACCTACCTTGATGTCAGCAACTTCGCCGCCCTTGAACATTGCAAGGGTAGGGATGGAGCGTACGCCAAACTGTGCGGCCAGTTCCGGGTTTTCGTCGATGTTGAGCTTGACGACCTTGACCTTGCCAGCGAGCTCGGTGGAGATTTCTTCAAGGCTTGGCGCAATCATTTTGCACGGGCCGCACCATTCTGCCCAGAAATCGACGACGACGGGTTCTGCGGAATCAAGAACTTCAGACTGGAAATTGGACGTATCGACTTTCACGGTAGCCATGGATGGCTCTCCTTTCAGTGTCATTGAGGTCGGATGACCTGTGTTGGCAAGAATGTGATGCGCTTCGTGGGCGATTTCAATGCCCGGTATCTCACTTTGTCTCGATTGCGGCAAGGGCGGCCGACAGTGCTTCA
This sequence comes from Agrobacterium sp. fls2-241-TYG-188a, assembly GCF_030209845.1. Lineage (NCBI taxonomy): Bacteria > Pseudomonadati > Pseudomonadota > Alphaproteobacteria > Hyphomicrobiales > Rhizobiaceae > Agrobacterium > Agrobacterium sp. fls2-241-TYG-188a. Next base: position 37,074 of record NZ_JARVRD010000007.1, on the reverse strand, counting down.
TCGCTCAAGGTCAAGAAGGACGCATTTTCCGTGTAGACGAGAGCGCACGTAAACGACTTGCCGGGGTAGAGAGGTTGCAAAATGCTTTTATAGATCGCCAGCTGGGCAATATGCGCCGGTGACACCTGATCTTCCCTGACGGGTGGAACGCGGTTCGTCTTATAGTCGATCAATATGACCCTGTCGCCCTCGACGGCGAGCCGGTCGATCCGGCCTGAAACGGCATAGTCTTTCCTGCCCAGTCGCAACGTGCCCATGATCGAGATTTCAGCGCGGCTATTTTCGGAAAATGCTGGCTGAAGATCCGGTGCCGACAGCACGGCAAGTGTCGACTGGACCAGCTTTTCACGCTCGTTTTTCGGCCAGAATCGCGCAGCGCGCTCTGCATAGCGCAACGCAGCTGCTGGTCTCTCCTCCGGGGGATAGTCCGGCAAGGTCTGCAGCATGCGGTGGATCAGTCGGCCGCGTTGCAAAGCAAGACCGGATGAGACTTCCTGCTTCGTAAAAAGCGGGGATTTGACGATCAGATCCTCCGCTCCGTCATCGATGATCGTGCCGGCACCGGAAGGGCTCAAGGGCCGCGGGAGCGGCGGCGGTGGCGGCAAGGGCGTTGTAAGCGACGACGGCAGCGCCTCGCGAGACGGTGGGGATAGGGGTTCGATTATCCCTGCTGACCTGACGGCACGTGTCGTGGATTGCCACAGCAAACCATCCCATTCCTCGCCACCCGCTGAAAATTGGTGAGCCTGACAGCGTTCTTCATCGGCAGCCAGCGATCTTGCGATCATCGCATGCCAGCAGTCCGGGTTTTCACGCGGACCGCGATATCCGCAAACGATCAGATGATCGGCAGCGCGCGTCATGGCTACATAGAGCAGACGGCGATATTCCTGCTCGGCGGAAAGCTTCAGCCGCTCCTCGTCCTTTGAGACCAGAGCATTATCGAAGCCCTTGCCCGGCAACCAGACTGGCAGCGAGGCGTCGCTGTTTTCAATGAAGCGGAGTTTCGGCAGATGGCTATGGATGAAGGCCTTGGAGCCTCCATCCACCAGAAAGACGACAGGGGCTTCCAGGCCCTTGGAGGCGTGAACCGTCATGATCCTGACTTCGCCACGTTCCTTGTCCTGCTCACGTTTGATTTCCGGAGCGTCACTTTCCATGACTGAGATGAAAGACTGCAGCCCCGGCAGGCCCGCTTTTTCATGGTCGAGTGCGAAAGACAGAAATTCATCCAGAACGTCACTGGCTTCATTGCCCAGCCGTCCCAGAAACTTCGCCCGCCCCTCATGGAGGGTCAGAACCGCTGCAAAAAAATCATGAATCGTCAGCGTCGTGGAAAGCGCAATAAAGTGCGTCAGCCGCGCAACCGAGTGCGAGAACGGACCGCTTGGCTGCTCTTGCGACAGTGCCTGCAAATGCTGCCAGACGCTGATGTCCGGCGGGCGCTTTGCCGCGACCTCAAAAATATCCTCTTCGGAATGATTGAAGAGCGGGCTTTTCAGAAGTGCGCAAAGCGACAGGTCGTCTTGCGGCAACAGCACGAAGCGGCCGAGCGCCAGCAGGTCCTGGATTGCAATGTGATCTGTCAGGCGCAAGCGGTCGGCACCGGCAACCGGGATGTTCTTTCGTTGTTTCAGCTCCCTGGTCAGGGCGTTGACGAAGGCGTGCCGCTTTCGAACGAGAACCAGAATATCGCCTGCCTCGACGGGTCGTTCGATACCCTTCTCAATCACGGTTTCCCGGCCAATCATGTCTGCGATGCGAGATGCAATTCGTCGCGCCACAACAGCAGGCGGTGCAGTTTCACGCAGGGCATCGAAGGGCGCTGTCCAGTCCTCGTCGTCCTCCGTTGGTTCAGCTGCAACCATGTTCCACAGTTCCACCGTGCCAGCCTGGCCCTGGCGGTTCGAACGATGTTCGACGGGTTCGCGCTCGGCACTCAGGCCCTCGGCATGTTCAGGCAGCGAGAAGACCTGATCGACAGCCGCCAGAACATCCGCCGTGGAACGAAATGAAAGAGGAAGGCGAACGGAATGGAATGTTTGTTCCACAGCCTTGACGCGGCGCTGTGTTTCCCGGCTTTCCTGCGAGAATCGCTCGGGCCGAGCCCCCTGAAACGAGTAGATCGACTGTTTTTCGTCGCCTACCGCAAACAGCGTTCGGCGGCCTTCGCGTGCGGTTTCTCCATGGAAGAAATCTGCCGCAAGAGACTGGATGATGGACCATTGCACGGGGCTGGTATCCTGCGCCTCGTCCACCAGAATGTGATCTATGCCCTGATCGAGCTTGTAATGCACCCAGGCGCCCGCCGTGTCGCGGTTCAGCAGTGTCGCTGCTCTTTCGATCAGATCCTCGAAATCCAGCTGGCTGCGTTGCTTCTTCAGATCCTCGAAGTCACCGATCAGCCGTTCCGCCAAGGTGAGCGCATGTTTCGTGGCTTCCAGCATCCGAATGGTGCGGTACCGATCCCGGCAGGCCACCACATGGGCGCGGGCCACAATAAGGTCATCCAGCAGGGCAGGGGCCGATTTCTGCATGGCTTTGTTGATGACATAGGCATCCGACTTGGCAGCCCCCTGAGAGGTCAGGAGGGCGGCTTCAATGAACTCGACACGCTTGAAAACATCCGTCGCTCTTGCGGCCTCGCGCAGCGCATAGGCGACATCGATCACGCGTGATCCACCGATTTCGTCTGCCGATGTCAGATAGGTTTCCAGTGACAGTCCGGAAAGGCCGGGGAGGGGCCAATAGGACGATGCCGCGGTCTCCTCGGTCTCGTCGCTGCCGACACCGGCCTTCTGGCGCAGCATGGCATCGATGCCGCCGGATTGCCGGGCCTGATCGAGAAAAGCCCTGATCGGGTTACGGTTGGCAACGATGGAGGAAAGCAAGGACTCAAGACCGCTCTCGTCGGCGATGTCGAGAACATAGGCCAGAGCCTGCGCGATCGGTTTGTCGTTCTCCGTCGATACGGCAGTCAGCAGGGCACGACGTGCTTCCGCCAGCAGCGTACTGGCCGCGCGGTCGTCCAGAACGGAGAAATGGCCCGCAACATTTGCTTCCAGCGGGAATTGGTGAAGAAGCGCTTCGCAAAAGGCGTGGATGGTCTGGATTTTCAGTCCACCCGGCGTTTCCAGCGCCTTGGCAAACAGTCGTCTGGCTTCTTTCAGCTTGATCTGATCGGGAGCACGTCCTTCGATCGCGGCGATCCTGTTACTCAGCTCGGCGTTCGATAATGTCGCCCAGTCCGCCAGACGGTCAAAGACACGGCTCGACATTTCCGAAGCCGCCGCCTTTGTATAGGTCAGACACAGGATGGCAGAGGGTCTGCACCCGGCCAGAAGAAGGCGGATCACTCTCTGTGTCAGGACATGCGTTTTGCCGGAACCTGCATTCGCAGACACCCACGCCGAGCTAGCGGGGTCTGAAGCGCGGGTCTGTTGTGCACTTGTCCAGTCGATCCAGCTGGCCGGATCATCACGTTCCGGGCCGTGATCTAGAATCTCATTCCGCATCGCCATCTCCCGGTTCAGCCGTCGACCATTCGGAAACCCGGGCAAGATGGTCGTATTCACCGCCATAAGCCTGCTGTTCCTCCGGGATCAGCCGGGACACGAAGCCGTTCCTGCCTTCCCGCAAGGATTTGACGAAATTTGCCAGCTGCTCGATTGAATCGGTGCCGAGTTCAACAGCGGATTTCGGTGTCGTTTTGGCCGTCGCCTTCGCATGTTCGTTGTTGACCGTATCCGTTCCAAAACGTTCCCCCGGACGCAGACGGACATAGATCAGGTCTTCCGGTATTGCCGAACCGGTATCGCGGAATGCACCACGCATCAGGGCCGCGGCCTCCAGAGCCAATTGTGGGTCAAGCAGTGAACGTGCCTGTTTGACCGATGGCGACAGCCCCGTCTTGTAGTCGATGATGTCGACTTTCCCTGAGGTCTTGATGTCGATACGGTCCGCAACGCCCGTCAGGCGAATACCCGCTTCCGGTATTTCCTGACCGGCCCGTGCCTCGATAAGGCTTCGTTTCACGATCGCGCGGCGGTCTTTCTCCCATTTCAGAAATTCCCTGGCGACCGCGAGAAAGCGTGGCCTCCAGATGACATCGATGTGTGGCGGCAAATTCTCGTCGTCAAAACAGCTGTGCAGCACGCGCAACATCGCTTCTTCAGCAGCGGGTGTACCGGGTAAGTGCCCCTCTCGGGAATAGGTTTCCATGATGCGGTGATAGAGGGTGCCACGGTCAGAAGCGCCGGGATCCCGGTTGAATTCGTCCAGCGGATCAAGCTTGAGAATGCGACGCGCATATATCGAATAGGGATCCCGTCGCAGCCTGCCGACCTCGCTGAAGGAATATGATTTTGGTTGTAGCTCTGCTGGCGGGGTGGGTGCAGGACGCTTCGCAGGCTGTTGGCTTTCACCTTCGTCCAGCATGTTGGCCCAGTGACGGTAAGCGTTGCCGCGCTCTTTCAGCTTTTGCGTAAATGCATCGCCGCCAAGCGCAAGCAGCCTCTGAAGCCAGCGAGATGCGACGGCCGGGGTAGAGCCCTGTCGCAACGCTCGGCTATAGAAAATCTCGCGCGTCCCATTTGCCATCTCAAAATCGTGGGCGAGCTGACCGATCCGCCGTTCGGGCGGTTCAAGCCCGATTGCCGTCTTCATGTTGCGGGAAAGAAACGGGTTGTTTGCCGTCTGTGCGGGCCAGATGCCTTCGTTCAACCCGCCGATGATCAGCGTATCGACGCTTTGGAGACGAGCTTCGAGGGCACCGAAGATAAACACTCTCGGGTGACGCATTGCCCGCGGTTTGATGGATTCACCCGCCACCAGTGCCGTCATGATGTCTATCCATTGAGGCCCGTCGGCCTCCAGAACGCTGCCGCATTCCATCAACTCGGCAAGCAGGCTGGAGAGCTTTTCACCCGCTTCACCGGACCAAAGCGCCGCCAGATCTCCTGCCTCATCGATTGCGATGGCTTCGAGGATGCGGCCCGTGCGCTCGGCCCAATCTGCCAGCGTCAGGCGCGCCGTCAGACGGCCACCAAAGGGTGTCTTTCGGATAAAGGCTGAGTCCAATGGCTCGATTGCAGTCTTGAGGCGAGCCGCAAGCGTGGCGGCGAGGTCTTCGCTGCCTTCCGGCAGAGATTGGCGCCATTGAGGCGGGTGCCGGTCGAGCTTGTGTAGGTTCAACTGCTGCTCAAGCAATGCATCAAGCGTATCGAGTGTCGTTTCTGTCTTCCCGCCACGAAGAGCCAGCAACTCCAGAGCTGCGACTGCCGACTTCACCTGCGCATTTTCGAAACCGAAACGTGACAGCGGGTGCTTGAGAAGAGACATGGCCGCGACGGGATCGCCGGGACGCAGGATCGCTTCCAGGGCAAGCTGCAGCAGGCCTGCCTGTGGCGTGGCCGATAGCGGCGTACCGGCGGAATCATCTGCCTCGATGCCAAAGCGGGCAAGCTCGGTCGCCACCCTTCGCGCCAGCCCACGATCCGGCGTGATGAGCGCCGCCTGAGACTGGCCAGTGCTTGCAGGCTTTTCTAGTGCGAGCCGGAGCGCAATTGCAATGGCTGTCGCCTCTTCCCGCTCATTGGCGGCTTCAATGATGGCGGCAGCGGCGAATGCAGTGTCGAAGAACGTGTCGTCCTTGTCGGTACGCCACTCGTTCCATTCGCTGGTGGCTTTGGCAGGTGCCATGGCGGTGGAAAAAATCGCCGCCCGGTTTTTCAGGTCGCGATCCACGCGTCCGATCTGCTCGACATCGCTTCTCAACACGCCGAGCTTCTGCAAAAGGACGAAAAGCCCATATTGCGAATGGGTGCGGTTGGAAGGATCATGCGGATGTTCATTGATTGCCAGCCATTGATCCTCGGGCATCTCGACATCCAGCCCCGGCAGAACAATTGTGCCCTGCGGCAGAGATGCGACTGCGGCAATCAGATCCGCTGCCGCCGGAATCGAGCCAGTTGAGCCTGCAACGATGATGGGACCGTCCCAACCGCTTCTTGTCAGGCGTTCGGCCTCTGCGCGCAAAATGGCGTTGCGGTGCCGCCCCGCTGAGGACTTGTTCAGCTCTTCCAGGCGCGCTGGCCAGAAAACGCTGGCGATCTTTAAAAAGTCAGCCGTCAACTGCCACCACTGCGCATGGTCGGCCGTATCGAGTTTGGCGAGCGCGTCCCAATCCCGGTCTTCCGTATCCATGGCATCGATGACTTCACCGAGCGAACGGGCAAGCCAGATCGCATCGGCCGGGCTTGCCGGTGCCACCAGGGGCGAATCGGAATGGACCGCCCGGATCGCATCCGGCAGACTGTTGCGCCATGCGAGGATAAGACGTGCCAACTCAACCAGCCTTGCCGTGCTGGAAATCGGCGGCGCGAGATCGATCGTTGCGGGCGTTTCTATATCGAAAAAGCCACTGTCGTCATCCGTTTCGCCCAGAGGCCTGATAACCGGCAGAATGGCCGACTGCCCTCCAAGGAAGTCCACGAATTCCGAGCGCAGCACGCGGGCTGAACGGCGGGTCGGCACGTAGATGGTGACTTTCGCCAGAGAAAGCGGATCCGAGGCGTCATAGTGAAAATCGGGCGCCAGTCTGCCGTCACATAGGCTTTCCGCAATCGTTTTGAGGAATGGCGTTCCCGGGGCTATGGTTAGTATACGCTTGGCATTCGCCAATGATGTATCTCACTTGTCGGTTGCTACGGCTGCGATGGTTCGTTCCGCATCCTCTATAGCATCCGGTGTGCCAACGGTAATCCATTGACCGTGAAGTGGGAGCCCAAAAAGTCGGTTTTGGGAAATGGCTCGGTCGAAATAAATGTTGAGATTGAAAGCTTCCGCCGGGGCATCCTCAAGAAGCCGGGAATCCATGGCAATAGCGCCCGCATAAACCACAGGACGCGGTTCGCCTTCATTGTATCGTGTCAGTCTGCCGCTGTCGGGGAGGCTGAAATCCTTCTTCCCGTTATGGCCGGTCGTCCTGTCCATATCGACGCAGAGCAAAGCCATGTCCATTTTGGCAGGATCGAAGAAGGCTGACAGCTGTTTCAGGTTGCTTGGTTGTGTCGCCTGCTCGCCAATCCAGAACAGGTCGGCATTCATGACGAGGACGGGGCCGGGTGACAAAAGTTTTAGCCCCTTCGCCAGCCCACCGCCGGAATTCATCAGTTGCTCGCGCTCGTCTGAAATCAGGATTTCGACATCGTGTCGCGCTTCCAGATGAGACACCATCTGGTCTGCATGGTGGTGTACGTTGATAACCACCGTCTCAACGCCCGCCGCGACCAGGAGATCGAGAACGTAGTCGATCATCGCTCGTCCGGCGATTGGAACAAGGGGCTTGGGAATGGTGTCGGTAATCGGTCGCATTCTCGTCCCAAGACCTGCGGCCAGCACCATCGCCTGTTTGATCGTCATTGAGGATACTCCGCGGCTATTGGATGTCGACACCAGCCTGCGCAAGCCATGCTCGCAGAGGGCGGAGATCGGGGTGGGCGAGCGCCGAGCGAAGATAGGAGAGAGTACGCGGCATATGCTTCATGTAGTGAGGCTTGGAGTCGCGCTTCATCAGCCTGACCCAGATGCCAACCAGCTTGCAATTCCGCTGCGCTGCCATGATGGCATAGGCTTTGAGAAAGGCGGTTTCGTCAAAGGTCGGGTTCTTGCGACGAATATCGAGATAATACGACATCAGGCGCGCCTGAAGATCGCTGGACACCGTAACGCGTGCATCCTGAATGATGGATGCCAGATCATAGGCCGTTGGCCCGATCATCGCATCCTGAAAATCGATGATGCCGACCTTGCGGATCCCGGTTTCGTGCTCCTGCCAGATGATGTTTGGAGAATGAAAATCTCGAAGCAGCAGGTTCTTCTCAGTATCCGCAAGCTTTCCGATCAACTCGTCCCAGACCACGAAGAAGCTCTGCCTCTCATCGCTACGCGTTTCATGGCCGCGAACATGCGGCAAGTACCAGTCCAGCAAGAGCGACGTTTCGATTTTCATCGCATCAGCATCAAAGGGCGGGACCTGATACGTAATGCCTTCGTCCACGCGGATTGTGGATGGGGCAGGGGTGTCATGCAATGCCGCCAGACAGGCCACGCTTGAGAAATACCGCTCTTCGATGGGATCGCCATTGTCATCCAGAACGCCGCCGCGCCCCATATCTTCCAGCAGCAGAATTCCGCGCTCAAGATCCTGGTGGATAATCGCAGGCACGGAAAAGCCGTTGCCCGAGAGGAAATGATCGATGGCGACAAAAGGCGTCACGCTTCGGGCCAGATGGACGATCTCGGCATAGGTCTTGCCGTCTTTGATCGCGGGACCGGCTGGCGGCGGTTCCCAGTCCATCAGGAGGCATTGACCGGCAGCGTCCCACACGCGCTCATAGGTACGGTAGGCGGCATCGCCGCTGAAGTATCGGCGCGACACCTTGGCTCTGCCAGCCTCTTGAAGAAAATCCCGGATGGCCAGCACGCGTTCGAACCGCGCTCTTAGCCTGGGCGGCGCATCTATGGTCGCAATCCGCCCTTCGCCCTCGTGTGAAAGCCGCAAGGTGATTGTGCTGTCGGACGGCAATTCGCCGGCTGCCATCTCAGGCCATTCGATAAGGCAGACGGCATCGGAGAGCATTTCATCAAGGCCCAACTCGTCGAGTTCAGAGACATCCGAGAGGCGGTAGAGATCGAGATGGCTAACCGGGAAACGAAGCGCATAGGACTGGACGATGGTGAAGGTGGGGCTGGGAACTTCCAGCTCATCCCCATCGGCAATAGCCCTGATCAGGGCTCGCGCCAGTGTCGACTTTCCGGAACCCAGATCGCCGACGAGTGCCAGGCAGTCCCCCGGCTTGACGGTGAGCGCCAGTTCCTCGCCAAGCCGGATCGTTTCGGCTTCATTGGCAAGAAATATGGAAAAGGGCCACGTCTTCTCGTTCATTCGGCGGCGATGGAGTGCGGACGCTTGCCGGATGGGATGCGGCAGCTGACAACGGTGCCTTCTCCCGGGCGGCTGTCGATTGTGACCTTGCCATGATGGAGGCTGACAAAGCTTTCAACGATGGAAAGGCCCAGACCCGCACCCGTGCGGCGACCACCATTCCCATGTGTGGAAAAGCGGTCGAAAACCGTTTTCAGCATGTCTTCCGGAATTCCCGGGCCCCTGTCGGCAACGGAGAATACGAAATCACCCTCGCTGCGCTGGCAGGTGAGTGTAATGACGGTGCCTTCCGGCGCAAAATTGGCGGCGTTCGTCAGAAGCTTGATAAGAATCTGCTTGAGACGCTGATGATCCGCAACGATCATGCCCAGATGGGCAGGAGCCACAATTTCCAAGGAAACGCCGCTTTCCTGCAGCCTGTCGGTAATCTGGACAGAGACATCGTCCAGCAGGTCGTTGAGGTCGTTTTCGCTGTAGTTGAGATGCATGATGCCCGCATCGACCGTGGCCAGGTCAAGGATATCGTTGACGATTGTCAGCAACACCGAAGACGAGGTGGAGATGTGATCAAGGTATTCCGCCTGACGGTCGTTGAGGTCGCCCATGCCGGGGGTTTTCAACAGATCGGTAAAACCGATGATGTTCGTCAGTGGCGAGCGCAGTTCGTAGGAAACGTGCTGGACGAAATCATTCTTGAGTTCATCCGCCTTGCGAAGCGCCTCGTTCTTCTCTTTCAAGGCGCGTTCGGCTCTGACGCTATCCGTCATGTTGACGAAGGTCAGCATCGTCTGCGAATCCGGCAAAGGAATGATCGCGTAGTCGAGGACGAGGCCGGACAGCAGTTCCAGTGTGCCCTGCTTCGAAAGCCGTTCATCGTCGAAACTGGTAATGAACTTGCTGAAAGCGCGCCAGCCGTCGGGCTTCTCATAGGATTGCGCGCAGGCTTCCTCTATCGATCGGATATGCTTGCCAGCTTCCGCTTGCTCGGCAGTAATCGCCCAGAGTGCACGGAAGGCGGGGTTGGATAGGCGGATACGACCATCTGCGCCAAACACCGCCACGCCTTCGGCAAGGTGGTCGATGGTTTCGCCCTGCACCTTGACCAGCGTGTTGTAGCGCATCTGCAGGTCGACCTGCTCGGTGAGGTTTTCAAACACCCAGGTGGCGCCGCCCTGCGGATGTGCAGTGGCGATGACGCGCAGCGTCTGGCCGTTAGGAAGGTGCCAGAGGTCCGTCTTCGTATCGAGCGAGCGATAGACGGACAGCGCGGTTTCCTTCCAGCTTTTCCAGTTCAACTGTTCAGGCAGCCTGCCGGCGGAACGCAGGCGATCAAGAAGCTCGGAATTGTCCGGTTTGGATTCCAGAAGAACGAGATCGAGACCCCAGAGGCTGACGAAAGCCTGATTATAGAATTGCAGCCGCTGCCGGCCATCGAAGATCGCGACCGGTGTCGCCAGATGATCGAGTGTTTCGGCGTGGCTTTTCAGCGTGCGCTTCAACTCTTCGCGCACCGTCTCTGCTTCCGTCGCATCAATGGCTATGCCTGCAGAACCACCCGGCGTCTTGATATCGACGACATCGAAGAAGGTTCTATTGCCGGACACGACGGTGGAGATACGGTCGTGGTAGGGCGATTCGGGCGTGGCACTTGCGCGGATTTTCTGGCGGGTGACCGTGTTGAGCAGCTCGCGCTGTTCACCGATCGCCTGTTCCGGATCGCGGGCATCGACACCCTGCGCATAGGCATGATTGACCCATGTCAGCGCGCCGTCTGAATTGCGCCGCCAGACAGGCTGCTCGATCGAATCCAGCAGGTCCTGAAAGGTCGAAATGGATGAGACAAGGCGCTCGCGCTCCACCTTCAACTCGGCAAGCTCTGCGCGAACATTGTTGAGAGCGACGAAACGTGTAAAGGCCTTTCCGCCGGACACACGTCCCTCGACCTCGATGACCTCTCCACGCTGCGTTTCAATGGTCAGGTCGAAACTCTGGGCGTGGCTGCGGAGTTTCTCGATGGCTTTCTCGAGAGGTGCTGCAGAAGCCGGTCGCAGCCAGCGACCAAAAGCCAGAAAATCCTGATCTGCATGCGGCACGCCGGTTTCCGGCGGCAGCTGCCCGATGAATTCAGGCTTTTCGCCTGCACTTTCCCAGATAACGATCCGGCGCGACTTGTCGGAAATCAGCGCTTCGTATTTGGAAATCTTGGAGTTGGCTTCCGCAAGCGCCGCGCGATATTCATTCGTTTCGGCTTCGATATTCCCGCGCTGGCGCACAAGCCAGACGATCGAGAAAAGGGTTGCCGAGACAATGCCGATAAACAGCGAATAGGTGATGGTTTCAGACGACGAAAACAGGCGCTCACCCGTTTCGAGAACCACGTTTTGCTGCGCCTGTGCCACGCATGAGAAGAAGCCACTCAGAACAGTGCCTGCCATCAATGCCGAAACGGCTGCAGCCTTCCTGCGCACAAAGCCAAGTGCCCCGCCCACAGCGCTTACCACGCGTCCAGGCGCAGGCGCGAACTCGCCAGCTTGCTCACAGTCGATGTTAACCCGCGGTTGCGAGTTTGATTTTTCTACCGTCATCCCCGGTCTGTCTCCGTCCTATGTGCCGCATCTTCGACAAGACATCCCATTTCCGAGCGCTGGGTCGCACTCGAATCAAGTCTTGAGACATTACCGCCTTCGGAAACCTCCGGGAAGGGAGGGCGCAAAAAGAAATCGCGAACTTTGTCAAGTCCGCGATTTCCATATCTAGTGCTTTAGGTGTGGATATTAACTATAAAATCAATATCTGTAGTGTTCTGCCTTGAACGGACCCTGCTTGGACACGCCGATATAATCTGCCTGAACGTCAGAAAGTTCGGTGAGCTTTACGCCAAGCTTCTCAAGGTGGAGGCGTGCAACCTTCTCGTCCAGGTGCTTTGGCAGCACGTAAACGTCGTTCTTGTACTCGCCCTGCTTCGTAAACAGCTCGATCTGACCCAGAACCTGGTTGGTGAACGAAGCCGACATAACGAAGGATGGGTGGCCGGTTGCGTTGCCGAGGTTCAGCAGACGACCTTCCGACAGAAGGATCATGCGGTTGCCCTTGGCAAACTCGATCATGTCAACCTGTGGCTTGATGTTGGTCCATTTCAGGTTCTTCAGCGCAGCGACCTGAATTTCGTTGTCGAAGTGGCCGATATTGCCGACAATCGCCATGTCCTTCATCTCGCGCATATGCTCGATGCGGATGACGTCCTTGTTGCCGGTCGTGGTGATGAAGATGTCGGCCGAGGACACAACGTCTTCGAGACGGACGACTTCAAAACCGTCCATGGCGGCCTGAAGTGCGCAGATCGGATCGATTTCCGTTACCTTCACGCGAGCGCCGGCGCCCTGCAGAGAAGCGGCGGAGCCCTTACCAACATCGCCATAGCCGCAGACGACGGCGACCTTGCCGGCCATCATGACGTCTGTTGCGCGACGGATGCCATCCACCAGCGATTCCTTGCAGCCATACTTGTTGTCGAACTTCGACTTGGTAACGCTGTCGTTGACGTTGATGGCCGGGAAGGGGAGAAGACCCTTCTTCGAGAGATCATAAAGGCGGTGAACGCCTGTCGTCGTTTCTTCGGTAACGCCCTTGATCGCATCGCGCTGCTTGGTGAACCAGCCGGGCGAAGCGGCAAGGCGCTTCTTGATCTGTGCGACGAGGATTTCTTCCTCTTCCGAGCCTGGGTTGGACAGGACGTCCTCACCGGCTTCGGCACGTGCGCCGAGGAGGATATACATGGTGGCATCGCCACCATCATCGAGGATCATGTTGGAAACGCCGCCATCGGCCCACTGGAAGATCTTGTCGGTGTATTCCCAGTATTCGGTCAGGCTTTCACCCTTCACGGCGAAAACCGGGATGCCCGATGCCGCGATGGCAGCTGCTGCGTGGTCCTGAGTCGAGAAGATGTTGCAGGATGCCCAGCGAATGTCGGCACCAAGTTCCTTCAGCGTTTCAATCAAAACGGCAGTCTGGATGGTCATGTGAAGCGAGCCGGAAATGCGGGCACCCTTCAAAGGCTTGCTCTGGCCGAATTCGGCGCGGCAGGACATCAGGCCCGGCATTTCCGTTTCAGCTATATCGAGTTCCTTGCGGCCATAATCTGCAAGGTTGATGTCGGCGACGATGTAGTCTTTCTCAACGCTCATGGAGGTCTCCTGCTCAAAGATGGCAGGGGCCAGCCGCTGCCTGGAATGATAGGCTGCGGTTTAGCAGGCCTAGCTCATTCTGGCAATAAGCATATAAAGAAGTCTTTATGTCTTTATATGGTTTGGTTATCAAACCTCTTCGCCGAAACGGTCTGCAACCAGAGCTTCAAGGGCGGCCAACGCTTCCTCAGCCTGATTGCCGGACGCTTCGACGAGGACCGTGCAGCCGGGACTTGCCGCCAGCATCATCAACCCCATGATCGATGTGCCACCCACGGTCATGCCGTCCTTGGAAACCGTGATCGCCGCATCGAAGCCATCAACCATCTGCACGAATTTTGCAGATGCGCGCGCATGAAGGCCACGCTTGTTGACGATCAGCAATTCTCGGGAGACAGGCGACATCGATTGGGCTTCTTTTATTTGCCGCTAAGAACGCGGCTGGCGACGTTGATATATTTTCTGCCAGCATCGGAGGCCTCCTGCAAGGCCTTCTCCATGTTATCCTCCATACGGATACCGGCCAGCTTGATGAGCATGGGCAGATTGACGCCTGCAATCACTTCGACGCTGCCGCTGTTCATGACAGAAATGGCGAGATTGGATGGCGTTCCGCCGAACATGTCGGTCAGAATAATGACACCGTTTCCGTCATTGGCGCGCGTTACGGCGTCGAGGATATCCTGCCGCCGCTGATCCATGTCGTCTTCGGGACCAATACAGACTGTCTCGATCAATTTCTGAGGGCCGACCACATGCTCTACAGCGTGACGAAACTCCTCGGCCAGCTTGCCATGAGTGACAAGCACTAGTCCGATCATGAAATGCTCCCTTACACACGCACCTTGATTGCCGACTATCGCAATGCCGCAATCATGTCCATCGGTGGGGCAACATCTTGATGAGGAAAATCCGAAGCGCAAGCCCCAAAATGTGGCATATCCGTTCACATTCCCTTTGTCATGAAAAGATTCTGAGCAAGTGCAGCAAATTTTCCATAGGGCATGATGCTGTCACGAGCAATTCGCAGCAGGGGCAGGTGAGCGCCAGCGGCGATTTCCAGCATCTCATTGTCAGGAGGCAGGCGTGGCGTGTCAGGAGATGCAACGCTCGTGATGGCGTAATGCATCTGCGCCGTTTCAACGCTTCGAAGTTTCACGATGCCGCTGCCGCGAAGCTCAAGAAGGCCCGCAATAGTGGCAGGTCGTCTGGCGATAACTGCACCATCTCTTACGGATATGAAGATTTGATCATCGGCGACAAGGGCGGCATCAAGGCCACAGCGTTCCGCCTCGGTCAGGAAACTGAAGGCGAGCTCGCTTTTACCGCTGCCGGATGGCCCGACGAAAAGAAGGCCGGTCTTGCCGATGACGATGGCGGTGCCATGAAAATTGGTTGGCTCAACGCTCATGCGCGTTCTTCGCTGCGGGAAGCGAAAGGCTGAAGCGAGCGCCGGAAATCACGCCATACTTGTCGATGATATTTTCTGCTTTCAGGCTGCCGCCATGGGCTTCGGCAATCTGACGGCTGATCGAAAGACCAAGGCCGGAATTCTGACCAAAGCCCTCGCTTGCGGGGCGGTCGGTATAGAAACGTTCGAAAATCCGGTCAATATCCTCGGCCTGAATGCCGGGGCCATTGTCTTCGACGCGGATGATGCAGCGATCCTTATGGCGCAGCAGGTGCACGAAAATCCGTCCACCGTCCTGAGACACGAAGGACCGGGCATTTTCGATCAGGTTGGTGACGATCTGCCCGATGCGCAGGTCGTGTCCATTGACGATATAGCTGACCTTGGTCCCGGGCTTGTGATCGACGGCGTAATCGATGGTGACGCTCTTCTTCTTGGTGCTGATCTGCCTGGAAATTTCCACCAGACTGCTCAGCAGCACTTCAAGATCCACAGGCGAGGCGTCCGCCCGCGCGAGCTCGGCATCCAGGCGCGAGGCGTCTGAAATATCGCTGATGAGCCTGTCGAGGCGACGCACGTCGTGGAAAATAATCTCGGTCAACCGCTGTTTCGACTCCTCGGTCTTGGCGCGAGGAAGCGTTTCCACAGCACTGCGCAAGGAGGTCAGAGGGTTCTTCAACTCATGGCTCACATCGGCAGCGAAGCTCTCGATGGCGTCGATACGGTCGTAGAGCGCATTGGTCATTTCCCGCAGGGCGATGGAAAGATTGCCAATTTCGTCCTGACGTGCCGAAAAATCGGGAATTTCCTCGCGCGCCTTTGCGCCACGGCGCACACGGATGGCCGCTGCCGAAAGTCGTCTCAGTGGCGTGGCAATCGTAGACGACAAAAGCAGGGAAAGCACGATGTTGACCAGCGTCGCAATGCCGAACACGCGCATGATTGCCAGACGCTCGGCGTGAACGATCTTGTCGATATCGCCTGCCTGTGTGGACAGCAGCAGGACGCCGAGGACGGCGCGGAAGCGCTGAACGGGAACGGCGACCGAAACGATCAATTCTCCCTTTTCCGTGACGCGCACGACCGCGCCACGCACGCCCGTCAACGCATTCATCACTTCGGGATAGATCGAGCCATCTCCGCCCGGTGTTTCCTTGTAGAGCGGCAAACTGCTGGGTTGAAGCATACGGTTGAAGACGCTGGCGAACCAGTCACCCCAGGTCTGGGTCTCCGGCGTTACAGGTGGCAGGTCGTACCGCAAAACCTGACCACGCGAGTAGAGGTGGCGCGAATCCAGCAGAATATTGGCGTCCGCGTCGAACAGTCTTGCGCGTGTTCGTGTCGGAGAAATCAGCCGTCTCAGCACCGGAGCCACACGCTCAGGATTGATCGGAAAGCTGAGATCCTCATCATTGGGAACGGGCGTGATGCTTTGACCCGCCTGCAATTCCAGCAGTTTCTCGGGATTGATAGTGATGGAATTGGTATCGACCGACGCCGAAGCTGAAACTGCGCCGGCGATGATTTCGCCCTGCGTCAGAAGGCTTTCGACGCGGGCGTCGATCAACCCCTCACGAAACTGGTTGAGGTAGAGAATGCCGCCAACCAGAACGACCGTCGCGGCGACGTTGAAGAAGAGGATACGACGGGTAAGGCTGGAGAACACAGCATTGCCGAAGATACGCCGGACAATCGTCAACGGATGAATGCGATACCGCCGACCGCCATCACGGTCGTCGGCATCGGTTTGATCCGATACGCTGTCCTGCGCCTTGTTCAGCAACGTCATTCCTCAGCGCCGCTCCAATCGCGGCGTCATTGTCTCTTCAGCCGTGTCTCAGGCTGCTTCGCGGAAGCGATATCCTACGCCGTAAAGCGTTTCAATCATATCGAAGTCGTTGTCGACCAATTTGAACTTCTTGCGAAGCCGCTTGATATGGCTGTCGATCGTACGATCATCGACATAGACCTGTTCGTCATAGGCGGCATCCATGAGGGCATCGCGGCTTTTGACGACGCCGGGGCGCTGCGCCAGCGAATGCAGGATGAGGAACTCTGTGACAGTCAGGGTCACGGGTTCTCCCTTCCAGGTGCAGGTGTGGCGTTCCTGATCCATGGCAAGCTGGCCGCGCTCAAGGGTGCGAGCCTGCTGGTCCGCGGTAGGCTTGAGGGGGCTTGCGCCCGGCACCGCTGCATCACGGCTGCTTGCCCGACGCAGAATCGCCTTCACACGTTCAACGAGAAGTCTTTGCGAGAAAGGTTTGGTGATGAAATCGTCGGCGCCCATCTTCAGGCCGAACAATTCGTCGATCTCCTCGTCCTTGGACGTCAGGAAGATCACCGGCAAATCCGACTTCTGCCGGAGGCGGCGCAGCAGTTCCATCCCATCCATACGCGGCATCTTGATATCGAAGATTGCCAGTTGCGGAGGGCGCGCGACGAGCCCGTCAAGAGCGGAAGCCCCGTCCGTATACGTTTCGACCTTATAGCCTTCTGCTTCCAGGGCGATCGAGACCGAAGTCAGAATATTCCGGTCGTCGTCCACAAGCGCAATCGTTTGCATAATATTGGTCTCCATCGTCATTCATCAATACTCCCGACATCATCCCAGCCAAGGTTGCGCGCCGTGAGCCTTTGTCTTGAGTATAAAGGTGGAACAAATTGTGGCAAAGGAAAATACCACATTATCGGTCGCTCCGCCGGGATCAAATTCCAGCGCCGACGGTATTTCCGGCACGAGCTGCGAACTAAACCGATTTAAAATGAAATAAAATCTTTTAAATCGATTAATATATTGAAATTATTAGATATTTTAAAGTAACCGTCTTGTGTTTTTTTAAAACGCAGATTAATTTCCGGGAGAATTTTGAACGGCTTTGTCTGAAAAAGGAATGCGCCCGTGAAGGAACTTGGAGTACACAATCCTGAAAATGGCGTGTCGACGCTTGGTTTGTCGGCCGTAGCCGCCGTGCATTACAATCTCATTGAGAGCGAATTGTACGAGCACGCCATCCGAAATGGTGAAGCCGATCTGACTGCAGATGGTGCCTTGCGCGCCGTGACGGGTCAGCACACGGGCCGTTCGCCAAAAGACAAGTTCGTCGTTCGCGACGCTTCCACCGAAGACAAGATCTGGTGGGATAACAACAAGCCGCTCTCGCCAGAGCACTTCGAGTTGCTTCACAAGGACATGCTCGCTCACGCTGCTGGCAAGACCCTCTATGTTCAAGATCTGATCGGCGGCGCGGACGAAGGCAACGCCTTGCCGACTCGCGTTGTTACGGAACTGGCATGGCACGGTCTTTTCATCCGCAACCTTCTTATCCGCCCTTCGCGCGAGAAGCTGTCTTCCTTCACGCAGAAGCTGACAATCATCAACCTGCCGAGCTTCAAGGCCGATCCCGCTCGTCATGGTGTGCGGACGGAGACCGTCATTGCCTGCGACCTGACCAAGGGCCTAGTTCTTATCGGTGGCACATCCTACGCCGGTGAAAACAAGAAATCCGTCTTCACTGTTCTGAATTACCTGCTGCCTGCCAAGGGTGTCATGCCCATGCACTGCTCGGCCAATGTCGGGCCTGAAGGTGACGCAGCCGTATTCTTCGGTCTGTCCGGCACCGGCAAGACGACACTGTCGGCTGACCCTGCGCGCACACTGATCGGTGACGATGAGCATGGCTGGGGCGAGGAAGGCATCTTCAATTTCGAAGGTGGTTGCTACGCCAAGGCCATCAAGCTTTCGGCAGAGGCAGAGCCTGAAATCTATGCCGCCACCCGTCGTTTCGGCACCGTGCTCGAGAACGTCGTTCTGGACGAAAACCGCGTTCCTGATTTCGACGACAACTCGCTGACGGAAAACACCCGTAGTGCATATCCGCTGCACTTCATTCCGAATGCATCGGAAACGGGCATTGCCGGTCATCCCAAGACCATCATCATGCTCACCGCAGATGCCTTCGGCGTCCTGCCTCCAATCGCACGTCTGACGCCCGAACAGGCCATGTACCACTTCCTGTCCGGTTACACGGCAAAGGTGGCTGGCACGGAAAAGGGCGTAACAGAGCCGGAAGCAACATTCTCGACCTGCTTCGGTGCGCCGTTCATGCCACGTCACCCTGCAGAATACGGCAATCTGCTGCGTGACCTCATCGGCAAGCATGGCGTTGACTGCTGGCTGGTCAACACCGGCTGGACCGGCGGCGCCTATGGCGTTGGCAAGCGTATGCCCATCAAGGCAACACGTGCGCTTCTCACGGCAGCGCTGAAGGGTGAACTGAAGAACGCGCAGTTCCGGACGGACGCCAACTTCGGCTTTGCTGTTCCAACGGCGCTCGAAGGCATCGATAACGGCATTCTCGATCCGCGTTCAACCTGGGCAGATGGTGCCGCTTACGATGCGCAGGCAAAGAAGCTGGTTTCCATGTTCGTCACGAACTTCACCAAGTTCGAAGACCATGTCGACAGCAAGGTGCGCGAAGCAGCGCCTGGCCTGAAGATCGCTGCTGAATAAGGTCGCTTTTGGATTCACGTGAAACGAAACCCGGCCTTGTGCCGGGTTTTTTCGTGGCCGGACACCTTTCTGCACTCCCAACCTTATCCTCGGGCTGGTCCTTAGGAGCCCGCGAACCACAAAATCGCCGTCGTTGGATCCTTTCGGAAAGTCGCCGCGTGACGTCCAGTGAGGGCCTGAGCCTTGCGCGCTGCAATCTTTTCACACGAGGCTGATGGTTTCCATTCGCCCCGATCTGTGGCATCACCGCCGCCGGAGAATAAAGATGGCCAGTGCACCGCTTTTTATCAGCAACAGAATAACGATTGCCGGATGGGAACTGACGGAGCAATTCGTGCTGGCCGGGGGGCCTGGCGGACAGAACGTCAACAAGGTCTCTACCGCCGTTCAGCTGTTTTTCAATGTTGCCGGATCACCCTCTCTGACGGACCGGGTGAAGACCAATCTCCTGCAGCTCGGCGGCAGGCGAGTCTCGAAGGATGGCGTGCTGATGATCGAGGCCAACCGGTTTCGCACGCAGGAACGCAACCGCGAAGACGCCCGCGAACGTCTCAAGGAATTGATTCTCAAGGCGGCGGAGCCACCGCCACCGGTACGCAGGCCAACCAAGCCCACCAAGGGGTCGGTTGAGCGCCGGTTGAAGGAAAAATCCGGCCGCTCTGACGTCAAGAAGATGCGCGGCAGGCCAGATAACGACTAGGGTTCTCTTTTTTTGCCCCATCGAAAAACTAGAGTTTTCTCAGCGCGACCGTGTCGATCAGATGGTCCTTGCCCTTGCGCAGAATAAGGTCAGCGCGGGGGCGGGATGGCAGGATGTTCTGCCTGAGGTTTCTCAGATTGATGTTTTCCCAAAGCCCTTCGGCGATTGCCAGCGCCGCTTCTTCCGAAATCGTGGCGTAACGGTTGAAGTAGGAGGAAGGATCGCGAAACGCGGTCCGGCGCAGATTCATGAAGCGGTTGACGTACCAGTTGTGGATCAGGCTTTCATCGGCGTCGATATAGATCGAGAAATCGAAGAAATCGGAAACCATCGGCACGATCCGCCCACCCGCAGGCAAGTCGCGGGATTGCAGCACGTTGATGCCTTCAAAGATCAGAATGTCAGGACGATCGATGGTGGTGAACTCGTTTGGCACCACATCATAGGTCAGATGTGAATATCGTGGCGCCTGGACATCCGGCTGCGCGGCTTTGATCGCCGACAGGAAGCGCAGCAGGGCACCGATATCGTAGCTTTCCGGGAAGCCCTTGCGGTCCATCATGTTTTCGCGCCGCAGGACGTCGTTGGGATAAAGAAAGCCGTCAGTGGTGATGAGATCGACCTTCGGGCTCGACGGCCAGCGCGCAAGAAGCTCCTTCAATATACGCGCAGTCGTCGATTTCCCAACGGCAACGGAGCCGGCAATGCCGATCACGAACGGCGTCTTGTTGACGTCGGCCATGTTCAGAAACTGGTTCCGCTGCTGAAACAGCAGCTGCGAAGCCTCCACATGGGTCGATAACAGGCGAGACAGGGACAGGTAAATCCGCCGGACCTCATCGAGATCGATAGGGTCATCCAGCGAGCGCAGACGCTTTACCTCGTCAGCGGACAAGGTAAGCGGCGTATCGGCGCGAAATTTTGCCCATTGTTCTGAACTGAAGAAGTGATAGGGCGAATATTCATCGGGGCGGAAATGATCGAGCGTGTTTGGCATGCCTTGTCCTCCCATGCGTGCCACAGTCGTCATTTTCCAGGCCTCGATTCCTTTTCGCTGATGCCTGATTGTGCCGTGCGCCGTTCCAGTTCCGCATACACCTCCGACAAGGGGAGGTCCGCAATCTTCAGCACGACCAGAAGATGATAGAGCAGGTCGGCTGCCTCATCCGTCAGGTTCTTGCGGTCGTTGGAGATGGCGGCGATGACGGTTTCCACCGCTTCCTCACCAAGCTTCTTGGCGGCACGTGGCTGGCCCGAAGCGACGAGTTTCGCAGTCCAGGATTCCTCCGGCGAGGCGCTGGCGCGTTGCGCCACGATACGCTCCAGATCGGAAAGGGAAAATGCAGTCATCTCGCAATATCCTAGTGAGATCAATCAAGACGCATGGCGATGCCGTGATCGGCCATGTAGGCTTTGGCTTCGCCAATGGAATATGTTCCGAAATGGAAGATGGATGCAGCCAGAACCGCCGTCGCGTGGCCATCCCTGACACCAGCAACGAGATCATCAAGCGTTCC
The DNA here is from genome assembly GCF_030209845.1 of Agrobacterium sp. fls2-241-TYG-188a. NCBI lineage: Bacteria > Pseudomonadati > Pseudomonadota > Alphaproteobacteria > Hyphomicrobiales > Rhizobiaceae > Agrobacterium > Agrobacterium sp. fls2-241-TYG-188a. The sequence goes on along the minus strand of NZ_JARVRD010000007.1, from coordinate 15,802 downwards.
GACGCCACCCGAAGCAACCACGGGGACACGAACCTGGTCGGCAATCGTTCTGGTCAAGGCGATGTCATAGCCGCTCTTTGTCCCGTCACGATCCATGGAGGTGACAAGCAATTCGCCAGCGCCGCGCTCGACCATCTTGATGGCAAATTCCACCGCGTCGATGCCCGTGGCCTGGCGACCGCCATGGGTGAAAATCTCCCATCGATCCGTCTCACCGGCGCTCGAAACTTTCTTGGCGTCGATCGAGACCACGATGCATTGGTTGCCGAATTTATCGGCGGCCTGCGCAACAAAATCCGGGTCCTTCACGGCCGCCGAATTGATGGACACCTTGTCAGCGCCACACAGCAGCAGCTTTCGGATATCGCCGACGGCGCGAACACCGCCACCGACCGTAACAGGCATGAAGCAATGATCGGCTGTGCGGGAGACAACATCGAAAATGGTATCGCGATTGTCTGACGAGGCAGTGATATCGAGAAAGCAGAGCTCATCGGCACCGGCAGCGTCATAGGCTTTCGCCGCTTCGACGGGGTCACCCGCATCGATGAGATCGACGAAATTGACGCCTTTGACCACGCGGCCATCTTTCACATCGAGGCAGGGTATGATGCGGGCTTTCAGGGTCATGCGCGCGCCTCCTTTATCAAAGCCAGTGCCTGAGCCGGGTCGATGCGCCCGTCATAAAGGGCACGACCGGAAATCGCACCCTCCAGCTTTGCCGCGTCAGGCTCCAGCATCCTCTTGATGTCTTCAATCGACGCCAATCCACCCGATGCAATGACCGGGATCGATACCGCATTCGCCAGCTCCAGGGTGGATGCCCAGTTGATGCCAGCCAGAATGCCATCTCTGTCGATATCGGTGTAGATGATTGCGGCAACACCAGCACCCTCGAAACGCTGTGCAAGTTCGATGACCCCGAGTTCGGAGGCTTCGGCCCAACCCTCTACCGCGACCTTGCCTCCCTTGGCATCGATACCAACGGCCACCTGACCGGGGAAACGCTTGCACGCCTCCATAACCAGAACCGGATCGCGCACGGCAACGGTTCCCAGAATAACGCGGGCAAGACCGCGCGACAGCCAGGCCTCGATGTGATCGAGCGTACGAATACCGCCACCCAGCTGGACGGGGTTGCTGGTGGACTTGAGAATGGCATCGACGGCGTCACCATTGACAGTCTGGCCGGCAAAGGCGCCGTTCAGGTCCACCACATGCAGCCATTCGAAACCCTGGCCCTCAAACGCCTTTGCCTGAGCGCCGGGGTCTGTGTTGTAGACGGTGGCCTGTTCCATATCACCCAGCTTGAGGCGAACGCACTGGCCATCTTTGAGGTCGATTGCGGGAAATAAGATCATGTCAGGGCTTCCAGCGCAGGAAATTGGAAATCAGGGCAAGGCCGAGTGTCTGGCTTTTTTCCGGGTGAAACTGGGCGCCGACCATGTTGTCGCGACCCACGAAAGCCGTCATGGCACCGCCGTAATCGGTGGTGGCGATAACGTCATGCTCGTTTCTTGCGGCAAGGTGGTAGGAATGGACGAAGTAGGCGTGCAGACCGTCCGGGCCGGTCTTGATGCCTTCAAAGACAGGGTGCGGCCTGTGAAGCTCCAGCGTATTCCAGCCGATCTGCGGTACCTTTAACGTCGGGTCAGCTGGGGTCATCTCCACGACATCCCCTTCGATCCAGCCAAGACCCTGGCTTATCGTTTTTTCCAGTCCGCGAGACGACATCAACTGCATACCGACGCAGACGCCAATGAAGGGACGCCCTTTGGTCTCCACCGCATCGGTCAAAGCCTGATGCATTCCGGGAACGGCCGCAAGACCGGCGCGGCAGTCCGCATAGGCACCGACACCCGGCAAAACGATGCGATCGGCCGATGCAACGCGATCGGGATCATCGGTGAGATCGATGATCGCATCGATACCGGCTTCGTGCGCCGCCCGCTCAAATGCCTTGGTCGCCGAACGAAGATTGCCGGAGCCGTAATCGATAATTGCCACACGCATGATCAGCGCCTTCCATTCAGATCGAACTGAAACGACCCTGCCGGATCGTTCGTCTTGTAACTGCCGCTCTTTGTATCTCGCTTCCAGTCCGTATGCGGAACGGTGTTGGACACACCTGTTTCAGACAGCGGCAGGCTCGCAAAATACATATCTTCTGCCGTTGCAAGGTCTGGTGCCGCAACAACGGTCTTGAAGGTCCATCCTCTCGATAAAAGATCTCGAACGACAAGATTTCGGCCTTCGAATCCGGCTATCGAGGCCGCGGCAAGGGCGAAAACAAGACCTGTTGCGGCCAAGCCATTAAGCGCAGAAACCTGCCCCGCTGCGACTTGCAAAATGACCAGCCCGATGGCGACCCACCACAGGCGCTGAACGGCAAACCATATCCAGGGAAACAGAAAGGCGAGCCAGGAAAAACGATCGGCAATCAGGCGTGTCGAGCGGTGATCCCGATCCGGACCACCGGGTGCTTCCAGAACGATATATGAGATCATTGGCGTTCCTGACGTCGTTTTGCGCTAAGTGACGAATACGTGATTGCTCTTGCGTCACTGCGTGCAGATCCTGACCTTTTCAGGCCAGCATACCCTTTGTCGAAGGCACGCGGTCTGCCTGACGCGGATCGATTTCCGTCGCAGTGCGCAGAACACGTGCAACTGCCTTGAAGCAGGTCTCGGCGATATGGTGGTTGTTGGCACCATAGTGGTTGAGAACATGCAAGGTAATGCCGCCGTTCTGAGCAAGCGCCTGGAAAAACTCCCGAACAAGCTCAGTATCGAAAGTGCCGATCTTTGGGGCCGAGAACATCACGTTCCAGACCAGAAAGGGGCGACCGGAAATATCGACGGCTGCCTTTGTCATGGTCTCGTCCATGGCCAGATCAAGAGAAGCGTAGCGGGTAATACCGCGACGGTCTCCGAGTGCCTTGGAAATGGCCTGACCGATGGCAATGCCGGTATCTTCCACGGTGTGGTGATCGTCGATGTGCAGATCACCCTTCACATTGATGTCCATGTCGATCAGAGAATGGCGGCTGAGCTGCTCCAGCATATGGTCGAAAAATCCCACACCCGTGGAAATCTGCGACTTGCCTGTTCCGTCGATGTTCACGCGCACGAAGACGTCCGTCTCGTTTGTCTTGCGGGAAATCTCAGCTCTGCGTTCTGCCATCTGGCTGCTCCGTATCGATATTGGCGTTCCATATCAGCATGACCCACAAATATCCAGCCAAGACATCGCCTGGCCCGATTGTCCGAAGGTGGAGCCGGGCGTGCCGATTTGCAATCGCAAAAACCGGACTTACATAGACTTCGAACGGGACCGCAGGGGCGGTCCGACAACGCCCATTTTGGGCAAACAGGTGTTTGATGACAACGATTATTACTGTGAGAAAGGCCGGCAAGGTCGTCATGGCCGGTGACGGTCAGGTCAGTCTCGGTCAGACCGTGATGAAAGGCAATGCCCGCAAGGTGCGCCGCATCGGCAAGGGCGAAGTGATTGCCGGTTTTGCCGGGGCAACCGCAGATGCTTTCACGCTTCTCGACAGGCTTGAAAAGAAGCTGGAGCAATATCCCGGGCAATTGATGCGCGCTGCCGTGGAGCTTGCCAAGGACTGGCGCACCGACAAATATCTGCGCAATCTCGAAGCCATGATGCTTGTCGCTGACAAGTCGATAACCCTGGCCATTACCGGCAATGGCGATGTCCTTGAGCCGGAACACGGGGCAATCGCAATCGGATCTGGCGGAAACTACGCCTTTGCGGCAGCGCGTGCCCTGATGGATTCGGAAAAGTCGGCCGAAGAAGTGGCGCGACAGGCACTCGATATCGCCGCTGATATCTGCGTTTACACCAATCATAATCTCGTAATCGAAACGCTCGACGCAGAATAAGCTGCGGCCGCCAAACATATGGGTTCTGTGGGCCGGGCCGACATGGCTGGTCGCAACAGAGACGCCGAAAGGAAGACAATGACGAATTTTTCTCCCCGCGAGATCGTTTCAGAACTCGACCGCCACATCATCGGTCAGCATGACGCCAAGCGTGCCGTGGCGATCGCCCTGCGCAATCGCTGGCGCCGCCAGCAGCTCGATGACAGCCTGCGCGATGAGGTGATGCCGAAGAACATCCTCATGATCGGGCCGACCGGTGTCGGCAAGACCGAGATTTCCCGTCGTCTTGCGAAACTGGCCGGAGCGCCCTTCATCAAGGTCGAGGCGACGAAGTTTACCGAGGTCGGCTATGTCGGCCGCGACGTCGAGCAGATCATTCGCGATCTCGTGGAAATCGGCATCGGCCTCGTCCGGGAAAAGAAACGCACGGAAGTACAGGCCAAGGCTCATGCCAGCGCAGAAGAACGTGTGCTGGATGCCCTTGTCGGCTCTACGGCCTCTCCGGCCACGCGGGAAAGCTTCCGCAAGAAGCTTCGCGATGGAGAGCTGGACAAGAAGGAAATCGATATCGAAGTCGCTGACGCAGGCTCTGGAATGCCCGGTTTCGAAATTCCGGGAATGCCGGGCGCGAATATCGGCGTCCTCAATCTTTCCGACATGTTCGGCAAGGCTATGGGTGGCCGCACCAAGAAGGTCCGCACGACAGTCGAGAAATCCTATGCGGACCTTATTCGCGACGAGTCGGACAAGCTTCTCGACAACGAGCTCATCCAGCGCGAAGCCGTAAAATCGGTAGAGAATGATGGCATCGTCTTCCTTGACGAAATCGACAAGATCGCTGCACGCGACGGCGGCATGGGCGCGGGCGTCTCTCGTGAGGGTGTCCAGCGTGATCTTCTGCCGCTGGTGGAGGGAACGACGGTTTCGACCAAGTACGGGCCGGTCAAGACCGATCATATTCTCTTCATCGCATCAGGCGCGTTCCACGTTTCGAAGCCCTCCGATCTTCTTCCCGAGCTTCAGGGCCGACTGCCCATTCGGGTCGAACTGAAGCCGCTGACCAAAGAGGACTTCCGAAGGATTCTCACGGAGACGGAAGCGAGCCTCATCCGTCAATATATTGCGCTGATGGCAACGGAGGAGTTGAACCTGGAATTCACCGATGATGCCATCGATGCTTTGGCCGACGTCGCGGTGCATCTCAATTCCTCGGTTGAGAATATCGGTGCGCGTCGCCTGCAAACCGTCATGGAACGGGTACTGGACGAAATTTCGTTCAACGCACCGGATCGCAGTGGCTCTGCGGTCAAGATCGACCAGGATTATGTCAAGGAGCATGTGGGCGATATCGCCGCCGATACGGACCTGTCGCGCTACATTCTCTAAGATAATGCGGAGTGCGGCAAATCTTGCCGCACTCTTATTTTACTGGCCTTGTCTCGACATTTGACCACGCTTTTCGCTAATGAAAACGTTAATGGCTCTTGAGGGAATGGTCCGGCGCTCGCGTCGGCCGAGAAAAAGGCATCCGCTCGTGCGTAAAATTCTTCTGGTCCTGGCTGCCGTCATGGTTTTTGGCGCCGTCTCCCAATCCTTTGCGGAGGCTGCAAGCGTGGTGCCGCCGGGAAATCGCAACGAAGATCAGCCCGGTGTGCCCGGCGCGTCTTCCCGCCGCACCAAGGGCTCCAATTCCACATTTGATCGCAAATATCAGAAAGTGCTGGATCTGCTGTCGGGCGACAAGCAGCTCATTGCCAAGATCAAATCCACGGCAGGACGCTACGGAATTGACCCCATTCATATGATTGGCGCAATCGTCGGTGAACACACTTATAATGTGGATGCCTATGACCGGCTTCAATCCTACTACGTCAAAGCGGCGTCCTATGCGGGCAACAGTTTTCGATTCGGCTACAAGGACGAAAGCATTGCGCAGTTTCTGGCGCATGAGCAGTTTTCGAAATGCCAGTCCAAGCGGGAATCCGTCAGCCTCTGGACTTGCCGCGAAGATGTCTGGGACGACAGTTTCCGCGGCAAACAGGTCAATGGCGTCAGTTATCCCGATAACCGTTTCAGTGCAGTCTTCTTCCAGCCATTCTATGCCGGTCAGACCTTCGGGCTCGGGCAGATCAACCCGCTGACCGCTTTGATGCTGTCCGACACCGTCGCCAGAATTTCCGGCTATGAAAAGCTGGATGAGAATGATGCCGCAGCTGTTTACAACGCGATCATGGATCCCGATCGCTCGCTGGCCTATATGGCAGCGGCGATCCGAAAGTCGATCGATGACTACAAATCGATTGCGGATATGGACATCTCCAAAAATCCGGGCGTGACCTCGACGCTCTACAATCTCGGCGGATCACAGCAGCGGGCGGCGGTTCTCGCGCAGAAAAACCGTCAGAGGGCAGCAGCAGGCGAGGGGCCAGCATGGCCGGAAGAGAACTATTACGGCTGGCTCGTCAATGAGAAGCTGCCGGAGTTGCAGCGACTCCTGTAAAAGCTGGAACAGGTTGCGCCAGATTGTTTCCAAAAAAGAAAAGAACTTTGGCGGTGATGCCTGATTGACGAGCGGTGGTTTGAGCGTCCACTCTGTCTGCAAATATGCAGATAGGGAGACGCAAAGTGAGCCGCATCGAGCAGCACGGACTTTCCATTGAGCAGACGCTCTTCGATTTCTTGACGAAGGAGGTTCTGCCCGGCACAGGCCTGGACGCAGACCTTTTCTTCCGAGGATTTTCAGAGATCGTGCATCAGCTCTCCCCGAAGAACCGGGAGTTGCTGCAAAAGCGAGACGCTTTTCAGGTCCAGCTGGATGACTGGTACCGCGCCAATGGTGCGCCGGTAGACCTTGCTGCCTACGAAACATTCCTGCGCGATATCGGTTATCTGCTGCCCGAAGGCGAGAACTTCACGGTAAAAACCGCAAACGTCGATCCTGAGATTGCCCGGATCGCCGGTCCGCAGCTCGTCGTTCCCGTCATGAACGCGCGATACGCGCTGAATGCTGCCAATGCGCGCTGGGGCTCACTCTACGATGCGCTCTATGGCACAGATGCGATTTCTGAAGCGGACGGGGCCGAAAAAGGCCGGGATTACAACCCGAAGCGAGGGGAGAAGGTCATCGCCTGGGCGCGTGATTTTCTGGATCGTTCAGCTCCCCTCGCGCATGGCAGCTGGTCTGATATCTCCGGCTTGAAGATCGCAGACGGTGCCCTGCATGTCGAAATCGGGGGCGATTGGCAGACCCTCAACGATGCTGCCCAGTTCGTCGGCTACAAGGGCGAGACTGCCTCCCCGTCGTCGGTCCTGCTTGCCAAGAATGGTCTCCACGTCGAAATCATCATCGACAAGTCGACCGCGATCGGTGCAAGCGACAAGGCTGGCCTCTCGGACATCGTCCTTGAGTCTGCTCTGACGACGATCATGGACTGCGAAGATTCGGTGGCCGCGGTCGATGCGCAGGACAAGGTCGTTGCCTATCGCAATTGGCTGGGCCTCATGCGCGGAGACCTGACAGAGGAGGTGGCCAAGGGTGGCAAGACCTTTACCCGCCGCCTCAACGCGGATCGTGACTATGTCGCTGCCGATGGCTCATCGCTTTCACTGCCCGGTCGTTCGCTGATGCTGGTTCGCAATGTGGGCCACCTCATGACCAATCCAGCCATCCTCGACAAGGACGGTCGGGACATCCCGGAAGGCATCATGGATGCGGTGGTCACGGCGTTGATCGCGCTTTATGACGTTGGAGCCAAGGGACGCCGTCAAAATTCACGCGCTGGCTCCATGTATGTGGTCAAGCCAAAGATGCATGGTCCTGAAGAGGTCGCGTTTGCCGCAGACATATTTACGCGTGTCGAAGCACTGGTCGGGATGGAACCCAACACAATCAAGATGGGCATCATGGATGAGGAACGCCGCACGACGGTCAATCTCAAGGAATGCATTCGCGCAGCGAAGAACCGTGTTGTCTTCATAAATACCGGCTTCCTCGATCGCACCGGTGACGAAATCCATACCTCGATGGAAGCGGGTCCGATGATTCGCAAGGGCGATATGAAACAGGCGGCCTGGATTTCCGCTTATGAAAACTGGAACGTCGATATCGGCCTTGAATGCGGGCTTGCCGGTCACGCGCAGATCGGCAAGGGAATGTGGGCAATGCCGGACCTGATGGCGGCGATGCTGGAGCAGAAAATCGCGCATCCCAAAGCTGGCGCCAACACCGCCTGGGTGCCCTCACCAACGGCAGCGACGCTCCACGCAACGCATTATCACAGCGTGGATGTTGCGACCGTGCAGGACGGACTGAAGACGCGCGACCGTGCCAGGCTCTCGGATATTCTTTCCGTGCCGGTCGCTGTCCGTCCGAATTGGAGCGCCGAGGATATCCAGCGCGAGCTCGACAACAACGCGCAGGGCATCCTTGGCTATGTCGTGCGCTGGGTCGACCAGGGCGTTGGATGTTCGAAAGTGCCCGATATCAACAATGTCGGCCTGATGGAAGATCGCGCGACCCTGCGCATTTCCGCCCAGCACATGGCCAACTGGCTGCGCCATGGTGTGGTTTCGCAAGAGCAGATCGTTGAAACGATGAAGCGTATGGCAGCCGTCGTCGATCAGCAGAACGCAAATGATGCGGCTTACCGGCCAATGGCGACTGATTTCGATGGCTCGATTGCGTTTCAGGCTGCGCTTGAGCTGGTGCTGAAGGGCAGGGAACAGCCGAACGGTTATACCGAGCCCGTCTTGCACCGCCGCCGTCTGGAGTTGAAGGCGACGCAGGCAGGGTAGTTACAAGACCAGACATAAAAAAGCCGCCGGAGATGTTCCGGCGGCTTTTTTGGTGAGATCGTTGATTCTTACTGGATCACGATGACCTTGGAACTGCGGCCCGGACGGACGCGGCTGTAGAGGTCGATGACGTCCTGGTTGATCATGCGAATGCAGCCGGAGGAAGCCGCGGTGCCGATGGAATTCCACTCTGGAGAACCATGGATGCGGAACAGCGTGTCCTGACCTTTTTCGTTGAACAGATACATGGCGCGTGCACCCAGCGGATTGGTCAGGCCCGGGCCCATACCAGCTTCCACATAGCGAGCGACTTCCGGCTTGCGGTCAGCCATTTCCTTTGGCGGATGCCACATTGGCCATTCCTGCTTCCACGCAACATAGGCTTCACCAGCCCATGCAAAGCCCTGTTTGCCGACGCCGATGCCATAACGCACGGCCTTGCCGCCTGGCAGAATGTAATACAGGAAGCGTTCGCGCGTATTGACGATAACGGTGCCTGGCTTTTCGGGTGTTTCATACGCAACGATCTGGCGGTGGAAGCGCTTGTCCACCTTGTTGATCGGGATTGCCGGCAAGGCGTAACCAGCATCGGTTGTCGCGCCGTAAACTTCGTCACCGAAAATCTGTGTCGTTTCGACAAAGGCTGGCGCGGAGGCGGGTGTGGCAGGTGTCGTCTTGGTCGCCGTGGAGGCGCAGCCGGTCAAAGCAAATACCGACGACAGACCGAGGGCAGTCAAAAAAGTGCGAATGCGCATGATGTTCTCGCGGGAAATATCACCAAATCGGGGCGATGCATGAAGCTTATTGAATAGACGGGTTATTTTCGATTACTCTGGCCTTGGCAAGCCGTTGCACCGCAGCAATAGAATATGGCGCACGAAATTGCGCTCGGATGGCCTTTTTGCAACATCATAGACCCATACCAGCCGGATTTTTCCATGACTATTCTTTCCATCGTCAATAACAACCCGTTAATCGACGGTCGCCAGTCGGAAAATGCGATGCTGGTCAGGCGTGGCGTGCAGATATTGCTGAACGAAATGCGCCATTCCATTTTGCCGGAACTCTCGCTTTCAAGTGGCCGCAGGGCGGATTTGATCAGCGTTTCCGCCAAGGGAGAGATATGGATCGTGGAGATCAAATCCTCGATAGAGGATTTCAGGGTGGATCGAAAATGGCCGGATTATCGCGCCCATTGCGACCGGCTGTTCTTTGCCACCCATACTGCCGTCCCGCTCGACATTTTCCCGGAAGACTGCGGATTGTTCGTTTCCGATGGCTATGGCGCCCATATGGTGCGTGAAGCACCGGAGCATAAACTGCCACCAGCCGCCCGCAAGTCGCTGATGCTCGATTTTTCCAGGACCGCTGCGAGGCGCCTGATGATGGCCGAGTGGTCCACCGGCAAAAGCTATTCAGACTGAAGAGACGCGGCAGAACGCGACGGCCTTGCAACTGACAAGTCTACTTGGGAGCACGCTTGGCCAATATGCGCTGCAAGGTGCGGCGATGCATGTTTAGACGTCGTGCCGTTTCTGAAACATTGCGCTCGCACATTTCATAGACGCGCTGAATATGTTCCCAGCGAACCCTGTCTGCCGACATGGGATTTTCCGGAAGGTCCATCTTGTCGCCTTCGCGCTGGGTCAGCGCATTGAACACGTCATCGGCGTCGGCGGGCTTTGCCAGATAATCGAGCGCACCCAGCTTCACGGCCGTCACAGCGGTGGCAATGTTGCCATATCCGGTCAAGACGACGATCTGGGTGTCGTCACGGTGCTGACGGATCGCCTCGATCACTTCCAGTCCATTTCCATCGCCCAGACGTAAATCCACGACGGCGTATTTGGGCGGCGAAAGCTTGGACTTTGCGATGCCTTCGCTAACCGACTCGGCAGTATCGACGGCAAAGCCACGTGTCTCCATGGCGCGCGCCAGACGGCGCAGGAATGGGCCATCGTCATCAACGATCAGAAGGGAATTATCCGGTCCTATCGCGTCAGCAGCCTCGCTCGCCGACGCTGCACCCTTTTCGTCCCGCTTGTCGTCACTCATCCCGGCATTCTCCGCAGTCTATTTCTATCAACCGACCTTATTGCACCCGAAGGCAGAATAAACTCATTTGTTCTTCTTATCTTCCATAATTTCGCGCGGCCAGACGATAGCGACTCGTGCGCCGGGTCCATCATCGATCCGGTTCTCGAAAGTCAGAACCGCACCGGAGCGCTCCAGAAGGGTCTTTGCGATAAAGAGGCCGAGACCAAGTCCGCCAGCCCGGGTTTCGTTTTGGCGCTTCGTGACATAGGGCTCGCCGATCCGGGCGAGAATGTCCGGCGCATAGCCTTGCCCATCGTCCTCGATAACGACCTTCACATGATGGGCATCATAGGAGGATGTAACCGTCACAAGCTCACGGGCATAATCGACGGCGTTTTCGAGAAGATTCCCGAGACCATAGATGATGCCGGCGTTTCTGGCGCCAACAGGCTCGCCGCTTCTGCCGCTCTTTTCAATGAGCCGGAGTTTGATCCCGAATTCGCGGTGGGGTGCAATGACCTCTTCGATCAGTGAAGACAGGGGCAGCTTGCGAAGGTGCTCCTCACCGTCTGCTGAGAGGGATGTCAATCGCCGCAGAATATCGCGGCATCTTTCGCTCTGGCTGCGCAGAAGCGCAACATCTTCGCCAAAGCGTTCGTCATTTCCCAGTTCCCGCTCCATTTCCTTGGCAACAACGCTGATCGTCGCCAGAGGGGTGCCAAGCTCATGAGCGGCGGCTGCAGCCAGACCATCGAGCTGGGAGAGGTGCTTTTCGCGTTCAAGCACAAGTTCCGTTGCTGCCAGCGCATCGGCAAGCTGATTGGCCTCATGCGAAACACGGTATGCATAGAAGGCGGCAAACAGCATCATCGCCACGATGGAGCACCAGATGCCGATGTGGATGATGATCTGGATCGGCAATGTTTCGCCGGGATACCATGGAACGGGAAAGGGGGAGAACGCGATGGATGTAACGCACGCCAGGGCAAATGCCAGCAACATGAGGGAGTGTTTCATGGGCTGCGAGGCAAAGGCAATGATGACCTGAACGCAGATGAGCGGTGCAAACGGATTGGAGAGACCACCCGTGATGTAGATCAGCGCCGTCAATTGTAGCAGGTCGAAAGCCAGAAGAAGCGTTGCTTCCCAGGGTTCAAGCCGGTAGGTAGCCGGAAATCTGGCGGATAGAAACAGATTTGCAACCGCCAGCGCGCCGATCAGCACTGCGCAGGTCAGAAGCGGCAAGGGAAAATTGAGCCCGAAGCCAACCAGAAGAATGGTTGCCGTCTGCCCTGCCACGGCCAGCCAACGCAACCAGACGATCGTTTGCAGGCGGATATGACGGCTGGCGCGGCCAAGTCGTGTGTTTTCTTCTGGCTGAGCTGCCATTTGCCGTCTTCCTTTTTCAGGTCCCGCGTGGTTTCACGCGAGTGGTCGGTTGCGCAGAGGCCGGATCTTCCGGCCATGGGTGACGCGGATACCGCCCCCTCATATCCGAGCGAACGTCCTTCCAGGATCCAGCCCAGAAACCCGGCAGATCCCGTGTTGTCTGTATCGGCCTGTGGGCGGGCGAGGTCAATTCCAGAAGCAGTGGCAATTTGCCGCCCGCCAGTGTTGGGTGTTGGCGCAGGCCGAAAAGCTCCTGGACGCGAATGGTCAGTGTCGGTTCTTCCCCCTCATAGCTTATAGGGTGCCGTTGTCCCGTCGGCGCTTCGAAATGGGAGGGAAGCAATTTGCCAAGCTCGCGCTGCACCGAATGCGGAACAAGAGACATCAGCCCTTCCATCAACGCACCACTCTTGATGGCCTGAATGCTGTTGACGTCATGCTGGAACGGAACGAACCACTCTTCAAGCCGAGCCAGAAGCGCCTCATCACGCGTATCCGGCCACGGATCACCTATCGTCCGATGCAGGAAACCAAGACGTTGCCGCAATTGCTGCGCTTCCTTGGAGAAATTGACAAGGCCCAACCCATGCTCTCGAATGCCACCGGCAAGGGCGAGCGCGGCCTTCTCGCCAGCCGGCTTGCCAAGCGGTGCCTCTTCAAGGATGATCGCGCCGATGCGCGTGACGCGACGAGCGCGGACTTGACCGCTGGCCTTGTCAAAAAACAGCTGATCTTCCCTGGCGATGGAATCCGGCAAATAATCCTCGACATCTTCGCGCCTGATGGAAGCGGCAGCCAGAATACGTGGCTGCGCTGCGCGGCCAGTGACGTCAGCCACAACGAGCATTTTCTCGGCAGCGAGACGCTCCGTTTCTGAAAGTTCCGCACCACGCCCATTGGCCATGACATAGCGCCCGCGTCCACCACGTTGAAAAGCGATGCGATCGGGATAGGCATGAAGCAGCAGCTGTCCTGCAGTCACAGGATCGACGGAAGCGGTTCTTCCGAGCGAAGCCGCGATCCTGCCTGCAAGCCCCCTTGCCGCCGTCGCTCTTTCTCCCTTTTCCTGCTTGAAGCGACGTAGCCTTTCCTCAAGGTCGATGTCGCTTCCCCCAAGCCCCTGTTCCGTCAAGAGGACCGCCAACAGAGCTGCCTGATTGCCATGACCGTGTTCTTGTGCCGCAATGACCATGGCGGAAAGGCGAGGGGGGAGGGCCAATTCCCGCATCTGCCTGCCACGCGGGGTTATGGCTCCTGCAGCATCCAGCGCGCCAAGGCTCGTCAACAGGGTCCTCGCTTCGCGAAGTGCCGTTTCGGGAGGCTGGTCCAGAAAGGATAGCGAAGCGGGATCAGCCACACCCCAATGCGCCAGGTCCAGCGCAAGAGCAGAAAGATCGCTTGCCAGAATCTGCGGCGGCGTGAAAGCAGGGAGCGCAGCCGTCTGGCCTGCGTGCCACAGCCTGATTGCAATCCCAGGCTCTGTTCGTCCCGCGCGGCCAGCGCGCTGATCGGCCGAGGCGCGGGAAACCTTCACGGTCTCAAGCCTCGTCATGCCTGTGGAGGGTTCGAATACCGGCAGTCTCTGCAGACCACTATCTATGACGACCCGCACACCATCGATGGTGATGGAGGTTTCGGCAATGGACGTCGCCAGCACGATCTTGCGTCTTCCAGCCCCGGTGGGCTGTATAGCAGCATCCTGATCTTTCTGGGAAAGGTTGCCATAGAGAGGTATGACACTCGTCTCTGCTGCGAACTTCCCCTCAAGCCGTTCGGCCGTCCGCGTAATTTCTCCCTGTCCTGGCAGAAAAGCAAGAATGGAACCGGCTTCCGATTGATGGGCGGCGATAATGGCCCTGGCAACCCTGTCTTCTACGCGCTCCTGCCCATTGCGTTCGTCGTAGCGGATATCGATTGGAAAACTACGTCCCAGGCTTTTGATGACCGGCGCGTCTGTCAGCAGCTCACTGATTCTCTCCACGTCCAGCGTAGCCGACATGACGAGAACGCGAAGATCGTCGCGCAGTCCACTGCGGACATCCAGCGCAAGGGCAAGACCAAAGTCGCCGTCCAGCGAACGTTCATGAAATTCGTCGAAGATGACCGTCGAAACACCTGATAGCTCGGGGTCGTCTAGTATCATGCGGGCGAAAACGCCCTCCGTGACGACCTCGATGCGTGTTTTCGCGGATATGCGATTGTCCAGCCGCATACGATAGCCGACGGTTTCGCCCACGGTTTCGCCAAGCAGTGACGCCATGCGGCTTGCAGCCGCGCGCGCCGCGAGCCGTCGCGGTTCCAGCAGGATAATCTTGCCATCTCCGCGCCATGGCTGATGCAGGAGGTAAAGCGGCACCAGTGTGGTCTTGCCCGCGCCGGGCGGTGCCGACAAGATCGCCTGGCCGAAGTCGGCCAAAGCGCCGCCAATCTCAGCGAGAACCTCCGTTACTGGCAATTCCGGCAGCATCATCATGTTTGTCTGCGACATTTCATTCACAAATGGTTTTCTGCAATGACGCTTTCGTAAGCGAGTATCGCGCCGGCCAGATCCTCCAGCGCAGCACCTACCGATTTGAACAGCGTAATTTCATCCTTGCTCTTGCGGCCTCCATAACGTCCGGAGACAAGCTCGGAAAGCTCCGCGACAACTTCGCTGCGCTCGATTGCCCCGGAACCGAGGGGCTGAACAAGGTCGCCACCTTCCGTCAGCGCGCCGTCATAGGTATCGACGAAAATCGTCGCGCGTTGAACCGCAATGTCGTCGCTCTCCCGCATTGATGGTTTAAAGGCCCCGACGAGGTCGAGATGCGCACCCGGTTTAAGCCATTCGCCTTTGACAAGAGGTTGGTCAGACAGTGTGGCGCAGGAGATTAAATCAGCCTCCCGAGCGCTCCGCTCCAGATCGTCACAAGGCTGCGCGTCCAGACCGATCTTGCGTGCCTTCTGGGCCATTGCTGCCGCCGCGTCGGCATTGCGACCCCAGACCGTAAAAGAGGTAAGGGGGCGGACCGCGGCATGGGCCTCCATCAGATTAAGCGACAAGCGCCCTGTTCCCACCATCAGCATTGCGGAGGCGTCCTCCCGTGCCAGATGGCGCGCGGCGAGCGCCGAAGTGGCCGCCGTCCGTCGTGCCGTCAGTTCGCCACCTTCAATCGCCGCAAGCATCTCGCCTGTCTTTCCGGACGACAGAAGATAGGTACCAAAGATAGCTGGCAGGGCTCTCTGCGCGTTGTCGGGAAAGACGGACAGGATTTTCACGCCAAGATAAGAACCCGGAACCCATGCGGGCATCATCAGTAGCGTTGCGTTTCTTTCACCGGGCACCTCTACGTCATGATGGTGCCTTAAGGGCGTCACGCAGCCCACCCGGAACATGTTCTCTATAGCCCCTATAAGAGCAGGCCAGGGCAAGGCACGGCGCGTTTCGTCTTCATTGAGAACAAGCATAGGGGTCTCCCGGATGATCTGGATCGAGAGACCTTAGCAAGGCGACGCTGTCGGGTGAAGTCAGAGACCAAATATGAAGGCCCGCGAGGCCGTTGGTGGGGTCGGATTTTGAGTAGACCCGAAATACCCCAGCCTAATCAGCAACTTACATAAAATCTGTATTTTTTTGGATTGTCAGTGTTGACTTGTTTGAGGGGTGTCCTCTATAAGTCCGCTCACTGACGAGGGCG